>NZ_CP080332.1:4498877-5998503 GCF_019456655.1 Mycolicibacterium diernhoferi | reverse complement strand
GCCCGCCCGGACTGTAGTTCTCACCACAAATCTCGGAAAAACTTCCGTCACGTCGGCACCATTCGCCACACAAAAACGGTGTGGATAGCGCTGTGCACAACTTGGGAGAAACCTGTCGTCAACCCGGCGTCCACTGCACAACACGGGTTCTATTCACAGCCGCGCCCCGGCCGTCCGGAATTCCTCCACAGTCTGCGCACACCCCCGGCACGCGTGCCACCTGCACGGAGGGGCATTCATCCACAGCTTCCACAGGACCTATTACTGTTGCTTTTATCTCTAGAAGGATCATCTTCTAAAAGCAGGCTGTTGGGGACAGGGCAGTCGGCTCACCGCTCCTCGGTGATTTCCGCGCCCTGCGCAGACCGAGCGAATAGCTTTCAAGTTCGCGCCGAACGCTCTACGGTTGTGATTCGATACGCCGGTGCGATCGTCGACCAGTTCGCGACTACGCTCGGAGTGACATGGGGAATCCGCAGCTAGGTGCTGGTTGACGCGGTAGATCGAAGGGACGCTATGGACGTGGTGACGACGAATGTTGGTCTCACCGATTTGAAGTTCCGTCTGGTACGCGAGGATTTTGCCGATGCGGTGGCATGGGTGGCGCGCAGCTTGCCGTCACGGCCGACCGTTCCGGTGCTCGCCGGCGTGCTGCTGACCGGTTCCGACGATGGTCTGACAATCTCCGGGTACGACTACGAGACATCGGCAGAAGTTCGTGTCGCAGCTGAAATCGCTTCTCCGGGAAGCGTTTTGGTTTCCGGCAGGCTGCTCTCGGATATCACCCGCTCGCTGCCGGCCAAGCCCGTCGACGTCAGTGTCGAGGGCACCCGGGTCTCGCTGAGCTGCGGTAGCGCCCGCTTCTCGCTGCCGACGATGGCCGTCGAGGATTATCCGTCGCTGCCGGCGCTGCCGGACGAGACCGGTGTGGTTTCGGCCGATCTGTTCGGCGAGGCGATCGGTCAGGTGGCGGTTGCCGCAGGTCGCGACGACACGCTGCCCATGCTGACCGGTATCCGGGTCGAAATTTCCGGCGACAAGGTCGTTTTGGCAGCCACCGACCGATTCCGGCTCGCGGTCCGCGAACTCACCTGGTCCACCGGCTCGGCCGGTATCGAGGCCGCCGTGCTGGTCCCGGCTAAGACCCTGTCGGAGGCCGCCAAGACCGGCACCGACGGCACCGAGGTGCACCTGGCGCTCGGCGCCGGCGCCGCCGTCGGCAAGGAGGGCCTGCTGGGCATCCGCAGCAACGGCAAGCGCACCACGACCCGGCTGCTCGACGCCGAGTTCCCGAAGTTCCGCCAGCTGCTGCCCACCGAGCACACCGCGGTCGCCACCGTCGGGGTCGCCGAACTGACCGAGGCGATCAAGCGTGTGGCCCTGGTGGCCGATCGCGGTGCACAGGTCCGGCTCGAGTTCAGCGAGGACGGCGTCCGGCTGTCGGCAGGCGCCGATGACGTCGGCCGCGCCGAGGAAGACCTGCAGGTCGATTTCGCCGGTGAGCCCCTGACCATTGCCTTCAACCCGACCTACCTGACCGACGGCCTGGGGTCGTTGCGTTCGGAGCGGGTGACTTTCGGTTTCACCACCCCGAGCCGACCGGCGGTGCTGCGGCCCGCGGGCGAGAATGGTGTCGAGGCCGGCGCGACGGGGCCCTTCCCCGCCGAGCAGACCGATTACGTCTATCTGTTGATGCCGGTGCGCCTCCCGGGCTGACCGGCTCACCCACGCGGAGGAATGCGCACATATGCAACTCGGTTTGATCGGGCTGGGCAAAATGGGCTTCAACATGCGCGAACGGCTGCGTGCGGGAGGCCACCAGGTCGTCGGATACGACCCGCGTCCCGAAGTCACCGACGTGCCCTCGCTGGCGGCGTTGGCCGAGGCACTACCGTCACCCCGCACGGTCTGGGTGATGGTCCCCTCCGGCGCCGTCACCCGATCGACCATCGCGGACCTGGCCGAGGTGCTCGACCCCGGTGACCTGGTGATCGACGGCGGCAACTCGCGCTACACAGAGGACGCGCCGCACGCAAAGATGTTGGGAGACAAGGGGATCTCCTTCATCGATGCGGGGGTCTCCGGCGGTGTCTGGGGTCTCACCGAAGGCTACGGACTGATGATCGGCGGTGGTGACGAGGATGTCGCTCGAGCCATGCCGATCTTCGACACGCTGCGGCCGGCCGGTGAGAAGGCCGATGGTTTCGTCCACGCGGGACCGGTGGGCGCCGGACACTTCACCAAGATGGTGCACAACGGCGTCGAGTACGCGTTGATGACCGCATATGCCGAGGGCTACGAGATGCTGGCCGCCGAGGATCTGGTGCGCGACCCGCAGGCGGTCTATCAGGCCTGGACCAACGGCACGGTGGTGCGGTCCTGGCTGCAACAACTGTTGGCGAAGGCGCTCAAGGAAGATCCGGGCCTGGAGAATCTCACCGGGTACACCGAGGATTCCGGTGAGGGCCGGTGGACGGTCGAAGAAGCCATCCGGCTGCGGGTTCCGGTCCCCGGGATCGCAGCCTCGCTCTTCGCGAGATTCCTTTCCCGCCAGGAAGATTCACCGACGATGAAGGCCGTTGCCGCGCTCCGTAACCAGTTCGGCGGGCACGCCGTACAACGAATCTCGGAGTCCGGTTAGTTTTGTACGTACGTCATCTGGGATTGACCGACTTCCGGTCATGGTCGCGGGCCGATATAGAGCTCGAGCCAGGGCATACCGTCTTCGTCGCGCCGAACGGCTTCGGCAAGACCAATCTCGTCGAGGCATTGTGGTATTCGGCGACGTTGAGTTCACATCGGGTCGCCTCGGATGCGCCACTGATCCGGGCCGGGGCGCCGCGTGCCGTCGTCTCGACGGTGGTGGTCAACGAGGGCCGTGAACTCGCGATCGATCTCGAGATCACCACCGGACGGGCCAACAAGGCCCGGCTGAATCGCTCGCCGGTACGCAGCCCGCGCGAGATATTGGGTGTCCTGCGGGCGGTGCTGTTCGCGCCCGAGGACCTCGCGCTGGTGCGCGGAGATCCGTCCGAGCGGCGCCGTTATCTGGACGAGGTCGCCACCACCCGGCGACCCCGGATCGCGGGAGTGCGGGCCGACTACGACAAGGTGGTTCGCCAGCGCACCGCCTTGCTGAAGTCCGCAGGCCCGGCACGGTACCGCGGTGACACCGCGATGCTGGACACCCTCGAGTCGTGGGACGGGCATCTGGCAGCCCATGGCGCAGAACTGCTTTCGGCGCGGGTGGATCTGGTGAACCAGCTCGCCCCCGAGGTTGAGAAGGCCTATCAACTGCTCGCCCCGGGGTCTCGGCCGGCGGCGATCCGGTACCGCAGTGCCGCGCCGGCCGTCGAGGCCGAGGCGGCTGCGGGCACCGTCGACCGGGGTGTCTACGAAGCCGCGTTGCTCGAGGAGTTGCGGAACAAGAGGTCGGCCGAACTCGAGCGCGGCGTGTGTCTGGTCGGGCCGCATCGCGACGATCTCGAACTCCGCCTCGGTGAACAACCGGCCAAGGGCTACGCCAGCCACGGCGAATCCTGGTCGATGGCACTCGGTTTGAGGTTGGCGGCCTACGAACTGCTGCGTACCGACGGATCCGATCCGGTACTGCTGCTCGACGATGTGTTCGCCGAACTGGACAACGCCCGGCGACGGGCCCTGGCCCAGGTGGCGTCGTCGGCCGAGCAGGTGCTGGTGACCGCGGCCGTTCCCGAGGATCTGCCCGTGGACTGGGATGTGCGCCGGATCGAGGTCACCATGCGCGATGATGATGGTGGACGAATCTCGGAGGTGGTGTCGTGAGCGAGTCTGCGAGCGAACCGTCGGGCATGCGCGAGTCTGCGGACACGGGTGAAACCGGGGACCCACCGGAGCATCTGGCGAATCTGCCCGGTATGGACATGGTGCGCCGGGCGCTCGAGGAGGCCCGCGGCGCGGCGCGCAGCCAGGGCAAGGATGTGGGCCGCGGCCGGGTGACCTCCACGCAGCGCTCCCCCACCGTCGGCCGGCGGCGCCGGTGGTCCGGGCCCGGCCCGGACGTCCGCGATCCACAGCCGTTCAGTGCGGCGGCTCGAGATCTGGCGCAGTCGCGGGGCTGGTCCAAGCAGGTGGCCGAGGGTTCGGTCCTGGGTCAGTGGACGACCGTCGTCGGGGACCAGATCGCCGATCATGCCGTGCCGACCAGTCTGCGGGACGGGGTGCTGACCGTATCCGCGGAGTCCACGGCCTGGGCGACGCAGTTGCGGATGGTGCAGGCCCAGCTGCTGGCCAAGATCGCCGCGGCCGTCGGCGACGGCGTCGTGACCTCGCTGAAGATCCAGGGACCGACCGCACCGTCGTGGCGCAAGGGTAATCGTCACGTTTCCGGACGCGGACCCCGCGACACCTACGGGTAGGTCACTGGGGCGCTGCGCTGAGATCGCTTAGACGCGGTGAAAGCGGTTGTTGGGCCGTCCCGACGCTCGGGGGGGTCGGAAATTCCGCGCACGGCGCAGTTAGATAGCGGGAAACGCCGCCACAGGGTAAGTCCTGACGGTGTCTAACGGTAGACTGGAGGGAGCTTTGCAGGCGGTCTTGTGAACCGCTACCCGCGAACCCCAAGGAGACGCGTCCAACGTGGCTGCCCAAGATCAGTACGGTGCCGAATCGATCAAGGTCCTCGAAGGACTCGAAGCCGTCCGCAAGCGTCCCGGTATGTATATCGGATCCACTGGTGAGCGAGGTCTGCACCACCTGATCTGGGAGGTTGTGGACAACGCGGTCGACGAGGCGATGGCCGGTTACGCCAGCAAGGTCGACGTGCGGATCCTCGAGGACGGTGGCGTCCAGGTCTCCGACGACGGCCGAGGCATCCCGGTCGCGATGCACTCCACCGGCGTCCCCACCATCGACGTCGTCATGACCGTGCTGCACGCCGGCGGCAAGTTCGAGGAGGGCGCCTACCAGGTGTCCGGTGGTCTGCACGGCGTCGGCGTCTCGGTGGTCAACGCGCTGTCCACCCGGCTGGAGGCAGATGTCTGCCGCGACGGTTATGAGTGGTTCCAGACCTACGACAAATCGGTGCCCGGCACCTTGCGTCAGGGCGAGAAGACCAAGAAGACCGGATCCACCATCCGGTTCTGGGCGGATCCGGACATCTTCGAGACCACGACCTACGACTTCGAGACGATCGCTCGGCGTCTGCAGGAGATGGCCTTCCTAAACAAGGGCCTGACCATCGAGTTGACCGATGAGCGGGTCGCCCCCGCATCCGTGGTGGACGAGGTGGTCAGCGACCACGCCGAGGCCCCGAAGTCGGCGGATGAGAAGGCGGCCGAGGCCGCCGCGCCGCAGAAGGTCAAGCACCGGGTGTTCCACTACCCCGGCGGTCTGGTCGACTTCGTCAAGCACATCAACCGCACCAAGACCGCGATCCAGCCCAGCGTCATCGATTTCGAGGGCAAGGGACCCGGCCACGAGGTCGAGATCGCGATGCAGTGGAACGCGGGCTACTCCGAGTCCGTGCACACCTTCGCCAACACCATCAACACCCATGAGGGTGGCACCCACGAAGAGGGCTTCCGCGCTGCGCTGACCACCGTGGTCAACAAGTACGCCAAGGACAAGAAGCTACTCAAGGACAAGGATCCGAACCTCACCGGTGACGACATCCGCGAGGGCCTCGCCGCGGTGATCTCGGTGAAGGTCCAGCAGCCGCAGTTCGAGGGCCAGACCAAGACCAAGCTCGGCAACACCGAGGTAAAGTCCTTCGTCCAGAAGATCTGCAACGAGGAGTTGCAGCACTGGTTCGATGCCAACCCGGCCGAAGCAAAGACCGTTGTGAACAAGGCGGTTTCGTCGGCGCAGGCACGTATCGCCGCGCGCAAGGCGCGGGAGCTGGTGCGCCGCAAGAGCGCAACGGATATCGGCGGCCTGCCCGGCAAGCTCGCCGACTGCCGTTCCACCGATCCGAGCAAGTCCGAACTGTATGTGGTGGAGGGTGATTCGGCCGGCGGCTCGGCCAAGAGCGGCCGTGACTCGATGTTCCAGGCGATCCTGCCGCTGCGCGGCAAGATCATCAATGTCGAGAAGGCCCGCATCGACCGGGTGCTCAAGAACACCGAAGTCCAGGCCATCATCACCGCGCTGGGCACCGGCATCCATGACGAGTTCGACCTGGCCAAGCTGCGCTACCACAAGATCGTGCTGATGGCCGACGCCGACGTGGACGGCCAGCACATCTCGACGCTGCTGCTCACCCTGCTGTTCCGCTTCATGAAGCCGCTGGTCGAGCACGGCCACATCTTCCTGGCGCAACCCCCGCTGTACAAGCTGAAATGGCAACGCTCCGAACCGGAATTCGCATATTCCGACCGGGAGCGCGACGGTCTGCTCGAGGCCGGCCGTGCCGCAGGACGACGGATCAACCCGGAGGACGGCATCCAGCGCTACAAGGGTCTCGGCGAGATGGACGCCAAGGAACTGTGGGAGACCACCATGGATCCCTCGGTCCGGGTGTTGCGGCAGGTGACACTCGACGACGCCGCCGCGGCCGACGAACTGTTCTCGATCCTGATGGGCGAGGACGTCGAGGCACGCCGCAGCTTCATCACCCGTAATGCCAAAGACGTTCGCTTCCTTGACGTCTAATTCATAGGACTGAGATCAGATGACTGACACCACCCTGCCGCCGGGCGACGAAGCCGGCGACCGCATCGAACCTGTCGACATCCAGCAGGAGATGCAGCGCAGCTACATCGATTACGCGATGAGCGTGATCGTCGGCCGCGCCCTTCCCGAGGTCCGCGACGGTCTCAAGCCGGTGCACCGCCGGGTGCTCTACGCGATGTACGACTCCGGCTTCCGGCCCGACCGCGGACACGCCAAATCCGCGCGCTCGGTGGCCGAGACGATGGGTAACTACCACCCGCACGGCGACTCGTCGATCTACGACACCCTGGTCCGGATGGCCCAGCCATGGTCACTGCGCTACCCGCTGGTCGACGGCCAGGGTAACTTCGGTTCCCCGGGTAACGATCCGCCGGCCGCCATGCGTTACACCGAGGCGCGGCTGACTCCGCTGGCCATGGAGATGCTGCGTGAAATCGACGAGGAGACAGTCGATTTCATCCCGAACTACGACGGCCGCGTGCAGGAACCGACCGTGCTGCCCAGCCGGTTCCCGAACCTGCTGGCCAACGGGTCCGGCGGTATCGCCGTCGGTATGGCCACCAACATCCCGCCGCACAACCTGCGCGAACTCGCCGAGGCCGTGTACTGGTGCCTGGAGAACCACGAGGCGGACGAGGAAACCACGCTGGCCGCCGTCTGCGAACGGGTCAAGGGTCCGGACTTCCCGACCTCAGGCCTGATCGTCGGATCCCAGGGCATCCACGACGCCTACACCACCGGCCGCGGTTCCATCCGGATGCGCGGTGTCGTTGAGATCGAAGAGGATTCGCGCGGACGCACCTCGATCGTCATCACCGAGTTGCCGTATCAGGTCAACCACGACAACTTCATCACCTCGATCGCCGAGCAGGTCCGCGACGGCAAGCTGACCGGTATCTCCAACATCGAGGATCAGTCCAGTGACCGTGTGGGCTTGCGAATCGTGGTGGAGCTCAAGCGCGATGCCGTCGCCAAGGTGGTGCTGAACAACCTCTACAAGCACACCCAGCTGCAGACCAGCTTCGGGGCGAACATGCTGTCCATCGTCGACGGGGTGCCGCGCACCCTGCGGCTGGACCAGATGATCCGCTACTACGTCGAGCATCAGCTCGATGTGATCATCCGGCGCACCCGTTACCGGCTGCGCAAGGCCAATGAGCGGGCCCACATCCTGCGCGGTCTGGTCAAGGCACTCGATGCGCTCGACGAGGTGATCGCGTTGATCCGCGCCTCGGCCAACGCCGATGTCGCGCGCCAGGGCCTCATCGAACTGCTCGAGGTCGACGAGATCCAGGCCCAGGCCGTCCTCGACATGCAGCTGCGCCGCCTGGCCGCTCTCGAGCGCCAGCGCATCGTCGACGATCTGGCCAAGATCGAAGCCGAGATCGCCGACCTCGAGGACATCCTGGCCAAGCCGGAGCGTCAGCGGGCCATCGTCCGCGATGAGCTCAAGGAACTCGCCGACAAGTACGGCGATGACCGCAAGTCGCGGATCGTGCCGGCCGACGGCGAGGTCAGCGACGAGGATCTGATCGCCCGCGAGGACGTCGTGGTCACGATCACCGAGACCGGGTACGCCAAGCGGACCAAGACCGACCTGTACCGCAGCCAGAAGCGGGGCGGTAAGGGTGTGCAGGGCGCCGGGCTCAAGCAGGACGACATCGTCAACCACTTCTTCGTCTGCTCGACCCATGACTGGATCCTGTTCTTCACCACACAGGGCCGCGTCTACCGGGCCAAGGCCTACGACCTGCCGGAGGCCTCCCGTACGGCGCGCGGCCAGCATGTCGCCAACCTGCTGGCCTTCCAGCCGGAGGAACGGATCGCCCAGGTGATCCAGCTCCAGAGCTACGAGGACGCCCCGTACCTGGTGCTGGCGACCCGCAACGGTCTGGTCAAGAAGTCCAAGCTGACCGACTTCGACTCCAACCGCTCCGGCGGCATCGTCGCGGTCAATCTGCGCGAAGGCGACGAACTGGTCGGCGCGGTGCTCTGCTCCGCCGAGGACGATCTGCTGTTGGTCAGTGCCAACGGCCAGTCGATCCGGTTCTCGGCCACCGACGAGGCGCTGCGGCCGATGGGCCGGGCCACCTCCGGTGTGCAGGGCATGCGGTTCAACGAGGACGACCGGCTGCTGTCGCTCAACGTCGTGGAGGCGGACAAGTACCTGCTGGTGGCTACCGCCGGTGGCTATGCCAAGCGCACCGCCATCGACGAGTACACCGCGCAGGGCCGCGGCGGCAAGGGAATCCTGACCATCCAGTACGACCCCAAGCGTGGCAGTCTGGTCGGGGCGCTCATCGTCGATGACGAGACCGAGCTGTACGCGATCACCTCCGGTGGCGGTGTCATCCGCACCGCCGCACGGCAGGTCCGCAAGGCCGGTCGCCAGACCAAGGGCGTGCGCTTGATGAACCTGGGCGAGGGCGACACACTGATCGCCATCGCCCGCAACGCAGAGGGCGACGACGCCGACGGCACTGATCCCGAGGGCGCCGAGGCGGACAGCACCGGTCCCGACGGCACCGAGCCCGACGCAACGTGACCCAGACAAGGAGCCGCTAGGTGACCTCACCGAACGAGCCCGGAGCCCCGCCGTCGGGGCGCTCGGCCGAGTCCAGCGATGTGCCGCCGTGGCAGCGCGGTCCGGCCGCCCGCGCGGGTGCCCCACGGCCCGCGGAGCAGGCGAACGGGCCCCGGCCCGCGGAGCATGCGAACGGTCCTCGCCCGCCCGAGCAGGCGAACGGGCCCCGGCCCGCCGACGCTGCGCGGCCGCCGGCCCGCTCCCCCGGCCCGGACGCCCGGATCGGGCAGTTCATCGCCGGCGGACCGGGCGCCGGAACCCGTGACGCTGGTCCGGCCAACCGCGATACCGAGGTCGTGCCGACCCGGACGGCAGAGCGGACCGAGGGCCAGCGTCCGGAGAACTACGCCAGCGAGCTGCCCGACCTGTCCGCGCCCACGTCCCGCCCGCCGCGCCCGTCCGGCAATCCGGCTCCGGCCGAGACCCGGCCGGCGTCCCGCGTGCAGGTGGCCAAGAAATCCCACGGTCCGGTGCGGGCCAGTATGCAGATCCGCCGCATAGATCCGTGGAGCACGCTGAAGGTCTCGCTGGTGCTCTCCGGTGTGATGTTCTTCGTCTGGATGATCGCGGTCGCGTTCCTGTACCTGGTGCTCGGCGGCATGGGCGTCTGGACCAAGCTGAACAGCAACGTGGGTGACCTGCTCACCAGCGACAGTGGTACCGGTGGCGAACTCATCTCCAGCGGAACGATTTTCGGTGGCGCCACGCTGATCGGATTGCTCAACATCGTGCTGTTGACGGCGATGGCGACGGCCGGTGCGTTCATCTACAACCTCACCACCGATCTGGTCGGCGGCGTCGAAGTGACCCTCGCCGACCGGGACTGATCCTCGCGGTTTGGGTGATCGGGCGGGGTTACGGTAATCTCGTCGCTCGGCCGGTCTGAGAGAATCAGGCGGTTGAACGGGCCTATAGCTCAGGTGGTTAGAGCGCTTCGCTGATAACGAAGAGGTCGGAGGTTCGAGTCCTCCTAGGCCCACGGAAGGGTATGCACCATGAAGTTGGTGTCGGTGGCGGTGGTCACAGGGATGGCAGCCGTAGCGGTGATCGTCTACCGATCCCGCCACGGTGTGGAGGTCTGGCACACCACCGAAGATCGGCCCGCATAACCCCGAGGGGCCTTAGCTCAGTTGGTAGAGCGCTGCCTTTGCAAGGCAGATGTCAGGAGTTCGAATCTCCTAGGCTCCACAATCATCACAACGGCCCGTAGCGGTCTCCCTTTTTCGCGTGGCTGCCGTCGACGGCAGCACTGCGTCCGTCGGCCCGAGCGGGCGGAAGACTCCCCTCTGGTTCAGGCTGGGGCTGCGTCCACCTGGCGGCTGTGTCCAGCCAGGAGCGCCAGTGGCCGGCACGCGGCCTCGTCCTCGGCCCCAGGTGCCGCTGCAGCGCCCTGGGCGGCACGCTGAGGCGGCGGGCCACGTCCGTCGGGTAGTCCCCCGGTCGGTTTGGCGCGACGGCCGGTCGCAGGCCGGAAACAGCCGGTCCCGAATCCAGGAGCCCGGAAGCGCGCCACCACCCGTCCCGCCAAACCGTCATCACCGAAAGCTCGACGACGGTGCGCCTTGTTCGGCCGGCCGTGCGCCCCAAGCTGCCCTCCCCACCGAAATTGACGGCACAGCTTGTTCTTTCGAAATCGGAACCCATTGCCGACGCGGGTGAAATTCCACGAGAAACAGTGCGGTCAGACTTTGCCATGAATGCGCGATGGATTACTGTGCGTCGTGCACGGTAGGCCATCTCGGCAAACTCCGAACAATGCGAGGTCTGGCATGGACGCACAGCACAATCGTTGGCGCTCGCGCATTGTGTCCAGGGTGAGCATCGTTGCCGTGGTTTCCGCATTGTTATGCACCATGGTGGGAACGAGATCGGAATCCGTTGCGCACCTTGAAGCCTCCCGCGTCGTACTGACCGCGGCCATCGACCAATCGTCGACCACATTGGGTTTCGCCGATTCGGATCTCACCAACACCGGGATGTCGCAGGCCGAGATCGCCCAGCAACTCGACAAGATGCAGTCACTCGGTGTGCAGAATGTACGCATCCTCATTCCCTGGGTGACCATCGAAGAGCGCCAGGGAGAGTACAACTGGGACTACGTCGACTACATCGTCGAGGCCGCGAACAGCCGGGGCATGGGAATTCTCGGCGTGATCAACCAGACCCCGGGCTGGGCGGGCATTCCCATCATGGCGGGAATGCCCGATCCCGCTGTGTTCGGTGGCTTCGCGGAAAAGGTCGCCACCCGGTATGCGGGAAAGATATCCGCATACGAGATATGGAATGAACCCAACGCGATCAATTCCCTCGACCCGGTGGACCCGGCCGCGTACACAAGATTGCTGCAGGCGGCGTACCCGCTGATGAAACAGGTCGATCCGACCATCACGGTGGTCGGCGGCGTGGTCGGCGCCGGCGCGACCCTGGGCCACATCACCATGAATCCCGACGATTTCGTCCAGGGGATGTACGACGCGGGCGCCAAGGGCTACTTCGACGCGTTGTCCTTCCACCCCTATCAGTACTCGGTGGAGTTCTCTGCGGGTGCGGGTGTCGCCGGCTCGCCACTGGAGCAACTGCAACAGATCATGCAGATCATGGCCGCCAACGGCGATGCCGACCTCAAGGTGTGGGCCACCGAGTACGGGCAGCCCACCACGGGGCAGTACACCGCGCAGCAGCAGGCGGAGTTCATCCGGGATTTCCTGAATACGTGGTCCCAGATGGCCGGCACCGGCCCGATGTTCATCTACACGCTGCAGGACACCAACTCGGGTAGTCCCAACCTGCAGGACAACTTCGGCGTGTACTACTCCGACGGGACCGCAAAGCAGGTCGTCCAGGTCATCGTCGATTACCTGAACTCGGTCGACCCCACCGATCCGACCGACCCCATCGATCCGACGCCCGCCGGGCCGAGTCATCCGCTCATCCAAGCGATCGCCGCGGCCGTCCACTGGTTGGGCGCGGCCACCCGGACCGTGATCACCGGTCTGGCCACCGCTGCCGTCGACGTCGCGAAGTTCACCGGGGCGGTCATCCGGGCGGTTGTTCAGGTCGCCTGCAACCTGATTCGCAGCGGTGCGGCGGCGGTGGAGTCGGTGGTCAAGGGCATCGCCACCGCGACCAAGAAGGCGGTGACCACGGTCCGGCAGGTGGTGCACCCGAACTCGTCGCGGACGCCCGGTGGGGATACCGACGAACCGGTCGCGGGGCGCGCGGCGAAGAACACCGCCCTGGCCCTCGGCGGCGACCTAGCCCCCGCCGAACAGCGGGTCGTTCGGACGGTGCGTCCGGCAGACGCTGCCGACGCCGACGGTGCTGCCCCCGTTGTTCCCGGGCGCGATGAAACACCCGAGCCCGTGCGGGCGGAGGTGGCCGACGAGGCTGACGTCGAACCGCGGGACCCAGACCCGCGACAGACCGGTCTGGCGGCCGACGATGAGGACGAGGAGCCGTCCCGCAGCACCGCGGCCGATCGAAGGGCCGCACTCGGGTCGAGCGCTGAGGACGGTGACGACGTGACCGACGACCGAACGTCGTCGTCGGACAAGGCAACGTCGGCGAACAAGGAACCTGCCGGCCGCACGCCGAGCACGGGCACGGCGCAGTCCAACGAGCGATCCGAGGCCGGCGGCGCGGACAGCTCCGAATAGCCGGACCGGTCAGCGTCAGGGTTTGGGGGTGATCTCCACACTCGGTGGCAGCGCGGAAGGTTCGGGGCGCATCGAGCGCCGCACAATGGAGAACACCACCGCACCGACGGCGAGCACCCCGGCGCCGATCAACACATAGCGCAGCGGCCGCCGACGGCTCACCGGTTCCGATTGTGGTTGCGCTTCCCTGATCTGGCGGCCCAGCCAGGCCGCCGACGTCGCCGCGGTGTTCAGCCCCAGCGCGAGCGTGCCCCTGGTGACTTCCACCGGGCCCACCACGGAGTACTTCAGGCCACGGCTGACGCGTTGTGCCGGGGTCAATCTGGCATCGGTGTCGGTGCTCATGGGCCACCTCTCTGCGGGGCGTGCGGGATCTCCCCACAGCCTGCCACTAAACGGGGCGGCAGACGGGCCCGTCGGATGGGGTGGCAGACTGAATTGCGTGACGAGCCCCATTCAGACAGCGACCGCGACGCTGCACACCAACCGTGGCGACATCAAGATCGCCCTGTTCGGCAACCATGCTCCCAAGACCGTTGCGAATTTCACCGGCCTGGCCACCGGCACCAAGGACTACACCACCGAGAACGCCTCGGGCGGCACCACCGGACCGTTCTACGACGGCGCGGTCTTCCACCGCGTCATCGAGGGCTTCATGATCCAGGGTGGCGACCCGACCGGTACCGGTCGTGGTGGGCCGGGCTACCAGTTCGCCGACGAGTTCCACCCGGAACTGCAGTTCGACAAGCCCTACCTGCTGGCCATGGCCAACGCCGGGCCGGGCACCAACGGCTCGCAGTTCTTCATCACCGTCGGCCCGACGCCGCACCTCAACCGTCGGCACACCATCTTCGGTGAGGTCGTCGACCCGGAGTCGCAGAAGGTCGTCGACGCCATCGCCACCACGGCCGTCGATCGCAGTGACCGGCCCGTCGAGCCTGTCGTGATCGAGAGCATCACCATCTCCTGACCCGAACCACCTGAACCACCTGAAGCGCACGTTCGCCGGTTACCCGGTGAACGTGCGTTTTGTTTGGACCAGGACGGCGTGTCAGGGAACAGACACGCACGCTCGGCTCAGGCGCTAGCGGGCGTAACCGGCGTCGGAGAGCGCGTCCAGCACGCGCAGCGGGTCGGTGCCCAGGTCCCAGCGGGTGAAGACGTAGAGCCGGTCGTCGACGGTGTCGATCTCCAGCAGCCGCACCGTGCGGGCCAGCCGGCGGAATTCGGTGATCCGGATGAGCGTGATGTCGGCGCGGGTCAGGACCCGGGTGCGCAGCCAGCTGCGCACTTCGACGCCCCGGTCGGTGATTGCCAGCTTTGGACGTGCGCGCCACGACATTGTTGCAAACGCCAGCAATCCCACCGCGGCAACCAATCCGAGAACACGTCCGGGTACGTCTGTGACCACGGTCACAGCCCCCACGGCCATCACCAGACCGGCGATTCCGATCCAGATTATGGCGCTGCTCTTCGGCGACCAACTAGTTTGCTGCATCGGCCCAGTACCCCGTCTCACCGGGGGTTTCGGAGTTATCCACAAGCGCTATCCACAATGGGGATGAATAACAACGGTGTGATTGGGTTACAACCAGGTTGCCGGATCGGTACCGCACGATGTCGCTTTGAATTCAAATCAGACGGCGCGAGCGGTCAGCGCCACCGCATGGTGAGCAACAACCCGGTGATCATGAAGGCAAACGCGATCGCGTAGTTCCACGGGCCCAGATCGGCCATCCATTCCAGCCAGGTGGGCGCGTCCAACCCGGTCGCGCCGAGCTGGAACACCAGCAGCCACAGCAAGCCCACCAACATCAGGCCCACGAACAGCACCACGAACCACACGCTGGACGGCCCGGCCTTGACCTTGACCGGGGTCCGGCTCACCGGATTGATGGTGAAGTCGTTCTTCTTGCGGACTTTGGACTTGGGCATGGATAACCTTTGATCACGATGGTGGAGAACGGCCGAGAAGAGCCTAACGCAGCGGCACAGCGACGACGGTCCCTGTGGCGTATCGGCGTCCCCATCGTGTGCGTCTTCGCCGGGCTGCTGCTGTCCACCACGCACGGCGTCTCCGGTGGCGACGAGATCCGGCGCAGCGACTCCCCCCGTCTGGTCGACCTGGTCCGCGAGGCCAGCGCCGGCGTGGACCGGCTCACCACCCGGCGCGACGAACTGGTCTCCACCCTGGACCACCACCACGGCGGGTCCCCCGGCGCGGCCGCCGCCCTGGCGGCCATCACCCGCCGCAGCGACACGCTCGCCGCGCAGGCCGGCCTGGACCCGATGCGGGGCCCCGGCCTGGTCGTCACCCTCGACGACGCCCAGCGTGACGCCGACGGCCGCTACCCCATCGACGCTTCCCCCGACGACCTGGTGGTCCACCAGCAGGACATCTCGGCGGTGCTCAACGCCCTGTGGAGCGCCGGGGCCGAGGGCATCCAGATGCAGGACCAGCGCATCATCGCCACGTCGGCGCCGTTGTGTGTGGGAAACACCCTGCTGCTCAACGGCCGCACCTACAGCCCGCCCTACGTCATCACCGCCGTCGGGGACGTCCGGGCCATGCAGGCCGCGCTGGCGGCGGCGCCGCTGGTGACGCTGTACAAGCAGTACGTGCTGCGTTTCCAGCTCGGGTACACCGAGCAGGCGCGTGATCAGGTGGAGTTGGTCGGCCACACCGCACCGGTGCGGCTGCGCTACGCCAAACCGGCAGGTCCGCTCGGGTACTGATGCCCTCGCCTGGACCAGTAGCCTGATCGCATGCAGGTTTTGGTCGTCGACAACTACGACAGCTTCGTGTTCAACCTGGTGCAGTACCTCGGCCAGCTCGGGGTGAACGCCCAGGTGTGGCGCAACGACGATCCGCGGCTGGCCGACCGGGACGCGGTGTCCGCCGAGTTCGACGGCATCCTGCTCTCCCCCGGCCCCGGTACCCCGGAACGCGCCGGTGCCACCATCGACCTGGTGAAGGCCTGCGCGAAGACCCGCACCCCGCTGCTCGGCGTCTGCCTCGGCCACCAGGCCATCGGCGTCGCCTTCGGCGGCACCGTGGACCGTGCCCCGGAGCTGCTGCACGGCAAGACCAGCATCGTGCACCACACCGATGCCGGTGTGCTGCACGGACTTCCGGACCCGTTCACGGCCACCCGGTACCACTCGCTGACCATCCTGCCGGAGACCTTGCCCGATGTCCTGGAGGCCACCGGGCACACCGACAGCGGCGTCATCATGGCGGTGCGGCACACCGAACTGCCGATCCACGGCGTGCAGTTCCACCCCGAGTCGATCCTCACCCAGGGCGGGCACCGCATGCTGGCCAACTGGCTCGGCTACTGCGGCGCCGCCCCGGACGAGGGCCTGGTCCGCAAGCTGGAGCAGGAAGTCGCCGACACGGTCCAGGCGGCCACCGCTCGCGCCTAGGACGCGAAGTTCAGGGTGATCGAGTCCCGGAACCCCACGCCCGATCCGGCCGGCGGGTTCTGGCTCACCACCGCATTGGTCCGCTGACCGCTGTTGTCCACGTTGGCACCCTTGATGAGCACCCCGGTCCAGCCCAGCGCGCGCAGATTCGGCTCGGCGTCCACCCAGAACTGGCCGGTCAGATTCGGCATCACGAACTGGTTGCCGCGCGATACCCGCATCTGCACCACCGTGTCCTTGGGCGCGGGCTGACCGACGGTCGGGCTCATCCCGACGACCTGACCGGCCGGCGCGGTGTCATCCACCTCGACGGGCACCGCGCTCGGGAAGCCGGAGGCCTCCAGGATCTGCCGGCAGGTCTCCACCGACTGCCCCGTGCAGTCGGGCACCACGACGCTGCCCGGCCCGGTGCCGACGATGACGGTGATGACATTGGTGATCGCCGAGGTCGCGTTCGACGGCGGGTTGGTGCCCAGCACCTTGCCCTTGAGTTCGGGGGTCGATTCCGATTCCGACGGCTGTACCCGGGTGAACCCGGCGTCGAGCAGCTTGCGGGTCGCCTCGGCCAGCGACAGCCCGTCCACGTCGGGCACGGCGCGCTGCTCCGGGCCGGTGGAGACGTTGATGGTGATGTCCTCGCCGGCGCCGACCGCGGTATCGGCGGCCGGGTCGGTGCTGATGACGTGGTCCGGCGGGATCGTCGAGTCGGGCTTCTGCAGGGTGCGGGTCTTGAAGCCGCGGTTCTGCAGGGCGGCGATGGCGTCCGCCGAGGTCTGTCCCGTCACGTCGGGCACCTGCACGTCGCGCGGGTTGTTGCCGACCGTGTTGATGGCGATGGTCACCACCACGGTCAGCACCGCGAGCACCGCCACCGCGATGAGCCAGCGGCGGATCGATCCGTTGCCCGACGACGCCGGGTAGCCGGCCGCCGGGATGTGTTCGGTGGGCAGCGCGCGGGCGTGCGGACCGGTGGCGGTCAGCATCGTGGTGCGCTCGGCGTCGGTGAACACCTTGGGTGCTTCCGGCGCCTCGCCGCTGTGCACCCGAATCAGATCGGTGCGCATCTCGGCGGCGCTCTGGTAGCGGTTCTCCGGGTTCTTCGCCAGGGCCTTGAGCACCACGGCGTCCAGTTCCGGGGACAGGGCGGGGTTGCGGGTCGACGGCGGCACCGGGTCCTCGCGGACATGCTGGTAGGCCACCGCGACGGGTGAGTCGCCGATGAAAGGTGGCTCGCCGGTGAGCATTTCGTAGAGCACGCAGCCCAGCGAGTACACATCGGAGCGGGCGTCCACGGATTCGCCGCGGGCCTGTTCGGGCGACAGATACTGCGCGGTGCCGATGACGGCGGCGGTCTGGGTGACGCTGTTGCCGCTGTCGGCCAACGCGCGGGCGATGCCGAAATCCATCACCTTCACCGCGCCGGACTTGCTGATCATGATGTTGGCCGGCTTGACGTCGCGGTGGATGATGCCGTGCTGATGGCTGAAGTTCAGCGCCTGGCAGGCATCGGCGATGATCTCGATCGCGCGCTTGGGCTCCAGCGGACCCTCGGTGTGCACGATGTCGCGCAGGGTCACCCCGTCCACGTACTCCATCACGATGTATGGCAGCGGCCCGTTGGGGGTCTCGGCCTCGCCGGTGTCGTACACGGCCACGATCGCCGGGTGATTCAGCGCCGCCGCGTTCTGCGCCTCCCGGCGGAACCGCAGGTAGAAGCTCGGGTCGCGGGCCAGATCGGCGCGCAGCACCTTGACCGCGACGTCGCGGTGCAACCGGACGTCGCGGGCGATGTGGACCTCGGACATCCCGCCGAACCCGAGGATCTCCCCGAGTTCGTAGCGGTCCGACAGGTGCTGGGGCGTGGTCACGGGTTCTCGCTCGGGGGTGGTTCGGCGGGCACTCCGATGACGGTGGTGCTCGTCGACGTCTCCTGCTGCACCGGGCGGTCCCGCTGGTCCTGCGCGTTCACCACGATCAGCACCGCGATGACGATGGCCAGGGCGCCGAGCACCCCGGCGGCCCACAGCAGGGCGCGCTGACCGGGTGAGAACGTCCGGCGTGGCGGCGGCGGACGGTGGCTTCCGGTGGTTGCGCGGGGCCGGGCCGCCGTCACGGGCGGCCGGTATTCGGCGGCGGCCGCGGCACGGGCCTGGGTGACCGACGGGATCGCCGCGGGTGCGGCCCGGCCGATCGTCGGTGCGGAGTTCGGGCGCGGGGGCCGGCGTCCGGCCCGCACGGCGGCCACGGCGTCGGCGAACGGCCCACCCGAGCGGTACCGCTGGTTGGGTTCCTTGGCCAGCGTGATCTCGATGAGCTCGCGCACATTGGGCGGCAGATCCGGCGGCAGCGGCGGCGGGGTCTCCTTGATGTGCTTCATCGCGACGGTCAGGGCGCCGTCACCGGTGAACGGGCGCTTGCCCGACAGCGACTCGTAGCCGACCACACCGAGCGAGTAGACGTCGGAGGCGGCGGTGGCGTCGCGGCCCAGCGCCTGTTCCGGCGCGATGTACTGGGCGGTGCCCATCACCATGCCGGTCTGGGTGACCGGCGCGGCGTCGACGGCCTTGGCGATACCGAAGTCGGTGAGCTTCACCTGGCCGGTCGGGGTGATCAGGATGTTGCCGGGCTTGACGTCGCGGTGCACCAGTCCGGCGGTGTGCGCGACCTGCAGGGCGCGGCCGGTCTGCTCCAGCATGTCCAGGGCGTGCCGCAGCGACAGCCGCCCGGTGCGCTTGATGACGGAGTTCAGCGGTTCGCCGTTGACCAGTTCCATCACCAGGTAGGCGGTGCGGCCCTCGCCGGCGTCCATCTCGGTCTCGCCGTAGTCGTAGACACTGGCGATCCCGGGGTGGTTGAGCATCGCGACGGTGCGCGCCTCGGCGCGGAACCGCTCGACGAACTCGGAGTCCTCGGAGAACTCTGCCTTGAGCACCTTGATCGCGACCTGGCGGCCGAGGCGGGTGTCGAGTCCCTCCCACACCTGCCCCATACCGCCGGTGGCGATGAGGCGCTGCAGCCGGTAGCGGCCGGACAGCGTCACTCCCACCCGGGCCGTCATGATGCCTCCCGGAGAGCGGCGGCGATGGTGGCCCGCCCGATCGGGGCGGCCACTGCGCCGCCGGTGGCGTTCATTCGGTCTCCGCCATTCTCCACGAGGACCGCGACGGCCACCTTGGGGGCTTGCGCCGGGGCAAACGCGATGTACCAGGCGTGGGGCGGGGTGTTGCGGGGATCCGTGCCGTGCTCGGCGGTGCCCGTTTTGGATGCGATCTGCACGCCGGCGATGGCTCCCTTCTGCTGCGTCACCTGCTCGGCGCCGACCATCAAATCCGTAAGTGTAGCCGCGACCTGCGGTGACACCGCGCGTCGCAGTTCGGTGGGTGCGGTGGTGGCGATATTGGACAGGTCCGGTCCCTTGAGGGTATCGACCAGATACGGGGTCATGGTGACGCCGTCGTTGGCGATGGTCGCGGCGACCATGGCGTTCTGCAGCGGGGTCATCGCGACATCGCGCTGCCCGATGCTGGACATTCCGAGCGCGGCCGCATCGCCGATCGGGCCGACGGTGGACTCGGCGACCTGCAGCGGGATCGGGGCCGGCGCGGAGTCCAGGCCGAACGCCTCGGCGGTGGAGCGCAGCTTCTCGGCGCCCGTGTCGATGCCGAGTTCGACGAACGCGGTGTTGCAGGACCGGGCGAAGGCCTCGCGCAGCGAGGCGGTCGGGCGGTTCCCGCAGGCCGCTCCCCCGTAGTTCTCCAGGGTGGCGGTGCTGTCGGGCAGCGGGATGCGCGGGGCGGCGGTCAGCTGGGTGTCCGGGGTGGCCCCGTCCTGCAGCGCGGTGGCGGTGGTGATCACCTTGAACGTGGAGCCCGGCGGGTAGGTCTCCGAGATCGCCCGGTTGACCAGCGGGTCGTTCGGGTCGTCGCGCAGCTGCTCCCAGGTGGCCGTCTGGACGGCGCCGTCGTGGCTGGCCAGCCCGTTCGGGTCGTAGGACGGTGAGGACACCATCGCCAGGATCTTCCCGGTGGACGGCTCCAGCGCGACCACGGCGCCCTTGCACGGTTTGCCGTCGCAGCCCTGCTCCATGGCCTCCCAGGCGGCTTCCTGGACGTCCGGGCGCACGGTGGTGTCCACGTTGCCACCGCGCGGGTCCCGGCCGGTGAAGAAGTCCGCCAGCCGCTTGCCGAACAGGCGCTCGTCGGAGCCGTTGAGCACCTGGTCCTCGGCGCGCTCCAGACCGGTGCTGGAGTAGCCCAGCGAGTAGAAGCCGGTGACCGGGGCGTAGGCCTCCGGGTTGGGATACACCCGCAGGAACCGCAGCCGGCCGTCGGTGGACACCGAGTAGGCCAGCAGCTGGCCGCCCGCGGTGATCTGGCCGCGCTGGCGCGAGTATTCGTCGAGCAGCACCCGCTGGTTGCGCGGGTCGGCGCGGTAACCGTCGGCGGTGAACACCTGGGTGAAGGTGGCGTTGGCGAGCAGTATCACGATCAGTGCCATGAAGACGCCCGAGAGTCGGCGCAGGGAGGTGTTCATATGCGGCCGATCACCTCGGTGGAGGCGGCCGCGATCGGCGCCGGGTTGGGGCCGCGGCCGGTGCCGATGGGCCGCCGCGCCGCGTGCGAGATGCGCACCAGGATGGCCAGCAGCACGTAGTTGGCCAACAGCGACGAGCCCCCGTAGGACATCCACGGGGTGGTCAGCCCGGTGAGCGGGATGAGCTTGGTGACACCGCCGACGACGATGAACAGCTGGATCGCCAGGGTGGACGCCAGACCGGCAGCCAGCAACTTGCCGAAGCTGTCCCGCACCGCGATCGCGGTGCGCAGGCCCCGGATGATCACGATGGTGAAGAGCATGAGAACGCCTGCCAGACCGACCAATCCGAGCTCTTCGCCGATCGCGGCGACGATGAAGTCGGTCGATGCGGCGGGCACGGTGCCGGGCTGACCGTTACCCAGCCCGGTCCCGAAGACACCGCCGGTGGCGAAGCTGAACAGCGACTGCACCATCTGGTAGCCGGCGCCGTCGGGGTCGGCGAACGGGTCCAGCCAGTTCTGCACGCGCACCCGGACGTGGCCGAAGAGTTGGTAGGCCACCAGACTGCCGGCGGCGAACAGGGCGAGCCCGATCACCACCCAGGACAGTCGATCGGTCGCCACGTACAGCAGCACCAGGAACGAGGCGTACAGCAGAAGTGAAGTGCCCAAGTCTTTTTCGAAGACCATGACCGCGATCGAGGCGATCCAGGCGACCAGCAGGGGAGCCAGGTCACGTGGGCGGGGCAGGTCCATCCCCAGCACGTGCTTGCCGGCGTTGGTGAACAACTCCCGCTTGGAGACCAGCACGGCGGCGAAGAAGATGAGCAGCAGGATCTTGGAGAACTCGGCGGGCTGAATGGAGAAGCCCTCGAACCGGATCCAGATCTTGGCGCCGTTCTGCTCGGAGAACCGGGCCGGGAGCAACGCCGGAATGACAAGCAGCACAAGGCCGATCAACCCGCAGGTGTAACCGTAGCGGGCGAGCATGCGGTGGTCGCGGAGAAGCGCCAGCACGGCGACGAACGCGACGACGCCCAGCAGGGTCCACAGCATCTGCTGGTCGGCGTTGCCGCCCGCGCTGCCCAGGCTGAGCTCACGCTGGGCGAGGTCGAGACGGTGAATCATGACCAGCCCCAACCCGTTCAGCAGTGCCACCACCGGCAGCAGCAGTGGATCGGCGTACGGGGCGAAGCGCCGGATGGCCAGGTGGGCGGCGCCGAACAGCGCCAGGAAACCCAGCGCGTACTGGGCCAGATCCCAGTCCAGCCCCTGTTCCTGGTTGGCCTCGACAATGAGCAACGCCACGGTGGTGATCACCGCGGCGAAAACCAGCAGGGCCAATTCGGCGTTGCGCCGGTTGGGTAGGGGAGGGGTGACGGTGACCGGTGACTGAGGCTGGGTGGACGACGTCATGACGCGGTCCGGCAGTTGGTGCCCGGCTCCGGCGGTGGTGGGGGCAGGGCCGTGACGGTCGGTGACGGGGCCGGCGGCTTGGGCGGTGGCGGGGTGGCCGGCGCGGGGGTGGCCGGCTTCGGCGCGCCGGATGTGGCGGGCGGCGGCGGAGTCGCGGGGGAGGCCGTCGGCGACGTGGGGCTCGGCTTGGCGCTGGGGGCGGGGCTCACGGTCGGTGCCGGGGTGGCGCGCGGGCTCGGTGTGGGGGTGGCGGTCTTCGTCGGCAGCGCGCAGATGGGCAGCAGCGACGTGCGGGACAGCTCGTTGATCTGGCGGATCGCGTCGTCGAGGGAACCGGCGGGCAGTCCGGCGGCCACCTGGGCCCGCTCGGATTCGCGGATGTCCTCCAGCCGCAGCACCTTGCAGTCCATCGAATCACTGGACTGGCCGAAAGTGATCAGCGACAGCTCGTTTCGGGCGTTCAGACAGCCGACCAGAAACGGTTCCTGCAGCGACAACCCGAGGAACGAGGTCTGCACGCCGCGCATGATCGCGACGGTGCCGTCCTGCTCGCTGACGTAGTAGTTGTTGCGAACGATTTCGCGGGCGATGGTCAGCCCCGCCACCACCACCAGGAGGACCACCACCGCGGCGATCAGCATCCGGCGTTTGGAGCGGGGCGGTCGTTGCTCTTCGGGTTGTGTGACAACCCTTTTGGGCTGGTTGCGTTTCGGGTTGAACGCCGAGGCCCGGCCCGCCGCGGTGTTCGGCGGGATGGTGTTGTCGTCCTCACCGGAGACCGCCCCGGCCAGGATCGGCTGGGTCTGCCCGTAGTCGTAGTCCACGACATCGGCCACCACCACCGTGACGTTGTCGGGCCCGCCGCCGCGCAGCGCGAGTTCGATGAGCCGGTCCGCCGCGTCGGTCACGTCCGGGATCTGCAGCGCCTCGGCGATGGTCTCCTGGCTGACCGGGTCGGACAGGCCGTCCGAACAGAGCAGGTAGCGGTCGCCGACCTTGGCCTCGCGCATGATCAGCGTGGGCTCGACCTCGTGTCCGGTCAGCGCCTTCATGATCAGCGAGCGTTGCGGGTGGCTGTGCGCCTCCTCGGCGGTGATCCGGCCGTCGTCGACCAGGGTCTGGACGAAGGTGTCGTCCTTGGTGATCTGGGTCAGTTCACCGTCGCGCATCAGGTAGCCGCGGGAATCGCCGATGTGCACCAGGCCGAGCCGGCCCCCGGCGAACAGGATCGCGGTGAGCGTGGTGCCCATGCCCTCGAGCTCGGGGTCGGCCTCGACGTGCGCGGCGATCGCCGAGTTGCCCTCGTGGACCGCCATATTGAGCTTGTTGAGCAGGTCGCCGCCGGGCTCGTCATCGTCGAGGTGGGCCAGCGCGGCGATGACCAGCTGGGAGGCCACCTCACCGGCGGCATGGCCGCCCATCCCGTCGGCCAGCGCCAGCAGCCGGGCCCCGGCGTACACCGAGTCTTCGTTGTTGGCGCGCACCAATCCGCGGTCGCTGCGCGCTGCGTATCTGAGCACCAGTGTCACGGGCGCAACTCGATCACCGTTTTGCCGATCCGTACCGGCGTTCCCATCGGAACCCTTACCGCCGTTGTCACCTTCGCCCTGTCGAGGTATGTGCCGTTGGTCGATCCTAGGTCCTCTACGTACCATTCCGAGCCCCGCGACGACAGCCTGGCATGCCGTGTCGATGCGTAATCGTCAGTCAAGACGAGGGTGGAGTCGTCGGCACGGCCGATCAGCACCGGCTGGCTGCTCAAGGTGATGCGGGTGCCGGCCAGTGCGCCTTCGGTGACGACCAGGTGCCGCGCGGTGTGCCGCCGCTCCCCTTTGGGCAGCAGCGAACCGCGCAGCGCCAGCCCGCGGCGCACCATGACCGCGCCGGTGGGTGCGTAGATGTCGGTGCGCAGGATGCGCAGCACCGACCAGATGAACAGCCACAGCAGCAGCAGGAAGCCGACACGCGTCAGCTGCAGTACTAGCCCCTGCATCCGACGTCCTCTCCGTCTCGGTCCCGCTCGATCATCGCCGTCACGATACTGGGGCGAGCCCCCGGAACCGAGATGGCGCTCAGTGGACCCGGACGATGATCTCGGAGTGGCCCAGCCGGATCACGTCACCGTCGGCCAACTGCCACTCCTGCACAGGCGCGTTGTTGACGGTGGTGCCGTTGGTCGAGTTGAGGTCCGAGAGCAGCGCGATCTGGCCGTCCCAGCGGATCTCGAGGTGACGGCGGGACACACCGGTGTCGGGCAGCCGGAACTGGGCGTCCTGGCCGCGGCCGATGACATTGGCGCCCTCGCGCAGCTGGTAGGTCCGGCCGCTGCCGTCGTCGAGCTGCAGGGTCACCTGGGCGGCCCCGTACGCGCCGCCGTAGCCGCCGGGGGCGGGAGCGGCGGGCGCCTGGGCGCCCGGGGCGCCGTAGTCATAGCCGGCGGGCTCGCCGTAACCGCCCTGGTCGCCGTATTTGCCCTGGTCATAGCCACCCTGGTCGGGGTAGCCACCCTGGGCCGGCGGCTCGCCGTAGCGGCCGTAATCCGGTGCCGCGGGAGGCGCGGGAGGGGCGGCGTAGTCGGCACGGCCGTACTGCTGACCGCCGTAGCCACCCTGATCGGGATAGCCACCCTGGTCCGGGTAACCGGGGGCCGGCGGACGGCCGTAACCCTCGTCCTGGCGGGCCGGCGGGCGCCCGTAGTCGTAGTCGCCGTATCCCGGCGGCGGACCGGCCGGGGGCTGTCCGCCCGGCCGGCCGTAACCGGCCGGCGGGGGCTGCTGACGGTAACCCTGGTCGGGGTAGCCGCCCTGGGGTTGGCCCGGGGGTTGGCCCTGTTGGCCGTAGCCGGCCGGCGGCCGCTGCTCGTAGGACGGCGGCGGCGGGTAACCCTGGTCGGGGTAGCCGCCCTGCTGCTCCTGCGGGTAGCCGCCCTGGTCGGGGTAGCCGCCCTGGCGCTGCTGGTAGCCGGGGGCGTCCTCTTGCTGGCGGTACCGGTCGTCGTCGTACTGATCGTCGCCGGGCCGACCCTGTCCCTGCCCTCGGTAGCTCGGGTTGTCGGTCATCGCTGGTGCTCCTGGTTCTGCGGTGGACGCGCGGTCTCGTGCTGGCGGTGCGGGCTCGTGGGTGGTCGTGTCTGGGTTGACCGCTCCACGGGCGCGGAACTGTCCGGTGTGCAGGCTCGGCGATGGCTCAAACCTGACGACCACATCACCATACGTTTGCCACCCCTGGTCATGGATGAAACCCTCCAGGTGACGGGCAAAAGTGGCGGATGTCCGGTCGGGGTCCGCGCTCACCTTCCGGTAATCAGCCTCACCGAGGGTAATGACGTAGTCGTTCGGCGCCAAAATGCGCCCACCGCCGACGTCACGTGCCCTGGCCTCGGCTTCACGGCGCAGCAGCGCCTCGACCTCCTGCGGGACGATCGACCCGCCGAAGACCCGGGCGAAAGCATCGCCGACCGTCGACTCGAGGCGTCGCTCGATACGGTCTGCAAGACCCATCTCACCGCCCCGTCTGTTCGTCGTGCCCGTCTGCCATGTCGCGTGTCGCTCTGGCCACACTGCTCACACGCATGTTATCGGCCCAGCAGGCTTTTGCGTGACCAACGATTCTCTGAGAATCGCAAACGGCCAGGTCAGCGGTAGTGAGCAGGATCGCTTTCAGGCGGTTTGGGCCGACGGGCCCACGGGTGATACGGTTTCCCGGTCATTCGGGCGAGTGGCGGAATGGCAGACGCGCTGGCTTCAGGTGCCAGTGTCCTTCGGGACGTGGGGGTTCAAGTCCCCCTTCGCCCACAGAGAGCGGTTCTCCGAACCGACAGCATAGAGGTCACGAACCAGAAATGGTCCGTGACCTCTATGCGTTTGTGGGTTCGGGCGCAGTCGTGAGCCCGCCCCGGCCGGACCGGAGAATGAGTTGGTGGACGAAGTCGGAAACCAGCCGCAGTACGAGGCCTTCGCAGACGAATTCCTGGATCACGCCAGAGATGGACTGTTCAACGCGCACTACGATCGGCCGGCATGTATGGCGCTCCTCGGTGACGTCGCCGACGTGACCGTCCTCGACGCGGCGTGCGGCCCGGGCCTGTACGCACACGAGTTGAGCCGCCGCGGCGCCAGGGTGATCGGTTTCGACCAGAGTCCGCGCATGGTCGAGCTGGCCCGGCAGCGAGTCCCCGAGGGTGACTTCCGGGTCCACGATCTGTGCCACTCGCTGGAGTGGCTCGAGGATCGGTCGGTCGATCGCGTGCTTTTCGCCCTCGCCGTGGAATACGTCGACGACAGAATCGCGGCGTTGCGTGAGCTCCGACGTGTTCTGCGCCCCGATGGGGCGCTGGTGCTGTCCCGTCTGCACCCCACCGGTGACTGGATTCGACACGGCGGCAACTACTTCGAGCCTCGCGTGATCGAGGAGACGTGGAGCCGCGGCTGGCGGGTTCGGTACTGGTTGACATCCCTGGAGCAGACCTGCGAGGAGTTGCATCAGGCGGGCTTCCTCATCGAGCGGCTCCTGGAGCCCCGTCCCACCGCAGCTGCGGCGGCGATCAGCCGAGAGCAACACGACCGGTTGCACCGCGAGCCGACCGGCTTTCTGGCCATCCGCGCGGTCCCGGATCCCCGCACGGGCGCCTGAGCGGACCGATATTGCTGCGCGGGCGGCGATTCCAGCGGACTTAGACTCGGTCCATGCAGCCGCTGATCGTCGACCCGGCCGCCCTGACCGGTGCCGGCACCGCGTTCGGGCAGGCGAGCACGGAGTTGTCCGGCCTGGGTGCCGACGGCCCTCTCGGCGAGGCGGCCCAAGCGGTGACCCGATTGCAGACCGCCCGAGCCTGCCTCGAGGCTCAGGCCGCCGTCGCCGCGGCCACCACCGCCCTCGCCGAGGCGACCCGGACCTACGCCGGCAACCTGACCACCGCCGCGGGCCGCTACCAGGCCCAGGACGAGGCGGCCGCGGACGAGATCGGCCTCAGCCGGTGAGCTCGGCGCGGATGTCCTCTTCGTCGGCGCTGTGCTCGCCGGCATTGCGGCACTCGCCGTAGATGTCGATGTAACCGCGGTCCGGGTGATCGGGGTTGGCCGCGATGATCGCCATCACCTCACCCAGACTCATGGCCCGGCCGTGCGGGGCCTTGCCGGGCGGCGCCCCGTCGGTCCAGCCGTCGGCGGCCAGCGCGGCCACGATCTCGTCGAGGTAGGCCTGCTTGTCGGCCCCGGCCGGGAAGGTGAATCCCATCTCGACCTGCCCGCGGTACGGCGCGGTCTCCTGATCGGTGCACGAGTCGAACTCGAAGGTCGCCCCGCGCAGCTGCAGTCCGACGGCCTGGACCAGCCGCTTGGCGGGGTCCACCACCTGGGCGCGGGTCTGCTCGTCGCTCATCTCCGGCCCGTCCAGGTCGGCGGCCGAACCCTGAGCTCCCATCCCACATCCTCCTAGCAGTAGGGCGCCGGCCACGACGGCCGTGCACAGGCGCCAACGGTCAGTACTGGTGGTTCTTGGTGACGGTGCCACGGTCGCCTTCCGGGTCGTTGAGGGCGGGGGTGCCGGGAATCCGAGTGTCCCAGTCGGGCAGGTCGATCGGGGGCAGACCGGGCAGATCCACCACATCGGGCAGCCCGATGTGCGGCTGGCGGCGGCCCTCGGCGGTGTAGCCGTTGTCGGCCAGGGTGTCGCCGTTGCCGTTGGCGATGTCGGTCATCGCCCGCAGCGATTCACTGCCGATGTCGTAATAGCGGGAATGGTCACCGAAGTCCGGCAGGCCACTGCGACCGGGCACCTCGGCGTCGAAGCGCACCGACCCGAACCCGTCCCCGGCCGGGTCCCGCCCCAGCCCGGCCTCCATACCCAACGGGTAACCCAGCTCGCGGTTGACGATGTCGGGGATCGGCCCGGCCTGCCCCAGCCAGCTCACCGGATCGCTGGAGGCCGCACCGACGTACACCTGCCCGCCCTCGGGGAGATGGAAATCGGCGGCACTGTGCGCCAAATCCGTTCCGGGAGAGCCGATCAGCACCGCATTGTCGGCCCGCATCCCACTCGCGGCGAACGCGTTGGCCACCGTGGTGGAACCGTAGGAGTGCCCGATGACGGTCACATCGGACGGCCCGCCCTGATGGGTGACGCCCAACCCGTTGACGTCGGCGGCCAACAGGTCACCGCCCGTGCGGGCCAGGCCGGGGGTCGCGATGCGGGTGTCGGTGGGGCTGTCGGGCGCGTCGTAGCCCATCCAGGCGATCACCGAGGCGGGCTCGTCCGGATCGCCGAGGCGCATCTGGTCGTACAGGTTGGTGGCGTTGTCGCTCTCCAGCCAGCCGTCCTTGACGCTGCTGCCGGTCCCGGGGACGACGACGGCGGTGTTCTGGGCCCGGTCCGGGTTGCCGATCGCCACCGCGGCCTTGCCCTGCCCGTTGAACGCCAGCGGGTCGTAGGCCCACAGCAGCACCGGACGGTCCCGCTTGCCTGCGCCCTCCATCTTGTCCAGACCCTTGCGGGTCTGCACGGCATTGCCGTAGCGGGTGGCGTCGGCGGCGGTCAGCCCATAGGCCCCCGGATCGGCCAGCACCTCCTCGGTGGACACCCCGTGCCGCCCGGCGGCGTCGGTCACCCGGTCCAGATCATCCTGCAGGACAGCCTGATTCACAGACGAGCGGACCTCGGCCGGGATGCCGTTCAGATTGCCCAGCTCGCCCGGATGCTCGGCGATGAGCTGCGCACGCTCGGCACGCGACAGCGAGTCCCACCACTTCTTGACGTCCTCGGCACCGGTACCGGGGGCGGGTGGTCGGCGCGGGTCGCCCAGGGTGCCGGGCGGTGTCGCGGGCACCGCACCACCCAGCGCCGCGGCGAGGGCCGCCGCGGTCTGGGCGTCGGCCTCGGCGAACAGGGCGAGCAGTTTCTGGATCAGCGTCGTCCACGCCGGGGCCAGCAGCCGCAGGATCACCGGCACCGGGGGAGGGGTCGCGGTGCCGTCCTCGGCGACCTGCCAGCCGATGCCGCGCAGCGACTCCACGATGGCCGACAACCCGTTGCGGGTGAACCCCATCCGGGTGCCGCCGGAGTGCAGCGCCCGCTGCAGTGCGGCGAGCCGGGCGCGCCACTCCTCCTGCCGGTCGAGGTTGCCCTCGGCCCGGGTGATGGCCGCATCGGCAGCCTGACCCTGCCAGGAGGCGCGCAACTGGGCCAGTGCGTGGCGCTGCGCGGCCAGCACGGTGTCGAGCGCGGCGACCTTTGTGCCGAGGTCGGCGGCGGAGGCGACCAACTGCCCGGGCCGCGACGCCTGCACCATCGACACCGTCACCGACAACTGAGCCCCCCTCGCGTCTGCCTTTCATCGTCGCACGGTGCATAGGGGCAGCCGTGCAGCGATTCGGCGCGGGGAAGGGCTCAGGAGCCGGCGTCGCCGCGGGCCTCCGCACCGGTCTCACCGGCGTCGAAGTCGTCGTCGGAGGAGGCGCGGCCCACATAGGAGCCGTCCTCGTTCTCGCCGGCGCGCGACGCCGCGACCTTGGGATCGTCCTCGACGTCGGATTCGTTCTTGCTGTCGGACTCGGGTCCTGTCATCGCGGGCACCTCCTGCTCGGCGTACCGACCGGGCTACCCCGGCGGGCGGAGAACGAACCACGGGGTTAGTCGCGGTGAAAACGGGAAAGCACAAGCCATGGCTACTTACCGAGTGATCAACCCGCACGGCGATGTCGTCGAGACCAAGGACATCGAGAGCGCCCAGGACGCGCACGCCTGGTTCGTCGACCAGAAGGCCGACAACACCGAGTTGGGCTGGCGGATGGAGGTCCAGTCCGAGGGCGGCTGGTCGTTCTTCGACGACAGCGAGGGCGCGAAGGATCCGAGGGCATGACGTCGCTGTGGCTGGACGGGCGACCGGACACCCCGGCGTCCGCACCACAGCTGGATGCCCAGCATGTCGATGTCGCCGTCGTCGGCGCCGGCATCACCGGGCTGTGTACGGCGCTGCTGCTGGCCCGGGCCGGCAAGTCGGTGCTGGTGTTGGAGGCGAGACAGGTCGGGGCGGGCACCACGGGCAACACCACCGGCAAGCTGAGTCTGCTGCAGGGCACCAAACTGTCCCGGGTCAGCGCCAAGCACGGTGAGCGGCTGGTCGGCGACTACGTCACCGGCAACACCGAGGGCCGGGACTGGCTCATCCGCTACTGCGCGGAGCACGGTGTCCCGGTACAGCGCGAGGACGCCTACACCTATGCGCAGTCGCCGAGCGGAATCGAGGACGCCCGAGCGGAATTCGACGCCTGCCGAACCGCCGGGCTGCCCGTGGAATGGGTGCACGACGCCGACGTCCCGTTCCCGTTCCACGGCGGTGTCCGGCTGCCCGACCAGGCCCAGCTCGATCCGGTGCCGCTGCTGGACAGCTTCGTCGCCGAGCTGGAGCACCGCGGTGGGAGCGTCGCCCAAGGCGCCCGGGTCCGGTCGGTGTCGATCGGCAGCCCGCTGCGCCTGACCGTCGACGCCGCCGACAGGTCGGCCTCGCGCACCGTCACCGCCGAGCACTGCGTGCTGGCCACCGGGATCCCGATCCTGGATCGCGGCGGATTCTTCGCCAAGGTCAGCCCGCACCGGTCCTACTGCGTGGCCCTCAAGGTGCCCGGGGACATCACCCGCGCGATGTACCTGTCCAGCGACTCCCCGACCCGGTCCATCCGGTACGCCCCCACCCCGGACGGTGAACGGCTGATCGTCGGCGGCGGCGGGCACACCGTGGGCCGCGCCGACCACGCCGCGGACGCGGTGTCGGAGCTGGTGCACTGGGCCAAACAGCACTACCCGGGCGCGGTCCAGACCCACAACTGGTCGGCCCAGGACTACTCCCCGATCGACGAACTTCCCTACGCCGGGCCGATTCTGCCCGGCACCCGACATGTCTGGGTGGCCACCGGGTTCGACAAGTGGGGCCTGACCAACGGGATCGCCGCGGCGCTGGCACTGTCCGGGCAGATCCTCGGCGGACACATGTCGTGGGCCCGCGCGTTCGCCGCCTGGAGTCCGCACGAACTGTCCGGCCTGACCACCGCGCTGCAACACAACCTGGAGGTGGGCTACCAGATGGCCAAGGGCTGGGTGGCGCCGCTGGCCCGGCACGGTGATCCGGCCGAGGGCCAGGGTCTGGTCACCGGTCCGCCCTGGAATCTGCGCGCGGACAGTGTTGTCGACGGGGTGCACCGCACCGTGTCCCCGGTGTGCCCGCATCTGGGCGGCATCGTGAACTGGAACGACGCCGACTGTGCCTGGGAGTGCCCGCTGCACGGCTCCCGGTTCGCACCCGACGGGACGCTGCTGGAGGGCCCGGCGACCCGGGGCCTCACCCCCGCCGACACCCACGTTTCACACCACGCCCGAGGAGGTAGTGCACGGCCATGAAAGCAGTCACCTGGCAAGGCAAACGCGACGTCCGGGTCGAGCAGGTACCCGACCCCAAGATCGAAGAACCCACCGATGCGATCATCGAGGTGACCTCGACGAACATCTGCGGCTCCGACCTGCATCTGTACGAAGTGCTCGGCGCCTTCATGAATCCCGGCGACGTGCTCGGCCACGAACCGATGGGCATCGTGCGTGAAGTGGGTTCCGGTGTCAGCAATCTCGCCGTCGGCGACCGGGTGGTCATCCCGTTCCAGATCTCGTGCGGCAGTTGCTTCATGTGCGACAAAGAGCTCTACACCCAGTGCGAGACCACCCAGGTACGTGAACATGGGATGGGCGCAGCGCTTTTCGGCTACTCCGAACTCTACGGCGAGGTGCCCGGCGGCCAGGCCGAACTGCTGCGGGTGCCGCAGGCCCAGTTCACCCACATCAAGGTGCCCGAGGGCCCGCCGGACTCCCGGTTCGTCTACCTGTCCGACGTACTGCCGACCGCCTGGCAGTCCGTGGCCTACGCCGACATCCCGGACGGCGGTTCGGTCACCGTGCTCGGCCTGGGCCCGATCGGGGACATGGCCGCCCGCATCGCGGCGCACCAGGGCTACGACGTCATCGCGGTGGACCGGGTTCCCGAGCGGCTGGCCCGCGCGCAGGCCCGCGGTATCCGCACCGTCGACCTCGCGGTGTTGGGCGCCCCGGTCGGCGACGTCATCCGGGACATGACCGACGGGCGCGGCACCGACGCGGTGATCGATGCGGTGGGTATGGAGGCGCACGGGTCCCCGGTGGCCAAGGTGGCCCAGCAGCTCACCGGGCTGCTGCCCGACGCACTGGCCAAACCCCTGATGAAGAACGTCGGCGTCGATCGCCTGGACGCGCTGTACTCGGCGATCGACATCGTGCGCCGCGGCGGGACCATCTCGGTGATCGGGGTGTACGGCGGGATGGCCGATCCGCTGCCGATGCTGACGCTGTTCGACAAGCAGGTGCAGCTGCGGATGGGCCAGGCCAACGTCAAGAAATGGGTGCCCGACATCATGCCGCTGCTGACCGACGCGGATCCGCTCGGCGTCGACAGCTTCGCCACCCACACGCTGCCGCTGGACGACGCCGCGCATGCGTACGACATCTTCCAGCGAAAGGCCGACGGCGCGGTGAAGATCGTGCTTCAGCCCTGAGGCGGCGGCGGGGGCGGCGGTGCGCCGACCGGCGGAGGAATCTTCGGGTAGCTGCGCGTGCCGGCGGCCGCCGCCGCGCCGACCGGTTCCCCGCCGCCCGCGCCGGCCGGGGCCTCCCGGCCCGGTGAGGGGTCCCAGTCGGTATCGACCAGGCGTTTCTGGACGGCGATCGCCAGGCCGAGCAGGATCGCGCCGATCAGCAGCATGACCAGCACACCCCAGACGGTGCCGAGCTTGGCGGCGTTGCCGAGCAGGATTCCGTACCAACCGAAATCGGTATCACCGAAGGTGGTGTTCTCCTCACCGAAGGAGCCCAGTACCCGCACCAGCAGGGCGGGTAGGAACGTGATGAGCAGCCCGTTGACGAACCCGCCGGCCACCGCGCCGCGCCGGCCGCCGGTGGCGTTGCCGTAGACCCCGGCGGCGCCGCCGGTGAAGAAGTGCGGCACCAGCCCCGGCAGTACCAGCACCCAGCCGAAGGCCGGGCCCAGCCACAGGGAGAGCACCGCCAGCCCGGCGAGCCCGGCCACGAAGCTGGACACGAAGCCGATCAGCACCGCGTTCTGGGCGTACGGGAACACGATGGGCGCGTCCAGGGCGGGCACCGCGCCGGGCACCACCCGATCGGCGATGCCTTGGAAGGCCGGGACCAGTTCGCCCAGGATGGTGCGCACACCGAACAGGATCACCGCCACCGCGACCCCGAAGCTGAGCCCCTCGGTGACACCCTTCATCAGGAAGTTGCCGACGTTCTCGGCCGCGCCGGCCCCGGTCTCGTCGGCGTAGGCGGTGAAGGCGATGTCCCGTCCGACCTGGGACAGGTAGATCAGCGACACCGCCAGGTACATCAACACCATCGACAGCGCGGTGGCCACCATCGAATCGCGGAGAAACCGCAGCGATTCGGGCAGTTTCAGGTCCTCGGTGGATCGGCTCTTGCTGCCGCCCACGAAACGCCCGGTGATGCCGGAGGCGATGTAGCCCAGGGTGCCGAAGTGCCCGATGGCGATGCTGTCGTCGCCGGTGATCCGTTTCGTCCACGGTTGCGAGATGGCCGGTAGCGACACCATCACCACGCCGAGCAGGAAACCGCCCATCGCGATCACCACCGGGGTCTCCAGGCCGGCGGCGGCCAGCACCACCGTCAGCAGGGTGGCCATGAACAAGGTGTGGTGCCCGGTGAGGAAGACGTAGTGCAGCGGGGTGAACCGGGCCAGCACCAGGCTGATGGCGAACCCCAGGATCATCAGCCAGGCCACCCGGGCACCGAACTGCTCCTGCGCGATGCCGACGATGGCCTCGTTGGTGGGCACCACCCCCTGGCTGCCCGCAGCGCCCTGGATCATCACCCCGAGCGGTTCCAGTGAACTGGTCACCAGACCCGCGCCGGCGCTGATCAGCAGGAAGCCCAGCGTGGCCTTCAGGGCGCCGCCGATGACCTGGCCGCTGGACTTGCGCAGCGCGATCAGCCCGACCGCGGTGATGATGCCGATGAGATACGCGGGTACCGCGAGGATCTCGTTGACCAGGAACTCGGCGATGCCGACCATCCAGTCCATCCGCTCGTCCTCCCCTAGACGTCGTAGGAATCGCGCAGTGCGGCGTCGACCTCGGTGGTGGAGGTGAAGTTGTCGATCACCTTCACCGGTACACCCACGTCACCGAGGGTTTTGGCGATCTCGCCCGAGGTCAGGATCAGGTCGGCGCTCTTGGCGCGGCCCTTTGCCGAGATGGTGTCGGTGGCCTCGACGTTCACGAAGCGTTCCCACCCCCAGGTCTGTAGCACCTGCTCGGTGGTGTTTTTCAGAAAGAGGCTGGTGCCCAGCCCATTTCCGCACACCGTGAGGATGAGGTTGCTGGACTTGGCGGCCGCCGCGGTGGCCTGTGGTGGCTGGTCGGCTTCGAGTACGGCCAGCAGTTCGGCCGGTGTGCCGGCGGTGTCCAGGGCGGCGCGCCGGGCCGGATTGCCGAGCAGTTTGGCCAGCTCGGCCATCGCCGCGGTGTGCGCACTCGCATCGGTGGCGGCCAGCGCGACCACCAGGGTCACCGGGTCGTTTGTCTTGTGGCCGAACGCCACCGGTGTTGCCAGCCGGAGCCAGGACATCCCGGTGCGGTGCACGGCCGATGACGAGCGGGCATGGGCGAAGGCGAAGCCCGGGGCCACCACGATGTAGGGTCCATTATCGAGGACGTTGGCGATCATCGCCTCGGTGTAGGCGTCCTCGGCGATACCGGCCGCGGTGAGCAGCGCTCCCGCGCGGGTTATGGCGTCCTGCCACGTCTGCGCGCTGACGTTCAGGGCGATGCAATCTTGCGACAACAGTTCAGCCAGGTGCGGCATGAAATCGACCCTAGCCCGTCCGGGCCGGCGCGGCATGCGGTTTGTGTAGCCCGCTCGGGATGCGGGTAGGCATACCGCGGGCGGGGGTACGTCGAATCTTCGAAAAGCTAAGGACCACAACTTGGTACGTGATCTGAACCACCTCCGCCGCCGGACGGTGTTGAAACTTCCGCTCCTCGCACCACCGGTCGCGGCACTGTCTCAGGCACCCCGAGCCATGGCCGCACCACCGGGCCGCTGGTCGACGGATCGCGCTCACCGCTGGTTCCGTGGCCAGGGCTGGCTGGTGGGCGCGAACTACATCACCTCCAATGCGATCAATCAGCTGGAGATGTTCCAGAAGGCCACGTTCGACCCGCAGCGGATCGACGGGGAACTGCGGATCGCGCGTTCCATCGGGATGAACACGGTGCGGGTCTTCCTGCACGATCAGTTGTGGACCCAGGACCGGGTGGGCTTCCAGCGCCGGCTCGGCCAGTTCGTGGACATCGCCGCCAAGTACGGGATCAAACCGTTGCTGGTGTTCTTCGACTCGTGCTGGGACCCGCTGCCGCGCAGCGGTCCGCAGCGCGCGCCCCGGCCCGGTGTGCACAACTCGGGGTGGGTACAGAGCCCGGGCGCCGAACGGCTCGGTGACCGTCGCTATCGACAGGTGTTGCAGGAGTATGTGATTCGGATCATCACCCAGTTCCGCAACGACGAACGGGTGCTCGCCTGGGATCTGTGGAACGAGCCCGACAACCCGGCCGCGGTGTACAAGGAGGTGGAACGCGCGGACAAGCCCGCACTCGTCGCGGAACTGCTGCCGCAGGTTTTTCGCTGGGCCCGTTCGGTCGATCCGGTGCAGCCGCTGACCACCGGGGTCTGGGAGGGTGAGTGGGGGGACCGCTCCAAGCGCAGCGAGATGGCGGGCATTCAGCTCGAGCTGGCCGACGTGCTGTCCTTCCACAGCTATGACGATCCTGCCGGTTTCGAGAACCGGATCAACGAACTGCAGCCGTGGGGACGGCCGTTGATGTGCACCGAGTACCTGGCCCGCACCGAGGGCAGCACGATCGAGGGCGTGCTCCCCGTCGCCCACCGCCGTCGCGTCGGGGCTTACACCTGGGGCCTGGTCGCCGGGAAGACCCAGACCTTCCTGCCGTGGGACTCATGGGACCGTCCGTATGACAAGCAACCGCCACGAGAGTGGTTCCACGACTTGGTCTTCCCCGACGGCCGTCCCTATCGCCGGTCGGAGATCGACACCATCAGGAAGCTGACTGAATCTGGATGAGATTGCCGCAGGTGTCGTCGAAGACGGCGGTGGTGACCGGACCCATCTCGGTGGGTGGCTGGGTGAAGCGGACCCCGAGCGTGCTGAGCCGTTCGTGCTCGGCGGCGACGGTGTCAGTCCATCCGTCCGGCATCGATGAGGCGCACCACCGCCGCGCCCTCCTCGTCGGAGGCCTCCAGATCGACCTCGGCCACCAGTGCCCAATCATGGTCGCCGGCAGGGTCATCCAGAATCTGGCGAACCTGCCACACGCCGGGCTGCCGGTCGATCATCAGCAGCGCCGGACCGCGGGCGTCCGCACCGATGCCGACGTCGGCATGTTCGTCGAAGTACTCCTCGCCGACCTCCTGCCAGCGCTGGGAGTGCCAGCCCGACCCGCTGTCCAGCTCGCCCAGATCGGCCCACCGGCGGCGGGCGAACAACTCCACCCGGCGGAACATCGCATTGCGCACCATCGCGGTGAACGCGCGCTCGTTACCGGTCAGCGGCCGCGGGCGGGTCGGCACCGCCACCGGCACGTCATGCGGCTGATCGGGGCTGGTCAGTTGCTCCCACTCATCGAGCAGGCTCGAATCCACCTGGCGGACAAGCTCACCGATCCACTCCACGATGTCGTTGAGTTCCTCGGTGCGCGCCGCGGTCGGCACCCCGGAACGCAACGCCTTGAACACATCCGAGAGGTAGCGCAGCACCGCCCCCTCGGATCGGGTCAGCCCGTACTGGCTGACGTACTCCCGGAACGTCATGGCCCGTTCCCACATCTCGCGGACCACGGACTTCGGGGACAGCCGGGCGTCGGCGGCCCACGGATTGGTCTGCAGGTACACCTCGTAGGTGTGTGCGAGCAGTTCTTCCAACGGCTTGGGGTAGCTCACCTCGTCGAGCAGTTCGATGCGCTCGTCGTACTCGATGCCCTCGGCCTTCATTGCCGCGACGGCTTCGCCGCGGGCCTTGTTCAGCTGTGCGGCCAGAATCTGGCGGGGATCCTCCAGGGTGGCTTCGATCACCGAAACCACGTCCAGCGCATAGGTTTCCGAGTCCCGGTCCAGGGTGTCGACGGCGGCTAGCGCGAAGGTGGACAGCGGCTGGTTCAGCGCGAAGTTCGCCGGCAGATCCACGGTCAACCGGTACCGGCGGCCGTCGGGCAGCGGCTCGGGAAGGCGCTCGAGCACCCCGGCCTGCAGCAGCGAGCGGGCGATGCCGATCGCCTCCCGGATGAGCCGCAGCTGCTTCTTGCGCGGCTCGTGGTTCTCTGTGAGCAGCCGGCGCATGGCCACAAACGGGTCGCCGGGCCGGTCGACGACGTCGAGGATCATCGCCGTCGTGACCTTCATATTGCTGCCCAGCGGCTCCGGGGCGGCGTCGATCAACCGGGTCATGGTCTTCTCGCTCCACGGCACCATGCCCTCGGGGATCTTGCGGCGCACCAGCTTGCGGCGCTTCTTCGGATCGTCGGCGACCTTGGCGAACTGTTTGAGGTTCTCCACCTCGTGGTCGGGTGCCTGGACCACGACGGTGCCCGCGGTATCGAAGCCGGCCCGCCCGGCCCGACCGGCGATCTGGTGGAACTCGCGGGCGTTGAGCAGCCGGGTACGGGTGCCGTCGTACTTCGACAGCGCGGAGAACACCACGGTGCGGATCGGGACGTTGATGCCGACCCCGAGGGTGTCGGTGCCGCAGATGACCTTCAGCAGCCCGGCCTGGGCGAGCTGTTCGACCAGGCGCCGGTACTTGGGCAGCAGGCCGGCGTGGTGCACCCCGATGCCGTGCCGCACCAGCCGCGACAGCGTCGAACCGAACGCGGTGGAGAACCGGAACGCGCCGATCATCTCGGCGATGGCGGCCTTCTCCTCCTTGGTGCTGACGTTGACGCTCATCAGCGCCTGGGCCCGTTCCAGCGCGGAGGCCTGGGTGAAGTGCACCACGTAGACCGGCGACTGTTTGGTGTTCAGCAGGTCGGCGATGGTCTCGTGCATGGCGGTGGTGGCGTAGGAGTAGAACAGCGGCACCGGGCGTTCGGCGCCGGTGACCAGTGCGGTCTGGCGGCCGGTGCGCCGGGTGAGGTCCTCGCGCAGGAAGGTGACGTCGCCGAGGGTGGCCGACATCAGCAGGAACTGGGCGTGCGGCAACTCCAGCAGCGGCACCTGCCAGGCCCAGCCCCGGTCCGGATCGCCGTAGAAGTGGAACTCGTCCATCACGACCAGGCCGATATCGGCGTCCGCACCCTCACGCAGGGCCACGTTGGCCAGGATCTCGGCGGTGCACGCGATGATCGGGGCGTCGGCGTTGACCGCGGCGTCACCGGTGAGCATGCCGACGTTGTCGGCGCCGAACACCTCGCACAGCGCGAAGAATTTCTCACTGACCAGCGCCTTGATCGGCGCCGTGTAGAAGCTGACCCGGTCGGCGGCCAGTGCGGCGAACACGGCGCCGGTGGCCACCAGCGACTTACCCGACCCGGTCGGGGTCGCCAGGATGACGTTGGAGCCGCTGACCAACTCGATCAGCGCTTCCTCCTGTGCGGGGTAGAGCGCGGTACCGCCGGCCGCGGCCCATTCGCTGAACGCGCTGAACAGCTTGTCGGGGTCGTCGGTGTCCGCGAGCACAGACAGGGGTACGGCGTTCATTGTGGTTATCAGCCTGCCATGACCGGGCATTATCAACTACTTGTCATTCGGGCTTTGCGGCGATACCGTCAATCCCATGGCGAGGTTTCCGAAACCGGCAGAGGGCAGCTGGACCGAGCATTATCCGGAACTGGGCACCGGGCCGGTGTCCTACGAGGATTCGATAAGCCCCGAGATCTACGAGCTCGAGCGCAAGGCGATCTTCAAACGCGCCTGGCTCAACGTCGGCCGGGTGGAGCTGCTGCCCCGCAAGGGTAGCTACTTCACCAAGGAGATGAAGGCGGCCAACACCTCGATCATCGTGTGCCGCAACACCAAAGGCGAGGTGAAGGCCTACCACAACGTGTGCCGGCACCGCGGCAACAAGCTGGTGTGGAACGACATGCCGCTGGAGGACACCAGCGGCGTGTGCCGCCAGTTCATCTGCAAATACCACGCGTGGCGATACGACCTGGACGGGAACCTGACCTACGTCCAGCAGGAGGAGGAGTTCTTCGACCTCGACAAGGAGCGCTACGGCCTGGTGCCGGTGCACTGCGAGGTGTGGGAGGGCTTCATCTTCGTCAACTTCGCGGCGGAACCCGAGCAGTCGCTGACCGAGTTCCTGGGCCCCATGATCACCGACCTGGCCGGCTACCCGTTCGACAAGATGACCTCCCGGTTCACCTACCGGTCCGAGGTGAAGGCGAACTGGAAGCTCTACATGGACGCGTTCCAGGAGTTCTATCACGCACCGGTGCTGCACGCGAACCAGACGCCCACCGCCTATTCCAAGGCGGCCGCCCAGGCCGGCTTCGAGGCGCCGCACTACCGCCTGGAGGGTCCGCATCGGCTGGTGAGCACCTCCGGTGTGCGGGCCTGGGAGATGGCCGCCGAGATGCGCAAGCCCATCGAGGACATCTGCCAGAGCGGACTGTTCGGACCCTGGGACAAGCAGGATCTCGGCCCCATGCCCGAGGGCCTGAATCCCGCGAAATGCGATCCGTGGGGCCTGGATTCGTTCCAGCTGTTCCCCAACTTCACCATCCTGTTCTGGGGGCAGGGCTGGTATCTGACCTATCACTACTGGCCGACCTCGTTCAACACCCACACCTTCGAGTGCACGCTGTACTTCCCGGCGCCCCGCACCCCGCGGGAGCGCCTTGCCCAGGAACTCGCCGCGGCCTCGTTCAAGGAGTACGGCCTGCAGGACGCCAACACCCTGGAGGCCACCCAGACCAGCATCGAATCCCGGGTGGTCGACGAGTTCCTGTACTGCGATCAGGAGATCCTGCTGCGTCACCTGCACAAGGAGACCGCGGCCTGGATCGCGGAGTACCAGAGCAGGACGGTGCAGGTGTGACGATGTTTCCTTCGGAATTCGCTGATCTGGAACAGTTTTCGGACTGGTGCCTGCCCAACGAGGCGGCCCGGTACAGCAAGCGCCTGGGCAGCACCATGGATGAGATGCAGGCCTTCTACGACGCCATCACCGCCCGCGCCGAGGAAGCCATCTCCTATTGCGACAAGTTCTCCCTCGACGACATGCCCGAGGACGTGCAGAACCTGATGCGCCTGCTGTACTCGATGGTGACGGTGTCCTTCCCGGTCGAATGCTGGAAGCAACCGCGGGTGCCGGACTCGGGAGCCACCAGCCTGGACTGCGTCTACGAGCCCATTCCGTGAGCGACGCGGTTGTTTCCCCCGTCGCTTCGCTCGCCCGGGTTGTACTCAAAGCCGCCCGCTGGGCCGACGTGGACACCGGCGAGATCCATACCCCGGCCGTCGTGGTCATCGAGGGCAACCGCATCACCGCGGTGAATCCCGATGGCCCGCTGCCCGATTCGGCGACCGAGATCGACCTGGGCGACGTCACGCTGCTGCCCGGCCTGATGGACATGGAACTCAACCTGCTCATCGGCGGTCCGGGCAACCCGGACGGGCTGCCCACGCCGATGCACGGGGTGCAGGACGACCCGGCCTACCGGACGTTGCGCGGGGCGGTGAACGCCCGGACCACCCTGGAGGCCGGGTTCACCACGGTGCGCAACCTCGGGCTGATGGTGAAGACCGGCGGTTACCTGCTCGACGTCGCCCTGCAGCGGGCCATCGACCAGGGCTGGCACGCCGGCCCGCGGATCTACCCTGCCGGTCACGCCGTGACGCCCTACGGCGGGCACCTGGACCCGACCGTCTTCCAGCGCCTGGCCCCGGGCATCATGCCGCTGTCGGTGGCCGAGGGCATCGCCAACGGGGTGCCCGATGTCATCGCCTGCGTGCGCTATCAGATCCGGCACGGCGCCAAGCTGATCAAGGTGTCGGCCTCGGGCGGGGTGATGTCGCACAGCACCGCGCCGGGCGCCCAGCAGTACTCCGACGCCGAGTTTGAGGCGATCGCCGACGAGGCCCACCGGGCCGGGGTGCGGGTGGCCGCGCACGCGGTGGGCGACACCGCGATCCGGGCCTGCATCAGGGCCGGGATCGACTGCATCGAGCACGGGTTCCTGGCCAGCGACGAGACCCTGCAGATGATGGTCGACCACGGGACGTTCCTGGTGTCGACGACGTATCTCACCGATGCGATGGCGATCGACCGGATCGCACCCGAACTGCGCAAGAAGGCCCTCGAGGTGTTCCCGCGGGCAAAGGCGATGCTGCCCAGGGCAATCGCCGCGGGGGTGCGCATCGCATGCGGCACCGACGCCCCGGCGATCCCGCACGGCGAGAACGCCAAGGAACTCGGGGCGCTGGTGGCGCGCGGGATGACCCCGATGCAGGCGATCCGGTCCGCGACGGTGGTGGCCGCCGAACTCATCGACGCCGAGCACGAACTGGGGCGGCTCGCCCCGGGGTATCTGGCCGATATCATCGCCGTACCGGGCGACGTATCCCGGGACATCACCGCCACGCTGGACGTGCGGTTCGTCATGAAAGACGGCGTCATCGTCAAGAGTTAGTCGCCGTGGAAGAGCTAGAGGGATGGGCAGCCGGCATGGAACTCACCGACAACATTCTGTGGCTGCTCAAGCAGGCCTTCTATTTCTCCCTGACGTCGGTCAACGATGCGGTCAAACCGCATGGGGTGAGCACCGCCCAGATCGGTGTGCTGCGGCAGCTGACCAATCAACCGGGCCTGTCCGGCGCCGAGCTGGCGCGCCGATTGCTGATCAGCCCGCAGGGTGTGCAACTCGCGCTCACCGCACTGGAGCGGCGCGGACTGGTGGAGCGTAAGCAGGATCCCCAGCACGGACGCATCCTGCAGGCCTTCCTCACCGAGGAGGGTCGCGCGGTGGCCGCAGCGGTCGTCAGCGATGCGATCGCCGCGCACGACCAGGTGTTCGGCGTGCTCAGCCGCGAGGAGCAGGAACAGCTGCGCGGCCTGCTGAGCCGGGTGGTCGAGCAGGGCACCGGGCACACGCTGTACGCCGACCACATCGACACCTGAAAAACCGCCCCCGCTGAATTCGGGTGTCTCTACTACTTGAGACCTATGACAAGTACTTGATAACCTCGTCGGGATGACTCTTCCCGACGGCTTCGCCGCGCTGCGCGTCAAGGACGTGGTGCGTGAGACCGATGACGCGCTGTCGCTGGTACTCGACGTCCCGGCCGAACACGCCGCGGCGTTCAGTTACCGGGCCGGCCAATTCCTCACTCTGCGGGTGAGCGTCGACGGTCAGGAGTACCGCCGCTGCTACTCGATGTCGTCCTCGCCGGTGCTGCAGCAGGATCTGCGGGTCACCGTGAAACGGGACGGTCGCGGCGTGGTGTCCAACTGGCTCAACGACCATGCCGCGCCGGGGGACCGGCTCGAGGTCAGCCCGCCCGACGGCCGGTTCGTCCGACCCGAAACCGACCGAGAGCTGGTGGCGTTCGCCGGCGGCAGCGGGATCACACCGGTGTTCTCTCTGATCCAGACCGCCCTGGCTGGTCCGGCCGGGCGGGCCCGGCTGCTGTACGCCAACCGGGCCGCCGGGTCGATCATCTTCGAGAACGCGCTGGCCGACCTGGCCGGCCGGCACGGTGAGCGGTTCAGCGTGACCCATCACCTCGACCACGACCGCGGCGTGCTGACCGCCGCAGGCATCACCGAGTTCCTCGCCGGGGTCGACATCGCCGGCGCGGACTTCTACATCTGCGGGCCCGGCCCGTTCATGGACACCGTCGAGGCCGCCTTGCGCGCCGCGGGCGTCCCGGCCGATCGGGTACACCTCGAGCGGTTCAGCGTGGCGCCGGTGCCCACCGAGAACACCGCGGTCACCGAGCAGGTGACCATCGAACTGGACCGCCAGGTCGTCACCGTCGACTACCGGCCCGGGCACACGTTGTTGCAGACGGCCCGGATGGCCGGCCTGAAGGCCCCGTCCTCCTGTGAAACCGGTTCCTGCGGAACGTGTATCGCGCAGGTCACCGAGGGCAGCGCCCGGTTGCTGAACAACGACGTGCTCGACGAGGACGAGATCGCCGAGGGCCTCGTCGTCACCTGCCAGGCGCTGCCCACCAGCCGCACCATCCGATGTGTCTACGAATAGAGGAGCACCGATGAGTCGGGTTGCAGTGGTGACCGGCGGAGCGTCCGGGATGGGCGAGGCGACCTGCCACGAACTGGGGCGCCGCGGTCACAAGATCGCCGTGTTCGACCTGAATGCCGATGCGGCGCAACGGGTCAGTGAGGATCTGCGGGCCCAGGGCGTCACCGCGATCGCGGTCACCGGGGACGTCTCGGACCGCGCCGCGGTCGACGACGCCTTCGCCAAGGTGCGCAGTGAGCTGGGGCCGACCTCGATCCTGGTCACCAGCGCGGGCCTGTTCGACTACGCGCCCTTCGCCGAGATCACCCCGGAGAAGTGGACGCGCATCGTCGAGGTCAACCTGACCGGCACTTTCCACTGCTGCCAGGCCGCGCTGGGTGACATGGTGGCCGCCGGGTGGGGCCGGATCGTGATGATCTCCTCCTCGAGTGCGCAGCGCGGCACACCGTTCGCCGCGCACTACGCAGCGTCCAAGGGGGCGCTGCTCACCCTCACCAAGTCCTTGGCCCGGGAGTACGCCGGAAAGGGCATCACGGTCAACAACATTCCGCCATCGGGTATCGAGACACCGATGCAGCACGCCAGCCAGGCCGCCGGCCACCTGCCGAGTAACGAGCAGATCGCCGCGAGCATCCCGGTCGGGCACCTGGGCACCCCGCACGACATCGCCGCGGCGGTGGGCTTCCTCTGTTCGGAGGAGGCCGGATTCATCACCGGGCAGACGCTCGGGGTCAACGGAGGGTCGGTGATGTAGATGACAACGCAATGGGCGAAAGCCGAGAAGCCGGTCGAGGGCTCCTGGACCGAGCACTACCCGGAGCTGGGAACCGGGCCCATCTCATTCCGGGACTCCATCTCCCCGGAGTTCTACGAACGTGAACGTGAGGCCGTCTTCAAACGGGCCTGGCTCAACGTGTGCCGGGTCGAGGAGATGCCGCAGGTCGGCAGCTACCTGCTCAAGGAGATCGAGGTCGTCAACGCGGCGCTGATCCTGGTGCGTGGCGCGGATGAGCGGATCCGGACATTCCACAACCAGTGCCGGCACCGCGGCAACAAGCTGATCACCGGAGCCGGAGCCGGAGCCGGAGCCGGAGCAGGCCAGGTCGACGAGTTCGTGTGCCCGCAGTGCGGCTGGCGATATGCGCTGGACGGCAGCCTCGTTCACATCCCGGGCCACGCCCAGTATTTTGACCTGGACGCCAAGGACTACGGACTGGTGCCGGTGCACTGCGATGTGTGGGCCGGCTTCGTGTTCGTCAACTTCGATGACCAGCCCCGCCAGAGCCTGCGGGAGTTCCTCGGCCCCATGGTGACCGGCCTGGACGACTACCCGTTCGGCAAGCTCACCGAGCGTTATGACTGGGAGGCGCACAACAACAGCAACTGGAAGATCTTCGCCGACGCCTTCCAGGAGTACTACCACGTGCCGTCCCTGCACACCCAGCAGGTGCCGGCCGAGGTACGCAATCCCGGCGCCGGCTTCACCTGCGGGCATTTCCAGCTCGACGGCCCGCACCGGCTGGTCTCCACCGCCGGCACCCGGCGCTGGCTGCTGGCACCGGAATACATGTACCCGATCGAGCGGGCCACCCAGAGTGGGCTGGTGGGGCCGTGGCGCACACCGGATCTCGGGGAACTCCCGGCCGGGCTGAATCCCGGCGGAATCGAGCCGTGGGGGATCAGTAACTTCCAGATCTTCCCGAACCTGGAGATCCTGATCTACGGCGGCTGGTACCTGCTGTACCGGTACTGGCCGACGTCCTACAACACCCACCGGTTCGAGGCGTTCACCTACTTCCAGCCGGCCCGCACGGTGCGCGAACGCATCGAGCACGAGGTGGCCGCGGTGGTGCTCAAGGAGTTCGCGTTGCAGGACGCCGGCATGCTCGGCGGTACCCAGGCGGCCCTCGAGTACGACGTGATCGACGACTTCCCGGTCAACGATCAGGAGATCCTGGTCCGGCATCTGCACAAGGTCGTCGTCGACTGGGTGGGGCAGCCCTGATGGCCGCCAAACGACTCCCGAGCGCGTTCGCCGAACTGGAGGAGTTCGCCGATACCTGGTGTCTGCCAACCGAAACCGAGCGCTGGAACCAGCGGTTGTCCAGCACGATGGGTGAGATGCAGGCGTTCTACGATGCGTTCTTCCCGCGGCTGGAAGACGCCATCGAGTACTGCGACAAGTTCTCCCTCGAGGACCTGCCCGAGGATGCGCTCAATCTGCTGCACCTCATCTACTCACTGATCATGGTCGCGATGTCGATCGAGATCATGCATCAGCCCGCCCCCGTGGACGCCGCCGACGCGGTGATGATCCGCACCGGCGAACCCCGGCCCTAGGAGAGGACACGCCATGAGTGTGTTGACCATCAACAAGCTGACCGAATCCGTCGGCGCCGAGGTCGTCGGGGTCGACGCCGAGGCACTGGCCCACGACGACGGACTGGCCTCCGCGGTCCTCGACGCGCTCGAGGACAACGGGGTCCTGGTCTTTCACGACCTGCATCTGCACGAGGACCCGCAGGCACAGGTGGCGTTCTGCGAGCGTCTCGGGGACATCGACCGCTCCGCCGACGGCCACCATCCGGTGTCCGGCATCTACCCGATCACCCTGGACAAGACCAAGAACAAGGCCGCCGAATACCTGAAGGCGACCTTCGACTGGCACATCGACGGGTGCACGCCGATGGCCGGGGAATGCCCGCAGAAGGCCACCGTGCTGTCCGCGATCCAGGTGGCCGCGCGTGGCGGGGAGACCGAGTTCGCCAACTCGTATGCCGCCTACGAGACGCTCAGCGACGGAGAGAAGGAGCGCTACGCCGCGCTGCGGGTGGTGCACTCCCTGGAGGCCTCACAGCGGAGGGTCTACCCGGATCCGACCCCGGAACAGTTGCAGCGCTGGAAGGCCCGCCCGACCCACGAGAACCCGCTGGTCTGGACGCACCGCAACGGACGGAAGTCCTTGGTGCTGGGTGCCTCCGCGGACTACATCGTCGGGATGGACCTCGACGAGGGCCGCGCTCTGCTCGACGAACTGTTGGCCCACTCCACCACCGTCGACAAGGTGTACAGCCACACGTGGTCGGTGGGGGACACCGTGATCTGGGACAACCAGGGCGTGCTGCACCGGGCGGCCCCATACGAGCCGAACTCACCGCGAGAGATGTTGCGCACCACCGTGCTCGGTGACGAACCGATCCAGTAGCGGCGCTAGGGGCGGGTACCGCCCTCGGGAGGGCCGGGGATCCAGGCGAGAATGTCGCGCATGCCGTCGTTGTAGACGACGCTGAACGGTACGTCGGGGCCCACGGCATCGAAATAGAGCTTGCCCGTGGCGCTCCCGCCGGGCGCCAGCATTCCTTCGAGGCCCGGAGCCTGCAGGAGCGGATACAGCGTCGAGTTCTGCGCGCGCGCGTTGAACCGGCGGATCTTGGGATCGACCTGGACGCCGAACGCTTGAATGGTCAGCATGGCCTCGTACAACTGGCCCTTGTGCGGCATCGGATCCGAACTCGGCCTCAGATCCATGACCGTGTAGCCGATTTCCGGCGCCCCGGTGTTGTCGAGAATCCGTATCTGTTCACCGAACGGTTTGATGTTGTCGACCGCCGATGCCGGCCCGGCGGTGGTGGTCCCGACGCTCAGCATGAGCACGGTGGCGGCGACGGCTCCGGCCAGTCTTTTGATGTTCACCATTGACTCCCCTCATTGGCGTGCAGTCACAAGGCGAACGCTACGCGCGATATGGAGAATCATCCCCGTCGATTAGCGGCGCTAACCGAAAGATATTGGAATCGAGCGGGATTGGGGCGGTGCTGCTTAGGCTCGCTAATCGACGAGGACTGCCGGCAGCGTGCTGTCCCGCGATGCCTGAGCGGGCGGACTAGTTGTACTGACCACGGACGTTAGGTACGGCGTGGCATGGTGACATGGAGAAGACCTCCGAGTGAAGTGCGAGCTGTCTAGGAACGCACCAACTCTCTCGGAGGTCTTCGTGTCCCACCGTAATGCCCCATTGTCAGAAACCGGTCGTCTGCGGCTGGCTCGTTGTGTTGTCGAGGACGGCTGGTCGCTGCGCCGGGCCGCCGAGCGGTTTCAGGTCGCGGTCACCACTGCCCAGCGTTGGGCCAGCAGGTATCGCGAACTGGGACCGGCCGGCATGGCCGATCGCAGCTCACGACCGCACCACAGCCCCAATCAGACACCCACCCGCACCGAGCGGCGAATCATCAAGGTCCGAGTCATCCGTCGTTGGGGCCCAGCCCAGATCGGCTATCTGTTAGGCATCCATCCTTCGACTGTGCACCGGGTGCTGACCCGCTACGGGATCGCGCGCCTGCGCTGGCTGGACCGCCCCACCGGCAGGGTCATCCGACGGATCAACACCACAGCCGTCGGTGAACTGGTCCATGTCGATGTCAAGAAGGTCGGTAAGGTCCCCGCCGGCGGTGGATGGCGGATGCAAGGGCGCAGCGTGGGCAATCGCAACGCACAGGCAAGCAGAGGGGCCGGCCAACACCGCAATCGCCGGTTGGTGCGCGGCTACCACTTTCTGCACACCGCGATAGATGCACACTCACGACTGGTTTATAGCGAGCTGCTCACCGATGAACGCAAAGAGACCGCCGCCGCGTTTTGGCTACGCGCTAACGCCTGGTTCAACGAGTGCGGGATCACTGTTCGTAAAGTGTTGACCGACAACGGTTCCTGCTACCGATCACACGCTTTCCGGGACGCACTCGGCGACGTCGAACATCGCCGCACCCGCCCCTACAGGCCGCAAACCAACGGCAAGGTCGAACGCTTCCACCGCACCCTGGCCGACGAATGGGCCTACGCCCGGCTCTACACCAGCGACGCTGAACGCTGCGCCGAGTATCCACGCTGGCTACACACCTACAATTACCACCGCGGCCACACCGCACTCGGCGGCGAACCACCTGCCACCCGCGTACCTAACCTCTCAGGTCAGTACAACTAGGGACGTCGTGTGGGGGGCGCCGTCGTCGTGGGCTGCGGGCCGGGCCAGGGATGGTGCGGTCCCATCATCCCGCCGGGTCCCATCATCCCGCCGGGTCCCATCTGGCCCCGCTCCATCATGCCGTGCTGGCGATTCCCGCCGGGGCAACTGCTCGATGAGTTCGTTCCGAGGAAGAATCCGGAGAAGAACACCACGGCCACGACGAAGACGACCCCGGCGACGATGCCGACCCAGCTGGCCCACACCGCGGCCGTGTTCGGCCTGTCACGTCGCTCCGTGACCACTGTGTTCTGATCCCGCGACTCGTGAGGTTCGGTCATGACCCGATCGTCGCGCGAAAGGCAGTCGGGCGCCTAGAGCCTTTGTGCCCTGCCGGATCGGACGAGGGACCCCTGTCTCCAGGCCCTCGACGTGGGCCGCGCAGCCGCCCGGGCCGGCGCGGATCACCCGCGGGCAGGCCCGCCCCGGATGGTGAAGCTCGACGCGTCGTCGATCTTGTCGATATGTGCGGCGAAGGCCTCGGCGCTGGCCGCCTCCAGGTCCACACCCGCGGTCTCGGCGATGAACACCCGGGACACGTGCTTGCCGCCGACCCGGTAGATGTTGGCGGTGCGCTCGCAGGTCTCGTGGCCGAGGTAGACGACCACCGGGGTGACGTCCTCGGGATCGAGGTCCTTCACCAACTCGGTCATGGTGTTCTCGGTCATCCGGGTCCGGGCGATCGGGGAGATCGCGTTGACCAGAATGTTGTTGCGCTGTCCCTCGATCGCCAGCACGTTCATCAACCCGACCAGCCCGGTCTTGGCGGCCCCGTAGTTGGACTGGCCGAACGTCCCGAACAGGCCCGAGCCCGAGGTGGTCATGACGATGCGTCCGTAGTTCTGCTCGCGCAACACCGGCCAGGCCGCCCGGGTGACGTTGAACGCGCCCCGCAGGTGCACGTCGATCACTGCGTCGACCTGCTCGGCGGTCATGTTCTTGAACGCGGCGTCGCGCAGGATGCCGGCGTTGTTGACCAGCACGTCCACCTTGCCGAAGGCCTCGACGGCGGTGCCGATGATGCCCTGCCCGCCCGCCTCGGTGGCCACCGAATCGGTGTTGGCCACCGCGGAGCCGCCCCCGGCGGTGATCTCGTCGACCACGGCTTGTGCGGCCGAGGTGGCCGGGCCGGTGCCGTCCACCGCGGCGCCCACGTCGTTGACCACGACATGGGCTCCGCGGCGGGCGAATTCGAGGGCGTGGCAGCGGCCGAGGCCGCCACCGGCGCCGGTCACCACGACGACGCGACCATCGAAACTGAGGACGGACAAGCGATCACACTCCTGACGTAACAGCGATTGACTTGGTGTCGAGGTAGCCCTCCAGGCCCTCGCGGCCGAGTTCCCGGCCGTAACCGCTGCCCTTGACACCACCGAAGGGCGCGAACGGATCCATGGTGTACCCCTGATTCACCCCGAAGGTGCCGGTCTTGATCTGAGCGGCAACGCCCAGTCCGCGGGTGGTGTCGGCGGTCCACACCGAACCGGCGAGACCGTAATCGGAGTCGTTGGCGATCGCGACGGCATCGGCCGCGTCCCGGTAGCCGATGACGGTGAGTACCGGCCCGAAGATCTCCTCCCGCGCGATGCGCATCGAGTTGTCGGCATCGGCGAACAACGTCGGGCGCACGTAATATCCGCGATCGATCCCGTCGGGCAGCCCATCGCCGCCGGTCACCAGCCGTGCCCCTTCGGCCTGGCCGATCCGGATGTAGTCGAGCACCCGCTGCTGCTGACGCCGACTGACCAGCGGACCCATTTGGGTACCCGGATCGGTGGGGTCACCGAGGGTGATCCCGTCCAGTTCGGCGGCCAGCGCATCGACGAACTCCTGTTGCCGGGCCGCGGGAACCAGGATGCGGGTCAAGGCATTACAGATCTGGCCGCTGTTGGACAGGCTGGCCGACCGCACCCCGGCGGCCACGGCGGCCGGGGCGGCGTCGTCCAGGACGATGGCCGCCGACTTGCCGCCCAGTTCCAGGCTCACCTTGGTGAGGTTGGTGGCGCACGCCGCGGCGACGGCCTTGCCCGCCGCGGTGGAACCGGTGAAGGACACCTTGTCGACGCCAGGGTGCCCGACCAGACGCTCACCGACCGATACGCCGCCGGGCAACACCGAGAGCACCCCGGGCGGCAGCCCCGCCTCGTTGAGCATCTCGACCAGCAGGGTCGCGTCCAGCGAGGTTTCCGGCGACGGTTTGACGATCACCGCGCAGCCGGCGAGCAGCGCGGGCACGACCTTGGCGATGGTGAGGAACTGCGGCATGTTCCACGGCACGATCGCGGCGACCACGCCGACCGGTTCGCGCCGGATGTGGATGTCGGATCCGAAGAAGCCGGGGCGGGTCTCATGCCACGGGTAGGCCTGCGCGGTTGCGCAAAACGCCCCGATCATCGCGGTGGGCAGGCCGACCTGGGCGCGCTTCGCGAAGCTGATGGGCGCGCCGATCTCGGCGGTGATGAGCTCGGCCACCTCGCCGCCGCGGGCCTGGTAGGCGTCCAGGAACCGCCGGATGACCGCGATGCGCTCGGTCGGGTCCAGCAACGGCCAGGGCCCGGAGTCGACGGCGGCGCGGGCCGTGGCGACGGCGGAATCGATCTGCTCGGGGGTGGACACCGGCACTTCGGCCAGCAGTTCCTCGGTGTGCGGTGACACCAGTTCCAGCACCTGATCCATACCGACCCACTCTGTGTATCAACTACTTGCTAATTGGGGTCGAGCATATACACCGGGGTCGCGGCCGGGTGCGTCAGCTCAGCTTGATCGCCGACAGGTACATCTCGACGACCGGCCGGTACAGGTCGACGTCGTCGAGCTGGCTGCCGAGCACCACCGAATCGCTGGTGGCGACGAGCACCTGGGCAAAGGTCAGCGGCGGGATGAGCAGTGTCGCTCCGATGCGTTCCAGCCCGTCGACGATGAAATTGCTCAGTGCCTCAACGACTTCGGAGCGTTTTCCGGCGACCCGCTCGCGCGCGTCGGGGTTGCGCTGCAGGTAGAGGGTGAACTCCATCCCCAGTGCGCTGTGCTCGGCGCCGCGGTCCAGGCTGAGCTGACGCCAGCGCGCAGCGATGGCGTCGAGTTCGGGTGCGCCGACCTCGGTCGAGGTGGACAACACGTCGGCGAAGTTGTCGAAATACCGGCGCCAGTAGCGATCGCTGACGGCGAAGAAGAGGTCTTCCTTGGTGGCGAAGTGCTTGTAGATCGCACCCTTGGTGTAGCCGGCGGCGCGCGCGATGTCGTCGAGGCTGGCCGGCGCGAAACCCTTGTCGGCGAAGACTTCTTCGGCGGCGTCGAGCAGCAGTGAACGGGTGCGTTCCAGGCGCCGTTCCCGCGTCCACTTCTCGACCATGGCGCCATTCTGGCACAGAATCCGAGAACCCCTAGGGTTACTCAGATACTTGGTGGTATCTTTCCGGGCTATGAGTGAGCTGTCCAATCAGAGCAAGCCCACGGTCACCGAATCCCTGAGTAGCGCCGGGATACCCGGTGAGGCTGGGCGTCCGACATCGAACCGGGTCAAATTCCTGGCGGTGATCGGCGGCGCCATCCTGTTGCTGCAGACCTATGTGTGGATCCGGTGGATCACCGGCCCCTACTTCACCCCGGTCGACCCCGGCCCCACCGAACCGCCGACCTTCATGAAGATCGCCCTGATGATGTGGCAGATCGGATCGCCGGTGCTGTTCCCGGTCGCCATCTGGTGGTTCCTCATCCGGCCCTGGCGCCGCGAACGCCGGATCACCCTCGACGGCATGCTCATGGTCTGCACGGGGCTGTTCTTCTTCCAGGACCCGCTGCTCAACTACATCAACACCTGGTGCACCTACAACGCCTGGGCGTTCAACATGGGCTCCTGGGCTCCGCACGTCCCGGGCTGGCTGTCCCCCGAGAAGCCGGGCGCTCAGGTCGCAGAACCCCTGGGCATCAACGTCTCCGGCTACGCATTCGGGGTGCTGCTGTGCACCATCCTGGGTTGCTGGATCATGCGCAAAGCACAGAAGCGTTGGCCCAACATCAGCACCAAGGGCCTGATCGGCGTCGCGTTCGCCTGGGGATTCGTCTTCGACTTCGTGATGGAAGGCCTCATCCTGATGCCGCTGGGGATGTACACCTTCCCCGGCGCCGTCCAGTCGCTGTCGATAAACGCCGGCACCTACTACCAGTGGCCCGTCTACGAGGGGCTCATGTGGGGCGGAGTGCAGGCCGCGCTGTGCTGCCTGCGCTTCTTCACCGATGACCGCGGCCGCACGGTCGTGGAGAAGGGCCTGGACAACGTCCGCGGCGGCTTCGCCGTCCAGCAGCTGACCCGGTTCCTGGCCATCTTCTCCGCGGTCAGCGCCTCGTTCTTCGTCTTCTACATCATCCCCGCGCAGTTCTGGGCCGTGCAGGCCGACCCGTGGCCGGAGGACGTCATGAAGCGTTCGTACTTCACCTCGGGTCTGTGCGGGGAGGGCACCGACCGGCCCTGCCCGGATCCCGCGCTGCCCATCCCGAGCAAGCATTCGGGCTATGTGAACCAAGACGGTCAGTTCGTCCTGCCCGAGGGTGTGGAGATGCCGACCGTCGTGCCGCACGAGCGGAGTGAATGAGTGTTGACCCTGCAGGCGCCGTTCTACCGGGCGGTCAACGATGAGGTCGAGGTCTTCCACGCGGCCGCCCGCCGCGGCGCGCCGGTGCTGCTCAAGGGGCCGACCGGGTGCGGCAAGACCCGGTTCGTGGAGGCCATGGCCCATGAACTCGGGCGTGACCTCATCACCGTCGCCGGCCACGAGGACATGACCTCGGCCGACCTGGTGGGACGGTTCCTGCTCAAGGGCGGCGAAACCGTCTGGGTGGACGGCCCGTTGACCCGGGCGGTGCGCGAGGGTGCGATCTTCTACCTCGACGAGGTGGTCGAGGCCCGCCAGGACACCACCGTGGTGATCCATCCGCTCGCCGATCACCGCCGCGAACTCCCCGTCGACCGACTCGGTATCACTTTGCCTGCGGCGGAGGGCTTTCAGCTGGTGATCTCGTACAACCCGGGCTACCAGAGTGTGCTGAAGAGCCTGAAGGAATCGACGCGCCAACGCTTCATCGCCATCGAACTCGGTTTCCCGCCGCCCGATGTCGAGCGTGAGGTGGTGGCCCGGGAAGCCGGTGTCGATCCGTCGACCGCGGACATCCTGGTGCGGCTGGCGAACACCATCCGAAACCTCGACGGCTCGCCATTGCGGGAAGTGGCCTCCACCCGCATGCTGATCCTGACCGCCGGCCTGGTCGCCGAGGGCCTGAACCTGCGCAGTGCGGTGCAGGCGGCGATGGTGCTGGTGCTCTCCGACGACGCAGACGTCGTGCGGGCGCTCGGCGAACTCGTCGACGCCGTGCTACCACGGGCGTGACCGAACCGGACCGGCTGCGGCTGCTCGCCACCTTCTTGGCGGGCCGGTCGATAGACGTCGCCGCAGCCCCGGCCGGCCAACCGGCCTACACCGACGGGCAGGTCGTCTACGTCAGCGCCGGAGCCGCTGCGGAGCAGCAGCGCCGGGAAATGCTGCTGCAGAGCGCACTTCTCGGCGCGGGCAGCCTGGCACCGCAGTACGTGAAACCGCTGCGGGCCCGGGCCGCGATCGCGCGGCGCTACCTGGCCTGCGAGGGGCACCGGGTGCTGGGTGACCTGGCGGCGCGGCTACCGCTGGCCGCTGGGCTGCACGACGCGGACGCGCTGAGTTCGTCCAGCGCCGAGTCCCTGGCGCTGGCCCGGTCCCGCCGCCGTATCCCGGACGCCCCGGACTGGTTCGGCGTCCTCAAACCGGGCGCCCTGCTCGGCGCGGTGTCCGGCACCGAACCGGATGTGCGGGTGCGGTTCGACGTCAACGCCGACCTCCCCGTGGGGGAGGACGGTTCGGACGAGGACGAGGACGATGAGCCCGGCGAACAGAGCAAGATCCTCAAACTGTTCGAATCCCCGCTGAACTCCCAGCTGATGTCCGACCTGCTGCGCAAGCTGCTCGGCGGCGCGCGGGCCTCGGGGGAGAACCAGGCCGGCGGGGAACTCCGGCTGGGATCGGTGCGCAAGGCCCAGGATGTCGGGGTGAACGCGCGCCCGATGCCGACCCGAATCCAGTTCACCGACAACGACAAACCCGGCGCCGCGGTCGGCGTCGGGGGGGCCCGCTACCCGGAATGGGATGTGTACGGCGACCGGTACCGGCCCGACTGGTGCCGCGTCATCGACTACCCGTTGACCACCACCGTCGACGTCTCGGCCGCCGAGGTGCCCCAGGATCCGGTGCTGCGCCGGCGGCTGTCCCGGATCGGGTTGGGCCCGCGCCGGTTGCGCGGCCGCGCCGACGGCGACGAGCTGGACACCGAGGCGCTCATCTCGATGTGGGTGGACCTGCGCTCCGGGCACTCCGCGGCGGAGAACATCTATCTGGAACGCCGCAAGCTGGAACGCAATCTGGGGGTGCTCATCCTGGTCGATGCCTCCGGGTCGGCCACCGACGAGGACCCGGCGGGCCTGGCCGTGCACGAGCACCAGTGCCGCGCGGCCGCGGTGCTGGCGGCCACCCTGGAGGAGCTCGGCGACCGGGTCGCGGTGTACGGTTTCCGGTCCCAGGGCCGCCACGCCGTCCACCTCCCGGCCATCAAGACCTTCGGGCAGCGGTTCGGGGCACTGGCCCGGGCCCGGCTCAACCAGCTGCGGCCGTCTGGCTACACCCGGCTCGGTGCCGCGATCCGCGGGGCCGGACAGATCCTGAAAACCGAAGCGGGCACCCCCAACCGGCTGCTGCTCGTGCTGTCGGACGGGCACCCCTACGACGACGGCTACGAGGGCCGCTACGCCGAGGCCGACGCCCGCCGCGCCCTGGAGGAACTGCGCGCCGACGGCGTGGCCTGCCTGTGCCTGACCATCGGTGCCGGGATCACCGGTGACGCCCTGGAACGGGTCTTCGGTTCGGCGTGCAACGCCACCGGCACCGAGCTGGCCGACCTCAGCGGTCGCATGGACGAGCTGTTCCTGACGGCCCTTGCCGAGCTGGCCGCGCCGCAGCGCTAACCTCGCCGGATGAGTACGGGATCTCACGGCGAAATACAGAGCGACGACGGGCGGTTCCGGGTCACCCGGTGGACCATCGAACCCGGCGGCGCGATCCCCATGCACCGCCACGACCACGACTATGTGGTGGTCCCGCTGCGCGACGCGACCATGCACGTGGTCACCCCCGACGGTACCGCGACGCCGGCGCATCTGCAGACGGGTGTCAGCTACACCCGCAGCGCGGGGGTGGAGCACCAGGTGGAGAACCGGGGAAGCACCGACCCGGTGGTCTTCATCGAGGTCGAGCGGCTCCGCTGAGCCACCGGACTACGGACTTTCAAGGGTTTGCACCCGCCGCCCCGGCGCGCACGCTGAAGACATGAAAATCGTCATCATCGGCGGCACCGGGCTGATCGGTTCCAAGGTCGTCGCCAAGCTCACCGAACTCGGCCACGACGCGGTCGGGGTGTCCCCGCGCACGGGCGTGGACACCATCTCTGGTGACGGCGTGGCCGCGGCGCTGACCGGCGCCGACGTCGTCGTCGACGTCACCAATTCGCCGTCCTTCGCCGACGACGATGTGCTGGCGTTCTTCACCACCTCCACCCGCAATCTGCTGGCCGCCGAGCGCGAGCAGGGTGTCGGCCACCATGTGGCGCTGTCGGTGGTGGGTGCGGCCGGCGTCCCCGACAGCGGGTACATGCGGGCCAAGGTCGCCCAGGAGAAACTCATCACCGAATCGGGCGTCCCGCACACCATCGTGCGGGCCACCCAGTTCTACGAATTCGTCGATGCCATCGCCGGATCGGCCACCGACGGCGACGTGATCCGGCTCCCGCACGCCGCCATGCAGCCGATCGCGGCCGAGGACGTCGCCACCGCCGTCGCCCGGGCCGCCGCCGGCACCCCGGTCAACGGGCCCCGCGAGATCGCCGGCCCGCAACGGATCGGGATGGACGACTTCGTCCGGACCGGGCTGGCCGCCAAGGGCGACGCCCGGCAGGTCGTCACCGACCCCGCGGCTCCCTACTTCGGCGCGGTCATCGACGACCGCAGCATCGTGCCCCTCGGCGACGCCGTCATCTTCGAGACCACCTTCGCCGACTGGTGCGCATAGTCGTCGTCGGCGGCACCGGCAGGGTGGGCTCGCTGGTCGTGCGCGGTCTGACCGACATCGGTCATGACGCGGTGATCGCGGCCAGGGGGACCGGGGTCGACACCGTCACCGGAACCGGATTGCCCGAGGCGCTGCGCGGTGCCACCACCGTGGTCGACGCCACCGACGCACCGTCGCACGACGATGCGGTGGCGCGCGAGTTCTTCGCCACCTCGACAGTGAACCTGCTGGCGGCCGAGGTGACCGCGGGAATCCGCCACCACGTGGTGCTGTCGGTGGTGGGCGTCGATCTGCTGGCACTCGGCAAGGGGTACTTCGCCGCGAAGCTGTTGCAGGAGAAGCTGATCGCCGCGGGCCCGGTACCGCACACCATCGTGCGCGCCACCGGCTTCTTCGAATTCCTGGACACCGTCGCCGAATACGGCACCGTCGGTGAGGTCGTGCGGCTACCGCCGGTACTGGTCAGCCCGATCGCCCGCGCCGACGCCGCCGAGGCGGTCGTCATCGCCGCCGTCGGTGACCCGATCGGCGGTGTTCTCGAGGTCAGCGGACCGCGCACCTACCGGCTCGACGAGATCGTGCGCATCGCGTTCCTCACCCGGGGCGACCGCCGCCGCGTACTCGGAGATCCGGCGGCGCCGTACTGGGGTATCGGTATCCGGGAACGCACCCTGCTCCCGTCCCGCACGGCGATCCGGTTCGAAACCCGGTTGGAAGACTGGTTGCTGGGCCGGATCGGTGGATAGCATGCTCAAGCATGCCGGGTGAGAGGCACGGGCCGGTGCTTCGCGGGCGCGATCGGGAATGCGAGGCACTGCGCGAGGTGCTGGCCGCAGCCCGCTCCGGTGACAGTCGGGTCCTGGTGTTGCACGGTGAGCCGGGCGTCGGCAAAACCGCCCTGCTGCAATACCTGTCGGCGCAGGCCGACGGATTCCGGGTCACCCGGGTCGCGGGCATCCAATCCGATATGGAACTGGCGTTCGCCGGGTTGCAGCAACTCTGCGGGCCGCTGCTCGATCGCCTCGACGACCTGCCGGGACCCCAGCGCGAAGCCCTCGACGTGGCCTTCGGCCTGGGTGCCGGGCCCGCCCCCGACCGCTTCCTGGTCGGCCTTGCGGTACTGAGCCTGCTGGCGTCGGCCGCCGACACCCAGCCGGTGCTGTGCCTGGTCGACGACGTGCAATGGCTCGACGAGGTATCGGTGCAGACGCTGGGCTTCGTGGCCCGGCGCCTGCTCGCCGAACCGGTGGCGTTGGTGTTCGGCCTCCGTGACGGCGGGGCCCCGGTGCTGCCCGGCCTACCGCAGCTGCCGATCGCGGGATTGGACGACACCGGCGCCCGCGAACTGCTCGAATCGGTGATGCCCGGACGCCTCGATGAACGGATCCGCGACCGCTACATCGCCGAGACCCGGGGAATCCCGCTGGCGCTGCTGGAACTGCCCCGCAACCTGTCGGCCGCCGAACTGGCCGGCGGATTCGCTTCGGGCACCCATCACTCGGCGGGCAGACTCGAAGAACGGTTCGTGTCCCGGATCAAGGCGCTGCCCGCGCCGACCCGGCAGCTGGTGCTGGCGGCCGCCGCCGAGCCCGTCGGCGACGCGGCGCTGTTCCTGCGCGCCGCAGCGTATCTCGGCATCCCGGTGGATGCCCTCGGGCCCGCAGAGGACGCCGGGATCATCGAATTCGGTCCGCGGATGCGGTTCCATCATCCGCTGATGCGCTCGGCCGCCTACCTGGCGGCCACCGTCGCCGAGCGCCGGGCGGTGCACGGCGCGCTGGCGGCGGCCACCGATCCCGCATCGGACCCGGACCGGCGGGCCTGGCATGCGGCGAACGCGTCGGCGGGTCCCGACGACGAGGTGGCCGCGGACCTGGAGACCTCGGCCGGGCGGGCGCACAACCGCGGCGGTGTCGCGGCCGCGGCGGCCTTCCTGGAACGCGCCGCGGTGCTCACCTCGGATCCGGCCCGGCGCGGCTCCCGGGCGCTGGCGGCCGCCCAGGCCAAACGTGACGCGGCCGCACCGGCGGCGGCGCAGGACCTGCTGGCCTCGGCCGAACTGTGCCCGCTGACCGCTCTGCAACGCGCGCAGGTCACCCGGTTGCGGGCACAGATGGAGTTCAGCCGCAGCCGCGGCGGTGACCTCGGTGCGCCGCAGGTGGCCGATGCGGCGGCCGGACTGCTGGCGGCCGCCCGCGGCCTGGACGGTCTCGATGACGAACTGGCCCGGGACACCTATCTGGAGGCGCTCGCGGCGACCATGTTCGCCGGCTCACACGGCGAACCCGGGGCGATCGAACGCGTCGCCGGGGCCGCGCGCACCGCCATCGGCAAGGTCACCCAGATCCACCGGCCGATCGACCACCTGCTCAGCGGCGTCGCCGAACTGATCATCGACGGGCCGGGCGCCGGCAGCCGATCCCTGCGCACGGCACTGGACCTATGGTGCGAACAGGCCCGGCGCAACGATGCCGGGGCGCTGAGCATGCTGTCCCTGGCGTTCCCCATCGTGCAGGAGTCCGTGGGCGGTGAACTCTGGGATGAGGAGGTGAACCGCCGGATGGCCGCGGTGATGGTGCGGTTCGCCCGCGACACCGGGGCACTGACCGTCCTGCCGGCAGCCCTGGCTTTCCGGGCCGGAACCTGTGTGCTGGAAGGAGAATTCGGCGCCGCCGCCAATTATCTCGACGAGGCCGACGCGATCTCGGCGGCCACCGGGTACCGGCTGATCAAGTACCACCGGCTGCACCTGGCGGCCTGGCGTGGAACCCCGGCCGACGCGGTCGGCCTGATCGAGGCGGCGGCCGCCGACGGGACCCGCCGGCGCGAGGGCCGGCTGCTGGACGTGGCCGGATTCTGCACGGCGGTGCTCTACAACGGGATGGGCCGCTACGACGAGGCGTTCGCGGCGGCAAACCGCTCCGTCGAGTATCTCAACCTGGGATTCGGCGGCTGGTGTCTGACCGAATTGGTGGAATCCGCAGCGCATCTCGGCGAACTGGACATCGCGCGCCACGCCGCCCGGGCGCTGGAAGCACGAGCCGGTACCAGCGGAACCGACTCCGGGCTGGGTGCGGTGGCCAAGGCCCAGGCGCTGCTCGCCGACGACGAGGACGCCGACCGGTTGTTCACCGAGGCGATCGCGCGGTTCGAGCGCAGCAGTGCGGTGGCCCAGCTCGCCCGCAGCCACCTGAGCTACGGCGAATGGCTGCGCCGGGCGAACCGGCGCAGCGACGCCCGGGCCCACCTGGGCCGGGCGCATGACATGTTCACCCGGATGGGCGCTCAGGCCTTCGCCGACCGGGCCCGCCGGGAACTGGTGGCCGGCGGTGCGAAGGTCCGCAAACAACCGGTCGCCTCCGGAGACCAATTGACCGCGCAGGAATCTCAGATCGCCCGGCTGGCCGCGGACGGACTGACCAACCAGGAGATCGGCGCACAGTTGTTCATCAGCACGCATACCGTGGAGTGGCATCTACGCAAGGTGTTCGTCAAGCTCGGGATCACCTCACGCCGGCAGCTGCGCACCCGCGCCCTGCCGGGCTGACCTCAGGTGTCGCCGCCGATCAGCAGCAGCTCATCGCCGGCCTCGAAGGTGTCCTCGGGCCGCGGAACCAGGACGGTGTTGCCGCGCAGCAGCGTCACCAGCGCGGTGTTACCGGGCAGGTCCAGTTGGTCCACCCGCTGACCGATGAGCGGGTTATCTTGTGGCAGAGTCAGTTTGGTCAGTGCGGCGCGGCCCTCGCGCAGGCCCATCAACCGGATCAGGTGCCCGACGTCGATGGCGCCCTCCACTCCGGCGGCCAGCGCCCCCGGGGTGGACACCGCCACGTCGATGCCCCAGTCCTGACTGAACAGCCACTGATTGTCGATGTCGTTGATCCGCGCGACCACCCGGGGCACCGCGAACTCGGTCTTGGCGAGCAGACCGACCACCAGGTTCGCCCTGTCGTCGCCGGTGGCGGCGATCATCACGTCGCAGGTCTGCGCACCGGCCTCCTGCAGGGCGGACAACTCGCACGCATCGGCGAGCAGCCAGTCCGCTGCGGGCACGGTGTGCGGTTCGAAACGGCGCCGCTCCCGTTCGATCAGCAGCACCTTGTGCCCGTAGTCGAGCAGCTCCTGCGCGACCGACCGGCCGACGTTGCCGGCGCCGGCTATTCCGATCCGCATCTTGCGTACGGCCACCTCGATATCTTGACGTATGACCCTGCACGAGCTCTACCTGGCGATGCTGATCGGGGGTCTGGTGCTGCTCGCCAGCATCGTCGGCACCCGGGTCGCGACGCGGGTGGGTTTCCCGGCGCTGTTGTTCTTCCTGTTGGTCGGGATGGTGCTCGGCCACGACGGGCTGGGGCTGGATTTCGACAGCATCGAGATGGCCCGCAACATCTGCACCGCCGCGCTGGCGGTGATCCTGGTCGAGGGCGGTCTGACCACCAGGTTCGCCGATATCCGTAGGGTGCTCGCGCCGGCCGGGGCGCTGGCGACCGTCGGCGTGCTGGTGAGCACCGCGATCACCGCCGCCGGAGCGCATTTTCTGCTCGACTTCGATTGGCAGCTGGCCCTGCTGCTGGGCGCCATCGTGTCCTCGACCGATGCCGCGGCGGTCTTCTCGGTGCTGCGGGTGCTCCCGTTGCCGCGCCGGCTGGCCGGATTGCTGGAGGCCGAATCCGGTTTCAACGATGCGCCGGCGGTCATCCTGGTGCTGATGTTCAGCGTGGTGCCGTTCGTGTTCGAGCCGGCCGGCACCCTTGGCGAGATCGGCTTCGAACTCCTGGCCGGCGCCGTGATCGGTTTGGGCACCGGGCTTCTCGGTGCAGTGACGTTGCGGCGCATCGCGTTGCCGGCCTCCGGCCTGTACCCGATCGCCACCTTCGGGCTGGGTGTGGTGGCCTTCGCCGCGGCGGGCAGCGTGCATGCCAGCGGATTCCTGGCCGCCTATCTGGCCGCGGTGGTGCTCGCGAACTCGGGCCTGCCGCACCGATCCGCCACCCGCTCGTTCGCCGAGGGGTTGGGCTGGCTGGCACAGATCGGGTTGTTCGTGGTGCTGGGGCTGCTGGTGCGCCCCACCGAACTGGCCGGCGACATCGTGCCGGCCATCGTCATCGGCCTGGTGCTGCTGCTGGTGGCCCGTCCGGTGTCGGTCGCGGTGTCGCTGATCGGATTCGGTGTTCCGTTGCGGGAGCAGCTGTTCCTGTCCTGGGCCGGCCTGCGCGGCGCGGTCCCCATCGTGCTGGCGACGTTCCCGATCGTCGCCGGGGTGACCGGCAGTTCCCGGCTGCTCAACATCGTCTTCATCCTGGTGGTGATCTTCACGCTGATCCAGGCCCCGAGCCTGCGGCTGGTGGCCGGGTTGCTCGGGCTGACCAGCGGGGAGGTGACCCGCGAGATCCAGGTGGAGGCGGCGCCGCTGGACGTGCTCGACGCCGAACTGCTCACCATGAAGGTGCAGTCGCCGTCGCGGTTGCACAACGTCACCATTCTGGAACTGCGGTTACCCGACCCGGCGGTGATCACCTTGATCATCCGCAACGGGCACACCTTCGTGCCGCTGCCGGACACCCGGATCGCGACCGGGGACGAGTTGTTGATCGTGACCACCAGCAAGATGCGGGCCGCGGCCGAGGCGCGGTTGCGTGCGGTGAGCCGCCGGGGCAGGCTGGCGCACTGGTTCGACGAGTACGGCAACCTCGAATAGCCCTGCGGCTCAGTCCAGTCCGTTGGCCAGGGCCAGGGTGTCACCGGTGCGCAGCCGGCCCTGATCGGAAACCAGATACAGCACCGCGTTGGCGACATCCTCGGGCGACAGCAGTCCGGGGCGGGGACGGCCCTTGGCGAAGACCTCCTCGACATCGGCGCGTTCGGGGTCGGCCAGGTCCGGACGGATCACCCGGTAGGTCTGCGGGTTGTGGATCATCGGGGTGTCCACGCCCGAGGGCAGCAGTGCGTTGACGGTGATGCCGTGCTCGGCGACCTCGTAGGCCAGCGAGCGCACCAGTGCGACGACCCCGGCCTTGGCGGCCGCGTAATGGGCTGCGTCGCGGGCACCGGACCTCGCCACGCTGGAGGCGGTGGCGATCAGGCGTCCGCCGGTGCCCTGGTCGATCAGATGCGGCAGCACGGCGCGGAAGGTGTTGAAGACCCCCGTCAGGTTGACGTCGATCATGGTCCGCCAGCGCCGTTCGGTCATCGTCGCCAACGGCGACCCGCTGGCGATCCCGGCGTTCGCGATCACGATGTCGAGGCGGCCGAACTGCTCGAGTGCGGTGTCGGCCACCTTCTGCATGGCGGCCAGATCCCGGACGTCGCCGGTGAGCGCGAGGCAGCGCCGGCCCTCGGCTTCGACGGCGCGGACGGTGTCCTGGACGTCGGCCGGAGTCGGCAGCGGGTAGTCGACCTCCTCGATCTGGGCGGCGACATCGCAGAAGATGATGTCGGCGCCCGCTCGGGCCAGGGTGATCGCGTGGGCGCGGCCCTGCCCGCGGGCACCGCCGGTGATGAGTGCGAGCCTGCCGTGGAGTGCGGTCATACCGACAGCCTGCGCCACACCGCTACGAAGCGCTAACGATTCTGTTGTGGGTCCGTATAGGTGGTGGCCCCGCGCGCACAGTCGTGGTCAGCTGGGATCGATGTCTGCTACAAGGTTTTCTCTGGGTTCGCCCACCTTCTATCTGGGCGTGGCTGCCGCGGCGGGTGCCGCGGTCCTGGTGCTGTCCCCGTCGGCCGCGGCCGTCCCCGAGTCCGACAGCCGGGGCTACGTGGAGTCCACGGCGCGCTGTGCGTCGCCGGCCACCGCGGTCATCTTCGGCAGCACGGACAGTTCGCGGGTCGCCATCTGCCAACAGTCCGACGGCTCCTACCAGTACCGGGGTGTGCGGGTGCGCGACGGCGCCCGGCTGGTGTTGCCGGCCACCGCGACCGGGGACGGGTACGTGGCCAAGAACGACGGCCTGTCCTACACCGTCACCTCCGACTCGCTGGTGATCAGTTCGGGCTCGAAGGTGATCCGCGACGAGCAGCTGTTCGATGTGCACGAGCCCGGCCGTACCGCTCAGCCGACGGTCACCTCGTCGACGACGACGTCCAGCACGACGTCAACCGCCCCCACCTCGACATCGGCGACCAGGACATCGACGACGCCGTTGCCGCCGCCGCTGCCGGCCGAGGTGGGTGGCAGTTAGCCGGACGGGGTGGCGGCCGATTGCGGTGCGCGCAGCAGGTTCTGGGCGCAGTCCAGTAGGAAGCGGTGCAGGTCGACGTCGGAGATGTCCTGCAGATGGGGCTCGGCGGTGCTGCCGAAGACGCCCGCGGTGATCATGGTGATCGCGACCCGGGTGCCGACATCGTGGGTGGCGCCGATCAGCAGTTCGCGCAGGCTGTCGGTGATGTCCTCGAACTCCTGATGCGACCGCACCAGCGAGATGACGGCGGGGTCCCCGTAGAACAGCGACCCGATGCGGCGGTGCCGCACGGCGAGTTCGACGAATCCGCTGATGGTCGCGTCGCGGCGCGACTCGGCGGAGGTGATGGACTCGGCGATGCGGACCAGCCGGGCCATATCGTCGAACACCGGCCGGACCACGGCCAGCACGATGTCGTCCTTGGTGTGGAACTGGTAGTAGATCGCGGCCTTCCGCACCCCGAGGTGATCGGCGATCATCTGCAACGAGGTGCCGTTGACGCCGCGCTCGGCGAACAGGGACAGCGCGGCCTCGATCACCCGCTCGCGCGCGAACCCGCGCTGCGACACCGGCTTGGCCATCGTCATCCCTTCCTTCTCGTCATCCCGATCATCGACGCGACATTCCGGACACTTTGACATGCCGCGGGCCGCAATGCGGCGGATAAGTTGTCCCCGTCACATTTTCTAGCCGCCTGACTTGTACTAGCTTAGCCATATGGCTAACCGGGCTGCAGCCGGTTAGCAACGCTGCATGAAAGGCCTACAACGAGATGGCGTGCCCACGGTGAACGTGCTGAAGCGGGTTTGGATACCACTGGTCATCGTGGCGGTGGTGCTGGTGGCGACGTTCACCGTGATGCGGGTGCGGACCTTCTTCGGCACCGGCCCGGGCTACATCTCCACCGAGAACAGTGCCTCCGATGACACCGAGCCCTTCGACCCGAAGGTGGTCAAGTACGAGGTGTGGGGCGAGCCCGGCGCCACGGCGAACGTGAACTACATGGATCTGGACGCCAAACCGGTGCGCGCCGACAACGTCACCCTGCCCTGGGAGATCACCTTGAGCACCACCGCACCGTCGGTGTTCCCGACCATCTCCGGCCAGGGTGACGGCAGCACGCTGTCCTGCCGGATCACCGTCGATGACGAGGTGAAGGACGAGCGCACCGTCAACGGCGTCGGCGCGCACACCTATTGCCTGGTCAAGTCCGCATGAGCGAGCAACGCGAGCGAATCATCGGCACTGAATGCGGCGCCCGAGCCTGCGAGGTGGCCGCATGAGCGTAGACGAACTGCGGACGGACACCATCCCGGTCACCCAGCCCCCGCGCCGCGGTGGCATCGCCAAATGGGTTCGCACCCTGGCCCTGCCGATCATCATCGGCTGGGTGGTGCTGATCGGCTTCCTGAACGTGTCGGTCCCGCAGCTCGAAGAGGTCGGGCAGCTGCGCTCGGTCTCGATGAGCCCGAACAACGCCCCGTCGGTGATCGCGACCAAGCGGGTCGGCACCGTGTTCGAGGAGTTCACCTCCGACAGCTCGATCATGGTCGTGCTGGAAGCCGACCGGAAACTCGACGAGGCCGATCGCGACTTCTACAAGGACATGATCGCCAAGCTGGAGGCCGATCCGTTCCACGTCCAGCACGTGCAGGACTTCTGGGGCGATCCGCTGACCGCGGCCGGCGCGCAGAGCTCCGACGGCCAGGCCACCTACGTGCAGGTGTACACCGCGGGTAACCAGGGCGAAGCGCTGGCCAACGAGTCCATCGAGGCCGTCCAGGACATCGTCTACGGCATGCAGACCCCGCCCGGGCTGAAGGTCTTCGTGACCGGACCCGCGGCGCTGGCCGCCGATCAGCAGATCGCCGGTGACCGCAGTATGCGGATGATCGAGGCGCTCACCTTCACCGTCATCATCGTGATGCTGCTGCTGATCTACCGATCGTTCCTCACGATGCTGATCACCATCTTCATGGTGCTGATGTCGTTGCTGGCCGCCCGGGGCGTGGTGGCCTTCCTGGGCTACCACGAGATCATCGGCCTCTCGACGTTCGCCACCAGTCTGTTGGTCACGCTGGCGATCGCGGCGTCCACCGACTACGCCATCTTCCTGCTGGGCCGATATCAGGAGGCCAGGTCCGCCGGTGAGGACCGGGAATCGGCGTACTACACCATGTTCCACGGCACCGCCCATGTGGTGCTCGGCTCGGGCCTGACCATCGCCGGCGCCACCTTCTGCCTGCACTTCACGAACATGCCGTACTTCGTGACGCTGGGCATCCCGCTGGCCGTGGGTATGACCGTCGTGGTGCTGGTGGCCCTCACCATGGGGGCCGCGATCATCACCGTGGCCACCCGTTTCGGCAACCTGCTGGAGCCCAAGCGGGCAATGCGCACCCGCGGGTGGCGCAAGATCGGCGCGGCCGTGGTGCGCTGGCCCGGTCCCATCCTGGTCAGCACCATCGCGGTCACCATGGTCGGCCTGCTGGCATTGCCGGGCTACCAGACCAACTACAACGACCGCGCGTACCTGCCGTCCGACCTGCCCGCGAACGAGGGTTACGCGGCGGCCGACCGGCACTTCTCGCAGGCCCGGATGAACCCGGAACTGCTGCTGGTGGAAAGCGATCACGATCTGCGTAACTCGGCGGACTTCCTGGTGATCGACAAGATCGCCAAGGCGATCTTCCGCACCGAGGGCGTCGGCCGGGTGCAGGCCATCACCCGCCCGCAGGGAACCCCGATCGAGCACACCTCGATCCCGTTCCAGATCAGCATGCAGGGCACCACGCAGAAAATGAACGAGAAGTACCAGCAGGACATGATGGCCAACATGCTCAAGCAGGCCGACGACATGCTGACGACCATCACCAACATGGAAAAGATGAGCGCCATCACCGTGCAGATGGCCGCCGTCACGCATTCGATGGTCGGCAAGATGAAGGACATGACGCTCGACATCGCCGAATTGCGGGACAACATCTCGAATTTCGACGATTTCTTCCGGCCGATGCGCAACTACTTCTACTGGGAACCGCACTGCTTCAACATTCCCGGCTGCTGGGCGCTGCGCTCGATCTTCGACACCCTCGACGGCATCGACGTGATGACCGACGGCATCGAGGACATCATCCCGGACATGGAGCGCCTCGATGCGTTGATGCCGCAGATGGTCGCGCTGATGCCGTCGATGATCGCGACGATGAAGAACATGCGCACCTACATGCTGACCATGTATCAGACCCAGAAGGGCATACAGGATCAGATGTCGGCGATGCAGGACAATTCGTCGGCCATGGGTGAGGCCTTCGACGCCGCGCAGAACGACGACTCCTTCTATCTGCCGCCGGAAACCTTCCAGAACGAAGACTTCAAGCGCGGCATGAAGAACTTCCTGTCCCCCGACGGGCACGCGGTGCGCTTCATCATCAGCCATGACGGAGATCCGTTGAGCGCGGAGGGCATCAAGCGCATCGACTCGATCAAGCTCGCCGCGAAGGAGGCCATCAAGGGCACCCCGCTGGAGGGCTCGAAGATCTATCTCGGTGGCACCGCGGCGACCTTCAAGGACATGCAGGACGGCGCGAACTGGGATCTGATCATCGCCGGGATCGCGTCCATCGGGCTGATCTTCATCATCATGCTGATCATCACCCGCAGCATCGTGGCCGCCGCGGTGATCGTCGGCACGGTGGTGGTCTCGCTGGGTTCGGCGTTTGGGCTCTCGGTACTGGTCTGGCAGCACCTGATCGGAATTCCGTTGCACTGGATGGTGCTTCCGATGGCCGTGATCATCCTGTTGGCCGTCGGGGCGGACTACAACCTGCTGCTGGTCGCCCGGTTGAAGGAAGAGATCCACGCGGGCCTGAACACCGGCATCATCCGGGCCATGGGCGGCAGTGGGCAGGTCGTGACGGCCGCGGGTCTGGTGTTCGCGTTCACCATGATGTCGATGGCGGTCAGTGAACTGACCGTGATCGGCCAGGTGGGCACCACCATCGGTCTGGGCCTGCTGTTCGACACCCTGGTGATCCGGGCGTTCATGACGCCGTCGATCGCCGCGCTGATGGGTAAGTGGTTCTGGTGGCCGCAACGGGTGCGTGAGCGCCCGGTGCCGGTGGACTGGCCCAAACAGGAAACGAAGCAAGGGGTCTGAGTGTTGAGAACCAAGTTGGCGGTGCTGACCGCCGGGGTCGCCTCGGTTGCGGCGGTGGCCCTGGCCGCGCCGGCGCAGGCCGACCCGGACACCGCCTTCGCCAAGGAACTGCAGAGCTACGGCATCTACGGGCAGAAGGACTACAACGCCTGGATCGGCAAGATCGCCTGCAAACGCCTCGACCGCGGGGTGGACCTCAACGCCCGCGACTCGGCGAAATTCGTCTCCGATCAGCTGCAGCGCGGCAGCAGCACCGAACAGGCCTGGCAGTTCCTGGGCGCTGCGATGAACTACTACTGCCCCGACAAGCGCGTTCTGCTCACCGCACAGTGGGACCGAAGGGAAAAGCCATGACACTCAAGACGTTCAAGAAGTACAGCCTGGCGACTCTGGCTGCGGCCGCTGCCCTGACGCTGGCGCCGGCGACCGCATCGGCCGACGCCACCGACAACTACCCCATCCCCAACAAGATCCTGCACACCCCGTGCACCGCCGAGCAGATCCTGGCCGCCACCCGCGACACCAACCCGGTCTACTACGAGCGCTACATGATCGACTACAACAACAAGTCACCGGAGGTACACCGCGCCGTCCAGGACCGCATCCACTGGTTCTTCGCCATGGACTACGCCGGCCGCCGCCAGTACTCCGAGGACACCGCCACCAACGCCTTCTACGAACAGCTGTCCTGGAACTGGCCAAACTGGGCCAAGATCTTCTTCAACAACAAAGGCGTCGTGGCGGCATCCACCAAGGTCTGCATGAACTACCCGCCCGACGACATGTCGGTCTGGGTGTGGTGACCCGGCACCCTAGCTGAGGTGGTGCACCTCCTGCAGCCCGTACACCGGGGTCGGCAGCCCTTCGTAGCGCGCCTTGAGCTGCAGGGCCAGGTACAGCGAATAGTGCCGGGACTGGTGAAGATTGCCGCCGTGGAACCACAGGTTGGGCTGCTGGGTGGGCTTCCACATGTTGCGCTGTTCGCCCTCCCACGGTCCCGGGTCCTTGGTGGTGTCGCTGCCCAGACCCCACACCTTGCCCACCCGGTCGGCGACCTCCTGGCCCATCAGGTCGGCGGCCCAGCCGTTCATCGAACCGAACCCGGTGGCGTACACCACCACGTCGGCGGGTAGCTCGGTACCGTCGTCCAGCACAACGGAATTCGTGGTCAGGTGGGACACATTGCCGTGCGCGAGCTTGATGCTGCCGTCGGCGACCAGATCGCATGCGCCGACATCGATGTAGTAGCCCGACCCGCGCCGCAGATACTTCATGAACAAGCCGGAATCGTCATCGCCGAAGTCCAGGTCGAAACCGGCCGCCTCCAGTCGCTCGTAGAAGTCCTTGTCCCGCTCGCGGATCGCGTTGTAGATGGGGATCTGGAACTGGTGCATGATCCGGTACGGCAGCGAGGCGAACGTCAGATCTGCCTTCTCCGTCGTCATCCCGGCGGCCAGCGCCCGCTCCGAATACAGGTCCCCCAGACCCAGGTCCATCAGTGAATCGGACTTCACGATGTGGGTGGACGACCGCTGCACCATCGTCACGTCGATGTCGTTCTCGACCAGGGCCTTGCAGATGTCGTGCGCGGAGTTGTTGGCGCCGATGACCACGACCCGCTTGCCGACGTACTGGTCGGGCCCGGGGTGGTGGCTGGAATGGTGCTGTTCACCGGTGAACTCGTCCTGGCCGGGGAAGGCCGGCACGTTCGGCTTGCCGGACATGCCGGTGGCCAGCACCAGCTGCGTCGGATGGAGGGTGAGACGCTCGCCGTCGCGGTCCACCTCGACCGTCCACCGCTGTTCGGCCTCGTCGAAGGTCGCGGACAGGCAGGTGGTCTTGGACCAGTACGGGACCTCCATCACCTTGGTGTAGAACTCCAGCCAGTCCCCGATCTTGTCCTTCGGGGCGAACACCGGCCAGTTCGGCGGGAAGGGCAGATACGGCAGGTGGTCGTACCAGACCGGGTCGTGCAGGCACAGTGACTTGTAGCGCTTGCGCCACTGATCGCCGGGGCGCTCGTGCTTGTCCACCACGATCGCGGGCACACCCAGTTGCCGGAGCCGGGCGCCCAGCGCGATGCCGCCCTGCCCGCCGCCGATCACCAGGGTGTAGGGCTGCTCGGAGTGGCCCAGTGCGAGCTCCTCGTCGAGCCTGCGCTCCGCCCAGGACCGGGTGTCGGGATCGGAGCCGTGTACCGCGCCGAGCACCCGGGTGGCGCCCTTGGCCTCCTCATGTCCCTTGAGTTCCTGCAGGGTGGTCAGCAGCGTCCAGGCGGTGTCCGCTCCGTCATCGCTTCCTTTCAAGCGGAGGTGGCCGTCGCCGCGACCCGCCGCGGTCTCGAATTCGATGAACGCCGAGACGACGCCGTCACCGTCATCGGTGGGGGTCTCGCGGGTTCGGAACCCGGAGGGATCGGTGCCGGCGAGCCGGTTCTCCAGCATGTCCCCGATGGCTGCGCGGCCCTCGAGAGTCTTGAGGTTCCAGGTGAACGACACCAGGTCGCGCCAGAAGCTGTCCGCGGCGAACATGCCGGTGGCCCGCTCGATATCGCGGGTGGCCAGGGCCGTCTCGAAGCCGGACAGCCAGGCGTCCACCCGCTCCTGCGGTGACCGGGTGGCGGTCGAGGGGGCAACGGGGAAGTCAGCGGTCTGAGTCATGTGAGCCAGCACACAGCAGACCGGGATCGGCGCACAAGGGCTGCAACCCCCTGCAACCCTCACGGTTGTGCGCCAGCTCACATGGGCATGTCGGTATGACAGCCACAGGGACCCGCACGATCCCCGCCCCGCTGCGCGGCAAGGTGGCCCTGGTGACCGGCGCCGGCCGCGGTATCGGCTGGGGGCGGAGGGATGGTCTGCCGGTGACCCGCGCGTGACACTCCCTGTGACGGGGAGCACAATCGGGACGATGCCCGGCCCCTCGATCCCCGAGCCCGCGGTCGCGATCGGTGACGACCCGCGACAGTACGCCATGCTGCTCTCCGAGGTGTACGACGCGACCATGGCCGGTGGGCGTGGGCCGGCGAAGCCGCGCCAGGTCATAGCTGAATCCTGGAACAGGTTGCTGGACAGTGGGATTGACCCCGAGCATCACGACCCGCCCGAGGTCGACCGCAGTGGACTGGATGTGCTACGCGAGTCCTCGGGACTGATGGCGGTACTGGCCGACATCTCGCGCGGGCTGGAATCGGTGATCGCCGATGGCAGCAACATCCTGGTGGTGGCCGATGCCCGCGGCCGGGTGCTGTGGCGTTCGGGCACCCCGCGGGTGCTGTCCAAGGCCGATCGGCTGGGCTTCGTGGAGGGCGCCGACTGGGGCGAGCCCGCGGTGGGCACCAACGCCATCGGCACCGCGCTGGTCTCCCGGCGGGCGGTGCAGGTGTTCTCTGCCGAACATTTCCTGCGCAGCCACCACACCTGGACCTGCGCCGGGGCGCCGATCCGGGACCCGCGCACCGGGCATGTGATCGGTGCCGTCGATGTCTCCGGACCGGCCGCGACCGTGCACCCCACCACGGTCGCGCTGGTGGACCTGGTGGCGCGGCTGGCCGAATCCCGGCTGCGGGAGGTGCACGAACGCACCCTGAACCGGTTGCGCGCGGTCGCCGCCCCGATGTTGGCCCGGATCGGTGCACCCGCCCTGGCGGTGGACCCGGACGGGTGGGTGGCCGCAGTCGACCGACTGCCCCCGCACAATCGGATTCTGTTGCCGCACAACGCCGAATCTGGACGGGTGTTCATCCCGGCGCTCGGTGCGTGTGAACTGGAGCCGCTGTCGGGTGGGTGGCTGGTGCGCCCTCTCGAGGAGACCGCGGACGGGGCAGGCGCCGATGCTGCCGAGCGGACCTCGCAGGTCACCCTGGACCTGCGCAATCAGAGTGCGCCGATGCTGGCGATGATGGGACCGTCGGGGTCGTGGCGGCGCGACATCTCACCGCGGCACGCCGAGATCCTGCTGGTGCTGGCCGTCCATCGCGGCGGCCGCAGTGCGACCGAGCTGGCCGCCGACCTGTACGGTGACGGCTCGCGGGCGGTCACCGTCCGCGCCGAGATGTCGCGGCTACGAAGGCAACTCGTCGGCCTGATCGCCGCCCAGCCCTACCGGTTCGCCGACGGCGTGGTGGTGGACCTGCACACCCCGGCCGACGGGCGGGGGCTGCTCCCGGCGTCGACCGCGCCGGCCGTCCGGGTCATCCGCGATCAGCGCGGCCAGGTGTGACCCTGCACCAGCGGTTCGGTGCCCAGATAAGTGTCCGCCCAGGCGCCGATGATGCGGCCGGCCCGCCGGGCCTGTCCCGGACCGGTGAGCAGATGCTCGGATCCCTCCAGCGAGACGAAGCTGCGGGGATGGCGGGCGGTGTTGAATATGTCACTCGCATTCCCGATGCCGACGGTGTTGTCGGTCGGCGAGTGCAGGATCAGCAGCGGGAGCTTGAGGCCGGCGATCTTGTCCTCCAGCCGGGCCCGGCGCACATCCTTGACGAACGCCCGTTTGAGCGTCAGCGTCCTGCCGCCGACCATCCACTGGCCGCTGCCCTCGGCGAAGACCTGTTCCAGACAGGCGTCGTACTGATGCTCGACATGGGTCGGGTCGAACGGCGCGCCCACGGTGACCACCGCCCGCACCCCGGGACAGTCCCGGGCCGCGGCGATCGCCGCGGATCCGCCCCAGGAGTGTCCGACCAGCAGGTCAGCCGGGGTGCCCCGGTCGGCCATGAACCGGCAGGCGCGGATCACGTCGTTCACCTTGCAGGTGAACGATCCGTCGCCCCAGTCGCCCTCTGACCCGCCCAGGCCGAGCGCGTCGAACCGCAGCATGCCGATCCCGTCCGCGGCCAGCTGCTTGCAGATGCGGGCCGCGGCGGGGGAGTCCTTGCCCAGGGTGAAGCCGTGCGAGAACACCCCCCAGCCCCGCGCCGGACCCTCCGGTGGATCGATGATCCCGGCCAGGCTGGGACCGGTGGCGCTGGGGAAGGTGACGCGTTCGGCCATGCCGGAGGTTTACCACGGGGTGCCCCGGGTCAGCACGGGGTCGTTAGGGTGTCGTTCGTGCCGCTGAACACCGTCGCGCTGGAACTCGTCCCACCGAACGTGGAACGGGGTGCCCGGTATGCCGTCGAGGAGGCGGTCAAGGTCCGCGCGTTGTCGCAGGAGACGGGTGTCGCCATCGGCCACATCATGATCCCCGGGATGATCGACGAGGACGATGACCGTCCCGTCGAGATGAAGCCCAAGATGGACGTGCTGGAGTACTGGTCGCTGATCCGGCCCGAGCTGCCCGACTCCCGCGGCCTGTGCACCCAGGTCACCTCGTTCCTGGACGAGTCCGCATTGCGCAGCCGGCTGACCGAACTCAACGCGGCCGACTTCGACGGCATCGCCTTCGTCGGGGTGCCCCGCACGCTCAAGGACGGCGAGGGCGGTGGCGTCGCCCCCACCGACGCGCTGTCGACCTTCGCGACGCTGGTACCGAACCGCGGCGTCATCCTGATCCCGACCCGCGAGGGTGAGCAGGGCCGGTTCCGGTTCAAGCTGGACCAGGGCGCCACTTATGGGATGACCCAGCTGCTGTACTCGGATGCCATCGTCGGGTTCCTCACCGAGTTCGCCCGGACCACCGAGCACCGCCCGGAGATCCTGCTGTCCTTCGGGTTCGTGCCGAAGCTGGAGTCCAAGATCGGACTGATCAACTGGCTGATCCAGGATCCGGGCAATGCGGCCGTCGCCGCCGAGCAGGAGTTCGTCGGCCGGCTGGCGACCCTGGAACCTAATGAGAAGCGCAAGGAGATGCTCGACCTGTACAAGCGGGTCATCGACGGGGTGGGCTCGCTGGGCTTCCCGCTCAGCGTGCACTTCGAGGCCGCCTACGGCCCGTCCAAACCGGCGTTCGACACGTTCGCCGAGATGCTCGACTACTGGGCGCCGGACAACTCCAACTCGAGCACCGGATAGTCCGCGAGCATCCTGCGCAGCGCCGCCTCGAACTGCCACATCGAGGTGAGGTCGTGGTCGAGCCGGCAGTCCGCTGCCACGCACCCGGCCGGCAGCGCCGCGTCGTGCATCCGGTCGGCGATCTCGTCGAACAGACTGTGCGGGGTGGCCAGGTAATGACGCCGCCCGGTCGGGGTGCTCACCGTGGCCGCCACCAGCAGCCCGTGCTCGGTCGCGACGACATGGGTGACGGTGACGGCCACCGCGGCATGCGTCTCGGCCCGGGCCCATTCCGCGGCGGCGACCCGGCCGGCCAGCACGTGCAATCGGACATCGTCGGTGAGCAGCCTCGGGAAATCCGTCCGCGGCAGGAGTGTGCCCGCCGGAAGGCAGTCACGCAGCATCGCGCCGAAGTAATCGGTCTCCAACAGATCAGACATGGATACCTCCATGGGCGTCGAGACCTCGAGCGTGCACCTGCGCGGGGCGGATGGTCAACCGCCTATCCTCGTGTGAGTGTCCGATCCCTCCATCCGTGCGCTGCGTAACCGGTTGGACGGTCTGACCTACCGCGACGCGTCCCGGCTGGGCCGCCGCCTCAAGCAGGCCGGGCCCGGCCAACTGGACCGGATCGCCGAGCAGATCACCGCCGCCGAGGCGTTGGTGCTCACCCGGCAGGCGGCGGTCCCGCAGATCAGCTACCCGGACCTGCCGGTCACCGACAGCCGGGCCGAACTCGCCGACGCGATCACCAACCACCAGGTGGTGGTGGTCGCCGGGGCCACCGGCTCCGGTAAGACCACCCAGCTGCCCAAGATCTGCCTGGAACTGGGCCGCGGTATCCGCGGCACCATCGGGCACACCCAGCCCCGCCGGTTGGCGGCCCGCACGGTGGCCCAGCGCATCGCCGACGAACTGGGCACCCCGCTGGGGTCGACGGTCGGCTACACCGTCCGGTTCACCGATCAGGCCAGCGACTCCACCCTGATCAAGCTGATGACCGACGGCATCCTGCTCGCCGAGATACAGCGGGACCGCCGGCTGCTGCGCTATGACACCCTGATCCTCGACGAGGCGCACGAACGCAGCCTCAACATCGATTTCCTGCTCGGCTATCTGCGCGAGCTGCTGCCGCGCCGGCCCGATCTGAAGGTGATCGTCACCTCGGCCACCATCGAACCGGAGCGGTTCGCCGCACACTTCGGCGTCGACGGGGTGGCTGCACCGATCGTGGAGGTGTCCGGGCGTACCTACCCGGTGGAGATCCGGTACCGGCCGCTGGAAGTGCCTGTCGCAGCGGAGGACTCGGAGGACCCCGACGATCCGGACCACGAGATCGTGCGCACCGAACTGCGCGATCCGACCGAGGCGATCGTCGATGCCATCGCCGAACTGGAAGCCGAACCGCCCGGCGACGTGCTGGTGTTCCTGTCCGGGGAGCGCGAGATCCGCGACACCGCCGACGCGCTGCGCGGGCTCGTCGACCAGGGCACCGAGGTGCTGCCGCTGTACGCGCGGCTGGCCACCGCCGAGCAGCAGAAGGTGTTCACGCCCAGTCGGCATCGACGGCGAATCGTGTTGGCCACCAACGTCGCCGAGACCTCGCTCACCGTTCCCGGTATCCGGTACGTGGTGGATCCGGGTACCGCGCGGATCTCCCGGTACAGCCGGCGCACCAAGGTGCAGCGGCTGCCCATCGAGCCGATCTCACAGGCCTCGGCCGCCCAGCGCGCCGGACGGTCCGGGCGCACCGCGCCGGGTGTCTGCATCCGGCTGTACTCCGAGGAGGACTTCGAATCCCGGCCCCGCTACACCGATCCGGAGATCCTGCGCACCAACCTGGCCGCGGTGATCCTGCAGATGGCGGCGCTGAAACTCGGTGATATCAGCGAGTTCGGGTTCCTGGATCCGCCGGACGCGCGCAGCATCCGCGACGGTGTGCAGCTGCTGCAGGAACTCGGTGCCTTCGACTTCGCCGGCGCGCTCACCGACGTCGGGCGGCGGCTGGCCCGGCTGCCCCTGGACCCACGGATCGGGCGGATGATCCTGGCCGCCGAGGACGAGAACTGCGTGCGCGAGGTGCTGGTGCTGGCCGCCGCGCTGTCCATCCCGGACCCGCGGGAGCGCCCCGTCGACAAGGAGGACGCCGCCCGGCAGAAGCACGCCCGCTTCGCCGACGAGAACTCCGACTTCGTGTCCTACCTGAACCTGTGGACCTACCTGCGCGAACAGCGAAAAGAACGCTCCGGCAGCGCCTTCCGGCGGATGTGCCGCGAGGAGTTCCTGCACTACCTGCGGATCCGGGAGTGGCAGGACCTGGTCGGGCAGCTGCGCAGCATCGCCGGTGATCTGGGCATCCGGGAGGGCGACGAATCCGCCGACCCGGCCCGGGTGCACGCCGCACTGGCCGCGGGCCTGTTGTCGCACATCGGGTTACGTGAGGACATGAAGGGGCGCGACTCCCGGGAGTACACCGGCGCGCGCAACACCAAGTTCGTGCTCGCCCCGGGTTCGGTGCTGACCAAGCGGCCGCCGCGCTGGATCGTGGTGGCCGACCTGGTGGAGACCAGCCGACTGTTCGGCCGCACCGCGGCGCGCATCGACCCGGAGTCCATCGAGCGGGTGGCCGGGCATCTGGTGGCCCGCACCTACAGCGAACCGCACTGGAACGCGCAGCGCGGCGCGGTGATGGCGTTCGAGCGGGTCACCCTCTACGGCCTGCCGCTGGTGCCGCGCCGGGCCGTCGGCTATGGGCAGATCGACCCGGAGGTGGCCCGGGACCTGTTCATCCGGCACGCCCTGGTCGAGGGTGACTGGCAGACCCGGCACCACTTCTTCCGGGACAACGCCCGGCTGCGCGCGGAGTTGGAGGAGATGGAGGAGCGGGCCCGTCGGCGGGACCTGGTGATCGGTGACGACGAACTCTTCGCGCTGTATGACGCGCGGATCCCGGCGCAGGTGGTCTCGGGCCGGCACTTCGATTCCTGGTGGAAGAAGCAGCGGCACAAGACACCGGACCTGCTGACATTCACCCGCGCCGAGTTGTTGCGCTCCGACGACGTCGACGAGCATCCCGACGCCTGGCGCACCGAGGACCTCGCGCTGCCGATGACCTACCGGTTCGAGCCGGGCGCAGCCGATGACGGTGTCACGGTGCACGTCCCGGTCGAGGTGCTGACCCGCATCGGCGGTGACGGATTCGCCTGGCAGGTACCGGCATTGCGGGAGGAGCTGGTGACCGCGCTGATCAAGTCGCTGCCCAAGGACCTGCGCCGCAACTTCGTACCCGCACCGGACACCGCGCGGGCCATTCTCGACGACCTGAATCCGGGCGCCGGGTCCCTGCTGTCGGAGATGGCGCGAGAACTCCGCCGACGCAGCGGGGTGGTGGTGCCGATCGAGGCGTTCGACCTGAGCAAGGTGCCCGAGCATCTGCGGGTGACGTTCGCGGTCGAGACCGCCGACGGTACCGAGGTGGCCCGCGGCAAAGACCTTGCCGGGCTGCAGGATCGGCTGGCCGCTCCGGTGCGCAACGCCGTCGCCAAGGCGGTGGCCGGGGAGTGGGAACGCACCGGCCTGCGAACCTGGCCCGACGATCTCGCCGAACTGCCGCGCACCGTAGAGCAACTCAGCGGTGGGCACCTGGTGCGCGGCTTCCCGGCGTTCGTGGACGCCGGCGCCGGGGTGGACGTGGCGGTCTTCGCCAGCAAGGCAGAACAGACGGCGACCATGAAGCCCGGGCTGCGCCGGCTGCTGCGACTGTCGGTGCCCTCGCCGGTGAAGGCGGTGGAGCGGGGCCTGGACATGCGGGTCAGGCTGACGCTGAACGCCAACCCGGACGGCAGCCTGACCGCGCTGCTGGAGGACTGCGCCGACGCCGCCGTGGATGCGCTGATCCGCGAAACCGTGTGGACGAAAAAAGAATTCGATGCACTGGCGGTGCAGCTGGGCAAGTCGCTGCCGGCCACGACCCGCGATATCGCCGGCCGGGTGGCCAAGGTGCTGGCCGCTGCGCACGAGGCGCAGGTGGCCATCCCGGACCGACCGCCCGCCGCCCAGGCCGACGCGATCGCCGACATCAGGTCGCAGCTGGATCGGCTGCTGCCCAAGGGATTCGTCACCGTCACCGGGGTGAGCCGGCTGGCCGATCTGACCCGCTATCTGATGGCCATCGGGCGGCGGCTGGAACGACTGCCGCACGGGCTCGGCGCGGACCGGGAGCGGATGGATCGGGTGCACGCGGTCGAGGACGCCTACGAGGATCTGGTGCGCGGCCTGACGCCGGCCCGCGCCGCCGGGGCCGACGTGGCCGACATCGGCTGGCAGATCGAGGAACTGCGGGTCAGCCTGTGGGCCCAGCAGCTGGGCACCCCGCGCCCGGTCAGCGAGCAGCGCATCTACAAGGCGATCGCCGCGATCGGTTAGCGCCGGCCGACCAGTGGGGCCTGCTGGACCACCGCCCGGCTGAGCCGGGCTACTGAAAAGGCAACCGCGAGAGTTACCGGGGCTGGCAGAGTGGAGCCATGCAGCGTGTGCTGATCGCCGGTCTCGGCGATACCGGGGTGCTGACCGCCATCAAGTTGGCCCGGCACTTCGAGGTGACCGGCATATCGGCCAAGCCCGGTCTGCTCAGTGGCCAGGAACTCGGCGTGCGGATCGCCCGCCCGCAGGAGTGGGCCCGCGACTACTGGACCGGGTTCGAGCGGTTCCGCGGGCTGGACCGGGTGCGCACGGTGCACGGCACCCTGGCCGGGCTGGACCTGGCCGACCGGACGGTCCGCGTCGAGGCCGCCGACAGTGTGCGCCACGAGCCCTACGACATCCTGGTGATCTCCACCGGGGTGAGCAACGGGTTCTGGCGCCGTCCGCACTGGCAGACCGCAGCCGACATCGACGCGGACCTGCACGCGGTGCACCGCCGGCTGGCAGCCGCGGAAACCATCGCGGTGATCGGGGGAGGGGCGGCAGCGGTGAGTGCCGCGGGCAACCTCGCCGCGGCCCTGCCCGGCGCCGCCGTCGGGCTGTACTACCCCGGGGACCACGCTCTGCCGCAACACCATCGGCGGGTCTGGCGCCGCATCGAGGGTCGGCTGCGGGCGCACGGGGTGGGGTTGCACCCCGGGCACCGGGCGGTGCTGCCGGAGACGCACGACGAGATCACCGGCGATCCGGTGCACTGGTCGACGGGCCAGCCCGCAGTACACGCCGACGCGGTGATCTGGGCCGTCGGGCGGGTGCGCCCCAACACCGGATGGTTGCCCGCCGAGCTGCTCGATGACGGCGGATTCGTCCGTGTCACAGCGCAACTGCAGGTTCCCGGGCATCCGGAGGTGTTCGCGATCGGTGACGTCGCGGCCACCGATCCGCTCCGCGCCTCGGCCCGCAGCCGCGCCGACGGTCTGCTCGCCCGCAATATCCGCGCCCATGCGGCGGGCAAACCGCTGCGTGACTACACACCACCCAAGGCCCGGTGGGGTTCGGTGCTGGGAGCGCAGCCCGACGGCCTGGAGGTGTTCGCGCCGTCGGGTCAGGTGTTCCGGTTACCGGCCTGGTCGGTGCGGAAGGTGCTGCAGCCCTGGATCGTCAGACGCGGGATCTACCGTGGAGTTCGGTCAGGGTGATCAGCTGATCGAGCAGCACCGAGAGCTCACCCGGCCGGCGGCCGGCCGGAGTGAATCCGCCGGGGCCGAACTCGCTGAACAGCGACAGCGCCACCTGCGCACGCACATCGAACATCTGCATGTTCGCCACGATCTGGCGCCACTGCTCCACCGCGCGCACGCCGCCGTCGGCGCCGTAGGACACGAATCCGACGGTCTTGCCGAACCACTCCGGTCCCAGGCTGTCGACGGCGTTCTTGAAGGCACCGGGTACTCCGTGGTTGTACTCGGGGGTGACGAAGATGAAACCGTCACACGCGTCGACGGCTTGGCCCCAGCGGCGCACCTGTCGGAGTCGTACTGCCGGTCCGCCATCGCAGGTGGCACGGCAGCGGTCAGCAGCGGTACGTCGAAGGTCTTGAGGTCGAGGATCTCGAACCGGGTGTCGGTGTGCCGCGCGGCGTGCTCGGCCACCCAGCGTCCGACGTCGGCGCCCGCGCGTCCGTCCCGAATCGATCCGGTGATGATTCCGATTGTCATGACCGTTGCAACACCGAGAACCCACCGCACTCATCCACCCGTTTTACCGTCGTAGTTACGGTACGGTCGCCGGTATGAGCAAGGTCATGCAGGGCGTGCGCGTCCTGGAGGTCGCACAGTTCACCTTCGTCCCGGCCGCCGGGGCGATCCTCGCGGACTGGGGCGCCGACGTCATCAAGGTCGAGCACCCGGTGCGCGGTGACACCCAGCGCGGCTTCATCAACATGGGTGGCTTCCAGATGGACCCGGACCGGCACCCGCTGATCGAGCACCCCAACCGCGGTAAGCGCAGCGTCGGAATCGACGTCTCCACACCCGGAGGGCAGGAGGTGCTCTACGAGATCGCCAAGACCGCCGACGTGTTCCTGACCAACTACATGCCGGCGCAGCGGCAGAAGAACAAGTTCGACCTCGAACACATCCGGGCGGTCAACCCGAACATCATCTACGCCCGCGGCAGCGCCTACGGGGACAAGGGACCCGAGCGCGACACCGGCGGCTTCGACGGCACCGCCTTCTGGACCCGCAGCGGTGTCGGCCACGCGCTCACCCCGGAGGAGATCGGCGGCGCCCTGTCCCAAGGGATTCCGGCGTTCGGTGACTCCATCGGCGGGATGAACATCGCCGGCGGTATCTCGGCGGCGCTGTTCCACCGGGAGCGCACCGGCGAGGCCGTCGAACTCGACGTCTCCCTGCTGAGCACCGCGTGGTGGGCGGCCGGGGCCAGCGTCACCCAGGGCATGGAGTCCGGCGAGACGATGCGCTCGCTGATGCCGGAGTCGGCGAGCCCGTCGGTCAACCCGTTCCTCGGCAACTACCTGACCTCTGACGGCGGCACCATCAACCTGTGCATCGTCAGCCCCACCGGCTACATCCGGGACGCCTTCGAGCATCTCGGGCTACCCGAGCTGGCCGACGACCCGCGCTTCAGCGACGTCCTGCCGCTGATCGAGAATGCCCCGGCCGCAGTCGAATTGATCGCCGACGCGATCCGCAGCAAGCCGTTCGACTACTGGCGCCGGCACCTCAAGACCATGAAGGGGCAGTGGGCCCCGTTCCAGAGCCTGATCGACCTGGGCACCGACGAACAGGCGCTGGCCAACGACATGGTCACCGAGGTCGAAGGATCCGACGGCAAACCGTTCAAGGTGGTGCGCGGGCCGGTGCAGTTCAATCACGAACCGCTACAGACCACCCGGGCGCCGCAGGCCTCCGAGCACACCGAGCTCCTCCTGATGGAACTCGGCCTGGACTGGGACCGCATCGAGGAGCTGAAGGGCTCCGGCGCGATCGCCTGACGGGTGGGTACCGCTAGCCGGTACCGCGATTGGCCGCTGGCCATGATGCCGGGGCACCCGGCACGGCGCACAGTCGGGTGATGACCACACACGCCACCGGCATCGCACCGCAGTTCACCACGATAGACGGGGTACGCATCCGGTACGCCGAGAGCGGTCCCGCGGACAGAGACGCGATCCTGGTCAGCCCGTGGCCGGAATCGGTCTACGCGTTCGAGCAGGTGTGGCCGACGCTGGCAGGGCAGGCACATCTGGTGGCGTTCGACCCGCCCGGCTTCGGGCAATCCGAACGCCGAGCCGACCTGCTCAACCCGAAGGCGCTGGGGGAGTTCGTCATCCACGTCGCCGACGCCTTCGGGATGCGCCGCCCGCACCTCGTCGGCCCGGACATCGGCACCTCGGCGGCACTGTTCGCCGCGGCCGCCGCCCCCGACCGGATCGCCTCGGTGGTGGTGGGTTCCGGTGGGGCCGCGGTGCCGATCGACGTCGCCGGTCCGCTGTATGACTGGGTGTTCGCCACCGATCTGCAGCCCTTCCGCGACATCGGCGGCGAGGCCATCGTCGAAGCGGCGCTGTCCACCATCGCCGGCTACACCCCGCCGCCGGCCATCCGCGCCGACTATCTCGCCGCCTATGCCGGCGACCGGTTCGCCGAGACCATCCCGTACGCGCAGAGCTACCGGCACTGGCTACCGCTGCTGGGCGACCTGCTGCCCACCATCGACACCCCGGTGCGGGTGGTCGCCGGCCGCTCGGATCCGGTGGTCCCGCCGGTCAACGCGACCTATCTGGCCGACCGGTTACCGGCCGGCCGGGCCGATCTGGTCGACGGCGCCGGGCATTTCGTCTGGGAGGAGCGGCCCGCGGAGTACGCGGCGCTGGTCACCCAGTGGTGGGCGCAGCACTAGACACCGGTGGCCACCCGCGGCGGCCGGTCGGCCGTCGCGGTGTCGAGCACCAGCGCAGCCACCCGGTCACGGTGCGCTTCGGCGCTGCCCAGCAGGGCGGCGTCGGTGGTCGCCCGCTTCAGGAACAGATGCGCCTGATGCTCCCAGGTGAATCCGATCCCGCCGTGCACCTGGATGGTGTCGGCGGCGATCCGGGAGAACGCCGCCGAGGCCAGCGACTGCGCGATGCTCGCAGCCAGCGCCGGATCGTCGGACCCGTCGGTGAGCGCCCACACCGCGTGATACGTGGCCGAACGGGCGTGCTCCAGATCCACCATGCCCTCGGCCAGTCGGTGCTTGACCGCCTGGAAGGAGCCGATGGGCCGGCCGAACTGCAGCCGTGACTTCGCGTACTCGACCGACAGGTTCAGCAGGTGCGCTGCGGCGCCGACCTGTTCGGCGGCCAGCAGCGTCGAGCCGACCTGCAGTGCGTGCTCGATCACCCGGGTGGCCTCGTCCGGTCCGGCGATCAGGCGAGCCGGGGCGCCGGCGAGTTCCACGGTGGCCTGCGGGCGGGTCAGGTCCAGGGTGACCAGCGGGGTGCGCTGCACCGCCGTGCTGCTCGCGTCCACTGCGTACAGTCCGACCCCGTCGGGACCCGTTGCGGCAACCAGCAATTCGTCGGCATCATCGGCGTCCACCACCCGTTCGACGGTGCCCGTCAGCGCATCGGTGCCGGTCACCGTGACGGCGGCCGGATCGAAGGCCCCGGCGCGATCGGGTACGGCGAATGCCGCGGTGCGGGTGCCCTCCACCAGGGCGCCCAACAGCTCGTCGCGCACCGTGCCGCCCGACGCGGCGACCAGCGCCGGGATGGCCAGGTACACCGTGCCGAACAACGGCCCGGTCGCCAGCGCCGCACCGAGTTCCTCGACCGCGATCCCCTGATCGACCAGTGTGCCGCCGACACCACCGTCGGACTCGGGGACCGACAGGCCCAGCACGCCGAGTTCGGCGCCCAGCCGCTGCCAGACCTTGCGGTCGAAGCGCGGCTCGGACTCCATCTGCACGCGCGCCTCGGCCTCACCGAAGTGCTCGGCGCTGAATTTGCGCACGGCGTCCCGCAATTGGGCCTGTTCCGGCGAGAACTCGAACTCAGCCACATTCTCGGGCTGATCCGTAAACTTCTCAGCCACGCGGGATCTCCTTCCACGGCATACCGGCGTCGGCCCGCAGATCCCCGGGCAGCCCCAGGATCCGCTCGGCCAGGATGTTGCGCATCACTTCCGAGGTACCGCCTTCGATGGTGTTGGCCTTGCTGCGCAGGAACCGCTGCTGGATGGGACCCCGCCAGTCGCCGTCGTCGTCACGGTTGAGGTCATACCCGTGGTACAGCACGCCTTCGGGCCCGAGCAGATCCATGCACCACGTGTAGATGTGCTGATTGAGTTCGGCGCCGACCAGCTTGCCGATCGACCCCTCCGGGCCCGGCCCGCCGACGGTCGCCGACGCCCGGGACCGCTGCGCGGTGAGCCGCTGCGCCTCCGAGCGCAACCACAGCTGGGTCAGCCGGTCCCGCAGCACCGGGGTCTGCAGATCGGGCCGCGACGCCCACAGGTCCACCGCCTCGGCGATGGTGCCGGCCCCGCGCCGGCTGCCGCTGCCGCCGAGCGCGCTGCGCTCGTTCATCAGCGTCGTCATCGCCACGCCCCAGCCGTTGCCGACCTCACCGAGGCGGTGGGCGTCGGGGATGCGGGCGTCGGTGATGTAGACCTCGTTGAACTCGGCCTGTCCGGTGAGCTGGCGCAGCGGCCGGGTCTGCACCCCGGGCGCGTGCATGTCGAGTACGAAGTAGGTGAGCCCCTTGTGCTTGGCCACATCGGGATTCGTGCGGGCCAGCAGCAGACCCCAGCGCGCCCGGTGAGCCAGGCTGGTCCACACCTTCTGCCCGTTGATCACCCAGTCATCGCCGTCGCGGACCGCCGAGGTGGCCAGCCCGGCCAGGTCCGAACCCGCGCCGGGCTCGGAGAACAGCTGACACCAGATGTCCTCGGTGCTGGCCAGCGGGCGCAGCCAGAACTTCTTGAGTTCCTCGGACTGCGCGTGCTCGCGCACCGTCGGTGCGGCCATTCCGTACCCCATCGGGTTGAGCCCCAGCGGCATCGGCCCGCCGGCGCCCTGCAGGATGCCGTCCGCGACGGCCTGCAGGCCGCGGGATACCCCGAGCCCGCCCAGTCCCTCCGGGAAATGCACCCAGGCCAGGCCGGCGTCATAACTGGCCGTCAGAAACTCGGGGATCGGTACCTTCTTCGGATCGTGGTCGGCCACGACCTGCCGCGCCAGGTCCGCGACCCGGTCCGCATCGGTGACGGTGCTCATCAGGCCACCATAAGCAGGAGTGATCGCCGTCACGTATCCGGGTCTACCAACCGGTGGGCAAGATGGGCGCATGCATGTCACCGCGAACGCCACCGTCAGCGCCCCGATCGACAAGGTGTGGGCCGTCCTGACCGATCACGTCGGCATGGCCGGCTGGGCGCCGGGTCTGACCGTCAGCCTCGGCAGGCCCGGGACTCCGGAGCCCAACGGCCTGGGCGCGGTCCGCCGGATCAGCACGCCGGGTCCCGGGCCGGACATCGTCGAGGAGGTGACCACCTTCGAGGCGCCGCATGTGTTCGGGTACAAGGCTCTTTCGGGCACGCCGTTCCCCGGCTACGCCGGTGAGGTCCGGCTCAGCGAGGCCGGCACCGGCACCCGGATCGAGTACACGATCTCCTCGACCGCCTCGTTCGCGCCGGTGAAGATCCCGCTCGCGGGCATCGGCCAGGTGCTGCTGCGGCTGCTGGTGCGCGCGGCCTCGCGGGCCTAGACCCGCGGTATCTCGGCGTTGATCCGGCTCAACAGCGCCGGGTAGCGCTTGGCCTCGGGGTGCCCGCTGGGTTTCCCGCTGCTGACCACCGCCACCGACAGTGCGCGCTGCGGGTCCGCCCACACCGCGATATCGGTCAGCCCGGTATGCCCGAAGGCACCCTCGGCATCCTTACCGAACGGTCCGAACCGCTTGGCGCCGAGCATGTATCCGGTGCCCCAGCGCATCGGCATCATGCCGACCGCCAGGTCCGGCCGCAGCCGGCGCGCCTCGGTGGTGGCGGCCCGCAGGGTATCCGGCGACATGATCCGCACCCCGTCGAGTTCGCCTCCGCGGCACAGGATCTCGGCGAAGCGCGACAGCTCGTGGGCGTTGGACACGGTGTTCGACGACGGGATGACCCCGGTCAGGAATTCCGGCGTGTTGGAGAACGGGATGATCTGCTGCGGGGTGCCGCCGACGGCGAGCTTGAACGCCCTGGCGATCGGCGCGGGCAGCGGTTTGCCGGTGACGTGACTGGGCGCGACCTTGGGCACATCGGCGGGCGCGACCCCGTAGTTCGTCCAGCGGAACCCGAGCGGGGCGAGGATCTCCTCGGCCAGGATGTCGCGGATACTGCGTCCGGTCGCCGCGGAGATGATCTCGCGCATCAGCGGCCCCCAGGTCACCCCGTGGTAGATGTGCACCCGGCCCGGGCGGTACACCGGCTTCATCCGGCCCAGCATCTCGCGCGCGTAGTCGCTGTCGTCCATCCGCTTGAGATCCGGTTGCGGACCGGTGGCGAACGGGATCCCGGCGCTGTGGGTGACCACGTGCCGGATGGTGGTGCGGTCCTTGCCGTGGCTGGTGTAGCCGGGCAGGTAGTCGCACACCCGGTCCTCCAGCGAGAAGGCGCCGCGCTCGACCAGCATGTGGGTGACGGTGGTGGTGATCGCCTTGGCCGCCGAGTACACACAGAACGGGGTTTCGGTGCTGACCGGAACCTTTTCGGCGTCCACCGGGTCGTCCGGACCGTTGCCCCAGGCGTGCCCGATCGCACGGTCCAGGATCACTGTGCCGTTGCGGCGCAGGCATACCTGGATGGCCGGCTGCATCCCGGCCGAATACCAGTACCGCGCGGCGGCCCAGATCCGTTCGACGGCAGCGGGATCGATGTCGGAGTGGTCCTCGGCGCCGCGGGAGGTCACCGATTCGAGGTCGGCGGGCACCCGGATGCGGCCGTCGGTGCTCAGGACGGTTCCCGTCGCAGGGTGGCGGCCAGATGATGCTGCAGCGGTTGGCCGACCGCGGCCATCTGCACGGTGTAGCTCAACTCGTCGCCGTCCACGGTGAAGGTCCGGGTCAGCGCGGTGACCTCCTTGGCAGAGGCGGACCGCGCGATGGTGGAGCGCAGCTCCATTCTCAGCACCCCGTCGGTGCTCAGCGTGCCCTCCAGGATCTCGACGATGCCGGTGGGGTGCGCCAGCATCCATTCCACCCGGCCCGGCTCGGGGACGCGGACATAACCGGTTTCGGCGTGCAGCGGCCGGCCGTCATCGGTGGCCTTCGTTCGTTGTGCATAGGCCAGGAACGGTTTACCGACGTGACCGAAGGTGACGGTCTCGGTGTATCCGAACGGTTCGATGGTGGGGTATTCACCGGCGCCGGTGCCGGACCAGGTGCCCAGCAGCGGGGCCAGCGCGGCGATTCCGGGGTGTAGGTCGACCATCCTGGTCAGCCTACGGCGTGGTGTACTGGCGCGGTTATGACGCAGCTTGATGTTGATCTGGTCCCGGTGATCGGTCGTCCGCACCCCGCTCGACTGGCCAAGGCGCTGTACCCGCTGACCGGGCGCGCCATCGCCCGGTACGCCGATGTGGACGCCAACGGGCACGTGAACAACCTCGCCCTGGAATCGATGCACGAGAATGCGCGTGCCGAGTTCAACCAGGAGACGTTCCCGGGGGTGTATCAGCCGGCGGTGCGCAGCGTGCGGCTGGTGACGGCGAACAATGCGGTGCACTTCCTTGCGGAGGTGTTCTGGCCGGCGACCGTCGAGACCGGTCTGGGCATCGGCCGGCTCGGGCGGACCTCGTTCACCGTGTCGACCGCGCTGTTCGTCGGGGACACCTGTGTCAGCGTCTGTGACACCGTGCTGGTGGTGCTGGACGACAACGGTCCCGCGCCGATCCCGGAGGAGGCGCGGGACCGTCTGTCGTCCCTGCTGCTGAACTGACTACAGCGCGGCGTCGGCCACGTCCAGCGCGGCGTCCAGGATCGCCAGACCCTCACGCACCTCGTCGGCGGACACGTTGCACGGCGGCACCACGTGGATGCGGTTGAAGTTCGCGAACGGGAGCAGGCCACCGGCCTTGCACGCCGCGACGACCGCGTTCATCGCCGGGCTGGACCCGCCGTAGGCGGCCAGCGGCTCCCGGGTCGCGCGATCCTTGACCAGCTCGACCGCCCAGAACACGCCCGCACCGCGCACCTCACCGATGCTGGGGTGTTTGTCGGCCAGTGCGGCCAGACCGGGGCCGATGACCTCGGTGCCCACCGTGGCGGCGTTGTCGACCATGCCCTCGTCCTCCATCGCGTTGATGGTCGCGATGGCGGCGGCGGTGGCCAGCGGGTGGCCCGAGTAGGTCAGCCCACCGGGGTAGGCGCGGTGCGCGAAGGTCTCCGCGATCTCCGGGTTGATCGCGACACCGCCGAGCGGCACGTACCCGGAGTTGACGCCCTTGGCGAACGTCATCAGGTCCGGGGTCACGTCGAAGTGGTTGATGGAGAACCACTTTCCGCTGCGACCGAAGCCCGACATCACCTCGTCGGCGATGAACACGATGCCGTAGCGGGTGCAGATCTCGCGCACACCGGCCATATATCCGGGCGGCGGGATCATGATGCCCGCGGTGCCCGGGATGGACTCCAGGATGATCGCGGCGATGGTGGACGGGCCCTCCATCTGGATCAGCTTCTCCAGGTACTCCAGCGCGCGCTGGGATTCCTGCTCCTCGGTCTCGGCGTAGAACGACGAGCGGTACAGGAACGGCCCGTTGAAGTGCACCACCCCGGCATTGCCGCGGTCATTGGGCCAGCGGCGCGGGTCACCGGTCAGGTTGATCGCGGTGTCGGTGCCGCCGTGGTAGGCGCGGTACCGGGACAGCACCTTGTAGCGGCCGGTGTGCAGCCGGGCCATCCGCACCGCGTGCTCGACCGCGTCGGCGCCACCGTTGGTGAAGAAGATCTTGTTCAGTTCACCGGGGGTGCGCTCGGCGATCAGCCGGGCCGCCTCCGAGCGTGCCGCGTTGGCGTGCTGCGGGGCCACCGTGCACAGCTTGGCGGCCTGTTCGGCAATGGCGGCAACAACTTTCGGGTGCTGGTGCCCGATGTTGGTGTTGACCAGCTGGCTGGAGAAGTCCAGCAGCCGGTTGCCCTCGCCGTCCCACAGGTAGGAGCCCTGGGCCGCCGAGATCGTCATCGGGGTGATCTCGGCCTGCGCGGACCAGGAATGGAACACGTGCGCGCGGTCCAGTTCGTAGGCGCGGGCCGATTCGGCGCGGGCCGCGTCAACGGTCAATCCGTTGGGCAGCAAGGTCGACTCTTCAATCACAGTCATGTCGCTCAGTCTCTCACTTGTTCCCGGGGAAGCCGAGGTCGATGCCGCCGTGCGACGGATCGAGCCAGCGGCTGGTGATGGCCTTCTGGCGGGTGAAGAAGTTCACTCCGTCCATGCCGTGGGCGTGGCTGTCGCCGAACAGGGAGGCCTTCCAGCCGCCGAAGCTGTAGTAGGCCATCGGGACCGGGATCGGCACGTTGATGCCGACCATGCCGACCTCGACCTCGTTCTGGAAGCGCCGGGCCGCGCCGCCGTCGTTGGTGAAGATGGCGGTGCCGTTGCCGTAGGGGTTGGTGTTGATCAACTCCAGGGCTTCGTCGTAGGTTTCGACGCGCAGTACCGAGAGCACGGGGCCGAAGATCTCGTCGGTGTAGACGCTCATCGCCGGGGTCACGTTGTCGAGCAGGGTGGGGCCCAACCAGAAACCGTCGGCACCACCATCGGCGACCACGTTGCGGCCGTCGACGACGACCTTGGCGCCGTCGGCTTCGCCGGCGTCGATGTAGGAGGCCACCTTGTCGCGGTGCGCCTTGGTGACCAGCGGGCCCATGTCGGAGTCCTTGGTGCCGTCACCGGTCTTGAGGCCCACGGTGCGTTCGGTGATCTTGGCGACCAGATCGTCGGCGATCGGGCCGACCGCGACGCAGGCGGAAATCGCCATGCAGCGCTCACCGGCGGAGCCGAATCCGGCGTTGACCATGGCATCGGCGGCCAGGTCCAGGTCGGCGTCGGGCAGGATCACGGCGTGGTTCTTGGCGCCGCCGAGAGCCTGGACGCGCTTGCCGGCGGCGGTGCCGGTGGCGTACACGTACTGGGCGATCGGGGTGGATCCGACGAAGGACACACTCTTGATCTTGGGGTTGGTGAGCAGCTCGTCGACGACGGTCTTGTCGCCCTGCAGGACGTTGAACACACCGTCGGGCAGGCCGGCTTCCTTCCACAGTGCGGCCAGCCACAGCGAGGCGGACGGGTCCTTCTCCGAGGGCTTGAGCACCACGGTGTTACCGGCGGCGATGGCGACCGGGAAGAACCACATCGGCACCATGGCGGGGAAGTTGAATGGGGAGATGATCGCGACCGGGCCCAGGGGCTGGCGGATCGAGTAGACGTCGACCTTGGTGGAGGCGTTCTCGGTGAAGCCGCCCTTGAGCAGATGCGGGATACCGCAGGCGAATTCGACGACTTCCTGGCCGCGGCCGACCTCGCCGAGGGCGTCGGAGACGACCTTGCCGTGCTCGCTGGTGATGATCTCGGCCAGCTCGCCCTTGCGCTCGTTGAGCAGTTCCCGGAAACGGAACAGCACCTGAGTGCGTTTGGCCAGCGACGCGTCGCGCCACGCGGGGAACGCGGCCGCGGCGGCGTCGATCACGGCCTGGGCGTCGGCGGCGCTGCCCAGGGCGACCTGTCCGGTCACCTGGCCGGTCGCCGGGTTGGTCACCGGCGCGGTGGCGCTGGAGGTGCCTTCGAAGAACGTGCCGTTGCACCAGTGCTGAACGGTGGCCTGCATCGCGATGAGCTCACTTTCTGTCGGGGTGTACTCAGTCTGGGGGCCCCTCACCCCTCCCGAGGGCGACAGAATGTCTCGATTATGGGGCGTATGCATACACTGTGTATGTGCAGCTGACTGTGGCCGAGGTGATCGCGCTCCCGGTGATCCGGGCCGGCGATCCCGAGGTGCTCAGCAAGCACCGCTTCGACGAACCCATCCGCTGGGTCCACGTCAGTGATGTACCAGACCTGTCGGCGCTGGTGCAAGGCGGTGAGCTGGTGCTGACAACCGGTGCCGCTCTTCGTGATTCACCGCAGACCTATCTGCGCCGGATGGCCGATGCCGGGGTCATCGGGGTGGTCGTCGAGGTGGGCGCGACACCGCTGCCCGCGGGGCTGGGCGATATCGCCGCCGAGTGCGAGCTGGCGCTGGTGGCGTTGCGCCGGCAGGTGCGCTTCGTCGAGGTGACCGAGGCCGTGCACCGGATGATCGTCGCCGACCAGTACGAACGGGTGGAGTTCGACCGCCGGGTGCACCAGACCTTCACCGAGCTGAGCCTCAAGCGCCTGTCCACGGCGGGCATCGTCGAGGCGGCCGCGGGGATCCTGGACGAACCCGTGGTGCTGGAGGACCTGACCCACCGCGCCCTGGCGGTGTCACTGCGCGGGCGGTCCGCGGATCTGTTGCGCGACTGGGAGCGGCGTTCCCGGCTGCGTGCCACCGCGGAGCAGTGGGCGGTCACCGCGGTCGGCCCGCGCTCCGAACAGTGGGGGCGGCTGATCGTTCCGGTGCCCTCGCCCGATCCCGACCGCACCCAGATGGTGCTGGAACGCGCCGCGGTGGCGTTGGCGCTGAACCGGATGATCGAACGTGACCGCACCGGCATGCACCACCAGGCCCAGAGCGGGCTCATCGACGATGTGCTGCGCGGGCGGATCGCCGACGAACGGGAGGCCGCGGCCCGCGCACACGCGCTGGGCCTGCGCTCGGCCGCGCACTACACACCGGTGGTGGTGCGGGTGCGCCGTCCGCTCTCGGCGGCGGATCCCGTTGCCGCGCAACGACAGAACGTCTTGCTGGTGGACACCGTGTTACACACGGTCAACGCCTCCGGGCATACCGGGCTCTGTGCGCTGCGCCGCGACGGGGAAGTGGGTGGCGTGCTGGCGCTCGGGGTCACCCGACCGGCCGAGGAGGCGCTGGCCGCTCTGGGCACCGCGCTGCGTGCGGAGATCGCCCGGGTGGACGGCACCGCGGGCGCGGTGTTGGCGGTGGGGCCCGCGGTGGACGGGGTGGTCGACGCGGTCACCGGTCTCGGCGAGGCCTCCCACATCGCCGAGGTCGCACTGGCGCTGCAGGATTCGGCCAAGGCCCAGGATTCGCCGCGGCCCTTCTACCGCGCCGCCGACGTCCGGCTGCGCGGGCTGGTCTCGCTGCTGCGGGACGACCCACGGGTGCAGACCTTCGCCGAGACCGAATTGCGGGCGCTGCTGGCGGGAGATCCGGCGCATATCGACCTGCTGCGCGAGTACCTGAAGCTGGCCGGCAACAAGGCGGCCGTGGCGTCCCGGCTGCACATCAGCAGGCCGGTGCTCTACAAGCGGTTGGCCGCCGTGCGGGCCGCACTGGGCGTGGATCTCGACGACGGCGAATCGATGACCTCGCTGCACGTCGCACTCATGGTGTTGGATGCACAGGGCCGGAACGGAATCGACATCCCGAAGGTGTGAGTGCGCGCGGCACTGTCGCGGTACTGTCCTGGAATGCGCCGAATCCTGCGCTACGAGATGGCCATCGCGGAATGGATAGGACTTGCGTTCCTGCTTGCCATTCCGTACCTGATCATCGGTCTGGTCTGGGCCTTCACCCAGTCGGGCCCGTTCCTCGGCTCGGTGCTGGCCTGGCCACTGTTGTTGGCCTACCGCTTCTGTGGCTTATGAGCCGGTTTCTCAGCCGGCCCGTCCCGGTGGAGGCGATGATCGAATTCCTGATGTGGCTGTCGGTGCCCTACATCGTCATCGGTCTGGTGTTCACCATCGCCCATCCCGACGATATGCGCGCATTGGAGACCCAACTGCAGACTCGGATCCCGGCCGGTGCCGATCTCGCGTCGTTCGGCGCAATCACCGTGCTGTGGCCGATGATGTTGATCACCGGACCGCTGGAGGAGCGCTGCCATGTCGGATGACGATCTGTCCGATTTCGAACGGACCGAGTTCTGCCACGAGGGCAAGACCCGCGCGGTGTACCGCCGCGGCAGCGGCCCGGCGGTCATCGTGATCGCCGAGATGCCCGGCATCACACCGAAGGTGCTGGCATTCGCGCGCCAGGTCGCCGGCATCGGGTGCACTGCGGTGCTCCCGCACCTGTTCGGGGTGCCGGGCCGGGATCCCAACGCCGGCGGGCTCGCCACCGTGCGCACCCTGGCCAGTGCGATGATCCCGGCCTGTGTGAGCAAGGAGTTCGTCACGCTGGCCACCGGTCGCACCTCCCCGGTCGTGGGCTGGCTGCGGGCGCTGGCCCGCTATGAACACGAGCGCTGCGGGGGACCCGGTGTCGGGGCGGTCGGAATGTGCTTCACCGGCGGCTACGCACTGGCGATGGCCACCGACGACGTGCTGCTGGCGCCCGTGCTGTCCCAGCCGTCGATGCCGGCCGCACTGACCGCGGCGCAGAAGCGTTCGATCGACATCTCGCCGGAGGACCTGGAGATCGTGAAGGGCCGGTGCGCCCGCGGGTTGACCGTGCTCGGATTGCGCTTCGACTCCGACAAATTCGTGCCGGCCGAACGGTTCGAGTTCCTGCGCGAACAACTCGGGGACGCCTTCATCGCCGTGGAACTGAGCGCGAGCACGGCCAACCCGGACGGGGCGATGCCGCCGCACTCGGTGCTGACCGAACACCTCGTCGATGAACCCGGCCAACCCACCCGGGCCGCCCTCGATCAGGTCCTCGAGCTGTTCCGCAGCCGGCTGCTCAGCACGGTCTGAGCACGAGGTCTAGGCCGATCGGTCGACGCCCGGTTGATCGTCGGGTTCGGCGTCCTCGACGGTGGCCAGCACCGGCGAGAGCAGCAGGCGCATCTGGTTCCCGCCGGACTTGCGGGCCTCGTACATGGCGTTGGTCCCGATGGTCACCAACTCGTCGAGCACATCGTGCGATCCCTGCCCGGTCAACGGCTGCAGCGGGGTGCTCACCACGCCCAGGCTCGCGGTCAGTTTGAACGGCGAGGACTTGATGGTGCCCAGGATGCGTTCGGCCAGCGGGGTGGGATCCGGGGTGGTGAACACGTCGGCGACCAGATACTCGGCCTCGCTGAAATGCCCGATCACCGCATCGCCGCGCACGGTCTCGCGCAACCGCTGCCCGATGGCCACCCGCGCCTTGTTCCCGCCGGCCTTGCCGGACATGGCGGTCAGCAGGGAGAAGCTGTCCAGGTTGACCACGATGAGGATGAGGTAGCGGTCGTCGCGCCGGCTGCGGGATCCGATCAGGGTGGCCACGTTGTCGTAGAACGTCTGCCGGTTCGGCAGGCCGGTCAGCGGTTCGATCTCACCGTGCGGTTTCTCCGAGCCGATGATCCGCAGCACCAACTCGCAGGCGAAGGCCACCACCACGTTCATCACCGCCACGAACCCGACGCTGGACAATGCCAGTGCGTAGTCGATGGCCACCAGCCGCCAGGCCAGGATGACCAGTGTCGCGGCCTGCGCGGTCCAGACCAGGATCAGCCAGGATCGGGAGTGGAAGAAGACCGCGTAGGCGGTGGTCACGGTGAACGCGGTGGTGCCCAGCAGGCCCAGCACCGGATCGGGATCCGATGTGCAGACCCCCATGATCAGCACGGTGCCCAGGACCAGGCACAACTGGGACTGCCAACGGGCGGGCCAGTCCGACCTCAGCCAGAGCAGCGCTATCGCGCCGCAGCACAGCGCGACCATGACGGCGACCACGGTCTGCTGCGTTCCGATCAGATCGGTGGTGGCCGCCCGCTGGAAGATGACGATCGCGGCCAGACCGGCGGCGATGGCGGCGACGACACGACAGGTGATGACCTGCAGATCCCGGGCGGCCAGATAGGCGGTCAGCCACTCGTAGTGGTCGCCGCCATGTCGCCAGCGCGAGGGGGTCACCATCAGCTGTCGCTCCCCTCGCCACACCGTGGAAGATTTCGACCACAGCATACGGCGGGATCGAAGCCTGTCGCAGCGCCAGTATGCCGTCGGCATCTCGTTAGCCTGGGGGCTATGACCTCCCCGTGGACCCCAGCCCGACTCGGCGATCTGAGTGACCTGACCGTCATCGTGACCGGTGCGACCAACGGTGTCGGGCTGGCGACGGCCGCGGCGCTGACCCGCGCCGGCGCGCATGTGGTGATGGCGGTGCGCAACACCGAACTCGGGGCGCAGCGCGCGGCCGAGATCGGCGGCCACACCACGGTGGCGCGCCTGGACCTCGCCGACCTGTCGTCGGTGCGGGCCTTTCCCGGGTTGCTCGACGAGCACGGCATCGACGGCGTCGACATCCTGATCAACAACGCCGGTGCGCTCACCCAGCATCGGGTGGACACCGTCGACGGTTTCGAGGCGACGATCGGCACCAACCTGCTCGGCCCGTTCGCCCTGACCAACCTGCTGCTGGACCGGGTGCGCTCGCAGATCATCAACGTCGGTTCACAGGCCCACGCCTCGGCCACGCTGCGACTGGACGACATGCATCTGCGCACGCACAAGTGGACGGTGATGGGCGCCTACGCCCGGTCGAAGCTGGCGGTCATGTTGTGGGGGCTGGAACTGGACCGCCGACTGCGGGCCGACCGGTCACCGGTGATCAGCCACCTCACCCACCCCGGCTGGGTCGACTCCAACCTTCCGAACGTCTCGGGCGGGCAGCTGCTGGGCCTGGTGCAGCGGGGCGTCAAGCTGGTCGCCTCGGTGGCGGCCAACGACGCCGCCGCGGGCGCGGCCACCACGCTGTACTGCATCACCGAGCCGATCCCGCCCGGCAGTTATGTCGGTGTGCAAGGACGGTTCGGGCTGCGTGGCGGACCGGTGCTGATCGGGCGGTCCGCACTCGCCTGTGATTACGCGACGGCCGCGCGGGTGGTCCAGTTCGCCGAACAGGAGACCGGCACCACCTTGTCCGCGGGCCGGCTGCAGGCATGAGCGGGCACAATGATGCGATGAATCCCGAGCCCGCGGTGATCGCGCGCCGACAGGCCCTCGTCTGCGCCGGCGTCGCGGTGGGGACGGGCGCGCTGGTGGCCTGCACACGAGGGCAGGAGCAGCCCGCCCGCCCGGTGCGCGAGGACGGGGTGCTGGCCGACACCGCCGAGGTGCCGGTCGGGTCCGCGCTCATCGTGGACGGCATCGTGGTGACCCAGCCCCGGGCCGGGGAGTTCGCCGGATTCTCGGCGGTCTGCCTGCACGCCGGGTGCGCGGTCTCCAAGGTGGACGGGGCCGAGGTGATCTGCCCGTGCCACCACAGCACCTTCGGCCTGGACGGGGCGGTGATCTCCGGCCCGGCCCGCGCACCGCTGGCACCGGCGGCGATCACCGTCCGGGGAGATTCGGTCGTGGCCGGCTGAAAGCTCGTTACCATCAGCGCCTGTGGCAGACGACGACCAGCGTGATGAGCCGGACCCGAATCCGGCCCTGATTCCGTGGTACGAGGAGTCCTGGGCCGTCGTCACCGCCGGTGTCGCCGGGGTGGTCGTGATCCTCGTGCTGATCGTCGCGGTGGTGCAGACCTCGCGGAACTCGGTGGAGCCCAACTACGGCCCGCAGTACTACACCGATTACTCCCCGTCGACCACGGGCTCGTCCAAGACCACCACCTCCCGGACGACCACATCGCCGACGACGACCACGACCACCACGACCACGACCACCTCGACCACCACGACGACCACCACGACGACGTCGGAAACCACGACATCGGAGACCACATCCGAGACGACATCCGACACCACCTCGGATACGACGACCGACACCACATCCGACACCACGAGGACGACCACCGAGCCGACCCTGGACGAGGGGAACCCGTTCATCCTGAACCCGTTCGCCTCCACCACGGAGCGCAGTGACGGCGACGGCGCGGACGGATAGCTCCGGCGTTGCTGTTTAACCCACCGATTAGCAGGGGATGTGATCGTCTGACAGAATCAGCGCCGAGGGGAGTACTCCCAACGCTGCGGTGTCGTCATCACGTCGTCCGTCATCGGACGACCGGTGCTGCAGGCCCGCGTCACGTCCAGCGGGCGGAAGAGACCTCGGCCGTTGATCGACGACCGGAGGCTCCGATCATATGAATGTGTCCGCACTCGAGTGGGGCATCACCCTCGCTGTCACCCTGGGCGTGCTGCTCGTGGACATCGTGGTCCTCGGCCGGCGTCCCCACGAACCGTCCACCCGAGAGACATCCATCGCGCTGACGTTCTACGTCGGCCTGGCGATCGCGTTCGGAATCTGGACCTGGATGTTCCACGGCCACCAGTACGGTGTCGAGTTCTTCGCCGGCTGGCTCACCGAGTACAGCCTGTCGGTGGACAACCTGTTCATCTTCTTGATCATCATGGCCAGCTTCAAGGTGCCCCGGATCTACCAGCAGCAGGCCCTGCTCGTCGGCATCATCCTGGCGCTCATCTTCCGCGGCATCTTCATCGCACTCGGTGCGGTCGCCATCAACCAGTTCTCCTGGGTGTTCTACATTTTCGGCGCGTTCCTGATCTACACCGCCTGGAAGCTGGCCAAGGACACCGACCACGAGGACGACGGCGAGAACAGCGTCGTCCGGTTCGCCCGCAACTACCTGAACACCACCGACAAGTGGCACGGCCTGAAGCTCACCGTCAAAGAGGGCTCCAAGCGCGTCATGACGCCGATGTTCCTGGTGATCGTCGCGCTCGGCACCACCGACCTGCTGTTCGCCCTGGACTCCATCCCCGCGATCTACGGGCTCACCCAGGAGCCCTACCTGGTCTTCACCGCCAATGTGTTCGCCCTGATGGGGCTGCGCCAGCTCTACTTCCTGCTCGGCGACCTGCTCAAGCGGCTGGTCTACCTGTCCCAGGGGCTGTCCTTCATCCTCGGCTTCATCGGCATCAAGCTGGTGCTGCACGCCCTGCACGAGAACGAGCTGCCGTTCATCAACGGCGGTGAGCCGGTGCACGTGCCGACGATCCCGACCCTGGCCAGCCTCGGGGTCATCATCGTCACCCTGGTCATCACCACCGCCGCGAGCCTGTACAAGACGCGGGTGGTCGACAAGAAGGCCGACGACGACGCGGAGCAGAAGACCGACTGAACCCGTCGGGCTAAGCGAACCGCTCAAACCCGCTATGGCGCCGGGGAATTCACTACCCTAGGTCGGCATGCCGCCTGCCGCTGGACCCTCCCCCCGTCGCGCTGCTCGCCCTGAATCCGCAGCAGTCCGTAAGGCCGTCATCGGCGCGTCCATCGGCAATGCGGTGGAGTGGTTCGACTTCGCCATCTACGGGTTCCTGGCCACCTACATCGCGGCCAACTTCTTCCCGTCGGACAACGAGACGGCCGCACTGCTGAACACGTTCGCGATCTTCGCGGCAGCGTTCTTCATGCGGCCGCTCGGCGGGTTCGTCTTCGGCCCGCTCGGTGACCGGATCGGCCGGCAGAAGGTGCTGGCCCTGGTGATCCTGCTGATGTCGGCGGCGACGCTGCTCATCGGCCTGCTGCCGACGTACTCGGCCATCGGGGTCGCGGCGCCGTTGCTGCTGCTGGTGCTGCGCTGCGTGCAGGGCTTCTCGGCGGGCGGCGAGTACGGCGGCGGCGCGGTGTACCTGGCCGAGTACGCCACCGACCGCCGGCGCGGATTCGTGGTCACCTTCATGGTGTGGTCGGGCGTGCTGGGCTTCCTGCTCGGCTCGATCACCGTCACGCTGCTGCAGGCCGGGCTGGCCGCCGACGCGATGGACAGCTACGGCTGGCGCATCCCGTTCCTGCTCGCCGCGCCGCTCGGGCTGGTTGGGCTCTACATCCGGCTGCGCCTGGACGACACTCCGGAGTTCACCGATCTGAAGAGTGCCGCGCACGTCGCCGAGCGGCCGCTGCGAGAGGCCCTGACCACCTCGTGGCAGCCCATCCTCCAGGTCATCGGGCTGTTCCTGATCTTCAACGTCGGCTACTACGTGGTGTTCACCTTCCTGCCGACCTACCTGATCAAGACCCTTGAGTTCTCCAAGACCGCATCCTTCCTCTCGATCACGCTGGCCAGCCTGGTCGCACTCGTGCTGACCCTGCCGTTCGCCGCGCTGTCGGACCGGATCGGGCGCCGGCCGATGCTGATCGCCGGGGCGGTCGCCTTCGCGGTGCTGAGCTATCCGCTGTTCCTGCTGCTGACCTCCGGGTCGCTGGTCGCCGCGATCGTCGCGCACTGCCTGCTGGCGGCGATCGAATCGATCTACATCTCCACCGCCGTCACCGCGGGCGTCGAACTGTTCGCGACCCGGGTTCGCTACAGCGGCTTCGCAGTCGGCTACAACGTCTGCGTCGCGGTGTTCGGCGGCACCACCCCGTACGTGGTGACCTGGCTGACGGCCGAGACCGGTAACCCGCGGGCCGCAGCGTTCTATCTGGTGATCGCCGCGGTGCTGTCCCTGGGCACGGTGCTGACCCTGCGGGAATCGGCGGGTAAACCGCTGGCGGCGACCGTAATCGCGGACCGGGGCGAGCCAAGCCTGCGATGATGGCCTGATGGCGCAGTCCAGATCGGCTCGTCCGGTCAAGTCGGCGAGGCCGACGAAAGCCGATGTGGCGCGGCTGGCCAATGTCTCCCCGGCGACCGTCAGCTATGTGCTCAACGACGTCAAGGGCCAGACGATCTCGGCGCAGACCCGCGCTGCGGTGCAGGAGGCCGCCAAAGCGCTGGGCTACCGGCCGAACCTGGCCGCCCGCAATCTGGCCCGCGGCGGCAGCGGGGTGGTGCTCTACATCGTCCCGCGGATCTCGCTGGGCGAACTGCTGCTCGAGGTCGGCAGCCGGCTGACCACCGAACTGGCCCGCCACGGCGTGGTGTTGTCGCTGCAGTTCGAGACCGACGACGGCCGCAACGTGGTCGACGCGGTGGCCGATCTGAACCCGATCGCGGTGACCAGTGTGTTCCCGCTCGGCGGTGCGGCACTGGAGGCGGTCACGGCCGCGGGTGTGCCGCAGATCCACCTGGGCAGCGCCCAGTTGCGCGCGATGGGTGAACTGCATCTGACGATCGGCCGGATGCGGGTCGAGCACCTGGTCGCCCGGGGGCACCGTCGGCTCGCCTTCGCCTACGCCGGCGATGAGGTGCTGCGCCCGCTGGGGGACTACTGGCTGTCCGGCCTGCAGGTGGCGGCGGGCGATCTGCCCGAGATCGTCACCGGGACCGTCGCCGCCGACGGATCCGACGCCGCCGATGTGGTGCGCGGCTGGGCGGATGCCGGGGTGACGGCGGTGTGTGCGCAGAGCGATGAGACCGCGCTGGTGGTGTTGCACGGCATCCGGGAGGCCGGGCTGCGCTGCCCGCAGGATCTCGCGGTGATGGGGGTGGACGCGATTCCGCTCGGTGCGGTCAGTGGCCCGCCGCTGACCTCGGTGGGACTGGACGCGAAGACGATCGTCGAGGTGTCGGTGGCGGCGATGATGGCCGCACTCGGGTATCCCGCCGGACAGGAACCCAGCAGCGAGAACGTGGCGCATCTGATCCAGCGGGCATCCACCTGACGCGACAGATTGTTGTCGACCTGTAAACATCCGAGCTTGCCCTGCGCCCTGTGAGCCGCGTAACTTACGCGAGTAAGTGCATCGTGGTGTGAGAGGTGGCAGCAGTGACGGTCGACGCAAGCCCAGAACAGACTGACGGCACCGCCGTCGGCGACGTCTATTTCGACCCGTACAACGTCGAGATCAACGCCGACCCGTATCCGGCGTTCGCTCGGCTGCGGGAGGAGGCGCCGCTCTACTACAACGAGGAATTCGACTTCTACGCCCTGAGCCGGTTCTCCGACGTCAACAAGGCGCTCATCGACCACGAGACCTTCAGTTCGGCCCGCGGGGCGATCATCGAACTCATCAAGGCCAACATCGAGATCCCCTCCGGGGCATTGATTTTCGAGGATCCGCCGATCCACACCGCGCACCGCAAACTGCTGTCGAGGATGTTCACCCCGCGCAAGATCAACGCGCTGGAGCCCAAGATCCGGGAGTTCTGCGCCCGCGCCCTGGACCCGCTGGTCGGTTCCGGACGCTTCGACGTCATCGGTGATTTCGGCGCCGTCATGCCGATGCAGGTGATCAGCGCCCTGCTCGGTATCCCGGAGGAGGATCAGGAGAAGATCCGCGACCACGCCAACGCGCAGATGCGCACCGAGGCGGGCAAGCCGATGAAGGCCGCCGAGGAGGGCCTGGTGGACGGGTCGATCTTCGAGGCCTACATCGACTGGCGCAAGGACAACCCGTCCGACGACATCATGACCGACCTGCTCAACGTCGAGTTCACCGATGAGCACGGCGTCACCCGCAAGCTCACCCGCGAAGAGCTGCTGATCTACATCAACGTGGTGGCCGGTGCCGGTAACGAGACCACCACCCGGCTCATCGGTTGGGCGGCCAAGGTGCTCGCCGAACATCCCGACCAGCGCCGTCAGCTGGTCGGGAACCCCGGGCTGATCCCGCAGGCCGTCGAGGAGCTGCTGCGCTTCGAGCCGCCGGCCCCGCACGTGGCGCGCTACGTCACCCGCGACGTCGAGTACTACGGCCAGACCGTGCCCGAGGGCTCGGTGATGATGATGCTGATCGGCGCCGCAGTCCGCGACAGCCGCCAATTCCCGCCCGACGGTGAGGTTTTCGACATCCATCGCGAACAACGTCAGCACCTGGCGTTCAGCGTCGGCACGCACTTCTGCCTGGGTTCGGCGCTGGCCCGCCTGGAGGGCCGCATCGCACTGGAGGAACTGCTCAAGCGGTTCCCGGAGTGGGACACCGACCTGGACAACGCGGTGTTGTCACCGACCTCGACCGTGCGCGGCTGGGAATCGATGCCGCTCATCGTGTCGTGACCACCGGTCTGTCGGTCCCCAAAACCTGGGAGGACGTCACCCCCGAGTGGATGACCGCCGCGCTGGACCGGGAGATCCCCGGCGCGGTGGTGGACACGGTGACGGTCGCCATGCGCGATGACGGCACCAACCGGCGGGCCCGGCTGGCGTTGACCTACTCGGCGGGCCGCGGTCCCGAGACGGTGTTCGTCAAGGCCGTCGACCCCGATCACAAGGCCCTGATCAAGATGACCAGCGGTCTGCTGCACGAACCTCGGCTGTTCACCTCCGATGTGGCGCTGCCGCTGGAACATCCGCTGGTGTACGCGGCCCCGATCGACGAGGCCGACGAAGATTTCCTGCTGGTGATGGAGGATCTCACCGCACGGGACGCGGACCCGCGAGACGCCACCCGGCCGTTGTCCGTCGAGCAGGCGGCCAACGGAGTGCGCGGGCTGGCCCGGTTGCACGGCGAGTTCTGGGGGCACCGGGTGGCCCGACCCGGCCTGGAATGGCTGGAGCCGTTCGTGGCCTGGGACGGTATGCAGTGGGCCCCGTTGCCCGCCGCGCTGGAACGCCTCGGTGACGATGCGCCGCCGTCGGTGCAGGCGCTGGGCATCGAGCACCTGGTCGAAGGCATCTGGAAACCGTTCATCGCGACGCTGACCGCCCCGGGTGCGCCGCAGACCCTGCTGCACGGGGATCCGCACATCGGCAACACCTACCTGCTCCCGGACGGCGATGTGGGCTTCCTGGACTGGCAGGTCGCCCGGCACGGGCACTTCGCACTGGACCTGGGCTACTTCCTGCAGGGTGCGCTGACCACCGAGGACCGCCGGGCAGCCGAGCGCGACCTGCTGGGGGAGTACCGGGACGCGTTGGGGCTGCCTCCCGAGGAATTGCCGTCGGCCGAGGAGATCTGGCTGCGTTACCGCGCCTCGGTGGCGCACGGTCTGATGACCTGGCTGGCCACCGCCAGCGCCGGCGAGTTGTGGCAGCGCCCGGACATCGCGCTGGCCCTCGCGCAGCGCTACAGCGCGGCCTACGAGGACCTGCAGACCGCGCAGGCGCTGGAGGTGCTGAGCCCCTAAGGTGGTGGCGTGACGAGCGGGAGCCGACGGTGATCGACCAGCTCCTCGTTGTCGTGTTCGCCCTGTGCGCAGCCATTTTCATGGCCATCGGCATCGTGGTGCGCCAACGGGCGACGCTGGATGTGCCGGAGGAACACGGCATCAGCGTCGTCATGGTGGCGACCCTGCTGCGCCGTCCGCTCTGGTGGGCGGGCACCGCGGCCGCGGTCGCCGGCTTCGTCTTCCAGGCGCTGGCCCTGGACAACGGATCGCTGATCGTCGTGCAGCCGCTGCTGGTGTCGGCGCTGCTGTTCGCCCTCCCGCTCAGTGCCCGGCTCGCGCACCGGCGGGTCTCCGGTGGGGCGTGGTTGTGGGCGGTGTTGCTGACCGTCTCGCTGGCGATCTTCGTGTTGCTTGCGCACCCCCGGGTCACCGAGCGGGTCGCGCCGGTACGCACCATCGTGGCGGTGGTGGCGGTGTGCTCGGTGGTGGTGATCGGATGCGTGCTGCTCGCGGTGCGCCGCTCCGGCTGGCAACGCGCGGTGCCGCTGGCCGTCGCGGTGGGGCTGATGTTCGGTCTGGTCGCGGTGCTGACCAAGATCCTGATGCAGGAACTGGACAAGAACCCGGCCGCCCAGGTGCTGGCGACCCCGCTGCCCTACGCGCTGGTGCTGCTCGGCGTGCTGGCCACCCTGCTGCAGCAATCGGCGTTCCATGCCGGGTCGCTGCAGACCTCGGTGCCGACCATGTTGGTCGTCGAACCGATCGCCGCCGTGCTGCTCGGTGTCTTCATCCTGGGCGAGACGCTGACGGCGAACGGGTGGGAGGCGGTCGTGCTGACCGCCGCGGTGGTGGCCATGACGGCCGCCACCATCGCCCTCGGGCGTGATGAGGGCGCCTACGAGGAAGAGCTCGAAGCGCAAGCGCGTACCCCCTGAACTGGGCATTTCACACAGGAAATCGTCAGGTCACGGACAGCCGGGCATATCTTTAGTTTTGTTAACGTTGTATCTGGCGGTCGGTGCGGACGTTGAGGTCCCCGGCCACAGATAGCGATAGAGCTCGAAGAACGTCCCGAAGGATCGCCCGTGTTCCCCGAAACAAACTCCCCAGAAACCCAATCCCCGGAAACCGTCGACGACCGCCCGCAGCGGCGCCTGGCCCACCTGTACGCCACCGATCCGGAGTTCGCGGCCGCCGCGCCGAGCGCGGAGGTGAACGCCGCCGCCGGCGCGCCCGGTCTGCGTCTCGCCGACATCGTGCGCACCGTGCTCGACGGCTACGCCGACCGGCCCGCGCTGGGCGCCCGCGCGGTCGAGTTCGTCACCGACGAATCCGGCCACACCGTCGCCGCGCTGCAACCACGGTTCGACACGATCACCTACGGCGAGTTGGCCCAGCGGGTGCGGGCCTTGGCCGACGCCTGGCGCGGCGCCCCCGTGCACCCCGGTGACCGGGTCGCCATCCTCGGCTTCACCAGCGTGGACTATGCCGTCGTCGACATCGCCCTGACCCAGCTCGAGGCGGTGTCGGTGCCGCTGCAGACCAGCGCGTCGGCGGCCGCGCTCGCCCCGATCATCACCGAGACCGAACCCGTCCTGATCGCCTCGGGCATCGACTACCTCGCCGACGCGGTGGAACTGGCGCTCGGCTCGGGAGCGACTCGGCTCGCGGTGTTCGACTATCACCCCGAGGTCGATGCGCAGCGTGCCGCCTACCAGGCCGCCGCCGCCCGATTGGACGGCCGGATCACCGTGGAGACGCTCGGCGAGGTGCTGGCTCGGGGTGCCTCCGGTGCCGCCACCGCGGTGCCGGCCGAACCGGATCCGCTCTCGCTGCTGATCTACACCTCCGGCAGCACCGGGGCACCCAAGGGCGCGATGTACCCGCAGAGCAAGGTCGCCGACATCTGGCGGCCCGCGGCCAACTCGCACTGGGATGACAGCCAGGGGCTGGTGCCCTCCATCGTGCTGAGCTTCATGCCGATGAGCCACGTCATGGGCCGCGGCGTCCTCTACGGCGCGCTGGCCAGCGGTGGCACCGTGAACTTCGCGGCGCGCGCCGACCTCTCGACGTTCCTGGAGGACCTGGCCCTGACCCGGCCCACCCAGTTGAACTTCGTGCCGCGCATCTGGGACATGCTGTTCAACGAGTACCAGAGCCGGATTGCCCACGGCGGCAACGAAGCCGATGTGCTCGAGGACATGCGGGCCAACCTGCTCGGCGGCCGGTACGTCAGTGCGGTGACCGGGTCCGCGCCGATCGCGCCGGAGCTGCGGGCCTGGGTGGAGACGCTGCTGGAGATGCACCTGCTCGAGGGGTACGGCTCGACCGAGGCCGGTGCGGTGTTCATCGACGGTCGGATCGCCCGGCCGCCGGTGCTGGAGTACAAGCTCGTCGACGTGCCGGAGCTGGGCTACCGGCGCACCGATGTGCCGCATCCGCGCGGGGAACTGCTGGTCAAGTCCGAGCAGATGTTCCCCGGGTACTACCGGCGTCCCGACGTCACCGCGCAGGTCTTCGACGAGGACGGTTTCTACCGGACCGGTGACATCGTGGCCGAACTCGGACCCGATCTCGTCGCCTACGTCGACCGGCGCAACAACGTGCTGAAGCTGTCGCAGGGCGAGTTCGTCACCGTGTCCAAGCTGGAGGCGGTGTTCACCACGGCACCGCTGGTGCACCAGATCTACCTGTACGGCAACAGTGCCCGGCCCTACCTGCTGGCGGTGGTGGTGCCCACCGATCCGGCGGCGACCAAACAGGACATCGCCGCCGCCCTGCAGGAGGCCGCGCGAACCGCGAACCTGCAGTCCTACGAACTGCCCCGGGACTTCCTCATCGAGACCACCCCGTTCTCCCTGGAGAACGGCCTGCTGACCGGCATCCGGAAGTTGGCCTGGCCCAAGCTGAAAGAACGCTACGGCGCCGAACTCGAACAGCTCTACACCGACCTTGCCGACGGCCAGGCTCAGGAACTGCAGGCGTTGCGGGCCGCCGGGGCCACCGCGCCGGTGCTGGACACCGTCGGCCGCGCCGCCGTCGCCCTGCTGGGCGCGGCCAGCGCCGACGTCGCACCCGACACACACTTCACCGACCTCGGCGGAGATTCGCTGTCGGCGTTGACATTCGGGAACCTGCTCGCCGACATCTTCGATGTCGAGGTGCCGGTTTCGGTGATCGTGAGCCCGGCATCGGATCTGCGGGCCATCGCCGAGCACATCGAGACCCAGCGCGCCGGCGGTACCGGACGGCCGACATTCGCATCGATTCACGGGGCGGGGGCCACCGAGGTGCACGCGGCCGACCTCACCCTGGACAAGTTCATCGACCCCGCGACTCTTGCTGCCGCACCGTCGCTTCCGAAGGCCGGGAGCGAGATCCGCACCGTGCTGCTGACCGGTGCGACCGGTTTCCTCGGGCGCTACCTTGCGCTGGAATGGCTGGAGCGGATGAGTCTGGTGGGCGGCAAGGTGATCTGCCTGGTCCGTGCCCGCAGCGATGCCGAGGCCCGCGCCCGGCTGGACGCGACGTTCGAGACCGGCGACCCGAAACTGGTGGCGCACTACCGCGACCTCGCCGCCGGCCACCTGGAGGTGATCGCCGGGGACAAGGGCGAGGCGAATCTCGGTCTGGACCACGCGGTCTGGCAGCGGCTGGCCGACACGGTGGATCTCATCGTGGACCCGGCGGCACTGGTGAACCACGTCCTGCCCTACAGCGAACTGTTCGGGCCCAACGCACTGGGCACCGCCGAGCTGATCCGGATCGCGCTGACCGGCAAGATCAAGCCGTTCGTGTACGTCTCGACGATCGGTGTCGGCGCGGGGATCGAAGCCGGCCGATTCGTCGAGGACGCCGACATCCGGGACATCTCGGCCACCAGGGTCATCGACGACAGCTACGCCAACGGGTACGGCACCAGCAAGTGGGCCGGAGAGGTGCTGTTGCGGGAGGCACACGATCTGGCCGGGCTGCCGGTCTCGGTGTTCCGGTGCGACATGATCCTGGCCGACACCAGCTACGCCGGACAGCTGAACGTGGCGGACATGTTCACCCGGATGATGTTCAGCCTGGTCGCCGCCGGCATCGCGCCGCGCTCGTTCAATCAGCTTGATGCCGAGGGCAATCCGCAGCGCAGCCACTATGACGGGCTGCCGGTGGAGTTCATCGCCGAGGCCATCTCGACGCTGGGCACCCGGGCGGCGCTCGAGGACCGCAGTTTCGAGACCTATCACGTGATGAACCCGTACGACGACGGCATCGGGATGGACACCTTCGTGGACTGGCTGGTCGAGGCCGGTTACCGGATCGAGCGGGTCGCCGACTACGGCGAGTGGCTGGCCCGGTTCGAGACCGCGCTGCGCGCCCTGCCGGACCGTCAACGGCAGGCGTCACTGCTGCCGTTGCTGCACAACTACGCCGCTCCCGGCGTCCCGGTGAACGGGGCGATGGCACCCACCGACGTGTTCCGTGCGGCGGTGCAGGACGCGAAGATCGGACCGGACAAGGACATACCGCATGTGAGCCGCGAGGTGATCGTCAAGTACGTCACCGATCTGGAGCTGCTGGGGTTGCTCTAGTACCCCTCGACCGGTTCGCCTCGACTAGTTCACCTCGACGTAGACGGTGCGCCCGGCCAGCGCGTTGTACACGTAGTCGCGGTCCTCGTCGTCGATGATCCAGTTCTGGCTGTAGTCCTGGCCGTGGCGGACGCCGACCACGTTCGCCTCGGTCAGCGGTCGGTTACTGAGCCGGCTGACGATCACCCGGTAGCCCTGGGCCCGAAGCTCGTCGATGGTCTGCTGGGCGTTGCCCACCGGGGCCGGGCTTGCGGCGGCCGTCCCGACGGGGCCGGCGGCGAGTCCGATCACGCCGGCCACCAGCGCGCCCGCGGTCCGCACGGCGAATGCGTGCCTGCTCATGGTGGTGCCTCTCTCCTCGATCTGGGAAGTGGAACCGGCTGGTCGGCGGTTTGATTCCGTCATGCTCGCCAGGACGCCCAGTGCCCGACTGCGATCGCCACCACCGGGCCGTCCAGCGCGGTGCGCTGGTACTGGGGGTACTTGGCCCGCAGCACGCCGTACCCGATGGCCATCTGCTCACCGTCGTGGTGCACGGTGGCCAGCCCGTCTGCGCGCACCCACCACAGCCGGTCCCAGTCCTCGCTGTAGTGATCCACCAGCAGGCTGACCCGCGGATTCGCTCCGATATTGGCCAGTCGGCGCAGCTTCTGAGTGGATTTACGTTTCGCGTCGACGGCGGTGTAGACGGTGTCCCCCTCGACCGCAAAAACGACCGGCACCAGGTGCGGAACCGCGTCGATCGAGCATGTGGCCAGCACGGCGACCGGGGCGCCGGCGAACAGTTCGAGTGGGTCGACACCTTCGGACACAACCCGATGGTAGTAGCGTCGGTTCGTTTACTGCGATGTCACTGACCGGCCAGAACGCTTGGCCTCCTGTCCATCGGAAGGTTTCGGCCATGAAGCGATCGATGGTGGGCCTGGCCACCGCTGCCCTGCTCACCGGCCTGGCGGCCTGCACCCCCGCCGAGAAGCGGGAGTCCGACGACGCCGATGCGCGCACCGCGACCTCGGCCGCCGACTTCGGTGGCATGGAGGGACTGATCGAAGCGGCCCAGGCCGAGGGCGAACTCAACGTCATCGCGCTGCCGCCGGACTGGGCGAACTACGGCGAGATCATCGAGCGGTTCAGCCAGAAGTACGCCATCAAGGTCAACTCGGCGCAGCCGGGAGCGAGCAGTCAGGAGGAGATCGACGCCGCGGTGCAGCAGAAGGGCCGCAGCACCGCGCCGGACGTCTTCGACCTGGGACAGTCGGTGGCGCTGGCCAACACCGAGATGTTCGCCCCCTACAAGGTCGAGCACTTCGCCGAGATCTCGGACGCCTTCAAGCATCCGGACGGACTGTGGGTCAACGACTACGGCGGATACATGTCGATCGGCTACGACTCGGCCAAGGTGCCGACCATCGCCGGTGTCGACGACCTGCTCAAGCCCGAGTTCGCCGGCGCGATCGCACTCAACGGTGACCCGCGGCAGGCCGGTTCGGCCTTCTCCGGGGTGATGATGGCATCCATCGCCCAGGGCGGGTCGCCCGATGACATCGGCCCCGGGGTGGAGTTCTTCTCACGACTCGCCGCGGCGGGCAACCTGCTGGCGGTCAACCCCACTCCGGCCACCATCGCCTCCGGCCAGACCCCGGTGGTCATCGACTGGGACTACCTGAATGTGGAGCAGTCCAAGAAGGTCCCGGGCTGGAAGGTCATCATCCCGCACAATGCCGCGGTCGCCGGGTACTACTTCCAGGCGATCAACGCCGACGCCCCGCACCCGGCCGCGGCCCGGCTCTGGCAGGAATTCCTGTACAGCGACGAAGGGCAGAACCTGTACCTCAGTGGTGGCGCCCGGCCGGTGCGGGCCGACTCGATGGTCACCAGGGGCAGCATCGACCGGGTCGTCTACGGCGGACTGCCCCCGGTGGACGGGGCGGCGACGTTCGTCTCGGTGGACCAGAACGAGGCCGCGACGAAGTACCTGGAGGCCAACTGGCCCCCGGCGGTCGGCTGACCGGGAAGTCAGACGGCCTTGACCGGTTCGATGCCCAGATCCTTGTAGGTCACCAGCGCCACGAACGGCACGCCGAGGCCGCCGAACAGTTCGGCGGCGACATCGCCGCGGTCCACCATCGGGATCACCCCGGTCACCACGGCACCCGCCGCGGTGACCCGTTCATACGCCTTGAGGGTGGAGCCTCCGGTGCTGATCACGTCGTCGACCAGCAGCACCCGGGTGCCGGGCTCGATGCGGGTGCCCTCGATCCACTGCTCACGGCCGCGGGACTTCTGCTCCTTGCGCACCGAGAACCAGGCGGCGCCGGTGACCATCGACACCCCGTGGGCCAGCGGATCGGCACCCATGGTCAGGCCGCCGACCGCGTCGAACTCGATGCCGTTGAGGGCCGCCAGGTCGGCCACCGCGCGGCTGACGATGGACAGCCGCTCGCCGTTGTCGATGGCGTACTTGCCGTCGATGTAATCATGGCTGAGCTGGCCACTGACGAGCCTGAACGGCTCGGCGCGGTGTTCGTAACCGCGCGTTTGGATCAGCTCGAAAGCCGCTTGCCAGGTCTCCGGGCGCTGCATAGTCCGAAATCGTATTGCACGGCGGGACAGCGGCTCAGCCCTGCCGTGCCCTTTGGGTCAACTCGACTGCCGCCGAACGTAATTCATCGATGCTGTTGATCGGCTGCGGATACCCGGCCCGGGTGTAGGCCACCCCGCGGGGGGTGGTCACCCGCAGATCGAGCCCGTACCGGTCGGCTGCGGTGCAGGTCGCGGCGGTGGCGTCGGGAAATCCGCCCAGTTTCTGCGCCATCGCGGTCAGTGCGTCGGCGTGGTCGGCGTTGAGGTGCGCGACCGCCCCGGCGGCGTGCGGCGAGACGGGGTCGGCCGCGGCGGCGGTGTATTCCGCACCACTCGTCGAATCCATCCGCCCGTACCCGCCGACCCAGCGGACCCGCTGGACCTGCAGCACCCAGAGGGCGAAATCGCTGTAGTCGATGTAGTACCTGGCGGCCGGCACCGCCGCCAGATGCGCCTGCCGGGCCGCCTCCAGCATGTCGCCTTCTGGCCGCACCACGGTCCCGGCCAGGGTGACCCGGCCCGACGCCAGCGGGTCATCCGGCACGTCAGGCGCCACGATGGCGATGCTGGCGCGTTGATCACCGGCCAGGTTGCGTCCGTGCTCGGCCATGTTCGACACGCACAGCACCGGCGCGCCGTCGAGCAGGCCGTAGGTCACGAACGAGGCCCAGGGGTCACCGTCGGCGGTCAGGGTGGCCAGCGTGCCCGCGTTGGTGGACGCGGCGATGGTGCGCGCCTCCTCGGCGGCCGACGGGCGCTGCGGGTTCGTCACGGCCGTCAGCGGCGGTGGGACGGTGGGGGCGTCGCCGGGGTCGCCGTGATCACGCAATTCAGCCACGTCGGCACCATACCCAACCCGTCTGGTGTATCACCCCGTCGCGCCGGGTACGGGTAAAGATCATGAGCATGAACCTGCCGTTCGAGCGCTGGCTGCCCTCACAACGCTGGTATTCGGGTCGGGGGCGGGAGATCGCGACGGCCCGGCCGGCGACGGTGGTGGCGCTGGACCGCGATCTGGATCTGGTGGTGCTGCAGGTCGACTACACCGACGGCGCGGCCGAGACCTATCAGGTGCTGGTGCGCTGGGACAGCGGGGCGGAGCCGGCGCGTATCGGGTCGGACGGCGGACGCACCGGATACGACGCGATGGTCGATCCGCAGGCCGCCGGGCGGCTGCTGGCGCTGGTGGCCGCCTCCGAGCAGATCGACGCGGTGCGGTTCTGCCGCGAACCGGGAGCGGATCTGGGGCCCGGTACCCCGGTGCGCGTGATGAGCGCCGAGCAGTCCAACACCAGCGTGGTGTTCGGCGAGCAGAGCATCCTCAAGGTGTTCCGCCGGCTCATCCCGGGTATCAACCCCGATATCGAGCTGACCCGCGCGCTGGCCGGTAACCCGTACATCACCCCGCTGCTCGGATCATACGAAATCGACTGGGATTCAGAGCAATACATGCTCGGGATGGTGAGTACGTTCGCGCGCGACTCCACCGACGGCTGGCAGCTGGCGACGGCGCCCGCCGGTGACGACTTCGGCGCGGAATCGCACCGGCTCGGGCAGGCCGTGGCATCGGTGCACCGGGATCTCGCCGAGCGGTTGGGCACCCGGGTCAAGCCCTTCCCGGCGCAGACCATGATCGACCGATTGCGGGCGGTCGCGGTGCAGGTGCCCGATCTTCGTGACCGGTTGACCGAGATCGAACAGCGCTACCGGGCACTGGCCGACGAGCCGTCGACCGAGCAACGCATCCACGGTGACCTGCACCTCGGGCAGGTGCTGCACACCGCGGCCGGCTGGCTGGTGATCGATTTCGAGGGTGAGCCGGGACAGCCCCTGCAGGAGCGGCGCCGGCCGGATTCCCCGCTGCGGGACGTGGCCGGGATGCTGCGCTCCTACGACTACGCCGCCCATCAACGGCAGACCTCGGGGCAGGACCGGGACGCCGCCCGGGGCTGGGCGGAGCGCAACAGCGCGGCCTTCTGTGACGGCTACATCGCGGGCAGCGCCATCGACCCGCGGCAGGCGTCCGCTGTGCTGCGCGCCTACGAATTGGACAAGGCCGTCTACGAAGCGGGATACGAGGCCCGCTACCGGCCGTCCTGGTTGCCCATTCCGCTGAGCGCCATCGACCGTCTGCTGGCGGTATAGATCGCCGAGCCCGGGGGTCAGCGCACCAGCCTGCGCAGCAGCGCGGCCGCGGTCAGCACCCCGGCGACGGCGGCCACCGCCAGCACGGTGACGTCCAGCCAGATGTTGCCCGGCGTGCCGATCAGCAGGCCGCGCAACGCGTTCACCTCGTAACTGAGCGGGTTGACCGCGGACAGCCAGCGCAGCCACTGCGGCATCACCTCGACCGGGTAGAGGGCGTTGGAGGCGAAGAACAGCGGCATGGTGATGGCCTGACCGATACCCATCAACCGGTCCCGATTGCGGACCAGCCCGGCCAGCGTCATCGACAGGCAGGCGAAGAACGCCGAGCCGAGCACCACCACCGCCATCGCGCCCAGGATGCGCAGCGGGTTGAGCGTCATGTGCACGCCGATCAGGTAGGCCAGCGCGACCACCCCGATCACCTGCACCACCGACCGGATGCCCGCGGCAAAGGCCTTCCCGGTGATCAGCGCGGTCGGCGGGGCCGGGGTCACCATGAGTTTGGCAAGGATGCCGGCGTCCCGGTCCCAGATGATCTGGATGCCGTAGAAGATCGAGATGAACAGTGCGGACTGGGCGATGATGCCCGGCGCCAGGAAGGCCAGGTACGGCACGTCGCCGGTGTCGATGACCTTCAGATTGTTGAAGGTCTGGCCGAAGATCAGCAGCCACAGCGCGGGTTGCACCATCCGGGTGAACAACTCGGTGCGGTCGTGGCGCAGCTTCTGCAGTTCGACGCGCGCGAAGGCGCCCATCCGGGTGCCGAGGCCGGGCAGCCGGCGCCAGCCCCGCGGCGCCCGGATCAAGGTGATGCTGGGTTCAGCTGACACGGCGGGCCGTCCTTCGTGCGGCGCGGACCTCGCGGAGCCCGGCGGGTGCGCCCGCGTCGAGATCGGAGCCGGCGTAGTGCCGGAAGACGTCCTCCAGCGTCGCGTTCGGGCCGACCTCGTCGTGCAGGCCCGCCTTCAGTTCGGCCGGGGTGCCGTCGGCCTGCAGCTCACCGTGGTGCATCAGCAGCACGCGGTCGCACAGCGCGTCGGCCTCGCCCATGTAGTGGGTGGTGAGCAGGACCGCCATGCCGAACTCGGCCTGCATCCGGTCGACCTGTTCCCAGACGCTGTCGCGGGCAATGGGATCCAGCCCGACGGTGGGTTCGTCCAGCAGCAGCAGCGCGGGCCGGTTCACCAGGGCCTGGGCCAGCTCGAGGCGGCGCACCATGCCGCCGGAATAGGTGCTCGCGGGGTTGTCGGCGACCTCGGAGAGCTGCATGGCGTCCAGCGCGCCGGCCACCCGGTCCGCCCGCTCGCGGCGCGGCACATCGTAGAGCCGGGCGAACAGCTCGACGTTCTGGCGTCCCGTCAGTGCCGATTCGATGGAAAGTTGTTGCGGCACATAACCGATATTGTGGCGGATATCCATGGTCTGCCGGCGGGAGTCGAGGCCGAAGATACGTACCTCACCCTGCTGTGCCGGTGTCAGGGTGGTCAGCACCCGGATCACCGTCGTCTTGCCGGCGCCGTTCGGTCCCAGCAGTCCCACGGTCTCGCCCGGTGCGACCTGCAGGTCGAGTCCGGAGACCGCGGTGAACTTGCCGTAGCGGTGGAACAGGCCCCGGCAGTCGATGGCCGGTGGCTGGGTCATGGCTGGTCCTCCTGCAGTATCCGGGTCAGCTCGCCGATGACGGCCAAACCCTTTGCCAGATCCTCGATCTGGGTGTCGTCTAGGGCCCGCAGCGCCCCGTCCAGCGCGGCTCGGCGGGCCAGCCGGGACCGGTCGGCGACGACTTGCGCGGCGGCGGTGAGCCGCAGCCGGCCGACCCGCCGATCGGCGCCGTCCACTGAGCGGATCAGCAGATTCTCGGCCGTCAGCCGCGACACCAGGGTGGAGGCGGTGTTGGCCGCCAGGCCGAGTTCGGCGGCGGCCTCGCGGACCGAGATGTCGGGGCGGCGGCCGACGAGTCGCAATAGTTCGGTCTGCGACTGGGTCAGCCCGGTGCGGTCGAATCCGCCACCGGTGGACCGTCGTAGTTGCCGACGGAAACGGCCGACCACGCCGAACAGTTGGCCGGCCAGATCCGTGCGGGTGTCCACCCCGGACACGATACCTCTGTTACAGACATATATGGCGGGTGGATGATGACCCGGGAGATGATGACCACGTGCCCGGGTACCGAACGCTGCTGTCCACCGTCGAGGGCGGGGTCGCCGTCATCACGCTGAACCGGCCCGCACAGCGCAACGCCGTCGGCGACGGCATGCGCCACGAACTCGCCGATGCCCTGACCCGGTACGACACCGACGACGCCGTCCGTGCCATCGTGCTGACCGGCGCACCGCCCGCGTTCTGCGCCGGCGCCGACCTGGGTGCCGGTGAGCAGACCTTCACCGCACCCGGCGACGGGTTCAGCGCCGCGGGCTTCCCGGTGCCGGCGTGGACGCTGAACAAACCGGTGATCGCCGCGGTGAACGGGCACGCGATCGGGCTCGGGCTGACCTTGGCGCTGCAGTGCGACATCCGGTTCTTCGCCGCCGACGCCAAGTACGGCATCGTGCAGGTGCGCCGCGGAGTGGTCGGCGACGCCTACTCGCACTGGGTGCTCCCGCGGCTGGTCGGCATCGCGACCGCGGCCGAGATCCTGTTGACCGGAGCGATGTTCGACGGTCACCGCGCCGTGCAGATGGGCCTCGGCAGCCGAGTGCTGCCCGCCGAGGAGGTGCTGCCCGCGGCGCTGGCGGTGGCGCGCGACATCGCCGGCAACACCGCGCCGATGTCGGTGGCCGCCAGTAAGCGGCTGCTGTGGGACTCCTTCGACCTCGGCCGTGACGAGGTCGGCGCCCGGGAGACCGCGATCCACCTGCATCTGATGGCGCACGATGACGCGGCCGAGGGGGTGCGGGCGCAGCTGGCCGGTCGCCCGCCGCGCTGGACCGGCCGGCCGGTGGACCCTACTCGGTGATCTCGACGCCGCGGGCCCGCAGCACCGCCAGCGCCTCGGCGGTGGACTCCGCGGCCACCCCGGCGCACAGCGGAAGCAGCACCCGGGTGCGCAGACCCGCCGCCACCGCATCCACCGCCGTCGCCCGCACGCAGTAGTCGGTGGCGATGCCGACGACGTCCACGCTGTGGACACCGCGCCGGGCCAGCCAGTCGGTCAGCGTCGTGCCGTCGGCGTCGGTGCCCTCGAAACCGCTGTAGGCGGCGGAGAATTCGCCCTTGGTGAAGACGGACTGCACCGCGGCAGGGTCGAAGTCCTCGTGGAAATCCACCCCCGGGGTGCCGACCACACAGTGCCGGGGCCAGGACACCCGGTAGTCCGGGGTATCCGAGAAGTGCTCGCCCGGGTCGATGTGGAAGTCCATGGTGGCGACCACGTGGTCGTAATCGTGTTCGGTCAGCAGCTCGCTGATGCCGCGCGCGACGGCGGCACCCCCGGCGACCGCGAGGGACCCGCCCTCGCAGAAGTCCTTCTGCACATCAACCACGATCAGCGCACGCATATCTCAACCGTAGTCCCCTCAACCACCGAACAGCAGATACAGCCCGGTGAACGTGTATCCGACCATCACCAGCATCATCGCCAGCTGACCGGTCATCTGGTGGCCCCGGGGTAGCACCCGCAGCGCCCGGTCGTGCGCGGCCACCACCGCCGCGACGTGCCCGAGCAACACGAAGCCCACCTTGGCCGAGGCCAGCACCGTCGGATGTGACGACAACAGGTAATACACCTGCGCGTCAGGCGATCCCAGCAGCGCGTGGACGGTCTGCTGGCCCTTCTCGACCAGATAGGTGAGGTAGTGCGCGAAGACGTAACCGATGACGATCGGGATGAGTGAGTGCGCCATCAGCCCGGGCAGGGAACGGCGCCCGGCGCGGTCCACGCCACCGGTGGCCACGGCGGCCAGTGAGAAGGTGAGCGCCACCGTGGCCACGAACAACAGCAGGCCCGCGGTCTTGAGCGCGGTGGCGCCCCAGGGACCCGCGGTATGGGTGTCGACGAAGGTGCGCCACGCCGGCATCGCGGAGAAGCTGTCGAAGGCGGTGGAGCCGAGCAGTACTGCCAGCACGGTGACCGTCCCCGGGCGTACCGGAAGCGAGAGCAGGTGGTTGAACGGGTTACCGATCGCGATGCGGCCGTCGGGATTGCGCCGCCACGGCGAGCACCGCGACGCGATCATGCTGTACACCTCGAACGGGTCGGCGTGCGCACACCAGCGCGTTCCGCACAGCACGGCGCCGGCCAGCGTGACAGCCAGGTAGATCGACAGCCAGATCTTCACCGCGGTAAGCGATCCCGGGTCGGGACTGGCCAGTTCCAGCCAGACGAAGGTGAACAGGCCGGCCGCGGCGGGCCAGTAACCCAGCCGGCGCGGGTACCGTCCGCGGGTGATCGGCAGCAACCGCACAACGGTGCGTACCGGGGAGATCGCGCGCCACACCGGCCCGAAGAACAGCGACAGCGCCACCAGCCCGACCCACAGCAGCACGTAGAAGACACCGGGCAGGGCGTTGCGGCCATCCTGTGGACCGACGGCGGCCGCCACGGCCACCCAACCGGTGAACGCCAAGCCCAGGCCGGCCACCAGCCACCGGGTGACCGGCGCATCGATGACCGTGCCCATCCAGTCCGGCAGTGGGCGGCCCGGGGTGTCTGCGTCGAAACGCGGGGTGCGCCAGGCGAATGCCACCACCGCGAAGGTGAGGGTGAGCGTCCACGCCGCGCCGACCACAGCGTAGGTGAACGGGATGGGCAGATCGGCCGAGCCACCGAGTCCGTGCGCGAGGACGGTGGTCACTGCACCGCGATGGTGGCCACGACTCGGTGCAGATCGTGCAGTTCGACATCGACCCGGCCGGGCACCTCGACCTGGAACTGAAACGATTGCAGTGGTTCGGCCTTCACCGCGAAGGTGTGTTCCGGAGTCGCGTGCACGTGCAGTTCGTCAGTCGCGTCGCTGGATACCCGGATGACGATCGGCTGGTTCACGGCGGCCTGCACCTGCTGGTTGGTGGGGGTGACCCGGCCGTCCTCGATGGTGACGTCGATGACCACCCGTTGCGCCGGCGTCTGCTGATCCGGCGGTGGCGGCGCGGGGTTCTCGGTCTCGGTGCACCCGGCGCTCAGCAGGGCGGCCGCCGCGATGACGAACAGGGTTCTCAATCGGTGTCCTTGCTCTCGCGGTCCTGGCTCTGGGGGCTGTCCGGGTCGGGGTTGCGCCGGTCGCGGATCGCCAGCCACGCGACGACCCCGGCCACCACCACCGCCGGTGCGAAGGCCGGCAGCGCCAGCAGCAGTGAATGATCGGCGAGGAGGGTCATCGGGTGGCTGGGTGGGGGTGTCATCGGCTCAGAGCTGCGCGGGCTCTCTGGCGACGGTGTCGGCGCGGGTGCGCATCTCCCGGTCGTTGATCCGTCCCGCGCCCCAACTCAAGGCCGCGATCAGGATCAGCGAGCATGCCAGCACCACCAGGGAGGCGGCAGTGAACAGCCAGCTCGGCACGTCCAGATTTCGTTCCCGTTGCAGCACAGTGATTTCCGCGGTGACATCGCGCGTCATCGATTCCTCGGCGGGAAGCTCGACGGCGCCGATGCCGGGATCGGCGGGCAGGAACACCGGGACCGCGGCCATGGTGCGGCCGTCCTGGATCCGGATCAGCGTCTTCCAGGTGCCCCACACCGGGATGGGGCGGGTGGTGCGGTAGTGCCCGGGGCCCACGCGTTCCAGGTGATCGACGATCAGTCCGCGCTCGTTGTCCAGGCCGCCCTGCCAGGACAGCATGGACACCCACTCGGGATCGTCACCGATCAGATCCGCCGGGGTGACCCGGATGTCGGCACTGACCAGTCGCTCGCCCTGCGGGCTGGGCAGCTCGTCGAGGGTGATCTGCGCGGCGGCGTTCTCCGGCACCGAGATGGTCAGCCCGTTGCCCATCGCGGCGCCGACGGTCAGCACCGTGGCCGCGACCAGACCGGCGCTCACCGCACGGTGCGGTAGGGGCCGGCCGGTGAGCACGGTGGCCAGCAGGCCACCGCACATGCCCATGGTGACGGCGACCGGGACGGACATGATCAGCGCCTCGCCCCACATGCTGGTCGGCCACGGGTACATGAACACCGCGTCGACCCAGAAGGACTCCAGCCACAGCCCGACCGTCGCGATACCCGCCCCGGCGACCGCCCCGAACAGCACCGGCCGTTTGAAAAGCGGTGTCAGCGCGAGAAGTTCCACCACCAAAGCCGGTCCCAGGTACAGCGCGAACCAGCTGTAGGGAGCGCCGAGCACCGGGCCGACCGCAATGGCGACGAGCCCCCGGATCAGCAGGGCGAAGGCCACCGCGGCCAGTGCCGCTCCCTTGCCGAGCGTGATCCGGGCCGCGACCAGGGCCAGGCTCGCGGCGGCCGCGACCAGCATCGGGTGCAGCACCAGCCGGAATTGTTCGACGCCGAAGTCGTATTCGACGGGGAACACCGACAGGCCGATGAGCAGACCACCGAACGCGAAGTACCGCAGGATCTTCCGGGGTGCGACCTCGGCGCCGGGCCCCATCGCCATGCGGCCCTCGTGTTCGAGGAGCAGCACCGCGATCAGGGACAGGCCGGCACCGCCGATCAGCATCAGATGCGTCGGCCCCCAAAGCGTCACGTCCTGGCCGAAGAGGCGGTGCCAGACATCGTCGAGTGGGAAGCCGATCAGGGCGTACAGCCCGCACGCGGCCATCAGGACGCCGCCGACGGGTGCGTACCAGGTCCGGGTGATCCGCAGTGCGGCCGGGCCCGGCTTGTCGTACGGCAGGATGATGGCCAGCGATCCGGCGATGAACAGCAGGAACAGGCCCACGAGGATGAAGTAGTGGGCCGGGTTGGCCAGCGGTCCGGAGTCGCGGCCCTTGCCGATGTGCAGGCTGACGTCCCAGATGAAGCCGAACATCGCGCAGATGATCGTCGAGGTGAACAACAGGGTCGGCAGTGCCACCCAGGGCGGGCGTTTCATCAGGACACCCACCTTGGTGGCCAGGGTGTCCAGCCAGGTGATCCGCCGGGTTCGATGCAGGACGCCGATCCACAACAACGCGGCGGTGACGATCCCGGTCGCCACCGAGACCCCGATGATCTGATCGAGGTCCGCTCCACCACCTTCGCTGCCGGCCTCGGCCAGCAACGATCCCGCCGATAAGAACGATCCGCCCGCCATTGCCACCCCCAGTGAGCTGTGCGCGGTTCTTACTCGCCGGTAATATTGCCAGAATCGGAAATCTCAAACCAGGTCTACACCTGCGGCAACGCGACGGGATCAGCTGCGGACCCTCCGTCGCGGTGCTGGCCGCCGCGATGCTGCGTCCGGACTACGGCACCGCTCTGCGCGAGGCCGGTGCGGCGAGCTGGTTCGACGCCGAACAACTGCGGGTGCATCGGTCCGCCAACATGGTGTGGCCGCGCCGGCTGGGGATGACGCCGGCCGGGCTGGCCGGCGTGATCAACGAGCACAGCCTCGTCGGTTACCGCTGGCGGCTGTGCCGAGGCCTGCTCGGCGGCCGCACCGAGCCACTGAGCGACGTCATGGTCGCGCTGCGATCGGGGTTGCCGGTGCCGATGCTGGTCGGCGGCGTCATCCCGCGGCACTGGGTGTTGTTCGTCGGTGTCGGCGCCGGCGAGCGCGAATTACGTTGTTACGAGCCGACATCGGGAGCAATCCGGTCGGTGGATGTCGAGGCGGTGCGCGGTGCGCGGCTGACCGGACTGGGCTACCGGAGGCCTTTCGCGTTCGTCGTGCCGGGTCGGCCGGGGCCGGGGACGCATTGCGCCTGATAGCGCGTCAAACTATAGTCTGGACACATGTCCAGCATGCTTGCGCCGCAGTTCAGCGGATTGAGCTGACGTGCGTATAGCCCTTCTCTCGTACCGAAGCAAAACTCATTGCGGTGGTCAGGGTGTGTATGTACGGCATCTTTCCCGGGGTCTGGCCGAACTCGGCCACGACGTCGAGGTGTTCTCCGGCCAGCCCTATCCCGAAGGCCTGGACCCGCGGGTGCGGCTCACCAAGGTGCCCAGCCTCGACCTTTATCGCGAGCCCGATCCGTTCCGCGTCCCGCATCCGCGCGAGATCCGGGACCGCATCGACCTGCTCGAACTGGCGACCATGTGGTCGGCCGGTTTCCCCGAACCCAAGACGTTCTGTCTGCGGGTCGCGCGCATCATGGCCGAGCGCGGCGACGAGTTCGACGTGGTGCACGACAACCAGAGCCTGGGGTCGGCCCTGTTGACGATCGCCGAGCGCGGGATGCCGCTGGTCGCCACCGTGCACCACCCGATCACCCGGGACCGCGTTCTCGAGGTGGCCGCCGCCAAGTGGTGGCGCAAGCCGCTGGTCCGCCGGTGGTACGCCTTCGCCGAGACACAGAAGAAGGTGGCCCGTGCCATCCCGGAGCTGCTGACCGTCTCGTCGACCTCGGCCGCCGACATCGCCGCGGACTTCGGGGTCAGCGACGCCCAGCTGCACGTGGTGCCCCTCGGTGTCGACACCGAGCTGTTCCAGCCGTCCGATGCGCGGGTGCCCGGCCGGATCATCGCGATCGCCAGTGCCGATGTGCCGCTCAAGGGCGTCGGCAATCTGCTGCGGGCGGTGGCGCGGTTGCGCACGCACCACAACCTGGATCTGCAGCTGGTGTCCAAGCTCGAGCCCAACGGCCCGACCGAGAAGCTGATCGCCGAGCTGGGCATCTCCGATATCGTCAACGTCTCCAGCGGGTTGACCGACGAGGCGCTGGCCGAGCTGCTGGCGTCCGCTGAGATAGCCTGTATCCCTTCGCTTTACGAAGGATTCTCGCTGCCCGCCGTGGAGGCGATGGCCAGCGGCACGCCGATCGTGGCGAGCCGGGCCGGGGCGCTGCCCGAGGTGCTGAGCGAGGAATGCGCACGCCTGGTCCGGCCCGCCGATGTCGACGAGCTGACCGATGTGCTCGGCGAACTGCTGGACTCGCCGGCCGAACGGCACCGCCTCGGCGCGGCCGGCCGGCGCCGGGCCCTGGACGTATTCAGCTGGGAGTCCGTGGCGGCACAGACCGTGGCCGTCTACGAGCGGGCAATCGACCGAACCCGAAAGGACACGCAGCGTGCTGACCGTTGACTTCGACCGGCTCGGCGTAGGGCCGGGGACATCGGTCATCGATGTGGGCTGTGGCGCGGGGCGCCACTCCTTCGAGGCCTACCGCCGCGGCGCCGACGTCATCGCCTTCGACCAGAGCGTCGAGGACCTCAATGACGTGGACGCCATCCTGACGGCCATGAAGGAGCAGGGCGAGGCGCCGGCGTCGGCCCGCGCGGAGGCGGTCAAGGGGGACGCCCTGGCGTTGCCCTATGCCGATGGCACGTTCGACTGCGTCATCGCCTCGGAGATCCTGGAGCACGTCCCGGAGGACGACAAGGCGATCTCGGAGCTGGTCCGGGTCCTCAAACCTGGTGGTGCGCTTGCCATCACCGTCCCGCGCTGGCTGCCCGAGAAGGTGTGCTGGCTGCTGTCGGACGAGTACCACGCCAACGAGGGCGGGCACATCCGCATCTACCGCGCCGACGAACTGCGCGACAAGGTCGTGGGACGGGGTATGCGGTTCGCCCACAGCGAGCATGCGCATTCGCTGCACGCACCGTTTTGGTGGCTCAAATGTGCTGTCGGCGTGGACAAGCCAGACAATCCGGCGGTGACGGCCTATCACAAACTGTTGGTGTGGGACATGATGAGCCGGCCCTGGCTGACTCGTACGGCGGAAGCGGCGCTGAACCCGTTGATCGGTAAGAGTGTCGCTCTGTACTTCCAAAAACCGGCAGACTGACATGGCGGATCTCGAGATCCCCGGGGTTCCCGGTGTTCTGACGCCCGAGCAGTGCCGTCAGACCGCGGTGTCCATCGCCGAGACCCAGGAGAGCTCGGGCGCGATCCCGTGGTCGGTGGGTGGGCACACGGACCCGTGGGATCACGTCGAGAACGCCATGGCGCTGACGGTGGCCGGTCTGTTGGAGCCGGCCCGGGCCGCCTTCGACTGGTGCCGCACGGCGCAGCGCCCGGATGGTTCGTGGCCGATCCAGCTGCGCAACGGTGTGGTCGAGGATGCCAACAGCGACACCAACTTCTGTGCCTACATCGCGACCGGCGTCTGGCATCACGTGCTGATCACCGGGGACCGCGGTTTCGCCGAGACGATGTGGCCGGTGGTCGCCAAGGCCATCGACTTCGTGCTGACCCTGCAACTTCCCGGGGGTGAGATCTGCTGGGCCAGAAGCGATGCCGGACCCCTGGAAGAGGCATTGCTGACCGGTTGCGCGAGCATCTACCACAGCATCCGGTGCGCGCTGGCGCTGGCGAACTACCTCGACGATCCGCAGCCGGAGTGGGAGGTGGCCGTCGGAGCGCTCGGGCACGCCATCGCCGAGCATCCGGAGCTGTTCAACGCCAAGGACACTCATGCCATGGAGTGGTACTACCCGGTGCTCACCGGTGCGGTCCGCGGTGAGGCCGCCGAGTCCAGGATCAACCGGCGCTGGGACGATTTCGTGGTCGACGGACTGGGCATCCGGTGCGTGGACCACCGGCCCTGGGTGACCGGTGCGGAGACCTGTGAGCTGGTGATGGCGCTCGACGCGATCGGTGACCGCAAGCGCGCACTGGAACAGTTCGCGGCCATGCAGCATCTGCGCGAGACGGACGGGTCGTACTGGACCGGACTGGTGTTCTCCGACGGCAAGCGCTGGCCGGTGGAGCGCACCACCTGGACCGGTGCGGCGATGATCCTGGCCGCCGACGCCCTGACCTCGACCAGTGCCGCCGCCGGCATCTTCCGGGCCACGGATCTGCCGCGCGGGCTGGAAGGCGAATTCGACTGCGCCTGCGCGACCTCGGGCCGTTAGCCCACCCGCTCCAGCAGCCGCAGCGAGCCGGTCGCGGAGATCTCGGTGAAGTCGCCGGAATCGATTGCGCGACGGTAGATGTGGAACGGTGCCTGGCCGCCGTCATTCGGATCGGGGAACACATCGTGGATCACCAGTGCGCCGCCGAGTGCCACCCACTTGGCCCAGCCGTCGTAATCGCGCTGAGCCGCCTCCTCGGTGTGACCGCCGTCGATGAACAGGAACTGCACCGGGGTGGCCCAGACCCGGGCGACGGTGGGGGACTTGCCGACGATCGCCACCACGTGGTCTTCCAGGCCGGCCAGGTCCAGCGTGTGCCGCATGGTCGGCAGCGTGTCGAAGCGCTTGGTGACCGGGTCGACCAGCGAGGTGTCGTGATACTCCCACCCGGGCTGGTGCTCCTCGGAACCGTGGTGATGGTCGACGGTGAAGATGACGCCGCCGACCTGCGCGGCCGCCGCGCCCAGCAACACCGTGGACTTACCGCAGTAGGTGCCGATTTCGACACCGACACCACCGGGCAGGTAGCGCACGGCGGCGTCATAGAGCGCGCGGCCCTCGTCGGCGGGCAAGAAGCCGATGACCTGCTCGGCGAACTCGAACAAGCGGGCGGCCTCGGCGGGCAGGGCGGTGTCGGCGTTGCTCATGGCTGACAAACCTACCGTTGCTGGTGATCGGGGGGTGCAGTAGTGTCTGGACACGTGTCCGATACGGCCCTGGAGTCGACGCGCCGCAGGTTGAGCGCCAAGCAGGCCGATACCGTCGACCGGCTCGGCAAGGCGGCGCTGGAACTGTTGGGCCGGGAGGGTTTTGCGGCGCTCACGGTGCGCCGGGTGGCCGCGCAGGCCGGTGTCGGAGCCGCCACCGCGTACACCTATTTCTCCTCCAAGGAACATCTGGTCGCCGAGGTGTTCTGGCGCCGGCTGGCCGAGTCCCCGCTGGCCGCCCACGAATCCGATGATCCCGCGACGCGGGTGCTCGAGGTGCTCGAACAGATCGCGCTGCTGGTGGCCGGGGAACCCGAGTTCGCCGGGGCGGTCACCAACGCGCTGCTGGGTAAGGATCCCGACGTCGATGTCCTGCGCGGGCGCATCGGCGCGGACATCCGGGCCCGGCTGGTCGCGGCGCTCGGGCCGGCGGTGGATCCGGATGTGATCGAGGCGCTCGAACTGCTCTACACGGGCACCCTGGTGTGGGCCGGGATGGGGTACGAGGCGTACCCGGAGATCGCGCTGCGCCTGGTGAAATCGGCGCGCCTGATCCTGAACTAGGGCCGTTCGGCGCCGAGCAGCGCCTCGGACGCGGTCACCGCCGGTTCCAGGATCGACTCGGCCGGGCGGCTGTCCTCCACCGTCAGCGCCGTCAACTCGCGCAGCCCGCCGAGCAGGATGACCGCGAGTTCGCGGCGCACCGGGGAGATATCGCCGCGGCGGAAGCCGGGACTGTCGGACAGCGCGACGAGCAGGTCGGTGAGACCGCTCATCGCGGACCGCTGGATGTCACGCACCGGGGCGCCGAGCGCGGGCAGTTCGCGGATCCAGCTGAGGGTGATCTCCGGTCGCGCGCTGATGTGCTCGATGTAGGCCATGACGGCCTGCCGGATCTGCGCCCGCCAGTCCGCGTCCGGGTCCACCGCCGTGCCGATCGCGGCCAGCAGCTGCTCATGATCGGCCCGCAGCAGCTCGATGAAGCACTGCTCCTTGTCCGGGAAGTGGCTGTAGAACGTGCGTTTCGAGGTGTGGGCGTGGCGGACGATATCGGCGACCGTGGTGGTGCGGTAGCCACGTTCGGCGATCGAGGCGGCCAGGCCGTCGAGCAGTCTGCTGCGAAAGGACCGTTCGTCGTCCATCGCTGTTCCCCCCTCCGGCCGATTGTATTGGTGCAGTTTCTATTGCCTAGCCCGGTACCGCGGAGTACCGTAACGCAAACCCCTGCGGTACAGCGCAGTACCAACCCGGTCTGGAGAGCGTTCCATGAACGAAGTCACCATCGCCGAACGTCCCGAGAGCCCTGCCGGGCTGTTGCCGCCCGGGCCGACCCGCAGCGGTGCCCTGCAAGCAGTCGGATTCGTGCTGGCCCGCCGACGCGTGGTCGGGCGGCTGACCCGTAAGTACGGTGAGGCCTTCACGCTGAAACTGCCGGTCTTCGGCCCGACGGTGGTCGTCACGGATCCGCAATTGGCCAAACAACTGTTCGCGGCCAATACCGACGACGTCGGCAACATCCAGCCCAACCTGTCCCGGATCCTGGGTCCCGGATCGGTATTCGCCCTCGACCGGGCCGACCACAAGCGCCGGCGCCGGCTGCTGACACCGCCGTTCCACGGCAAGAGCATCAGGAACTACGAGAAGATCTTCGAAGAGGAGACGCTGCGGGAATCGGTGAATTGGCCGCTCGGGCAGGAGTTCCCGATGCTGGAGCCGATGATGCGGATCACCCTGAACGCGATCCTGCGGGCGGTCTTCGGGGCCGACGGGGCGCACCTGGACGAGTTGCGCGAGATCATCCCGCCCTGGGTGACGCTGGGCTCGCGGTGCGCGACATTGCCCACCCCGAAGCGCGACTACGGACGTTGGCACCCGTGGGGCCGGTTGGCCGAATACCGGCGCCGCTACGACAGCGTCGTCGGCCGGCTGATCGAGGATGTCGCCGCCGATCCGCACCTCGCCGACCGCGACGACATCCTGGCGCTGCTGCTGCGCAGCACCTACGAGGACGGCACCGCGATGTCGCACACCGACATCGCCGATGAACTGCTGACCCTGTTGGCCGCCGGGCACGAGACCACGGCATCCACTCTGGCCTGGGTGTTCGAGCGGATCAGCCGCCATCCCGAGGTGCTGGCCGAGTTGGTCGCCGAGGCCGACGGAGACGGGGCGAGCGAAGCGACGGGGAATGTCCAGGCGAACGAGTACCGGCAAGCCGTCATCCTGGAGACCCAGCGGGCTCGCACCGTCATCGACTTCGCCGGCAGGCATGTCTACGCGCCGACCTTCGAGCTCGGAAAATGGATTGTGCCCCAGGGGTATTCGATCATCGTCAGCCTGTCGCAGCTGCACGTACTGGAGTTCGACGATCCGCAGCGGTTCGATCCGGACCGGTTCGTCGGCAACCGGCCACCGCTGGCCTGGGTGCCCTATGGCGGCGGCACCCGCCGCTGCGTGGGTGCGGTGTTCGCCAACGTCGAGATGGATGTCGTCCTGCGTACGGTGTTGCGGCACTTCACCATCGCCACCACCTCCGCGCCCGGGGAGAAGGTGCACTCGCGTGGAGTGGCCTTCACCCCCAAACGCGGGGGGCGGGTGGTGCTGGCTCGTCGGAACTAAACCTCGGCCCGCTTGGGCAGCTTCCAGTCCGGGCGGGGGAAGTGGCAGGTGTATCCGGTCGGGTAGCGCACCAGGTAGTCCTGGTGCTCGGGCTCGGCCTCCCAGAAGTCGGCCTCCGGTACGACCTCGGTGACCACCTTGCCCGGCCACAACCCGGATGCGTCGACATCGGCGATGGTGTCCAGGGCGACGGCCTTCTGGTCCTCGTCGACATAGAAGATCGCCGACCGGTAACTGGAGCCGATGTCGTTGCCCTGCCGGTCCTTGGTCGTCGGGTCGTGGATCTGGAAGAAGAACTCCAGCAACGACCGGTAACTGGTCTGGGCGGGATCGAAGATGATCTCGATGGCCTCGGCGTGGCCGGGGTGGTTGCGGTAGGTCGCGTGCGCGTTCTGCCCGCCGGTGTAACCCACCCGGGTCGAGACGACACCGGGCTGCTTGCGGATCAGGTCCTGCATGCCCCAGAAGCAGCCGCCGGCCAGGATCGCCTTCTGGTTGTCAGTCATGCGCGTCAACTCCTTCAGCTGTCGTCCAAGTCCGGTACCCATTGTGCTCCGCCGTTACGGTGGTACCCATGCGTAGAGCTGTAACCACAGCACACGCCGGCTTAATCCTGGTCGGCTGCCTGCTGGCAGCCGGGCCGCCGTCGGCCTGGGCAGACCCGGTCGCCGAGCCCCCGGAGGTGCAGGCCGAGCCCTGGCGCACGGTGTTCGTCGACAATCCGATGATTCTCAACCCGCACCAGACCGATGTCGAATCGTGGAGTCGCACCGAGGACGGGCTGGCGGTCAACTTCACGGCCGGGCCCGCGGACTGCTTCGGCGTGCATGTCATCGTGACCGAGACCGCCGAGGAGGTCTTGCTGGATCTCCACGGTGGCGTGCCGCCGGAAGCGATCGGACGGATGTGCATCGCGCTGGCGGTGCCGGGGACCGTGGCGGTGACCCTGCACGAGCCCCTCGGTGAGCGGCGGGTCGTGGACGCCGGTTTCACCCTCGACAAACCTAGCTAGAACGTGTTCTATTTTGTGGCGTGACGCTGTTCACCCGAGTTGAGCTGACAGATGCCTTTGCGACGTTCGAGCAGACGGTCGCCGAGGCCGCCCGCACCCGGAACTGGGACCCGTGGGTCGACCAGTACACCGTCGACGTCGACTATGTGGAGCACGCCGCAGGCACCATGCGCGGCCGCGAGCAGGTCCGGCCGTGGATCTGGAAGACCATGGAGAGCTTCCCCGGAAACCACATGACATCGTTTCCGGCGCTGTGGTCGGTCATCGACGAGTCGACCTCCCGGGTGATCTGCGAGCTGGACAACCCGATGCGCGATCCGGGTGACGGCACGGTTATCAGCGCCACCAACCTGTCGATCCTGACCTACGCCGGCGACGGGCTGTGGAGCCGCCAGGAGGACGTCTACAACCCGTTGCGGTTCCTGTCCGCGGCGAAGAAATGGTGCAAGAAGGCGCAGGAGCTGGGCACGCTGACCGACGAGGCTGCGGCCTGGATGCAGCAGATGGGCGTCCGATGACCGATCCCTCTCCCGCCGCTGCGCTCGCCCCCGTCCTGGTCATCGGCGCCAACGGCTACCTCGGCTCGCACGTGGTGCGCCGGCTCGTCGAAGATGGGCGCGAGGTCCGGGTGATGGTGCGCGAGGGCGCCAACACCGTCGGCATCGACGATCTGGACGTGCAGCGGTACCTCGGCGACATCTGGGACGAGGACGTGCTGACCGCGGCCATGACCGGCGTCGAGGTCATCTACTACTGCGTCGTGGACACCCGGGGCTGGTTGCGGGATCCGTCCCCGCTGTTCCGCACCAATGTGGACGGCACCCGCCACGTGCTGGACATCGCGTCCCGGCCCGAGATCGCCGCGGGTCTGCGCAAGTTCGTGTTCACCAGCAGCTACGCGACGGTCGGCCGGCAGCGTGGGAAGGTCGCCACCGAGGCGGACATCGCCGACGAGCGTGGGTTGACGCCGTACGTGCGGTCCCGGGTGCAGGCCGAGAAGCTGGTGCTGCAGTACGCCAGCGAGCGCGGGCTGCCCGCGGTGGCGATGTGCGTATCGACCACCTATGGCGGCACCGACTGGGGTCGCACCCCGCACGGCGCGATCATCGCCGGCGCCGCCTTCGGGAAGCTGCCGTTCGTGATGAGCGGTATCGAACTGGAGGCCGTCGGCGTGAACGACGCCGCCCGCGCGCTGATCCTGGCCGCGGAGAAGGGCCGCGTGGGTGAGCGCTATCTGATCTCGGAGAAGATGATCAGCAATGCCGAGGTGGCGCGGATCGCGGCCGAGGAGGCCGGTGTGCCCCCGCCGGCGCGGTCCATCCCGCTGCCGCTGACCTATCTGCTGGCCACCATCGGCACCATCAAGGGCCGGCTGCGCCGCACCGATGAGCGGCTGTCGCTGGCCTCGCTGCGATTGATGCGGGCCGAGGCGCCCGTCGACTGCAGCAAGGCGGTCCGTGAACTCGGTTGGCAGCCAACGCCGGTGGAGGATTCCATTCGTGAGGCCGCCCGGTTCTGGATGGGCCTGCGCGACGCCAGGCGGGCGCAGAAGAGCAGCTGAACTCCCGGACCGAGCGGTCTAGCCTGGAGGAATGGCCGACAGGCTCAAGGTCGATCTGTCCGGGGCGCCGCAGACCATGCTGGCGACCTTCTACGCCAAGGTGCTCGACGCCGGTCTGCCCCGACCCATCCTGGGTGACCAGCTGGCCCGGCAGATCGCCGAGCGGATCGACTATGACTGGAGCGCCACGTCGATCACCGCGGCGAGATCGCCCGCGGTGACCACCCGCAGCGCGCACTTCGACCGGTGGACCGCCCAGTTTCTCGCGGTACACCCCGAGGCCGTCGTGCTGCATCTCGGATGCGGGCTCGATGGACGGTTCTTCCGGCTGCGGCCGGGGCCGGGGGTGCAGTGGTACGACATCGACTATCCCGAGGTCGCGCAACTGCGGAAGCGGCTCTATCCGTCGGCCGAGCGCTGCCACGTGCTCGCCGCCTCGGTGACCGATGCGGACTGGCTGCGCGACATTCCCGCCGACCGCCCGACGCTGATGCTCGGTGAGGGGCTGACGATGTACCTCACCGAACGGGACGGGCTGGAGCTGCTGCGTCGGGTGGTGGACGGATTCCCGTCCGGTGAACTGCAATTCGATGCGTTCAACACGCTGGGTATCAAGTCGCAGTGGACCAATACCGTGGTGCGCCGGTCCGGAGCCAGGCTGCACTGGGCGATCAACGGCCCCGACGACATCCGCACGGCGGTGCCCGGCACCCGGCTGTTGGCCTGGGTGTCGCCGTTCGACACCCCGGAATTCGGCCGGGTGGGGCCGGCATACCGGTTGCTGGCGAAGGTCATGTCGTCGGTGCCCGCGCTGCGGTATATGGCGCAGTACCACCGCTATGCGTTCTGACATGGGTTGTCCTCGCCGGGTGGGTCGAGGAATTCTTCGGGGTGGAAGTGGTGGTTGAGGGTGTCGCCGCCGGTGTCCATCAGTGGGGGTGGGTGCCAGTGGGTGCGCCCGGTGTCGTGGTCGATGCTGGTGGTCCAGCCCATTTCGGCGAGCCGGTTGTCGGGGCCGCAGCCCAGGGCGAGGGTGGGGGCGTCGGTGAGTCCGCCGTTGTTCCAGCTGGGTTCGGCGTGGTGGGCCTGGCAATGACACGCCGCTTGGGTGCAGCCGGGCCGGGTGCAACCCCGGTCGCGGTGGTAGAGCAGTAGGCGTTGGGCCTTGCTGGCCAGGCGTTTGGTGCGCCCGAGATAGAGCGGTTCGGCGGTGTGTTTTCGGTACACCACCAGGTAGTGATACGCCTGTTCGGCCAGGCGGATCAGATCCGGCATGGGCATCAGCGTGCCGGTCCCGGTGACCGCGATCCCGGCGCCGGCTTCGAGTTCGGCCAGGGTGGTGGAGACCACGATAGTGACCGGGATCCCGTTGTGCTGGCCGAGGCTCTTGGCCATCAGGGCATCACGCAGGATCGCCTTGAAGGCATCGTGCAAACGTTGGGCCCCGGTGCGGGTATCGCCGGCGGCCAGGTCGGCCAGGGCACCGAAGTCAGCTGGGTGGTTGGGATCGGGATCTTCTGCTGTGTCAGCGTCGGCGAAGGGATCTTCACTGGCTGGGTCCGCGAGTCCCTCATCGGCGGCGTCGTCTTCACTGTCGGCGCCCGCGGGTTCTTCACTTACCGGGTCGCACGCCGGCCCGGGTTCGTCTTCGAGCGGGTTCGGGTCCGGATTCAGCTTGGGCTCAGCATCATCGGGGTTGTTGACCCCGGGCCGCCCCCACACCTCTTGCACGGTGCCCAGATACGCGGCCAACTCGGCATCCACCCAACCGGTGATCCGCACCAGCCCGTCGGCATCCTGCGCACCCAGGGTGATGCCCCGCTTATGCCGCGCCACATCGGGGCCATGGCCGTCCTGGTTGAGTTTGTAGAGCACCCGTTCGGCGGCCTTTTCCAGGGTTTCCGGGGTCGTGGTCTTGGCCGCGGCGACCAGCGACACCTCCAACTCCGCCAACTCGGTACCGGCCATCCGGCCGCACGCGGTCTTCAACGTCGCCCGGACCACCTTGATGTGCCCCGCACAGATCGCTCCGTCGGCCAACGCGGCGGCACACGCCGCCAGCACCGGATCCAGCACCTCCCCGCCGATCGCGTGGCGCGGGCCAAGCACTTCGGCACCCGACACCCGGCGGGCGGCCTCGGCACGACTGATCCGCATCCGAGTGGCCAACACATCCACCCAGGACTTCCCGCCGATCTCATGCGCGCTGGCCCGGTCCATCAGCGCGGCCTGGATGCGGTGCCCAATCATCGCGTCCGCGCGCGCGTACCGCTCGCGCTCGGATTGGATGGCCAATAACTCCGCGGTGTCGAACACGGTGAAGTCGGCATCCAGCAAGGCTTTGGTGGACGCGGCGTGATCGGAGAGTGCATGCTGCACCGTCTCCCGACTGGCCACCGCGTCCGACTTCATGGTTCGAACATACGTGCGACCACCGACAAATCCGGACAGAATGTGACACCAGGGGCAGAATGGGTCAAAGAAACTTCTGAGACCAGATTGTCGCTCGGAAGCCGATGTCGCGGTGGTCATCTCGAGGGATCTCTCAGGGGCCGAGCGGCTCGCGAACCCCAAGTACGGGCTGCCGCGGACCGCCCTGGTTGAAGTCCGGGCACCACGGCGAGTGGCCGTGCTCGTCCCGCCAGGCGACCTGCAGGCCACGGATGGGCCCGCCGTGAAACGCGACGGCCCAACCCATGTGCGCATCGGGTGCGGTCACCGCGACGAACTCGACAGCGGGGTCACTCGGGAACGTCATGGTGTCACCGGGTGCCGGTTCGGTCTTTCGCACCATGTAATCAGCCACCACGTTCAGCAATCGCATGGACTGCCCCGGCGGGAGTGCGGTGACCAGTAGCTCCGGCAGGCCGGCATCGCTCAGCCCTATCGTGTACGCGAACGGTGGCTCCGTCTCGACATACTGCACCGCCCAACCGTTCTTGGCGACAGTGCCGTGCAGCACGTCGAGGTAGTCCTGCCGGGTGGCCCCCGGGTGATCGCATTGCCAGCACATGGTGTGCCCCTTTCATCGGTACGTGGGGTCAACCATCCGCCGCACCGCCGACAACCCGGCCTGACAGAATTGCCGGGTGTCCACCATCAACGGTCAGGTCTCGCACTGGTTCGACAAACTGCCGGAGCTGCGTCCGAAGCTGCCCGGTGATCGTGACGCCGACGTCTGCATCGTGGGCGCCGGCTATACCGGATTGTGGACGGCGTACTACCTCAAGCGAGCCGACCCGTCGCTGCGGATCACCATCTTGGAAGCCCGCTTCGCCGGATTCGGCGCCTCCGGCCGCAACGGCGGCTGGCTGTCGGGTCTGGTTCCCGGGGACCGCCACCGGATGGCGAAAACCCATGGCCGCGAGAAGGTTCTGGCGTGGCAGCGAGCGCTCAACGAATCCGTGGACGAGGTCATGGAGGTGTCCGCCCGAGAGGGTATCGACGCCGGCGCGGTCAAGGGTGGAACGTTGGAAATCGCCCGTAACCCCGCGCAGGCCGCGCGCCTGGCCGCCACCGTCGCCGAGGAGCGGCGTTGGGGCAACGAGGTCACCGAACTCACGAAACACGAAGCTGCGCAACGTATCCAGTTCGACGGGGTGGTGTCGGCCTATCACACTCCGCACTGTGCCCGGATTCAGCCGGCCGCACTGGCATGCGGCCTGGCCGATGCTGTCGAGCGGCTCGGCGTCACCATCCACGAGCAGTCGGCGGTCATCGAGATCCAGCCGGGCAAGGCGGTCACCCGGTCGGGCACGCTGCGGGCGCCGATCGTGCTGCGCGCAACCGAGGGCTTCACGCCCGCACTGCCCGGTCTGCATCGACGCTGGCTGCCGATGAACAGCTCGATGATCGCCACCGAGCCGATACCCGCCGAGATCTGGGACCGAATCGGTTGGCAGGGACGCGAAACCGTCGGCGACACCGCACACGGGTTCTTCTACGCCCAGCGCACCGTCGATGACCGGATCGCCATCGGCGGCCGCAGCGTGCCCTACCGATTCGGCTCCCGCACCGACCGCGACGGGCAGGTGCCCGCCCGCACCATCGGACTGCTCACCGACGTCCTGCACACGATCCTGCCGCAGGTCCGCGACATCCCGATCGCGCACGGCTGGTGCGGGGTGCTGGCGGTGCCGCGGGACTGGGAGGCCGGGGTCGCGCTGGACCGCACCACCGGCCTGGGCTGGGCCGGCGGCTACGTCGGGCACGGGGTCACCGCGGCGAACCTGGCCGGCCGCACCCTCGCCGATCTGGTGCTGGCCCGGGACACCCCGATCACCGACCTGCCGTGGGTCGGGCATCAGTCGCGCGACTGGGAACCCGAACCGCTGCGCTGGCTAGGAGTGCGCAGTCTCTACCTCGCCTACAAGCTGGCCGACCGGCACGAGACGGGCGGACGGCGCAGCACCTCCCCGATCGCCCGGGTCGCCGACATCGTCACCCGCAAACCGCATTAGCCTCGCTCGGCGCGCTCCTTGAGGCGCTGCAACGTCAGCCGGATGTGCTCGGCGTTGGCGCCGTCGCGGTCGCTGATCCCGGTGGCCAGGCCGGCGACCTTCTTGAACCAGCCCGGCCGGCGGTCCCAGGTGGACTCGGTGACCGTGCAGCCGCCGTCGGTCGCGGCGATGTCGTAACGCCAGTGCGCGATCGGCAGCACGGCCGCCTTCACATCGAAGGCGAATCGCTGGGCCGGCAGCGCGTGGGTGACGGTGCAGGTGGTGGCCCAGGACTTCGAGCCGTTGCGGTTCTCACCCTTGAACACCGCTCCGGGGGTCGCGGCCGAACCCTTCTTCCAGTGCATGGCGTATGCCTCCTCGGCCAGCGAGGCCAACGTCGGCAGGTCGGTGATCAGCGCATACACCGTCTGAGGGTCGGCGGCGATCGTCACAGAATCGGACACGGGTTCGGTCATGCGCTGATCGTAACGATCCGCCGTGGCGGGAATCACTGTCAGCCGGCCGGTGTTGTGCGCTGCATGAGCGAGCGTCCCGTCCTGCAGCCGACCGCCGAGCATCCGATCACCGTGACGCCGACCGGCCGGCACGTCACCGTCAGCGTCGACGGCACCGTGGTGGCCGAGACGGACCGCGCCGTGACGTTGCAGGAGGCCAGCTACCCGGCCGTGCAGTACATCCCGCTGGCCGATGTGCAGCCTGCGGCACTGGTCCGCAGCGAGACGACCAGCTACTGCCCGTACAAGGGTGAGGCGAGTTACTACCACGCCGCCGGTGTGCAGGACGCCGTGTGGGCCTACGAGCAGCCCTACCCGGCGGTGGCCGAGATCGCCGGGACGGTGGCCTTCTACCCGGACAAGGCACAGATCACGCTGTCCTAGATTGGTGAGGTGCCGACCGCGACCGTGACCTTCGACGGACCCGTGAGTCCGGCCCTGACGCTGGCACCGCTGCGCCGGGGCAGCGGCGATCCGTGCTTCCGGGTGATCGGCGCGGACACCTGGCGGACATCGTTGACCCGCACCGGCGCGGTGACCGGGCGGATCCGTAAGACGGCCGTCGACACCGTGGAATGTGAGGCATGGGGTCCCGGGGCCGCCGAGTTCCTGGATGGGCTGGGCGCCCTGCTCGGCACCGAAGACGACAGGACCGGCTTCGATCCGGTGGAACCGACGGTCGCCGCGGCCCACCGGCGGGTGCCGCACCTGCGGCTGGGCCGGACCGGACGGGTCCTGGAGGCCCTGATCCCCGCGATCCTGGAGCAGCGGGTGTACGGCAAGGATGCCTTCCGTGCGTGGCGGCTGCTGACCACCAAGTTCGGCGCCCCGGCACCCGGTCCGGCCCCGTCGGGCATGCGGGTGCCGCCGGCGGCCGACGTGTGGCGGCGCATTCCGTCCTGGGAATTCCAGCTGGCCAACGTCGACCCGGGCCGGGCCCGCACCGTGGTGGGCTGCGCCCAGCGAGCCGACGCGTTGGAGCGGCTGGATCGCGAGAAGGCGGCGGCCGGTCTGACCTCGTTGCCCGGGGTCGGGGTGTGGACAGCCGCCGAGACGATGCAGCGCGCCTTCGGTGATCCCGATGCGCTGTCGGTCGGCGACTACCACCTGGCCAAGCTTGTCGGGCTGTGCCTGTTGGGCAGGCCCATCGACGACGCGGAGATGGTGACCCTGCTCGAACCGATACGGCCGCACCGGCATCGGGCGGTGCGGTTGTTGGAAGCCAGTGGGCTGGCGGTTCGGCAGCGTCGCGGCCCCCGGGCGCCGATCCCCGACCTGCGCGCGCTGTGATTATGGACCCGTCTTCGGGGGTATGCCTGGCTGGGAGACACGACCTACCCCCGATTCGAAGGAGTCATGATGACTGCGTTCACCATCCCCGGGTTGTCCGACAAGGAAGGTGCCGAAGTCGCCGAGTTGCTGCAGAAACAGCTCAGCACCTACAACGATCTTCATCTGACCCTCAAGCACGTGCACTGGAACGTGGTGGGCCCGAACTTCATCGGTGTTCACGAGATGATCGATCCCCAGGTGGAACTGGTTCGCGGATACGCCGACGAGGTAGCCGAACGGATTGCGACGCTGGGCGGTTCGCCCAAGGGCACGCCCGGCGCGATCATCAAGGACCGCACCTGGGATGACTACTCGGTCGGCCGTGACAACGTCCAGGCGCACTTGGCGGCGGTGGATCTGGTGTACACCGGCATCATCGAGGACACCCGCAAGGTGATCCAGCGGCTCGATGACATCGACCTGGTCTCCCAGGACATGCTGATCGGCCACTCCGCCGAACTGGAGAAGTTCCAGTGGTTCGTGCGCGCGCATCTGGAGAGCTCGGGCGGGGAACTGGCGCACGCCGGCCAGGACACCGAGAAGGGTGCCGCGAGCAGCGCGCGCCAGTAACCGCTAGTTGTCGAGAGTGTCCTCGCGAACCGGACGGTCCGCGAGTTCCTCTGCGACACCGAACAACAGCGGGTACGCGACACCGGCGATGGCGGCACCGACCAGCGGGGCGACCCAGAACAGCCACAGCTGGCCCGGTGCGCCGTCGCCGTTGAAGAAGGCGACGCCGGTGGACCGGGCGGGGTTGACCGAGGTATTCGAGATCGGGATCGAGATCAGGTGGATCAGGGTCAAGGTCAACCCGATGGACAAGCCCGCGAAGCCCTTCGGTGCCCGGTTATCGGTGGAGCCCAGGATCACCAGCAGGAAGATGCAGGTCAGCACGACCTCGGTGATGAGGACCGAGACCATCGAGTAACCGCCGGGGGAGTGGTCGCCGAATCCGTTGGCGGCCATGTTGCCGGTGGCCGTCCACCCTTCCTTACCTCCGGCGATGACGTAAATCACTGCGCCGGCCGCGAATCCGCCGATCACCTGGGTGATCCAGTAGGGCACCACGGCCGCCCATTCGACCCGTTTGGCCAACGCCGCGCCGAGGGTGACCGCGGGATTGAAATGGCCCCCGGAAATGGTGCCGAAGGCATACACGCCGGTGAGCACGGTCAGGCCGAAAGCGAGTGCGACACCGAGAAACCCGATGCCGAGCGAAATGCCGTCATCGGCCAGGAACTTGGCCGCGAACACGGCGCTGCCGCAGCCGCCGAGAACGAGCCAGAACGTGCCGATGAACTCGGCCGCCAGTCTGTGAGACATCGTGGGGGTGGTCATTGTTCGAGTGGACATTGCCCCTGCCCTTCGCTGTAAATGAACCTACGGGGCGAGAATTCCACGGATTTCACGGACGAGGGTGACTATCGTCAAATAACTGTCTGGCAGCGATGTTTGCTGGTCATTCTCAGCGGTAGGCGGTGAGTCGGGCGGTCAGGGCCGGCTTGCCGTCGTCGCCGATACCGTGGGCCTCGGCGACACCGCTGCTGCGGCCGGCGTGCAGCGCGGTGGCGGTGTAATGGGACCGGCCGCCGCCGACGAGTCGGCGCAGGTAGTTGATCCGCAGCGACGCGGTCACCAGCGGCGTTTCCGTCCGGCCGGCATTCAGCGCCGCGGACGCCACCAGCTCCAGACCCGCCGCCGCCACGCCACCGTGGACCGCGCCCAGGCTGTTGTTCACCGCCGAGTTCTCCAGCTGACGCAGCACCGGCCCGGCCCCGGCGGTCTCGGCCACCTCGACGGCGAGCAGCCCGGCCAGGCTGTCGGGCAGCGGCTCCGCGGGCTCGGTCGAGTGCTCGAACGCGCCCGGGGTGTGCACGGCCGCGGTGATGTAGAAGGTGCGCACCGTCGCGAGACCGATCTCCACACCGTGGTGGGACAGCGTGCACTCCGACAGTGACGTGCGGCCCGCGCCGCCCACCGGCCGGCTGACGGCGAGCACCGGCTCCGCAGGCTCCTGGGCGACGGTGAACTGGGCATCCGGGGTGAATTCCAGCGCCAGTTCACTGGATACCGTCCAGTGGTTGTCGGGCCGTCGGGCGTGATTGGCGAAGCCGGCGATGTGGTCCACGAGCACCGCCAGCGACGCCAGCGAGGGCGAACCTGTGAACGGATTCAGCATGCCGTCGACCGGCATGCTGGCGGCGAACGTCGTGGGGCCGGTTTCGACGTTGACGATTCCGAAGCGGCCGGGTGGGGTGGTCTGCGGATATGTCATCGAGGACCAGCTTCGCGCCGCCCCGTCGGGGGCTTACCCCGCAGGGGTATGCAATCGCGGATCCACGTCAGATCTCTAAGAATCCGACCAGTCTTTCAGCTAACAACGGATTCCGTATCATCCCAGTTCAGAGCTCCTGAATTTAGGAATAGCAAACGGGTGTGACGAGGGTCTCGTTTGGCCGCCGAGTCGAGCGGGGCGGTCGGAGGGTCGCGGAATACCCGAAAACCCTTCGTGGCCAGCGTGATTGCCGTCCGGAATCGATCTGGGGCGGCCCGTCCCGACCGACGTGCGCGGCACCCTACTTAGGCCTGGCTAAGTTGGCACGTCACCCGGTGTTTGTCATATCGTTTTGATCACTTGTGGCGAGCGGGACAAATCCGTCGTTCAGTGCAGCACGAAGGCACCGCAATCGCCAAGCCGGTGACCGCCGGTATGCCGCTGGAGACAGTCGGCAGTACATGAAGCCCCTCTGGGGCTTTGAGAGTAAAGGTCAGGTGGGCTTGCCGATGGGAACACCCAACGGGCTGTACAACCCCGCGTATGAGCACGACTCCTGTGGTGTGGCCATGGTGGCCGACATCCACGGTCGTCGGAGCCGTGACATCGTCGACAAGGCGATCACTGCGCTGCTGAACCTCGAGCACCGCGGTGCCGCGGGCGCCGAGCCGAACACCGGTGACGGCGCCGGCATCCTGCTGCAGGTGCCGGACAAGTTCCTGCGCGCGGTCTGCACGGAACAGGAGGGCTTCGACCTTCCCCCCGAGGGCAGCTACGCCACCGGTATCGCGTTCCTGCCGCAGTCGGCGCGGGACGCCAATCTGGCCTGTGAGGCGGTGCAGAAGATCGTCGAGGCCGAGGGGCTGCAGCTGCTCGGGTGGCGCGACGTCCCGCATGACGACTCCTCGCTGGGTGCGCTGGCCCGCGATGCCATGCCCACGCTGCGCCAGGTGTTCATCGGCGGCGCCTCCGGCATGGAGCTGGAACGCCGTGCCTTCGTGATCCGCAAGCGCGCCGAACACGAACTCGGCACCAAGGGTCCGGGCCAGGACGGGCCGGGCCGCGAAACGGTCTACTTCCCAAGTCTTTCCGGTCAGACATTCGTCTACAAGGGCATGCTGACCACCCCGCAGCTGCGGGCGTTCTACCTGGACCTGCAGGATGACCGGCTGGAGAGCGCACTGGGCATCGTGCACTCGCGCTTCTCGACCAACACCTTCCCATCCTGGCCGCTGGCGCACCCGTTCCGCCGTGTCGCGCACAACGGTGAGATCAACACCGTCACCGGCAACGAGAACTGGATGAAGGCCCGCGAGGCGCTCATCCACACCGACGTCTTCGGCTACCACAACGATCTGAACAAGATCTTCCCGGTCTGTACGCCCGGGGCGTCGGACACCGCGCGTTTCGACGAGGTCCTGGAACTGCTGCACCTCGGTGGCCGCAGCATCGCCCACGCGATGCTGATGATGATCCCGGAGGCCTGGGAGCGCAACGAGAACATGGACCCCGCGCTGCGGGCGTTCTACCAGTACCACGGCTCGCTGATGGAGCCCTGGGACGGCCCGGCGTCGGTGTGCTTCACCGACGGCACCGTCATCGGGGCGGTACTGGACCGCAACGGGCTGCGTCCGGGCCGAATCTGGGTCACCAACGACGGCCTGGTCGTGATGGCATCCGAGGCCGGCGTGCTCGACCTCGATCCGGCCACCGTGGTCAAGAAGATCCGGCTGCAACCGGGCCGGATGTTCCTGGTGGACACCGCGCAGGGCCGCATCGTCTCCGACGACGAGATCAAGTCCGAGCTGGCCGCCGCCCAGCCGTACCAGGAGTGGCTCGACGCCGGACTGTTCCACGTCGACGAGCTGCCCCCGGGCAAGTACGTCAAGATGCCGCATCACCGGGTGGTGCTGCGCCAGCAGGCCTTCGGTTACACCTACGAGGAACTGAACATCCTCGTCGCCCCGATGGCGCGCACCGGCGCCGAGGCGCTGGGTTCGATGGGCACCGACACCCCCATCGCGGTGCTCTCCAATCGGCCGCGGATGCTCTACGACTACTTCCAGCAGCTGTTCGCGCAGGTGACCAATCCGCCGCTGGATGCCATCCGCGAAGAGGTGGTGACCAGCCTGCAGGGCACCGTCGGCCCCGAGGGTGACCTGCTCAACCCGGACGAGAATTCGTGCCGCCAGATCGTGCTGCCGCAGCCGATCCTGCGCAACGCCGACCTGTCCAAGCTCATCGACGTGGACCCCGACCACGAGATCCGCGGCCACAAGCACGGCATGCGGGCCGCGGTGGTCAGCTGCCTGTACCCGGTCGCCGACGGCGGCGCGGGCCTGCGCCGCGCGCTGGAGGACGTCCGCTCACGCGTCTCGCAGGCCATCCGCAACGGCGCGCGCATCATCGTGCTGTCCGACCGCGAATCCAACGAGTGGCTCGCGCCGATCCCGTCACTGTTGTCGGTGGCCGCCGTGCACCACCACCTGGTTCGGGAGCGCACCCGCACCCAGGTCGGGCTGGTCGTCGAATCCGGCGACGCCCGCGAGGTGCACCACATGGCGATGCTGTGTGGGTTCGGCGCGGCGGCGATCAACCCCTACATGGCCTTCGAGTCGATCGACGACATGATCGACCGCGGTGTCATCACCGGGCTGACCAGTGACCAGGCCAAGGCCAACTACGTCAAGGCCGCGGGCAAGGGCGTGCTGAAGGTGATGTCCAAGATGGGCATCTCCACCCTGGCCTCCTACACCGGCGCCCAGCTGTTCCAGGCCATCGGCATCAACCAGCGTGTGCTGGACGAGTACTTCTCCGGATTGCACTGCCCCACAGGCGGAATCGATCTCGACGACATTGCCGCCGACGTCGCGGCACGGCACGAACTGGCCTACCTGGACCGGCCCGAGGAGTGGGCGCACCGCGAGCTCGAGGTGGGTGGCGAGTACCAGTGGCGCCGTGAGGGCGAGTACCACCTGTTCAACCCGGACACCGTGTTCAAGCTGCAGCACTCCACCCGCACCGGGCAGTACTCGGTGTTCAAGGAGTACACCAAGCTGGTCGACGACCAGAGTGAGCGGATGGCCTCGCTGCGTGGCCTACTGAAGTTCAAAGAGGGTGTGCGCGAACCGGTTCCGATCGACGAGGTGGAGCCGGCCAGCGAGATCGTCAAGCGGTTCTCCACCGGCGCGATGAGCTACGGCTCCATCTCCGCCGAGGCGCACGAGACGCTCGCAATCGCGATGAACCGGCTCGGAGGCCGGTCCAACTCCGGTGAGGGCGGCGAGAGCGTGGACCGCTTCGAGCCCGACGCGAACGGCGATTGGCGCCGCAGCGCCATCAAGCAGGTGGCCTCGGGCCGCTTCGGTGTGACGTCGCACTACCTGACCAACTGCACCGACATCCAGATCAAGATGGCCCAGGGCGCCAAGCCCGGTGAGGGCGGTCAGCTTCCGGGTCACAAGGTGTACCCGTGGGTCGCCGAGGTCCGGCACTCCACGCCGGGAGTCGGTCTGATCTCGCCGCCGCCGCACCACGACATCTACTCGATCGAGGATCTGGCTCAGCTGATCCACGATCTGAAGAACGCCAACCCGTCCGCTCGTGTCCACGTGAAACTCGTGAGCGAGAACGGGGTGGGCACCGTCGCCGCCGGCGTCTCCAAGGCGCACGCCGACGTGGTGCTCATCTCCGGGCACGACGGCGGTACCGGCGCCACCCCGCTGACCTCGCAGAAGCACGCCGGCGCCCCGTGGGAGCTGGGCCTGGCCGAGACGCAGCAGACGCTGCTGCTCAACGGGTTGCGCGATCGCATCGTGGTGCAGGTCGACGGTCAGCTCAAGACCGGCCGCGACGTGGTGATCGCCGCTCTGCTCGGTGGTGAGGAGTTCGGTTTCGCCACCGCGCCGCTGGTGGTCTCGGGTTGCATCATGATGCGGGTCTGCCACCTGGACACCTGCCCGGTGGGTGTGGCCACCCAGAATCCGGTGCTGCGTGAGCGTTTCAACGGCAAGCCGGAGTTCGTGGAGAACTTCTTCCTGTTCATCGCCGAAGAGGTCCGGGAACTCATGGCGCAGTTGGGCTTCCGCACCATCAACGAGATGGTCGGCCAGGTCGGCGCGCTGGACACCGCCCAGGCCGCCGCACACTGGAAGGCGCACAAGCTCGATCTGACGCCGGTGCTGCACGAGCCCGAGTCGGCGTTCATGAACCAGGATCTGTACTGCAGTTCGCAGCAGGACCACGGTCTGGACAAGGCGCTGGATCAGCAGTTGATCGTGCAGTGCCGGGAAGCCATCGACGACGGTTCTCCGGTGCGATTCACCACCAAGATCGCCAACGTGAACCGCACCGTGGGAACGATGCTGGGCCACGAGGTCACCAAAGCCTATGGTGCTCAGGGCCTTCCGGATGGCACCATCGACGTCACCTTTGAGGGGTCGGCGGGGAACAGCTTCGGCGCATTTGTGCCGCGCGGTATCACGCTGCGGGTGTACGGCGATGCCAACGACTACGTCGGCAAGGGGCTTTCCGGAGGCCGCATCGTGGTCCGGCCGTCGGACAAGGCGCCCAGTGGCTATGTCGCAGAAGACAACATCATCGGCGGCAACGTGATCCTGTTCGGCGCCACCAGTGGGCAGGCCTACCTGCGCGGTGTGGTCGGCGAGCGGTTCGCGGTCCGCAACTCCGGCGCGCACGCGGTGGTCGAGGGCGTCGGTGACCACGGTTGCGAGTACATGACCGGCGGCCGGGTGGTGATCCTGGGCCGGACCGGCCGCAACTTCGCGGCGGGCATGTCCGGCGGCGTCGCGTTTGTCTACGACCCGGATGGCGTTCTGCCGGGCAACGTGAACGGAGAGATGGTCGATCTTGACAGTTTGGACGATGGCGACACCGAATGGCTGCGGGAAATGATCGTGGCACACGTTGATGCGACGGATTCGGCAGTGGGTCAACGGATTCTTGCGGACTGGCCGGCGCAGCAGGCCCACTTCGTGAAGGTGATGCCCCGTGACTACAAGCGGGTGCTGAGCGCGATCGCGGAGGCCGAAGCCGCCGGCGAAGACGTGGGCCACGCGATCATGGCGGCCGCTCGTGGCTGATCCGAACGGTTTCCTCAAGCACACCGCCCGGCAGACCCCGGCCCGGCGGCCGGTCGATCTGCGCCTCAAGGACTGGAAAGAGGTCTACGAGGAGTTCTCCGACGAGACCCTGAAGGATCAGGCCTCGCGGTGTATGGACTGCGGTATTCCCTTCTGCCACAACGGCTGTCCGCTGGGGAACCTGATTCCCGAGTGGAACGATCTGGTGTACCGGGACCGTTGGCGCGACGGGATCGAGCGCCTTCACGCCACCAACAACTTCCCGGAGTTCACCGGCCGGCTGTGCCCGGCGCCGTGTGAGGCGGCCTGCGTGCTGGGTATCAACCAGGACGCGGTGACCATCAAGCAGGTCGAGGTGGAGATCATCGACCACGCCTGGGACAACGACTGGGTCAAGCCGGTGGTCCCGACGGTGCGCACCATGAAGAAGGTCGCCGTCGTCGGCTCCGGCCCGGCCGGGCTGGCCGCCGCTCAGCAGCTGACCCGGGCCGGACACTCGGTCACGGTGTTCGAACGTGCGGACCGCATCGGCGGCCTGCTGCGCTACGGCATCCCCGAGTTCAAGATGGAAAAGCGCCACATCGACCGTCGTCTGGAACAGATGAAGGCCGAGGGCACCCAGTTCCGCACCGGCGTGAACGTCGGCGTCGACATCACCGTCGAGCAGCTGAACGAAGATTTCGACGCCGTGGTGCTGGCCGGCGGTGCGACCGCCTGGCGCGATCTGCCGATCCCGGGCCGCGAGCTCGACGGCATCCATCAGGCCATGGAGTACCTGCCGTGGGCCAACAAGCTGCAGCAGGGCGACGACGTGGCGGGCCCGGACGGCGAGCCGCCGATCACCGCCAAGGGCAAGAAGGTCGTCATCATCGGCGGTGGCGACACCGGAGCGGACTGCCTGGGCACCGCGCACCGTCAGGGTGCGGCCAGCGTGCACCAGTTCGAGATCATGCCCCGGCCCCCGGAGACGCGCGCCGAGTCGACCCCCTGGCCGACCTACCCGCTGATGTTCCGGGTCGCCTCGGCACACGAAGAGGGCGGCGAGCGGGTGTTCTCGGTGAACACCGAGCAGTTCGTCGGCACCGACGGGCGGGTGTCCTCGCTGAAGGTGCACGAGGTCGAGATGAAGGCCGGCAAGTTCGAGAAGGTCGAGGGGTCCGATTTCGATCTGGACGCCGACATCGTCTTCCTGGCGATGGGCTTCGTCGGACCCGAACGGGAAGGTCTGCTGACCGACCTGGGCGTGGAACTGACCGACCGCGGCAACGTCGCCCGTGACAGGGACTTCCAGACCAACATCCCGGGCGTTTTCGTGGCCGGAGATATGGGCCGCGGGCAGTCCCTGATCGTGTGGGCGATCGCCGAGGGCCGGGCCGCGGCCGCCGGGGTGGACCGTTACCTGATGGGTCACTCGGCGCTGCCACGTCCGATCGAGCCGACGGCGGCACCTCAGCGCTAGGCGTATCAGCAACTTCTGTCACGGCAGAAACATCAGATTTTTCGGTCGGCGCGCCTCGTGGTGTTAGCCGCGTCACAGGTATCTAATGGTGGCGCAGGGGTCGTGCGGGTAAAGTGACCCCACGGTGCAGCTATTCGCCGAACGCAGGAGTTTCTGCCGTGTACAACAACCCCAATTCACGGTCCCGGATGAGTCGAATCGCCTGGTCGTGGCTTCGTCACCCAGTGCGCAGCCGCGAGTTTCCAGCTAAGCGCGAACGTCTCATCACGCCCGCCGAGTTAATGCGCTACGGCGTCTGATCGGCCCGTCCGCCGCGAGGGCCCAGTGCTGGCGACCCCCGCGGCAGGCGTTTGCCAAATCGTGATTATTTCGTGACCGTCAGTTTCTGGGTGCCGGTAGCGAGCCCGGAATCGCGGATGGCCTCGGCGAGCGGCTCCAGCACCGCGGTGTCATACGGCGGCGGCAGGTAGATGATCGCCAGATCCAGGCCCTCGGCGCCGAGTGCGGCCGCCTCGTCGATCACCTTCGCGTAGTCGCGGTCCTCGCCCAATCGGACGTGCGCGGACAGGGTTATCTCCTTCGGATCCCGGCCGATGTCGGCGCAGTGCGCGGCCAGCACGTCGCGCTTGCGGGCGAACTCCTCGGGCGGGCCGCCCACGAAGTTCCAGTGGTCGGCGTACTTGGCGGTGATCTTGAGGGTGCGCTTTTCGCCGCTACCGCCGATGCAGAACGGCGGGTGTGGCTGCTGTGGACCCTTGGGCTCGTTGCGGGCGTCCTTGAGCTGATAGAACTTTCCGTCGAAGGTCACGGTCTCCTGGCTGAGCAGCCCCTTGAGGATCTCGCAGGCCTCCTCGAAGCGGTCGAAACGCTCCCTGATGCTGCCCAGCTCGATGCCGTAGGCGCCGGACTCCTCCTCGTTCCAGCCGGCGCCGATGCCGAGTTCCAGGCGGCCACCCGAGATGATGTCCAGCGCCGAGGCCATATTGGCCAGCACCGCCGGGTGGCGGTAATGGATACCGGTCACCAGCACGCCGACCCGGAGCCGCTCGGTGGCCTGGGCCAGTGCGGTCAGCGTGGTCCAGCCCTCGAGGCAGGGGCCGGTCGAGTCGGAGAAGATCGGATAGAAGTGATCGAACGTCCAGCCGGACTGGTAGACGTCGATATCGTCCGCGGCCTTCCAGATGGCCAGCATGTCGGACCAGGTCGTGTTCTGCGGTGAGGTTTTGAAGGCAAAGTCCACACTTGGGCAACGACGCAGCGGGGGGAAGAAATTCCTTGCCGCTCAGCGCGGCGCCGGGGTCACGGTGACCGGTATCGCGCTCATCCGCGGCTGTCCCGAATATCGGTCGAAGTCGACGGTGACATCGGCCAACCGCGCGGTGCTGGCGCCGTCCTGGGTGGGCGTATCCACGTCGGGGAAGGCGTTGCCGTAGGCGTGGCTCATCGACACCACGCCCGGTCTGACGGACTCGTCGAGGCTCACGATGGCGATGACGGCGGCGCGCGGCGAGGTGATGCACACCAGCTCGTCGGGAGCCACTCCGAGGCGGGCCGCGTCCTCGGGATTCAGATACGCCGGGTTGTGGCGGCGTCCCCCGCGGGCAGCCATGGCGTTGTAAGACGAATTGGTGGTGTGCATTTCGCGCCGCGAGATCAACATCATGTCCGCGGTGTGGCCTCGCGCGAGGTCGTGGGCAGCGCCTGCGAGGTCAACCAGCATCTGCGGGTTGGCGACATCGAGATGGGTCGGGGCGTTCGGATCGGCAGGCGCGACGACGGTGGCGGGCTCGGCGGCGAGGTCGCCCTCGACCCCGTCCGGATGGCCGCGGACCAGGTCCAACGGAATCCGTGAACCCTGGCACACGATGTCGAGCAGTTCCTCCTCGGTGGGTGGGTGCGTCATGTCCAGCGGGACGGGCCCGACCACCCCCAGTGGGTGAGGGGCGTCGATCTGTACGTCCATCCGCTGCGCGAGACCGTAGAAGAACTCCCATTCGGTCAGCAGATCACTGCCCTCGGGGGCGTCGAGGACGGCCGGCCCGTAGTAGGCGTACGGAGCTCCCGGCCCGATCCCGGCGGCCTGCAGATAGTCCAGAATCTGGCTGACATGCGGTGTCTCGAGCGGCATTCGCGGGGCGATGACGTAGTCGGCATAGCGGGCCGTGTGGGACATGAACGGGTCTATCTGCACCAACAGGTCGAGAGCCGACATCGCCTCGGCCGTCCGGATCTGATCCGGCCATGCGGCAATGGGGTTGCCGCCGATGCTGAACAGCGCGCGGACCTGCCCCTCGCCGGGGGTCAGGATCTCCTCGGCCAGCCCGGACACCGGCATCCCCGCCGCGGAGTTGCTCAGGCCCCGGACCCGCATGGCCTCCCCGAGCCCGTTCGGCGGGTACGGCGGGAGCGCCTGGGCCACCGCCGGCAGCGCCGGATACAGCGAGACCGGGTCGGCGACGACCTCGCCGGCGCGGCGTCGATTCCCGCACAGCGCACCGAGATTGAGGATCAGGTACTCCAGCAGCGTCCCGGACTGGGCCATATTGGGTCCGGTCCCGGCGTCGATGTACCCGCGGGACGCGCCGGCGAACATCCGGGCCGCCGTCACGAGATCGTCGGGATCCAGATCGGCCGCCGCGGCAACTGTGCCGGGGTCGAACGGCTCTACGGCAGCGCGCAGGTCGGCCAATCCGACGACGTTGTCGGCCACAAACTGGCTGTCGATGAGGTCCTCGGCGAGGATGACCTTGATCATCGCCGCCAGGATGGCGACGTCATGTCCCGGCAGCGGCTGCAGGAAAAGCTCGGCCCGACGGGCGGTTTCGGTCCGGCGCGGGTCGATGACGATGAGCCGGCCGCCGGACTCGAGTTTCTGGGTCAGCCATTTGCCGTGATTTCCCAACGGCAATCCCAGCATGCTGACCAACGGGTTCGCGCCGATCAGCATCAGCACATCGGCCTCGTCGGGGCCGTAGCGGCCACCCAGCCACATGCCGTGCAGTGCAGGGGCAATGGCCTTGCCGGGCTGGTCGATGGTGACGGATTCGAACACCATCGGGGTACCGATGCCGGCCAGGAAGCCTTTGATCACCGGCATCGACGCGCCCGCGGACTGGAAGGCCTGGGTCCCGAAGTACGCCGAGATCGAACGCGGCCCGTGATCGTCGAGCAGGCCCTGCAGCCGGGCCGCGATCTCGTCCATCGCCTGTGCCGAAGAGATCGGTGCGTAACCGCCGTCCGGGCCGCGCTTGAGCGACTGCAGCAATCGGTCCGGTGAGTAGTGGTACTCGAGCTGGCCACGGCCCTTGACGCAGGTGAAGCCGTCATAGTGCCGGTTCGCTTTGTTTCCGCGCACTTTCACCGCCCGGCCCGCGACGACGTCGACCTCGATCGGGCAGCAGTTGTGGCAGACCGCGCACAGCGTCTTGTGCGTGGTGTCCTCGGTGGCCATCGTCGGTGGCGATCCTCTCGGCTAGCCGGGCAGACTGAAATGACGCAGCGGCACGGTCCGCACTGTTAATTAATCGGACAATATAATAGTGGGCTAGAACACACAATCCCCGGCGTGAACCGCAGATGGAAGCCGGCGTCGGCGCCGAGACCAGGTTCAACAGCGGTGAAGTCCGGGCACACTGGAATCCATGGAGCCTTTGGACCCCGTACGCGCCCTGCGCCGCATCGCGTACTACAAGGACCGGGCCCGGGAGGACTCCCGCCGGGTGATGGCCTACCGCAAGGCCGCCGACGTGGTGGAGGCGATGACGCCCGAACATCGGGAGCGGGTCGGCAAGACCAACAGCTGGCAGACCCTCCCGGGCATCGGACCCAAGACCGCGAAGGTCATCGAGCAGGCCTGGGCGGGCCGCGAACCGGAAACCCTGGTGGCGTTGCGAGAAGCCGCGACCGATCTCGGTGGAGGCGAGATCCGGGCCGCGCTCAAAGGCGATCTGCATCTGCATTCGAACTGGTCGGACGGCTCGGCCCCGATCGAGGAGATGATGGAAGCCGCGCAGGAGCTGGGCCACGAATACTGCGCGCTGACCGACCATTCGCCTCGGCTGACCGTCGCCAACGGGCTGTCCCCGGAGCGGCTACGCCACCAGCTCGACGTGATCGACGAACTGCGCGAACGGTTTTCGATGCGGATCCTGACCGGGATCGAGGTCGACATCCTGATCGACGGAACCCTCGACCAGGAACCCGAGCTGCTGGAGCGGGTGGATATCGTCGTGGCCAGCGTGCATTCCAAACTGAAGATGGACGCGCCGGCGATGACCCGGCGGATGGTGCGGGCGGTGTCCAGCGGGCAGGCCGACATCCTGGGTCACTGCACCGGCCGACTGGTGGCCGGCAACCGCGGGATCCGGCCGGAATCGACTTTCGACGCGGAGACGGTCTTCACCGCCTGCCGGGACAACGGTGTTGCGGTGGAGATCAATTCGCGTCCCGAGCGACGCGACCCGCCGACCCGGTTGTTGAATCTGGCGTTGGAGATCGGATGCGAATTCTCGATCGACACCGATGCCCACGCCCCCGGCCAACTCGACTTCCTGGGCTACGGGGCCCAGCGCGCGCTGGACGCCGGTGTGCCGACCGAGCGCATCATCAATACCTGGCCGGCGGACCGGCTGCTGGAGTGGGCGCACTGATTCGGCTCAATCCGGCAGCATCGGCATCTCCAGGCCCGGGTCGCGGCCCAGCAGAACACCGCGTGTCACCGAGGCGTTGCCGAACCGCTGCCGCACCATGTCCACCGCGGCGTCCAGCGCGATCGGATCCGCCGGGCCCGCGAACGGCAGCTCCAGCTGGGCGGCGCCGTCGGCATCGATATTGGACACCGCGAAACCCACAAGGGTCAGCCCGCGTTCGGCGATCAGCGGGGCGGCGGCGGCCACCAGCTCGCGGGCCGCGGCGAGCACCGCCTCGGTCGAGGAGGTGGCGCGCGGCAGCGTGTGCGAGCGGGTGGCCCGGCCGTAGTCGTCGAACCGCAGCCGCAGCACCACCGTGCGCCCGGTGCGCCCCGCCGCCCGCATCCGCCGGGTGATGCGGTCCACCAGATTCACCACCACCGCGTCGATCTCCTGATCAGACATGGTGTTTCCGGACCGGCCGAGCGCGCGCTGGGCGCCGACCGACCGGCGCCGCGTCCCGGTCACCACGCGGCGACGGTCGATGTTGTGCGCCAACGCGAAGAGCTGCCGGCCCATGGCGGGTCCGACCATGGTGCCCAGCGCAGGCTCGCTGAGTTCGGCCACGTCGGCCACCGTGTGAATGCCGTGCAGCCGCAGCTTCTCCGCGGTCGTGGCGCCGACACCCCAGAGCCGGCGGACCGGCAGCGGGTGCAGGAAGGCCAGCTCCCGGTCCGGCGGCACCAGGAGCAGCCCGTCCGGCTTGGCCTCCTGGCTGGCGACCTTGGCGAGGAACTTGGTGCGGGCGATCCCGACCGTGATGGGCAGCCCGACGTCGACCAGGACCCGCTCGCGTAGCCGTGCGCCGATCTGGACCGGAGTCCCCGACACCCGGCCCAGGCCGCCGACGTCGAGAAAGGCCTCGTCCACCGACACCGGTTCCACGAGCGGGGTGGTGTCCCGGAACACCTCGAACACCGCCCGGCTGGCCTCGGTGTAGGCCCGCATCCTGGGCGGGACCACGATCACCTGGGGGCACAGCCGCCGGGCCTGGCCACCGTTCATGGCGGTGCGCACGCCGTACGCCTTGGCCTCGTAGCTCGCGGCCAGCACAACGCCGCCGCCGACGATGACCGGTCGACCGCGCAGCGAGGGGTCATCACGCTGCTCGACCGAGGCGTAGAACGAGTCGAGATCGGCGTGCAGGATGTGGGCCCCGTCAGCAACCCGCGCTCCGGACACGAACATATGTTCGCACGGAGGTCTGACAGCTCAGGAACTGATGCCGTAGATGCTCGTCAACCAGATGTGGGTGAGGGTCTCGACGACCCGATCGGGCTCGACCGAGGGCCGCTCGTCGGTAAGGGCCGCCATCATCATCCGCTCGTTCATGAGGTTCAACGAGGTGGCCAGATCGAGGGCGGGCAGGGTAACCGGCGCCGCGCCACGCTGCCGCTCGGCCGTGATCAGGGCGGCCGTCAGATTGATCCACTTCTGCATCAGGCCGGCCCAGATGGCGCGGAACTCCGGGCTGGTGTTCACAGCCTCCGCGCCGGCGCGGGCGGTGGCCGGATGCGAGCCGAAGGAACTGAAGAAGATCTCGATGCCGCGGCGGATGGCCTCGCGAGGTTCGGTCGGCATGGATTCCAGTGCATCGTCGAAGCCGGTGTCCGCACGCTTGATCAGCGGGTCCAACAGCGACAGCAGGACCGCTTCCTTGGAGGCGAAGTAGAAGTAGAACGTCGGCCGGGAGATCCCGGCGCCCTTGGCCAGATCGTCGACGGAGATGTCGGCGAAGGACCGCTGCCCGATCAGTCGGGCAGCGGTGTCCAGGATCGCCTGCTGCCGTTCATCCCCGGAGGGGCGAGCGGCCCGGCGGCCGCGGCCGGTGCTGGCGATGGACACGGGCTTCACCTTAACACCGTGTCGACTTTCTCGACACACCGTTGACCGACTCAACACCATGTTGATACCGTCGGTACCATGACTGAACACCTCGACGTTGTGATCGTCGGCGCCGGCATCTCCGGCATCAGCACGGCCTGGCACCTGCAGGACCGCTGTCCGACCAAGAGCTACGCCATCCTGGAGCGCCGCGAGAACATCGGCGGCACCTGGGACCTGTTCAAATACCCCGGCATCCGGTCGGACTCCGACATGTTCACCCTCGGATTCCGGTTCAAGCCGTGGACGTCGGCCAAGGCCATCGCCGACGGGGAGTCCATCTGGAACTACATCAACGAGGCCGCGCAAGAGAACGGCATCGACAAGCACATCCGCACCGGGCACCGCGTCACCTCGGTGGACTGGTCGGACGCCGACAACCGCTGGACGGTCAACATCGAGGCCGGCGGTGAGCGTAAGCAGCTGACCGCATCCTTCCTGTCGGTGTGCAGTGGCTACTACAACTACGACGAGGGCTATGCGCCCGAGTTCCCCGGCGCCGCGGACTTCAAAGGTCAGGTCATCCACCCCCAGCACTGGCCCGAGGATCTGGACTACGCCGGCAAGAAGATCGTCGTCATCGGTTCGGGCGCCACCGCGATCACGCTCATCCCGTCGTTGGTGAACGAGGGCGCCGGGCACGTCACCATGCTGCAGCGCTCCCCGACGTACATCGGGGCGCTGCCGCTGGTGGATCCCATTGCCGCCAAAGCGAACAAGTACCTGCCCAAGAACGTTGCGCACGTGGTCAACCGCTGGAAGGCGATCGCGATGGCCACCGGCCAGTACCAGGTGGCGCGCCGCTTCCCGAAGGTGTTCAAGAAGGCGCTGCGCGACATGGCGACCCGCAAGCTCCCGGAGGGCTTCGACTACGAGAAGCACTTCAGTCCGCGGTATGACCCGTGGGATGAGCGAGTGTGCTTGGCGCCCAACGGCGATTTCTTCAAGACCATCCGGTCCGGTAAGGCCGACGTGGTCACCGACACCATCGAGACCTTCACCGAAACCGGCATCAAGCTGACCTCGGGTGCCGAGTTGGCGGCCGACATCATCATCACCGCAACGGGTTTGAACATGCAGCTGTTCGGCGGTGCGACCGCCACCCGCAACGGTGAACCGATCGACCTGACCAAGACCATGACCTACAAGGGCCTCATGCTCTCCGGGGTGCCCAATATGGCCATCACGTTCGGCTACACCAACGCGTCCTGGACGCTCAAGGCGGATCTGGTCTCCGAGTTCATCTGCCGCGTCCTCAATTACATGGACGCCAACGGCTACGACCGGGTGGAGCCGCAGCATCCCGGCGACGCGGTCGACGAGCAGCCCTTCATGGACTTCACTCCGGGCTACTTCCGCCGGGCCATCGACACGCTGCCGAAATCCGGCTCCGAGGCGCCCTGGAAGCTCAAGCAGAACTACTTCTTCGACCTGCGGCTGATCCGGCACGGCAAGGTCGACGAGGACGCACTGCTGTTCACCAAGCACCGCGCGGCGGTAGCGGCCGGCTAGCCACCAGACACAGAATCGCCCACTTCCGAAGGGAAGTGGGCGATTCTGTGTTCCCCCGCAAGCGGGAGGTACCCCCAGCTCGCGCTAGGAGGGTGCGGCGATGACCACGATCCCGTCCTCGTCGCTGTAGGCGACCTCGCCGGGCACGAACGTGACACCGCCGAACGACACCTCGATATCACGTTCGCCCGCACCGGTCTTGGTGCCCTTGCGGGGGTTGGTGCCCAGCGCCTTGATACCCACGCCGATGGTCCGCAGTGCGGCCGCGTCACGCACCGCGCCGTGCACGATCACCCCGGACCAGCCGTTCTCGGCCGCCAGACCGGCGATGATGTCGCCCACCAGCGCGGTGTGCAGCGAGCCGCCGCCGTCGACCACCAGCACCCCGCCGTCGCCCGGCGTGGACAGGATCGACTTGAGCAGCGCGTTGTCCTCGAAACAGCGCACCGTGGTGATCCGCCCGGCGAACTGCGCGGTACCGCCGAAGTTGCGCAACTGCAGATCGCAGCTGCGGACGTCGGGGTAGATCTCGTCGACAAGGTCAGCGGTCGCGCGGGGTTCGATGCTCACCTCATGATGCTAGCGACCACCACATCGGGGAAGAACCGTGCCGGTCCGCGTGACGGGTGAACTCAGTCCTCGTCGGAACTGCGGCGGGCCAGCAGCACCGCGATGATCGCCAGCAGTCCGACGCCGATCGCCACCGCCAGCGGCAACCGGGACTGCGCGGGCTCGGTGGTCGACAGCGCCGACGGTGTGGGAACCGCCGCGGCGACCGCTGACTTCGCTTGTGCGGCAACCTCTCTGGCGGCTTCCCTGGCGACCGCGGTCGGCTCGACGGGCTCGGCGGGCTCAGGGGCAACCGACGCTGCCTCGACCGGGGTGGTCTCGACCGGCGTCGCCTTGGGCGGCGCCGCCTTTGCCGGTGGGGCCTTCTTGGCGGGTGCGGCCTTCTTCGCGGCCGCCTTCTTCGCCGGCGCGGCCTTCTTGGCCGGCACAGCCTTTTTTGCGGGCGCGGCCTTCTTCGCCGGAGCCTTCTTCACGGGGGCCTCGCCGGCCGGTGGCGTGGCCGGGACCTGATCGGCGGGCGCCTTCTGTTCGGGAAGGTCCTGCTCGTCGGCCATGGGGCTGCTCCTTTGCGGTTCGTTGCGCAGTGTTTCCCATCATGCCAGTCCCGGAGGTGCCGCTAACCCGTGACCGCCAAGGCGGCCGCCAGCGTCAATGCCACCGCCATCAGCGCCAGCTCGGTGTCCGAGCGGCGGGTGGACACCTCGACGGTGCTCCGGTGGCCTCGCGCCGACGGCAGCCACCGCGACCTGTTCTGCCAGGCCAGCGCCATCAACGCGACGGTCACCACCAGCTTGGCCAGCAACAACCGGCCGTATCCGGTGCCGATCAGCGCACCGGGTGAACCCACCATCAGGACACCGCTGATCAGGCCGCCCGCCAGCAACGCCAGCACCGACCACAGCGACAGCACCGAGAAGCGCGGCAGCACCCTGGCCCACTGACCGCGGTGATCGATCAGGAGTACGAGCGCCGCCAACGCGCCACACCACAGGGCGGCAGCCAGTGCGTGCACGGTGACCGCGACGCCGCCGAGCGCACTTTCGGACAGATGCCCGGTCAGCGTGCGCGCCGCCGTCCCGACCGCGGCCACACCGGCGACCACCACGGATGCCTGCGGGGTGCGCGCCGCGATGCTCACGACGACCACCACGGCGGCGGCGGCCACACAGATCAGATCGGCCCGACCCGCCGCCGTCGCCACGATGAACTCGGTGGTGGTGCGCACGCTCAGATCGGTCACCGCGACCGCGGCGGTGGCGGCCGCCGTCGTCACCAGGCGGACCAACTCGGCCGCCAGCCACACCCAGGCGGCGACCACGAGTACGACGGCACTGCGGCTGGCGAGTTCGGCCCGGTGCCGCGAATCCTCCAGCAGCGGCACCACCGCGAGACCGAGGACCACGACGGCGGCGCCGTCGGCGGCGATGCGGGCCAGCATGGCCGCCGGGGCCAGGTCGGGACGAGCGAGGGCCCACGCCAGCACCGTGCTCAGCGCGACGACGAGGGCCCCCAGGCACGCCCGTCGGGTACGGGTCACGTGCGGCGTCGGCTCCACCACACGCCGGCGCCGACGAGCAGCACCGCGCCGACCACGAACGGCCATACCGGCAGCCCGTCATCGGCCGCCTCGGACGGTGCCGACGCGGGTGCCGGTTCCGGCACGACCGAGGACCCGGGCGTACCGGTCTGGGCGACGGTCAGATCGAACGACCACGACCCGCTGATGACATGACCATCGGCGGAGGTGACGCGGTAATTGGCTGTGTATGTGCCGGCCGGCCCGAGCGGGCGCAGACCGACCGTGGCGATGGGACCGTCGACCCGCACGTCACCGGTGGACCACAGATTGCCGTCCGGGCCGACCACGGTCATCGCCGCGAACGCGGTCTGCAGATCCTCGCTGAACGTGGCGCTGACCTGGGTCGGAGCCGTGGGCAGCGAGCTGTCGGCGGCCGGGTCCGAGGAGATCAGGGCCGCATGCGCGGACGCCGGGCCCGCGCCTGCCAGCGCAAGCACCGCCAACAACAGCGCCAGCAGCGGAGCCAGGATCCGTATCGGGGTGGTCATTGCTCAGCCCAGGCCGAGGCGGGCCAGCACGTCGGCGTCGATGCCGTCGAGCTGATCGCTGATGGCCGCGTGCGCGGCACGCCGCCGGGCCGACGGCATGTTCTCCGCGGCGGTCACGGCGGCGGACAGATCGGTCAACCGGTCATTGATGGCGGCCACGAACTGTTTCGTCTCGGCGTCCTTCGGGTTCTTCTCGGCGACCCGCCGGGTGGCCTGCTCGGCACCGTTGATGCGGGCGGACAGCATGGCACCGTGTCCGGAGAACTGGCCGAGCTGGGCCAGCGGCACACCGAGCTGATCCGCGCGGCGCTGGTCGAGCAGCCCGCGGACGGCGATGGCGCCGCGGTAGGCCACCGGCACGAGCACCGGCGCGAGCATCCGGGCCACCGTCAGCGACCGGCGAATCCTCAGCGGCGACAGCAGTTTGCCCTCCTGGACCGCCTTGAGCTGGGTCTGCGCCACCTTCAGGGCCGCGCGATCGGTGTCGCGCTGCGCCTTGAGCTGAGCTTTGAGAGCGTGTGCCTGCGCCTTGCGGTCGGCCTTGACGCGCCGGGCATCGTTCTTGGCGGCGAGTTTGGCCTCGAGTTTTGCCTTGGTCTTGGTAGCGCGTTTGATCGCCCGGGCCTCGGCTCGACGAACCGACCGGCTCTTGCGTCGCGTGAACAGGGCCATCGGCATTGCCTCCCGGTGATCTCATCCGCATCGCCGTGAACACGGCACCACGATGCGACCAACACTATCGCCCCACCGCCCGGACCACCGGCGGTGCCCTCACCGGGATGCGCATCACGTCCGGCAGCAAACAGTTGTCCGGGTGTATGCGACAATTGCCGAAACGAGTTACCGGAGCGCTGCTAGATGCCGTGAGGGGTGGTGACGACGTGGTTTCGCGCATGCGAGTCACCGCGGCTGCCTGTCTCGTCTCGTCAGGGCTGATCGTCTGCGCCACGTCCGGCGCGGTGGCCTCCGCCGAGCCCGAAGGCAGCGGCGACGGCTCCGGATCCGGTGCAGCAGGTGCGGCCACCGGGGAATCGTCGGGCCGGCTCGGCCGCAGCGCGCCGACCGCATCCCGGACGGTCACCCAGCCCAGATCCGCCGCCTCGCGGCCACCCGGCCCGGTGCGGACTCCGCGGCCCGCCGAAGAAGCCGGATCCGAGGGTGACAGCAAACTCTCCCAGGCTCGGGCCGGGCATGCGATGCGGGCCGGTGGCGCAGGGCGTTTCTCGAGTTGACCGGTTTCTGTGGTCCTCGACGAGGCATCGCGGGATAGTGAGATGTGAAGGAAAGGGACAGGAGGTGGTGATGTCATGCCAGCCAGTCGCCGCGTGACGCGCGCCGTGAGCGCCGTGCTCGACCTCGCTCCGCGCCGGGGTGAGGTATCTCTGCCTCGGCTGGTGGAGGCGGTCGCCGAAGATCAAGGCCGTCCCATCCAGATCAAGATGGCGGATCTGCCGTCCGGTGTGTGCGGGCAGTGGCGTCAGTACTCCGACCACGATGTGTTCCTGATCCAGAAGGGTCTGCCCGCCTGGGACCGGACCCTGGCCCACGAACTCGGTCACCTGGTGCTCGGGCACGCCGGCACGCCGGTGGTGGAGGCGGCCCGCGAGCGCATGGAGCTGGCCGGGTCCGATCTCATCGGCTACATGCTCAACCAGCGGACCGGGTGCATGGGCCCCGCCGGTGAGGAAGCCGAGCAGGAGGCCGAGGATTTCGCGGCCCTGCTGATCTATCGTCTCGGCCGGCTACCGTCCGATCGGTCCTCGATCGTTCAGGTGCGGCTCGGGGAGGCGTTTGGTTGATCATCTGGGTGATCGCCGGTCTGCTCGGACTGGCGACCGGCTTGCGAATCGGGTGGGCGCTTGTCAACAAGCAATCCCTGGTGAGTACCGCGATGATCCTCGCGCTGGGCAGTCTGGGCACCGTCGCAGCGCTGAACTGGCAGCCGCTGACCCTGCTGATCGACACCGCGCTGGGGTGGCCGAACGTGGCGGTCGCGCTCAGCCAGGTCGCTCTGATCGGTTGTGCGGCAGGCAGTTGCGTGATGATCACGACGGTGGCGTCGGACCGTAAACCGGCCGTCATCCGCCGACTCGCCATCGGCCAGTACTCGGTCGCGTTCGTCATCGCGATGGCCACCCTGGTGGCGTTCTTCCGGGCCGAGAAGGAACCGGAGATGGCGCCGGAGGAGTACATGCGGCGCAACCTGGCCCCGGGTGGCTCCTCGGCCTGGCTGCTGCCGTTGCTCTACGTGCTGCTGGCGCTGACGCTGGTCGCGTGGGCCGGGGTGCGGCACTCCAACCGCACCCGCCGCGGCCGGGCGCTGTTCGTCTTCAGCATCGGCATGGTGTTGATGGTGCTGGCCAGCGCCTTTTTCCTGCTGCGGGCGGTGGGGAACACCGATGTGCTCGGCGTGGGGGCGGCGGCGACGCTGCTGGGCTGCGCGATGCTGGTGGTGGCGGGCGGCTCGCTGCTGCCGAGCATCGAGGACTGGTTCGGGGCACGCCGGGAACTGCGGACGATCCAGCCGCTGCTGACCGAACTGCACACCCGCCATCCCGACGTCGGCATCGGGGTGCGTCCGCGTGGGCCGCTGCTGTTCCGGGTCGCCGAGCAGATGTCGCTGATCTCGGATTCGCTGTATCTGGAGGCCATTGCGGCTGAACGGGTGCGGATGCGCACCGCCGACACCTCGAGACAGCGGGACGAGGACGAGAGTGAGGCGTTGAACATCGCCGACATCGCCGATCTCGATTCGCCGCCGGTTCCCGCCGACGAGCAGGCCCGGGGTATCGCCGAGTGGATCTTCGCGGGCCGGAACGACGACGCGCACGCGGAGTTTCCGGGGCTGAACTGGTTGCGTCAGCCGACGACGTTCTCGGACCGGGAGTGGATCCTGGCCATCGCCGAACAGTTCCGCGACTTGGCGGCGGGCGCTCCGGCCGAAGCAGCGCGGAGCCAATGCTGAACGCCAGGTCCGGGCCCGCCGGGCTCTGAACGCAAAACGGTGCCGGCGCGCTGACGCGCGACGACACCGTGCGGCGGTGATCCCCGTGGGGGATCAGCCGTCGAGGTTCTCCCGGCGACGGAGTTCATCGACCTTCTGGGCCAGGTCCTGCTGAGACTCCGGGGACAGGCCGACGGTGCGAGCGGCGATGCGACGCACGCCCTCGTCCCGCATGTTGGCCAGCCAGGTCAGTTCCTTGTCCAGCTTCTCGTAGTACTCGTCGTCGGTGAAGTACGCCGGCTTGATACGGAAGAAGTTGGCCAGCGCGGTCATCGTCGTGGCCGACGGATTGGTCCGGTTGCCGGAACGCAACTGGGACAGATACGGGGCCGACATGGTGACACCTTCGGCCTTCAGCGCGCCGATCACCTCGGCAGATGTGTGCGGGCCGCGTCCAGGAGGGTAAACCGTGTCGAAGAGGCGGTTCAGTCGCGCGGCGAACGTCTTGCTCATCTAACTTTCCTCCACATGGCCTACGAGCTGTCTGCAATAGGTTCGTATTTGCTGATCATCGTAGCGATTGTTAGCGCCACAACCAAGTGCAAACCACTGAAAACTAACAGTACCCCTCCTGTGCGGACATTGCAGGGTCCTGTAGCAGCACGTCAACATCACAATCGTGCTGGAAGAGCGGGCGCTGGCGAACCTGAAACTGACGGACGTGCTGTTTTGCCGGGATCGGCAGATCTCGACACGTTGTCACAGCAACCCCATAGCTGATCGGTGGGGGGATGGCGTTGCACAGCAAATGCCCGCGTGACCTTTGCTGATGGTGCCGGCGAAGCCGGGGACGGCCGGATCTGGGGCCGCTGCGGCGCGTATAACACGAACCCTGAACTCGGCACATGCCGAACGTACAAATAGGTACGGAAAGTTGACCGTCCGTTTGCTGTATGCGACCGCCGGCGGCTAGGCGGCGAGCAGCATCGCCAGGATGGCGGTGTCCGGGTGGCTGATCGGGTCCACGCCGACTCGGCTCACCATCGAGGTGATGGTGCCGTCGGCTTCGGCCTCCACCCAGGCGGCCCGGTGTTCCAGGCCGAGGTGCGGGATGCCCGGCAGCAGGACGCACCCGGAGGCCGCCCCCGCGCATTCGGGTAACGACGGGGTGGTCTCCGAGGGCGGGTGCAACATCAGCAGGGCGGGCGGCTGGTGCTCGGCGAAGAATCCCGGCGGGACGGCGGAATCACCGATGACCGGCCCCTCGGCCAGGACCAGCCCCACGGTGCCGGGTGCGGGCTCGTCGGGCAGCTCCTCGCGCACTCCGAAGACCGTCGTGGTGTCCAGCAGTCCGGGCAGCGATGCGACCCGCACGGCGACCATGAGCAGCTGCGCCCATTCCTTGGTGGAATCCGGCCAGCGACCCGACACCACGAACCCCTTCAGGGTTCCATGCGAATGGAACGGGGCGATCTCGACCGCCCGACCGGATCCGGTGTCCATCTGGCCTCCGAACAGTGCTTCGTCAGGTTCTTCCGACACTGCTGTGGGTCGTGGTGCACAGGATGCGCCAGGGGCGCGTTAGCACGCAAGAGGACGCGAGTGCCAGAAGGTGCAGGGCCGGCGCATGCAGAAGGGCCCCGCGTGCCGAAGCATGCGGGGCCCTTGCGGAAAGCTGTTGGACTCAGCCGAAGATGAGCCCGCCGGTGTTGGCCGTGGCCTTGGCGTACCGGTCCTGCACGTCGGCCCAGTTGACGACGTTCCAGAACGCCTTCACGTAATCGGCCTTGACGTTCTTGTACTGCAGGTAGAAGGCGTGCTCCCACATGTCGACCTGGAGCAGCGGGATGATGCCGAGCGGCACGTTGGCCTGCTGGTCGTAGAGCTGGAAGGTCAGCAGGCGCTGGCCGAGGCTGTCGTAGCCGAGCACCGCCCAGCCCGAGCCCTGCAGACCGTTCGCGGCCGCGGTGAACTGCGCGCGGAACTTGTCGAACGAGCCGAACTGGTCGTCGATGGCGGCGGCCAGTTCACCCTCGGGCTTGTCGCCACCGTTGGGGGACAGGTTCTTCCACCAGATGCTGTGGTTGACGTGCCCGCCCAGGTGGAAGGCGAGGTTCTTCTCGTTGAGGAAGATCGCCGACTGGTCGTCGTTGGCGCGGGCCTCTTCCAGCTTGGCCAGGGCGTCGTTGAGCCCCTTCACATAGGTCGCGTGGTGCTTGCTGTGGTGGATCTCGTTGATCTGCCCGGAAATGTGCGGCTCCAGCGCGCCATAGTCGTAATCGAGTTCAGGCAGTGTGTATTCAGCCACTGGGTTCCTTCCTAGTCATGGATTCCCTGGTGAGGGGTCGCGGAGTTCGGCGTCGCGCATGTCGACAACAAGCTCGACGTCAACCTTGGTCCATCCCCGCGCGCATCGCAAGGACCGGGTGCCCCGCTGGGAATCGGCGGAACCGGAACGGAGATCAGAGCAGGACGATGGCGGCGAGGACGCCGAGCAGTACGAGCGCGATCACGGTCCCGCGGATCAGCGCGACGACCTGGTTGTTGGTGTACGGGTGCGAGGGCTGCCAGCCCGACGTTCCCGCTGAACCCGACCCGAGCGGGTGTGCTGCCATCACAAGCTCCTGACCTGCACGATCAAGCGATCCCCCAAGTGAGATCTGTCACACGAACTGTTGTGACGCCGATCATAAACCTTGTTTCGCCGGTAGCGAAATCGGCTGCCGCGGCCCGGCGTCACGGGGTACTGCGGAAAGGGAATCTAACCGATCCGAAGTGTCCGCCCGCGCCCGGTCCGGTACTGACGCAGGGGCTGTTTTGCTCACCCCGACTCTGGGGCTGTTGATCGTGGCTGCGGCCGAGCCCCGGTTATCCACAGGCACTGGACAGAAGTCCAGGAAAACCCCCGGCATCCGGGTACCGCGGCCTGTGGATGAACCTGTGGAAACTGTGGATAGCCCGAAAATTGCTATGTCGCACCGGCGCTGTGACGCGTGGGAATCCGGTGCAGTCTCCTGCCGTGCATGCCAGCATGGACGACATGACGCGATGGTTCTTCCGTTGCCCGGGCCCGGACGGCAGACTGGTGGGCGATGTCTGACGATGATGTGGCCCAGATCGAGGTCGGCCAACTGCCCCTGACCTTTGACGATTCGGTCGTCCTGCTCGACGTGCGCGAGCCTGACGAATGGCAGCGCGGCCATGTCGCCGGGGCGCAGCACATCCCGCTGGGGGATGTGCCCGCGCGCATCGACGAGATCGACCGGGACGCGACCCTCTACGTCATCTGCCATGCCGGCGGGCGCTCGCAACGGGTCGCCCAGTACCTGGCCCGCAATGGCTTCGAACCGATCAACGTGACCGGCGGCATGCTGTCCTGGGCGCAGGCCGGGCGACCGGTGAGCACCGACGACGGCCGCGCGGGCACCGTCTGAGCACGCCGTAGGCTGATCGGGTGATCCAGGTCTGTGCCCAGTGCGGGACGCGGTGGAATGTGCGCGACCGCCAGCGGGTCTGGTGTCCGCGCTGCCGCGGCACGCTGCTGGCTCCGGGCGCTCCCGGCGCTCCGTCCGCTCCGTCCCGCCCGTCCGCCGGTGGACAGTCGGGCCGGCCGCCTGCCGGCTACCGGTGGATCGCGGTGCGGCCGGGGGCTCCGCCGCCGCCGCGGCGGCGCCGCGCACCGCTGGGGCCCACCCCGCGGTACACCGTCATCCCGCGCTGGGGTCTGTACGAACAGTTCGACAACGGGGCGCAGGACGGTCAGGCCGGCGCGCAGCGCAACGCCCCCTCGGCGGCGACGGTGCGCACGACCGTGCTCATCGCGATGGCCGGGCTCGGTGCGGCCGCGCTGCTGCACGTGATCCGGTATGCCCTGCTCCTGATCAACCGGACCACACTGCTCAACCCGGTCGTGGCCGCGATCGCCACCTGGCTGCCGGTGGCGGCCAGCGTGTTCGCGGTCTTCGCCCTGGTGGCGGCCGCGCTGGTGCTGACGAACTGGCTGATCGCCCGGCGGGCGGCGGCGTACGCGCACCTGGGCAGCCCCGATCCCCGCTCACCACGCGAACTACTGGCCGGCTGCCTCATCCCGCTGGTGAACCTGGTGATGGCGCCGTTGTTCGTGATCGAGCTGGCCCGCGCGGAGCAACGGTCCGGGCTGCGCATCATGAGTTGGTGGATGGTCTGGTTCGTCAGCTACCTGCTGTCGATCGCATCCATCGTCACCACGATCCTGACGATCTTCTACGCGGGCGCGCAGCGCATCGCCGACAACACGGTGATCACCATCATCGCGTATCTGTTGGGCCTGGCGACGCTGCTGTTGGTCATGAAGGTGTTCGAAGGCTTCGAGCGCTCGCCCGTGCACCTGCCGGCGACGCGCTGGGTGATCGTGTCGGCGGAACAGCCGCCGGCGCCGGAACCCGTCGCTGCGGTTGAGGCCGAGGACCGGAACCCGGCAGCATAGCCATATGACCGCGGGGGGCGCTGGAACCGGCAGACCGGCCACGACGGGCCACCCGTTCGTGGTCGCGCACCGAGGTGCGTCGGCGCAGCGGCCCGAGCACACCGTCGCCGCCTACGAACTTGCCCTGCAGGAGGGCGCCGACGGGGTGGAGTGCGATGTCCGGCTGACCCGCGACGGTCATCTGGTGTGCGTGCACGATCGCCGCGTCGACCGGACGTCGGACGGGACGGGTCTGGTGTCGGAGATGACGCTCGCCGAACTACGTGAGCTGGACTTCGGGTCCTGGCACGCCGGATGGCGAGACAGCGGCGCCGCCGGCGATGCCGGGCTGTTGACGCTGGACGCGCTGTTGGGATTGGTGCTGGACTGCAGGCGTCCGGTCAAGATCTTCATCGAGACCAAACATCCGGTGCGCTACGGCGCACTGGTCGAGAGCAAGGTGCTCGCCCTGCTGCACCGGTATGGCATCGCCGCCCCGGCCTCGGCGGACCTGGCCCGGGCGGTGGTGATGTCGTTCTCGGCGGCCGCGGTCTGGCGGATCCGCCGTGCCGCGCCGATGCTGCCGACCGTGCTACTGGGAGAGACCTCGCGGTTCCTCGGCGGCGGCGCCGCCACCACGGTCGGCGCGACCGCGGTGGGCCCGTCCATCGCCACCCTGCGCGAGCATCCGGAGTTGGTGGATCGCGCGGCCGCGCAGGGCCGGGCGCTGTACTGCTGGACCGTCGACCACTACGAGGATGTCCGGTACTGCCGGGATGTGGGCGTGGCGTGGGTCGCCACGAACCATCCCGGCCGCACCAAGGACTGGCTGGAGAACGGGCTCACCGGAGCCGGGCGGGACTGACTTTTCGGGGCGAGCGAAGCGACGGGAAACGTCAGAGATTGCCGCCGGCGGCCTTCGGGGCGACCGGATCGGACGCACCGGCGGACATCTCGCGGGCGACGAAGTCCTCGAGATGGAACAGATTCGAACCCGCGCGCTCGGCGATGCGCACCAGCGTGGTGATCGTTGCGACCTCTTCGACCTGTTCCTTGAGGAACCACTGCATGTACTGTTCGCCCAGGTAATCGCCCTCTTCACGGGCGACGCTGGCCAATCGGGTGACCTGCTCGGTGACGGTGCGCTCCTGCTCGAGGGCCAGTCGCAGTGCCTGCGCCGGGGTGTCGAACTGGTTCTGCACCGCGTCGATACCCGGGATCTCGACGTCCAGGTCACGGTCGAGCAGATACTGCACCAGCATCATGGCGTGATTGCGCTCTTCGACCGCCTGTGCGTAGAAGTGCCCGGCCAGCCGGGGCAGATCGGATCCGTCGAGATACACGGCGATGGCGACGTACTGCTGCGAAGCGGTGAATTCGCTACGAATTTGCTCGCGCAGAAGGTTGTTGAATTTCGTGTCGTGGGTGCCGGCGTCGCTCATGATCACCACAATAGGCCAGGTCAGGCGGCATGTCATCGAAGGTCACCCTTATTCAGGTTAGCCATTCCTAACCCATGTGACGGCGCTTACATTGGGTCAAAAAAGTTTGCTGGATGCTTCTCCGTCGGAAATTCGGCATTTACGGCTGATCGGTGTTCAGCACGTCGGGCGGTACCGGGGTGTCGTGGGCCAGGGCACCGAACAACCGGCCGGCGGCTTCGCTGTCCCACACCACGATCGAACCGACGTCGCTGCTGGTGTACTCGGCGATCGGGACGGTGGTGGCGGTCGGATCGTCCTGCAGGGCCCACGCCAACCTGGCCAGGTCCCAGATGTGCCCACCCTGGTCGAGGGTCACCGCGCCGGTGGCGGCGTCGACCATCGGATACCAGCGCAGCGGGTTGAGCAGGACCGACGGGCTGGTGGCGCGCTTGAGCAACGCCGACATGAACGAACGCTGATTGGTCATCCGGTCCAGGTCGGCGCGGGCGGTGGCCCGGGATCGGACGAAGCCGAGCGCGTTGCGGCCGTCGAGTTCCTGACACCCGGCGGGCAGATCGATGCCGGCCAGCGGGTCGCTGATCGGTTCGGCCGGGCACATCGTCACCCCGCCGACCGCGTCGACGAGCGCGGCGAACCCGCCGAACCCGATCTCCGCGTAGTGGTCGAGCCGCAGCCCGGTGGCCTGTTCGACGGTCTGTACCAGCAGCGGCGCGCCGCCGAACGCGTATGCCGCGTTGATCTTGTCCTCGCCGTAGCCGGGAATCGGAACGTAGGAGTCGCGGGGCAGCGACACCAGGGTCGGTTGCGTGCCGGAGAACGGCGCACCGATGTGCAGCAGCAGCAGGGTGTCGGTCCGGCCGTTGCCGGTATCGCCGCCGGTGGCCAGCGCGTCCTGCTCGCCGACGGACAGGCCCTGTCTGCTGTCGGATCCCACCAGCAGCCAGGTGGTGCCGCGCCCCGGCGGTGGCCGGTCCGGGTAGTCGGCCAGCACCGCCGCGCGCGGCAGCTTCGAGTCCAGCCAGACCCCACCGGCGGCGCCCGCGCTGACCAGGAGCAGCAAGGCGGCCAGCAGCAGCGCGCCCCACCGGCGTGCGCGCCGTGGTCGTTTGGTGGCCGCCGTGGGTGGGGGCGCGGGCGGCGGTGCGGCCGGACGCTGCCGAGCTCGTGGCGGCGGCTGCCGGGGCGGAGGCGGCGGGGCCGGGCGCTGTCGGGGTGGTGGCGGCGGGGCCGGGCGCTGTCGGGGTGGTGGTGGCGGCGGAGCCGACCGGGGTGGTGGCGGCTGCCGGGGTGTCGGCGGGTTGGGCGGCCACACCGGGGGCGGACGGTAGCGGGGATCACGGCGGATCTCCGGTGACGGTTCCCGCCGGGGCATCCCGGGACGCTGCGGCGGGGTGTCGTTCACAACTGCGAATGTACTGCTCGGCGGGCGGTTCTCAGCTCAACCAGTCCAGCTCGCCGGCCGCCAGCGAGTAGCCGACGAACGCCACCGCGTCGATCAGCCCGTGCGCCACGATCAGCGGCCACAGCCGGCCGGTCCGCAACCACAGATAGCCGAACACCAGTCCCATCACCACGTTTCCCAGGCCCGCGCTGTAGCCCTGATACAGGTGGTAGCAGCCGCGCAGCAGCGCCGAGATGAGCAGGGCGGCCGCCGGGCTGATGTGCAGCTGTCGCAGCCGCGTGAGCAGGAACGCGACGACGATGATCTCCTCGGCCCAGCCGTTGGCGAAGGCCACCAGAAGCAGGACAGGTATCCGCCACCAGGTGTCGTTGAGTTCGGCCGGTTCCACCGCGGCGCTGAGCCCGAGCAGGCGCGCCGCCACATAGAGCGCCAGGCCCGGAATGCCGATGAGCGCGGCCAACCCGAGGCCGCCGGTCAGGTCGGGATGCAGGCGGAACCGGCCGAGGCCGGCCTGGGCCGGCCCGGTTCCGGTGCGCCACAACAGGTACAGGCCGAGCGCGCCCCAGGCCATCAACTGCACGACCGAGGCGAGGTTGAGTCCGAGGTCGATCAGATCGAACGGGGAGCGACGCTCGTTGAGCGCCACCGTCTGCCCGCCCAGCCCGAGCAGCACCCCCTCGGTGAGCCGCAGCAGTGCCACATAGGCACTCAGGCCGAAGGTGACCGCGAGAACGACGACGATCTCGATCCGCAGCGCGCGCGGGGACGGCAGCGCGTGGGCGGGCTCGGCGGTCACCGCAGCCAGGTTAGTGGGCGGATCAGACTCGCCGTGCGCGCAACCCGTTGAGGAACGGGCAGCCCATAAGCACCCGGATGGCCTGGCTGAGGCTGGTCACATCGTCGACGGGCTTGGCGAAGGGCAGCCGTACATCGTGATCACCGGACTCGTCCTCCACCCGCAACTGCACGCCGTAGCGGTCCAGTCCCAGCGGGCGGACCCGGCCGCCGCGCAGGCTCTGGGGCAATCGGGTGGCCAGCCGCTCGACCACCTCGCGATGCGCGGACTCCAGGTGGCGCAGCCAGCAGGACTCCAGCCCGCAGAACGGGTCGGGCCGGGCTTCCAGCAGCGCGCCGACGCCGACGGACTCGGCGCCGGTGGAATCGGCCACCACGACCGATTCGATCTCCAGGCGGGCCAGCGCATAGGGGGTGTCCCCCTCGGACGCGTCCGCGCTGCCGGTGTTCACCTGCAGCAGAGACGGATTGGGGTGCTCGGTGGCGATCAGGTCGAGCATCCCGGCGACCTCGCCGTCGGGCACCAGGAACATCCGGCCCTGGATCCAGACCAGCGAGCGCACCGGTTCGCGCAGCGGTAGCGGGGCGTAGTCGGTCATCTCCAGAACGGCCTGCACGCCCGCGGAACCGGCGGAGACCACCGCGGCGGTCAGCATCCCGTCGGCCGGGACGGTGACGGCGAACGAGCCGTCGCCGAGCAGATGGTGGACCGGCGTCGCGGCGGGTTCCAGACCCTCCACCGCCAGCATCGCGCCGCCGGCGCGGGCGCACGCGCTGCGAATCCGCTCGGCCGTCGTCGGTGCCGTCGTAGTCATCTGACCGCCTTCCATTAAATGAGGTAAGCCTTACTTAACTACAGCATCGACGGGATGCGCAAGATTTCCCTCACGTACCCCGGAGCCCGCACGCGCAGCCACTAGGGTTGTGGGGTGCCCCGCATCGCCTACCTCGGACCCGAGGGAACCTTCACCGAGGCGGCATTGCTGCAGATGGTCGCCGGTGGCATGCTGCCGCCCGGTGCCGCGGCGGGCCCCGACCGCGACGTCACCCCGCTGCCGTACGACAGTGCCGGCGGCGCACTGGAGGCCATCCGGGCCCGCGACTCCGACTATGCGTGCGTGCCGATCGAGAACTCGATCGACGGCCCGGTGATCCCCACCCTCGACGGCCTCGCCGGCGGCTCGGCGCTGCAGATATTCGCCGAGCACACCCTCGACGTGGCGTTCAGCATCGTCACCCGCCCCGGCACCCGCGCCGCCGACATCGAGACGGTGGCCGCGTTCCCGGTCGCCGCCGCCCAGGTGCGCAGCTGGCTGGCCGCCGAGCTGCCCGACGCCCGCCTGGTGCCGGCGTACTCCAATGCCGCCGCCGCCCAGGACGTGGCCGCCGGCGCCGCCGATGCCGGGGTCAGCACCGCGCTGGCCGCCCAGCGGTACGGCCTGGCCGAACTGGCCGCCGGCGTCGTCGACGAGGCCAATGCGCGAACCCGGTTCGTCCTGGTCGGTGCGCCCGGGGTGCCGCCGGCCCGCACCGGCGCCGACCGCACCTCGGTGGTGCTGCGCCTCGACAACGAGCCCGGCGCGCTGGTCGCCGCCATGACCGAGTTGTCCATCCGCGGAATCGATCTCACCCGCATCGAATCACGGCCCACCCGAACGGAATTGGGCACCTACAAGTTCTTCCTCGACTGTGTCGGCCACATCGCCGACGAGGCGGTCGGCGAGGCACTCAAGGCGCTGCACCGGCGCTGCGCCGAGGTGCGCTACCTGGGTTCGTGGCCGACCGGTGCGGCCGCCGGTGCGCCGCCGCCGGAATTCGACGAGGCGGCACGCTGGCTGCAGGCCAGACGTACGGGAGGGTCGGCATGACGGGGCGGCTGGTGCTGGTTCGGCATGGACAGTCCTACGGCAACGTCGAGCGCCGGCTCGACACCCTGCCGCCCGGGGCCGCGCTGACCGATCTCGGCCATCAGCAGGCCCGCGCATTCGCCCGCGGCTGGACCAACCCGATCGCGATGGTGGCGCATTCGGTGGCCACCCGGGCCCGGGAGACCGCCGCCGGGATCGCCGGCCATCTCGATCTGGCGACCAGCGAATTCGACGGCGTCCACGAGGTGCAGGTCGGTGACCTGGAGAACCGCAACGACGACGAGGCGATCAAGACGTTCGAGTCGGTGTACCGCAGTTGGCATCTCGGCGATCTCGACGTGCCGGTGCCGGGCGGGGAGACCGGGCGCGAGGTCCTGGACCGGGTGATCCCGGTGCTGACCGAGCTGCGCCTGCGCCACCTCGACGATCGCCGGTTCCACGGGGACATCGTGCTGGTCAGCCACGGCGCCGCGATCCGGCTGGTGGCCTCGGTGCTGGCCGGGGTGGACAGTGCGTTCGCGCTGGACCATCACCTCAACAACACCGAATCGGTGGTGCTCAGCCCGATCACCGACGGGCGGTGGACCTGCCTGCGCTGGGGATCGCTGGCCCCGCCGTTCCGCCCGGAGGCTCAGCCCGCCGCGCGCACGGACACGGTGACCGACGAGGAGACGCTGGACACCGCCGGCCCGATGGGCTGACCCTCGGAGGACTCCGCGCAGCCGCAGCCCACCGCGTAGCAGTCGATGAAGTAGTCGTGCACGGCTTCCGGTGTGCTGCACTCCGCTTCCGTGCACTCCTGGCGTTCCCCGACGTGCAGGATCACCGTCCCGTGGCAATGTTCGTGCTCGACATCGCATTCCCGACATGTCGCGCTCATGGGATCGATTCTGGCACCACGCACCGACAGGTCGGTGCTCCCACGCCCGGTCTATGCCCGGGCTAACCCCAGCCGAGTTCGTGCAGCCGCTCGTCGTCGATCCCGAAATGATGGGCGAGTTCGTGCACCACCGTGATGGCCACCTCGTCGACCACCTCGTCCTCGCTGTCGCACATGTCCAGCAGCGCGCCCCGGTAGATGGTGATGGCATCGGGCAGCGCCCCGGCATAGGACCAGTCACGGTCGGTCAGCGCCACGCCCTCGTAGAGCCCGAGCAGGTCCGGCTCCTCAGGATGACGGTCGGCCACGAGGAAGACGACGTTGTCGGCGGCCCTGGCCAGATCGGGCGGGATCAGATCTAGCGCGTCGGAGACGAGTTCGTCGAACCGCTGCGCACTCAGCGAAACCGGCACGCGACTACGGGAGCGGCGGCGGTACGGGCTCGACCGGTGCGGGCCCGGGCGGCACCGCAGGATCGAGCGGCGGGGCGACGCCCGGCGGCGGCGGGACACCCGGGGGCACACCCTCCATGGGCGCGCCGGCCGGCGGTGGCGGCGGGGGAGGGGGCGGACCGTTCAGGAAGGTGTTGCCGCCGGTGGGCTCCTCGGCGGCCGGGGTCTGCGACGCCGGGGCCTGGCCGGTCTGCCCGGGCAGGTGCTCATTGGACGAGCTCTGCTGGCTGCCGCTGCTGCTGCCGGCGCCGCCGCCACTGTTGCTGCTGCCGGAGCCGCTGTCGGACTGGCCGTAGGTGATCTGCGACGAGGTGTCGACCGGCGGCAGTGGGATGGCCGGGATGTTCAGCCGCTCATCGGGGATGTCCGGCGGGGGCACCGGCGGGCGCCCGTTGATCATCAACGGTCCCTTGGCGCTGTTCAGTAGGGTCGACCAGCCGCCGTTGCCGAGGGTGGCGCCGATGCTGCAGGACACCTGGTGGCTGCCCGCCGACCAGCTCGGCAAGGCGATCGTGCTGTACACCAGGGTGAGCGTGGTGGTCCGAAGCTCCAGCGGAGCCAGGTAGGCGTCGGTGACCCGCGAGCAGTTCTCCTTCACGAAGGTGTCCTGCTCGGCCTCCGAGGGGAGGCCCTGCGGGAACCTCTCCGCGAGGTTGACCGAGCCGGTGACCTCGAGGGAGTGCGGGCCCGCGCAGTCCACCGGGATATCGGTGGGCTGGTTGGTGGCCGGGTCGATGCCCAGACAGGTGCCGGCCGGCCAGACCTTGGACTGGTCGATATCGGCGACCTTGCCCTGGAACGCCTGCTGCTGATTGTTGGCGCCCGGCAGTTGCAGACCGCACAGCATCCGGCGTTCCCCGGCTTGGCGCCAGGTCTTCTCCCCGGACCACAGCAGACTGACGCTGAACCGGCCGTTGGGGTCATAGCGGTCGCCCAGGTAGCGCTGCACCGCGCTCTGGCACTGCTCCTGGCTGATCTGCTGGATCCGCGCCGGCGACGGCGGGGCGGCGTCGGGGCCGTACTCGGTCCCCGGGAACGTCCGCATGTCGATGGATTCGGCGACCTCGAAGCGGTGCTCGGTGGTGCAGTCGACGATCTGGGCGGCGTCGGGGGTGCGATCCGGCCAGTTCAGGCAGTCGCCGCTCTTGGCCTTGTCGAAGGTGCTGTTGGTGCGCACGCCCAGCGCGCTCGTTCCGGAGTTCAGCCCGGCCAGCCGACCGCCGACGGCGGTGTCGGGCAGCACCGTGATGACACCGGCGATCATCAGCCCGCCCAGCGCGGTCAGCAACAGCGCGCGGCGGGTGGGGCTCAGCGGGTGGCTCAAGGACAGTGCCCGGCGCCAACGAGATACCGGTTTCTGCGAGGTCCCGGCCTCGTGCAGAAACGGTTCGTGGCTATCTGGTGTGTCCGACATCGCCTCCCATTGTGACAGGCGTGTCACGATGTGTGACAAGTGATGCACTTGTAACGTTATGCGGTTGTGGCCCGCGCAGGCTGGTCGACCGCAACGCAAGTAGGGTTACCGCCGTGATCGACCTGAAGCTGCTGCGTGACGACCCCGATCTGGTGCGCGCCTCCCAGCGCGCCCGCGGCGAGGACCCGGGCCGGGTGGACGCTCTGCTGGACGCCGACGCCGCCCGCCGAGCGGCCATCTCGGCCGCCGACACCCTGCGGGCCGAACAGAAGGCGGCCAGCAAGCTCGTCGGCAAGGCCTCCCCGGACGAGCGTCCCGGGCTGTTGGCCCGCGCCAAGGAACTCGCCGACGAGGTCAAGGCGGCCGAAGTCGAGCAGGCCGAGGCCGAGGCCGCGTTCACCGCGGCGCACATGGCGGTCTCCAACGTCATCGTCGACGGGGTGCCCGCCGGCGGTGAACAGGACTTCACCCTGCTGGACACCGTCGGTGAGCCGCGGGCCATGGAGAATCCGCGCGACCACCTCGAGCTGGGCGAGGCGCTCGGCCTGATCGACATGGAACGCGGCGCCAAGGTCTCCGGGTCACGCTTCTACTTCCTGACCGGACAGGGCGCGCTGCTGCAGCTCGGACTGCTGCAGTTGGCGGTGCAGAAGGCCACCGCGAACGGCTTCACGCTGATGATCCCGCCGGTGCTGGTACGTCCGGAAGTCATGGCGGGCACCGGATTCCTGGGCTCGCACGCCGACGAGATCTATCACCTCGATGATGACGACCTCTATCTGGTCGGCACCTCGGAGGTGCCGTTGGCCGGCTATCACAGCGACGAGATCCTCGATCTGTCGGCGGGACCGAAGCGCTACGCGGGCTGGTCCTCCTGCTTCCGCCGGGAGGCCGGCAGCTACGGCAAGGACACCCGCGGCATCATCCGGGTGCACCAGTTCGACAAGGTCGAGGCCTTCGTCTACTGCAAGCCCGAAGACGCCGAGGACGAACATCAGCGCCTGCTCGGGTGGCAGCGCGAGATGTTGGCCGCCATCGAGGTGCCCTACCGGGTGATCGACGTCGCCGCCGGAGACCTGGGCTCCTCGGCGGCGCGCAAGTTCGACTGCGAGGCCTGGGTGCCCACCCAGGGCACCTATCGGGAGTTGACGTCGACCTCGAACTGCTCGACGTTCCAGGCCCGCCGGCTGTCCACCCGCTACCGCGATGAGAACGGCAAGCCACAGATCGCCGCGACGCTGAACGGGACCTTGGCCACCACCCGCTGGCTGGTGGCGATCCTGGAGAACCATCAGCAGCCCGACGGCAGCGTGCGGGTACCCGATGCCCTGGTGCCGTTCGTCGGCGCCTCGGTGCTGGAGCCCGGAAACTAACCAGCACCGCGGCGGGCACATGTCGAGGGATGCTGCGGTGCGGGTGACGGTGCTGGGGGCCGTGCAGGCATTCTCCGGCACCGGGCAGGTGGATCTGGGATCCCGGCTGCAGCGTGCGCTGCTGGCCCGGCTGGTCGTGGAGCACGGCCACACGGTGTCGGTGGACCGGTTGATCGACGACCTGTGGCAGGGTGAGCCGCCCCCGAAGGCGTTGGCAGCGTTGCAGGTCTACGTCTCGCATCTGCGCCGCGGACTGGAGCCGGGGCGCCACCGCGGCACACCGGCGCGCATCCTGGTCAGCGTGGCCCCCGGGTACTGCCTGAAACTTCCACTCGAGGCTGTGGACTCGTGGCGTTTCGAATCCAAAGTTGTTGCAGCCTATGATGATCCCGACCCAAAACGGCGACTGGCTCTGCTGGACGAGGCGCTGGCCGAGTGGTCGGGTGAACCGTTCGCGGAGTTCGGTGACGCGCTGTGGGCCGCCCCGGAGGTGGCCCGGCTGACCGAACTGCGGCTCGCGGCGGTGGAGTACCGCGCCGCCGCGCTCGTGGAACTGGGCCGGTACGGCTCCGCGGTGGCCGCACTGGAGCGGCACATGCGCGGGTGCCCCGAGCGGGAGTCCGCCGCCGCACTGCTGGCCACCGCGCTGTACCGGTCGGGCCGCCAATCCGATGCGCTGGATGTGTTGCGGCGCATCAGGGAACACCTCATCGGTGAGCTGGGGCTGGAACCCGGACGGGCCCTGCGTGATCTGGAAAGCGATATCCTGCACCACGCCGAACATCTGGAACCTGCTCGGGCGCAACCGGTTCCGCAGCAGGCAGTGCCGGAGGCGGTGCGCACCGGGCCGGACCACACGGCCTACGGCCGTGCCGGGGAACTCGCGGCCATCGAGGCCGCGGCGCGCAGCGACACCCCCGACGGCGCCACGGTGGTGTGGATCGGCGGCGAGGCGGGCTCGGGTAAGACCACCCTGGCCGGCGTCGCGGCGGACCGGCTGCGCGCCTCGGGCTGGCGCATCGTGGCGGGCCGCTGCCCGGAGGTCGACGGCGCCCCGGCGGGCTGGGCCTGGACCGAGGTGCTGCGTGATCTCATCGCCTCCGACCACCACGCCGCCGAGGTGACCGACCGCCAGGCGCTGGCCCCGCTGCTGCACGAGGGTGGAGCCGCCGGGCCCGGCACGTTCTGGCTGGGCCAGGCGGTGACCGATGTGCTGACCGCGGTGGCCCGCCGCCGGCCGCTGGCCGTGGTCCTCGACGATCTGCACCGCACCGACGGCCTCACCCTGGAGCTGCTGCGCCTGGTGGCCGACCGCATCGGCGACTGCCGGGTCCTGGTCATCGGGACCTACCGCCCGTCCGAGGACCGCGGTGAACTGGAGGTGGCCCGGGCGGCGCTGACCGTGCGCACCGCGGCGCACCTGGAACTCGACGGCCTGGACAGTGCGGCCACCGCGGCGCTGGCCGCCGACTGTGGGCTCACCTCGGCCAGTGGCGAGGTGCTGCGGCTGCTGCGCGAACGCACCGGCGGCAACCCGCTGTTCGTCCGGGAGCTGGCCCGCCTCATCGCCGCGGAGGGACCGGCCGCGGTGCGTGCCTCGGTGCCGGTCGGGGTGCGCGACGTGATGCGCCGGCGCCTGGCCCGGCTGCCGGACCAGACCGTCACCGCCCTGCGCCGGGCGGCCGTGCTGGGTCACGACATCGACGTCGACCTGCTCGCCGAACTGGCGCGCAGCGATCCCGACGAGCTGCTCGACGCGCTGGAACCGGCCGTCCTGCTGGGCCTGCTCGACGAACCCGAACCGCGCCGGCTGCGGTTTGCCCACGGTCTGGTCCGCGACACGCTGTACGAGGACATCTCCAAACTGCGCCGGTCGCGGTGGCACGGCGAGGTGCTCGACCTGTTGCGTGCCCCGGGCAGGTCCGTCGACGCAGCCACCCTGGCCTATCACGCCGTCGCCGCCGCCACCGAGGAGACCGCCTCTGGCGCAGCTCTTTTCGCCACCGTCGCGGCACAGGAGGCGGGTGCGGTCGGCGCGCACGCCGAGGCCGTCCGGCAGTGGCGCGCGGTGCTGCAGATGCTGGAACTGGCGGGCGGCTCGGACGCGCTGGACCGCGAGATCGAGGCGCGCTGCGGGCTGATCGCGGCGCTCGCCCAGTCGGGTGACGCGGTCGCGGCGCGGCTGGAGTGCAAGGGCGCCCTGCAGCTGTTGACCGGCAAGTCGCGCGACGACCTGACGGTGCGGGTGCTCACCGCATGGGACACCCCGCTGGTGTGGCGCGACCGCGAGTACGACGAGTCCGACAACCAGATGATCACGCTGCTGCGCCGGGTACTGGCCGACGGTGCGGCGACCGGAATCACCGTGGCCGACCGGATCCGGTTGCTCAAGGCCCTGTTCGTGGAGTTGGAGGGCGCCGATCCGGAGGGCGCGCTGGCGGCCAGTACCGAACTGCTGGAGCTGGCGCGTCAGGCGCACGCCGAACGGCCGGAATCCACCGGCCGGTTGCTGTGCACCGCGCTCAACGTCCGGGCCTACTGCGCGCTGGGCCCCGATCTCGACTTCGAGCGCGAATCGCTGGCCGCGGAACTGTTGAGCGCCGCGGAGTCCACCGAGCAGGCCGACTATCAGGCCGTCGGGCACTGGCTGCTGTCGTTGGCGGCCGGACAGCGCAGCGATCTGGCCACGGCCAAGCGGCACGCCGATCTCGCGGTGGCCCGGGCCGGCACCGGCCAGCTGGTACATCTGCTGGGCATGCTCGGACTGTTCCGGGCCCGGATGTATCTGCTGGCAGGCCGGTTGGACGAAGCGGTGCACGCCTACACCGATCTGGCCGCACGGATGGTGGAGAACGGCGCCGCCAACGGCGCCAAGCTGGCCATGGTCGGGCGGGTGACCGGCGAGTTCTGCCTGGGTGACCTGGGGCAGTTGGCCGACGAGTTGCTGTACTTCTACCGGGAGGTGTCCGTCGCGGCGCTGGACGCCGCGGTACTGGCGCTGATCGCCCGCGGTCGCGGCGCCGAGGCCGAACAGCTGTGGCGCGAGCGCCGCCCGATCGAGCGGTCGTACTTCTGGGTGCCCTACACGGTGTTGCGGGTGAACGCCGCGGCGGCGCTGGGTGATGTCGAGGAGACCGCGGCACGGGCCGCCGAACTCGTCAAGTACTCCGGTCAGATCGCGGGGCTCGGGGTGGACGGGCTGATGCTCGGTCCCGTCGACGAGGCGCTGGCGGTGGCCGCCGACGCGCTGGGCCGCCCGGATGAGGCGCGCGAGTACCGGGCGGCCGCGGCGGTGCTGCGCGAGCGGCTGGCCAATGAGGCCCTGGCGTTCATCGACTGACGTAGGGTTGCAGCATGATCGACATCGAGCTCGACGAACTCCGCTCCTGGTTCGGTTTCGGGGTGGCGGGCAACTTCGCAGGTCACCTCGAACAGGCCGGGGAGGCAGACGATTTCGTGAATGTCACCTCCCAGGGATCGGCCCCCAAGGGCATCTTCCCCTGGTATGCCCCGGGCAATGACACCTTCCTCGGCGAATTCCCGCTCTCCCAGGACACGATCACGCTGCCGGCCAGCGACACTCCGCTGAATCTGCAGATCGAGCCCGAGGTCGGGCTGGCCTGTGAGGTGAAGTGGCAGGGCGACACGGTCGTCTCGCTGCAACCGTTCGCGCTCGGCGCGTTCAATGACTGCTCGATCCGGCGTCCGGGAGCGCCGAAGATCAGCTACAAGAAGAACTGGGGCCCGGCCTCCAAAGGTGTTGCGCGGCAGTTCTTCGAAGCCAGCGATCTGACGCCGGACGGTCCGACGGCCACCCTGCGGCTGGTCTGCTACCTGCACGGTGCCGATGGGCAGCAGCGCGAGTACGGGGTGGACAGCCCGCTGCTCGGTTACTCCTACTACGGCGAGGTGCTGCTGGACTGGATCACCGAGCGGCTGGACAACCAGAAGGGATCGCCGGACACACCGCTGGAGGACGTCGGCGCACTGATGGTCGCTGCCGGTCATCCGGAACGGGTCCTGATCGGTATCGGCGCCACCCGCTACACCGCACTGGGTGAATCCACCTACCTGTCTCCCGGTGACGAGGCGGTCGTGCGGGTGTACGACACCGCATCGGATGCGATTTCGGAACTGCGGCAGACGGTTTCGGGTTAGGGCCTCGGGTGACCACGCCGACGGTGGGCGAACTCTGGCGGTTCCCGGTCAAGTCGATGGGTGGCGGCCGGGTGGATCAGGTGCGCATCGATCGCCGCGGGGTACACGCGGACCGGCTGTGGGCGGTCCGGGACGTGGAAAAGGGCGTGACGGCCTCGGCCCGTCGGGTGCCGGTGCTGTTGGGGTGTTCGGCGCGTTATCTCACCGAACCCGCTGCGCAGGCCGGCCCGGGCAACGTCCCACCGGTGGCGGTGACCTTCCCGGACGGCCGCGAACTGACCAGTGACGACCCGGCCGTGCACACGGCCCTGTCCGAGCTGGTGGGCCGGGAGATGCGGCTGGTGGCGCTGCCCCCGCAGGCCGACACCAGCCAGCACAGGATGTCGGTTTCCGAAGCGCTCTCCAATTACCGGGCCGCCCAGATTCGTTCGGATTTCGGGCTCGGTGCGGCCGAAGACCTGCCCGACACGTCGGTGTTCTCGACCAGGGACATCATCACGCTGGCCCGGTTCTCCACGCCGCCGGGCACTTTCGCCGACCTCAGCCCGGTCCACCTGCTGAGCACCGCCAGCCTGCGCCAGCTGTCCGTCGACGGGGTTCCCTACGATGTGCGCAGGTTCCGCCCGAACGTGTTGGTGGACGTTCCCGAGGGTGGCCGGGAATTCCCCGAAACCGACTGGGTGGGAAATGAATTGAGTATCGGTTCGGCCCGGTTGAAGGTCGCCATCCCGACCATCCGCTGCGTCGTGCCGACCCGCCCGCAGCCCGGCATCGAGCTGGACAAGGGTCTGACCAGGGTGCTGGCCGAGCGCACCGACCGTTTCCTGGGCGTCTACGCCGATGTGTCGACCCCGGGTGTGCTCAGCGTCGGCGACCCGGTGCAGGTTCGGGTGTGTAAGCCGCCCAACGTGTTCCAGCGCACCGCGACAGCGCTGAGCAAGTCCGCGATCCGCGGCGCGCAGGCGCTGCTGGAGGCGACGGTACTGCGCCCGCGCTAGTCGGTGAGCAGTGTGTCCAGGATGCCGAGGAATTCCTTGACCCGCAGCGGGGTGAAGGCCGGGCTGGGCCGGGTGCCCGGGACGTCGAGCACCACCAGTGTGGACTTGATCGGCCGCCACACATCGAGTGGCAGCCAGCGGCGCGGGTCATCCGAGGGTCCCCAGATCCGGAAGCGGTCGAACCCCAGCCCCATGGTCTCGGCGCGATAGCCCCGGATGGTCTGCAGCGGAATGATTTTCGAGGTTCCCGACGGGAAGTGGTAACGGCGCAACGTCAGGGCTTGGCGATCCAGCTGGATCAGCCCGTCGTCGTACGTCACCGCCGTGGTCATGACGTCCTCGTGCTCCTGAGCTGATGCCCCTTGGCGGTCAGGCAACGACCGTTCTCCAGGTTCCACTGCCAGCCGTGCAGGTTGCAGGTCAGCGTGGAGCCTTCCACCACGCCGAACTTGGACAGATCGGCCTTCAGGTGTGGGCAGCGGCGCTGGATCTCCCAGCCGTCCAGCGTCGTCGACGCGCTGTCGTCATGCGCCTCGGCGAACCAGCCGTCGGCGTAGGCGATCCGTTCGTCGGTGAGGCACTTGAAGAAGGTGTAGAGGTACTCGTTGTAACCGCCCACCCGCCAGGCCTTGAACCGGGTGGACAGGAAGATGGTGTTCACCCAGTCGGGTTCCCGGTCACGCACGACGGTGCGCACCAACTCGGCAGGGATCTCGAAGCCATAGCGGAACTTCTCGTCGGGGACAGGTTCGCGCACAGCTCGTTTCGGGAAATCGATGACGACGGTCTCGACAGTCTCGCCGGCCCGCAACCGCAGCTCGACCGGGTAGCCGATGCCGTCGCAGATCTGGTCGGACGCCAGCATGATCGGTTCGAACAGTGCGCGCAGGGACTCCAGCTGGGGCTCCCCCTCGGCCGGCGCCCAGCCGGCCTTCTCGGCGGCCAGCACCGGCGCCTGACGCCGGGCGTACGCCTCGATGTAGTCGGCCTTGCCGGTGGTGAAGATGACCTCCGGGTCCGCCACCGGGTGCGTCAGCGAGTTGAGTTCCGAACCGGTGAAATCTGCGGTGGACCCGGGGATCATCAGCAGGCCGCCGTCGTGGCCGTGCCGGCGCATCTGTTCGAGGAAGACGATCTGGTCGGGGAAGATGTTCGCCGGGTCCCCCTGATCGTCGTTGAGCCCCCGCAGTTCGGGGTCCAGGAAGCACGGCGGACCGGCCGAGGGCACCACCCAGGTGGCGCCGACCTGGGCGATGTACTGGCGACAGCGGTCCATCTGGCGCTGGCGTTTCTGGACGCCGAACGCCTCCTTGGCCCGCGCCGGCATGTCGTAGACCATCGGGTACCAGATGGCCCCCGAGTACTGCAGCATGTGCACGTCGATGTGACCGAACTCTGCTGCCAGCATGTCCAGGTCGATCGGCCGGGCGTCGTTCATGTTGAAGGCGGTGGTGACGCCGTCGGACACCACCAGCCCGGAGTCCCCGATGGGCCCGTCGGCGGGGGCCCGCAGTGCGACGATCATCACGTCCAGGTCGCCCTTGGGGCCGGAGACCCGCTGCTTCACCGAGTCGGTGGTCTCCACGAAGGTGTGGAAGCCCAGCGCCTCGAGCTCGCGGCGCAGGTCCGGCACCGGGTAGTCGGGCAGCAGCACCACGGCGTCCTTGTTGACGTGCGCGCGCAGCAGGGCCGGATCGAAGTGGTCCTTGTGCAGGTGGCTGACGTAGAGGTAGTCCACGTCGCCCAGCGCTGCCCAGTCCAATTCGCTGTTGTCCGGGAAGGGGAACCAGGACGCGAAGTACGCCGGGTTGACCCACGGGTCGCACAGGATGCTGCCGGCTTCCGTATCAATCCGGAAACCGGCGTGTCCGACGCTTGTGACCTGCACGAATAGCCTTCCTGAGGGGGTGTTGTCCGGGTACGAGTTTAGCCGCTGCGCGCGCTGCGTTCCGTTCAGGCGGGCCGGTGGAACTAGGCTGGGGCGTGTGGAGCCGGTATACGGGACTGTCATTCAAGCCGCCCGGCTGGTGTGGCGGCTGCAGGGATTGAAGTTCACCGTGACCGGGGTGGAGAACCTGCCGGTGACCGGTGGGGCGGTCATCGCCGTCAATCACACCAGCTACTTCGACTTCACCTTCGCCGGCCTGCCCGCCTACCGGCAGGGGCGCGGGCGCAAGGTCCGCTTCATGGCGAAGAAGGAGGTCTTCGATCACAAGATCGGTGGCCCCATCATGCGCAAGCTGCGCCACATCGAGGTGGATCGTGCCAGCGGCGCCGACTCGTTCGCCGCGGCGGTCGCGGCCCTGCGGGCCGGCGAGCTGGTCGGGGTGTACCCCGAGGCGACCATCAGCCGCAGCTTCGAGATCAAGGACTTCAAGTCCGGTGCGGCCCGAATGGCGATCGAGGCCGATGTGCCGATCGTCCCGCACATCATCTGGGGCGCCCAGCGGATCTGGACCAAGGGACAACCGCGCAACATGCGTCGGCCCAAGGTGCCCATCTCGATCGCCGTGGGTGAACCCATCTACCCGACCCTGCCGCCGGCCGAGCTGACCGCGCTGCTGCACCACCGGATGCAGCATCTGCTGCAACAGGTGCAGGACTCCTACGGGCCGCACCCGGAGGGCGAGTTCTGGGTTCCGCACCGGTTGGGTGGCGGTGCGCCGACGCTGGCCGAGGCGAACCGGATGGACATGGAGGAGGCCGCCGAGAAGGCGGCCAGACGTGCGGCCGACTCTTCGGGTGAGGCGCCGGAGTAGCGTGCATGGAACCGGTCTTTTCCAGCCCTGGAGATCGCGGGCAGGGAGTGCTTCGCGCCCCGGCTGCCCGGATCACCCACCTTGGCATGGAACACATTCGGCGCACCGGTGCCGCCGTGCCGGCGATCGATCACACCGACTTCCTGCCTGCGATCCGGACCACACGATGAGGGAGTTGAGGACGGCGATGCAATCACTGCCGCATGAGGCGCAGGCGGGTCGCCGGCGCGACCGGTCCGGGCGGCGATGATGCTGCCCGCACTGATCGCCACCGACGTGGACGGCACGCTGCTGGACAACGAGGAGCGGGTGACACCACGCACCGCGGCGGTGATCCGGGCCGCGGTGGATGCGGGCACCAGTTTCGTGCTGGCCACCGGACGACCGCCGCGCTGGGTGCCGCCGATCGTCGAGGAGCTCGGTTTCGCGCCGATGTCGGTGTGCGCCAACGGGGCGGTGATCTACGACCCGGAAACCGACCGCATCATCTCGGCGCGCACGCTGTCGGTGCAGCAGTTGGCCTCGCTGGCCGAGATCACGGCGCGGGTCATCCCGGGGTCGGGGCTGGCCGTCGAACGGGTGGGCCGCAGCGCACACGACGCGGCGACCCCGCAGTTCGTCAGCTCACCCGGATACGAGCACGCCTGGCTGAACCCGGACAACACCGAGGTGTCGCTGGAGGATCTGCTGAGTGCCCCCGCGGTCAAGCTGCTGATCCGCAAAGCCGGTGCGCGCAGCGGGGATATGGCCGCCGCCCTCGCTCCGCACATCGGCGCCGAAGCGGATCTGACCTACTCGACCAACAACGGGTTGATCGAGGTGCTGCCCCGCGGTCTGAGCAAGGCGACCGGTATCGCCGAGATCGCCGGCCCGCTGGGCATCGACGCCTCCGAGATCGTGGCGTTCGGCGACATGCCCAACGACATCCCGATGCTGCGCTGGGCCGGGCTCGGGGTTGCGATGGGCAATGCCCACCCCGAAGCGCTGGCCGCCGCCGATGAGGTCACCGCAACCAACAGTGATGAGGGACTGGCCCGGGTGCTCGAACGCTGGTGGCTTTAGGCCGGGAACCAGCCGCGTCGAGGAGCCGCCGGTTGCGCCTGTCCGGGAGTCAGGCCTGATTGCTGATCGGGGTGAATCGCTCCAGCTGCACGGGGGACTGGTCGGGGCGCGGAAGTTCCAACGGCACACCGTCGATGACGCGGGTGACCGCACCCGTCTCGCGGTCGAAGTTCAGGGTGCCGTGCTGGAAGTTCTGCTTGATCCACAGCGGTTCCTGGATCTCGCCACTGGTCGGCAGGCCGAGCGCGCCACGCTCGAATCCCAGTGTGCCCCAGGCCTCGTAGATGGCGCCGGTGACAGGCTGCGCGCCGGTGACCGGAGACCAGTACATGGCACCCCGGTCGAAGGTGACATACCGGGTGTCCCCGAGGCCGGAGGCCTCCGGTGAGGTCGGCATGCCCAGCGGTCCGGCCTCGCTGCGCATGGCCAGCCACTTGGTGAAGATGGCGCCGCCGCGCAACGAGTCGAGGAGATCCTGCGGCCCCGACGGCTGATTGAACCGGGCCGCGATGTCGCGGATCATGTCCATCTGCGCGTACGCGGCGTCGCCGGGGCAATCGGTGTTGCCGACGTCGCGGTGGGTGAAGATGCTCGGCAGGGTGGGGGTGGTACCCCCGGCGAACGTGGTGAAGCTCCCGCCCGCGGAGGTCAGCGCCGCGGTGCCGCGCGGGTCGACGCGGTCCAGGCCGAGTCGCCATCCCAGCAGTCTTCCGGTGGTGCGCAACTGGATCGGGGTGGGTGGTTCGGCGTTGAAGTCGCCGAGCATGGCCACACCCCAGGTATCGGTGTTGAAACCGCCGGTATGCGCGCCCTGCACGGCCCGGCTCATGCCGCCGGCGCGACCTTCGAAGACCTGGCCGTACTTGTCGACCATCGCGTTGTAGGCGATGTCGCACCAGCCCAGCGTGCGTGCGTGGTACTCGTAGATGGATCGCACGATGGCCGCCGAATCCTGCGGCGCGTAGTCATTGCTGCCGGCCGTGTGGTGTACGACGCCTGCCCGGATTCCGGTGTCGTAGATGGGGTTTCCGCATTTCATCGACTCGTTGGCGCCCCACTGGGCGCGGGTGATGATGTGCGGTGCCTGGCCGGGGACGGTGGCCGCGATGGGCGGGGGCTGCACGTCCATCGGCGCTTCCGGCGGGCTGATGAGCACCGCGTTGACGTTCTGCGGGAGCGGCTGCTCCACGTTGGCGGGGATGTAGCCGAGGTTGGTGGCCGGTTTGGCCGCCGGCTGCGGGGCCGGGTCGGTGCGGGTGACCGCGATCTGCACGGTGTTGGTGCGCCCGACGAACACCGGTTCGGTGCCGTGGGTGTCGCGCTGCTCGGGGCCGACCCCGACGAGTGCTTCGGCCTCATACCAGGGGCCCCAGCTGCCGTCTTCGCGTTTGGCGCGGATCCGCGCGCTCGTCCCGTCGAGGCTGTCGGCGGTCAGCGCGACCAACGAGAACGGGTCGTCCTGGTGGATCTCGCGGATGGTCTCCCCGCCGCCGAGTTCGGCGAGGGGCTGCTGACTGATCGAGGTCGCCCAGTTCTCGGTGGCCGAATCTTCGGGGAGTCCGCTGATGGCCCACGGCAGGATGGCAACCGTGCCCAACACTGCGGAGAGCAGCAGAGATGGCGCAGGACGACGACGCAACACGAGCTGATGTTACGTATGTGCCCACTGTTGCCAGTGTTACGACACGGTCGTATGAGGCGGAAGTTTCGTCAATCCGGGTGACCGCACACAACGGCACCGCAGAGCCGGGGTGGCTTCTGCGGTGCCGTTAGGTGACAGGTACTGGTGTCAGGCCCCGGCTGCCGAGGCGACTGCCGCGGCGGTGCCGGTGGCGGCCTCGGCCGCACCGACGGCGGCTTCGGCCGCCGCTGCCGGAGCTGCTGCGGCCGCGGGTGCCGCAGCGGGCGCGGCACTCTTGACCGCGGACATGATCGCCGGCATCACCATGCCCTTGAGCAGGTCGATGGCCTGGCCGGCGCCGAGCTGTTCGGCGGCCTGGTTGATGGTGCCGAGTATGCCGCCACCTCCGGTCGACGCCGGCATCGCCGCGAGCGTCGGGTCCATGCCGATGATCGGATACGTGCCCGCCATCGGGTCCAGGCCGATGGGTGCCGCGATCGGGACCTCACCGGGCAGACCCAGTCCGGTGAAGGCCGGATCGGTCAGGCCGATCGGGCTGGTCAGCCCGGGATCGGTCAGTGACGTCGGCGACAGTGTTCCCGGGGACAGCGACGGGCCGGCAGCGCCGACCGGCGGGATGCTCAGACCGGGCGTGGTCAGCTCCGGGGTGCTCAGTCCCGGGGTGGTGAGGCCGGGCGTCGTCAGGCCGGGCGTGGTGAGGCCGGGGGTGGTGAGACCGGGCGTGGTCAGGCCCGGCATGGTCAGGTCGGGGGAGGTCAGACCCGGCGTGGTCAGGCCCGGGGAGGTGAGCCCCGGCGAGGTCAGGCCCGGCGAGGTCAGGCCCGGCGAGGTGAGCCCCGGCGAGACCAGGGTCGGGCTCGCGGCCGGCGAGCCGGTGAGCAGGCCGGTCGGCATCGGCGGCATGTTGACGCCGAACTGGGACAGCCCCTGGGACAGGGCCGAGAGCAGTTCACCGGGCAGATCGGTGATCATCGCGGCGTGCACGAACTCGCGCTGCTGCGGGGCATCCTGCGCTTCGGACAATTCGGAAACGGCGGCAATAGCGACTGGACTTGCGACGGCCAGGGCGGCGACTGCGCTCATGGCTGTCGAGAGCTTGCGTCGACGTCGGTTCGGCACGGAAGTCTCCTCAATACATGGACTACGTTTTTCCGGGTGTGATGCATAAGTGCTGGTAAATCGCGTCGGCGCGGACGGTTCTCGTGCCCGGGTTACCGCCCTTTGTCGACGTGATCGATGGTACTGCTGTGACTACTGGGTCTAGAGTGACGATGCGGAATCGTGAGCTAATTGCGACCTGCCATCTCCCGCGCCGAGACGCAACGCGGTGCCGGGCAGCTCACACATTTCGGGTCCGCAGGTCCCGGTCGGATACCCTTGCTGCCGATGACCGCTGAACCAGATCACGTGGATCTTTTCGTCGTCGGCTCCGGATTCTTCGGCCTGACGATCGCTGAACGCGTGGCCAACGAACTCGGCAAGCGAGTGCTCGTCGTCGACCGGCGCTCCCATATAGGAGGTAACGCCTACTCGGAGCCGGACCCCGAGACCGGGATCGAGGTGCACCGTTACGGTGCGCACCTGTTCCACACCTCCAATCAGCGGGTCTGGGATTACGTCCGGCAGTTCACCGACTTCACCGGCTACCAGCACCGGGTGTTCGCGTTGCACAAGGGGCAGGCCTACCAGTTCCCGATGGGGCTGGGCCTGGTGTCGCAGTTCTTCGGCCGCTACTACAGCCCGGACGAGGCACGCGCGCTGATCGCCGAGCAGTCCGCCGAGATCGACACCGCCGATGCGCGCAACCTCGAAGAGAAGGCCATCTCGCTGATCGGCCGTCCGCTGTACGAGGCCTTCGTCAAGCACTACACCGCCAAGCAGTGGCAGACCGACCCCACCGAGCTGCCCGCGGCGGTGATCAGCCGGCTCCCGGTGCGCTACAACTTCGACAACCGCTACTTCAACGACACCTATGAGGGTCTGCCGGTCGACGGGTACACCGCCTGGCTGCAGAACATGGCGAACCACGAGAACATCGAGGTGCGCCTCGACACCGACTGGTTCGACGTCCGGGACGAGCTGCGCGCGGCGTCCCCGAACGCGCCGGTGGTGTACACCGGCCCGCTCGACCGCTACTTCGACTATGCGGACGGCCGCCTGGGCTGGCGCACGCTGGACTTCGAGACCGAGGTCGTGGCGACCGGGGACTTCCAGGGCACCCCGGTGATGAACTACAACGACGCCGACGTGCCCTTCACCCGGATCCACGAGTTCCGGCACTTCCATCCGGAGCGGGACTACCCGACCGACAAGACCGTGATCATGCGGGAGTACTCCCGTTTCGCCGATGACGACGACGAGCCCTACTACCCGATCAACACCGATTCCGACCGCGCGTTGCTGGCCGGGTACCGGGAGCGGGCGAAGGCCGAGACCGCGGCGGCCAAGGTGCTCTTCGGTGGCCGATTGGGCACCTACCAGTACCTCGACATGCACATGGCGATCGCCAGTGCCCTGAACATGTACGACAACATTCTGGCGCCGCACCTGCGCGACGGGGCGGCCCTGAGTGTCAACGACGAAGGCAGTAATTCATGAACGACGCTTGCGAGCGAATCATCGACCGAGAATGGCGCGACCGAGCCTGCGAGGTGGCGGCATGAGCGGGATCCCTTCCGGTGCACTCGACTCCACGGAGTCACGCGCAGTGAGCCTGCTGGCGCGGGTGATCCTTCCGCGTCCCGGTGAGCCGCTCGACGTGCGCAAGCTCTACATCGAGGAGTCCTCGACCAACGCGCGCCGCGCACACGCCCCGACCCGCACCACGCTGGAGATCGGCGCCGAGTCCGAGGTCTCCTTCGCCACCTACTTCAATGCCTTCCCGGCCAGCTACTGGCGCCGCTGGTCGGTGCTGGGCTCGGTGGTGCTGCGCGTCGAACTCACCGGCAGAGCGCGCGTCGACGTCTACCGGTCCAAGGCCAACGGTGCCCGGATCACCGTCGGTGGCACCGAGGCGAGCGGCGCCGAGGACGGCACGCCGGCCGTGGTGGAGTTCGAGGTCGACCTCGCCCCGTTCGAGGACGGCGGCTGGATCTGGTTCGACATCACCACCAACACCAACGTGACCGTCTCGCACGCCGGCTGGTACGCGCCGATGGCGGCGCCCGGACGGGCCGACATCGCCATCGGCATCCCGACCTTCAACCGGCCTGCGGACTGCGTCAACGCGCTGGCCGCACTCACGTCGGATCCGTTGGTCGACGAGGTGATCAGCGCGGTCATCGTGTCCGACCAGGGCACCAGGCAGGCCAAGGACCATCCCGGTTTCGCGGCCGCCGCCGCCGCGCTCGGGGACCGGTTGTCGGTGCGCTACCAGCCCAACCTCGGCGGCTCCGGAGGCTACAGCCGGGTCATGTACGAGGCGCTGAAGAACACCGACTGCGAACAGATCCTGTTCATGGACGACGACATCCGGGTCGAGCCGGATTCCATCCTGCGGGCGCTGGCGCTCAACCGGTTCGCCAAGACACCCACCCTGGTCGGCGGCCAGATGCTCAATCTGCAGGAACCCTCGCACCTGCACGTGATGGGCGAGATGGTCGACTCGGCGAACTTCATGTGGACCGGCGCGGTCAACACCGAGTACGACCACAACTTCGCCAAGTACCCGCTCAACGACGAGGAGCAGGAGCGCAGCAAGCTGCTGCACCGGCGTATCGACGTCGACTACAACGGCTGGTGGATGTGCATGATCCCGCGGCAGGTGGCCCAGGAACTGGGCCAGCCGTTGCCGCTGTTCATCAAGTGGGACGACGCCGAGTACGGACTGCGTGCCGCCGAGCACGGGTATCCCACCGTCACCCTGCCCGGCGCGGCGATCTGGCACATGGCGTGGAGCGACAAGGACGACGCCATCGACTGGCAGGCCTACTTCCACCTGCGCAACCGGCTGGTCGTCGCGGCCCTGCACTGGGACGGCAAGATCAGCGGTCTGTTGCTGAGCCATCTCAAGGCAACCCTCAAACACCTTCTCTGCCTTGAGTATTCGACCGTCGCCATTCAGAACAAGGCGATGGACGACTTCCTGGCCGGCCCGGATCACATCTTCTCCATCCTGGAGTCCGCGCTGCCGGATGTGCGCAAGCTGCGTGAACAGTTCCCGGACGCCGTGGTGCTGGAGAGCGCGACCGTGCTGCCCGCCCCGTCGGACAAGAGGTGGCGCCGCAAGGTCAGCATCCCCACCAATCCGCTGTCGATCCTGATCCGCCTGACTCAGGGTGTGCTGCACCAACTTTCGGTGCACAATCCGGAGCATCACGTACGGCCGCAGATCAACGTCGCAACCCAGGATGCCCGCTGGTTCTCGCTGTGCAAGGTCGACGGTGTGACCGTCACCACCGCCGACGGGTGTGGTGTGGTGTACCGCCAGCGGGACCGTGCCAGGATGTTCGAACTGCTGCGGGAATCGGTGAGCCGGCAGATCAAGCTGGGCCGCAAGTTCAACAAGATGCGCAAGGTCTACCGCAAGGCGCGGCCCGAACTGACCAGCACCGAGCGGTGGGAAGCTGTGCTCCTGGCGACCGAACCGGCGTCCCCGGCTCTGGAAAAGGCCTGACGTGGCAGGCGATCTGGCGCCCGAAGAGACGGCGCTGGTAGCGGTTCAGGCCGCCTTGGCCGGGCGGCCCGGGGTGCTGGCCACCGCCCGCGCGCTGTCGCACTTCGGTGAGCACAGCGCCGGCTGGGTCGGTGTCTCGGCGCTCGGCGCCGTGCTGTCGCCCCGGCGGCGCCGGGAGTGGCTGGCCGTCGGTGTCGGCGCGTTCGGCGCCCATGCGGCCGCCGTTCTGATCAAGCGGGTCGTCAAGCGCCCGCGCCCGCATCACCCGGCCATCGCCATCAATGTGGGCACGCCGAGCAAGCTGAGCTTCCCGTCCGCGCACGCGACGTCGACCACCGCGGCCGCGATCCTGCTGGCGCGGGTCACCGGAACCCGGTTGCCGCTGCTGCTGGTTCCGACGATGGCGCTGTCACGCCTGGTGCTGGGGGTGCACTATCCGACCGATGTGCTGACCGGAATCGCGGTCGGCAGCACGGTCGCCCGGACCGTCGGTGCCGTCACGGGCCCGCCTTCGAAGGAGAAAACCCTGTGAGCGAAGAGCCCCCTCCGACCGCTGGCCCGCCGAAGACGCTGGCCGGCGGAATCGTCAAGGCGCTACGGCCGCGGCAGTGGGTGAAGAACGTCCTGGTCTTCGCCGCGCCGGTGGCCGCGCTCGGCGACGACCGGTATGTCTACGACTACCGCGAAGTCCTGGTCAAGGTGCTGCTGGCGTTCGTGGTGTTCAGCCTCGCGGCATCGTCGGTGTATCTGGTCAACGACGCCCGGGATGTCGAGGCCGACCGGGCGCACCCCACCAAGCGGTTCCGGCCGATCGCCGCGGGTGTGGTGCCGGAGTCGTTGGCCTACATCCTCGCCGTGGTGCTCGGGGTCTCCTCGCTGGTCATCTCCTGGCTGGTGTCGCCGAACCTGGCCGTGGTGATCGGCGTCTACATCGCCATCCAGCTGGCGTACTGCTTCGGGCTCAAGCACCAGCCGGTGATCGACATCTGCATCGTGTCCTCGGGCTTCCTCATCCGGGCCATCGCCGGCGGCGTGGCGGCCGGTGTGCCGCTGTCGCAATGGTTCCTGCTGACAATGGCCTTCGGCTCGCTGTTCATGGCGGCCGGCAAGCGCTACGCCGAACTGCAGCTCGCCGAACGCACCGGCGCCAAGATCCGCAAATCGTTGGAGAGCTACACCAGTTCGTACCTGCGTTTCGTGTGGACGCTGTCGGCCACCGCGCTAGTGCTCTGCTACGGACTCTGGGCGTTCGAACGCGACGGCAGCGAAGGCTCCTGGTTCGCCATCTCGATGATTCCCTTCACGGTCGCGATCCTGCGGTACGCCGTCGACGTCGACGGCGGACATGCCGGAGAGCCCGAGGAGATAGCACTGGGGGACCGCGTGCTGCAGCTGCTCGCGGTGGCGTGGATCGGAACCGTCTGTGCGGCTGCAATCCTCAGTTGATCGCCTGGGCGCCGCGGTCGCTGCGCGCCTGAGCAACTGGCCGGCCTACCGCTACAGCCTGTCGGTGCGGCTGAGCCTGTGGGTGTCGGTCCTGGTGGTCGCCGGACTGTTCGGCTGGGGTGCCTGGCAGCGTCGCTGGATGGCCGACGACGGCCTGATCGTGCTGCGCACGGTGCGCAACCTGTTGGCCGGCAACGGCCCGGTGTTCAACGCGGGGGAACGCGTCGAGTCGAACACCTCCACACTGTGGACCTACCTGATCACCGGGGCGAGCTGGCTGGCCGGGCCGCTGCGCCTGGAATACGTGACGCTGGCGCTGACCCTCGGGCTGAGTGTGGCCGGGGTGGTGTTCGTCATGCTCGGCGCCGCACGCCTGTATGCGCCGCGACTACAGGGCCGACGGGCACTGCTGCTGCCGGCCGGCGCGCTGATCTACATCGCCATCCCCCCGGCCCGGGACTTCGCCTCCTCCGGCCTGGAGAACGGCTTGGTGCTGGCCTATGTCGGGCTGCTGTGGTGGCTGTTGGTGTGTTGGTCGCAGGCCCCGGCCATCGAGCGGGCCCGGCCCGGGCACCTTCTGACCGCGGGCCTGGCATTCGTGGCCGGGCTGAGCGTGCTGGTCCGCCCCGAGCTGGCACTGGTCGGCGGCGGGGTGCTGGTGATGATGGTGCTGGCCGCCGCGGGCTGGCGGCAGTGGCTGCTGATCGTGGCGGCCGGTGGTGCACTTCCGGTGGCCTACCAGATCTTCCGGATGGGCTACTACGGCCTGCTGGTGCCGCAGACCGCGATCGCCAAGGACGCCTCGGGCGCGAAATGGGCGCAGGGCCTTACCTATCTGGGCAACTTCAACGCCCCCTATCTGCTGTGGATCCCGCTGGTGCTGGTGATACTGATCGGCATCCTGCTCTCGGTGTCCCGGATCCAGCCGGCCGCGCGGGGTGCGCGAGGCTGGCGTCGCGCACTGCAAAGCCCCACCGCCGTGGTCATCTTCATCGTCGCCAGCGGTGCGCTGCAGGCGGTGTACTGGGTCCGCCAGGGTGGCGACTTCATGCACGGCCGGGTGCTGCTGACGGCGGTGTTCCTGATGCTGGCACCGGTGGCGGTCATCCCCATCGCGGTCCCGTCCACGGAGAAGTTCAGCAGGCGAACGGGTTACCTGCTCGCCGGCGCCACCGGAGTGCTGTGGGTGGCGACCGCGGGCTGGTCCCTGTGGGCGGCGAATTCGCCCGGTATGGGCGCCGACGCGACGCGGGTCACCTATTCCGGGATCGTCGACGAACGACGCTTCTACGCACAGGCGACCGGTCACGCGCATCCGTTGACGGCGGCCGATTACCTGGACTATCCGCGGATGCGCGCCGTCATGGTGGCCTTGCGCAACACCCCGGACGGCGCGCTGCTGCTGCCGTCGGGCAACTACGACGTGTGGGATGTCGTGCCGGCCATCCCGCCGCCGCCGGACCGGCCGCTCCCTCCTGGCGAGAACGGTCCGCACACGGTGTTTTTCACCAACATGGGCATGCTCGGCATGAACGTGGGCCTGGATGTTCGGGTGATCGACCAGATCGGGCTGACCAACCCGCTGGCCGCGCACACGGCGCGACTGGAGGATGCCCGCATCGGCCACGACAAGAACCTGTTCGCGGACTGGGCGGTGGCAGAGGGCCCGTTCCTCAAGGAACGCCCCTATATCCCGGTGTACCTGGACGAGGACTGGATCATCCAGGCCGGGGCCGCGCTGGAATGCCCGGACACCGTCTCGAAGCTGAACGCGGTGCGTTCCCCGATGGGGCCGCGCCGGTTCCTGTCCAACATCGTGCACGCGCTCGACTTCGGTTCCTACCGGATCGACCGGGTTCCGCTCTATGAACTGCGCCGATGCGGTCTGGACATCCCGCCGCCCAAGACTCCGGAGTACACCGGGCTGCCCGCCACCGGACCGTGATCTGGGTTACTGCGGTTTTGCGGCTGCGGTAACGGCGCGGTTATGTTGTGGCGATAGACCGGTGGGCACGAGCTCGGCGGACTCGGGGAATGAGCGAGCGTGGCCCTGAACACGCCCGCAGCCGCTTGGAGCGGCGTTCACCCCTGGTGATGCGCATATCGCGTCGCCTGTGAGATGGATGGATAGAACAACCGATGCGTAGAACCCGTTTCGCGAGACCGCTGCGCGCGATGTTGGTGGCGATCGCCGCCGCGGCGACGATGGTCTGGGTGCCCGCACCCACCGCCGGCGCGTTCTCCCGCGAGGGTCTGCCGGTCGAGTACCTCGACGTGTTCTCCCCGTCGATGAACCGCAACATCCGGGTGCAGTTCCAGGACGGAGGCGCTACGGCGCCGGCCGGTGCAGCGGGCAGCAAGGCCGTCTATCTCCTCGACGGTCTGCGTGCCCAGGACGACTACAACGGCTGGGACATCAACACCGCGGCCTTCGAATGGTTCTACGAATCCGGGGTTTCGGTCGTCATGCCGGTCGGCGGCCAGTCCAGCTTCTACTCCGACTGGTATTCGCCGTCGAGCTTCAACAACCAGGCCTACACCTACAAGTGGGAAACCTTCCTCACCAGCGAACTGCCGCAGTGGCTGGCCGCCAACAAGCAGGTCAGCCCGACCGGCAACGGCGTGGTCGGGCTGTCGATGGCGGGCGGGGCGGCACTCATCCTGGCGGCCTACCATCCGGCCCAATTCACTTATGCCGCATCATTATCCGGGTTCCTCAATCCGTCGAGCACCTTCATGAAGCAGGCCATCCGAGTCGCCATGCTCGACTCCGGCGGTTACAACGTGGACAACATGTGGGGGCCGCCGTGGGATCCGGCCTGGAAGCGCAACGATCCCACCGAGCAGGTCGGAAGGCTGGTCGCTGCCGGCACCCGGTTGTGGATCTACTGTGCGCCAGGCGGTTCCACGCAGCTGGACGAGAACGCCGACCCCGGCCAGAAGTTCAACGCCGACAGCCTGGAAGGGCTGGCGATCGGCAGCAACAAGAAGTTCCAGGAGCGCTACACCGCCGCCGGCGGGCGCAACGCGACCTTCGACTTCCCTCCCGCCGGGAACCATTCATGGGCGTACTGGGGAGCCCAATTACAAGCTCTCAAGCCCGATCTGATCGCCACGATCAATCGCTGAGATATCTATCAGGTGTGACTTCGCCGGAGAGAGAACTCACAGCGAGGTGTGGTTGACTACACGAGCACTTGAGTCAGAAAAGATGGGATAGGAAAGCTGATGAGTTTCGTTTCGAAGTTGCGCGGTGCCACGCGCCGAGTGGTGGTCGCGACCGCAGCGGTCGCGGTACTGCCCGGTTTGGTGAGCGCCGTCGGCGGCTCGGCGACAGCTGGAGCTTTCTCGCGGCCGGGTCTGCCGGTCGAATACCTCGAGGTCCCGTCGGCCGGGATGGGCCGCGACATCCGCGTCCAGTTCCAGAGCGGCGGGGAGAACTCGCCCGGGGTCTACCTGCTCGACGGTCTGCGCGCCCAGGACGACTTCAACGGCTGGGACATCAACACCGCCGCCTTCGAGTGGTACGACGGCTCGGGCCTGTCGGTGATCATGCCGGTCGGCGGCCAGTCCAGCTTCTACTCCGACTGGTACAAGCCCGCCTGCGGCAAGGCCGGTTGCTCCACCTACAAGTGGGAGACCTTCCTCACCCAGGAGCTGCCCGCATTCCTGGAGACCAAGGGCGTGGACCGCACCCGATCGGCCGCCGTCGGTCTGTCGATGGCCGGATCGGCCGCGCTGACCCTGGCCATCTGGCATCCCGGGCAGTTCCAGTACGCCGCCTCGCTGTCGGGCTACCTGAACCCCTCCGAGGGGTGGTGGCCGTTCCTGATCAACATCTCCATGGGTGACGCGGGCGGCTACAAGGCCGACGACATGTGGGGCAAGACCGAGGACGAGAGCAGCGCCTGGAAGCGCAACGACCCGATGGTCAACATGGACCGTCTCGTCGCCAACAACACCCGCGTCTGGCTGTTCTGCGGTAACGGAAAGCCGGCCGAGGTCAACGGCAACGTGGCGGGCGACAACCTGCCCGCGAAGTTCCTGGAGAGCTTGACGCTGCGCACCAACAAGACGTTCAAGGACGAGTACATCGCTGCCGGCGGCACCAACGGTGTCTTCAACTTCCCGGCGGGTGGAACGCACGACTGGCCGTACTGGGGTCAGCAGCTGCAGACCATGAAGCCGGACATCCAGCGCGTGCTGGGTGCCACCCCCGCGGCGTAGCGGTCACGGCACCAGACAACTCACAGCCGACGGCGGTACCCCTGCGGGTGCCGCCGTCGGCCGTTTCCAACTCACGTCTTCGCGGTGATGTGGTTCACTACAACGCGGTGGCGGGGAGATTGCTGACCAAAGAATGAGGTGGGATATGAGGCTGCGCGCGATATTCGGCGCGGTTCTGTTGGCGATGGGCCTGTGGACGGTGTCGGCTACTTCGGACACCCCGGCCCACGCCGATGCCGTCGAGTACCTGATGGTGCCCTCGGCGGCGATGGGCCGCGACATCCCGGTCGCCTTCCAGGCCGGCGGTCCGCACGCGGTCTACCTCCTCGACGCCTTCAACGCCGCCCCCGACGTGAGCAACTGGGTGACCGCGGGCAACGCGATGAGCACCTTCGCCGGTTCGGGCGTCTCGGTGGCGGCGCCGGCCGGTGGCGCATGGAGCCTGTACACCAACTGGGAGCAGGACGGCAGCAAGCAGTGGGAGACCTTCCTGGCCACCGAGCTGCCGAACTGGCTGGCCGCGAACAAGGGCCTGGCGCCGAGCGGGCACGGCGTGGTCGGCGCCTCACAGGGCGGTACCGGTGCTCTGATGCTGGCCACCTTCCACCCCGACCGGTTCCGCTACGCGGGGTCGATGTCGGGATTCCTGACCCCGTCGCGCACGTTCGAGAACGGTGCGATCACCGCCGGCATGGCGCAGTACGGCGGCGTCAACACCCACGACATGTGGGGTCCGGTGCAGTTCGGCCGGTGGAAGTGGCATGACCCGGACGTGCACTCGCAGCTGCTGGTCGACAACAACACCCGGCTGTGGATCTTCAGCCCGCAGACCACCACCTGCAGTGACCCGGTGGCGATGATCAACGACTGTGCACAGGCCCAGGGCAGCAACCGCACCTTCTACTCGCACTACCGCTCGATCGGCGGCCGCAACGGGCACTTCGACTTCCCGACCGGCGGTCAGCACGACTGGGGCAATTGGTCGGCACAGTTGGCGGCACTGCGTGGTGACCTGGTGGCAGCCATCGCCTGAGCGCGAGCTGTGATCGGTGATCGCGGTGCGATAACGGTCACAGCCGCGGACCGGAAACGGCCCTCGGCAGCCGGTACCGTGGAAATCGTGGCGCGCAACCGACGGTGGGTGAACACCCTGGCAAAGTGGCCGGTGGTCTCCCCGACGTTGATCGTGGTGGCCCCGATGATGCTGGCCTCGGTGACCACGTTGTCCACCGGCTGTTCGCTCGGCGACCGGACGCTGACCACCATCGGCCAACCCGCCGCGGCGTCCACCGAGGAGCAGGTGCGCGGTTTGCAGGGCGCGTTGCGGGCCGGCGGACATCCCGAGAAGCACTTCGCGGTGACCGCCGATCAGCGGGCCTACCTCGACGCGTTGGTCGATGCCGGGGTGCAGCCCTCCGACGATCTGATGGCCCTGAGCATCGGCGCCTACGTCTGCCAGGCCCGCGCCGCCGGACAGTCCGAGCACGCGGTCTGGGATTTCGTGGTGCCGCTGGTCCGCGACGACGTCGACGACGCCCACGCGGGCTCGGTCGCCCCGGACATCGATGAGGTCGACGCCGCCACGGCTGACTACATTCGCATCGCTACCGAACGGCTCTGCTGACCATCAGCAGCAGCACCACACACCACCCGCCCCGCCGCAGAGTCGGCGCATGTGAGGAGTCAAGACACCATGGCGAAAAAGAGCCGACGTAGGCGGCACCGCATACTCGCGCTGGCTGCGGCCGGGGCGATCGCGGTGCTGGTGGCGGTGCTCGTCGCCGGTGTGGTGGTGTTCTTGCGTCAGCCCGACACCCCGCCCGTCGCCACGCCCCCGGGCGCGCCCGACGTGCCCGGCGCCGTGCCGCCGACGGGTAAGCCGCGCCCGGAGTTCCAGGACGCCAGCTGCCCGGACGTCCAGCTGGTCTCGATTCCGGGAACCTGGGAGTCCTCCCCGCACCTCGACCCGTTCAACCCGGTGCAGTTCCCGATCGCGTTGTTGCTCAACGTCACCAATCCGCTGCGCGCCGAGTTCGGCACCGACCGGGTGGAGATCTACACCGTCCCCTACACCGCGGAGTTCCACAATCCGTTCTCCGCCGACGGCCAGATGTCCTACAACGACAGCCGGGCCGAGGGGCTCAGCGCCACGGTGCGGGCGATGACGGATATGAACAACCGGTGCCCGCTGACCAGCTACGTGCTGGTGGGCTTCTCCCAGGGCGCGGTGATCGCCGGGGACATCGCCAGTGATATCGGTAACGGCCGTGGCCCGGTGGACCAGGATCTGGTGCTCGGAGTGATGCTGATCGCCGACGGCCGCCGCCAGGACGGCGTGGGCCAGAACCTCAGCCCCAACCCACCGGGGCAGGGTGCCGAGATCACCCTGCACGAATTGCCCATGCTGTCCGCCATGGGCTTGTCGATGACCGGGCCCCGCGAGGGTGGGTTCGGCGCACTCGACGACCGCACCTACCAGATCTGCGGTGCGGGCGATCTGATCTGCGCGGCCCCGGAATCGGCGTTCTCGGTGGGCAATCTGCCGGCCACCCTGAGTACCCTGCTGGGCAGTGCCGCGGGACCGGTGCACGCGCTGTACAACACGCCGCAGTTCTGGACACTGGATGGAAAGACCACCACCCAGTGGACGCTGGATTGGGTGCGCAATCTGATCGAGAACGCGCCGCATCCCAAGCACGGTTGAGCGAACCCATTCCCCGGCGCTTCGCTCGAACCGGGGCCCGACTCGCCGGTAACCAGATTTGGCCTGCGTGAATCGGTCACCTAACATTAAGAGAAAACTAAGAGCGGTCGCGGTCGGCCCATGGTCGTCCGGAGGTGGAAATCCGCCGCCCCGGTACGATTCCGGAGGTCTTTGCGATCGTGCGAGATTTAAGTGTGCTGTGACAGGAGTCTTTGATGCCGTTCCATAACCCGTTCATCAAGAACGGACAGATCAAGCTCCCCGACAACGGCAGCATCGTGCAGCACGTCGAGCGCTGGGCCAAGGTCCGCGGCGACAAGCTCGCCTACCGCTTCCTGGACTACTCGGTCGAGCGTGACGGGGTCGCGCGCGATCTGACCTGGGCACAGTTCAGCGCCCGCAACCGGGCCGTCGCCGCCCGCCTGCAGCAGGTCACCCAGGAAGGCGACCGGGTCGCCATCCTGAGCCCGCAGAACCTCAACTACCTGGTGGCCATGTACGGCGCCATCTACGCCGGCCGCATCGCGGTGCCGCTGTTCGACCCCTCCGAGCCCGGGCACGTCGGCCGACTGCATGCCGTACTCGACGACTGCGAGCCCGCCGCGGTGCTGACCACCACCGATGCCGCCGAGGGTGTGCGCAAGTTCTTCCGCAGCCGCCCGGCCAACCAGCGTCCCCGCGTGATCGCCGTCGACGCGGTGCCCGACGAGGTCGCCGGCACCTGGGAGCCGGTCGATGTGACGATCGACACCGTCGCCTACCTGCAGTACACCTCGGGTTCGACGCGCATCCCGACCGGTGTGCAGATCACCCATCAGAACCTGGCCACCAACATCGTGCAGATCATCGAGGCGCTGGAGGGAGAAGAGGGCGACCGCGGTCTGTCCTGGCTGCCGTTCTTCCACGACATGGGCCTGATCACCGCGCTGCTGGCGCCGATGATCGGCCACAACTTCACCTTCATGACCCCGGCCGCCTTCGTGCGTCGTCCCGGTCGCTGGATCCGCGAGATGGCCCGCAAGCCCGAGGACACCGGTGGTGTCATCTCGGTGGCCCCGAACTTCGCCTTCGACCACGCCGCCGCGCGCGGGCTGCCCAAGGAGGGCGAGCCGCCGCTGGACCTCTCCAACGTCAAGGCGGTCCTCAACGGCAGCGAGCCGATCTCGGCGGCCACCGTGCGCCGGTTCAACGAGGCCTTCGGCCCGTACGGATTCTCGCCCAAGGCCATCAAGCCCTCTTACGGGCTGGCCGAGGCCACCCTGTTCGTGTCGACCACCCCGGCGTCCGAAGAGCCCAAGATTCTCTACGTCGACCGCGACGCGCTGAACAACAACCGGATCGTCGAGGTGGACGCCGATTCGCCGACGGCCGTCGCGCAGGCCTCCGCCGGCAAGGTCGGTATCTCGGAGTGGGCCGCGATCGTGGACGCCGAGTCGGCCACCGAGCTGCCCGACGGTCAGATCGGTGAGATCTGGATCAGCGGCAACAACATGGGCACCGGCTACTGGGGCAAGCCCGACGAGACGGTCAACACCTTCCAGAACATCCTCAAGTCGCGCACCACCCCGTCGCACGCCGAGGGCGCCGCCGACGACGCCACCTGGGTGCGCACCGGTGACTACGGCGCCTTCTACGACGGTGACCTCTACATCACCGGCCGCGTCAAGGACCTCGTCATCATCGACGGCCGCAACCACTACCCCCAAGACCTGGAGTACTCGGCGCAGGAGGCCAGCAAGGCCGTGCGCACCGGGTTCGCCGCGGCGTTCTCGGTGCCGGCCAACCAGCTGCCCGCCGAGGTGTTCGACGACGCACACACCGGGTTGAAGTTCGACCCTGAGGACACCTCCGAGCAGCTGGTGATCGTCGCCGAGCGGGCGCCCGGATCGCACAAGCTCGAGCTGGGCCCGGTCATCGACGACATCCGTGCCGCGATCGCGGTGCGCCACGGTGTCACCGTGCGCGACGTGCTGCTGACACCGGCGGGTGCGATCCCGCGTACCTCCAGCGGCAAGATCGGCCGGCGCGCCTGCCGGGCCGGCTACCTGGACGGCAGCCTGCGCAGCGGCAAGATCGCCAACGACTTCCCCGATGAGACCGACTGAGACCGACTGAGTTCCGGCCGCGCAACCAAGGCCGCACGGCGGCGAAAGTGAATAGTGAAAATGACTGAACCACAAGATAATTCACTCCAGCCAGAGGTAGCCGGACTTCCGGCCGTTTCCGGATCCGCCTCGGACGCCGTCGTCCCCGCCCGCGGTGACATGACCGTCGCCGAGATGCGTGAATGGCTGCGCAACTGGGTGGCCAACGCGACCGGGCAGTCGCCGGACTCCATCAACGAGTCCGCTCCGGTGGTGGAGCTGGGCCTGTCCTCGCGCGACGCGGTGGCCATGGCCAGCGACATCGAGGACCTGACCGGGGTCACGCTGACCGCCACCGTGGTGTTCCGTAACCCGACCATCGAGGCACTGGCCACCGTCATCATCGAGGGTGAACCCGAAACGGTCGTCGATGCCGACGAGGACTGGAGCCGCGAGCCCGGTGTCGAGGACATCGCCATCGTCGGCATCGCGACCCGCTTCCCCGGCGATATGAACAGCGCCGACGAGATGTGGGCCGCCCTGATGGAGGGTCGCGACGCCAGTTCGGATCTGCCCGAAGGCCGGTGGTCGGAATTCCTCGGTGAGCCACGCATCGCCGAGCGGGTTGCCAGGGCGCACACCCGTGGTGGCTACCTGTCCGACATCAAGGGCTTCGACTCCGAGTTCTTCGCGCTGTCGAAGATGGAAGCCGATAACATCGACCCGCAGCAGCGGATGGCCCTGGAACTGACCTGGGAAGCCCTCGAGCAGGCCCGCATCCCGGCCTCCAGCCTGCGCGGTACCGATGTCGGTGTGTACGTGGGCAGCTCGAACAACGACTACATGTTCCTGGCGGTCGCCGACCCGACCACCGCGCACCCGTACGCCATCACCGGCACCGCGAGCTCCATCATCGCCAACCGGGTGTCCTACTTCTACGACTTCCGCGGCCCGTCCGAGTCCATCGACACCGCCTGCTCCAGCTCACTGGTCGCCGCCCACCAGGGTGTGCGCGCACTGCGTTCCGGCGAGATCGACATGGCCATCGTCGGCGGGGTGAACGCCATGGTGACCCCGATCGTCACCATCGGTTTCGACGAGGTCGGCGGAGTGCTCGCCCCGGACGGCCGGTGCAAGTCCTTCTCCTCGGACGCCAACGGCTACGCCCGCTCCGAGGGTGGCGGCATGCTGGTCCTCAAGCGGGTCTCCGACGCGCGCCGCGACGGTGACGAGATCATCGCCGTCATCGCCGGCAGCGCGGTCAACCACGACGGCCGCTCCAACGGCATGCTGGCACCCAACCCGGACGCGCAGGCGGCCGTGCTGCGCAAGGCCTACAAGGACGCCGGGATCAACCCGCGCGACGTCGACTACATCGAGGCGCACGGCACCGGCACCATCCTGGGCGACCCGATCGAGGCCGACGCGCTGGGCCGGGTCGTCGGGCTGGGCCGTGCCGACGACAAGCCCGCCCTGCTGGGCGCGGTGAAATCCAATCTGGGACACCTGGAATCGGCCGCCGGTGTGGCCAGCCTGGCCAAGACGGCGCTGTCGCTGCAGCGGGACAAACTGCCGCCGTCGATCAATTACGCCGGGCCCAACCCGTACATCGACTTCGACAAGGAACACCTGAAGGTCAACGACACCGTCAGCGACTGGCCGCGCTACAGCGGTCGTGCCGTCGCCGGTGTCTCCGGCTTCGGGTTCGGTGGCGCCAACGCGCACCTGGTGCTGCGTGAGGTGCTGGCATCCGACCTCGTCGAACCCGAGCCCGAAACTCCTGCGGTCGAGGACAAGCCGGCCGCCGACGCCGACGCGGTCTACGTCGGCGGGGTCCGGATGGACGAGTACGGCGAGTTCATCGAGGACGACGATGACAGCGCCGGCGACGGCGTCCCGACCTACGGCGAGGACAGCTACGAGCTGCCCGGCCTGACCGACGAGGCCAAGCGGCTCATCGAGGTCTCCCGGGAGGAACTGGAGAGCGGCGAGCAGCCGAATCCGGTTGTCCCGCTGTTCATCTCCGGCTTCCTGACCTCCCGTAAGCGGACCGCGGCCGCCGAGTTGGCGGACTGGATCGACAGCGAGGCGGGCCGGGCCTCCTCGCTGGAGTCGATCGGCCGGTCGCTGTCGCGGCGCAACCACGGCCGCTCCCGCGCGGTGGTGCTGGCCCACGATCACGACGAGGCGATCAAGGGTCTGCGTGCCCTCGCCGACGGCAAGCCCAGCCCGCTGGTGCTGGCCGCCGACGGCCCGGTCACCAGCGGGCCGGTCTGGGTGTTCGCCGGATTCGGTGCCCAGCACCGCAAGATGGGCAAGAGCCTCTACCTGCGCAACGACGTGTTCGCCGAGTGGATCAACAAGGTCGACGCCCTGATCCAGGACGAGCGCGGCTACTCGGTGGTCGAACTGATCCTCGACGACTCGATCGACTACACCAACGAGACCTGCGAATACCCGATCGAGGTCGTCCAGACGGTGATCTTCGCGCTGCAGATCGCGCTCGGTGAACTGCTGCGCCACCACGGCGCCACCCCCGGTGCGGTGATCGGGCAGTCGCTCGGCGAGGCCGCCGCGGCCTACTTCTCCGGGGGTCTGTCGCTGGCCGACGCCACCCGGACCATCTGCTCGCGTGCCCACCTGATGGGTGAGGGCGAGGCCATGCTGTTCGGTGAGTACATCCGGTTGATGGCGCTCGTCGAGTACTCGGCCGAGGAGATCAAGACCGTCTTCTCCGATTTCCCCGGGCTGGAGGTGTGCGTCTACGCCGCACCGACCCAGACCGTCATCGGTGGCCCGCCGGAACAGATCGACGCGATCGTCGAACGCGCGGAAGCCGAGGGCAAGTTCGCCCGCAAGCTGCAGACCAAGGGCGCCAGCCACACCCAGCAGATGGATCCGCTGCTCGGTGAACTGGCCGCCGAACTGCAGGGCATCGAGGCGCTTCCGCTCAAGACGGGCTACTACTCCACGGTGCACGAGGGCACGTTCATCCGTGCCGGCGCCGACCCGATCCACGATGTGGACTACTGGAAGAAGGGGCTGCGGCACAGCGTCTACTTCACCCACGGCATCCGCAACGCGGTCGACAACGGGCACACCACCTTCCTGGAACTGGCGCCGAATCCGGTGGCGCTCATGCAGGTCGGGCTGACGACCGCTGCGGCCGGCCTCCATGATGCCCAGCTGATCGGGACGCTGGCCCGCAAGCAGGACGAGGTCGACTCGATGACGGTGGCGATGGCCACCCTGTTCGTGCACGGCCACGATCTGGACCCGCGCACGCTGTTCCCGCGCACCGCCCGCGGCCTGGCCGGCGCACTGGACTACGCCGACATCCCGCAGACCCGGTTCAAGCGCAAGCAGCACTGGCTGGACGCCCGGTTCACCGGGGACAGTTCGGTGCTCATGCCCGGCACCCACGTGGCCACCCCGGACGGCCGGCACGTCTTCGAATTCGCACCCGACGGTGAGACGGATCTGGCAGCACTGGTGAAAGCAGCTGCCGCGCAGGTGCTTCCGGATGCGACGCTGACCGCGTCCGAGCAGCGTGCGGTGCCCGCGGCGGGCTCGCGGCTGGTCACCACGGTGACCCGCCATCCGGGCGGGGCGTCGGTGCAGGTGCATGCGCGCATCGACGAATCCTTCACCCTGGTCTACGACGCCATCGTCACCCGTGGCGGCGCGCAGACCGTGCTGCCGACTGCGGTCGGTGCGGGCACGGTCGCCGAGAGCGCCGCCGCACCCGCGGCGGAGGAGCCCGAGACGGGGTCCGATGTCGCGGCGTTCGAGGCCGACAACCTGACCGCCGGTGCGAATCTCGGTTCGAGCTTCGCGAAGTGGTCGCCGGATTCCGGTGAGACGGTCGCGGATCGGCTGGGCACCATCGTCGGCAGCGCCATGGGCTACGAACCCGAGGATCTGCCCTGGGAGGTGCCGCTGATCGAGCTGGGCCTGGATTCCCTGATGGCGGTGCGGATCAAGAACCGGGTCGAATACGACTTCGACCTGCCGCCCATCCAGCTGACCGCGGTGCGCGACGCCAACCTGTACGCGGTGGAGAAGCTGATCCAGTACGCGATCGAGCACCGCGACGAGGTCGGCGAGCTCGCCGAGGCGCAGAAGGGCCAGACGGCCGAGGAGATCGCGGCCGCGCAGGCCGAGCTGATGGGCGGGGCGACCACCGTCGCCGAGCTGGAAGCCAAGCTGGCCGAAGCGGCGAACACGGCGACGGTCGCCGGCAACACCGACAGCACCGCCGAGTCGCTGGCCGAGGTGGGCATCGAGATCCCGCCGCCGCCTACCGATGTCGCCGGCATCCCCGCTCCGCCCACCGACCCGAGCGGGCCGGCCCAGGGCCCCTCGAATGCGACGGCTGCCGCCGCCGCGGCCAAGGTGCTCACCCAGGAGGCGGTCACCGAGGCGCTCGGCGCCGATGTGCCCCCGCGTGACGCAGCCGAACGGGTCACCTTCGCCACCTGGGCGATCGTCACCGGAAAGTCGCCCGGCGGCATCTTCAACGAGCTGCCGGCCCTGGATGAGGCGGCCGCGACGAAGATGGCCGAGCGGCTGTCCGAGCGCGCCGAAGGCATCATCACCGTCGAGCAGGTCAGCACGGCCAAGACCATCGAGGAGTTGGCCACCCACGTCCGCAACCAGCTGGAGGACGGTGTGGTCGACGGGTTCGTGCGCACCCTGCGCCCGCCGGTCGAGGGTTCGAACGCGGTGCCGCTGTTCGTCTTCCACCCCGCCGGTGGCTCCACCGTGGTGTACGAGCCGCTGCTCAAGCGACTGCCGGCCGATATCCCGGTGTACGGCATCGAACGGGTCGAGGGGTCCATCGAGGAACGTGCCGCCGAGTACGTGCCCAAACTGCTCGAACTGCACAAGGGCCCGTTCGTGCTGGCGGGATGGTCCCTGGGGGGCGCACTGGCGTATGCCTGCGCCATCGGGCTCAAGCAGTCCGGCGCCGACGTGCAGTTCGTCGGGCTCATCGACTGCGTGCGCCCCGGCGTGCCGATCGACAAGACCCAGGCCGGCATGCGGGCAAGGTGGGATCGCTACGCGCGGTTCGCCGAGCGCACCTTCAACGTCGAGATCCCCGAGATCCCGTACGAGGAGCTGGAGAAGCTCGACGACGAGGGCCAGGTGCGCTACGTGCTCGACCTCGTCGCACAGAGCGGCGTGCAGATCCCGGGCGGGATCATCGAGCACCAGCGCACCTCGTACCTGGACAACCGGGCCCTGGACACCATCGACATCCAGCCCTACGACGGACATGTCACGCTCTACATGGCCGACCGCTACCACGATGACGCCATCGTCTTCGAACCGGCGTACGCCACCCGCCAGCCCGACGGCGGCTGGGGCGAGGCCGTCGCCGACCTGGAGGTCGTGCACATCGGCGGCGAGCACATCCAGGCCATCGACGAGCCGATCATCGCCAAGGTCGGCGCTCACATGAGCGAGGCCATCAACCGCATCGAATCGCGGCAGCAGGACCTGCCGAAAAAGGAAGCACAGTGACGGAAAACCCTGCCGCCCAGCCGAAGCTGGCGACCACCGCGGAAAAACTGGCCGAGCTTCGGGAGAAGCTGGAACTGGCAAAGGATCCCGGCGACGAGAAGGCCAGGGCCAAGCGGGACAAGCGCGGTATCCCGAGTGCGCGCGCCCGCATCCACTCGCTGCTCGACCCGGGTAGCTTCCTGGAGATCGGTGCCCTGGCCCGCACCCCCGGCGACCCGAACGCCTTCTACGGCGACGGTGTGGTCACCGGTCACGGCACCATCGACGGCCGTCCGGTCGGCGTGTTCAGCCACGACCAGACGGTGTTCCAGGGTTCGGTCGGTGAGATGTTCGGCCGCAAGGTCGCCAAGCTGATGGAATGGGTGGCCATGGTCGGCTGCCCGATCATCGGCATCAACGACTCCGCGGGCGCCCGTATCCAGGACACCGCGACCTCGCTGGCCTGGTACGCCGAACTCGGCCGCCGGCACGAACTGCTGCGCGGGCAGGTCCCGGAGATCTCGCTGATCTTCGGCAAGTGTGCGGGTGGCGCGGTGTACTCGCCGATCCAGACCGACCTCATCGTCGCGGTCCGCGACCAGGGCTACATGTTCGTCACCGGCCCGGACGTCATCAAGGACGTCACCGGTGAAGAGGTCACCCTCGACGAGCTCGGCGGCGCGGACGCGCAGGCCCGCTACGGCAACATCCACCAGGTGGTGGAGTCCGAGGCCGCGGCGTTCCAGTACGTCCGGGATTATCTGAGCTTCCTGCCCAGCAACACCTTCGACGATCCGCCGATCATCAACCCGGGCCTGGAGCCCGAGATCACCCCGCACGACCTGGAACTCGACGCGATCGTGCCGGACTCGGACAACCAGGCCTACGACATGATGGAGATCCTGCTGCGGATCTTCGACGACGGCGACGTGTTCCAGGTCGCCGAGCAGGCAGGCCCGTCCATCATCACCGCCTTCGCCCGGGTCGACGGCCGGCCGGTCGGTGTCATCGCCAACCAGCCGTCCTACATGTCCGGCGCGATCGACAACGAGGCCTCCGACAAGGCCGCCCGTTTCGTGCGGTTCTGCGATTCGTTCAACACCCCGCTGGTCTTCGTGGTGGACACCCCCGGCTTCATGCCCGGTGTCGAGCAGGAGAAGGGCGGAATCATCAAGCGCGGCGGCCGGTTCCTCAACGCCGTCGTGGAGGCCACCATCCCGAAGGTCACCATCACGGTGCGCAAGTCCTACGGTGGCGCCTACGCGGTGATGGGTTCCAAGCAGCTCACCGCGGACCTCAACTTCGCCTGGCCGACCGCGCGTATCGCGGTGATCGGCGCCGAAGGTGCGGCCCAGCTGCTGGTGAAGCGCTTCCCGGATCCCACCGCGCCCGAGGTACAGAAGATCCGCAAGGAGTTCATCGAGGGTTACAACGCCGGTATGGCCGTGCCCTGGATCGCCGCCGAGCGCGGCTACATCGACGGGGTGATCGAGCCGCACGAGACCCGTCTGTTGCTGCGCAAGTCGATGCGGCTGCTGCGCGACAAGCAGATTCAGCGGGTGCAGCGCAAGCATGGCCTGACGCCGATCTAGTCGGCACTCTACGATGCAACGGTGACCGAACCCGTGCCGCCGGCGGTGGCCGTCGCCCTGGGACTGGTCGCGGCCGCCGGTGACGGCGTCGCGCTGGTCTGTCGCGGTGCCGAGCAACTGCCGGTGGTCGGCGGCTGGCTGCACCGCAGTCGCCGTGCCCTGCAGGCCCGCGGTGAACAGGTGCTGGGCTCCGGCATCGAGATGGTTCTCGACCAGCTCGACCTGAACGCGTTGGCGCGCCAACGGATCGACCTGATCGGGCTGGCCGACGAGGTGGTCGACGGGATCGATCTGCCGGCCATCATCAAGCAGTCCACCGATTCGGTCACCGCCGAGGTGATGACCGATGTGCGCAGCCAGGGCGAGCGTGCCGACGATCTGGTGGCCGGGTTGGTCGACCGGCTGTTACGCCGGGAACGGGAGCAGCTGTGAGCGGCGTGCCCACACGGCTCCGGCAGGCCGGCATCGTCAGCCGCGGTGTCGCCGCCGTCATCGACCTCACCGTCGTGGGTTTCGCGCTGGGCGCCCTCTACGTCGGCCTCATCCTGCTCCGGCTGATGTTCAATCCTTCGACGTTCAGCTTCCCGACGCTGAACGCGGTGTTCTCCACCGCGGCGATGTTCGCCGTCGCGGTGTTCTATCTGACGGGCTGCTGGGCGGTGTCGGGGTGCACCGCGGGTGCGGCGGTGATGGGTTTGCGGGTGACCGGTCGCCGCGGCGGGCGGGTTGCCCCGGTGATCGCGGTGCTCCGTGCCGCCGCATGCGTGCTGTTCCCCGTCGGCCTGCTCTGGGCGGCGGTGGATGTCCGGCGAAGGTCATTGCAGGACATCGTGTTCGGTAGTCGTGTCGTCTACGTGAAGCCCTAGATCGCGTCCAGTTCCAGCCAGTCGTCCACCATGAACGCGTCGCCGCGGGCCGCGAGGTTCACGAAATCGGGTACCAGCAGGTCCGCGTTACCGGCCCAGGCCTCCTCCGGGGTCGAGCCGAACATGTCGATGCTCGGCTCGAAGGAGGTCTCCGCCACGCGGGTGAGGACCGACTTCCCGAGGCGCACACGGTCGGACATGTGTGCACGGTAACCGAACGGCTAGGGGCCGATGCGGATCTCACCGGGCGAGTACAGCCCGGAATGGGTGGTGTGACCCAGGTCGAGCTCCGCCGGTTGCGCGTCGACGATGGTGTCGAAGCGCCGCAGCGAACCCCAGTCCTGGCCCCAGTCGTGCGACAGGTAGGTCGACATCACCGAGGCGCGCAGCAACAGATCGGTGATCCCGAGCAGGCCGCCCTCCAGGCCGTTCTGCCAGGTGTCGGTGCTCTGCAGCTTGGCGAAGTAGTCCGGGGAGATGCGGAACTTCGGAATCTCGGTGACGCCGTTGGCGTGCAGCATCGGCTGCTGGCAGGGGAAGGCCAGGCCCACCGCCCAGTCCAGCAGCACGGGCTGATCGGAACCGATGTACTCCTGCACCGAGCGGACCTCGGGGACCCGGGGCGGTGTCACCGCGACCCAATCGCCTTGGCCCAGTGACAGATCCTCGGCGACCACCCGGACCGCGACCGCGTCGGCCGGGATCTGCTCGCGCGGGTAGCGCAGGTTACGCCAGGACGGCGTCGGGCCGACGTCGTACGGACTGACCCGGCCCGCCGGCACCGGGGCGCCGTCCGGACCGGCCACCGCGTACTCCAGTTCCACTGTCTGGCCGGAGGTCTCGCCCTTGGCGACACTGGAACCGGCGATCGTGCCGGCCGCGGTGATGGTGACCAGCGGATGCGCGTCATCGGCCGGGGGCAGCTCGTACCAGGCCGAGGTGAGTCGGCTCTCCTGTTGTGCCTCGGTGGAATACGTGCCCGCGACCGGAACCCGCGCGGGGTCCAGCCCGTAGGGCAGCGGTACCCGGGATCCGTTGATCCCGGGCCGGGGCAGCCGGATCGGGCGGTTCCAGTCGTAGTCGGTACCGGGTTGCGGGTTGTTCAGCCGGATCGCCTCGGCGATGATCCGGTCCGGGACACCGTTCGGGCTGAAGCCGGGTGCGCCGGCCCCGCCCAGCGGGCCCAACGGGCCGTAGTCGCCCGGCAGCGCCTGCAGGAAGCCGTCATTGGAGTCGGGTTCGACGAGCACGTCGTCGGCCATCCCGCAGCCGCCGGCGAAGGCCCGGATATTGGCCCAGCCGTTGGAGTACGTCGGGTACTGGCGCACCACGCCGATGGCCATCGACGCCACGAACACCACCACCATGAACCCGGCGGCGATCGGGATCGGCGCGGCGGTGAGCCGGTCGGCCAGCCGCGATTCGGTCTTGCCGGACACGTGTAGCCAGAACGCCCACAGTGCGGTGATCGCGAACAGCGCGAAGAACATCGAGCTGACGGACACCCCACCGATGGCGGGCACCGCGGTATTGAACGGGGCACCGAAGTTGGAGACGTACCACCACCCGTTGACCGAGGCGAAGCACAGCGCCAGCACGAAGAACACCAGCGCCAGGAAGGCCACCCGGTTGCGTGCCGAACGCAGCACCGTCCGGGACACCATCACCGTGGTCAGTGCGGCCATCGCGCCCGCCACCGCGGCGAACAGGCCGAAGTGGTGGATCCACTTGGTGGGGGTGAACATCAGGAAGAAGATGGTGGCGAAGATGATGCCCATCAGCCGCCAGGCCGGTCCGCGGGCGATCCCGGCGATCCGCTTGCGGCGCAACATCATGAACAGCGCCGGGAACATGCACATCGCGGTGAACAGGAAGGCGAAGCGACGCGAGATCGCACCGTCCACGGTGGGCAGGATCAGGTAGTAGTAGCGCAGGTTCTCGGTGTACCACTCCTGGCTGGGCCCGATCGCGGTGCGCACCCGGGTGGCCTCCAGCACCGTCGCCAGCGTCTGATCCGCGAACACCACCGCCAGGATCACGGTGCCCGCCGCGAGCAGCGGAGCCAGCAGTGGCAGCGTGCCGACCAGCGCGCGCCTGCGCATCAGGATGCGCAGGATGGGCCGGCCGCCGGCCACCAGGGCGGCCACCGCGATCAGGCCGGTGGGCTGGATCCCGAGGGTGAAGGCCGCCGAGATGATCGCCAGCGCAGCGGGTGTCAGCCGGCCCGAGCTGATGGCCCGCTCGATGAGCACGTAGGTGATCAGTGCGCCGGTGGCGATCTGGCCCTCGGGGCGCAGGCCGTTGTTGAACGGCATCCAGGCGCCCAGCAGCACCAGACCGGCCGCCCACAGCGCCGGACGGCTGGCGACCACCGCGGGCCCCAGTCGGGGCAGCACCTCGCGGGACAGCAGCAGCCAGCAGATCACCGCGCAGATCAGGTCGGGCAACCGCATCCAGATGCTCGCGGTGCTCACCTGGGACATCAGCGCGAGCACGTTGTAGTACCAGCCGAACGGATCCTCCGGGCTGCCGAACCAGCGGAAGTAGTTCGACATGTAGCCGGCGTGCTCGGCGACGCGGGCCATCTGCAGGATATAGCCGTCGTCAGACGAGTTGGTGCCGATGACGTACCAGATCGCGAAGCCGCCCACCACGACACCGTCGACGGCGGTCAGGGTCCGCCACCGGGTGGGGATCAGGCGGCGCATCCGACGGCCGTCCAGACGGTCGAGGCGCCACAGCGCCAGCACCGCGATGACGGTCGAGATGATGGCCAGCACGATCGCGATGAGCTTCAGTACGGTCGGGTGCGTGGTGAACCGGGTGTCGATATCGGCCGACAGTGACAACCCTTGCGGTGCAGCACCGGTCAGGTCGGTGAACACGCCCACGATCGCCGGGCGCAGGTTCGGGTCCGGGTAGCCGGTCCGCTGGGCGGAGCCGTCGTCCTTGGTCAACCCGACGAAGTCGGCGTAGGTGCCGTCATGGTCGGAGGTGATCCGGATCTCCGAACACCCGGGGGCCGCCGCCGTACCGGTGACCTTGTCACGTTCGACGCTGGCCACCACCACATTTCGGACGATGACATCGACCCGAGCCGGCTCATCCGCCGCCTCCGGGCTGACCGTCACCAGCATCGCGTTCAGCGCGGCGTCGCGGCCCTGTGCCGGCGCGGTGCCCATCACCAGCCCGCCGTCGGCGGGCATATCGCGGATCACCGAGCACGGCACGGTGGCGGTCAGGCTCACCGGCGCCTGCGAGATCAGCGGCGCGGTCACGTTCGAGAGCTGGCCGCCCTGAGGCCAATTCAACGTGGCGGTGGTCTGGGTGACCGGCAGCAACGGCACAGCCACCGCCATCAGGAAGCCCAGGAGGCCGGCGATGGTGGCGACCCAGCGGGCGATCTTCACGTCGTTCACGGCAGGGCCCTGATCGGTCCGCCGCGACTCCAGCCGAACACGTTGGTCGTCCCTTCCTCGATGACGGCGTCGGGCGCCTCGTCGCTCGGCACCACCCGGATGTAGCGCTCGATGGAACCCCAGTCGCGGTACCAGTCATCCCGCAGGTAGGTGGGGATCGTGGCGGTGCGCAACAGCGCCTGGATGAACAGGAACGGTCCGCCGTCGTCGGCGGACTGCCACTGGTTCGACGAGGCCACCATCTGTTTGAAGTTCGGCAGGATCCGGTACTCGGGCAGCTCGGCCACCCCGAGCCGCTCGGCGAACGGCCGCTGGCACGGGAAGTTCGCCGCCGTCGCGATGTCCATCAGCACCGGGGTCTGGGTGCCGAGAAATTCCTGTGCGGTCTGCAGCACCGGCACCCGCGGCGGGGTGAACGCGAACCACTGGTCCTCGGACAGGTTCGGGTCATCAGCGACGATGCGGGCCACATTGGCCTCCGGCGGGGCCGAGGTCAGCGGGAACCGCAGGTTGCGCCACGCCTTCTGATAGAACGTGTCGATCGGCTGGACCTCCGACAGTGCCTGGTAGCTGCCGTCGGGGCGGTGCACACCCCACTGAAGTTTCAGCGACTGGCCGTAGTTGAACGACCCGTCCTCCTCGTAGAACCAGATGGCGCCCGCCGCGGCGACGGTCACCAGCGGCCGGTCCGGGGTGCGGGGCGGCAGTTGGTACCAGGCCGAGGTGGCCTTGGCGGCGAGGGTGTTCTCGTCGAAGCTGCCCATCACCGGGGTGCGCTCCGGATCCAGTCCGAACGGCAGGAACACCCGGGATCCGTTCACGCCTTCGGGGCCGTAGCCACCGCCGGTACCGGCCGCATAGCCGACACCGACGTTGGGCTTGTCGACCGGCCCGTCGGAGTTCGGCGTGCCCGGATTGCCGGCCACGGGCTCGGGGGGTTCGAGGGTGTCACTGACACCGTTGGGGGTGAAGCCGATCGGCTTCTCGCCGCCCAGCGGACCGTACGGGCCGAATCGCTGCCCCGGAACGGGTTGCAGCAGGCCGGCATTGGTGTCGGCCTCGACCAGAACGGCGTCGGCCATCGCGCAACTGTCTCCGGACAGACCCGACCGTAACGCCGACAGGCTGGCCGAGCCGGTGGTGTAGACCGGGTAGCGGCCCACGGTGGCCTTGACCATCGAGCCGAGTTCGAGCACCACCATGATCACGGCGACCACCAGCAGCGGCGTGGATGCCAGTGCCCGGTTGCGACCGGTGTCGGCGACCTGGGTGTGCCCGGCGTAGTCGATGCGGAAGTGCAGCCACGCGGTCAGCAGGCCACCGGCGATGGCCAGCACCAGGAAGATGGTGGTCACCGGGTAGCCGACGATGACGGGTTGCTTGTCGAACCACGGCACCCCGTAGTTGCCGGTGTAGAACCAGCCGTTGATGCCCGAGGTCGCCCAGGCCAGCACGAACAGCAGGGCCGTCACGTAGAGGGCGAGGTTGCGTCGGCTGTGCAGGCCGACCCGGGCCAGGGCGAACGCGGTCACCCCGCCCAGCGCGCCGGCCAGACCGGCGAACGCGCCGAACTGGATCGCCCACTTGGTCGGGGTCAGGGTCAGCAGCAGCAGCCCGATCCCGGTGCTGCCGATCAGCCGCCACACCGGTCCGTTCATCGCCCCCGGCACGGTGCCGCGGCGCAACAGCACCATCAGCAGCCCGAACAGACACAGCAGCAGGATCAGGACCGCGAACCGGCGGGTCAGCGATCCGTCCACGCTGTCCTCGACGGTCAGGAAGTAGTACCGCAGGAACTCCTGGTACCAGGGGATGGTCGGGCCCACCACGTACTTGATCCGGGCCGACTCGGCGACGGTGGCCAGGGTCTGGTCCCGGAACACGATCACGAAGATCAGCGAGGCGGCGGCCAGCAGCGCGGCCAGCGGCGCCAGCACGCCCTGGACGGCGCGGCGTTCGGCGATCAGCCGGGTGATGGCCCGGGCGCCGACCAGCAGTGGCGCCAGCGCGATCAGACCCTGCGGGGCCAGGGTCACGGAGAAGGCGGCGACGACGACGGCGGCCGCGGTCGGCCACAGCCGGCGGGTACCCACCGTGATCTCCACCAGCACCCAGATCAGCACCACGCCGAAGGCGATCAGCGGCTCCGGTCGCAGGCCGGTGTTGAAGGGCAGCCAGGCGGCCAGGAACACGGCCCCGGCGGTCCACACCGCGGCCCGGTTGCGGACCAGTCTGCGGCCCAGTCGCGGCAGTACGAAGCGGCTGATCAGCAGCCAGGTACCGATCGCGGCCGCGGTGGCGGGCAGCCGCATCCAGACCCCGGCGGTGCTGATCGAGGCCAGCTGGGCGAGCACGCTCTGATACCAGTCGAACGGGGCCTCCGAGGCGCCGAAGTACCGGAAGTAGTTGGTGATGTAGCCGGCCTCGCCCGAGACGCGCGCCATCGTCAGGTTGTAGCCGTCGTCCGACGTCGGCGGCCCGACGATGTGCCAGATCAGCAGGGCACCGATGACACCGGCGTCGGCCAGCCACACCGTCAGGCTGCGGCGGCGCGGCGCCGGGGGCGCGCGGCGCCCGGCGCTTCGGTCCAGCACCGCCAGCGCCACGATGGATGCCAGCACCGCGGCGACCCCGAGCACCATGACGGCCGTCTTCAGCGTGGTCGGGGTGGTGATGAACCGGGTGTCGATGTCGATGTGCGCGGACAGCCCGGCATCGGGGGCCACCCGCAGCTCGGTGAACAGACCGGCCACCTGGGGACGCTTGTCCACGCTCAGCGTGCCGGGCGCCTCGGAGATGCCGACGAACTCGGCGCCGACCGTGCGCACATCCGCCCAGATCCGCAGCTCACCGCAGTCACCGCGGTCCACCGCCTCGCGCGGCGCGACCGTCGCCACGGTGTCCCGGAACGCGACGTACACGACATCGGCGTTGGCGTTGACGAACAGACCGTTGCGGCCGGCGTCGATGCCGCCCGGCGGGATCGTGGAGAACACCAGCCCGCCCTCGGCGGGCAGGCTGGCGACGGCCTGGCACGGGATGGTCACATTCAGCGACTTGGGCGCCCCGGAGACCAGCGGAGCGGTGACATCCTCGGCGAAGCCGTCGGCGTCGGCGGATTGCGGCCATTGGATCGCGGCGGTCGACTGCTTGACCGGCAACAGCGGGACGAGCACGCAGAGCAGGAAGCCGACAAGACCAGTGATGATGGCGACGAGGCGGACTGTCCTATCGGGCACGAGGCTCAAGGGTAAGCGACGCGACCCCCGGCATCATCGGACGACCCGCGTGGCACGTCGGTCGGTTTGAGCGCGGCCAGCCGGATGTCGCCGCCGTAATGGGCCAACACCCGGGGATCCATCACCCGGCGCCACAACGGCGGGCACCACGCCAGCACCAGCATGTTGCCGTAGCCGGCGGGCAGCTGTGGGGCCTGGTCGCAGTGCTGCAGGGTCTGGTACGGCTTGTGCGGGTTCGCATGGTGGTCGGAGTGTCGCTGCAGGTGGTAGAGGAACACATTGGCGATCAGGGTGTCGCTGTTCCAGCTGTGCCGCTGCCCGACGGGCTCGTAGACCCCGTCGTCGAGGCGCTGGCGGCGCAGACCGTAATGCTCCAGGTAGTTCACCGTCTCCAGCAGGCAGACGCCGATGACGGCCTGCCCGAGCAGCCACGGGATGACGACGGGGCCGAACCAGGCGACCAGTCCCGCGAACAGGGTTGCGGTCAGCAGCCAGGCGTTGAGGATGTCGTTGGCCGGCGACCACCACGGCTTGCCGGCCCGGGCCAGCCGCGCGGTCTCCAGTTGCCAGGCCGAACGCAGCCCGCCGAGCACCGACCGCGGGATGAATCGGTAGACGCTCTCGCCGAGGCGTGCGCTGGCTGGATCCTCGGCCGTTGCCACCCGCAGGTGGTGGCCCTGGTTGTGCTCGACGAAAAAATGTCCATATCCAGTTTGCGCAAGCGCAATCTTGCTGAGACGTTTCTCAGCCCTTGCGCGCCGGTGGCCCAATTCGTGCGCGGCGTTGATGGCGATGCCGCCGACGATGCCGGTGGTGGCCATCAACCCGACTTTGTCGACGGTGCTCATCGTCAGCCAACCGCCGCCGCTCCACAACCAGCAAACAAAGATCAATGAAAGATACTGGCCCGGCAGATATAGGTAGGTGACACAGCGGTAAAACTTGTCGTCCTCGAGCGGATGTGGCGAATCGAATCCGGACATATCCGCTCGCAGATCGACAATCTGGTCCACGAGGGGAACTAGGATGAACGCCATGATCGGGCCGGTCCACCAGAACACCGACAGTCCGGTCAATTGGACCAAGATCCATGCCAATACGATCAAACCGGGCACAACCGCGCTGAGCAACCACAGATACCGCTTCGCACCCAGCTTTCTGGGCGATCTGCCGGACTGGGGGTCTGCCACTTCGTATCCTTGCCGGTCTAATAGTCGTATTGGGTACGGACGCCTATTTAACCGTGTTATTGCTGTCGTGCAAACATGGAAGCGTGTCAAATTGACGTTTGCTACGAAATATGTGGAGTGTAGTTGCAGGTCATGCTGACGAGACGGCGGTTCCTGGTTGCTGCGACCGGCCTCGTCACAGGCACCGCCGGGGTGACCGCGGCATGCCAGTCCGCACCCTCCGACCGGCCCCCATCACGCCCGTTCCACCGGGCCATCGTGGTGGGCAGCGGGTACGGCGGGGGAGTAAGCGCGTTGCGCCTGGGCCAGGCCGGGGTGGACACGCTGATCCTGGAGCGCGGCCGGCTGTGGGACACCCCGGACGAGGACGGCAAGCGGTTCTCGAAGATGTTGCCGGCCGATACCCGGGCGGGCTGGTTCAAGGAGGTGCCACCGAGCCTGGTGCCCTCCTTCATGGGTATATCGGTGAACGCGGTGGCCGAGCAGAATCCGTCGCCCCAGCCGGTGCAGGCCGGGATCTGCGACAAGGTCACCTACGGCGCCCACGACGTGTTCCGCGGGATCGCCGTCGGCGGAGGCTCGATGGTCAATGCCGCCATCGCGGCGGTGCCCACCCCCGAACAGGTGCACGCGGCGTTCCCCGACATCGACCCGGCGGAATTCCTGGGCACCTACGTCGAGCGGGCCAAGACCGCGCTGCGGATCAGCTACCGCGATATGAACTGGTTCGAGCAGACCCCGTATTTCCAGTACGCGCGGGTGGGGCGCAAGTACGCCGCCGCGGCCGGCTACGGGGTGGACTACAACGGCAGCGCCTACTCGTTCGACTACATGATGCGCGAGGCGGCAGGTGAGGTGCCGCTCTCGGCGCTGGACTGGGAACAGCAGTACGGCAACAACCACGGCCGGTTCGGCAGCGTGGACCAGACCTACGTCGCCGAGGCGCTGCAGACCGGGCACGTAACCCTGCGGCCGCTCACCGAGGTGACCGGTATCCGTCAGGAACCCTCCGGTGAGTACGTGGTGTCCACCCGGGAGATCGACCGGTGGGGGACCGAGGTCGCGCGCGACGAAATCGGTTGTGAGCAACTGTATCTGGCCGCCGGCGTATTGGGCACCGCCCAGCTTCTGCTGCGTGCCCGGGAGACCGGCGACCTGCCCAACCTGCACGACGAACTCGGCAACGGGTACGGCAACAACGGCGACATCATGGTGTCGCACATGCTGTCCGCGCAGGATCCGGCGGGCACCCAGCAGTCACTGCTGGGCATGATCAACCTGGACGGCCGGGCCGACCCGGACAACCCGGTGTACGCCAGCATGTTCTCCATGCCGCTGCCGGTCGAGACGCACGCGCTGGGCTACTACGCCATGGTGCGCACCGGTGACCGGGCGGTGATCGGCTATGACCGGCAGTCCGACTCGATCAGTATCGACTGGCCGCAGAGTCACACCGATCACCTCGTGGAACGGGCGAAGCTGGTGTTCGACCGGGTGACCCAGGCCAACGGAGTGGACTACCGCGACGACCTGTTCGAGGGAAAGGCGTTCGCGCCCAACACCGTTCACCCACTCGGCGGGTGTGTCCGGGGGCAGGCCACCGACCTGTTCGGGCGCGTGCACGGCCACCAGAACCTGTACGTCAACGACGCCTCGCTCATTCCCGGTTACATCGGCTGTAACCCGTTCATGACGATCACCGCGCTGGCGGAACGCAATATCGAAGCGATCCTGGCGGGCCGGCGCTGAGACCGGCTCCGCTAGCTCGGACGTAGTGGTGCCGGGCTCCACAGCCCGCTGCGGGTGGCGGTGCCGAGCTCGAGTTCGGCGGTCTTCGCGTTGGGGTAGAACTGCCGCAGCTGCTGCAGCGACCCCCAGTCGCGGAACCAGTCGTCCTTCAGGTAGGTGGGCACCGGGACGGCGCGCAACAGCAGCTCGGTGATGCCGAGCGGCCCGCCGCCCAGGTAGTCCATCACCGGCGAGTTGGCCTCGGCGCCGAAGCGATCCGGCAGGATGCGCCACTTGGGCACCTCGGTCACGCCGTTGTTGTGGAAGAACGGCCGCTGGCACGGGAACGCCAGGCCGACCAGCCAGTCCAGCATCACCGGATCGGTGGACCCGACGACCTCCTGCAGGGTGCGCAGCTCCGGGATGCGCGGCGGGGTGACCGCGATCCAGTGCTGTGGTGCGAGGTCGTCGTCGGAGGCGACCAGGCGTACCCGGGTGGCCTCGGCGGGGATGGCGGCCATCGGGGCGCGCAGGTTGCGCCATGCGGGTACGGCGCCGACGTCCGCGAAACCGATGGTGCCGCCGGGCTTTCCGCTCTCGGCCTGCTCCTCGGTGGCCCACTGCACCACGACCTCGCCCGGGTCGAAGCGACCGGCCGCGGCGACCACCAGCAGCGGACCGCGTTCGTCGCTCGGAGGCAGCCGGTACCAGGCCGAACGCAGGTTGGCGGGCGCCTGCGGGCCGGACCGCCAGCTGCCGAGTACCGGGGTACGGGTGGGGTCCAGGTTGTAGGGCAGTCGGGCCACCGAACCGTTCACCCCGGCCGCCGCGGTGACGCCGCCTTCGGTGCCCGGTTCGCTGCCCGTCTCATCGCTGTTCGCGGAATCGGCGAAGTTGCTGTCCCCGGGCTGTTCCATCACCGGGTCGGCCTCGATGTCGTCGGGAATGCCGTTGGGCGTGAAGTTGTCCGCGGTGACCGCGCCCAGCGCCTCGGACACCGGTGCATCGATCGGGGTGAGCATGCCGACGTTGGGGTCCTGTTCGACCATCACATCGGTGGCCAGACCACAGGTCTTGCCGCGCAACGCATCCAGATTGGATCGGCCCACGGTCCACGCCGGGTGCTGCCCCACGACCGCCATCGTCAGCGAGATCACCTGGAACAGCACCACCGCCCACGTGACGACGGCCAGCGGGGCAGAGGTGAACCGCGTCCACGGCCGGTTCCCGGATGCACGACCGGAGAAGTGCAGCCAGGTCGCGACCAGCAGCGCCAGCGCCGCCAGCCCGAGCAGGATGGTGGTGAAACCGATGGACAGGCGCGGGAAGTCGTTCGACCACGGGACGCCGAAGTTCGAGACGTACCACCAGCCGTTCACGGTTGCGAAGGACAGCGCCGTCATGAACAGGATGGCACCGGTCACGATCGTGCGGTTGCGCTTGGAACTCATTGCCGCCGCGGTGATCGCCACGGCGGCCAGCGCGCCGATGGAGCCGGCCAGGCCGGCGAACACCCCGAAGTGGTGGGTCCACTTGGTGGGGGTGAACATCAGCGACAGGAAGGAGATGACGGTGATCCCGATCATCCGCTGGGTGGGCCCGATGGCGGTGCCGGGAATGCGTCCCTTGCGCAACGTCATCGCGATCGAGATGGCCAGTGCCAACAGCAGGGTCAACACCGCGAAGCGCCGGGCCACCGAACCGTCCGGGCTGGTGGTGAACAGCCGGGAGTAGCGGATGTGTTCGTCGAACCAGGCCAGGCTGGGGCCGATGGTGGACTTGAACGAGCTGGCCTGCAGTTCGCTGACCAGGGTCTGGTCCCGGAAGATCAGGAAGATGGTGACCGTGCCGGCCGCCGCGATCGGCGCCAGTAGGGCCATATAGCCGAACCGCGAGACATGTGCGGCCACAATCGTTCTCAGCGGTCCGATCGCCACCAGCAGTGCGCCCACGGCGGCGATACCGGTGGGCCCGGAGAACAGGGTCAGCGCACCGATGATGATGGCCACCGCCACCGGCAGCAGCCGGCTGGTCGCCACGCCGCGCTCGACCGAGCACCAGGTCAGCAGGATGCCGACGGCGATGATCGGTTCGGGGCGCAGTCCGTTGTTCAGCGGCAGCCAGAACGCCAGGAACATCGCGGCCGCGGTCCACGCCGCCGGGCGGCTCTTCTTGACTGCGGCGCCGAGGCGGGGGATGACCTCGCGGCTGATGATCCACCAGCAGGCCAGACCCATCAGCAGAGTGGGCAGCCGCACCCAGATGCTCGCGGTGGACACCTGGGCCCACAGCCCGAGCAGGTCGTAGTACCAGCCGAACGGGGCCTCCGGCGTGCCGAACCAGCGGTAGTAGTTGGCCATGTAACCGGCGTGATCGGATACCCGGGCCATGGTCAGGATGTAGCCGTCGTCGGCGGTGTTGGCGCCGACGAAATGCCACCACACCAACAGCGTGGCGACCAGCGCGTCGAGTTTGGTGATCGACCACCAGCGCTGCGGCAGGAAGCGCCGGTGCCGCATGCCGTCGGCGATGTCGAGGCGGTGCAGCGCGATCAGCGACGCGATCGTCATCAGCAGGCCCAGCACCATCACCACGGTCTTGACCCACGTGGGCGAGCTGCTGTAGCGGGTGTCGATGGTGGCGGAGAACTGCAGGCCCGGCGGGGCGGGCCCGGCCAGATCGGTGAACACTCCCACGATCTGCGGGCGGAAGTCATAGCCCCCGCGCTCGCCGCGCAGCGGCTCACCGGGGTCCTGATCGTCGGGACCCTGGGTCAGACCGACGAATTCAGCGGTCACCTTGTCGGCGTGCGCGGTGAACACCAGCTCCTGGCAGGCCGGGCTGAGCACCTCGTTCAGGGGCGCGCTGACCACCGGGGTGTTGCGCACGATGACCAGTAGTTCGTTGTTGACCCGTTCGATGAGCAGTCCACGATCGACCGCCTTGGGGGCCTGCTTGGGCACCGTGGACAGCAGCACACTGCGCGCGCCGGTCAGTCCGGCCGCGGTGCTGCACGGGATGGTGATGTTCAGGTCGGTCGCGACATACCCGATCAGCGGTGCGTCGACGCTGTCCAGGGTTCCGTCCTGCGGCCAATTCAGCGTCGCGGTGGTCTGGGTGACCGGCAGGAACGGGGTGGCCAGCGCCAGGATGGTGCCGAGCAATCCGGCGACGACGGCGACCAGTCGGGTGGTGCGGTGATTGGCCTGCGTGTCGTTCACGGAGGTAGATGCTAGTTGTCCGGGCATCAGTGGCCCGCGTGCGGTTTGCGGATGGCCAGCACGAACGGCCCGTCGGTGGAGACATCCCAGCGCGGATCCTCGAACAACCCGGCGTCGAGCTCCACCTGGTAGCGCTTGACGTTGGGCTGGTTCGGGTAGACGTCGGCGGCCAGTCGCAGGGTGTAGGTGTCCGGCCCGCCGCGGCGCATCAGGAACACCGTCGGCGGCTCCCAGGGCAGCTCGTCGAGCGCGGAGATGAACTGGTCCGGGGTGCGCAGCAGCGCCCAGCTCTCGATGGCCGCCGACCGGGCCTCGAACTGCGCCAATGGATTTGCGTAGTGCGAGGTGAGGCCCTGGAAGCCGTAGTACGGGTAGAAGGACAGGAAGCTGTAATCCGCGGTCATCACCACGGTCTCGGTGCGTGGCCGGCCGGTCACCTCGAGGATGCGTTCGTCCAGCGCCCGGTAGTACTGCTCGGCGCCGGGCGGGCGACGGTCGGCACGCTCGCCGTAGCCGTCGGTATCGGTGTAGGCCACGGTGATGTCGGAGCGCAGCACATCGGGGATGTCCTGACTGAACGTCACCGCGCCGATGGCGCCGATGGTCGCGGCGACCGCCACGATGTGCCGACCCGGGTGCTGATAGCTCGCCACGGCGGCCTGGGTCAGCCAGATGAATCCGAACGTTCCCGCCGCCGCCAGCAGCACCGACAGCGTGGGTTGCAGGCGGAACGACAGCAGGGTGGTGCCGGCCAGCGTGGTCAGCATCGACAGCAGCGACCAGGCGTAGACGGCCAGCACGGCGACGGCCAGTGCACCCGCGCGGGTCCCGCTGCGCGCGTGCACCACCAGCCAGATGGTGCCGAGCATGCACAGCGCGCCGAGCAGGGTGAAGTCCAGCATCGGGAAGGTCAGCTCGGCGCCGTCCATCGGCAGGTAGTGCTGCGCGGTGCCGCTGGCGGCGCGCTCCCCGCGGGCGGCGGCCAACAGGTAGGGCGCCCAGGTGAGCAGCGCCAGCACCCCGGCGATGGCCGCCATCACCGCCAGTCGCAGCAGCGGCGCGATGCTGCGCCGGGTGACGGCCAGCAGCAGCGCCATGATGGTGACGGTGAAGGCCGCGTAGGCCAGCAGCAGGGTGTAGAACAGGGCGGCCACGCCCAGGAACAACCCGACGCCGACGACCGCGCCCCAGCCCCGCCCGGTCTTTCCCCCGGCCGAACTCTTCAGCCCGGACCAGGCCAGCACGAAGATCGCCGGCAGCAGCACGGTGATCACCGCGGCATACGGTTCGGCCGAGGTGTAGGCCAGTGTCACCGCGGCGGTGGCGGTGGTGACCGCGAGCGCGATCTCGAAGCGCAGCATCGCCGACCACAGCACGAACGCGACGGCGATCGCCGCGGTGATCGAGATGATCGACCACGGCTTGAACATCTCCCAGGCGGGCATGCCGGTCAGATCGGCCAACCGGCCCCCGATCCAGAACCAGCCCGCCGGGTAGAACGGCGGCAGACCGCTGTAGGTCATATCGTGCAGCGCCGGACTGTCGGCCAGCCTGGTCAGGTACTCGGTACGGAACTGCTGATCCACCGAGATGCCGAACAGGTACAGCCGGGTCGCGCCGAGCGGCATCGCGAGGGTGACCACGCTGAACGCCGACAGGAACACCACCGCGGCGATCCGGGCGAGCAGCCGGCGTCCGGTGCGCCACAGCACACCGGCGGTGAAAATGCCTGCCAAGCAGGCGAACTGGCCGACGGTGGTGAGCGCGTGCAGTTGGTTCGAGGAGTTGTACGCGGGCCACTCGACGCGGGCGATCGCCAACAGGGCGATCACGGTGAGGACCGCAGCGGTGGCGGCCGCGGCCAGCATCTGGCCGGCCGTCCTGGCCGCCGACTCGGTCATCCCCCGGGTCGCTTCGCTCTCCCCCGCAAGCGGGTGGTGCCCCCAGCCCACTCGCACGTCAGAGCGGCAGCTTGCGGAAGACCGGCCGCGGGATGTGGCGCATCACGGCCATCAGGTACCGCACCGGCCCGGGCGCCCAGATCAGTTCCTTGCCCTTGGCCGCCGAGGCGACCGCCAGCTCGGCGACGTCCTCCTTGTCGACGGTGAAGGGCGCCTCCTTGGCGCCGGTCGCCTTCCAGTGCTCCAGGGTGGTGGTGGTGCGCACCTGGCCGGGCCGGATGACCAGGACATGAACGCCGAACTCGCGCAGTGCTTCTCCGAGACCGAGGTAGAAACCGTCCAGGCCGGCCTTGGTGGAGCCGTACACGAAGTTGGAGCGGCGCACCCGCTCACCGGCCACCGAGGACATCGCGATGATCTGCCCGAAGCCCTGGGCGCGCATCCGCTCACCGATCAACACGCCGACCGACACCGCCGCGGTGTAGTTCACCTGAGCGGTCAGCACCGCCTTGGCCTGGTTCTGCCACAGTTCCTCGGCGTCGCCGAGGATTCCGAACGCCACGATGGCGACGTCGACATCGCCGTCGGCCCAGGCCGCTTCGATCACCGCGGGGTGCGACGCCGTGTCGACGGCGTCGAAGTCCAGGTACTCCACCGACTTGGCGCCGGCGGCCTGCAGTTGGGCGATCGCGGCGTCCCGCCGCGGTGCACCCGGCAGGTCGGCAAGGATCACCCTGGCCTTGGCATCGCGCAGGTACCGCTCGACGATGGCCAGGCCGATCTCGGAGGTGCCGCCCAGCAGCAGAATCGTCTGCGGGTTTCCGGTCGCGTCAATCATGTAGGGGTAAGGCCTTTCTGAAGGTTCAAGCTATAGGAGTTCGAGACGGCGGGCCATGTCGGAGGCGAAGACGCCGTGCGGGTCTGCCTTGCGGCGCACCGCGATCCACTCATCGATACGCGGGTACATCCGGTGGAACTTCTCCGCGCTGACCCGGGAGTCCTTGGCGGTGTACACCCGGCCGCCGAACTCCATGGCGCGATCGTCGAGTTCGTTGAGGAATTCGTTGACACCGGACTTGATCGGGAAGTCCATCGCGACGTTCCAGCCTGCCATCGGGAAGCTCAGCGGGGCCCGGTTGCCGGGGCCGAACAGCTTGAAGACGTTGAGCGCCGAGTACTGGCCCTGGGTCTGGATCCACCGGATGATGTCCTTGAACTCGTCCAGCGCGTCCGGCGGGACCAGGAACTGGTGCTGCGCGAAACCCTTTGGGCCATAAGCATTGTTCCACCCGCTGACCAGATCCAGCATGTGGTAGAACTGCGACAGATTCATGATCTTGCCCTGATACGTCCCGCCCAGGCGGTAGTACACCTCGCCGATCGCGGTGAACGACAGCTTGTTCATCGCGCTGACCGGGAAGATGTCGGGCACCTTCAACAGTTGCGGCGCATCGAATTTCAGCGGATTGCGGGCCAGCTTGGCGGGCAGCTGATCCAGCTTGGCCAGGCTGCCCCGGCTGACGGCGGCCCGGCCCAGTTTGGGCGGCGGGCTGATCAGGTCGAACCACGCGCTGGAGTAGGTGTAGGCGTCCTCGCTGCCGTCGGTGTGCACGGCGATGGTCTCGTCCAGGTCGGCGGTGGCCACGCCGTCGGCGATGAAGTACGCGGTCTCGGTGCGGGTCATCGCGATCCGGGCGCGGATCACGATGCCGGTCAGGCCGTTGCCGCCGATGGTGGCCCAGAAGAGCTCGCTGGTGTCGCCGTCGGGGGTGAGGGTACGCACCTGTCCGTCGGCCATCAGCAGGTCCAGCGACAGCACATGGTTGCCGAAGCTGCCGGCGCTGTGGTGGTTCTTGCCGTGGATGTCCGAGCCGATGGCTCCGCCCACGGTGACCTGGCGGGTGCCCGGCAGCACCGGCACCCACAGCCCGAACGGCAGGGCGGCCTTCATCAGCTGGTCCAGGCTCACCCCGGCGTCCACGTCGGCGACCGCGGTGTCACCCGAGATCGAGTGGATGTGGTTCAACGGCGTCATGTCGACGACGATGCCGCCGCCGTTGCAGGCATGGTCGCCGTAGGAACGGCCGAGGCCGCGGGCGATGATGCCGCGTCTGAGGTATGCGGGATCACTCTTGGAGGCGTCGGCGACACGCTTGACGGCGTCGGCGATGACCTCGACATCGGGTGTCGACAGCACCTGGGCCACGCTCGGCGCGGTACGGCCGAAGCCGGTCAGGGTGCGCGCGGTCAGCGGCAGGGTGGTGCCAGTTTCGGTAGACATATCAGTGATGAAGGGTACCGTTCGCGGTCACTTCAACCGGAATATCACCGCTCGCTGCACCACGAAGTTGATGACCGTGGCGGTGCCCTGGGCGATCACGAAGGCGACCGGGACCTGCCAGGGCTGCCCGGCGAACTCCAGGTAGAACAGGTAATTGATGCCGACCTGCACGGCGTAGGTGAGTGCGTAGAGCACCATCACCGCGACGAACCGGGCCCGGCTGGGCGGCGCCTGGAAGGTCCATCGCCGGTTGATCAGATACGCCGTGGTGGTGCCGGCGATGAAACTGAGCGTCTTGGCGAGGTTGACGTGCAGGCCGAGCGCGAGCAGCAGCACGTACAACCCGAAGTCGACGACCGCCGACAGCCCGCCGGTGATGATGAACCGCGCCGCCTGGGTGCGCAGGCTCAGGGGAGCGTAATCCGGGGTGTCGGCCACGCGGGCAGCTTACGGGGCCAGAATGGGCGCGTGACCGATCTGCTCCAGGAGTGGCTGGTGCTGCTTGCGCGCCACACCGCGTCACCGGATGCCGGTGCCGTGGGCGCCGCGATGCTGGCGCGCTGGTCCGAACCGCACCGCCGCTACCACGACACGGCGCATCTGCAGGGCGTACTGGATGCCGTCGACGCGCTCGCCGAACACGCGGATGACCCGGACGCGGTACGGATGGCCGCCTGGTACCACGACGCGGTGTACGCGGGCGCTCCCGACGACGAGGAGAACAGCGCGCTGCTCGCCGAAGCCGACCTGCGCTCGCTGCAGGTGCCGGCGGCGCTGGTGGACGAGGTCGCCCGGCTGGTCCGGCTGACCGTCGAGCACGATCCCGGTCCGGCCGACCGCAACGGCCAGGTGCTCTCGGATGCGGATCTGGCGGAGCTGGCGGTGGCTCCCGAGCAATACCGCCGAAATACCGAGCGAGTCCGTGCCGAGTACGGCCATGTGTCAGATGAGGACTTCCGCGCCGGCCGGGCCCGCGTCATCGCCGCGTTGCTGGCCGCACCGGCGCTCTACCGCACGGCGCAGGGGCAACGGCTGTGGGAGAGCGCCGCTCGGGAGAACCTGACGGCCGAGTTGCGCACCCTCAACGGCTGAGGCCCTCGAGCACGCGGCACAGCGCGTCGACGGCCGCGCCGAAGGCGTGCTCGGCCGGGGTGCCGAAGCTGACCACCACCCCGTCGGGGCTCGGGATGTCGGGGCCGGCGTCGGGGTGGCGCAGGATCTGCAGCCCGGACAACGCGATGCCGGCCTCCCCGGCGCGACGCAACACCTCGGCCTCGGTACCCTCGGGCAGCGTCAGCTGCAGGTGCAGACCCGCCGACAGGCCGCGGATGCCGACGTCGAACGGTTCCAGTGCCCGGACGAGCGCATCCCGGCGGCGCCGGTAGCGCACCCGCATGCGCCGAATATGCTTGTCGTAGCTGCCATTTGCGATGAAGTCGGCCATGGTGAGCTGGGTCAGGGCGTTGACGTAGTACTGCTGACCGCCCAGCGCGGCCACGGCCCGGTCGATCAGCGCCGCCGGCAGCACCATCCAGCCCAGCCGCAGCACCGGTGACAGGCTCTTGCTGGCCGAGCCGAGATAGGCGACCCGGTCGGGATCCAGGCCCTGCACCGAGCCGACCGGCTGGCGGTCGTACCGGAACTCGCCGTCGTAGTCGTCCTCCAGCAGGTAGCCGTCGGTGCGCTGCGCCCAGTCCAGGACCGCGGTACGCCGGCTCGGATGCAGCGGTACACCGTGCGGGAAGTGGTGGGCGGGGGTGAGCAACGCCGCCCGCGCCTCGGTGGCGTCCAGCTCGGCGATCACCGCACCGTCCTCGTCGACGCTGATGGGGGTGGTGGCCACGCCGACGGACTGCAGGGCCTCCCGAAACAGGAACAGCCCATAGGCCTCCACCGCGATCGGGCCGCCCAGCGCCCTGCCCAGGATCTCCACACCGTGGCGGGTGCCCGCGCAGATGACGATCTCGTCGGGGCGGGTGCGCACTCCGCGGACCCGGCCCAGATACTCGGTGAGCGCTTCGCGTAATTCGATGCGGCCCAACGGATCCCCCATGCGCAATGCCTCGGTGGGAGCGCTTGCCAGGGCCCGCTTGGTCGAGGCCAGCCAGGCGGCGCGAGGGAACTGCGAGACGTCCGGGGAACCGGGCATCAGATTGTGCGGCGGGACGCCGGGGCTCCCGCGCGGGCGGGCCGGCAGCGGGGCGGTCCGGACGTTGACCACCCAGGTGCCCGCGCCCTGCCGGGAGGCCAGCCATCCCTCGGCGACGAGTTCGGCGTAGGCCTCGGCCACGGTGTTGCGGGCCAATCCCAGGTCGGCAGCCAGGCCGCGGGACGGTGGCAGCATCGCCCCGGGTGCCAACCGGCCGGACCGGATGGCCGCACGTAGGGCGTCGACCAGGGTGTTCCTGGCCCCGCGCAGACCGGGGGTGATGACTTCACCCAGGTCGAGGTGCAGATCCCGCGACCCAGAATTGGCCCATGAAGTCACTGCAGAATTGAACCATGTCATTGGTTCTTTACGGTCCTAGCGTGATGCCATGACGCAGACACTGCAACACCCGACCGCCATCGACCGCCTGAACATCTACAAGGTGTCGCCCGAGTTGTACGACGCGATGATGAAGCTGTCCACGGCCTCGGCCAAGGACATCGACCCGACCCTCGGCGAGCTCATCAAGATTCGCGCCTCGCAGCTCAACCACTGCGCGTTCTGCCTGGACATGCACGTCGCCGACGCGCGCAAGAACGGCGAGACCGAGCAGCGCCTGGCGCTCCTCGCGGCCTGGGAAGAGGCCGGGGACCTGTTCTCCGAGCGGGAGCGGGCCGCCCTGGAACTCACCGAGGCCATCACCGAACTGCACCACGGTCACGTGTCCGACGAGGTCTACGCCAAGGCCGCCGCGGTGTTCGACGAGCGTGAACTCGCGCAGGTGATCGCGATGGCCGTCACCATCAATGCCTGGAACCGGTTCAACGTCGCCACCCGGATGCCGGCACCACGGCGGTGAGGGCGCCGTCAGGTCTGCGGGAAGGCCAGCACCTTCCCGTGGAGCTGGACGCGCACCGATTCGCCGACCGCGGTGGTGCTGTGGCCGGCCTCCTGCAATTCCATCGCGGTGCCGTCGACGAGCCTGACCCGTACCACTGTCTGCGGGCCGTAGAAGCGGTGACCGATGACCACCGCGTTCGCCGCATCGCCGGCGCCCGGTCCGCAGGTGGCCTGCTCCGGCCGGATCACCACCGTCACCGGGCCGTCGGGGACCGCACCGGCCGCCGGGTGGGTTCCCACCGGCGAGGTGACCACACCGCCTTCGGCCTGACCGTCGATCTCGATTGTGCTGCCGACGAATCGGGCCACCCCGAGGGATGCGGGCCGGCGGTACAGGTCGACGGGGGCGCCGTACTGGGCGATCCTCCCGTCGAGGAGGACGGCCACCTGATCGGCCAGCGACAGCGCCTCGGCCTGGTCGTGGGTCACCAGGATCGCGGTGGTTCCCGACTTCCGCAGGATGGCGGTGATGTCCTCCCGGACCCGGACTCGCAGGCCGGTGTCCAGGGAGGCGAACGGTTCGTCGAGCAGCAGCACCCGTGGCCGGGCCGCCAGCGCACGGGCCAGTGCGACCCGTTGTTGCTGCCCGCCGGAGAGTTGATGGGGGCGGGCGTCGGCGAACCCCTGCAGGCCCACGACGTCCAGCCAGTGGGCGACCTCGGCCGCCCGCTGCGCCGGCGCCATCCTGCCGAGCCCGAAGGAGATGTTCCCGGCGACATCCTGGTGCGGGAACAGCGCGCCTTCCTGCGGCATCAGGCCCACCCGCCGTCGGTGGGCCGGCACCGTGCCGGTCCGATCGGCGACGGTGCTTCCGGCGATGCGCACGGTTCCGGCGTCGGGATCTTCGAACCCGGCCAGAATGCGCAGCAGTGTCGACTTCCCGCAGCCGGACGGACCGAGGATCGCGGTGACCGATCCGGCCGCGATGTCGAGCGTGATTCCGGCGAGAACCGTTGTGTCACCGAAGGACTTCGTCACATCGACGATCTGGACGCCGACCGGGTCAGGCATCGATTCTCCTTTCGGTGGACCGTGTCGTCCAGAAGCCGAGCAGTGCCGTCGGGATGGCGGCGAAGACCAGCAGTGCCGCGGCATACGGGGCGGCCGCAGCGTAGTTGCTGACCGTGCTGTATCCCCACAGTCGCGTGGCGAGGGTATCGACACCCGTCGGGTGCAGCAACAGGGTGACCGGGAGTTCCTTCATGCAGGTCAGCAGTACAAGGGCTGCCGCAGCGGCGATTCCGGGTGCCGCCGCGCGAGCGGTCACCGATACGAACACGTGCGCGGGGCTGCGGCCCAGTGACTGCGCGACTTCATCGAGGCGCGGAGGTGAGGACTCGATGGCGGATCGCACCGACCCCACCGCCAGCGGCACGAACAACACCAGGTAGCCCAGGATGAGCAGCGGCTCGCGTTGATAGATGGGGCGCAGCAGCAGGATCCCGACCGACACCATGGAGATGGCCACCACGATGGACGGCAGTCCGTGCGCGATATAGCCGGCGCTCTCCAGCATCCGGGTGGCCGGCGACCGGTACCGCGCGGCGAGCAGACCCAGCGGCAGCGCGGCCGCGGTGCACACCACGGCCGCCACCGCGGACAGCCACAGGGTCGACGTCAGCGCGTCCAACCACCGGTCGAGATCCCAGCGCAGTCCACCGGCGATCAACCAATTCGACAGGGCCACGCCGGGAACCAGCACCGCCAGGACGAGCACCGCGGCCGCCGGCACGGTGGCCGGGTACCGCCACCTGCCGAGCCGGGCGCGCGGAGCCGGTCGGGGCACACCCGTTCCGACCCGGGAGGCGGCCAACCCGCGGGCCCATCGTTCGCCCACCACCAGGACCACCGCGAACAGCATCAGGACCAGCGACAGTACCGCGGCCCGGGCCGGATTGAACCCCGACCGGTAGGCGCCGTAGATGACCCAGGTGAACACCTCGTACCGCATCGCGGCCACCGCACCGAAGTCGCTGAGCACGTAGAGCGCCACCAGCAGGGCGCCGGCGGCGATGGCGGCTCGTGCCTGGCGCAGTGTCACCCGGAACAGCACCGCCACGCTGCCCAACCCGAGCGAGCGCGCCACCTCCTCCTGCGCGGGATCGACCCGGGCCAGCGCGGCCGTCGTCGTCAGCATCACGAACGGGTAGCTGACCAGGGTGAGGACCAGCGCGGCGCCCCAGAAGCCGTTCATCGACGGGATCGCGGACACCCACAGGAAGGCCAGCAGATAGCTCGGCATCGCCAGCGGAAGCGTCAACGCAACGGCCCACCAGCGCCGGCCCGGAAGGTCGGTGCGTGACAGCAGCACTGCGAACCCGACGCCGAGCGTCACACATGCGGCGGTCACCACGCCGACGAGCAGCAGCGACCGGCCGATCAGCATCGCGGTGGACCAGCGCAGCAGCTCGTCGGCGACGAACGAGCCGCCACGCGCCAGTGACCGGTCGGCCAGGTAGACCAGTGGTACCAGCAACACCGTGACCACTGCAGTCGCGGCGAGCAGCAGGAGCGCCGGTGGCCGGCGCTTGGAACTCACCCGGTCAGCCGGTGAGCAGGCCGGTGTCCACCAGCATCTGCTGGGTCGCCTCGATGTCGTCGAGCTGGGACAGATCGACCGCGGGCGGCTGCAGGTCGGCGAGCGGCGGGACATCGCCGACCACGGCGATGCCGTCGATCAGCGGGAACTCGGCGGTCTCGGCCGCGAAGTACTGCTGTGCGGACCGGCCGACGAGGTAGGCCGCGAACTCCTGGGCGGCGGCCGGATCGGGCGCTGTCTTCAGGACACCGACGCCCGCCACGTTGATCAGCCCGCCGGCATCGCCCGGGGCCATGAATTGCAGTCGGGCGGAGACGTTTTCGGCGCCCTTGCTGTTGATCAGCTCGTACATGTAGTAGTGGTTCGTCAGGCCCATCGGGATCTCACCGGCGTCGACCGCATCGCGGATCTGGACGTTGTTCTCGTAGGCCCGAGGGTTCTGCGCCTTGAAACCACGCAGCCACTGTTCGGCGCCCTCGTCGCCGCGAAGGACCCGCAGCCCGGTGACGAAGGCCTGCCAGGAGGCGTTGCTCGGGGCGTAGGCGATCTGGCCCTGCCACTGCGGGTCGAGCAGCGCGTCGATGGTGTCCGGCGGCGTCGGGACCAGCTCGGGGTTGTAGACGATGGTGCGGGCCCGGCCGGACACGCCGACCCAGGTGCCGTCCTCTGCGGAGTAGGCCGCCGGGACGGCCTGCAGTGTCGTGTCGTCGATCGGGGCGAACAGCCCGGCCTTCGAGACGGCGCCCAACGCGCCGGCGTCCTGGGACAGGAACACGTCGGCGGGGGAGCCGTCACCTTCGGTGAGGATCTGTGCGGCGAGCTCGCCCGAGCCGGCGTAGCGGACCTCGACCTGGATTCCGGTGTCGGTGGTGAACTGCTCGAGCAGCGGCGCCACGAGATCCTCGCTGCGTCCCGAGTAGACCAGCACCTTCTGTTCGCCCTCGGCGCCGGCCGATGTCGCCTCGGATGCGGAATCGGAGCCGGAGCTACAGGAGGTGAGCGCCAGCGCCGCGGCGCACGCTCCCAGCCCGGCGATCCATCGCGCCTTTGCCATCTATTGCCACCTTCGTCTGTCGTGTGACCGTCGAGCTCACAGTATGGACAGCTTGCTGTGAGGATTCTTTGTTCGCGGTCGAGTCCGCACAATACCCGGTGGTGAACGGGCGACTCGGGGCACCGTTGAGAAAATGTTCGTGCCTACGAACATTTCCAGAAGGCTACTGAAAACTATTGATACGTAAGCTCTTTCAGCGTCCAGCGATTGCGCTATCGGCCTTTGTGTGCCAATCTGGGAAAAGCGAAGGGGAGTAGCCCCCAAATCGGTTGATCGACATACTGGCTGAGCGCACGTCGCGAAGCCCGGTCACCGAACCGGCATCTGCCGGTGGGCGAGACCTTCGGCCGCACGAACCGTAACGGTTGCCGGCCGGAGGTATCTGTTGATCCTCGCCGGGAGCCACCGATCGAGGAGTTGCCCGTGGTCTCCGCGCTTCTGCTGAGCTTCGCCGTCATCTTCGTCGCCGAGCTCGGCGACAAGACACAGCTGGTGGCGATGACGTTCGCGCTGCGCTACAAGTGGTGGGTCGTGCTCGGCGCGATCACCGCGGCGACCACTCTGGTGCATGTGCTCTCGGTCGCCATCGGGCACTACCTGGGCGCCGCCCTGCCCGGGCATCTGCTGGGCATCCTGGCCGGCGCCATGTTCGTCTTCTTCGGGATGTGGACGCTGCGCGGGGACAGCCTCAGCGATGACGAGAAGAGCCGGGTGGAGCGCGCGTCCGGCATCGCGTTCTTCGTGGTGACCTCGGCCTTCTTCCTGGCCGAGCTCGGCGACAAGACGATGCTGGCGACCATCACGCTGGCCGCCGACAACGACTGGCTGGGGGTGTGGATCGGATCCACCCTCGGCATGGTGGTGGCCGACGGTCTCGCCATCGTGGTGGGCGCCGTGGCCGGTAAGCATCTGCCCGAGCGATTCATCCAAATCGCCGCGGCGGCGCTGTTCTTGCTGTTCGGTGTGTTCATGCTGCTGGACAACGTGTTCGCCACCGCGCCGTTCTGGGTCATCGCGCTGGCCACCGCGGCGATCCTCGGACTTGTCGCGGGCGGACTGCGCGCCCTGCCCGAGCGGTTCCGCCCGGCCGTGCTCAGGCCGGTCCCGGCTCCCGCCGATCCCGCGGTGACCCAGGCATGAGCCCGGTGGTCTGGCTGCGGGCGTCGCGAGGTCTGGCGGTGCTCACCGTGGCCGTGGTGGCGGTCCTGTTCGTCACCGCGGGGCAGCTGGTGCAGTCGCACCAACTGGAGAATGTGCACGGCGTGGCCGCCATTGCGCTGCATGTCGTTTCGGGAGCGCTGGCGATCACCCTGTTGGGCCTGGCCCGGCTGCGCGGGTCCGGGTGGTGGGTGGCGGGACTGGCCTCGGTCCTGTTCGCGTTCTCGTTCGTCCAGGCATACCTGGGCAAGGGTTACACGCTCGCCATCCATATCCCCGGTGCGCTCCTCGTCACCGTCGGGTCAATCTGGTTGGCCTGCTGGATCTTTGCCCAGCGGGAGACCCAACCCAGCTAGAACGGCGGTGGGTTCGCGTCGTAGTGGGCGCGATTGAGTGCGCGTTCATGCGCTATTCGATACGCCCGGTTCTGTGTGCGTGTGCGTGCCCGTTTGGGTGCGGCCAGTTCACGGTGCGGACTCGACGGAGGATCCGGTGGCAGCACCAGCGTCGCGGTCGGGGTGGCCAGCTTCGGGAAGAACAATTGCCCGCCGGGTGTGGTGGTGTAGGTGCGCCCGTTGGGTGCGGTGAAGGTGATGGTGCCGTCGGCGTGCTGCTGATCGGTCCAACCACCGGGGCCGCAGTGAAATGTCTTGATCAGATGATGGATCCGGCAGTACAACTTGGTGTTCGACGGGTGGGTGCTCCCGTACGGCCACGGCACGGTGTGGTCGATATCGCAGCGCTCGACCGCGACGTTGCAACCGGGCCACCGACACGTCAGATCCCGGCAGCGCACGAAATCGGTCAGCTTGCGGGAGGGCTGGTAGCCGCGTTCACCGCCCAGATCGGCCGCTTCGGGCACGGGGCGGAGCTGCGCGCGCGGTACCATCTCGCGGACCTGCTCGGCCGGGATCGTGCCGTATCCGGGCAGCAACGCCGGGCGCTCGGACTCCCCGCTGAGGGTCCCCTGCTCGGCGAGTGCGTGGATGACGAGGTGCCCCCTGGGTACCTCGTTGCCGGCCGCAACACAGCTGTCGTTGCCGCACAGACAGCTCAGAGCGGTGGCGCCCAGCGACAGGGGCTCGACGGCATCGGCGCGACGCTCATCCAGGGTGCGCGGGTCATCGGGGCACACGGTGCGCGCCAACGCATCCAAACCCTGATCGAACACCGCGCCCTTGGCCGCATCAACGCGGCCGTAGATCTCGACCATCCCGTCCCCGACGGGCTCAACATGGATGCTGCGGGACTGGCGGGCTTGGCGGGCACGGCGCACCGCCTCGGGGTCGACATCGATGATCATCCAGTCGACCAACTCGGCGATCCGATCGTCGGACAAGGCATTCCACGAGGGAGCCGCTTTGGCGAGTTGGGCGTCGATGACCGCCATGATGTCCGGGTCGGTGATCAGCGCCGTGCGGTGCAGGATAATCCGCAGGACCCGCAGATCGACCGCGCCGGTGGCGAAGACCTCGGCAAAGGCCGGAAGGTCTTTGATGAGGTTGCGGCCCTGGGTGATCAGCGTGCAAGCCCGACCCCGGCTGATCCCGAGTTCGACGCCGAGTTCGGCGGCGACCAGTTCCCAGTCATCGACGATGAGATCCTCGAACGCGTGACCCAGTTCGGTCATCCGCGTCAACGCGAAATTGCCCGCCTCCAAGATCTTCGCGGCCACGGCCCGACGTTCGGCGCGCAACTGATCCCGCGCGGCATCGAGGTGTTTGACTGCCACACTCCCGCTATCGAACATGCTTTCGATTATGCCATCCGGGGGTGACAAGTCGATTTGTATGTCTAGGACCCGACAAGTGAATCGAGGAATGTCTGCAGCGCCGCGGCCACCAGCTCCGGGGCGGTGGCGGTCGCGAAATGCGACTGATCGGGCCAGATCACCCGCTGGGCACGCGGCAGCGCCGCGGCCAGCAGATCCATCCCCTCCGGCAGCGGCGGCCAACTGAGCCCGCCCTGCATCAGCAGGACCGGGACGTCGATGCCGCCCCACCGGCCGACATCGTCGGTGTCGCCGGCCATCGCCTCCAGATCGGCCAGCGCGGACATGGCCGCCACCGGATCGTCCGGGATCGGTGCACCCTGGGCGATGAGCTCGGCCGGCATCCGCGCAGCGTCCCGCAGGAACAGTTCGAGCGCGTCGGCGTAGCGGACGGTGACGTAGAGCCGCTGGTACTGCTCGATGATCGGCGCCAGCCGCGGACCCGACTGCAGCAATGGCGGCTCGAACAACGCCAGCGACGCGATGCGACCGGCATCGGCCAGCGCGGCGTGCAGCGCGACGGTGGCCCCGTAGGAGCCGCCCACCACGTGCGCACGTCCGACGGTGTCGAGCACCGACTGCAGATCGCCGGCCTCGACGGCGAAACTGTTCGGCGCCGGCCCGGTCCCGCTGGGCGGATGGTTGCGGCGGGCGTATCGCACCACCTGATGACCGGTCAGCCGGTCGCCGATGTCGGCCCACGAGTCCAGCCCGCCGTTGGAGCCGTGCACGAAGACGACCGGCGGACCCGACCCGGTGACTTCGGCGACGAGTTCGGTGCCGTCCGGTGCAGTCAGCGAGATGCCCACCGACAGCACGTTAGGCGATCACACCCAGTACGGCACCCGTGCCCGGTACTGGCGCATGGCGAACGCGGCACAGATCCAGCCCACGGTCGTGCAGACCAGCACCACGATCCAGTGCCGCAGTTCCTGATCGGCGCCCAGCAGCGGCGCCCGCACGATGTCCACATAGTGCAGCAGCGGGTTGAACTCGATGATCTTCGCCCAGCCCTCGGCGCCCTGCTGGCGCAGCGTGGCGTCGTTCCAGATGATCGGCGTCATGTAGAAGAGCAGCTGGACCAGGCTGAACAGCAGCGGGCTGATATCGCGGTAGCGGGTCGCCAGAATGCCGAAAACCAGTGCCACCCATACGCAATTGGCGACGATCAGCGCCAGCGCCGGGATGAAGGCCAGCGAGGCCCACGTCCAGTGCTGCGGGAAGATGATCGCGATGATCACGAAGATGATGATGTTGTGCGCGAACAAAAGGACCTGACGCCACACCAGCCGGTAGACGTGCACACTCAGCGGTGTGGGCAGCTGTTTGATCAAGCCCTCGTTGGCGACGAACACGTCGGCACCCTCGATGATGGCCGCGTTGATCAGGTTCCAGATGATCAGGCCGAGCGTGACATAGGGCAGATGCTCGGATAGCTCCAACTTGAACAGCTTCGAGTACAGCCCACCGAGCGCGACCGCCATGGTGCCGGTGGCGATGGTGATCCAGAAGGGCCCCAGCACCGAACGCCGGTAACGCTGCTTGATGTCCTGCCAGCCCAGGTGTAGCCACAGCTCGCGCTTGTTGAACCCGTCGCGCAGATCGCCCCAGGCGCGGGTCATGGTCTTGGACTGCGCCGCGGCGTCAAGAATCGTCATGCTCGTCTGAACCTCTCGAACTTCTCCTGCCTACCCAACCGTCGTAGTCGCAGCCAGTCGCGCAACCCCGCCGGGTCGCGGCGGGTCACCAGGAAGAACCAGCCGAACCGCAGCCACTCCTGCGGAATGAGGCGCCGTAATCCCCGCTGCGCCTGCAGGTATCCGCGATTGCGGTAGGTGTAGAACCGTTTGGCCTCGTCGGACGGGTACTGCGTGTGCATGCGGCCGCCGAGGATCGGCTTGAACTCGTCGGACCCCTGCGGATGCAGGTACACCGCCTCCAGGCAGGTGCCGAACCGCAGACCGGACAGCACCAGCCGGCGGTGCACGTCGACCTCGTCGCCGCGGATGAACAACCGCAGATCGGGCACGCCGACCGATTCCAGGGCCTCGGCGCGAAACAGCGCACCGTTGAACAGCGAGGCGATGCCGGGCAGCAGGTCACCGGCGCCGTCGACACGCAGTTCGGCGACGTGCCGGCGCCAGGCCAGGCCGCGCCGCAGTGGGAACGCCAACCGGCTGGGATCGTCGAGATCGCACACCATGGGTGACACCTCGGACAGCGAATGCTCTGCCGCGCAGGCCAACAAGGTGGCCAGTACGCTCGGGTCGGCGGGGCGCCCGTCATCGTCGGCCAGCCACACCCAGTCCGCCCCGAGGCTCAGGGCGTGCAGCATGCCGAGTGCGAAACCGCCTGCGCCACCGAGGTTCCGGCGCGAACCCAGGTAGGTTGACGCAACCGGCTGGCCGGCCACCAGCTCGCGCACGGCCGGATCGTCGTCATTGTCGACGACGATCAGGTGATCGGGCGGGCGGGTCTGGCCGCACACCGCCTGCAGTGAGACGGACAGTTCGCCCACCCGGCGGTGGGTGACGACGACCGCGGTTACGTGCTCTTCGCGGGAGCGCTCATCGGCCACCTGCTCAGGCATCGTCACGGGCGTTCTCGGCGAGCACCTCACGCACGTGCCGGGCCGCATCCGGGCCCTCGTAGGCGCCGACGACCTCCTCGATGCCGCCGGTCATCTTGATGGTGCCGTGATCCACCCACATCGCCGTCTTGCACAGCTGGGCCAGGAACTCGTTGGAATGGCTTGCGAACACCAGGATTCCGGAGCGGGCCACCAGACTCTGCAGCCGGGTACGGGCCTTCTTCATGAACTCCGCGTCGACCGCGCCGATGCCCTCGTCGAGCAGCAGGATCTCCGGGTCGATGCTGGTGACCACGCCCATCGCCAGCCGCACCCGCATGCCGGTGGAGTAGGTGCGCAGCGGCATCGACAGATAGTCGCCGAGCTCGGTGAAGTCGGCGATCTCGTCGACCTTGGCCATCATCTGCTTGCGGGTCTGGCCGAGGAACAGGCCGCGGATGATGATGTTCTCGAACCCCGAGATCTCCGGGTCCATCCCGACCCCGAGATCGAACACCGGCGCCACCCGGCCCCGCACGGTGGCCGATCCGCGGGTGGGCTCGTAGATGCCCGAGAGCAGCCGCAGCAACGTCGACTTGCCGGCGCCGTTGTGGCCGACCAACCCGACCCGGTCGCCCATCTGCAGGGACATGGTGATGTCGCGCAATGCCTCGATGACCACGACGTTGGATTCGTTGCGGCCGATCGTGCCACCGGCCTTGCCGAGGAACGCCTTCTTCAGCGACCGTGACTTGGCATCGAAGATCGGGAACTCCACCCAGGCGTTCTCGGTGGAGATGAATGGTTCGTTCGACACGGGCGGCTACAGGTACTGCCCGGTCCCCGGATGCCCCGGGCCGCGTTGTCCGGGCGGGACCATCCCCGGCGGCAGCTGACGCATCTGCTCCAGCTGGGCGCGGGCGGCCATCTGCTGAGCGAACAACGCGGTCTGGATGCCGTGGAACAGGCCCTCCAGCCAGCCCACCAGCTGGGCCTGCGCGATGCGCAGCTCCGCCTCGCTGGGCACCGACTCGTCGCTGAACGGCAGCGTCAGCCGCTCCAGCTCCTCGCGCAGTTCGGGGGCCAGGCCCTCCTCGAGCTCGCGGATGCTGCTGCTGTGAATCTGCGCCAGCTTGCTGCGGCTCGCCTCGTCCAGCGGCGCCGCCCGCACCTCCTCGAGCAGCTGCTTGATCATCGTCCCGATCCGCATCACCTTGGCAGGCTGTTCGATCAGGTCGGTCAGCGCCTTGTCGTCGTCGGCGGCGGCCTCTTGGGCCGCATCGCCGGTCAGGATCTCGACGTTGTCGTCATCATCGGGGTTGATCGTCATTGCTTTCCTGTCGTCCCGTTGTCATAGATCTTCGTCCACGACCGTGAGCTGTCTAGCGACACTAGTCCGTCCGGCGTCACCGACCCGCGGACGACCGGTGTGCTGCACCACCAGCAACAGGGCAATTCGCACCCCGGTGGTCGGGCCCGCTGCATTAGTATGGCTGCCGATGCGATCAAGGCCCCTCCGCGTGGGGCGGCCGGATCCTTGACCAATGCGTGTTCGTCTGTGCGATTCGCGGACGTTCTAAGGTGGCTGACATGGCGTACGACGTTGCCCGGGTGCGGGGGCTGCACCCCTCGCTGGGCGACGGCTGGGTGCACCTCGACGCGCAGAACGGGATGTTGCTGCCCGACTCGGTGGCCACCACGGTCTCGACCGCGTTCCGTGGCTCCAAGCCGATCACGACGGGTCCGCACCCATCGGCCCGGCGCAGCGCGACGGTGCTGGCCGCGGCCCGGCAGGCGATCGCCGACTTCGTCGGGGCCGATCCCGACGGTGTGGTGCTCGGCGCCGATCGTGCCGTGCTGCTGACCTCGCTGGCCGACGCCGCCTCGGTGCGGGTCGGCCTGGGCTACGAGATCGTGCTCTCCCGCCTCGACGACGAGGCCAACATCGCGCCGTGGCTGCGCGCGGCGAACCGGTACGGCGCCAAGGTCAAATGGGCCGAGGTGGACATCGAGTCCGGCGAACTGCCGTCCTGGCAGTGGGAGGGCCTGATCACCCCGCCGACCAGGCTGGCGGCGATCACCTCGGCCTCGGCGACGCTGGGCACCATCACCGATCTGACGCCGGTGACCAAGCTGGTGCACGAGAACAACGGTCTGGTGATCGTCGATCATTCGGCCGCGGCGCCCTACCGGATGATCGACATCGACGACATCGACGCCGATGTGGTCGCCCTGAACGCGGTCACCTGGGGTGGCCCCCCGATCGGCGCGCTGGTGTTCCGCGATCCGGCCGTCATCGCGCAGTTCAGTTCGGTGTCGCTGGACCCGCACGCGCGTGGGCCGGCCCGGCTGGAGACCGGGATCCACCAGTACGGCCTGCTCGGCGGCGTGGTCGCCAGCGTCGAGTACCTCGCCAACCTGGACGAGGCGGCGTCCGGGTCCCGCCGGGAACGTCTCGCGGTGTCGATGGAATCGGCTGCGCTCTACCTGGACCGGCTGTTCACCTACCTGCTGTCCTCGCTGCGCTCGCTGCCGCGGGTGCTGGTGCTGGGCAGCCCGGCCGAACGCATCCCGGTGCTGAGCCTGGTCGTGGACGGGGTGCCCGCCGAGCGGGTCATGCAGCGACTGGCCGACAACGGGGTGCTGGTCGGACGCAGTGAGCACTCCCGCGTGCTGGACGCGCTCGGCGTCGACGACATCGGCGGCGCGATCACGGTGGGTCTGTCGCACTACTCGACTGCGGCCGAGGTCGACCAGCTGGTGCGGGTGCTGGCGTCCCTGGGCTAGCAGGGCAATCGGGCGTGGTCAGCCGACGCGCAGGAGCACCTTGCCGGTGACGGCGCTGTCGCGCAGCAGCTGGTGGGCCTCCGCGGCCCGCTCGATCGGCAGTTCGGCTCCGATGATGGGCCGGATCTTCCCCTCGGCGATCAGCGGCCACACATTGGCCTTCACCTGATCGACGATCGCGCCCTTACCGTCCGGACCGTCGACCGGCCGGGACCGCAGGGCGGTCGCCATCACCCCGGCACGTTTGCCGAGCAACTTGCCGATGTTCAGTTCGGCCTTCACTCCGCCCTGCATGCCGATGATCACCAGACGGCCGCCGTCGGCCAGCGCATCGATGTTCCGGTCCAGGTATTTGGCGCCGATGATGTCGAAGATCACATCGGCGCCACCCGCTCCGCGCACCTTTTCGGCGAAGTCCTCGTCGCGGTAATTGATGAGAATCTCCGCGCCCAGATCCGAGCACACCGCGAGCTTCTCCGCGGAGCCGGCGGTGACCGCGACCCGGGTGCCCAAGGCGCGCGCCAGTTGGATGGCGTGGGTGCCGATGCCGCTCGCCCCGCCGTGGATCAGCAGTAATGCGCCGGGCTGCAGCCGCGCGGTCATCATCAGGTTGGACCACACCGTGCACGCCACCTCGGGCAGGGCGGCCGCCTCAACCAGCCCGACACCGTCGGGAACGGGCATCAGCTGGGCCGCCGGCACCGCGACGAACTCGGCGTAACCACCGCCTGCCAGCAAAGCGCACACCGGTTGACCCACGGTCCAGCCGGCGACGCCCGGCCCAACCTCGGCGATCGTCCCGGAGACCTCCAGGCCGAGGGTCTCGCTGGCGCCGGGCGGCGGCGGGTAGCTACCTCCGGCTTGTAGCAGGTCGGCCCGATTCACTCCCGCGGCAACCACCTTGATCACAACTTCACCCGCGTGAGCTGCGACGTCGGGAACTTCTTGCCATGTCATACGTTCGGTTGAAACTGCAAAAATGGCCCGCATTCGGCTCACGCTACTATGCGGTCCGACCTTAAGATTTGGCCATGGAAGCGATCATCGGTGGCCGAACGGCAAGCACCATGCCAGGCTTGGATATCGCTGAGCAGAAATCTTGGCAAAATTTTCTGGACTCGGCGTTACGTTTATACGCGACTTTGAACAGGTCCTTGGTGGATAGCCACGGCCTGGCTCTCAATGATGTCCGCCTGCTCGACATTCTGGACACCTCGGACAGTGGATCGGCGCGGATGGGGGATCTTGCCGAGGGACTGATGTCCCTGCCCAGTCGGGTGACCCGGCAGATCCATCGATTGGAAAAGCTGCAGTTGGTCAACCGGGTCGCCAGCCCGGACGACCGTCGCGGCGTACTGGCCATCATCACCGACGAGGGGCGGGCCCTGCTGGCCGAGGCCAGGCAGACCTACAGCGCCGGGGTGCGCAGCCACTATCTGGGCCGGCTGTCCCGCTCGCAGATCACCGCGACGGGGGAGAACTGCCGCCGGATCAGCGCTGGGCTGCAGGCCAATGGTCGGCCCGCCAAAATCGGACGGGTGTAGACCGCTTAGGCTGTTCCGCGGTGGCGTGGCAGAGCGGCCTAATGCACTCGCCTTGAAAGCGAGAGACGGCTAACACCGTCCGGGGGTTCAAATCCCTCCGCCACCGCCATGATTCCCGTGGTGGCACGGCTAGGCTGTTGCGCGTGTGCACCCGAGTGATCTGGCCGGACGCCGGCGACGCGGTTCTGGTGGGACGAAACATGGACTTCCACAAGGACCTGATGACCAACCTGTGGAAGCAGCCGCGCGGCGTCACCCGCGATGACGGTGTGAGCGGCAAGCTGCAGTGGACCTCGAAGTACGGCAGCGTGATCGCCACCGCCTTCGACATCATCTCGGTGGACGGCATCAACGAGGCCGGACTGGCCGGACACGTGCTCTGGCTCGCCGAATCCACCTTCGGCACACCGGATCCCGACCGCACCCAGCTGAGCCAGGCGATCTGGCTGCAGTACTTCCTGGACAACTTCGCGACGGTCGCCGATGCGGTGGCCTGGGTCGAGCAGACCGATCTGCAGGTGGTCCAGATGGACGATCCCACCGGCGGTAAGCCGCCGGCCATCCACCTGGCGCTCGACGACGCCACCGGGGACTCGGCGATCATCGAGTACATCGACGGCAAGGCGAAGATCTACCACGACCGCGACTACCGGGTGATGACCAATTCGCCGACCTTCGACCAGCAGTTGGAACTGGTGAAGTCGTTCGACGGGCTCGGCGGGTCCGCCCCGCTGCCCGGGTCGACGCTGGCCACCGACCGGTTCGCCCGGGCCAGCTACTACGTGAGCCGGTTGCCCAAGCCGGGCGGGCAGGTCGAGGCGATCGCCGGGATGATGTCGGTGATCCGGAACGCGGCGCAGCCGTTCCGCATCCCGGACCCCGGCAAACCCGATGCGTCGCAGACTATTTGGCAGGTCGTGCTGGACCTGACCAACAAGCGCTACGTCTACGAGTCCACCACCCGGCCCAACATCGTGTGGGTGGACCTCGCGGACCTCGACTTCACCGAAGGCAGCCCGCAGCTCAAGCTGGACCTGATCGGCGAGCTGGCCGTGCAGGGCGGGATCGCCGGCAATGTGTCAGACCGGTTCGAGGACAAGGGCCCGATGACGTTCCTGTCCCTTCAGTTGCTGGCGCAACTGAAGGCGGCGCAGGGCTGACGGGCGCCCAAACAGCGGGGCTATTCCCCGGTGAACTGGGGCGGGCGCTTCTGGAACATCGCGGTGACCGCCTCGCCCAGATCCTTGGACGGCAGGAACGCCGAGTTCCACGCCGCCACATAACGCAGGCTCTCCGACACCCGGCCGATGCGCTGCTGATCGAGCACGTCCTTGACGCCGTGCACGGTCAGCGGCGGGTTGGCCGCGATCTCTGCCGCGGTCTCGTGCGCGGCCGCCAGCGTGGCGTCGGCGTCGGCGTACACGTCGTTGACCAGACCGATCTTCTCGGCGCGCGCCGCGTCGATGTCCTTGCCGGTCAGGGCGAGTTCACGCAGGTGGCCATCGGACAGGATGAGCGGCAGCCGGGCCAGCGAGCCGACGTCGGCGACGATGGCCAGCTTCACCTCGCGCACCGAGAACTTGGCGTCGGCGCTGGCATAGCGGATGTCCACGGCGCTGATCAGGTCGACGCCGCCGCCGATGCACCAGCCCTGGATAGCGGCGATGGTGGGGGTGCGGCAGTCGGCGACCGCACTGATGGCGCCCTGCATCTTGGCGATCATCTTGTGGAAGTCCAACCGGCCCTTGGCGCCGGAGTCCAGGCCCGGCAGGCTGGCGCCCATCGTCACCAGGTCCAACCCGTAGCTGAAATTCCGGCCAGAACCGGTCAGCACGATGGCGCGCACCTCCGGGTCGGCGTCCAGGGTGCCGAACACATCGGGCATCTCCGCCCAGAACGCCGGACCCATCGCGTTGCCCTTGCCAGGGCCGATCAGGGTCACCCGGGCGACATGGTCGGCGATGTCCACGGTGACGGATTCGTATGCCATGGCGCCAGGCTAACCCGCTACGGAACGGGGCCGCCGAGCAGCACCTCCCGGACCGTGGCGCCGGTCAGGAACTGGCAGACCGCCTCCGCCAGCGATCGGGCGATGTCGACGTTCTCAGGGCCCAGAATCGACTGCTCACCTTCCAGGATCGCGTTGACGACCGCCTTCTTGGTGGCCGCATCGAGCTTGTTGAACTCGGTGCACTTCATCGTCAGCGCGTTCGGAGGGGCGGGCACATCCGGCACGTCGGGCTGCTGGCCGGGCATCGGGAAGTTCGGGATGGTGATCTCGGGCAGCCCGGGGAAGGTGGGCAGGCCCGGCGACCCGGGTCGGCTGGGCGCCGAGGACAGCGGCGGCCCCGGCTCGGTGGTCTGGGCCACCGTGCCCTCGGTGGTGCGCCCACAGCCGGTCAACAGACCCAGCGCCACCAGTCCGGTCGCGGCGGCCACCCCGGCCCGGATCACTGGCCGATCCATTTCCGGGCGAATGCCAGGAACGCGTCGTTCTCGTGCTCGGCGGCCACCGTCACCCGCACCCCGTCCTCCCCGTAGGGGCGCACCAGCAGTCTGTCGTCGGCCGCGGCGTTGGTGAATTCGGCGCTCCGGCCGGGCAGGGGCAGCCAGACGAAGTTGGCCTGCGAGGGCGGCAACTCGTAACCGGCCTCGGCCAGTGCGGCGCTGACCCGGGCGCGCTCGGCGACGACGGCGTCGGTGCGGACCAGCAGTTCGTCGGCGGCGTCCAGCGAGGCGATGGCCGCGGCCTGGGAGATGGTGGTGGCGGTGAACGGGACGTACACCTTGCCCAGCGCGGTGACGATGCCCGGATCGGCCACCGCGTAGCCGATGCGCAGCCCGGCCAACCCGTACGCCTTGGAGAAGGTGCGCAGCACGACGACGTTCGGGTGCTTGCGGACCAGACCGAGGCTGTCCGGCAGCAGGCCGTCCCGGATGTACTCGACGTAGGCCTCGTCGATGACGACCAGGATGTCGGAGGGCACCGACTCGACGAACGCCTGCAGGGCGGCGGGGTCGACCACCGTGGAGGTCGGGTTGTTCGGGTTGCAGACGAAGATCAGCCGGGTGCGTTCGGTGATCGCGGCGGCCATTGCGTCCAGGTCGTGCACGTGGTCCTTGAGCGGCACCGCGACGGGGGTGGCCCCGGCGGTGCGGACCTGCAGCGGGTAGATCTCGAAACTGCGCCAACCGAAGATCACCTCGTCGCCGACCGTCGAGGTGATCTGGATGAGCTGCTGGCACAGGCTCACCGATCCGGAGCCCACCGAGATGTTCTCCGGGGCGAAGTCGACGTGCTTGGCGAGGCGCTCCCGCAGATCGCGGTAGCCGTTGTCCGGATACCGGTTGATGGTCTCGGCGGAGGCGGCGATGGCCTCCAGCACGCTGGGCAGCGGACCGTGCACGGTCTCATTGCTCGCGATCTTGATGGCGCCGGGCACAGTGCGTCCCGGCGTGTAGGCCGGCAGATCGGCCAGCTCGGGTCGCAGACGGGCGGTCACCCAGCCATTCTAGGGGTGCTCACAAAGGCCTCCGATGTCGCGCTTTGCCTTTGACCGCCCGGCCTGTGTAATCTTTGCGCTCGGCGGTTCCGGGGGTCCGGTACCCTCAGATCGTTCAGGAGGCGTGCCAGAGCGGCCGAATGGGACTCACTGCTAATGAGTTGTCCGCCTTAAAGCGGACCGGAGGTTCAAATCCTCTCGCCTCCGCTGCATAACTGAATAGTTCGACAAGCTTCACCCAAGCGCCCGTAGCTCAACGGATAGAGCATCTGACTACGGATCAGAAGGTTAGGGGTTCGAATCCCTTCGGGCGCACTCAGACAGGTGAGACGGCTCCCGCGGCATGTGAAACACGCCCGGGAGCCGCTTTTTTTCACCCCTTCCGACCGCACGCCCGGGCCGATGGGTGTGATGCCGGACACGGTGCTTCCATGCCGTCGCCGGCAGTGGGCCGACACGTCCACCGACGCCTCGCCGCGCACCGCTCATCTCAGGGACGCCCGCGCCTCGTCGCCGGCGCTCGCGCCTTGCTGCCCAGAAGCCGGCTCGCGGCGACGTCGGGTTCTGCGGCCCACCTGGGGTCTGCCGCGCCCGGCGATTGCTGGCACTCGGGTCCACGCGGGCTGCCGTTGCCGCCGGCGAGGGCCGCCACCTCGGCGTTCCACCGCGACGCCACCGCGGGGACACCCGCCGGCGTCAGACGTCTTGGCCGCGGTCACCCGGCGTCACGTCGCCACCCCGTGTCGTAGCGATCGAAGACTGCGTCGGCACGCCGCCGATGTGTCGGACAACCGTTCACACACGATGCCGGTCGCCGTGCATACGGCGTCCCCTTGCCCCGTGTGTGATCCCACGATCTCCACTGCGGCGCAATGGAAGTCGGACATCGACGGCCTGGCGGGCGCGGTTGCGCGTTCCGCGGCCCGCGGGCGCCGGACCCGAAGTCGGCCGCCAACGCCACCATACCCGCCGCCGCATCGCGCGACCGTGCGCGCAGCTGCCAGAAATTTCTCCATTGGTTGAAACATCCGTTCCCGTCCGGGCTGGGCAACCGTGTGATACCTGTGAACCACAGCGGCTTCTGCGAACCCTGCAACTCGCTCGGAGTAGTGTCAATACCAGTATTGACGAATGTTGCTGGATGGCGGTAGCGTCGCTGGGCATGACGATCGAGTCCACAATGAGTACCGGCGAATTTGCGGCTGAGACGCGGCGCGCGCTGACCCTGCGCCATATTGAGCACGTGCGGGCGGGCACCACAGATGCCCACCCCGATGGGGTGCGCGTGATACCCGCCAGTGAGTATCTGGATCCGGAACTGGCCGCAGCGGAGCGGGCGTTGATGCACACGGTGCCGTTGGTCGCCGCAACGTCCGGTGAACTGGCGGGTCCGCGGTCGTATCGCACCGAGATGTTGTTCGATGTACCGGTTCTGCTGGTCCGTCAGGACGACGGGTCGGTCAAGGCCTTCCTGAACTCCTGTTCGCACCGTGGAGCACGTCTGCTCGAAGGTGCCGGCGAGGTCGGTAAGCGGATCAGCTGTTCGTACCACGCGTGGACCTACGCGCCGAACGGTGAATTGAAGTCGGTGACCCAGCCCGGCAAGTTCGGCAAGGTCGAACTGTGTGACAACGGTCTGGTGGAGCTGCCGTGCGCGGAGCGCTACGGACTGATCTTCGTGATGCTCGATGCCCAGGGCGAGATGGATATCGACGCCTTCCTCGGCGATTTCGCGCCGCAGCTGGCGCTGTGCAATCTCGACACCTTCAAGGTGGCCGACGAACGCACCTTGCCGCACGAGGTGAACTGGAAACTGGCGCTGTGCGGTTACCTGGAGAGCTATCACGTCAAGGTCGTGCACGCCAAGACCCTGGCGGCGGCCTTCATCGGCAACGTGTCCACCCATGATGCGTTCGGCCCGGACGGCCGCCACTTCCGGACCACCTGGTCGATGAACGAAGTCGTGCAGATGGCCGAGGCCGAGGATGTCGACGCAGTGCTCGACGGGTTGCAGTATGCGCCCTACAACACGGTGCTCTACCTGTACCCGAACACCGTGATCACGGCCCCCGATTTCATCGGCATCCGATTCATCAACCGGCTGTTCCCCGGGCATCAGCCGCACGATCAGATCACGCACTACCGGACGATGGTCCCGGCCTTCATGACCGACGACGAGCGGGCGATGGTGGAGCCGTTCCAACAGGTCACGCGGACGGCTGTGGAGGAAGAAGACTACGGACAGGTGCCCGGGATCAACAAGGCGATCCGCAGCGGCCTGCGGGACAGTCTGCTGGTGGGTGAGAACGAGCCCACGGTCACCGAGATGCACCGGGTGATGGCGCGGGCGCTGGGCCGTCCCAACCCCGATCAGCCGGTGACACCCAGCGCGTAACCGCGCTCAGCCTTTCATCAGCCGGCGTGGCTCATCGCGGCGGCTCGAACATCCATACCCTCACGGAGACAAAGTGAACAAACAAGTCCGATTGGCAAAGCGCCCGGTGGGCCGAGCCGACGATTCCACCTGGGAGATCACCACAGAGCCGATTCCCGAGCCCGGTGACGGCGAGTTCGTGGTTCGCGTGGAGTACATTTCCCTCGACCCGGCCATGCGTGGCTGGATCGGAGAAGTTCCGACCTATGTGGAACCGGTGGAGATCGGGGCCGTGATGCGGGCCCATGCCGTTGGCCGCGTGCACGCGTCGCGCCATCCGGAATACGAAGTGGGGCAGACGGTATCCGGTATGTTCGGCGTCTGTGAATATGCGGTGTCCGACGGGCGCCACGATGTCCTGCACGTCGACGAGTCGCTGGCCCCGGCCCCGGCCTGGTTGGGCGCCCTGGGTTTCCCGGGTCTGACCGCCTACTTCGGTCTGCTCGATGTCGGAAAGATGAAACCCGGTGACACCGTGCTGATCTCGGGTGCGGCGGGCGCGGTCGGCAGCATTGCCGGACAGATTGCCAAGCTATCGGGTTGCCGGGTGATCGGCGTCGCGGGCGGGCCGGAGAAGTGTGCCTGGCTCACCGAGGAACTCGGTTACGACGTCGCCATCGATTACAAGGCCGGATCGATCGGAAAGGCCCTCAGGGCTGCGGCGCCCAAAGGTATCGACGTGTACTTCGACAATGTCGGCGGTGAGGTCCTCGAGTCCGCGTTGGGCCATCTGCGTCGCGGCGCCCGAATCGCGCTGTGCGGCGGTATTTCCTCCTACAACGCCACCGACCCGCAGCCGGGGCCGTCGCGGTACATGCAGCTGCTGATGAAGCGTGCGTCGTTGACCGGCTTCATCGTCTTCGACTTCGCCCGGCGCTATCCGGAGGCCTATGCCGCGCTCGGGCACTGGATTCGGCGTGGCGACGTGGTCACTCACGAACAGGTGGAGACCGGCGGCATCGAGGCGTACGGACGCACCATGAACATGCTCTTCGACGGTGCCAACACCGGCAAGTTGGTTCTGCAAGTAGGAGATGGGCTGGCAAGCGCCGCCCCCGCGGCGGCTCAGGCCGCCAGCAGCTAGTCTCCTGCCGGAAACTCCGAAGCCGGCCGGTCGGCACCCCCCCACCGCCGATCGGCCGGCTCGGTCTCTGGAAATATCCTGCTTCACAACGTCTTACCCGGTCGGCAGTCGCCGACCTCCCGATCCGCCCTCACCCAGCCGGTGGGGATGACATTGATCTGTTCTGAAATCAACTGACATTCAATACGTTCGGTGACCTATGCCGAGGGTGCGATATCTTCCGCGCGGTGGCTGACCCGTGGAACAGGAAACGACGGCGCATCCGTTGAGCTTGCGAACAGTTCGCTACAGCAACGGTCAATACAGCTATTGACCGTTGCTGCGAATGCGGGGTAGCCTCCGTGTTATTCCGCAAGTGCAACAACAGTATTCGATGACATGCGGGTACGCAGATCGCCGGACAAACTCGACAGAATTCGAAGAGGGACACAGATGATCGCGACAGATGATCTGCTGAGGCCGTTCCGCGGGATCGGTGCCTTCTTTGCGATGTCCGTGGACACATTCGTGCAGATGTTCAAGCCGCCGTTCGCCTGGCGAGAGTTCCTCACCCAGTCATGGTTCGTGGCAAGGGTTTCGCTGCTCCCGACATTGATGCTGTCGATCCCGTTCACCGTGCTGCTGGTTTTCACCTTCAACATCCTGTTGATCGAGTTCGGCGCCGGCGACTATTCGGGCACCGGTGCGGCGTATGGCACCGTCACCCAGCTGGGCCCCGTGGTGACGGTACTGGTGATCGCAGGTGCGGGGGCCACCGCCATGTGTGCGGACCTAGGCGCCCGAACGATCCGTGAGGAACTCGACGCGCTGCGGGTGATGGGCATCGATCCGATCCAGGCGCTGGTGGTCCCCAGGGTGCTGGCCGCCACCTTCGTGGCGGTGCTGTTGTCCTCGGTCGTCATCCTCGTCGGTATCGCCGGCGGATTCTTCTTCTCGGTGTTCGTCCAGGATGTGACACCGGGGGCATTCGCGGGTGGTATGACGATCATCACCGGCCTCGCAGACGTGGTGACGGCGCTCATAAAGGCCGGCCTGTTCGGTCTGGCGGCCGGTCTGATCGCTTGTTACAAGGGAACTTCCGTTCAAGGCGGACCGGCCGGTGTGGGCAACGCGGTGAACGAGACCGTGGTGTACACATTCGTCGCACTGTTCGCGATCAACATCCTGGCAAGCACCGTGAGTGTGGAGGCGACCCTGTGACGCAGACGGCTGTGCGGACCATGTTTCCGCGCCTCGAACGACGCGTGCGCCGGTGGTATGGCGGTTGGCTCAAGCTCGGTGTACAGACCCAGTTCTTCGTCGAGACATTGGTTTCGACCGCCGAGGTGTTCCGTCGCTACCGAACAGAGCTGCTGCGCCTGATCGCTCAGATGGGTCTGGGCACCGGGGCGTTGGCGGTGATCGGCGGAACCGTGGTGATCGTCGGGTTTTTGACCCTGACCACCGGCGCTCTGGTGGCCGTGCAGGGCTACAACCAGTTCTCGCAGGTCGGCGTGGAAGCACTGACCGGCTTCGCCTCGGCGTACTTCAACGTGCGGTTGATCGCCCCGCTCACCGCGGGGATCGGGCTGGCGGCGACCATCGGGGCCGGCGCCACCGCCCAACTGGGGGCGATGCGGATCAACGAGGAGATCGACGCCCTGGAAGTGATGGGCATCCAGTCGGTCGCCTACCTGGCCTCCACCCGGGTGATCGCCGGAATCATCGTGGTGATCCCGTTGTACTGCGTGGCGATCCTGATGTCGTTCTTTGCGGCGCGGTTCGGCACGACCTCTGTCTACGGGCAGTCCTCGGGTGTGTATGACCACTACTTCAACACCTTCCTCAGTCCGACCGACCTGATCTGGTCCTTCTTCCTCGCTGTCACGATGGCCGTGGTCATCATGCTGGTCCACACCTACTACGGGTTCACCGCCGCCGGTGGCCCGGCCGGGGTGGGTGAGGCCGTCGGGCGCGCGGTGCGCACCTCCTTGGTCGCTTCGGCACTGGCGGTGCTGCTGGTCTCGCTGGCCATCTATGGGCAATCCGGCAACTTCAACCTCTCGGGTTAATGACGATGAACAACAAGAGTCTGTACGCGCGGGTGCACCCCGCCCTGTGGTCGGTGTTCCTGGTCGTGGTGGTGACCGCCGTGGTCCTGCTCAGCGCCGGCCTGTTCGCGGGAACCTTCCGCACCTTTGTCCCGGTCACGCTGACCTCGGACCGTGCCGGCCTCGTCATGGAGTCCGGGGCGAAGGTCAAGATGCTCGGTGTTCAGGTCGGCCGGGTGGCCGGCATCGAGGGCGGCCGGCACCCGGTGAGCCTCAAGCTGGACATCTTTCCCGACCAGGCCTCCGCGATCCCGTCCAACGTGCTGGCGGAGATCCGCGCGACGACGGCCTTCGGCGCCAAGTACGTGGAGCTGATCCCGCCGGAGGATCCCAGTCCGAAGGGACTCGTGTCGGGTGCGGTACTGCACTCTCGCAACGTCAGCACCGAGGTCAACACGGTGTTCCAGAGTCTGATGGGCGTGCTGGACCGGATCGACCCGGCGAAGCTGAACGCGGTCCTCGGCGCCTTCGCCGAGGGTGTGCGAGGCCACGGGGAACGCATCGGCGAGGCGACCACCGCCGCCAATGAGGTGCTGCTCGCCGTCAACCCGCGGATGGGGCAGGTTGCGGAGAACTTCCGGTCCCTGAGCGCCTTCGGTGATACGTATTCAGCAGCCGCCCAGGACATCGTGTCGACCATGGATGCCGCGAGCACCACCAGCGTGACCATCACCGACAAGGCTGCAGAACTGGATGCACTGCTGCTCAGTGTGATCGGTTTCGCCAGAAGCGCAACGGAGTTCTTGGAGCCCAACAAGGAGAACTTCGTCAACGCGGTCAACATCCTCGAGCCGACGACAGATCTGCTGTTGAAGTACAACCCCAGCTACACCTGTCTGCTGGTGGGCACCAAGTTCTTCCTCGACAACGGCGGCTACCGAGCATTCGGTGGAAATGGGCGGACCGAGATCGCCGATGCCGCACTGCACTTCGGTAAGGACCCATACAAGTTCCCGGAGCACCTGCCCATCGTCGCGGCGAAGGGCGGCCCGGACGGCAAGCCCGGGTGCGGATCACTGCCCTACACCCACCTGAACTTCCCGGTGCGCCAGCTGGTGACCAACACCGGGTGGGGAACCGGCGTCGACATCCGCCCCAACCCGGGGATCGGCAGCCCGTACTGGGTCAACTGGCTGCCTGCGACACGTGCGGTGCCCGAGCCGCCCAGCGTCCGGGGCGACGGACCGCCTGCCATCGGTCCGGTGCCCTATCCGGGCGCACCGCCCTACGGCGCCCCGCTGTTCGGTCCGGACGGGGCACCGCTGTGGGCCGGCCCGCCGCACGGGGCGCCACCGCCCCCGGTGCCGGGTGTACCGAACCCCCCGCCGCCCTACGGAACCGGCCCGGGACCGAACCCCGGACCTCCGCAGCCAGTTTCACCTCCGAGCGTGACGGAATGACCGACAGAGGGATGACGCGGTGAGAGACAAGCTCAGTGGCGTGATCTGGCGCCTGGGACTCTTCGTGGTGGTCTGCCTGCTCGGTACCTTCGCGCTGTTGACGATCTTCGCGCAGCTCCGTTTCCAGAAGGAGAACACCTACCGCGCCGACTTCACGAATGTGAGTGGCCTGCAGGCGGGTGACTTCGTCCGTATCGCGGGCGTCGAGGTCGGCAAGGTGAAGAACATCACCCTCAACGACCAGCGTCTGGCGGTGGTCGAATTCAGCGCAGACGACACGGTGATCCTGACCGAGGGCTCGGAAGCAGCTGTGCGTTACGACAACCCGATCGGCGGACGCTTCCTGGAACTGCGCGAAGGCGCCGGGCCCGTTCAGCGACTCGCGCCAGGACAGGTGATCCCGCAGGACCGCACCGAACCGGCTCTGGACCTCGACGCTCTGATCGGCGGGTTTCGTCCGCTGTTCCGTGCGCTCGATCCCGAACAGGTGAATCTGCTCACCGGGCAGTTGATCGACGCGTTCCAGGATCAGGGGGCGACCATCAGTTCGTTCCTTGCCCAGACCGCGACCCTGACCGACACACTGGCCGACCGTGACGCCCTGATCGGCCAGGTCATCGGCAATCTCGATTCGGTGCTGGGCTCGCTGGGCGATCAGGGTGACCAGTTCGCCAAGGCCGTGGACTCGCTGTCGGAGCTGGTCGAAGGCCTTGCCGACCGCAAGACCGACATCAGCGATGCCATCAGGTACACGAGCGCCGTCTCCGGGTCTGTGGCCGACATGCTCAGCCAGGCCCGGGAACCATTGAAAACCGTGGTCTCGCAGTCGGATCGAGTGAGCGGCCTGGTCGTCGCCGATCATGAGTACGTCGACAACCTGCTCAACACACTGCCCGACGCCTACCAGCGCCTGGCTCGGCAGGGCATGCACGGCGACTACTTCTCGTACTACATCTGCGATCTGCTGCTCAAGGTCAATGGCAAGGGCGGCCAGCCTGTCTACGTCAAACTCGCCAGTCAGAACACGGGACGGTGTGCACCGAAATGAAACACTTCTCCGAACGCAATCCGGCGATCATCGGGGTGGTCGGTGTGGCGTTGGCAGCCGCGGTGACGGTGGCGGCACTGCAGTACAAGCGGTTACCTTTCTTCGACACCGGCACCGAGCACTCGGCGTACTTCGCCGAAGCGGGCGGACTGAAGACCGGCGCCGCAGTGCAGGTGGCCGGCCTGCGGGTGGGTGAGGTCGAGGGGGTCGACCTGGACGGCACCAGTGTGGTGGTCACGTTCAAGGTGGACAACGGCGTCGATCTGGGCGACCGCGCCGAAGCCGCGGTGAAGACCAAGAGTCTGCTCGGAGCCAAGATTCTGGAGATCACCCCACGCGGGGACGGCGATCTCTCCGGACCCATACCGTTGGACCGCACCACGTCGGCATACCAATTGCCGGACGCCCTCGGCGATCTGGCCGACACCATCGGTGGGCTGCACACCGACCAGCTCAACGAATCGCTGACGACGCTGGCCCAGACATTCCAGAACACCGCGCCCGACCTGCAGGCGGCCGTCGCGGGCGCGGCCCGCTTCTCACAGACCCTCAACGAGCGGGATGCGCAGCTACGCGGGCTCCTGGAGAACGCCAACAGCGTGACCGGCATCCTCGCCGAACGCACCGACCAGGTGGTCGGCCTGATCACCGATTCCAATGTCCTGCTTGCACAGCTGCGGACCCAGAGCTCCGCCCTGGACCGCTTCTCCGGCGACATCTCCGCGTTGTCCCAGCAGGTTTCGGGACTGGTCGCCGACAACCGGGAGACACTGCGGCCGGCGCTGGACAAGTTCAACGGTGCCCTCGCGATCGTGGAGGGCCGCAAGGAACGGATCCAGAAGGCCATCAAGTTGCTGAACTCCTACGCCATGTCGCTGGGCGAATCGGTGGCCTCGGGCCCGTACTTCAAGGCGATCCTGGCCAATGTGCTACCCGGCCAGTTCATTCAGCCGTTTGTCGACGCGGCGTTCTCTGATCTGGGATTGGATCCGAACGTTCTGCTGCCCACCGAACGGATCGACCCCCAGGTGGGCCAGAAGGCAACCCCGGCGCTGCCCATCCCCTTCCCGCGGACCGGGCAGGGTGGTGAGCCCAGACTCACGGTGCCCGACGCGATCACCGGTAATCCGGGCGATCCTCGCTATCCCTATCGCGAGCCGCTGCCCGCCCCCGCGCCGGGCGGTCCGCCGCCCGGGCCGCCGGCGACACTGCCGGACGCGCAGGCGCAGACCCCGAACGACGGAGCACAACAATGAGTGGGCGCACCATGAATCTTCGGGCCGCGCTGGCGATCGCCGTGGTGGTGTCCGTGGTTGCCGGCGTGGTCGTGGCGATACGGATGGTGCCGACGGTCGGGCGCACCCATGTGGTGGCCTATTTCGCGAACAGCAACGGCATCTTTCCCGGGGATGAGATACGGATGCTGGGTGTCCCGGTCGGCAAGATCGACACCATCGAACCGCAACCCGACCGAGCGAAGATCAGCTTCTGGGTGAGTTCCAAGTACAAGGTTCCGGCCGACGTACAGGCGGTGATCATATCGCCACAGCTGGTTTCGGCGCGCGCCATCCAACTGACCCCGGTATTCACCGGGGGACCGGAATTCCCGGACAACGGGGTGATTCCGGAGGATCGCACCGCGGTTCCGGTGGAGTGGGACGACTTTCGTGAACAGCTCGAGACCCTGACCGATACCCTGCAGCCGACCGGGGCAGACGGGGTGAGCCCGCTCGGCGGTTTCATCAACACCGCCGCAAACAACCTGCGCGGCCAGGGCGCCGACATCCGCGATACGTTGAGTAAACTGGCGCAGGCGTTTTCGGCGCTCGGTGATCACAGCACCGACATCTTCGACACGATGCGGAATCTGTCGATCCTGGTGACCGCCCTGAAATCGAGTACGGATCTGATGGGTCAGCTCAACCGGAACCTGGCCACCGTCACGTCGGTCCTGGCCAACGACCACGATGAATTCGGGCAGGCCATCAGCGACATCTACACCGCTGCCGATGACGTCCAGGGCTTCGTGGCCGAGAACCGCGAGGCGCTGGGTACATCATCGGACAAGCTCGCCTCGATCACGACCGCCGTCGACGAGAGCCTCGGGGACGTCAAGCAGGCTCTACACGTCCTGCCCAACGGGCTGCAGAACTTCGTGAACATCTTCCAGCCCGGCAATGCCGCAGCCACCGGGATCCTGGCCGCCAACAACTTCGCCAACCCCATCTCTTTCCTGTGTGGAGCGCTGCAGGCGGCGTCTCGTCTCAATGCCGAGCAGTCGGCGAAGTTGTGCGTCCAGTATCTGGCGCCGATAGTGAAGAACCGTCAGTACAACTTCCCGCCGATCGGTCTCAACCCGTTCGTGGGCACCATGGCGCGGCCGAACGAGGTGACTCACAGCGAGGATTGGCTGCGGCCCGATTTCCGTCCCGAGCCGCCGGCGAGCGTACCGCCGGCCGCCGAGAGTGACACCACCGCCGAGGCCGCACAGCCCGGACCGCCTCCGACCGATCCTGCGGCGGGACTGCCCGGACTGATGGTTCCTGCCGGAGCGGGCTCATGACCGGCCGGATGCCTCGATCCGCCGTGGCGGCGACGCTGCTGGTCCTGGCCGTGGGACTGTCAGGGTGCGGCTGGCGGGGCGTGAACTCGCTGCCACTGCCCGGTACCGAAGGGGGCGGCCCCGGTGCCTTCCAGGTGCAGGCCCAATTGCCTCAGGTCACCAACCTGGAGCGGAATTCCCGGGTTCGGGTGGGCGACGTCACGGTCGGCAACGTCAGCAACATCGAACGGCAGGGCTGGCATGCGCTGGTCACCATGACGCTCAACGGCAACGTGGAACTGCCCGCGAACGCAACGGTCAAGATCGGCCAGACCAGCCTGCTGGGCACGTTGCACATCGAACTCGCACCACCGGTCGATGAGGAGCCGAAGGGCAAGCTGCAGAACGGATCTCTGATTCCACTGGAGAACGATGCCAGCTACCCGACCACCGAGCAGACGCTGGCCGCGGTGTCCATGCTGTTCAACGGCGGCGGTCTGGGCCAGGTCCACGACATCACCCGGGCCTTCAGTACTGCCTTCAAGGGCCGTGAACAGGACATGCGCAGCTTCCTGGAGCAGCTCAACCTCTTCGTCGGGGAGCTCGACGGCCAGAAGCACGACATCATCGCGGCCACCGACAGCCTGAACGCGGTGAGCGGGCAGTTCGCCGCCCAGAAACCCGTCGTCGACAAGGCGCTGCAGACCATTCCGGACGCGTTGGCGGTGATCAACGACGAGCGTGGGGATCTGACGGAGGCGTTCGCCGAGTTCGGGGAGTTCAGCGAGTTGGCGGCCGATGCGGTGAACCGGAGCAAGGACAATGTCGTCAGGGAACTCGACGACGTCGGCCCGGTACTGAAATCGCTCGCCGACGCCGGGCCCTCGATGACGCGGTCGCTGAGTTACCTGTCGACCTATCCGTTCCCGAAGGAGACCATCGAGAACTGGGTCCGCGGAGACTACGTGAACCTGACCGGCATCTTCGACCTCACGCTCAGCCGGATCGACGCGGCCATGTTCACCGGCACCCGGTTCGAAGGCAAGCTGACCGAACTGGAGATGCGGTGGGGCCGGACGATAGGTCAACTGCCCAGCCCGTACACCGCCGGAAACCCGCTGATCGTTCCCTACCACCGGAATCAGGGGTCCTGACATGATTCTGACCAGGCGGATCAAACTCCAACTGCTGGTGTTCTTCTCGATCGCGTTGGTCGCCGGAACCGTGATGGTCTTCGGTTACATCAAGGCCCCGACACTCATCTTCGGCGTGGGCCGGTACACCGTCACCGTCGAACTCCCGCGTGCCGGTGGTCTCTACGCGGCCGGCAACGTCACCTACCGGGGGACGGAGGTCGGCCGGATCAAGAGCGTGGACCTCGTGAACGGCCGGGTGCACGCGGTGATGTCGTTGAACTCCGATATCCCGATCCCGTCGGACCTGGACGCCGAAGTGCACAGCCAGTCCGCGATCGGGGAACAGTTCATCGCTCTTCTGCCCCGCAACGGCACGTCGCGGCCGCTGCAGGACGGGGACGTCATACCGATGGACCGCACCACCGTGCCGCCGGACATCAACGGTCTGCTGGACGCCACCAACAGGGGGCTGCAGGCCATCCCGCGAGACGACCTCAGCACCGTGCTCGAGGAGAGTTACCAGGCCTTCGGCGGTATGGGGCCCGACATCGCCCGGCTCGTCAAGGGCACCACCGCGTTGGCCATCGACTCCCGGGCGAACCTGGAGTCCATCACCTCGGTGATCGACAACAGCCAGCCCGTGCTGGATTCCCAGACGCAGACGGCGGATTCGATCCAGGCGTGGGCCGCGAACCTGGCGTCCATCACCGGATCGCTACAAGACCACGACGCGGGTGTGTCGGGCTTCCTCACCGCCGGTCCACCGGCGGCCGATGAGGCCCGTGCGCTCATGGAACGATGGCAACCGACCCTGCCGGTACTGTTGGCGAACCTGGTCACCATCGGAAACGTCGGGGTGGCCTATCAACCGGCCATCGAACAGTTACTGGTACTGCTGCCCCAGGGTGTCGCCAGCATGTCGGGCAGCGCCGTGATGTTGCAGGACGTCAAGACACCCTTCAACGGAACACTGTTGAACTTCAACCTCAACCTCAATGCGCCGCCGACGTGTTCGACGGGATTCCTTCCGGCATCACAGATTCGGCCACCGAGTTTCGAGGACGCTCCCGACGGGCCGCCGGGAGACCGTTACTGCCGGATACCGCAGGACTCACGCTTCACCGCGGTGCGTGGCGCCCGTAACTATCCGTGCCTGACTCGGCCCGGCAAGCGGGCACCCACCGTCGAAATGTGCGAGAGCGATCACGAGTACGTGCCGCTCAACGACGGCCACAACTGGAAGGGTGACCCGAACGCCACGCTCAGTGGTCAGGATGTCCCTCAGCTCTCGCCGGCTCCCGGTCCGGCACCGGAGGTGTCGCCACCGGCGATCGCCACGGCGCTGTACGACCCGGCGACCGGGTCCTACATCGGACCGGACGGAAAAACCTACACCCAGAGTGATCTCAGCCAGAATGCACCGAAGGACAAGACGTGGCAGACGATGCTGACGCCGTCACCCGCCAACTGACGGAGGGTGCCGAGCCCGATCGCGCTGGTGCACGTCCGGTTCGGGCGGCACTGATCCTGGGCCTGGTCATCGTGGCGGTACTGGGCGGACTGATCGGTTGGCTCGGCGTGCGGTCCGCTGCCACGAATGACCTGGCGGCGCAGCGAGAACTCTTCCTCAGTACGGGTCGTCAAGGCGCGTTGGACCTCACGACCATCGAGGCATCCGACGCCGACGCTGCGGTACAGCGGATTCTGGACTCGTCGACGGGCGCGTTCCACGACGATTTCAAGAACAACTCGGGCCCCTTTCTCGAGGTGCTGAAAGAGACCCGATCGTCCTCGCGCGGAACGGTCACCGAAGCGGCCGTGGAGTCCCTGTCGGAGGATCGGGCGCAGGTGCTGGTGACGGTCGGAATCAAGACAGTCACGCCGGGCGAACCCGATCAACCGGAGCGGTTGTGGCGGATGCGGATCGGCGTACAGAACTCCGGCGACGGAGCGAAAGTCTCCGAAGTCGTCTTTGTGAACTGACCCGCGAACCCACGGACCGCGGCTGAGGTAATGGACGGAGTGCTGACGATGTCGATCGACGCTGATCTCGGTGATCGCGAAACAGTGGTGCCCGAAGACGAGGAAGCCGAGCATCGGCCTGCCGCGGCACGACGCAGGATCGGCACAGCCGGCGTGGTGGCCTACGGGCTGCTGCCGGCACTGGCCCTGACGCTCACGCTGGCCGCCGGGTATCTGAAGTGGCAGGAGTCGACGGTGCAGGGCGCCGAGCTTGCGCAGACCGAGTCGCTGCAGGCGGCCAAGGACGCGGTCGCCGCGTTGCTGTCCTATCAACCGGATACCGCCGAGCAGGAGTTGGCTGCCGCTCAGAATCTGCTCACCGGCGACTTCAAGGCCGAGTACGCCAGACTCACCGAGGAGGTGGTGATCCCGGCTGCCAAACAGCAGAAGATCGGTGCACAGGCCACGGTGCCGGCGGCCGCCTCGATATCGGCCGCGCCCGACCACGCCGTGGCGTTGGTGCTCGTCAATCAGACGGTCACGGTCGGTGCCGACGCGCCGACCGACACCGCCTCGAGCATCCGGGTGTCGATGCAGAAGGTCGACGGACGCTGGCTGATCTCGGATTTCACCCCGGTGTGAGTCATGAGGCGGACGCCGACCAGAGAACTGTTCAATCCGGGTAGGGAGATCGTGTGCTGAGTTCGAAGACGCCGCCGAGTTGGAGATCTGCACTGGCAGCAGGCGTCGTGCTTTGCGCCGCTGCGGGATTGGGCACCCCGGCCGCGCGGGCGGACAACGTCCGGTTCAACAACAGTGTGGTGGGGAATGTGTATACCGTGCAACGGCAGGCAGGTTGCACCGGTGAACTCCGTCCGAGCCCGCAGCTGCGCCTGGCCGCCCAGTGGCACGCCCAGGACCTGATACGGAACCGGCAGCTCGAGGGGGACACCGGCACGGACGGGTCCACACCTCAGGATCGCGCTCACGCGGCCGGTTACCGCGCCGTGGTCGCCGAGACCGTGGCCATCCATCCTGCTCTGGCGATGAGCGGGATCGAGTTGATCAACCGGTGGTATCACGACCCCGTCCAGTACGCGATCATGGCCAACTGCGCGAACACCGAAATGGGCGTCTGGTCGGAGAACAACCTCGATCGAACCGTCGTGGTGGCCGTGTACGGAAGGCCGTAGACCGTCCACGACATCGCCCCGCCTGCGGGGACAGATCACAGGCGGGGCGATGTCAGTGCAAATAGGTCAGACGTCAGCAGCTTTCGGGGCCGGAGTCAGCATGGCCGCGGTGTCCAGGTAGAACGGACGTGATGAGATGAGCCGGCGGTCACGGACCTCCCACACCTCACCCAACGGCATCTCGATGGCTTGGTCACCTTCGAGTCCCTGCCACACCACGCTGCCCAGCGCCAGCACCAGATCGCCTCCGGCCAGGAAATGGTCCATCTTGAGGGTGGTGAAGTCGACGTACTGGGAGATGGACTGCACCAGACGCTGATTGGCCTCCAAGCCGCGGTGCTCGCCGCCGAAGGGGAGCGAGTCGGCCTCGTAGGTGACGAAGTCCTCGTTCATCGCGGCGAACAGGGGCGCAACATTGCCTTCGGCGACAGCTGCGTAGAGCTCCTGGATGAACTCACGGTTTTCGGCTTCGGACATGGCTGGCCTTTCTTCTGACACGTGGTGGCTGGTGCGCAGACGCACTCGGCTTCGATGCAGCCGGCGATCTCCACGAACATAGCGGCGGCCGCCGCGGACTGTCAATGTAGGTATTGACAAGTTTGCCGATGCGTGCGCGGCGACCCGGCGGGTCACTCCGATCGGATGGCGAGCGCGCCCTCGGGGCAGGCCGCCACGGCGGCACGCGCGTCGTGCTCATCGCCCGGCGCGAGCTCGTGCTCGGTCAGTGTCGAGTATCCGTCGTCGTCGATCGGAAAGAGTGCGGGATTGACTGCGTAACAAAGGCCATGTGCCTGACATGTGGGTCGGTCGAGTCGAATCTTCATGAAAACGCCGGACTCCTGTTCGGGTGGGTCGGGGTGACTGCATACTGCGCCGCGGGGCTGTGGCGAAAGCGCCGGAGTGGATCCAAACAGTCCACCCCGAGTGGCGTCAATAGTGCTATTGACGGACGTTGCCGAGGAGCGGTAGCGTAACCCGGCATGACCATCGAGTCCGCCACGAACACCGGTGATCTCCCGGAACGGACACGCCGGGCACTGACGCTGCGCCACATCGAACATGTGCGGGCGGGCACCACGGACGTACACCCCGACGGCGCCCGCCTGGTGCCGGCCAGTGAGTATCTGGATCCCGACGTGGCGGCCGCCGAGCGGGCGCTGATGCGCACCGTGCCCCTGGTGGCCGCACTGTCCAGCGAGCTGCCGGGTCCGCGGACCTATCGCACCGAGCTGCTGCAGGACGTCCCGGTGATGCTGATCCGACAGGACGACGGGTCGGTCAAAGCCTTCCTGAATTCCTGTTCGCACCGCGGGGCCAAACTGCTCGAGGGTGCAGGCCAGATCCAGAAGCGGATCAGCTGTTCCTACCATGCGTGGACCTATGGTCCGGCCGGCGAGTTGCGCTCGGTGACGCAGCCTGCCAAGTTCGGCGCTATCGACTTCTGCGACAACGGGCTGGTGGAGTTGCCCTGCGCGGAGCGGCACGGGTTGATCTTCGTGGTGCTCGATCCCACGATCGAGATGGACATCGACGTGTTTCTCGGTGACTTCGCCGTTCAGCTGCAGATGTGCGACCTGGACGTCTTCGCCGTCGAAGAACTGCAGAATCTGCCGCACGGTGTCAACTGGAAGGTCGCCCTGTGCGGCTACCTGGAGAGCTACCACGTCAAGACGGTGCATGCCCGAACCTTGGCCCCGTCGTTCATCGGCAACGTGTCCACCCACGACGCATTCGGACCGGAGGGGCGTCACCTCCGGACCACCTGGTCGATGAACGTGGTCACCGAGATGGCCGCGGCGCCCGACGTGGAGACGGTGCTCGACGGACTCGAGGCCGCTCCGTACAACACCGTGCTCTACTTGTGGCCCAACACCATCATCACCGCACCGGATTTCGTCGGGATTCGATTCATCACGCGGGTGTTCCCGGGCCGCGAACCGAATGAACAGTTGACCGACAACCGAATCATGCTGCCGGCCGACATGTCCGCCGACGAGCGGGCCGCGATCGGCCCGTTCTACGAAGGGGCCAGGGTGGCGCTTGCCGAAGAGGACTACGCGCAGGTGCCCGGGATCAACGCGGCGGTGCAGAGCGGGTTCCGTGACAGCTTGCTCATCGGTGAGAACGAGCCGTCGGTCACCGAGATGCACCGCAGTCTGGCCCGTGCCACCGGGCGCCCCGACCCAGACCAACCCGCACCAACCGCGCAGAGGAGTGTTCGATGACGTCAGTAATGGACCAGAAGTCCGTCCCCGCTTTCGAGAAGTTGTATGTGGGCGGGGAATGGGTCGAACCGGCCGGCGATGCGCACATCGAGGTGATCTCGCCCAGCACGGAGGAGGTCATCTCCCGTGTCCCGGAGCCCACGCCGGCAGATGTCGACCGTGCGGTGGCAGCTGCCCGCGATGCGTTCGCCGGACCCTGGCGCAAGACGAGCCCGGAGGAACGCAGTCAGCTGCTGAACCGGATCGCCGACGAGGTCGAGAAGCGGGTGCCCGAATTCGCCGCGGTGTTCGCCGCCGAGATCGGTGCCCCGGTGGCACTCGGCGGGCCCCTGCACGGGATGGCCGTGCAGATGCTGCGGCAGGCCGCCGGTCTGCACGAGCGGGTGGCCTTCGTCGAGGACCGCGTCGACGGTGACGCCAATGTCAGCATCGTCCGCGAGCCCGTCGGGGTGGTGGGCGCGATTATTCCGTGGAATGCACCCGTCGGCGGCGCCGCATTGAAGCTGGGCTCGGCGTTGGCGGCCGGCTGCACGGTCGTCCTGAAGCCGGCGCCCGAGGGACCGCTCACGACCTACATGCTGGCCGAATGCCTGGAGGCCGCCGGCGTGCCCGAGGGCGTGGTCAGCATTCTCCCGGCCGGACGCGAGGTCGGCGAACACCTCGTCAGGCATCCGGACGTGGACAAGGTCACCTTCACCGGCAGCACCGAAGCAGGCAAACGTGTCGGCAGCCTGTGCGGTGAACGCATCGCGCGGGTCTCCCTCGAACTCGGTGGCAAATCCGCGGCGATCATCGCCGACGACGCGGAACTCGGCGATGTCCTGCCGACGCTGTTGGCCGGCGGCATCGGCCACTCCGGACAGATCTGCGCGGCTCTGACCCGGGTGCTGGTTCCCCGTTCGCGTGCCGCGGAATTCGCCGAAGCGATGGCCTTCGCCATGAGCGGGATGGTGGTGGGCGATCCGTTCGATCCGGCGACCATGCTGGGACCGCTGGCCATGGAGCGTCAGCGCAACCGGGTGGAGAGCTACATCGAGATCGGCCGCCAGGAAGGCGCGAAGATCGCCTGCGGCGGGGGCCGACCGGCGCACCTGGACAAGGGATTCTACGTGGAGCCCACGCTGTTCACCGATGTCGACAACAGCATGCGGATTGCTCGTGAAGAGATCTTCGGTCCGGTCATCTCGATGATCTCCTACGACAGCATCGACGAGGCGATCGATATCGCCAACGACTCGCCCTATGGGCTGTCGGGGTCGGTTTACACCAATGACCAGCAGATCGCCAAGCGTGTGGTCAGCGAGGTGCGTACCGGCCAGATCTTCGTGAACAGCCACGCCGTCTGCGCGTCTCAGCCTTTCGGCGGGTTCAAACAGTCCGGGCACGGCCGGGAAGGCGGTCCGGAAGGGATCGCGGCGTACCTCGAAACCAAGATGATCCAGTGGTGACAAGCGATTCCAGGCAGAGGAGAACCGTATGAAGACCAAAGGCGCATTGCTCTGGGAGCCGGGCACCAACTCCGGCTGGAGCGTCGAAGAGATCGAGATCGACCCGCCCAAGCAGCACGAAGTATTGGTGAAACTGGCCGCCTCGGGAATCTGCCACAGCGACAACCACTTCGATGACGGAGTGATCCCGATCCCGTTCGCCCCGTTGCTGGGCGGCCACGAGGGCGCCGGCGTCATCGTCGAGGTGGGACCGGGGGTCACCGACCTGGCCGTCGGCGATCACGTGGTGATGTCGTTCCTGCCGGCCTGCGGGCACTGCGACTTGTGTGCGTCCGGCCGTGGCAACCTGTGTGTGCTCGGCGCGGGGATCCTCGGCGGTGTCGCGCCCGATGGAACGCACCGCGTGCACGCGCGCGGTCAGGGCGTGGGATGCATGTCCTACCTGGGTACCTTCGCGCCGTACGTGTGCGCGCCCCGCAATTCGGTCACCAAGATCGGCAAGGACATCCCGTTGGACAAGGCCGCCCTGATCGGCTGCGGGGTGCCGACCGGTTGGGGTTCCTCGGTCTACGCGGCCGATATGCAGCTCGGTGACACTGTTGTCATCCTCGGCATCGGCGGGGTCGGGATCAACGCGGTCCAGGGTGCGGTGCACAAGGGCGCCCGCGACATCATCGCGATCGACCCGGTGGCGTTCAAGAGGGACAAGGCCAAGGAATTCGGCGCCACCCACGCAGTGTCCAGCATCGAGGAAGCGGCGCCGATTCTGGCGCAACTGACGAATGGCCAAGGGGCCCATCGGGTGATCATCACCGTCGGCGTGCTGGCCGGCGATCTGCTGGCCGGTGCCGAAGCGATGACTCGCCCCGGCGGGGTGATGGTGCTGACCTCGGCGGCTCCAGCGACACAGATGGACGTCCAGATCAACTTGTTCTCGGTGGCCATGTCCGGAAAGCGACTGCAAGGCTCGCTCTACGGCGACACCATCGCGCGCAATGACGTCCCGCGGATCTGCGATCTGTACCGCGGCGGGAAGCTCAAGCTCGACGAGCTCATCACGCAGACCTATCGACTCGAAGACATCAACCAGGCCTTCAGCGATATGAAGGACGGTAAGAATCTGCGCGGCGTCATCGTCTACGACGACTGACTTCAGTTTTGGCGCGAGAGCTGTCGCAGTCGACGGTTGCTCGATCAGGAAGGGTATCTCCATGTCCACGGAAGGGCGCGATGCCGGTTCGGTCGGCCTCGTCGGCACCGGACCGGATGCGCGCACACCGTTGCTCGATCACATTGGGCCGCAGCGGGTTCTGGTGGTCGACGAACATCCGTTGTTGGGCGCCGGCGTGCGTGCAGTCCTGGCGGGACAGCCGTGGGTGGCCACCTGCCTGGTGGCGGCGTCTGCGGCCGCCGCCTGGCAGGTGGTGCAGCGGCGTCGGCCCCAACTGGTCCTGATCAGTACCTCCTTGGCGGGGCGGTCGGGCTTCACCCTGTGCCGCACGCTGGCGGAGCGGATGCCCGAGATCAAGGTGGTGTTGATGTCGGAGGAAGCACCCCTGTCGGCCGCGTTGGCCGTGAAACACGGGGCGGTGGCCTCCCTGCCGAAGCTGATGCCGTCGGAGGCGATGGTCGACGCGATCAGACGTGTCGCGGAGGGTGGCCGGGCGTTCCCGAAGCCGCCGACCGTCGCCGCGGCCCGCCTGTCCAGACGTGAACTCGATGTTCTGCAGCACGTCGCCTCCGGGCTGAGTAATCCGGAAGTGGCGACGCGGCTGAACTTGTCGCGGTGGACGGTCAAGCAACACGCGAGTGCCGTCTATCGGAAACTGGGCGTGCGCAATCGTGCGGAAGCCGCCAGTCGGGCTCAGCAACTCGGTCTCATCGCATGACGTAAGGCGTTGGTAGATAGCAATATTCGCTTTGTCTGTGATCGGCAAACGCCGATCAGGGCGGTGATCGGTCGCTATGCTCGCGGTATGCCACTTGTCGGAGAATATGAGCCATGCGCGTGGGACTGGGCCCGCGAAAATGCCGAGGAGTACCTGGAATCCGGCGGAACTCGGGGCGCGGTACTGAAAGGCAAGCGGGTGGTCCTGTTGACGAGTGTGGGAGCCAAAACCGGTAAGTTGCGCAAGGTTCCGTTGATGCGAGTCGAGTGCGACGGCTGCTACGCGATCGTCGCCTCATTGGGTGGCGCACCCAAACACCCGGTCTGGTACTACAACGTCGCGAAGAACCCCCGCGTCGAGTTGCAGGATGGAACGGTCAGTGCGGACTATGACGCCCGGGAGGTTCACGGTGCCGAAAAGGAGTTCTGGTGGGAACGCGCGGTGGCGGCTGGCCGGATTACGCTGACTACCAGCGTAATACCGATCGGCAGATCCCGATATTCGTCCTGACTCCCGTGAGTTGAGCACCTCCTGCAGTCGGCCATGGTCTTGACAGTCGGGACCGGTGCTGTCAATAATTCTATTGACGACGCAGCCGGCACCGGTCGATTCTGCGTTGCATGAGCAAAGGCGGATTATCATGGGTGTCCCGGAGAATCAGCGAGGCCCCTTCCGGCCCATGCGCTTTGAAGCCACGATCGAGGACTGCATCGTCTCCGGTGAACTGCCCGACGGGCTGGAGGGTGGTTTCTACCGCAACGGACCGACCTGGCGCCGCCCGAACAAGCAGGGCCTCGAATCCGTCTACACCATCGACGGCATGGTGCAGGGCCTGGTGTTTCGGGACGGCAAGGTCGAGTTCCGCAACCGCTGGGTGCGCACGCCGAAGTTCGTCGCCGAGGAGCGTGCGGGCCGGTCGTTGTTCTCCTATGCCGATGGCGAATTCGGGGACTGGCGGGGCTGGGGTCTGGGGGACGCGATCCGCGACGAGCATAACGCCGGCATCCCGCAGGGTGTCGGTGCTGTCAACGCGATGCCGTTCAACGGTGAGGTTTTGGCACTTTCGGAGCAGGGCTGTCCGCCGATCGCTTTGGATCCGATCACCCTGGAGACCAAGGGGATCGTCCCGTGGTCCAGTCAGCTCTCCGACGGCCTGTTCGAGAAGGTGTGCTTCGGTGACGGCGCGTTCGGGCCGCACCCGAAGTGGGATGACGTGAAGGAGGAGCTGTGGAGCTGCACCTACCGCGATCGCAAGCCCTTCATCAGCGTGCACTGTGTCACTTTGGACGGTGTCGTGCGCACCAAGCATCTCGATGACGGCCCGTACTGCGCGATCGCCCACGATATGTGGATCACCGAGAACTACGCGATCGTTGCGTTCGCGCCGTTCCTGCAGGATCGGGCCCGTATCGCCCAGGGGCGCGGAATCTATGGGTGGGACACCAGCCTGCCGACGGTGATCGCGGTGATCCGCCGTGATGACATCGATGGCCCGGTGCAGTGGATCGAGGCCGATTTCGAGCCGGAATACATCATGCACACGTTGTCGGCCAACGAGATCGACGGCAAGATCGTGCTCGACGGACCGATCTTCGATTCGCCTCCGTTCATGACCGATGAACTCTTCACTCCGGGTGGTCCTTTCATCCCGTTCTGGCAGGTGTCCACCAGTCGTGTCGGCCGTTGGGTGCTCGATCTGCAGGCCGGCCGCGCCACCAGCGAGCACCTCGGCGATACCCCGGTGGAGCTGCCGAAGATCGATGAGCGGTTCTGGGGCAAGCCGTATGAGTGGGGCTTCTACACCGCCGGCGAGCGGGTCAAGGACGGCATGCGGATGAACACCGTCATGCGCCGCAACGTGCACACCGGTAAAGAGGACAGCTACACGATCAAGCATGACCGTCCGGTCGGGGTGTACGAGTCGGTCTTCGTGCCGCGCACCCCGGATGCACCAGAGGGTGACGGCTACCTGATCACCCCGGTGTCGTACTTCAACGAACGCCACACCGACTTCATGGTCTTCAACGCCGACGACCTGCCCTCGGGCCCGGTGGCCAAGGTGGTGCTGCCCTTCGCTGTGGGCTGGACCCCGCACGGACACTGGATGGACTTCCGCTAGCGCGAGACCCAGGAACCCCGGTGGTGGTGAGCACGCTCGCCGCCGCCGGGCTTTGTGCTGTGCATGAGTTCCCGCGCTGCCGTGGCCTGATTCCAGATCAGATGTAAATGCTGCTGCCCCTGGACAGTTCGGTGGCGAGTCCAGGGGTTGACACCCGGACCGGCGGCTGTCAATAATGCTATTGACAGCCGCCACCGCGAGCGTGGCCAGTTGGCGTGTCTCAATGCTTGAGTTGAAGGAGTTGATCTCTATGGGTGTTCCCGCGAATCAGCGAGGGCCATATCGGCCCATGCGCTTTGAAGCCACGATCGAGGACTGCATCGTCGAGGGTGAACTGCCCGACGGGCTGGAGGGTGGTTTCTACCGCAACGGACCGACCTGGCGCCGCCCGAACAAGCAGGGCCTCGAAACCGTCTATACCATCGACGGCATGGTGCAGGGCCTGGTGTTTCGGGACGGCAAGGTCGAGTTCCGCAACCGCTGGGTGCGCACGCCGAAGTTCGTCGCCGAGGAGCGTGCGGGCCGGTCGTTGTTCTCCTATGCCGATGGCAAATTCGATGATTGGCGAGCCTGGGGTCTGGGTGACGCGATCCGCGACGAGCACAATGCCGGCATCCCGCAGGGCACAGCCAATATCAACGCGATGCCGTTCAACGGTGAGGTTTTGGCACTTTCGGAGCAGGGCTGTCCGCCGATCGCTTTGGATCCGATCACCCTGGAGACCAAGGGGATCGTCCCGTGGTCCAGTCAGCTCTCCGACGGCCTGTTCGAGAAGGTGTGCTTCGGTGACGGCGCGTTCGGGCCGCACCCGAAGTGGGATGACGTGAAGGAGGAGCTGTGGAGCTGCACCTATCGCGATCGCAAGCCCTTCATCAGCGTGCACTGTGTCACTTTGGACGGTGTCGTGCGCACCAAGCATCTCGATGACGGGCCGTACTGCGCGATCGCCCACGATATGTGGATCACCGAGAACTACGCGATCGTGGCGTTCGCGCCGTTCCTGCAGGATCGGGCCCGTATCGCCCAGGGGCGCGGAATCTATGGGTGGGACACCAGCCTGCCGACGGTGATCGCGGTGATCCGCCGTGATGACATCGATGGCCCGGTGCAGTGGATCGAGGCCGATTTCGAGCCGGAATACATCATGCACACGTTGTCGGCCAACGAGATCGACGGCAAGATCGTGCTCGACGGACCGATCTTCAACTCGCCACCGTTCAAGACCGATGAGGTGTTCCCTCCGGGCGGACCGTTCGTCCCGTTCTGGCAGGTCGGTACCACCTGCATCGGGCGCTGGGTCCTGGACCTCGAAAAGGGCAGGGCCACCAGCGAACACCTCAGCGATACCCCGGCGGAGCTGCCGAAGATCGATGAGCGGTTCTGGGGCAAGCCGTATGAGTGGGGCTTCTACACCGCCGGCGAGCGGGTCAAGGACGGCATGCGGATGAACACCGTCATGCGCCGCAACGTGCACACCGGTAAAGAGGACAGCTACACGATCAAGCATGACCGTCCGGTCGGGGTGTACGAGTCGGTCTTCGTGCCGCGCACCCCGGATGCACCAGAGGGTGACGGCTACCTGATCACCCCGGTGTCGTACTTCAACGAACGCCACACCGACTTCATGGTCTTCAACGCAGACGACCTGCCCTCGGGCCCGGTGGCCAAGGTGGTGCTGCCCTTCGCTGTGGGCTGGACCCCGCACGGACACTGGATGGACTTCCACTAGTTCACCCGAACTCTGAGAAGTATTACCGTACAACCACGCTCACGCGGACTCTTCCCGCCGGACGATCTCCGGCGGGAAGAGTCGCACCACCCGCACGTCACCCAGCTCGGTTCGATTGCCCGCTATCGCCTGCCGAGAAACACCGTAGGCTCGCTGGAACCCGTAGCCCCAGGAGGACCCACATGCCCGAATCCGACACCATCCTCGAACTTCTCCTCAGGGGAGCGGCGACCTGGCCGGACCGGCCGCTGGTGAAGTTCGAAGGCGGCGTGACGTGGACGTGGCAGGACAGTCTCGAGGCGGGTAGGAGCGCGGCCGCTGTGCTCGCGGCGCAGGGAGTCGGCCCGGGTGACCGGGTGATGATCCTGCTGTCCAACGGCCCGGGCTGGATCCGTACCTGGTGGGGGGCGACGCTGTTGGGAGCGGTGATCGCTCCGGTCAATCCCGCCTACCGGGGTCAGATGCTGACCAACGCCTGTGAGCGGATCGATCCGACTGTCGTGGTCGCCGAGGAGGCCGAGGCGCAGAACCTGTCGCCGCACTGGGCGCGGCGACAGGTCGACCCCGCGCTGTTGTGCGAGGCGGGTGACCTGGCAGTGCCCCCGACGCCGGTGGTGCTGCCGTCGGACCCACACTGCCTACTCCTCACCTCGGGTACGACGGGCCCCTCGAAGGCGTCCATCAGCACCCATGCGTACTTCTGCGGCGTCGTCGACTGGCTGATCGAGGGCGCCGGGCTCACCGAGAAATCGGTCTTCCAGGCTGATCTGCCCTGGTTCCATCTTTCGGCGTTCGCGCCGTCGGTGCAGATGTTGCGGGTGGGCGGCACGATCGTCGTGCGGCGGTCGCCCGCGATGTCGACGTACTGGCGGACCGCCAAGGAACTGGGTTCCACCTTCGCCGTCGCACCCGGCACAGTCGCCCAGTATCTCGAGTCCAGGCCGGTCTCGGTCGAGGACCGTGACCACAGCATGGAGTTCCTGCTCGCGGCCCCATTGCCATCGGATGCAGAAGGATTCATCGAACGGTTCGGATTACGCGGGTTGTGCACGGCGTACGGATCCACCGAGACGAGCATGGTGATCACCAAGGTGATCGACCAGTCGGTACCGGCGGGCAGCTGTGGAACAGTGCGCGCCGGCTTCCATGCACGGGTGATCGACGATGAGGGCCGCGACGTCCCGCCGGGCACGATCGGTGAGCTGATCGTGCGCTCGGACGAACGGATCCTGATGTCGCTGGGTTACCAGGGCGATACCGCGGCGACCGAGGCGGCGTGGAGGGACGGCTGGTACCACACCGGGGATGCGGTGAGCGCCGACGCGGACGGTTTCTACTACTTCCATGACCGCTACAAGGATTCACTGCGCCGACGGGGCGAGAACATCTCCAGCTTCGAGGTCGAGCGGGAAGTGCTGGCATTCCCCGGCATCGACGAGGTGGCTTGTGTGGCCCACCCCGGCGAGTACGCGGGTGACGACGAGGTGAAGGTGTTCATCGTCCCTGAACCCGGCCGGGAGATCCGTCTTGCGGAGGTGGTCGAGTTCCTCGGCGAGCGTCTTCCCGCGTTCATGCAGCCGCGTTATCTCGAACTGGCGGACGCGCTGCCCAAGACGCCCACATCGCGGGTGCGTAAGCACCTGCTGCGGGATCAGGGGAACAGTGCTGCGACCTATGACCGGTTGAGCAGCACGGTGTGATCTGCGTCAATATAACTATTGACGCAACTCCTGGTTGCCGGTAATCTCGGCCGACATGACCTTCGTGGCTGCGCCGTGCGCCGGTGAACTCAGGACTGGCGCCGGTAAAGCCCAGACGCCGTGCGCCGGTGGCCATGGCGGTGGCCAGCACGTCTTCTTGCACACCGGCTTCGGCCGGTCCGTAGCGGCTCGGACGTGACCGGCCCGAGAGGCGCTCTCAGGCCTCGGGTCGAATCTCCGTGCGCTGGATGTCGTGCGGTCGTGCGGGGGATGAGAGCATGGAAGACATGCTGATGACGGATCAACCGGCCGGCACCGCACGCTCTGATTCGCAGGTGGGTACCGGAGGAGTATCGGACGACGGGGAAGCCGGCTCATGACGGAGTCGAAGGCGCGTAAGCCCAGCAAGATTGCCCAACGGCGCGAGCTCGCGCGCAAGGAACGCAGCCCGGTCTGGCTGGAACAGCGCGCGCAGATTCTCGAGAAGGCCGCTGAGGTGTTCTCGATCAACGGATTCAACGGCACCAGCATCACCGATATCGCCAAGCATCTCGGCGTCAGTCAGTCCAACATCTACTACTACTTCGCGACGAAGGACGAGATCTTCCTGGAGTTGGTGCGCCAGAGCACCGATTTCAATGTCACGAGTGCCGAAGCGGTGGCGGCCAAGCAGGGTCCGGCGATCGATCGAATCTCCCAGGTGATCGAGATGTTGGCCACGTCCTACGAAAAGCAGTACCCGTTTCTCAACATCTACGTCCAGGAGGATGCGCGCTGGATCAGTTCGTCGGGAACCGAGTTGCAGCAGGTTTTCCTGGACAGTGCGCGTCGCTTCGAGCAGGCCGTCCGGTCGATCATCGAGGATGGAATTACTAACGGGGAGTTCAAGTCTGACCTGGACGCCCGGATGGTGACGTATACGATCCTCGGCGCGGTCAACTGGATGCACCGGTGGTACAGCCCGGGCGGCGAGATGACCGGCGCCGAAGTCGGCCAAGCCATGCGCGACATCATGCTGCGCGGCATCGTCGATTCGGACGCAGCCACCTAGATCGCGCCCGAGTCCGCACGACGCGGCATCCCCCAACTGGGGGGAGAAGTGCGCCAGATATAGGCCATAGAAACGGTTTTCCAGCACGCTGGAACATCGGTGGGTGACTTTTCACCTGTTTGGCCTGAACACCTGTCTGGAACCTTCAAAGGAGCGTTGATGCCCGAAGCCGTTATTGTCTCGACTGCCCGATCGCCGATCGGCAGGGCCGGCAAGGGATCGCTGAAGGATATGCGCGCGGACGACCTGACCGTCCAGATGGTTTCGGCCGCTCTCGCGAAGGTGCCCGAGCTGGACCCGAAGGCGATCGACGACCTGATGCTGGGTTGCGGTCAACCCGCGGGTGAGGCTGGGCACAACCTCGGGAAAGTCGTTGCGGTACTGGCAGGTATGGATTATCTGCCCGGCGTGACCGTCAACCGCTACTGCTCCAGCAGCCTGCAGACCACCCGGATGGCTTTCCACGCGATCAAGGCCGGCGAGGGTGAGGCCTTCATCTCGGCCGGCGTGGAGACGGTGAGCCGTTTCTTCAAGGGCGCCGCCGATGGCCTGCCCGATACCGAGAACCCGATTTTCGACGAGGCCAAGGCCCGCACCGCGGCCTTCGCCGCCGGTGGGCAGACCTGGGCGGACCCCCGCGATGAGGGCTCGCTACCCGATGTCTACATCGCCATGGGACAGACCGCTGAGAACGTCGCACAGTTCGCGGGTGTCACACGAGCCGAGCAGGATTCGTTCGCGGTGCGTAGCCAGAACCTCGCCGAAGCCGCGATCGCCGACGGCTTCTGGGACCGTGACATCACACCGGTGACGCTGCCGGACGGCACCGTGGTCAGCAAGGATGACGGTCCCCGCGCGGGGGTGACCCTGGAGGGATTGTCTTCGCTGCAGCCGGCTTTCCGGCCCGACGGCACCGTCACCGCCGGCAACTGCTGTGCGCTCAACGATGGTGCGGCCGCGATCGTGATCATGTCGGACACCTTGGCAAAGCAGCTGGGCCTCACTCCGCTGGCCCGTATCGTCAGCACCGGTGTCTCCGGTCTCTCCCCGGAGATCATGGGGCTGGGGCCGGTCGAGGCGTCCCGCCAAGCACTGGCCCGCGCAGGCATGACGATCGGCGATATCGACCTGGCGGAGATCAATGAAGCCTTTGCCGCGCAGGTTGTTCCGTCCGCACGTGAGCTGGGTCTGGACCTGGACCGGTTGAACGTCAACGGTGGCGCCATAGCGGTCGGTCACCCGTTCGGGATGAGTGGTGCCCGCATCACCAGCACCCTGATCAACTCGCTGCAATGGCATGACAAGCAGTTCGGCCTGGAGACCATGTGTGTCGGCGGCGGCCAGGGCATGGCCATGATCATCGAACGTCTTTCGTGAGCGGCCGATTCACGGGTAAGACCGCGATCGTGACCGGTGCCAGCCGTGGTATCGGGCTGGGCATCGCACAACGGTTGGTGGCCGACGGGGCAAAGGTGGTGATCACCGCCCGCGGTAAGGACGCACTCGATGAGGCCGTCGCACAGTTGGGTGGACCCGCGAACGCGCTGGCCGTCGCCGGTAAGGCCGACGATCTCGGCCATCAGGATGACACTGTGCACCAGGCGATCTCGACCTTCGGCAGCATCGACTTCCTGGTGAACAACACCGGTATCAATCCGACCTTCGGCCCGGTGCTGGAGCTCGATCTCGCTGCGGCACGCAAGATCGTCGAGGTCAACTGCATCTCCACTCTGTCGTGGGTGCAAAAGGTCCACCGGGCGTGGATGAAGGACAACGCCGGTGTCATCGTCAACGTCTCCTCGCTCTCGGCGATTCGCACCGAACCCGGGATCGGGTTCTACGGCGCGACCAAGGCGATGCTCAACTCCATCACCGAACTGCTTGCCGTCGAACTCGGCCCCGCCATCCGCGTCAACGGAGTGGCACCCGCAGTGGTGAAGACGAAATTCGCTGCAGCCCTTTACGAGGGCCGTGCAGATCTGGTGGCCCAGGGCTACCCGCTCAAACGGCTCGGCGAGCCGGACGACATCGGCAGTGTGGTGGCCTTCCTGCTGTCCGAGGACTCGGCCTGGATGACCGGTCAGACCGTCGTCGTCGACGGCGGCGTGAGCCTCACCACGGGTGACACGTGAGCGATAGCGCGGTGCAGCTCCGCGAGAAAGGTGCGAAAGTGATGACACTGCAGGAGTTGCGAGATCGGGTCGAGAACTTTCTGGCGGCCCACGATCCTGCGACGGTGGAGCGGCTGGAATTCCTACGGGCCCGCTACGACGCCGGACTGGCTCGGGTGTCCTATCCGCAGGGCCACGGCGGGTTGAGCCTGCCGGCGGCCTGGCAGCTCGAGGTCGATGCCTTGTTGGACCGGGCCGGTGCCCCGAACAACAGGCCGGAATCGAACATCATCGGGCTCGGCATGGCGGCACCGACCATCCTGGCCTTCGGCACCGAGGAACAGAAGCGGCGTTACCTGCGGCCGTTGTGGACCGGGGAGGAGATCTGGTGCCAGCTGTTCAGTGAGCCCGGCGCCGGCTCGGATCTCGCGGCCGTCGCCACCCGTGCGGTCTCCGACGGCGAGGACTGGGTGGTCAACGGCCAGAAGGTGTGGACGTCGGACGCACAGAACGCCCGGTTCGGGATCCTGTTGGCCCGCAGCAACCCCGACATTCCCAAGCACCGCGGTATGACCTTCTTCCTGTGCGATATGACTGTCCCCGGGGTCGAGGTACGCCCGCTCCGGCAGCTCACCGGCGAGGCCGAGTTCAACGAGGTCTTCCTCACTGATGTGCGGATTCCCGACGATCAGCGGCTCGGCGACGTGGGGCAGGGTTGGGCAGTGGCCAACGGCACGCTCAACAACGAGCGGGTGGCCATCGGCGGGCAGGCGGCGCCCCGTGAAGGCGGGATGATCGGCACGGTCACCGGCACCTGGCGCAGTCGCCCCGAGCAACGGACACCGGAGCTGCACGACCGGTTGATGCGGCACTGGGTGGATGCCGAGGTGGCCCGCCTCGCCGGGACGCGCCTGCGGCAGAAGCTCGCGCTCGGCCAACCCGGGCCCGAAGGGTCGGCGATGAAGCTGACGTTCGCCGCACTGAACCAGAAGCTGACGGGTCTGGAGCTGGAACTGCTCGGCGAAGAGGGCCTGCACTATTCGGATTGGACCATGGTGCGGCCCACCAGCGTCGATCTCTGCGGTCGCGACGCGGGTTACCGCTACCTGCGCGCCAAGGGCAACTCCATCGAGGGTGGTACCTCGGAGATCCTGCGCAACATCATCGGCGAACGAGTGCTGGGTCTGCCCGCCGAAGCCCGCGTCGACAAGGACATTCCCTGGAAGGAGACGGCCAAGTGACCGAACTCGACCTGCTCTACACCGAAGTCGAGGAAGAGCTGCGCGCCAGCGTGCGGAGTCTGCTCGACGCACGGTGCGACCCGGACGCCGTCACCCGGATGTACGACGCCGACCGGGCGGTCGTCGATGGGCTGTGGAAGGCATTGTCGGTCGAGATCGGGCTGGGCGGGCTCCTGATACCCGAGGAGCGCGGGGGTGCGGGCGGCTCCCTGCGGGAGGCCGCGGTGGTGTTGGAGGAACTCGGCCGCAGGGTCGCGCCGGTGCCGTTCCTGACCAGCGCGGTGATCGCGACCACGGCGCTCCTGGAGTCCGACACCGACCTGCTGGGCCGGATAGCTCAGGGCGAGCAGACGGCGGCACTGGCCGTCGCCTGGTCGACCTGCCCGACCGCCGACGTGAGGACGGTCCAGGAGCTCGACGGTCGGCTCACCGGCACGATCACCAGCGTGGCCGGCGCCTTGGAGGCCGATATACTGCTGGTCCCAGCCTCGACGCCGGACGGAACCGCTTTGTACGCAGTGCCTTCCGGCGAGGCCACACTGACTCCCGTTGTCTCACTGGATATGACGAGGCAACTCGCCCACGTTACATTGGACGGTGCGGCGGGCACATTGCTGACCGGTGATGCGGCCGACGTGATCCAAAGAGCGCTGGAGGTGGGGGCAGCCCTGCTGGCGTCGGAGCAGCTCGGTCTTGCCCGGTGGTGCCTGGACGCCACGGTCGACTACGTCAAGGAACGGCGCCAGTTCGGCAGAATTGTGGGTGGATTCCAGGCGCTCAAGCACCGACTGGCAGACCTGTACACCGGCGTCGAGTCCGCGGCTGCCGCTGCGCGGTATGCCGCCGCAACCGCTGCGGCCGGTGATCCCGACGCATCGGTGGCCGCCAGTGTCGCCCAGGCTTATTGCGCCGAGGTGGCCGTCACCGCCGCCGAGGAGGCGGTGCAGATGCACGCGGGTATCGGAATGACCTGGGAACACCCGGTGCATCTGTATCTCAAGCGGGCCAAGGCCGACCAGATCGCACTGGGTACTCCGGGCCGGCACCGGGCGCGGCTCGCGGAGTTGGTCGACTTGCCCCGCTGACCCGACGGCACTGACACCCCATGGACGGAAAGGCGGACGTGGTCAACGTCATCACCCCATTGCTGACCCAGGCCGGGCGGCAACCCGAGCAGACCGCCATCGAAGGTGCCCTGGACCGTTGGTCCTATGGGCGGCTCCGCAACGACGTCCTGGCCTACGCCGGTGCCCTACACCGGCAGGGCGTCGTTGCGGGGCAACGAGTTCTGCTGATCGCTCCGACGGTTCCCGAGTTCGTGGTTGCCTACCTCGGCGTACAGGCGCTCGGGGCGGTGGTGGTGCCGGTCAACACCATGTCGACACGAGCCGAGTTGGAGTACTTCATCGCCGAGGCGGGCTGCACGCTGGTGATTGCCTGGCATGAGCTGGGTACCGTCGCCTCCGAGGCGGCGGCCACCGCCGGAGTGCCGGTGTGGAGCCTCACCGAAGGGGCCGAGACCGGCGCCGGCGAGTCGCCGGCCACCGCACATGACGGTGCCGGCGAGGATGTCACCGTCATCCTGTTCACCTCCGGGACCACCGGGCGGCCCAAGGGCGCCGAGCTGACCGTCGGGAATGTGTTGGCCGCGGGTGAGATCGCCGTGCGGCTGGCCGGCGCCACACCCGCAGACCGGATCGGCACCGGGCTGCCGTTGTTCCACGTCTTCGGTCAGACGGCGGTGCTGATGCTGGCGCTCACCGCCGGTGCGAGCATGTCCTTGCTGCCGCGGTTCTCCGCCGAGGCGATGCTGGACATGCTGCGCCGCGACCGGCTGACGGTCATGTGCGGGGTGCCGACGATGTGGAATGCCATGTTGCACGATGCCGCTGGTGCGTCCGCGGCCGACTTCATCAACCTTCGCCTGGCGATCTCCGGGGGTGCGTCGTTGCCCGGTGCCGTCAACTCCGCATTCCAGGAAACGTTCGGCTGCACCTTGCTGGAGGCCTACGGATTGACCGAGACCACCGCGATCGGCACCTACGGCGGTCCGCATGCGCCACCCGGGAGCGTCGGGACAGCGGCGTTCCACACCGCCGTCGAGGTTCGCGATGCTGCCGGCCTGCCCGCCGCACCGAATACCGCCGGGGAGGTCTATATCAAAGGCCCGACGGTGATGCGCGGATACCACCACCGTCCGGACGCCACCGCCGAGGTGTTGTCAGCGGACGGCTGGTTCCGTACCGGCGATATCGGGGAGATGGACGCCGAGCACAACGTACGGATCGTGGGCCGAGCCAAGGAGCTCATCATCCGCGGGGGTTACAACGTGTATCCCAGTGAGGTCGAGGCTGTGCTCTACGAACATCCCGACATCATCGAGGCTGCGGTGGTCGGTATCGAGCACGAGCATTACGGCGAAGAGGTTGCCGCCGTCGTCGTGGTGGGTCCAGGGTCACGTACCGACGCCGCGGAGATAATGGCCTGGGCCCGAGAGCGACTGTCGGCGTACAAGATCCCGCGGGTGGTGCAGTTCGTCGATCGGTTGCCGACGGGGTCGACCGGCAAGATACTCAAACGCGCGATCGACCGCGGGGTGCTGGCCGAGATGCTCACCGGTCGTGCTGCGCCGCCGACGACGGTGGCCGGATGACGTATGCGGCCGGTGCTACCGGGCACCGGGTTGCAGGGCGATCAGACTGTGCAGCGCGGCAATGCAATGATCGACCCGCTCGGCGAGTGTGTCGCCGCGGTCGGAGGCCGGCACGCTGCTCCACTGCAATGCAAGATCTTCCACGTAGGCGACCCAGGCGTGCACGGTGGTCACCGCACCCGGGCGTTCGCCCAGTTCCAGGGCGTCCACCACACGTCCACCGAGGTCGGCGCGCAGGGTTGCGACCCGGTCCCCGCCCAGGGTGAGCGCGCCCTGGCCGAAGATGAACGCCAGGTAGAACTCACGGCGTCGATCGATCTGTTCGAACAGCGCGCCCACGATGTGGCGTAGTGCCGCATCCGGGTGGGCGTCGGCGGGTGGCGCCGTGTTGTCGAGCACACGCTGGGCCGCGACATCGAGTACCGCATCGAAGTAGTCGCTCTTGGTCGGGAAGTAGTGGAACAGCAGACTGCGGGAGATGCCGGCCTTCTTGGCCACTTCGTCCAGCGACAAGGTGTGGATCGGCTCCTTGACCAGGATTCCTAATCCGATGGCCAGCAACTGATCTCGCCGATCACCGAAATTGAGCCGCAATGCGGGACGCGGGCTCCCACCGGAACTCTTCTTGTTGGCCACCTATTGAGCATTGCTCAATAGCCGGGGTAGGGTCAAGCCCATGAATCCCGAACCCTCCTCTCGCGCAGTCGAACTTCTCGACCGCGTCCGCGCCTTCATCGCCGCCGAGATCACACCGGTCGAGGAGCGGTATCACGCTGAGGTATCCGCCCTGCGCACCGGCGGAGGAAACCCGTGGGAACCCCTGCGGTTGCTGGACGAGTTGCGGGCCAAGGCCCGGGCGGCCGGCCTGTGGAACCTGTTCCTGCCGGCTGAACATGCCGGCGACTACGCAGAGCGGTTCGGCACGAGTGGCGGACTGGGATTGACCAACGTGGAGTACGCGCCGATCGCCGAGGAGACGGGACGGTCGGAATTGGCGCCGTATGTCTTCAACTGCAATGCCCCGGATACCGGCAACATGGAGGTGCTGCTCCGGTACGGCACGGCCGAGCAGCGCGAACGATGGCTGGAACCGCTGCTGGCCGGGTCCATCCAGTCGGCGTTCGCGATGACCGAACCGGGGGTGGCCTCCTCGGATGCCACCAACATGGCTGCCACCGCCGTCAACGACGGTGACGACATCGTGATCAACGGGCGAAAGTGGTGGACCACCGGCATCGGGCATCCCCGATGCGAGGTGCTCATCTTCATGGGTGTGTCAGATCCTCTCGCGCCGAGGCGATCCCGGCACACCATGGTCCTGGTGCCGCGCAATGCGCCGGGTGTGCACGTCGAGCGTCTGCTCCCGGCGATGGGCCGCTACGACGAGCCCTTCGGCCACGGTGAGGTGTCCTTCACCGATGTGCGGGTCCCCGCGACGAATGTCCTGCTCGGCCCGGGGCGCGCCTTCGAGATTGCACAGGGCCGGTTGGGGCCGGGCCGGGTGCATCACTGCATGCGTTTGATCGGATTGGCCGAGATGGCTCTGGAACTGGCCTGCCGACGTGGCAGTGAGCGGACCGCATTCGGTAAGCCGCTGGTCGAACTGGGTGGCAACAAGGAACGGATCGCCAAGGCCCGCATCGCGATCGACACGGCCCGTCTGCTCGTGCTGAATGCGGCGTGGAAGCTGGACACGGTCGGGCCAGGTGGCTCGCTCGGTGAGGTCAGCCAGATCAAGGCCCACGTGCCGGGTGTGGTGCAGGAGGTCGTCGACTTCGCCATGCAGATCCACGGTGGAGGTGGGCTCTCGGATGACTTCCCGCTGGCCGGCGCGTGGTCGTTGGCGCGTCAACTGAGGCTCGCCGACGGACCCGATGAGGTGCATCTCGGAGTGATCAGCAGACTGGAGTTGGCCAAATATGTCTAGCCTTCCGCATGATTCCGCGCAGGCCGTCGAGGTCGCCGATGCCACGGCGGTGCGCGCCGAGGATGCTTTCGACGTCGACCGTCTGTGCGCCTGGCTCGGCGAACACGGTTTTGCCGTGCCGGGCCGCCCGGAGGTTCGGCAGTTCTCCGGCGGCGCCTCCAACCTCACCTATCTGGTGCGCTTACCGGACCGGGACCTGATCCTGCGCCGGCCGCCGGGCGGGCACAAATCGGCCGGCGCCCACGACATGTCCCGGGAGTACCGCATCCAGCATGCGCTGCGCCCGGTGTTCGGGTACGTGCCCACCATGGTGGGCCTCTGTGAGGATGTCGAGGTGATCGGCACCCCGTTCTACGTGATGGAACGGGTCGACGGGCACATTCCCCGCCAGGACTTCCCGCCGGAGATGGAGCTTTCCGCCGACGAGATCACCACACTGTGTACTCGTGCGCTGGATGTCCTGATCGACCTGCACCAGCTCGACCCCACTGCAGCCGAGCTGGGCTGGCTGTCCCGGGGCCAGGGCTACATCCACCGTCAGTTGGGTGGATGGTCCAAGCGCTATCGACAGGCCATGACACCCGATGTCGGCGACTTCGAGTCGGTGATGGCGTGGCTCGACGAGAACGAACCGGTCGACGATCGGTCCTGTCTGATTCACAATGATTTCCGTTTCGACAACCTCGTCTTCGACAGGGAACATCCGCACAGCCCCGTCGGTCTGTTGGACTGGGAGCTCGCCACCATCGGCCACCCGTTGATGGATCTCGGTGGCGCCCTGGCGTACTGGATCGAGGCCGACGACGAACCGGATCTCCACGAGTTTCGCCGTCAACCGACGCAGGTCGCCGGCATGTTGTCCCGGCGGCAGGTGGTGGACTACTACTGCACCCGGACGAATATCGGTCTCAGCGAACGGGAATGGGCCTTCTATGAGATCTTCGGGTTGTTCCGCACCGCGGCGATCTGTCAGCAGATCTACTACCGCTACTACCACGGCCAGACCACCAACCCGGCCTTCCGGGCATTCGGCCGGCTGACGGTGCTGATGGAGCGTCGCAGCCTGGAACTCATCGATCGGCATCGCTGACGGCATAGCCAAACTGGCTGTCTCGTAACAACTGTCGCGGGTAGCGTGGTGTCTTCGGGGACGGCGGATTCGGCAGAATTCACCGGATCTCCTGCGGCCCACAGACTTGAACTTGGCCTCAACTTCATATTAGATGGGTCGAGTTACCCGTCACCACGAACCGCAGCCGATCGGCGTCCGCGCAACGGGTCTGGGCCCCGGCGGCGTGAATGGGGCCGACATCGAACCGATCTGAACCGAACCGATGAATGCCGAACCGATGAAATCTCGAGCAAGGGACTGAGGACTATGAAGGCTTGGCGTGTTGAAGAATTGGGTCAGCCCCGCGACGTGCTGCGGCTGCGGGACGTGGAGGAACTGACACCGTCGCCCGGGCACGTCCGGGTCCGGGTCCGTGCGGCCGCCGCGAATTTCGCGGATGTGTTGCTGTGCCTCGGTGAGTACCAGGTGAAACCACCGTTGCCCTTCACGCCGGGTTCAGAACTGTGCGGCGAGATCACCGCGCTGGGGGATGGGGTCTCCGGCTTCGATATCGGTGACCGTGTCATCGGTGTGGCCACCCCGGAGCACGGTGGATTCGCCGAGTCGGCGGTCATGCCGGTCTCGACGGTGTTCCCCGCCCCGCGGTCGTTGGACGACGCGGAGGCCGCGGTACTGACCGTCGGCTATCAGACGGCCTGGTTCGCCCTGCACCGCCGGACCCAGTTGCTGGCGGGCGAGACGCTGCTGGTGCACGCGGCGGCAGGTGGTGTCGGCAGCGCGGCCGTCCAACTGGGCAAGGCCGCCGGAGCCACCGTGATCGGAGTCGTCGGGGGTGCGGACAAGGCCGCCTACGCCGCCGAACTCGGTGCCGACGTGGTGGTGGATCGCCGCGAACAGGACTTCGTCCAGGTGGTCAAGGCCGTCACCGGTGGTCGCGGAGCGGACGTGGTCTTCGACCCGGTCGGCGGCGATTCATACACGAAGTCCACCAAATGCATTGCGTTCGAGGGCCGCATCCTGATCATCGGATTCGCAGGCGGCACCATTCCTACACCGGGGCTCAATCATGCACTGGTCAAGAACTATTCGATCATCGGGCTGCACTGGGGGCTGTACAACACCCAGAACTCCGCACCGGTGCGCGAATGCCATGACGAGCTGACCAGGCTGGCCGACCTCGGTGTGGTGCGGCCGCTCATCGGCGAACGACTCGGACTGGCCGATGTGCCCGACGGTTTGGCACGTCTCGGCGAGGGCAGCACAGTGGGCCGGCTGGCGTTCATGGCAGGGGAGTGATCAGATGCCCAGTCTGACAGCACAAGCCGATTTCAACCTGTACCAGCTGCCCGAGGAACACGAAGAGTTGCGCGCCGCCATCCGCGGGCTGGCGGAGAAAGAGATCGCGCCCTACTCGGCCGAGGTCGACGAGCATGCCCGGTTCCCGGAGGAGGCGCTCACGGCCTTGAACACCTCGGGCTTCAACGCCGTGCACATCCCCGAAGCCTACGGAGGCCAGGGCGCGGACTCCGTCGCCGCATGCATCGTCATCGAAGAAGTGGCCAGGGTGGACGCCTCGGCGTCGTTGATCCCGGCGGTCAACAAGCTGGGCACCATGGGGCTGATCCTCCATGGCTCCGAGGAATTGAAGAAGACGGTGCTGCCCGATCTCGTGGACGGCAGTCTGGCGTCCTACGCGCTGTCGGAGCGGGAGGCCGGCAGTGACGCCGCGGGGATGAGGACACGGGCCAAAGCGGTCGGCGAGGACTGGATCCTCAACGGCACCAAGGCGTGGATCAGCAACGGCGGTAGATCGTCGTGGTACACGGTGATGGCCGTGACCGATCCGGACAAGGGCGCCAACGGGATCTCTGCGTTCGTCGTGCACGCCGACGATGAGGGCTTCACCGTCGGGCCCAAGGAACGCAAGCTGGGGATCAAGGGATCGCCGACGACGGAGCTGTACTTCGAGAATTGTCGAATTCCGGGGGACCGGATGATCGGTGATCCGGGTACCGGGTTCAAGACGGCGCTGGCGACGCTGGATCACACGCGACCGACCATCGGGGCACAGGCAGTCGGTATCGCACAGGGAGCGTTCGACGCTGCGCTGGCTTACACCAAGGACCGCAAGCAGTTCGGGAAGTCGATCTCCGACTTCCAGGGCGTGCAGTTCATGCTCGCCGATATGGCCATGAAGATCGAGGCGGCCCGCCTGATGGTGTACTCCGCGGCGGCACGTGCCGAGCGTGGCGAGACAGAACTCGGATTCATCTCCGCCGCATCGAAATGTTTCGCCTCCGATGTCGCCATGGAGGTGACCACCGACGCCGTTCAACTGTTCGGGGGTGCCGGCTACACCGTCGACTTCCCCGTCGAGCGGATGATGCGCGACGCGAAGATCACGCAGATCTACGAGGGCACCAACCAGATTCAACGGGTCGTCATGAGCCGGGCGTTGCTCCGGTGACCCACCCGAGACCAGAGAGTACTTCGTTATGACAGACGTTCATGCCGGCGCTGTGCACCACGAGGAAACCCCGTTGACGGTGGGCGTGGTGGCCGAATCCGGTGCCGACGAGCGGCGGGTTGCGCTGGTGCCCAAGGCGGTGGCGTCATTGATCGGTCAAGGGCTTGCCGTGGTGGTCGAGCCCGGCGCCGGTGCGCGTGCGCTGTTACCCGACGCGTCGTACATCGCCGCGGGAGCGACGACCGGGGATGCGTGGTCTGCCGATGTGGTGCTCAAGGTAGCGCCACCCTCCGATGCCGAGGTGGCCCGGCTGCGCCGAGGACAGACCCTGATCGGGCACCTGGCCCCGCGAGATGCCGAGAATCAGATCGCTGCGCTCACCGGGGCCGGCGTGCAGGCCTTTGCGGTGGAAGCGATTCCGCGGATTTCGCGAGCCCAGGCCATGGATGCCTTGAGCTCCCAGGCGAATGTGGCCGGGTACAAGGCGGTGCTGGTGGCCGCCTCGGAATCCACCCGGTTCTTTCCGATGCTCACCACGGCAGCCGGCACGGTGAAACCGGCGACGGTGCTGGTGCTGGGCGTCGGCGTGGCCGGTCTGCAGGCGTTGGCGACCGCCAGGCGGCTCGGTGCCCGCACCACCGGCTACGACGTCCGCCCGGAAGTGGCCGACCAGGTCCGGTCCGTCGGCGCGTCCTGGCTCGACCTGGAGATTCATGCGGCGGGCGAGGGCGGGTACGCCCGTGAACTCACCGCCGAGGAGCGTGTCCAGCAGCAGCGGGCACTGGAGAAGGCCATCGCCGCAAGCGATGTGGTGATCACCACCGCGCTGGTGCCGGGACGTCCCGCTCCGCGGCTGGTGACAGCCGCCGCGGTTGAGGCGATGAGGCCCGGTTCGGTGGTGGTGGATCTGGCCGGCGAGACCGGCGGCAACTGTGAGCTCACCGAGCCCGGCCAGACCGTCACCAGACACGGTGTGACGATCTGCTCGCCGATGAACCTGCCCGCAACCATGCCGGAGCATTCCAGTGAGTTGTACTCCAAGAACCTGACCGCGCTGCTGGAGTTGATCATCACCGACTCTGCGGTCGCCCCGGATTTCTCCGATGAGATCCTCGCTGCCGCCTGTGTCAGCCGCTGCCTGCCCGCCGACCGGGAGATGAACGAACATGTATGACCAGTTGCTGGCCAACGTGGCGATTTTGGTGTTGTCCGGTTTCGTCGGGTTCGCGGTGATCTCCAAGGTGCCGAACACGCTGCACACGCCGCTGATGTCGGGTACCAACGCCATCCACGGGATCGTGGTCCTGGGCGCACTGATCGTGCTGGGGCACCTGCCCGGCGACGCCGGCTGGGGGGTACGGATCATCGCCCTCGTCGCGCTCATCTTCGGAACCTTGAACGTGATCGGTGGATTCCTCGTGACGGATCGAATGCTCAGCATGTTCAAGGACAAGCATCGAATCCCCAAACATGTTGTTGGAGAGAAGAAGTGAACTACCTGGTCAACGTCTTGCTCACGGCGGCCTCGCTGCTGGCCCTGGCTGTCCCGGTTTTCGGTGCCGGCGAGACGCTTGAGGCCATGGCCTACCTGGCCGCCTGTGCGCTCGCGGTACTCAGCATCATCGTCGGACTTTCAATTCCGACAGGGAATATCGGCAATGAAGGCGTAAGCCGGATGGGCGTGGAGAAGTGAACAACCACATCGTCACTGTTCTCTACATCCTGTCCTTCGGGATGTTCATCGTGGGGCTGTCCGGCCTGACCGGACCCAAGACCGCGGTACGCGGCAACTGGATCGCGGCCGCCGGCATGGGCATCGCCGTGCTGGCCACGCTGATCTCGGTGCGCGACACTGCCACCGTCAACTGGATTCTGATCGCGGCCGGATTGGCGGTCGGCGTGCTGCTCGGGGTACCGCCGGCGAAGAAGACCAAGATGACCGCGATGCCGCAGTTGGTCGCGCTGTTCAACGGTGTGGGTGGCGGCACTGTCGCACTGATCGCATGGGCCGAGTTCATCGAGACCGACGGGTTTGCCCGTTTCACCGCCGAGCAGCACCCCACGGTGGCCCTGGTGGTGGGATCGCTATTCGCGGCGATCATCGGGTCGGTGTCATTCTGGGGTTCACTGGTGGCGTTCCTGAAGCTGCAGGAGTCCATCCCGAGGAAGGTCGAGGCGTCACTCGTCAAGTCCGCCAAGCTCTTTCAGGTATGTAATGTGGTGCTACTGCTCGGGGCGGTGGCTGCGGCGGTCTGCATAGGACTGAACGCGGGCCGCGGCAGCCCCGGGTGGACGATCGCGCTGGTACTGGTGCTCGCCGGGATCATGGGCCTGTTCGTGGTGCTACCGATCGGTGGCGCCGATATGCCGGTCGTCATCAGCTTGTTGAATGCATTGACCGGACTGTCCGCTGCTGCTGCGGGTCTGGCGCTCGACAACTCCGTAATGATCGTCGCGGGCATGATCGTGGGCGCTTCGGGCTCGATCCTGACCAACCTGATGGCCAAGGCGATGAACCGGTCCATCCCCGCCATCGTGTTCGGCTCGTTCGGCGGTGATGGTGGTGCCGACGGTGGCGCCGTCACGACCACAGAACAGGGCGCGGTCAAGGCGACCTCCGCCGCCGACGCGGCGATCCAGATGGCCTACGCCAACCAGGTCATCGTGGTGCCTGGTTACGGTCTGGCCGTCGCCCAGGCACAGCATGCGGTGAAGGAGATGTCCAACCTGCTCGAAGCCAGGGGCGTGGAGGTCAAATACGCGATCCATCCGGTGGCAGGGCGTATGCCGGGGCATATGAATGTGCTGCTGGCGGAGGCCGACGTCGACTATGACGCGATGAGGGAGATGGACGACGTCAACGGTGAGTTCAACCGTACCGACGTCACCATCGTGATCGGCGCCAACGACGTCACCAATCCGGCGGCGCGCAGTGATCCGAGTTCGCCGATTCACGGCATGCCGATCCTCAATGTCGACCAGTCGCGGTCGGTGATCGTGCTCAAGCGGTCGATGTCCTCGGGGTACGCCGGTATCGAGAATCCGCTGTTCTTCCTCAACCAGACCTCGATGCTGTTCGGTGACGCGAAAAAATCTGTCTCCGAGGTCATCGAAGAACTCAAGGTGCTCTGACCGGTTGCAGGGTGAATTCCGATTCCAGTAGAACTTGAGCCATGAGGGAGCAGGACGTGCCGGACATCGCCGACGATGTCCGGCGTCGTGTCGGGGCACCCGAGGCGAAGGAGCTGCCGAGTACCGCCCGCGGCCTGCGCACCCGCGCGGCGCTGGTGACCGCCGCACGAACGGTGTTCGAGCGTGACGGATTCCTCGGATCGCGGCTGTCCGACATCACCGCGGAGGCACATTGCTCGGCCGGAACCTTCTACACGTATTTCTCCAGTAAGGAAGAGATCTTTGCCGCGGTGTTGGCGGCGGCAGAGGACGACATGCTGCACCCCGGGATGCCGCATGTCGCCGATGAGGACGATCCCGCAGCAGTGATCGAGGCCAGCAACCGCGCCTACCTGGTCGCGTACCTGCGGAACGCAAAACTGATGGCGCTCATGCGGCAGGTCGCCACGATCGATACCGATTTCGAAGCGCTACGCCGTCACCGGTCGGAAAAGTTCGTCGAACGTAATGCCCGCCATATCGCGGAATTGCAGGGCCGCGGGCTCGCGGACCGGTCCCTCGACCCGCTGCTCACCTCCTATGCGTTGTCCGGCATGGTGAGCCGGATGGCGATGGAAGTCCTTGTCGTCGGGGAGCGTGATCTCGACGACGTCGTCGACACATTGACGAAACTGTGGGTAAACGGGCTGAAGCTCCCCGCCGGCCCGGACGGGCGCAAGAAGAAGCGCTGAGATGTCTGAGTGCGGAGCGGAGCCTGCGGTTCGCATCCCTTCGGGCGCACTCAGGCAGTATGGGTCCATGACCCCGCAGGTGATCCAGCGTTGGATCGATTACGCGACAGCATCGGATGGCAATCACGATTCGGCCGCACTCGATGAGCTGCTGGCCGAGGACGCGGTCTTCTACTCACCGGCGGTATTCACCCCACAGCAGGGCCGGGCCAAGACCGCGATGTATCTGAACGCCGCGGCGAAGGTCTTCGGCGGCACCGACTTCCGCTACGTGGAGCAGTGGTACGGCGAGAGCTCGGCGATCCTGGAGTTCACCGCCACCCTCGACGGCATCGTGGTCGACGGCATCGACATGATCCACTGGAACGAGCAGGGCGAGATCGTCTCGTTCAAGGTGATGATCAGGCCGCTCAAGGGACTGCAGGCGGTCATACCGCGGATGGCGGAGCTGCTCGCCGGGTAGAGGTCTTCAGCTGGGTGTGCAGTGCCGTGCTGAACGTCGGCTCGGCGAAGTAGTTGCCCTGCGCCACCCCGCAGCCGTAACCGCGCAGCAGCTCGACGGTCTCGGCGTCCTCGACGCCTTCGGCGACGCTGGTGATCCCGAGGGTGTGCGCGAGCTTGATCACCGAATGCACGATCGCCGCGGCCCGCGGATTGTGCAGCATCGGGGCCACGAAATTGCGGTCCAGTTTGAGCTCGTCGATCGGCAGGTCGCGCAGATAACTCATGGTCGAGTATCCGCTGCCGAAATCGTCGATGGAGACCCGCAGCCCGGCCCCGCGCAGTTGCTCGATGACGTGCCGCGCCTGCCGGACATTGGCCAGCAGGTAGTGCTCGGTGAGCTCGATGGTCACCGCCGCCGGCGGCACCCCGTGGCGGGCCAGCACCGCCTCGATCCGACCGGGCAGTGTGGTGTCGTTGAATGACGGCGCGAACAGGTTGACCGCCACCGGGATCTCCCGGATGCCGGGCTGGTACCAGCTCGCGACGTCGCGGGCCGCCTGTTCGAGCACCAGATCGGTGACCGCGCCCATCAGGTTGTTGCGCCGGATCAGCGGCAGGAACTGGTTGGGGGTCAACAGACCCAGCTCGGGGTGCGGCCACCGCACCAGTGCCTCGACACCGACGATCTCACCGGTGGCCAGCGAGATCTGCGGCTGGTAGGCCATCCGGAGCTCCCGGCCCTCCACGACCCGGCGCAGCTGGCCGAGCATCCGGATCTCCGAGACCGCGGGCAGCTGGATCTGGCCGCTGTCCCCGCGGACCGGCTCGCCGTCGCCGGTGCCGATCTGCATGCCGGGGACGAACACCTGAACGCCACCCACCCCGGAGCGCTTGGCCACGTACATCGCCACGTCGGCCCGCTTGAGCAGTTCCTCGGTGCTGATCGCGGGCTCCCACGGGTTGGGTGCGGCGGCCAGCCCCACGCTGGGATGTATGTACACGTCCTCCCCGTCCAGGTGGAACGCGGGATCGAAGGCGTGCATGACGCGATCGGCGATTTCCTCGGGGGTCTCCGGCCCGGCCTCGATGATGATCGCGAACTCGTCGCCACCGAGGCGGGCGACGGTCTGGCCCTCGGGGACGCTGCGCATCAACCGGTCCGCGATCTCACGCAGCAGCGCATCGCCGCAGTGGTGCCCGAGGTTGTCGTTGACCAGTTTGAAGTCGTCGAGGTCCAGCGACAGCACCGCGACCGGGCGCCCGTCGCGGTGATGCAACACCATGGCGTGATCCAGGCGGTCGGTGAACAGCAGCCGATTGGCCAGACCCGTCAGCGGATCCCGGAACGCGTGCTCGGCGACCTCCTCGAGCAGATGCTGGTTCTCGACGAGCACGGTGAGCTGGCGGATCAGGGCGGCGATCACCAGGACCGCCGCGCCCAGCAGAACCGGGCGGGTACCGGCATCGGGCCACAGGTGGATCGCGGCGGCCAGCACCGCGAACGGCATCGGTGCGAACGGCAGCCACAGGATGGTGGTCCGCAGCGGACGGTGATCATCGGCATGCCGCGGACGTCTTTCGGTGGCCGACATGTGTGCGGCGGCCGCGATCATCAGCAGCCCGGTGACATTGCTGATGATCGGGAACTGGTTGGCCGGGGACACGTCGTACATCCGCACGTACAGCGTGGTGATCTGACCCAGCGCGATGGCCACCAGCCCGACGGTGACCAGCCCGAGGATGTACCGGCGGCCCGGCGGGACCGCGGTCAACACCAGCATCGACATGGTGACCATCGTCAGCGCCGCTATCGGATACAGGACGGTCAGCGTGGAGTGCAGGCTGTTCAGACGGTTTTCGACGAACACGTCGTGCAGTGCCGTCACCCACGCCAACAGGAACAGCGAGGAGGCGATGACGGCGCCGTCGAGGAGCTGTCGGAAGGCCGACAGCCTGCCGTTGGTGGTCCGCAGCACCCACACCACACCGACGGCCACGGGCAGTGCCAGGAACCCGATATCGGCGGCGGACGGGACCGGCGGCTCGACCCCGCGGACGAGTTCGTAGTACGCCCAGATCAGGCTGCCTGCCACCCAGCCGAGGAATCCGACGGCGACCGCGGCCCAGCCGGCCCGGATGGTGCCCCGCCCGGCGCGCGCGGCTACGACGGCGCACGCGCAGGCAAGTGCACTGAACGCAACGAAGCCGACCGAGCTGACGATCGTGGTTACCTGCACACCGCCCCAGCCGAACGCCAACCAGCAAACAAACACCAGATAAACCGCCAGGCCGGCGGGATAGCAGGGGTTGGCGCCGTTCATGTGCATTACATGCAGCTTAGAGCCGTTTTACGCACCGGCGACAGTGAATGAACGCAGCCGGTCCAGCAACACGGTATGGCTGCGATAGCCTGGCAAGGATGCGGCTTTTGCTGATTTCGGACACGCACGTACCAAAGCGGGCGCGGGACATGCCCGCCGCGGTGTGGGAAGCAGTCGATGATGCCGACGTGGTGGTGCATGCCGGCGACTGGGTGACCCCGGATCTGCTGGACCGGCTGCACGACCGGGCGCGGTTGCTGGTGGCGTGCTGGGGGAACAACGACGGCGACGAGTTGCGGTCGCGACTGCCCGAACGCGCCGACGTCACGCTCGGCGGGGTGCGGTTCACCGTCACCCACGAGACCGGTGCGTCCGGCGGGCGTGACGAGCGGATGGGCAGGCTCTATCCGGACACCGATGTCCTGGTCTTCGGGCACAGCCACATCCCGTGGGACGGGACGGCCTCGACCGGACTGCGTCTGCTCAATCCGGGCTCGCCCACCGACCGGCGGCGTCAACCGTTCTGCACCTATATGACCGCTTCGATCAACGACGGCGCGCTGACCGACGTCGTGCTGCACCGGCTCTGAGTCAGCCGGACGATATCGGGCGCGCGGCCCGAGCGCGGGTGGCAGGGTCCTGGGTATGGAGCACAAGCCGCCCACCGAGGCCATCGCCACCGCCAACCGGGCACAGCGCAGCACCCTGCCCTTCGAGGACACCCGGGATTTCACGGATGCGGACCGTGGTTTTCTCGGCCGTCTGGACCCGTGCGTGGTGACCGCCGCCGATGGTCGGGTGGTGTGGGACAACGATTCGTACTCGTTCTTGTCCGGTTCCAGCCCGGTCGACGCCCCGGACAGCGTGCACCCGAGCCTGTGGCGGCAATCCCAGCTGTGCGCCAAACAGGGGCTCTACGAGGTGGTCCCTGGCATCTACCAGGTCCGTGGTCTGGACCTGTCCAACATCAGCTTCATCGAGGGGGACACCGGGGTCATCGTCATCGACCCACTGGTCTGCACCGAGACCGCGGCCGCCGCGTTGGCGCTGTACCGGGCGCACCGGGGTGAGCGCGCGGTCCGCGCGGTCATCTACACCCACAGTCACGTCGACCACTTCGGTGGCGTGTTGGGGGTGACCACCCAGGAAGCGGTCGACGCCGGCGAGGTCGCGGTGCTGGCGCCGGAGGGCTTCACCGAGCACGCCGTGCAGGAGAACGTCTACGCCGGCACCGCGATGGCCCGGCGCGCGTCCTACATGTACGGGGCGCTGCTGGACCGCGGGCCGCAGGGGCAGGTCGGCTGCGGTCTGGGGCAGGTCCCGTCCACCGGTGAGGTGGCGCTGATCGTGCCGACCGTCGATATCCGCAGCACCGGTGAGAGGCACACCGTCGACGGCATCGAGATCGAATTCCAGATGGCGCCCGGCACCGAGGCGCCCGCCGAGATGCACTTCTACTTCCCCGCGCTCAAGGCGCTGTGCATGGCCGAGAACGCCACCCACAATCTGCACAACCTGCTGACCCTGCGCGGCGCACTGGTGCGCGACCCGCATGGCTGGGCCGGTTACCTCACCGAGGCCCTGGACACCTTCGGTGACCGCACCGATGTGGTGTTCGCCTCGCATCACTGGCCGACCTGGGGGCGGGAGAACATCGTCGAATTCCTGTCGGTGCAGCGGGATCTGTACGCCTATCTGCACGACCAGACCCTGCGTCAGCTCAACCAGGGCTTCACCGGGATCGAGATCGCCGAGACGTTCCAGATGCCGCCCGCGCTGGAGAAGGCCTGGCACACCCACGGCTACTACGGTTCGGTCAGTCACAACGTCAAAGCCGTCTACCAGCGCTACATGGGCTGGTTCGACGGCAACCCGGGCCGGCTCTGGCAGCATCCGCCCCAAGCTCTGGGCCCGCGCTACGTCGCGGCCATGGGCGGCGTCGACAGGGTCGTCGAGGTGGCTCGAGCGGCATTCGATGACGGAGATTTCCGTTGGGCGGCAACGCTTCTGGACCACGTCATCTTCACCGACGAGAGCCACTCCGGTGCGCGCGAACTCTATGCGGACACCTTCGAGCAACTCGCCTACGGAGCCGAGAACGCGGTGTGGCGCAACTTCTTCCTGTCCGGGGCCACCGAACTGCGCGACGGTGTCTTCGGCACGCCCACCACGGCGGCTTCGCCGTCCCTACTGGGCCAGTTGACCCCCGAGCAGATCTTCGACACCTTCGCCATCAACGTGAACGGCCCGTGCGCTTGGGATCTCGACCTGACCATCGACGTGACGTTCGTCGACCTCGCGGCCGACTACCGGCTGACGTTGCGTAACGGGGTGCTGGTGCACCGCCGGGTTGCCGGCCGGGCGAGCGGAGCGACGGGAGATGGATCCGACCCCGCGACGGCCACGGCCACCGTCACGTTCGCGACGAAGATGCGGCTGCTGGCCCTGGCCGCCGGGGACGCCGACTCGCCGGGTGTCGAGGTCACCGGCGACACCGGGGCGCTGGCCACCCTGCTCGGCGTGCTGGACCGGCCCGATCCCGGGTTCACCATCGTGACGCCTTAGGGGATCCCGCCGTCGGCCCGCAGGATGGACCCGGTGGTGAAGCTGGAGGCGTCCGACATCAGAAACAGTGCGGCGCCGACGATCTCGTGCGGCTGTCCGGCGCGCTGCAGGGCGCTGTGGCCGAACGGGTTCTCGTCACCGAAGTCCCAGGCCGCGCTGATATCGGTCAGGAACGGCCCGGGCATCAAGGTGTTGACCCGCACGGTGGGGCCGTACGCCAACGCCAGTGCCTCGGTCATCGCGTTCAGGCCGGCCTTGGACGCCGCGTACGGGACGAACGACGGGTGCGGCCGCAACGAGCCGTGCGTACTGACGTTGATGATCGAGCCGCGGCCGGCCGCCACCATCCGCTCGCCGACCAGGGCGGAAAGCCGGAACGGGCCCTTCAGATTGAGGTTGAACACCGCGTCGAAGAGCTTCTCCGAGACGTCGGTCAGCTTGTCGTACAGCGGTGACATCCCGGCGTTGTTCACCAACACGTCGACATGGCCGAACCGGTCGTAGGCGGCGTCGACCAGGCCGTCGAGCTCATCCCAGTGCCCGACGTGCACCTGGTAGGGGAAGGCCACCCGCCCGGTCTGGGCGGTGATCTCTTCCGCGGTGGCCACGCAGGCGTCGTACTTACGGCTGGCGATCACCACATCGGCGCCGCAGCGCGCGGCGGCGAACGCCATCTCCCGGCCGAGTCCCCGGCTGCCGCCGGTGATCAGTGCGACGCGGTCGGTGAGGTCGAACAATTCGGCCGGGTAACCCATGGCCATATGGTGGCACGGTGCAACTCCTTCTCATCCGACATGCGCTCCCGTTGCGCAGTGAGCCCGGTGAGGGCTCCGACCCGCAGCTTTCCGAACAGGGCATCGAGCAGTCCCGCCGGCTTCCCGATGCGCTGGCCCGGTTCCCGGTCAACCGGCTGGTGAGCAGCCCGCAGCGGCGCGCCATCCAGACCGCCGGCCCGCTGTCGGAGAAGCTCGGGCTCAGTGTCGAGGTCGATCCGAGACTGGCCGAGTACGACCGCGACCTGGGCCATTACGTGCCGATCGAGCAGATCGCGAAGGAGAACCCCGAGGAGATGGCCCGGCTGGCCGCCGGGAAGCTGCCCAGCGCGGTCGACGAGGCCGAGTTCACCGGACGGGTGATCGCCGCCGTCGAGGACCTGGTCGCGGCGGGAGACCACGAGGACACCGTCGCGGTGTTCAGTCACGGCGGGGTGATCAATGTGGCTCTGCACCACATCCTGGGCACCGAGCGGCTGCTGTCCTTCCACGTCGACTACGTCTCGGTGACCCGGGTGCTGTCGTCGCGGTCGGGCCGGCTGATGGTCGGATCGGTCAACGGGACCGAGCACGTGTGGGACCTGCTGCCCCGGAACATGCGTTGACCGGGTCCCTGGTAGACATTCCCCGTGACCAATCTTGACGGCCTGGACCTGGACGCACTGGACCGCCACCTTCGCGCCGAGGGTGTCGCGCGCTCCGGGGAGCTGCGCGCCGAACTGATCTCCGGCGGCCGCTCGAACCTGACCTTCCGGGTATTCGACGATGCGTCCAAGTGGGTGCTGCGCCGCCCGCCGCTGCACGGGCTGACCCCGTCGGCGCACGATATGGCCCGCGAGTACAAGGTGGTCGCGGCGCTGGCCGGCAGTGCCGTGCCGGTGGCCCGCGCGGTCACCATGCGCAACGACGACTCGGTGCTCGGCGCCCCGTTCCAGATGGTGGAGAACGTCGACGGTGTCGTGGTTCGCAGCGCTGACGAGTTGGCCGCCCTCGGCGACGCCGCGGTGATCGAGAAGACCGTCGACGCGTTGATCAAGGTGCTGGCCGATCTGCACGCCGTGGACCCGGCGGCCGTCGGCCTGGGTGATTTCGGGAAGGCCGACGGCTACCTGGAACGGCAGGTGCGCCGTTGGGGCTCGCAGTGGGAGCACGTCCGGCTGCCCGACGATGCCCGCGACGATGATGTGTTGCGTCTGCATTCGGCTCTGGCGGAACGGATTCCGGCGAGTCCGCGGGCCTCGATCGTGCACGGCGACTACCGCATCGACAACACCATCCTGGATGAGAACGACCCCACCCTGGTGCGTGCGGTGCTGGACTGGGAGCTGTCCACCCTCGGCGACCCGCTCTCGGATGCGGCGCTGATGTGCGTCTACCGCAACCCGAATTTCGACGATGTGCTGGGCATGCGGGCGGCGTGGACCTCCGACCTGCTGCCGCCGGCCGACGACCTGGCCCAGCGCTACGCGCTGGCCAGCGGCCAGGAACTGCAGAACTGGGAGTTCTACATGGCGCTGGCCTATTTCAAGCTGGCCATCATCGCCGCCGGCATCGACTTCCGCGGCCGCGAGGGCTCGGATGCGCCGGCTCGGGTCGGCGAGGCTGTCGCCCCGCTGATCGCGGAGGGCCTGGCCGCCCTGTAGCGCGCTACCGGCGTTTCACGGCGCGCCGCAACTGCAGCATCCGGACGGCGCCGACGGCCACGGTGAGCAACCCGCCGCACACCGCGGCGCCCAGGATCGCCACCCCCAGCGGCAGGCTCCAATGCCAACCGAGGAATGCGAACTGTGCGGAAGCGGTGTTCTGCGCGATGAAGATCAGCAGCACGATGAGGATCAGCAGGCCGATCACCAGCGCCGACCACAGGGCGGCGGCCCGGGTGAACTTGACCTGCTTCTTCGACGTCGAGTTTGCTGTATCGGTCACCGGCGGGACGGGATCGGTGGGTCCGAGGGGTTCGAGCGGGTAGTCCGGGTCGGGCGGGGTCGCGTACGGATCATTGCTCATACTGCCATCTTGCCTGTTTTCTCGGCGCGCGAAAGCCCCTCACGCTGAATCAAAGCCCGGCATGTCGCGTCGTGGCCCGTTACTGTCGAGAAATTGCCACGCGGGGACGCACCAAGGGCCGAGGGGACGGTATGCGCAGCATCCGTAAGTTGATCGTCGTCTGCACCGCTTTGCTCGCGCTGCTCAGCGCGGGTTGCGGGAGCTCGAATCCGCTCGGCGGCGGTGAGGTGTCCGGCGACCTGCGGTCGATCACGGTCGGTTCGGCCGACTTCACCGAGTCGAAGATCATCGCCGAGATCTACGCCCAAGCCTTGGAGGCCAACGGCTTCACCGTGAAACGGCAGTTCGGCATCGGCAGCCGAGAAACCTACATTCCCGCGGTGCAGGACCACTCCATCGACCTGATACCGGAGTACACCGGAAACCTGCTGCAGTACTTCGACGCGAAGGCGACCGCGACCACCTCGGATGCGGTGCTGATCGCGCTGCTCAAGGCGCTGCCCGGCGATCTGTCGATCCTGTATCCCTCGCCCGCCGAGGACAAGGACACCCTGGCGGTGTCCGAGGAGACGGCGCAGCGCTGGAACCTGAAGTCCATCGCCGATCTCGCCACCCGCTCGGCGGAGGTGAAAGTCGGTGGGCCCTCGGAGTTTCAGACCCGTCAGACCGGTCTGGTCGGCTTGAAGGAGAAGTACGGGCTGGACATCTCGCCGGCGAACTTCATCGCGATCAGCGACGGTGGCGGCCCCGCGACCGTGCAGGCGCTGACCGGCGGAACCGTCACCGCCGCCAATATCTTCAGCACCTCGCCGGCCATCGAGAAGAGCAACCTGGTGGTCCTCGAGGACCCGGAGAGTGTCTTCCTCGCCGCAAACGTGGTGCCGCTGGTCGCATCCCAGAAGATGTCGAGTCCGCTGAAGTCCGTGCTGGACGCGGTGAGCGCCGAGTTGACCACCGAGGCGCTGATCGCGCTGAACACCTCGGTCGAGGGTAACGAGGGTGTGGACCCCGATGAGGCGGCCGAAAGCTGGATCGCCGAACACGGTTTCGACCAACCGCTGCCGGGTAAGTGAGGACGCGATGATCACGTTCACAGGCGTCACCAAGCGCTACCCGGACGGCACCGTGGCCGTCGACGACCTCACCATCGACATCCCGGAAGGCACCCTGGCGGCTTTCGTCGGGCCGTCCGGCTGCGGCAAGACCACCTCGATGCGGATGATCAACCGGATGATCGAGCCGACCTCGGGCACGCTCACCGTCGACGGCAAGGACGTCACCAAGGTCGACCCGGTCAAGCTGCGGCTCGGCATCGGCTACGTGATCCAGAGCGCGGGCCTGATGCCGCACCAGCGGGTGGTCGACAACGTCGCCACCGTCCCGGTGCTCAAGGGCGAGTCACGGCGCAGCGCCCGCCGGGCCGCTCTCGAAGTGCTGGACCGTGTCGGCCTGGATCCGAAACTGGCGCAACGCTATCCGTCGCAGCTGTCCGGCGGGCAGCAGCAACGAGTGGGAGTCGCCCGCGCGCTGGCCGCCGATCCGCCCATCCTGCTGATGGACGAGCCGTTCAGCGCCGTCGACCCGGTGGTGCGTGAGGAGCTGCAGAACGAGATCCTGCGGCTGCAAAGCGAATTGCGCAAGACGATCGTGTTCGTCACACACGACATCGACGAGGCGGTCAAACTCGCGGACATGGTGGCGGTGTTCGGCCGCGGCGGGGTGCTGCAGCAGTACGCCGACCCGGCCTTCGTGCTGTCGAACCCGGCCAACGAACTGGTGTCCGAATTCGTCGGCGCCGACCGCGGCTACCGCGGGCTGCAGTTCTTCGAGGCCAACGGCCTGCCGCTGCACGACATCCGCCAGGTCGCCGAGGGCGACGTCGACCAGTTGCAGCTGGCATCCGGGGACTGGGCGCTGGTGACTCACGCCGACGGGAAGCCGTTCGCCTGGATCAACGCCGAGGGCGTCGAGGTGCACCGCAACGGAAGTAGCCTCTACGACAGCACAATCGGCGGGGGATCGTTCTTCCGGCCCGGTGGCAGCCTGCGGCTCGCACTGGATGCCGCGCTGTCCTCGCCGTCGGGGCTCGGGGTGGCCGTCGATCAGGACGGCCGGCTGCTCGGTGGGGTCCGGGCCGACGACGTACTGGCCGCGCTGCGGCAGCAGCGCCGGGTCCCGAAGGTCGGGTAGATGAGCGACGCTTGCGGAGCGAACCGACAGCCATGACGTATCTGCTGACCCACCTCGACGACGCGTGGACGCTGACCCTGATCCACCTGCGGCTGTCCCTGGTGCCGATCGTGCTGGGATTGCTCATCGCGGTGCCGATCGGTGCGATCATCCAGCGCACGACGGCGCCGCGCCGGATCATCACGGTGATCGCCAGCATCGTGTTCACCATCCCGTCGCTGGCGCTGTTCGTGGTGCTGCCCCTGGTCATTCCGACCCGCATCCTGGATGAGGCGAATGTCATTGTGGCGCTGACGCTCTACACCACCGCGCTGCTGGTGCGCGCGGTACCCGAGGCGCTGGACGCGGTACCGGCCGATGTGCTCGACGCGGCCACCGCCGTCGGTTACCGGCCGCTGACCCGGATCATCAAAGTCGAACTGCCGCTGGCCATCCCGGTGCTGATCGCCAGCCTGCGGGTGGTGGCGGTGACCAACATCTCGATGGTGTCGGTCGGTTCGGTGATCGGCATCGGCGGGCTCGGCACCTGGTTCACCGAGGGCTATCAGGCCAACAAGAGCGGGCAGATCATCGCGGGCATCATCGCGATCTTCGTGGTGGCGGTGGTGATCGACACGCTGATCCTGCTCGCGGGCAAGGCGCTCGCCCCGTGGGACCGGCGCCCCCGTGCGAAGGCCGGTGCCCGGTGAACTTCCTGAACGAGGCGCTGTCCTACATCTTCACCGCGGCCAACTGGTCCGGCCCGGCCGGTCTCGGCATCCGGATCGTCGAACATCTGCAGTACACCCTGATCGCGGTGCTGTTCTCGGCGCTGGTCGCCATCCCGATCGGGCTGCTCATCGGGCACACCGGTCGGGGCACCTTCCTGGTGGTCACCGGCGTCAACGCGTTGCGCGCCCTGCCCACCCTGGGCGTGCTGCTGCTCGGTGTGCTGCTGTGGGGGCTCGGGCTGATCCCGCCCACGGTGGCGCTGATGCTGCTGGGCATCCCGCCGCTGCTGGCCGGGACCTATTCGGGTATCGCGAACGTCGACCGAGCCGTCGTCGATGCGGCCCGCGCCATGGGCATGACCGAACGGCAGGTGCTGTTGCGCGTCGAGGTGCCCAACGCCCTTCCGCTGATCCTGAGTGGTCTACGCACCGCCACCCTGCAGATTGTGGCGACAGCCACCGTCGCGGCGTACGCGAGTCTGGGCGGGCTGGGCCGGTACCTGATCGACGGGATCAAGGTGCGCGAGTTCTATCTGGCGCTGGTCGGAGCCTTGATGGTGACCGCGCTGGCGCTCATCCTGGACGCCGCGCTGGCCCTGGCGGTGTGGTTGTCCCAACCCGGGGCCGACCGGTTCGGGCGGGGTGCCCGGCTACCGCAACCGCTGATCAACGACGAGGTGGCACTCGAATCGCCCAAGGCGGCTACGCAGTCCGGGGGCGGTCGCATACGGTATGAGGGTGACTGAACCAGCCGAGGAGTGGCCGGCGATCCTTACCTGGCGTGCGCACGATGTGCCGCGGATGGAGTCGGTGCGCGTGCAGTTGTCGGGCAAACGGATCAAGGCGTACGGCCGTATCGTGGCCGCCGCCACATCGTCACACCCCGCGTTCAGCACGTCCTACGATCTGGTCACCGACGAGACCGGGGCCACCAAGCGACTGTCGCTGACCATGACGCTGGCCGAACGGGAACGCCAGCTGTCCATCGCCCGTGACGAAGAGGGCATGTGGTTGGTGCGGGACCACCAGAACCAGACCAGCCGGGCCGCCTTCGAGGGCGCACTGGACGTCGACGTGGTGTTCAGCCCGTTCTTCAACGCGCTGCCGATCCGCCGGACCGGGCTCTACCAGCGGGCCGAATCGCTGGAGTTGCCGGTGGTGTACGTGCGGCTGCCGGAGCTGACGGTGGAGCTCGAGACGATCAGCTACACCAGCACCGGTTCCAAGGAGATCAGCCTGAAGTCGCCGGTCGCCGAGACCACCATCACCGTGGACGACGACGGCTTCATCCTCGACTACCCCGGACTGGCAGAGCGGATCTGATCACGCCACCGGCCCGGCCGGCCGCGGCGAGTTCCTCACGCCACTGCGGGGCGCCGACGGTGACGGTCAGGATGTCGGGCCTGCTGAAGCTGTCGTAGCGGATCCGGGCGGCGTGACCGGCCTCCACCAGATCGGCCACCGAGGTGTGCTCGGCGAGGTTCGTGCGCGCCTGGGTGAGCAGTTCGATGCTGCGGTCCAGCCTGGTCAGCAGCTGCTCGGAGTTGGCCTCACACATGGCGCGCACCAGATCGGGCGCGCTGCCCGCCACCCGGGTGCCGTCCCGGAACGATCCGGCGGCCAGGGCGTAGGCCAGCGGCACGTCCCCGGCCGTGACCGCCAGCGCCTCGGCCAGCAGATGCGGCAGGTGCGATATCGCGGCGGCCGCGGCGTCGTGCTCATCGGAGCGGGCCGGCACCACGAAAGCACGGCAGGCCAGGGCGAGGTGCATCACCTCGGCCCACACGCCGGCGTCCACGTCGTCGTCCACGCTGATCACCCACGGGGTGTCGGCAAACAGGTGTTCGTCGCCCGCGGCCCAGCCGGAGTGCGCGGTGCCCGTCATCGGGTGCCCGCCGACGAACCTCGGGCGCAGACCGGCGGCCTCGACCTGCGCCAGCACCGGGCCCTTCACGCTGATCACGTCGGTGAGCGGGCAGTCCGGGGCGTGGGCCCGGACGTGGGAGAGCATGGAGCCGAGCGCGGGCATCGGTACGGCCAGCACGATCAGGGCTCCGCTGTCCGCGGCGCGGGACAACGCCGCGTCGATCGCGGTGGTGGCGTCGTAGCCGTCGAACTGGGCGGCCTTCACACCGTCCACCGAGCGGTTGTAGCCGAACACCTCACGGCCCGCCGCGGCCGCTGCCCGCATCAGCGATCCGCCGATCAGTCCCAGGCCCAGCACGCATACCGGAGTGTCGGTCACCGGTCTAGGTTGGCACACCGTCGGGTGGGCGGTGAATAGGTGGTCATTGCCCCGGCCGGGGACTACCGTTAGCGCCCATGGGAGCACAGCGTGCCCCGGCGCAGGATGCTGCCAACCTGCCCGGTGGATTCGGAGTAGCGGTCGTCCGTGAGGACGGCAAGTGGCGGTGCACCCCCATGCGTAAGGCGGTGTTGAACAGCCTGTCGGCCGCCGAGACCGAGCTGCGGGAATTGCGAAGCGCAGGGGCGGTTTTCGGCCTGCTCAACGTCGACGAGGAGTTCTTCGTGATCGTGCGGCCGGCCCCGGCCGGGACCCGGCTGCTGCTCTCGGATGCGACCGCCGCGCTGGACTACGACATTGCCGCCGAGGTGCTGGACAAGCTGGACTCCGACATCGACGACGAGGACCTGGAGGACGCGGACCCGTTCGAGGAGGGCGACCTCGGGGTGCTCTCCGACATCGGGTTGCCCGACGGGGTGCTCGGCGTCATCGTCTCCGACGAGGAGATGGAGATCGAGGAGCAGATCACCGCGATCGCCCAGCGGCTGGGCTTCGACGACGAGTTGGGCGCGGTGCTCGACAAACTCGGTCGGTGAATCCCGAGCAACAGATCCGGGCCGCTCTGGACGCCGCGCGTGCGGCCGGGCCCCGCGACGTCCCCATCGGTGCGGTGGTCTTCGGACCCGACGGCGCCGAGTTGGCCCGCGCCGCCAATGCCCGCGAAGTTCTGGGCGACCCGACCGCGCACGCCGAGATCCTGGCGATGCGCGCGGCGGCGGTCCGGCTCGGTGACGGGTGGCGGCTGGAGGGCTGCACGTTGGCGGTGACGGTCGAACCGTGCACCATGTGCGCCGGGGCGCTGGTGATGGCGCGGATCGGGGTGCTGGTGTTCGGGGCCTGGGAACCCAAGACCGGCGCCGTCGGCTCATTGTGGGATGTGGTGCGCGACCGCCGGCTCACGCACCGGCCGCAGGTGCGCGGCGGGGTGCTGGCCGCCGAGTGTGCCGCCCCGCTGGAGGAGTTCTTCGCCCGGCAGCGCTGACGGGTCGGCCCGCGATTATGGCCAGCCGCGCGCGCCCGGTAAGCTTCTCGCCGGTGGCGTGTCCGAGCGGCCTAAGGAGCACGCCTCGAAAGCGTGTGACGGGTAACCCCCGTCCGAGGGTTCAAATCCCTCCGCCACCGCCATGAAAGCCCCCGTCCGAATGCGGACGGGGGCTTTTGGTCTGTCAGACCGCGAGGGTGACGAACCGCGCCGCGGGTACCGCGACCGATCCGATGACGACGCCGTTCGCGGTGCCCTTCGGGGTGCTGATCGGCAGGGCGCTGCCCGGGGCCAGCTCGTCACCGTTGTCGGTGTCCCCGGCGAACCACTCGGTGAACCAGGTGGCCGCCAGGATGTCGACGGCCTGCTGGTTCTGCGGCTTCGGGAAGCCGGCGATCAGGTAGGCGGCGAACTGGATGATCGGGTTGCCGCCGCGCATCGAGTCCATGTGCACGCCGCCGGAGAGCACCACCCCGTTGAACCGGCCCGGGCGTGCCTCGTTCAGCGCCTGCTTCACATTGCCGATGAAGTTGAACGCGTTCGGTGGCGCGCCGATCTCCCGGATCGGGATGTAGCGACCGGTGGCGTCCTGGTAGTCCTGCAGCTTGCGCAGCGTGTCGGCCATGACGGTGCCGGTCGGGACCCCGTCCAGGGTGATCACCCCGACCAGATCGTCGGCGGCGTTCTTGTCCACCAGATAGCCGGCCACCGCCGCCACCAGCTGACCACCCGCCGAGTGTCCGGCCAGCCCGAACTTCACCGGCAGCGCGGCGGTCGCCGGGTCCAGGCCGTAGCGGGTGGCGAAGCCCGCAGCCAGCGCACTGTCGGTCAGAGCCTTGCGATCGCCGGTGAACAGGTCGGCGATGCTGTTCCACATGCCCGCCCCGTTGAGCCACGCGTCGTCACGGGCGAAGAAGTTCGACGAGATCGTCGGGGTGACCACGATGGCGCCGGTCGCCTCCGCGAGGTTGGCCGCGGTGTAGCTGTACATCGGACCGAGCGCGAAGAAGCCGTGCTGCAGGACGATCATCTTGTCCGGCACCGTCTCCCCTTCGGGGTAGTACCAGTTCGCCTTGATCCGCTGTCCGCTGGACAGCAGAATCGTCGAGTTCCGCACTGTCACCGTGCTGTTCGCCGGCAGTGCGGGCGGGCCGGTGACCAGTGCCTCCAGCGCCTGCAGGGTGTTGATCGCAAGCCCTCCGACCGCCCGCACGATGGAGTCGGTCACCCCGGCGATCCACCGGAACAGCGAGCCCCCCGGCGCGGCCGCGGCCTTCACCGGCGCAGCCTCGGCCGGGACGGCGGCCAGCGCCAGTGACGCGGCCGGCCCGGCCGACGGCGCGACGGCGGCGCTGATGTCGGTCGCGGCGGGCGTGACCACCGCCGGTGATTCGGTAGCGGCCGGGGCGCTGACGGCTGCGGCCGGTTCGGGTGCCGACGCGGTCCGCGCGGCGCTGTGGGGTTTGAATGACGGTGACGCACCGAACCGGGCGAAGAGGTGGCGCTTGGGTTTCTTCGGGGCCTCGGCGACGCTGTCCTCGGGGCGGGTGGCCTCCGGTGCCGGCTCCTCGGCCGCGGGCTCGGGTCCGGCCTCAGGCTCGTCGGGCTCGGGCTCGGGTGCGGGGTCCGGTTTGGCGTCGCTGTCCGGCGCGGTGTCCGGGCCGGTATCGGGTGACCCGGAACCGGTCGGGTCCGTGGCGGTCGTGGACTGCGAGGCGGGACCCGACGTGGCATTCGAGGACGACCCCTCAGAGCTGCCGGACGTGCCGTCGTCGGCCACCGCCACGCCGGCACCGGCGAGCACGGCCGCCGATACCCCGGCCGATAACAGCCCAGCGCTGACCCACACGGAGAGGCGCTCCATGATTTCCCCTGACCTTCGACTCAGATTGCTTTCCGCATATTGACAGGGCGGTAAGACCCACGGGCGGTTTTGGCAGACCGCCATACTCGGATACTGACGAAGGGAAATACCTATGAGGGCTGTCAGCTGTGTATCCGGCGAACTGTCGGTTATCGACCTTCCCGCTCCGCGCCCGGCGCCCGGCCAGTTGGTGCTCGACGTGCGGCGCTGCGGGATCTGTGGATCCGACCTGCACGCCAAGGACCACGCCGACGAACTCGTGGAGGTGATGGACGCGGTCGGGTACCCGGATTTCATGCGCGGGGACACCCCGGTGGTGATGGGCCACGAGTTCTGTGGGGACATCGTCGAGCGGGGCCGCGGCGTGGCCAAGGAGTTCAAGGTCGGCGCCACGGTGGTGTCCTTCCCGCTGCTGCGCGCCCATGGCGGCGTGCACTTGACCGGACTTTCGCCGCTGGCCCCCGGCGGCTACGCCGAACAGGTGCTCACCGAGGCCGCCATGAGTTTCGTGGTGCCCAACGGTCTGGACGTCGACACCGCCGCCCTCACCGAGCCGATGGCGGTCGCATTGCACGCGGTGCGGCGCAGTGAGATCGGGCGCCGCGACACCGCCATCGTGATCGGCTGCGGGCCGGTCGGGCTGGCCGTCATCTGCCATCTCAAGGCGATGGGTGTGTCCACCATCGTCGCGTCCGATTTCTCGCCCGCGCGCCGCGCGCTGGCGGGCCGGTGCGGCGCGCACGTGGTGGTCGATCCGGCGCACGAGTCACCGTATGACCGGGTGGCCCGGCAGAAGGGCGTCATCACCGCGGCCCCCGACCTGTACGAGCTCGGCATGGGATCGATGGAGAAGCTGCGCAAGGTGCCCGGCTGGGCGCACCTGTACCGGGTCGCGGACAAGCTGGGGGCGGCCGGCCCGAAACGGCCCGTCATCTTCGAGTGCGTCGGGGTGCCGGGCATGATCGACGGGGCCATCACCGCCGCACCGGTCAACAGCCGGGTCATCGTGGTCGGGGTCTGTATGGGGGACGACCGGATCCGGCCGGCGCTGGCGAACGGCAAGGAGATCGACCTGCGGTTCGTGTTCGCGTACACACCACTGGAATTCCGCGACACCCTGTACCTGCTGGCCGAGGGCAAGATCGATGCCTCGGCCTTGGTCACCGGCACCGTCGGGCTGGACGGGGTGGACGCGGCGTTCACCGCACTCGGCGACCCGGAAGCCCACGCCAAGGTGTTGATCGACCCGCGCAGCGCCGCGGTCGAACCCGTTCAGGCCGCCGCGGCGCCGTCGTCGCGGTTGTCCTGATCGGAGTCGGTCTTCCCCGATCCGGCGCCCTCGGAGGGGGCGGGGGTGTCCGGCGTCTCGGCCACGGGCTTCTCGGCGGGCTTCTTGCTGGGCTTCTGGTGGCCGAAGACCGTCCGGATCGTGCCGCGCAGCGCCTTCTCCAACGGGCCGGCTTCGAACTTCTTCTTTTTCTGGACCGCGGTCACCGGACGCTCGGCATCGACCTCGGTCTCGTCGGCCGCCTCGGCATCGACCTCGGGTGCCGGCGTGGGGTCCGGGACGCTACGCAAGGGCGCTGAGGCCGTTCGATCCTGGCTGCCGGCGGCCGGGAGATCGGGTTCCTGCTCGGGCGCCCCCGGCGTGCGCTTCCTGCCGAGCAGGTTCTGCACCCCTTCGCGCAGTGCCCCCGGCACGGCGTGCAGCGCCTCCAGGACCTTGTGCGGCGGAGTGATCAACGAGAATGGCTTGCGGACTTCGGGATTCAGGTTCAACCGGTCGGTGTAGGCCATGTCGACGATGACCCGCAGCAGCGGCTCGATGAATCCGAGGAACCGCTCGGACACCGGTGTCACACCCAGCCGGGCGGCGATGTCGCGGAGCGGACCGAGCAGCGGCAGTCGTGGATTCGGCACCAGGATGTAGGTGTCGGTGCCACCGGCGCCGTTGGGTACCTCCTTGACGAGGTTGCCCTCGGCGTTCGGGTCCATCGGGTTGTAGGACCGGTCGATGTGCGCATAGTGGTGTCCGAGAAGGCTGTTCAGCAGCGCCACCGGATTGAGGTAGGCGGGGAAGTCGCCGTACGGGTCGTACTCGTTGGTGATGTAGGTGGTGTTGTACTGGGTGGGCTGGGCGGGACCCATGCCGGGTATCGCGAGGCCGGGGAGGATGCCGGGGATGAACAGGCCGGGGAACCGGGCATAGATTCCGCCGTTGGGGATGAAGGGTGTGGCGATCTCCAGGAAGCTCAGGTCCAGCGGTGACGGCGGATTCGCCGAACGGGCGATGTCCCGCTTGAGTTGCTGGACGAGCAGCGCCCCCTCGGAATAGCCCGCGACGAGGATCTTCCCGGACGAGGTGGCCAGCGTATCGGTCAGGTGTTCGTGCAGCACCGGCATTCCCACCCGGATGCTGTTGGTCATGTCGAGCGTGGCCGGGTACGCGCTGCCGATGTAGGTGTAGCCGGGCGGCACGAGGGTCTGATTGAGCTTGAGGGGCAACCGCTGCGAGGTCGCGTCCTTGCCGCCGCCGATGCCGATGACGGTGTTGACCAAGGTGACCAGCGAATGCACCGTCGCCCCGGTCGCCTGTCCGAGCACCAGGGCGACCGAGAGCCCCAGGGCGGCCAGCGCCGTCAAAAGTGTTCTGCGGTGTCCTACAGTCATCCAATGTCCCCTCGACGACCAGGACGGTACATGGGTATTGCCTGTCGCAGGAGGGATTTGCCGCGTCCTGACCGGCGGGGGATTAGAGTCAGCGCGCATGAAGGCTTCTCGGGTATTGGTGGCGGCGGCCGCGGTGACGGCGGGGATGGCTGGTATGGCGGGCATTTCGGCGCACAACGCGCCGCCGGCCCAGGCGGATGTGGTGGCCTACTTGGTCAATGTGCATGTGCGGCCCGGCTACAACTTCCCCAACGGTGATGTCGCCATCGCCTACGGGCACAGCGTCTGCGACCGGGTCGCGGCGAAGATGCCGTACGCGCAGTTGGTCGATCAGCTCAAGGCCGATTTCCACACCAGCGACTACTACCAGGCCGGTTACCTGATCAACCAGGCCGTCAACGAGCTGTGCCCGGCCCAGATCTGGCAGCTGCGCGAATCGGCGGCCGGCTACACCGGATGACAGAACGGCGGCGCCCCGAGTGGGAGCGCCGCCGTCCTGGTGAGCGTGACCCGATCAGGGGCAGGTGACCTCGATGGTGAACGGCTTGTTCAACGGTGTCGTCGGGTTCGCCATGTCGACGCCGGTGGCGGTCCCGCTGATCTTGTAGGTGTTGCCGTCCTTCTCGGCGGTGGCTTCGCCGCCGGCCCCCTGGGTGAAGCCGAGCGACACACCGTCGACGTTGCCGAGCGCAACCGAGCTGACGGTCGGGGCGTCGCCCTCGCTGACCACCGCGGCGATGCCGGTCATGGATTCACCGATGGCGATGTTGACGTTGCCGCCCGTCGTGGCGCACACGACGTTGCCCTCGACGGCCTGGTCCTGACCGTCGATGGTGACCTTCGTGGTGGCCGCCCCGGTGGTGACGGACGGAGACTCGGCGACCGTGGTGGTCTCCACGGTGGTGGTGACCGATACGGTTGTCTCCTCGGTCGTGGTGGCCGAGGAGGAGTTGTTGTCCGACGAACATCCGGACAGGCCTGCGATCACGAGTGCGGCGCCACCTACGGCGACGACAAAGGCACGTTTCACGTCTGATCTCCTTTTCCGTGTTACCCGTCAAGGACCCCCCGACGGCCTGTGTGCAGTATGGTTCGCCGCCGACACTTCATGATCAGTTTGCGCGAAATGCTTGACATCGACGCGATGGTCAGCAAGAAACCCGGAGGATGAACTTCCCGTCGGCGACGAAGCTCTGGGCATCGGTCCGGAAACCCGTCGCGGTGCCCGTGATGACGTAGGTGGGGCCGGTCATGGAGACCTCCGCGGCCGGCTCTCCCAGTCCCGCGTTGTAGTTGCCGGTGAACCCGGCCTTGTCGCGGATACCGACCGCTTCGGCGATCAGCCCGTCGCCACCGGAGACCAGGGCGGTCAGCCCGGAGGCGTCGGTGCCGGCGGTGATGCTGGTCAGGAAGCCCGTCGACGAGCAGTGCACGTCGTGGGTGGTGCCGCCGTCGCGGCCGTCGATGCTGATCTGTGCCGTGCCAGCCGGCAGCACACCCTCCGGTAGCGGCTCGGCCGCGCGGTCGGATGAGCAGGCGACGCAGGTCGCCCCGGCTGCTGCGATCAGGAACAACGCTCGGATTTTCATGGACCGAATGTACGGCCGGGCGGAAGCGGGCACAGTGACTTGGTTGAATATCGGGGTGAGTGAGCAGTTCTTCGAGGTACGGGCCGAGCTGCCCGGCCGGTCCGGGCGCGTCGGCACCATCCATACGCCACACGGCGATATCCAGACCCCGGCGTTCATCGCGGTCGGGACCGCCGCCACCGTCAAGTCGGTGCTGCCGGAGACCATGAAAGACCTTGGTGCACAGGCAGTCCTGTCCAATGCCTACCACCTCTATCTGCAGCCGGGGCCCGACGTGGTGGACGAGGCCGGTGGCCTGGGCGCCTTCATGAACTGGCCGGGGCCGACCTTCACCGACAGCGGTGGTTTCCAGGTGATGTCACTGGGCGTCGGATTCAAGAAGGTGCTGGCGATGGATGCCAGTCGGGTGCAGGCCGACGACGTCATCGCCGAGGGCAAGGAGCGGCTGGCTCACGTGGACGAGGACGGGGTGACGTTCCGCTCGCACCGCGACGGATCCAAGCACCGGTTCACCCCCGAGGTGTCCATCGGCATCCAGCATCAGCTGGGCGCGGACATCATCTTCGCGTTCGACGAGCTGACCACGCTGGTGAACACCCGCAGCTACCAGGAAGAATCGGTGCGCCGCACCCACGACTGGGCGGTGCGCTGCGTGGCCGAGCATCGCCGCCTCACCGAGGTGCGCCACGACAAGCCGTATCAGGCACTGTTCGGAGTGGTGCAGGGCGCGCAGTACGAGGATCTGCGCCGAAAGGCCGCGCGTGGTCTGGCCGACCTCGGGTTCGACGGCTTCGGCATCGGTGGGGCGCTGGAGAAGCAGAATCTGGCCACCATCGTCGGCTGGGTCACCGACGAGCTGCCGGACGACAAACCGCGGCATCTGCTCGGGATCAGCGAACCCGATGACCTGTTCGCGGCGGTGGCCGCCGGCGCGGACACCTTCGACTGTGTCTCCCCGTCGCGGGTCGCGCGCAACGCCGCGGTCTACTCGGCGAGGGGGCGGTTCAACATCACCGGATCGCAGTACAAGCGAGACTTCACACCCATCGACGCCGAATGTGACTGCTACACCTGCGCGCACTACACCCGGGCGTACATCCACCACCTGTTCAAGGCCAAGGAGATGCTGTCCTCCACGTTGTGCACCATCCACAACGAACGATTCATCATCCGGCTGGTGGACCGGATCCGTGAATCGATCATCGCCGGCGAGTTCGACGAGCTGCGAGAAGACGTCCTCGGCCGGTATTACGGCAGCTCAGGGGCTTCTTAGACGTTTGTACAATAAGGGCATGACGAGTTCTGCGGACGCGCAGATGTTGCTGGTCCAGCTGCTCGACCCGGCCAACCGGGCGGATCCGTACCCGCTGTTCGCGCAGATCCGTGAGCGCGGCCCGCTGCTGATGCCGGAATCCAATATGACGGTGTTCTCGTCGTTCGCCGACTGCGAGGACGTGCTGAGGCACCCGGACTCCTGCAGCGACAGCATGAAATCCACTGTCGTGCAACGCCAATTGGCCGCCGGGGCGATGCCGCCGCGCGGGAACACCCCGGGCTTTCTCTTCCTGGACCCGCCCGATCACACCCGGCTGCGCAGGCTGGCGCAGCAGGCATTCGCGCCGCGGGTGGTCCGTGAACTGGAGCCCGAGATCGCCGCCACGGTCGACGGCCTGCTCGACGCGATGGCCGAGGCCGGATCCGGCGACCTGATCAGCGATCTGGCCTATCCACTGCCGGTCGCGGTGATCTGCCGGCTGCTCGGCGTCCCGGTCGCCGACGAATCCCGGTTCAGCAGTGCCGCAGCGCTGGTGGCCCAGGCGCTGGACCCGATCATGACGATCACCGGTGAGCCGGCCGAACAGGCCGACGCCCGCCTCGCCGCGGGGGACTGGCTGCGCGAATATCTCGGCGGTCTGGTCGAACAACGCCGCACCCACCCGCGCGAGGATCTGATCTCGGCGTTGATCGCCGCCGAGGAGGACGGTGACCAGTTGAGCGCCGAAGAGATCGTCGCCACCTGCAACCTGCTGTTGATCGCCGGACACGAGACCACGGTCAACCTGATCGCCAATGCCGCGCAGCAGATGCTGCGCGACACCGGGTACTGGGCGGCGCTGGCGGCCGATCCGGACCGGGCGAGCGCGATCGTCGAGGAGACGCTGCGGTTCGATCCGCCGGTGCAGTTGTCGATGCGGATCGCCGGGGCGGACATGCGCATCGGGGAGGTGGACGTCGCGTGCGGCGACACCATGCTGTTGTTGCTGGCGGCCGCGCAGCGGGATCCGGCCATGTACGAGGCCCCCGACGAGTTCCGGCCGGATCGGGATTCGGTTCGGCACCTGTCCTTCGGGCTCGGACCGCACTTCTGCCTGGGCGCGCCGCTGGCCCGACTGGAGGCCCGGGTGGCATTGAGCAAGCTCACCGCCCGTTTTCCGCGGGCCCGGCCGGCGGCCGAGCCGGTCTACAAGCCGAACGTCACCCTGCGCGGCCTGGCTTCGCTTTCAGTTGCCTTTTGACCGCCAAACGATCAATTCGGTGTAAAACTACGAGAAAAAGCCATCATTTCGTCGGTCTCGGCACCGTATGGTGTCGATATGCGGATTCTCTTGGTGGGTGCCGGCGGCGTCGGCTCGGCGTTCTGTGCGATCGCTGCGCGGCGAGACTTCTTCGAAAAGATCGTGGTGAGCGACTACGACGGGGCGCGCGCGGAGCAGGCGGCCGCCGCGGTCGGCGACGCCCGGTTCAGCGCCGCCCAGGTCGATGCCACCTCCGCCGACGCGGTCGCGGCGCTGGTCGGTGAGCACGGCATCACCCATGTGATGAACGCCGTCGATCCCCGCTTCGTGATGCCGATCTTCGACGGGGCGCTCGCGGGCGGCGCCGACTATCTCGACATGGCGATGAGCCTGTCGGTGCGCCACCCCGACAAGCCCTACGAGCAGACCGGGGTGAAACTGGGCGACCAGCAGTTCGCCGTGGCGCAGGAGTGGGAGTCGGCGGGCCGGCTCGCGCTGGTCGGTATCGGTGTGGAGCCCGGTCTGTCCGATGTCTTCGCCCGGTACGCCGCCGACCATCTGTTCAGCGAGATCGAGGAACTCGGCACCCGCGACGGTTCCAACCTCACCGTGGACGGCTACGAGTTCGCGCCGTCCTTCTCGATCTGGACGACCATCGAGGAGTGCCTCAATCCGCCGGTGATCTGGGAGGCCGACCGCGGCTGGTTCGTCACCGAACCCTTCAGTGAGCCAGAGGTTTTCGACTTCCCCGAGGGAATCGGTCCGGTGGAGTGCGTCAACGTCGAGCACGAAGAGGTGCTGTTGATGCCGCGCTGGGTGGACTGCAAGCGCGCGACGTTCAAGTACGGCCTGGGTGAGGAGTTCATCGACGTCCTCAAGACGCTGCACAAGCTCGGCCTGGACCGCACGGAGAAGGTGAAGGTCGGTCCCGTCGAGGTCAGCCCGCGCGATGTGGTGGCGGCCTGCCTGCCCAACCCTGCCACGCTGGGGCCCAAGATGAAGGGCAAGACCTGTGCCGGGCTGTGGGTGACCGGCACCGGTAAGGACGGCCGGCCCCGGTCCACCTACCTGTACCACGTGGTCGACAACGAATGGTCGATGGCCGAGTACGGGCACCAGTGCGTGGTGTGGCAGACGGCCATCAATCCCGTTGTCGCCCTGGAACTCCTGGCCACCGGAACCTGGAAGGGCGCCGGGGTCTTGGGCCCGGAGGCCTTCGACGCGGTGCCGTTCCTGGAGTTGCTGACCGCCTACGGCTCACCGTGGGGCATCAAGGAGCTGTAGCGTCACGGCCATGCCAGTAGAGCTGACCGCCGAGCAGGCCGCCGCCCGACTGAGGTCCGTGGACACCCTGGGTATCCCGCTCGGGCCCGGTCAGCCGCCGGCGTTCCTGCGTGCTTTGGGTGAGCGCGACGACTGGACCGATCTGCGGGTCTACGGGGCCCTGCTCGCGGTGCTCACCGAGTTGTTCAACCACAAGGGTGTGCACTACCTGTCGGGCTTCTACGGACCACTGGACCGGGCGCTGCGCGACAGCGGCGCCGACGTCGAGTTCCTGCCCGCGGATTTCCGGCGCTTCGGCCCGCTGCTGCGGCGTCAGGCGCCCCGGGTGGTGGCGACCGTCGCGACACCGCCGGATGCCGACGGCTGGTGCTCGCTGTCGCTGCACGCCGGGGGCACCATCGACGAATTGCACCGGGCCGGAGCCGATCCCGACCGACTGCTGATCGTCGAGGCCTCCGATGCGTTCCCACGGACATACGGTCTGGGGGAGGACAATCGGCATGCGCTGCACGTCGACGAGATCGACATCCTGGTGCACTCCTCGGAGGCTCCGCCGGCACTGCCCGGCGGGGACGCGCCGCCCAGCGAGATCGACCGGGCGATCGCACAGAACGCCGTCGGCTATATGCCGTCCGGGGTGACCCTGCAGACCGGTATCGGTTCTATCCCCAATCAGATCGCCACACTGCTCGCCGAGGGCGACGGCGGCCATTACGGCCTGCACAGTGAGATGTTCACCGACGGCTGCATGCGGCTACACCGGGCAGGCAAGATCACCAACACGCAGAAGGGCCAGCACGAGGGCGTGAGCGTGACCACGTTCGCGTTCGGGTCCTCGGAACTCTACGAGTGGCTGGACGGCAACCGGGAGGTGGCCTTCCTGCCGGTCGAGCTGGTCAACGCCCCGGAGACGATCGCGAAGAACCACCGGATGGTCACCATCAACGGTGCGCTGGCGATCGACATCCACGGCCAGGTGGTCGCCGACACCATCGACGGCGGCCAGTTCAGCGGGATCGGCGGTGCCGAGGATTTCGTGGCCGGCGCCGGACTGGAGTTGACCGACCGGTCGCTGATCTGCCTGCCGTCGACCTACCTGAAGGGTGAACGGTTGCGGTCGCGGATCGTGCCGTGGTTCGGCCCGGGTGCGGTGATCACCACGCCGCGCCACCATGTGGACGTCATCGTCACCGAATACGGCACCGCCGAACTGGAGGGATTGACGGTCCGCGAACGCGGTGAGGCGCTGGCCGCCATCGCGCATCCGCAGTTCCGGGATGAGCTGTATGAGGCCGCGGCCCGGGCGGCCAACGGCCGGTCGCCGGTCATCAGGCTTGTCTAACTTACAAACTGTAAGTTAGCGTCGCCGGATGGGAGACGACACGCGGCGGTTCGTGGTGATCGGTGGCGGACTGGCCGGACTGGCGTCTGCGGTCTGGCTGGCCGAGGCGGGCTGCACGGTGACCCTGCTGGAGCGCCGCGGCAGCCTCGGTGGTCGCGCGCACGCCATGCGGGCCGAGGCCGTCGACGACGTGCCCGACAACGGGCAGCACGTCATCGCCAGCGGGTATCAGCACCTGTACCGCTACCTGCGCAGCGTCGGCACCCGCGAACACATCGCCTTCCCGAAATCCTCCACGCTGCGCTGGCCGGACGGTCGCAAGGTCACCATGCACACCACCGGTGTGGGTGCGGTCAAAACCCTGCTCGGGGTGCATCCGGACGCGAGCTGGGCCGACAAGCTGCGTGCCGCACGCGCGACCATGCTGCTGGGCTGGCAGGCGCTGCGGCAACCGGCCGATCTGGCCGACCTGTCCACCGAGCAGTGGTTCGACCGGGTCGGTATGCCGGCCCCGGCCCGAGAAGCGTTGTGGGACTGGCTGGCTCTGGGCATCGCCGCCGAACCGGTGGCGCAGGAATCGGCGAAGGTCTTCGCCAACGTACTCAGCACCGGCATCCGGCTCGGCATCAGACATGGCACCCCGGTGACCATCGGCTACCCGACCGTCGACCTGGACACCCTCTACATCGAGGGGGCGCTGAAGGTCTTCGAGCGGCACGGGGTCGACGTGCGATACCGGGCGGTGGCCCGCAAGATCCGCATCACCGACGGCCAGGTCACCGGCGTGACGCTGGCCGACGGCACCGAGATCCCGGCCGACGCCGTGGTGTGCGCGGTACCCAACTCGAACATCGGCGGCCTGCTCGACGACCTGCCCGAGCATCCCGAGATCTATGCCGCTGCAGACAAACTCGGCTACACCCCGATCGTCAGCACCAACCTCTACCTGGACCGGCCGCTGGGCACCGAGTCCGCGTTCGAGGGGCTGATCGGCGGGACCGGGGTCATCGACGAGGTCTTCGACCGGCAGATCATGCACGGCCGCAGCACCGAACGGGCCTGGCTGTACTGCCTGACCACCAGCGGCGCCTACGAGCAGATCCACAAGAGCAACGAGGAGATCATCGACGAGCAGATGGCCCTGCTGCGTCGCTACTACCCGGCCGCGGCGGAAGCGAAGGTGCTGGAGGCTCAGGTGGTCAAGATGCCGCGTGCCACCTTCTCCCAGGTGGTCGGCACCGACGGGTTGCGGCCGCCGCAACGCACCTCGGTGCCCTCGCTGGTGCTGGCCGGGGACTGGACCGCCACCGACTGGTCGGCGACCATGGAGAGTGCGGTGCAAAGCGCGGCCAAGGCTGTCGATCTGCTGCTGAAGAAATGACCCGCCGCCGGCTCAGCGGTGCGCAGCGTCGGGATCAACTGCTCGATGTGGCCCGCGATATCGTCGCCGCCGACGGTTACACCGCGCTGACCGTCGACCGCATCGCCCGGACCGCCGGTGTCACCAGAGCCGTTGTCTACCAACAATTCACCGATCTGGAAGGTTTGACCACCGCACTGCTGGACCGGGAATCGGCCATCGCGTTCGCCGGGATGGGCAGTGTCGAGCGCGCACGCGACATCGACGAACTGGGCCGCGGAATCCTGGCCTATCTGCACGCGGCGCCGACGAGTTGGCGGATCATCCTGCGACCGCCGGAGGGTGCCCCGCCGGAGGCCCGGGTGCGGATCGAGCTGGGGCGGGCCTATGCCAGGACCGTCGCGGCCCGACCGTTGCGCCTCGATCCGGACGGACCGGCCGCACGGATTCTGCTGGCCTCCATCGAGGAGCTGGCCCGGCTGCACCTCGAGGACCCCGAGGCGCATCCCGAAGAGGTGGTGCTGGAATACCTCACCTCGCTGATCGACTGGGCGACCGAACGCGCATCCCGACCGTAGTCGGTTGCCCCGCAACGCACTCCGCGGTTAACCCGGACTCTTCACGGTTCCTCTCGACGCCGGACCGGAGTACCGTCCGATCATGGCTGACTTCACCTTTGCGCCACTGTCACCGAACAGCCTGCTGCAGCGATCTGCCCGAGCATTTCCCGAGCGTATGGCCGTCATCGACGGCGATCTGCGGCTTACCTACACCGAGTTTGCGGACCGGTGCGGCCGGGTCACCTCCGCGCTGGCGGCCGCCGGCGTGCAGCGCGGCGACCGGGTGGCCGCACTGTGCACCAACAGCCACGTCATGCTGGAACTGCATCAGGCGGTGCCCGCCCGCGGGGCGGTTCTGGTACCGATCAACACCCGGCTGTCGTTTGCCGAGATGCAATACATCATCGGCCATTCCGGTGCGCGGATGCTGGTCGCCACCCAGGAGTTCGATGCCCGCGCCCGCGAACTCGCGGCCGACCTCGGGATCGATGCGGTGGTGGCCGGGGGCGAGGGCGACGATTACGAGGCGTGGCTGCCCGCGGTGCCGTTCCCCGAGGACGAAGTGCAGGTCGACGAGCGTGACCTGCTCGCGATCAACTACACCTCGGGCACCACCGGCCACCCGAAAGGGGTGATGTACCACCACCGCGGGGCCTACCTACAAGCCGTCGCGATGGCTTATCACACCCGACTCGCCCCCTCGACCGGATATCTGTGGACCCTGCCCATGTTCCATTGCAACGGGTGGTGCTTCACCTGGGCGGTGGGCGCCGCGGGGGGAACCCACGTCTGCCTGCGCAAGATCGACGCCGGCGACATCTGGACGGCGCTGCATGGCGGCGCCGTCACCCATTTCAGCGCCGCCCCGACCGTGCTCACCATGATCGCGGAGCATCCGGCCGCGCAACCGCTGCCGCACCCCGTGCATGTGGACACCGGCGGTGCCCCGCCCTCACCGGCGCTGCTGGCCAGGTTGACCCCGCTCGGCTTCGACGTCACCCATCTCTACGGTCTCACCGAGACCTACGGTCCGGTCGCGGTGAACGTATGGCAACCGGAATGGGACGAGTTGGCGCCCGAGGAGGCCGCGAAACTGCGGGCCCGCCAGGGTGTCGGCAACATCATCGCCGACCCGCTGCGGATCCTGGACGAGGCCGGTGTGGACGTGCCGCGCGACGGCGAGACGATCGGTGAGATCGCGGTGCGGGGCAACGACGTCATGCTCGGCTACTACCACGATGACGATGCCACCGCCGCCGCCACCCGGTCGGGACACTTCCTGACCGGCGACCTCGGTGTCATGCACGCCGACGGATATGTCGAAATCCGGGACCGGGCAAAGGATGTGATCATCTCCGGTGGTGAGAACATCGCGTCCATCGAGGTGGAGAAGGCGATCGACAGCCATCCCGAGGTGGTCGAATCCGCCGTCGTCGCGGCCCCGGACGAGAAGTGGGGCGAGGTCCCGGTCGCGTTCATCACCACCCGCACCGGGTCGGAGGTCACTCCCGAAGAGCTGACCCGGTTCCTGCGCGAGCGGATGGCCGGCTTCAAGGTCCCGCGCACGATGCTGTTCGAGCAGCTACCCAAGACGTCGACGGGCAAGATCCGGAAGAACGTGCTGCGCGCCCGCGCTCAGAAGCGGGATCCGGACTGAAGGACCGGGCTCAGAGCGGGTTGAGGATCCGCTGCAGGAACTGGCGGGTGCGCTCTTGCCTGGGGTTGCCGATGACCTCCTCCGGTGTGCCCCTCTCCAGGATGATGCCCTGGTCGGTGAACAGCACCTGGTTGGACACCTGGCGGGCGAACTGGATCTCGTGGGTGACGATCACCAGCGTCCAGCCCTGCACGGCCAGATCCTTGATCACCGAGAGCACCTCGCCGACGAGTTCCGGATCCAGCGCCGAGGTCGGCTCGTCGAACAGCACCACCTTGGGTTTGAGCGCCAGCGCCCGTGCGATACCCACCCGCTGCTGCTGCCCGCCGGAGAGCTGGAACGGGTACTGGTCGCGTTTGGCGGCCAGGCCGACCTGATCGAGCAACGTGACGGCCTCGGCCATGACCTCGTCCTTCGGCCGCTTCTGGACCATCAGCGGGCCTTCGGTGACGTTCTCGATCACCGTCTTGTGCGGAAACAGGTTGTGCCCCTGGAACACGAAGCCGCTGCGCGACTGGAACCGGCGCACCTCGGCTTTTGTTGTCGGCGCGGCGAAGTCGATCTCGACGTCGTCGACCCGGATCACCCCGGAGTCGGCCCGGTCGAGCGCGTTCAAGGTTCGCAGCAGCGTGGTCTTGCCCGATCCGGAGGGCCCGATGATCGTGGTGGCCGTCCCGGCAGCGACCTTGAAGGACACCCCCTTCAACACCTTCAGCTCCCCGAACGCCTTCTCGACGTCGGCGGCTTCCACCCGATACTCGGTCTGCGCTTCACTCATCGCGCCACATACCTTTCCAGTCGGCGTTCCACCCGGGCCTGCCCGAACGACAGCACCAGGCAGATCAGCCAGTAGTAGATCGCCGCGGTGCCGTACATTGCGAAGAACTCGAACGTCGGTGCCGCCACGATCTGCGCCTGCCGGAGCAGTTCGGTCACCAGGATCGTGGATGCCAGCGAGGTGTCCTTCACCAGCGATATCAACGTGTTCGACAGCGGGGGCACGGCAACGCGGGTGGCCTGCGGCAAGATGATGCGCCGCAGTGCGCCGGCGCGGTTGTAGCCGATGGTCTCGGCGGCCTCCCACTGACCCTTGGGGACACTCAGGATCGCCGAACGGATGATCTCCGCGGCGTACCCGCCGACGTTGAGACTGAACGCGATCACCGCGGCGGGGAACGGATCGATCCTCACCCCGAACTCCGGCAGCGCGAAGAACACGATGAACAACTGCACCAGTAGCGGGGTGCCGCGAATGATGGAGATGTAGAACCGGGCCACGTTGCTCAGCACCGGATTCGAGGACAACCGGGCCAGCGCCACCGCAAGGGCGATCACCAATCCCAGCGCGAAGCTGATGATCGTCAGCGGAATCGTCATCGTCAGCGCCGCCTTGGCCAGTGGCCACAGGTTGTCCAGCACCAGCTGCAGTGTCGAACGTACCTGCGGTGGTTGTTGATCGGTGGCCGGGCCGGTCTGGGTCTGCGCGCCGCCGGTGGCGTCGGCGGACAGATAGCGCTGGGAGATCTGCGACAGTGTGCCGTCGGCGCGCAGGTCCTCGAGCGCGCCGTCGAGTTCGGGCAGCAGACCGCTGTCCTTGCGGGCGGCGAAGCCCTGATCGCTCTGTTGCCCGGTCTGCGCGGCGATCTTCACCGAGGTGTCCCCGGTCTCGGCGAGGTAGGCGTAGACCGCGATGCTGTCGTTCACGGTGGCGTCGATGCGGCCCTGGTTGAGCAGTGTGATGGCTTGGGCGAATCCCTCGACCGCCTCGACATCGGCGCCGGCGTCGCGGGCGACCTGGGCCCAATTGCTGGTGGTCGACTGGGCGGTGGTCTTGCCCTTCAGGTCGTCCAGCGAGGTGATCGAGTCATCGTCGGCGCGGGTGACGATGACACCCTCGCCGACCGAATAGGGTTCGGAAAGATCGTATTTGGCCTGCCGCTCCGGGGTGATGGTGACCTGGTTGGCGACGATGTCGAACCGGTTGGCCTCCAGGGCGGCGAAGATGGAATCCCACGGGGTCTCGACGAATTCGACCGGGACACCCAGTTTCTCGCCGACCGCCTTGGCCACGTCGATGTCATAACCGGCGAGCTGGCCGGTGGCCGGGTCGTGGTAGCTGAACGGGGCATAGGTGCCCTCGGTGCCGACCCGCAGCACCCCGGCGGACTTGATCGGATCGTCGGCCCTGTCACCGGAGGATCCGCAACCGACTGCGCCGGCAACCACCGCGGCGACCAGAAGTATGGCGAGCAGCGCCCGCCGGAGAATTCCGAGCACGGCCGGACGGTAGCAACGGTGATCCGCCGGGCACAGGGTTTCGCTCACACGGGGCGGTATACCCACGGTTGACGGGGGAGAGACGCGGGATCGAACTCGGTCAGCATCCCGTCCAGCGTGGTGGCGGTATAGCCCAGTGAGTCCGCGATGAGGGTGAGCGTCTGCTGCACGCCGATCTCGGCCAGGGTGACCGCGCCGTCGCGTTTGGCCAGTCGCTTGCCGTCTTCGTTGAGCACCAGTGGGACGTGGGCATAGGTCACCGGGGGATAGCCGAGCAGGGCGCCGAGATACGCCTGCCGCGGCGAGGAGGACAGTAGATCGTCGCCGCGCACCACCTGGTCGACGTTCTGGGCGGCGTCGTCCACCACCACGGCCAGGTTGTACGCCGTCACCCCGTCGCCGCGGCGCAGTACGAAATCATCGACGACTCCGGTGAACGTGCCGTGCAGCACGTCGGTGACGGTGTAGGAGGAGGTGTCGCTGCGCAGTCGCAATGCCGGTGGCCGGGACGGATCGGGCGGGGCAGGCCGGTCCCGGCAGGTGCCGGGGTAGGCGCCCTCCGGTGCGTGGGGAGCGCGCGGTGCGGCGAGGATGTCCTTTCTGCTGCAATAGCATTCGTAGACCAGGCCGCGCGCGGCCAACTCCGCGATGACGGTGTCGTAACGGCTCGTGTGCGCCGTCTGGTACTCCGGCGGCTCATCGGAGATCACGCCGATGGCGCGCAGGTCGGCGAGCTGGCGGGCGGCCACATCGCTGAACGTGCGGTCATCGAGGTCCTCGACCCTGATCAGGAACCGGCGTCCCGATGACCGGGCGAACAGCCAGGCCAGGACCGCGGTACGCAGGTTGCCGATGTGCAGGTCGGCCGACGGGCTGGGCGCGAACCGGCCGGAGAGGGGTGCCACGCTGGATCAGGCTACCTCCGCCAGCTTCTCCCGGGCCTGCGCGGCACACTGTGCCCAACGCCGTGGCCCGGGGGCCTGGACCGCGGATTCGTGCCCGAAGGCGCTGGAGATGACCAGGTCGGGTGTCAACCCGCCGAGGACCCGCAGACTGTGCGCCAGCGGACCGGGATCGCTGATCGGCGGGATATAGCCCGCCGCCCAGCGGCCGTCCTCGCCGAGGAAGATGGTGTCCCCGGTGAACAGGTAGGTCTGCCCGTTCGCGCCCGGCACCAGGTAGCTGGTGCTGCCCGGCGTGTGCCCCGGCGTCGGGATCACCTCGATGCCGCAGGAGTCGACGTACCTGCCGGCGACCGGCACGTCGACGTGGGCGTGCCTGCCGATGTCGAGCAGTTCGACCGCCGGCGCATGCAGGCTGGCGCCGAACCGCCCGGCGATCGCGGCCAGCACCGGGCCGGCCTCATCCCGGTGGGACAGGTACTGATGGGACACCCCGCCGAGCCGGTGCAGGCCGGCGAAATCGGCGTCGGTCTGTGGGCTGTAGAACAACACGTTGCCGTCGGGTCCGCCGGTCCACAGGTAGGCGTGGGTCTTCAGGCCGGGGAAAGGGTTGTCCTGTCGGGTCTCCCACAGGTCGGAGCGGATCTGCTTCATGACTTCCTCCTGATCGACATGGCCCCAGCCTTGAACATCAACCATTGTTGAGGTCAACCCCGATTTTGAAGATCAGGGTGCGCAGAGCACCGAAGGCACCCCGGGCGCTGATGTAGAGGAGTTTGGTGTCGTATCCGGCCACGTCCTTCATGGTTTCGGCACCGAAACGGGCCGGTGCGTCGCCGTCGAGGACGGTGACGTCCGCGCCGAGCAGGGCGTGCCGGATGTGGTCGCGTTCGGTTCCGGTGGCGGTGGCCACCACCTCGCCGATGCGGCGCTCGGTGCCGGTGGTGGGCACCGCCGCGCAATACACCCCGTGCTCGGCCAGGTGGGCGTTGATCTGGGCCAGAGTGGCATCGGCGCCGACGACCAGGCTGAGGTTGCCCAGGTTGACGGTCACATCGGTGTTCTCGCCGGCGGTGAGCGGGGCATCCGGATCCGGGGTGAGCCGGCCGGCCAGCGCGTCGCCTACCGCGGCGCCGAAGGCACGGGTGTCCGGTTCGTCCGGGCTCGGCTCGGGCAACATGACGCCGGGGTTGAGAATCCCGAGGGGGTCGAAGGCCGTCTTGATCGAGCGCTGGGCGGCGATCTCCACCGGGGTGAAGCGCCGGGGCATGAACGCGATCTTCTCGGTGCCCACCCCGTGCTCACCGGTGATCGTTCCGCCCAATGCCAGTGCGGCCTCGATGATCTCGTTGTTGGCCGCCTGCAGGGCGGAGGCGGCCAACGGATTGTCCTTGTCGTAAAACGTGGTGGGGTGCAGATCACCGTCACCGGCGTGGCCGCACACCGCGATGAACAGCAGTCCGTCGGCGTGCCGGGCCGCGGTGGCTCCGATCGCCTCCTGCATCTCGGGGATCCGGTCGCGGGGGACGGTGACGTCACCGATGAAAAAGCCCTTGCCGCTGGCCACCACCGAGTTGGGGGCGTTGAGCCGGCCGTACCACAGCGCGTCACGGTCGGCCTGCTCCTCGGCGATGCGCACCTCGGTGGCGTGTTCACGCAGCACCCGTTCCACGATCGCCTGGTCGCGGGCCACCTCGGCGGTGCTGCCGTCGACATCGATGAGCACGATGGAGTCGGCGTCCAGCGGATAGCCGGTGTCATAGAACTGCTGCAACCCGGCGATCCCGGCCCGGTCCAGCCATTCCACCGCGGCCGGCACCACCCCGGTGGCGATGATCGCGGCGATCGTGTCGGCGGCCTCCCGTGCCGAGGCGAAGGCGCCCATCAGGCTGTGCGTCACCTCCGCGACGGGGCGCAGCGCCACGGTGGCCGCGGTGACGATGCCGAGGGTGCCTTCGGAGCCGATGAGCACACCGAGCAGGTCGGGTCCCTCGTCGTCGGCGCGGAATGTGGCGGTCGTCCCGTCCGGCAGGGCGACATCGGCCGAGAGCACGTGGTTGTAGGTGACCCCGTATTTCAGCGCGTGTGGGCCACCGGCGTTCTCGATGATGTTGCCGCCCACGGTGACCAGATGCGCCGAGACCGGGTCCGGGGAGAAGCACAGCCCGTACGGGGCCAGAGCCTCCTGCAGGTCGGAATTGATGACACCGGTTTCGACTCTGGCACAGCGGTTCTCGACGTCGATATCCAGGATGCGGTTCAGCCCGGACAGGTCGAGCAGCACCCGGCCGCCGTCGGGCATCATGCCGCCCGAGCAGTTCGATGCCCGCCGCGCGGGACCACCGCGACGCGATACTCGGCGGCGATCGCCATGATGGCGGCGACTTCGTCGCGGGTGTGCGGGCGCAGCATCAACTCGGCGGTGCCGCCGACGCCCCAGAAGTCGTGGCCGCGGTCACGCACCGACACCGGATCGGTGATCACCTCGGCATGGCCGCCGACGGCCTCGGTGAACCGCGTGATGACACCGTTGTCGAGGTTGGCCGGGTTTTGTGCAGTCTGAGAAGACATCTCATCATCTCCCTCGGTGGGTCGGAACGGGGTATGAGAGCCATCCTCGCGCCGCACCGCGCCCCATGTCGCCCACGCTGGCCCCCAACCGCCGGGCATGGTGGCCGGGGCAGAAAATGGGTGCCAGCTGCAATACCCGGCTCAGCCGAGTCCTGGGATGATGTCGCCCAGCCGGAAAGTGAGCGGCCGGTCGAGTTGGTCGAAGCCACAGGATCGGGGATCGCGGTCCGGTCGCCAGCGGTTGAACTGCGCCATGTGCCGGAAGCGGGGCCTGCCCCGGTCGCTCCGCTCGCCCCCGGGACCGCCCTCCATGCGCTCGTAGCGCACCTCCACCACGCGTTCCGGGCGCAGCGGTACGAAGGACAGATTCTTCTCGGGGTTCCAGCGGGAGTTCGCGGTCCGCCGCTGCGACGGGCCCTGCGGTATGTGGGCGGCCCAGTTCCACGGATGGTCGTCGAATGTGGCCACCAGCGGCTGCAATTCGGTGAACAGCTCGCGACGGCGCGCCATCGTGAACGAGCCGATCACGCCGACCGACGCCAATGCGCCGGCGTCGTCGTAGAGCCCGAGCATCAGCGAACCGATCGCATCGTCACCGGACTTGTGCAGCCGATACCCGGCGACCACGCAATCGGCGGTGCGGGTGTGTTTGATCTTGAACATCACCCGCTTGTCGGGTTGGTAGGTGCCGTCCAGCGGTTTGGCGATCACCCCGTCCAGGCCGGCGCCCTCGAATTCGGCGAACCACCGCTGCGCGATGGCGGGATCCGTCGTGGCGGGGGTGAGATGAAACGTGGGCCCGCATCCGGCCAGCGCGTCAACCAGAGCGCGGCGCCGTTCGGCGAACGGGCGGCCGGTCAGATCGTCGTCGCCCAGCGCCAGCAGATCGAAGGCGATGAACGCCGCCGGTGTCTGTCCGGCCAGCAGCTGCACCCGCGATGCGGCCGGATGCAGACGCAGTTGCAGCGCTTCGAAGTCCAGGCCGTGCTCGCCGGCGATCACGATCTCACCGTCGATCACGCAGCGTGGCGGCAGCTCGGCGCGGGCCGCTGCGACGAGTTCGGGGAAGTACCGGGTCAGCGGACGGACATTGCGGCTGCCCAGCTCCACCTCGTCACCATCGCGGAACAGGATGGACCGGAAGCCATCCCACTTGGGTTCATAGCTCGCGCCGGGCGGGATCTCCGGGACGGGTTTGGCCAGCATCGGCAGCACCGGCGGCAGCACGGGCAGTTTCACGCCCGGCTCAGTTCCTCGCCGATCACGGCCACGAATGCGTCGACATCCGCAGGCGTGGTGTCCCAGGCCGTCATCCAGCGCACCTCGCCGCGGGCCCGGTCCCAGTCGTAGAAGCGCACCCGATCCCGGATCCGGTCGGCCACCCCGGTCGGCAGCGTCGCGAAAATCGCGTTGGCCTGCGTCGGCTGGGTGAACTCCAGCGACGGCAGCGATCCGTCGGCGATCCCGGCCTCCAGTGCGTTGCGCAACCGGGTGGTCATGGCGTTGGCGTGCCGGGCATTACGCAACCCGAGGTCGTCCTCGAACAGGCTCAGCAGCTGGGCCGAGGCGAAGCGCATCTTGCTGGCCAGCTGCATGGTCAGTTTGCGCAGATAGGTCAGTCCGGTCGCCCGGGCGGGGTCGAGCACCACCACCGCCTCGGCGCCGAGCAGACCGTTCTTGGTGCCGCCCAGGCTCAGTACGTCGACGCCCGCATCGGTGGTGAACGCCCGCAGGGGTAGATCGAGGGCGGCGGCCGCGTTCCACAGCCGGGAGCCGTCCAGGTGCACGGCCATGTCGTGCTCATGTGCGAACGCGGCGATGATGCGGATCTCGTCGGGGCTGTAGAGCGTGCCCAGTTCGGTGGTCTGGCTGATGCTGACCGCCAGCGGCTGGGCGCGGTGCTCATTGCCCCAGCCGTACGCCTCGCGGGCCACCAGGTCGGGGGTCAGCTTGCCGTCCGGGCTGGGCACCGTGAGCAGTTTGAGCCCGGTCATCCGCTCGGGTGCGCCGGCCTCGTCGGTGTTGATGTGGGCCGAGGTGGCCGTGATGACCGCACCCCAGCGCGGCAGCAGGCTGGTCAGCCCGACGACGTTGGCGCCGGTCCCGTTGAACACCGGATACGTCTCGGCGGCCTCGCCGAAATGCGCGCGGATCACCTCCCGCAGCCGCTCGGTGTAGGCGTCCTCGCCGTAGGCCACCTGGTGGCCGCCGTTGGCCGCGGCGATGGCGGCGAGCGCCGCCGGGTGCACCCCGGCGTAGTTGTCGCTGGCGAAGCTGCGCCACTGCGGATCGTGAAGGGCGGAAATCGGCACAGTGTCGATGGTCCCAGACGCGGGCGAGGTCAGACTCGCACGACAATCCCGCGTGTGTTGAGCACGATCACGGCCAGCGCCACCATGAAGGCAACGCTGCCCGCGAGCAACCGGGCGGTTTCACGCCACAGTTCTGCGTCGGACTCCGGAGGCAGGAAGAACTCCGGGGGAAGATCCTTCATCGAACGGCTCGTGTCGTTCGGCATGGCTGTCGGCCTCTCGCCTAGGGGATGTATGGGCTGCTGATGCCGGTCAGGATCCGCATCAGCAGCAATGGGACGACGAGCAGCAGGACGAAGCTGACCTGGAATCCGATGAACCAGGCCCCGAGTCGCAGAAGCTCGAACCGCCACCGCGCTATGGTGACCACGTAGTTGAGGTGGTCGTCGAACTCCTGCTGTTTGGATAGCACACGTGGTGCCGTCGCGACGCCGACCGGTCGTCCCGGACCGGTTGTGCCGACGGCAGCGGAACCGCCGGGTGCCACCGTTTCCTTTGGTGCGGTGAATCGCCTTAGGCCGCAGAATCTTTCGAGGTGGTTGAGGCTGCGTATCGGTGGCTTGCCGGCCCAGTAGGCGATCAGATTCGGCCATACGCACATCAATCCGATGGTCCACAGCAGGGTGATCTGGCCACCGTTCGGCCATTGCAGGACCGGGCCGATGCCCGGGTCGTACGTCCACCATCCCATGGCGGTTGCGGCGCCCTCGACCACGAAGTCCCACACGTAGTTGATCGGGATGGCAAGGATCAACAGCGATTTCAGCATGCTCCAGCCGGTCTTCGAGGCTACCCACTGGCTGAGCCACAGCACCAGTAGGGCGTGCACACCCCAATAGACCGCGTACGCGAACGGCATGAACAGCGGGTCATTCGGCGTCTTGACGGGTAACCATTCCAGCAGATGATGCTGCGCGAAGGCCGGGCTGTAGATCAGGTGCTGGGCCCAGTCACCCGCGGTTTCCATCCAGTAGATGGACAGGCTGCAGAACAAGAAGAGGAAGCCCCAGGTGAGGCGGCGACGTCGGACGACGTCCAGGATGGCCAGCAGCATGAAGATGCCGCCGACGATGGGAACCGCGATGTTGAAGACCCAGGTGCCGGCCGGATCCGTCAGGGCCGGCGGAGTCGAGCCCGCGCTTGCAAGCAGTACGTCCATTCGGCGTCCGATCGCTAGTATGGTGAAGACAGCTTCACTAACATGGAGTGTGGTGTCAACCACACCGGGCGGGTGGTAGTGGTCGGAGGGTCGCGAGATGATCAGTCGCGCAAGGGGTGACGCGGCAGATGGGTGATCGCGGAAGATTTCGCGGCCTGCCCGAGGATGCCGATGTCTCCCAGTTCTATCGCACCTCGCTGCAGCGGCACGTCATCGAGTTCGGCGAATGGATGGCGCGGGCCAGCATCGAGCGTGCGCGTGAGAGGGGGCATGCCGGACTGCGCCCGGCGCATGCGCGACTGATGGTCTATCTGGACTGGGGCGGGAGCCGGATCACCGATATCGCAAAAGCTCAGGACGTATCCAAGAACGCGATCGGTCAACTCGTCACCGACCTCGAGGAACTGGGCTACCTGGAGCGCGTGCCCGACCCCGATGACGCGCGCGCGAAAATCGTCCGGTACACCGCGGCCGGCCGGGGGCTGATCGCCGACGCCCGCGATATCGGGGTGGAACTCGACGCGGAGGTCGAGGCCGTGCTCGGTCCCGAGCGGATGACGCAACTGCGGGACATCCTCGCCGAACTGGGTTCGCGGCTGCTCGGCCTCGACTTTTCCGCTTCGTCCTAGAGCGTCGACTTCGGCGAACGGGTGAAGTGTCCTCGGTCCGGTGGGCGAATGGATCACGGCGTGGGAGCAAACCCGAATCGGTGAACTGCCAATATTTGGCCGGTCGAATAAATTTTTCGCATTTCAGTGTCCTCTTTGTGTGGGCTGTTGTACGGTGGCCCGCGACTCTGGTTCCGGTCATGGCCGCTCGCTGAGGCGAAATGCCATGTGTCGCAGGAGGTAGCCATGTTCGAGGTGAAGCACGGTTCGTCGGCGCAAACCGGGCGCCGCTGAGTGAGAGCGGTGCGTGGGCCGGCACCCGCGATCGCGCTGGGCGAGTTCTTCGGCCTGTGCCTGGACACGATCATCCAGATCTTTCGGCCGCCATGGGCGTGGCGCGAGTTCCTGCTCCAGTGCTGGTTCGTCGCGCGGGTCTCGATGATGCCGACCGTGCTGCTGGCCATCCCGTTCACCGTGCTGACGACCTTCACCCTGAACATCCTGCTGGTGGAGATCGGCGCCGCTGACTTCTCGGGATCCGGTGCGGCATTGGGCGCAGTCACCCAGATCGGCCCCGTGGTGACGGTCCTGGTGATCGCCGGCGCGGCCGCCACCGCCATGTGCGCCGACCTCGGGGCCCGCACCATCCGCGAGGAGATCGATGCCTTGCGGGTGCTCGGCATCGACCCGATCCAGGCACTCGTCGTGCCCCGGGTGCTGGCGGCCACCCTGGTGTCGCTCATGCTGGCCTCGACCGTCACCATGACGGGAATCGTGGGGGGGTTCTTCTTCTCGGTGTTCCTGCAGAACGTCACCCCGGGCGCCTTCGCCGCGGGTCTGACGCTTCTGGTCGGGATGCCCGAGGTGATCGTCTGCCTCCTCAAGGCCGCGATCTTCGGGATGACCGCGGGGCTGATCGCCTGCTACAAGGGCATCACCGTCGGCGGCGGACCGGCCGGCGTCGGCAACGCGGTCAACGAGACGGTCGTCTTCACCTTCCTGGCGCTGTTCGTCATCAACGTCATCGCCACGGCCGTCGCGGTGAAGGCGGGGGCATGACGGTCTCGACGCCCAGCACCCTGTTCGTGCGCACCCGCACCCGGGTGCGCGGACTGGTCGCCGGGTGGCGCCGCCTCGGGGAACAGACCGAGTTCTACGGCCTGACCATCCGCGGGATCTGGGATGCGTTGGTGCACTACAAGATCGAAGTGGTGCGTCTCATCGCCCAGATGAGCCTGGGCACCGGCGCGCTGGCTGTCATCGGCGGCACCGTCGTCATCGTGGGGTTCCTGACCCTGTCGGCCGGTTCCCTGATCGCCGTCCAGGCCTACAGTCAGCTGCAGGAGATCGGTGTGGATGCGCTGGCCGGGTTCACCTCCGCGTACCTCAACGTTCGTCTGATCGCCCCGTTGGTGGCCGGGATCGGTCTGGCCGCCACCATCGGTGCCGGGGCCACGGCGCAGTTGGGTGCCATGCGGATCAGCGAGGAGATCGACGCGCTGGAGGTAATGGGTGTCCGCTCCATCGCCTACCTCGCCTCGAGTCGGATGGTGGCCGGCGTCGTGGTCGTCATCCCGCTGTACTGCGTCGCGGTGCTGATGGCGTTCCTGGCGACCCGGGTGGGAACCACTCTGGTCTACGGCCAGTCGACGGGCGTCTACGACCACTACTTCACGACGTTCCTGAACCCGACCGATCTGATGTGGTCGTTCTTCCAGGCGATCGTCATGGCGATCGTGGTGATGCTGGTCCATACCTATTACGGCTACAACGCATCCGGTGGCCCGGCCGGCGTGGGGGAGGCGGTCGGCCGCGCGGTCCGCACCTCACTTATCGCTGCGGTGGCTGTGACCATGTTCGTATCGCTGGCCATCTACGGCCAGTCCGGCAGCTTCAACCTCTCGGGGTAGCGCGATGCAACCGCGAAACGGTGAACGCAGGGTGGATCCCGCGTGGTGGACGCTGGTGTTGCTCGTGGTGATCGGGCTGCTGGTCTTCGTCAGCCTGAGTCTCTTCCGAGGAACGTTCCGGTCCTTCGTGCCGGTAACCGTCACCTCCGACCGGGCCGGACTGGTGATGGATCCCGGGGGCAAGGTGAAGATGCGCGGTGTCCAGGTGGGCCGCGTGGAGGCCGTCGACCCGGGCGCCGGCGAGGTGACGCTGACCCTGCAACTCTTCCCCGAGCAGGCTCACAAGATCCCGGCGAATGTGCAGGCCCAGATCCGTGCCACCACCGCGTTCGGCGCCAAGTATGTCGACCTCGTCTATCCCGAGGATCCGAGTCCGGCTCGCCTGCGGGCCGGGGCGGTCATCGAGTCCCAGAACGTCAGCACCGAAGTCAACACGGTGTTCGGCAATCTCACCGAACTCCTGGAACAGATCGACCCGGCCAAGCTCAACTCCGTGCTCGGTGCCTTCGCTGACGGCCTGCGCGGCCAGGGTGAGCGGATCGGCGAGGCCACCACCGCCGCCAACGCGGTCCTGCTGCAACTGAATCCGCGCGCCGAGGTGATCCGGGACGACTGGAACTCGGTGCGCGCCTTCAGTGACACCTACGGCGTCGCCGCCGGCAACATCATGAAGATTCTGGACTCCTTCGGTACGACCAGCACGACGATCACCGATAACGCCCAGGCGCTGGATGCGTTGCTGCTCAACGTCACCGGCCTGGCGAACAGCGGAACAGCGCTGCTGGGGCCCAACGTCGGGAACATCGCCACCGCGATCAACGCGCTGGAACCGACCACGAGTCTGCTGGAGAAGTACAGCCCCACCTACACCTGCACGTTGCAGGGCGGGACCACCATGCTGGAGAAGGGCGGCTGGGACATCGTGGGAGGCAACGGAAAGTCGGTCATCCTCGACGTCGCGATCCTGGCCGGGGAGGACCCCTACAAGTACCCGAAGAACCTGCCGGTCGTCGGCGCCAAGGGCGGACCGGGAGGCAAACCGAGCTGCGGTTCACTCCCCGACGTCGCGCACAACTTCCCGGTGCGGCAGCTGATCACCGACACCGGTTGGGGTACCGGACTCGACTGGCGGCCCAACCCCGGCATCGGATTCCCCGGCTGGGCGAACTTCTTCCCCACCACCCGGGGCATCCCCGAACCGCCCAGCGTGCGTTACCAGCACGGTGGCCCGGCGCCGGGCCCGATCCCGTACCCCGGTGCCCCACCCTACGGCGCGCCGCAGTACGCACCCGACGGCACCCCGCTCTATCCCGGCCTGCCGCCGGCGCCGCCGCCCGGTGCCCCCCGCGATCCCGGGCCCAGGCCGGGGGCGGAGCCGTTCGTACCGCCGTACCCGGGGCTGGCCCAGCCGACGCCGAGACCGCCGCAGCCACACCAGGGGGCGGGTCGATGACGGGCAACCTCAGCGCGGCCGTCTGGCGGTTGGCGATCTTCCTCACCGTCTGCACCTTCTTCCTGTTCGCCATGTTCGCGGTGTTCGCGAACCTGCGGTTCGAGAAGGAGAACGTCTACAGCGCGGTGTTCGCCAATGTCTCCGGGCTGCGGGCGGGACAGTTCGTGCGGATCGGCGGCGTGGAGGTCGGCAAGGTCGACAAGATCGTGATCCAACCGGACACCACGGTCGCCGTGGACTTCGGGGTGGACGACTCGGTGGTCCTGACGCACGGCAGCCGGGCGGTCATCAGGTACGACGATCTCATCGGCGGGCGATACCTGGCACTGGAGGAAGGGGCCGGCGACGCCCGGCGGCTGCTGCCGGGGCAGACCATCCCGCTGGCCAGGACCTCCCCGGCGCTGGACCTCGACGCGCTCATCGGGGGCTTCCGGCCGCTGTTCCGTGCGTTGGACCCCGACCAGGTGAACGCCCTGTCCAGTCAACTGATCAGCGCGTTCCAGGGGCAGGGGGACACCATCAATGCGTTCTTCACCCAAACCGCCTCGCTGACAGCCAAACTCGGCGACCGCGATCAACTGATCGGCGAGGTCATCACCAATCTCAACACCGTGCTCGGCTCCCTGGGTGAGGAGAACACGCAGTTCGCGAAAGCCGTCGAGGCCCTGTCGCAGACGGTCGGCACGCTCGCGGAGAGCAAGGAGGGCATCGCCAACTCCATCGCCTACACCGACGCGGCGGCGGGCACCACGGCCGATCTGCTCCGGCGGGCGCGCCAGCCCTTCAAGGAGGTCATCGCGGAGACTGACCGGACGGCGGGTCTGATCGTCGGTGACAAGGTCTATCTGGACTCGCTGTTGTCGACGCTGCCCAGCAAGTACCAGACCTTGAGCCGATTCGGCCTCTACGGCGACTACTTCAGCTTCTATCTGTGCGATGCGGTGCTGAAGGTCAACGGGAAGGGCGGACAACCGGTGTTCATCAAGCTGGCCGGCCAGGATTCGGGAAGGTGCGCGCCCCGATGAGACGCTTCTCCGAACGGAACCCGTTGGTGCTCTGCGCGGTGGGCATCGGCATCGTCGTGGCCATCGCGGTCGCCGCGCTGAACTACGACCGGATCCCTTTCGTCAACACCAACAAGTCCTACACCGCCATGTTCGCGGACGCCGGCGGTCTCATCGTCGGTGCACCCGTCCAGGTTTCGGGTGCGGAGGTCGGCCGCGTGGAGAGCATCCGGCTGGACCGACGGCAGGTGGCCGTACGGTTCAACGCCGACAAAGGCATCCGGGTGGGCGACCGGTCCGAGGCAGCCATCAAGACGAAAAGCCTGCTGGGGTCGAAGATTCTGGAACTGACGCCGCGCGGCGATGCGGCACTCGACGGGCCGATTCCGCTGGAGCGGACCCAGGCGCCCTACCAGCTACCCGACGCGCTGGGTGACATCACCGCCCAGATCAGCGGGCTCGACACCGACCAGGTGTCTCGATCGCTGGCGGTGCTGAGCGAGACCTTCAAGGACACCCCACCCGCGCTGAAGGCGGCGGTCGACGGGGTCGGCCAGTTCTCGGCGACGCTGAACCGGCGTGACTCCGAACTGCGGAAGTTGCTGGAGAATGCGCGCGAGGCCACCGCGGTGCTGTCCGACCGCAGCACGCAGGTTGTCAGCCTGACTGTGGACGCGAATGCGTTGCTGGCACAGCTCCAAAACCAACGCAGTGCCCTCGACCAACTGTCGGCGCACGTGTCGGCGGTCGCGCAGGAGCTGAAGGGCTTCATCGCCGAGAACCAGGAGGGCTTCACCCCCGCGGTCGAGAAGTTGAACGATGCCCTGGCGATCCTCGACGACCACAAACAGGACATCCAGGTATCCATCAAGAAGCTGAACAAGTACGCGATGTCGCTCGGTGAGTCGGTGTCCTCCGGGCCGTTCTTCAAGGCGTACCTGTCGAATCTGTTGCCGGGCCAGTTCGTGCAACCCTTCGTCGACGCCGCATTCTCCGATCTCGGCCTGGATCCCGCGACGCTACTGCCCTCGCAGCTGGCCGATCCTCAGGTCGGCCAGCCCGGCACGCCCGCGTTGCCGGTTCCGTACCCGCGCACAGGTCAGGGTGGCGAACCGCGTCTCACGTTGCCCGACGCGATCACGGGGAAACCGGGCGACCCGCGCTACCCCTACCGTGAGCCGCCGCCCGCGCCCGCGCCGGGTGGGCCGCCGCCGGGACCGCCGGCGGTCGTGCCGGCTCCTCCGGTGTCGGCCCCCATCGATATCCCCGGGCCGGGCGAACCGTCCGAGGAGGGCAGAGGGTGACGAAACGGGATATGCGAGCGGGTCTTTCGGTGATCCTGTCCCTGGTGCTCATCGCCGGGATCGTGGCTGCGGTGCGGATCTCGGACCAGGTCAACCGGGTGCACGTGATCGGGTACTTCGCCAACAGCAACGGCATCTACGTCGGTGACGAGGTGCGCATCCTCGGCGTTCCGGTGGGCAGGATCGACAAGATCGAGCCGCAGACCGACAAGGTGAAGATCACCTTCTGGTTCGACGGCGCGCATCAGGTGCCGGCGGACGCAAACGCGGTGATCATGTCGCCGTCACTGGTTTCTGTGCGGGCGATACAACTCACCCCGTCCTATGAAGCAGGCCCGACCATGCAGGACGGCACGGTGATCCCCGGGGAGCGGACCGCCGTCCCGGTGGAGTGGGACGACTTCCGTGAGCAGCTGCGGCGGCTGACCGAGACACTTCAACCGACCGAGCCCGGCGGATTCAGCACGCTCGGCGCGTTCGTCACCACCGCCGCCGACAACCTGCGCGGTGAGGGTGAGAACATCCGGGACACGCTGATCAAGCTGTCGCAGGCCTTTTCGGCGTTGGGTGATCACAGCACCGACCTGTTCTCCAGCGTCAAGAGCGTGTCCATCCTGGTGTCGGCGTTGCAGAGCAGCACCGACACCCTGCGCGGGCTGAACCGCAATCTCGCCGGCGCGACATCTCTGCTGAGCAACACGCCCGACGAAGTCGGATCGGCTGTGGCCGATATCGATTCGGTGGTCGGTGATGTCACGGATTTCCTGGCGCAGAACACCGAGGCGGTCGGCACGGCCTCGGACCGGCTCGGTTCCGTCACCACGGCCCTGAACCAGAGCCTCGGCGACCTCAAGGAGACCCTGCACATCGCGCCGACGGCGTTCCAGAACTTCGTGAACATCTACGAGCCCGCGCAGGGCGCGCTCACCGGTGCGCTGGCGCTGACAAACTTCTCCAACCCGATCTCCTTCATCTGCGGGGCGATCCAGGCCGCGTCGCGGCTGGGCGCGGAGCAGTCGGCGAAACTCTGCGTGCAGTATCTGGCGCCCATCGTCAAGAATCGGCAGTGGAACTTCCCGCCGCTGGGCCTCAACCCCTTCGTCGGAGCCACCGCGCGCCCCAACGAGATCACCTACAGCGAGGATTGGCTGCGTCCGGACTACGTTCCCCCACCCGCAGATACGCCCGCAGCTGCGCCCGCGCCGGTACCGGCGCCGCCGGCCGCGGAGGTCCCCGCGTCGACGAATCCGGCCGAGGGCCTGGAGGGAATGATGGTACCGGCGGGAGGTGCCCCGTGATGACGGTGCGGTGCGTGACGGCGGCATTGATCGGAGCCGTGTTGGCCCTCACAGGATGTGAGTGGCAGGGCGCCAACTCGCTTCCGCTGCCGGGCACCGAAGGCCGCGGACCCGACGCGTTCACGATCCAGGCGCATATTCCCGACGTCGACAACATCGAGCGAAACTCCCGGGTCCGGGTCGGCGATGTCACCGTGGGCAACGTGACCAGGATCGAGCGCGACGGCTGGCACGCGCTGGTGACGATGTCGCTCAACGGCGATGTGGACCTGCCGGCCAACGTCACTGCCGCGGTGGGGCAGACCAGCCTGTTGGGCTCCAAGCACATCGAGCTGACGCCGCCGCGCAATGTGCCGCCCCACGGGCGGCTCCGCCAGGGCGAGGTGATCCCGCTATCCTCCGGAAGTTCCTATCCCACAACCGAACAGACGCTGGCGGCGGTGTCGATGGTCCTCAACGGCGGCGGCATCGGCCAGATCCAGGACATCACCGCGGCGCTGAGCACGGCGTTCGCCGGACGCGAGGACGACCTGCGGAGTCTGATCACCCAACTCGACGAGTTCACCAGGTACGTCGACGATCAGACCGAGGACATCATCTCCGCCTCGGAGAGTCTGAACAATCTGGTCGGCCAGGTGGCAGCGCAGAAGCCGACCCTGGACAGGGCGCTCAAGACGATTCCCGATGCCCTGTCGGTGCTTTCGGAGCAGCGGCACAAGCTCGCCGACGCCCTGGTCGCGTTCGGGAGATTCAGCGCACTGGCCGCCGACACCGTCAACCAGACCAAGGAGAATCTGGTGAAGGAGCTCAAGCAGCTGCGCCCCACGCTGAAGGGACTCGCGGATGCCGGTCCTTCGTTGACCCGGTCGCTGAGCTACTACGCCACCTATCCCTGGCCCAACGAAACTCTGGAGAACTGGGTCCGCGGTGACTACGGCAACCTGACCGCCGTGATCGACCTGACCTTGAGCCGACTCGACGCCGCCATCTTCACCGGCACCCGCTGGGAGGGTGACCTCACCGAGCTCGAAATGCAGTGGGGCCGAACGATCGGGGTGTTCCCCAGCCCGTACACGGCGGGCAATCCGCTGGTGTACCCGTACCGGATGGACCAGGGGCGCTGACATGCGGATGACGCGACGGATCTGGATTCAGATCGCGATTCTCCTCGCCGTGACCACAGTCAGCTTCGCGTACATGGCATTCGGCTACATGCGGCTGCCCACACTGCTGTTCGGGTATGGCCACTACCGGGTCACCGTCGAATTACCCGACGCCGGCGGACTGTACGAACGAGCCAACGTCACCTATCGGGGTACCACCGTCGGCCTCGTCGAGAACGTCATCCTGACGGACGCCGGTGAGGTGGAGGCCGTGCTGTCGCTCCGCTCGGACCTGCCGATCTCCAGCGACGTCGACGCCGAAGTGCACAGCCGATCGGCCGTGGGCGAACAGTACGTCGCGCTGCTGCCGGTGTCCGACGATGCGCCGCCCCTGGCCGACGGCGACGTGATTCCCCGGGACCGCACCTCGGTGCCGCCGGACATCAACACCCTGCTCGACGCCACCAACACCGGCCTGCGGGCGATCCCCGGCGATAATCTGCGCACCCTGATCGACGAGTCCTACACCGCCTTCGGGGGACTGGGGCCCGAGATCTCGCGATTCGTCAAGGGCTCGACCAATCTGGCCATCGACGCCAAGGCGAACCTGCGCGATCTCACCGGTCTGGTGGACAACGTGGCGCCGATCCTCGATACGCAGACCGGCACCGCGGACTCCATCGAGGCGTGGGCGTCGAATCTGGCGGACATCACCGGGCAGCTACACCGGCAGGACCGTGCGGTCGCGCGTGTGCTCCAGAAGGGTCCGGCCGCAGCGGATCAGGTGCGTCAGCTGTTCGACCGGGTGAACCCCACGCTGCCGGTGGTGATGGCGAATCTGGCCGATATCGCTCCGGTCCTGGTCACCTACAGCCCGGCCATCGAACAGCTTCTGGTGCTGATCCCCATGGGTAATCAGATTCAGCAGGGCACCGGTGTCGCCAACCGGGAGAACAAGCTGGCCTACAAGGGCGCGTTCCTGAGCTTCAACCTGAACCTGAACCTGCCGCCACCATGCACCACCGGCTTCCTGCCCGCGAGCCAGATGCGCGACGCTTCCTACGAGGACTCCCCGGAACGCACGGAGGACGACCTCTACTGCCGGATCCCGCAGGACGCGATGTTCAACGTCCGCGGCGCGCGTAACTATCCCTGCATCGGTCGCCCGGGCAAACGGGCCCCGACGGCCCGGATATGCGAGAGCGACGAAGAGTACGTGCCGTTGAACGACGGGCTCAGCTGGAAGGGCGACCCGAACGCGACCCTGTCCGGTCAGGACGTCCCGCACCGGCCACCGCCGGCCCCGGCGCAGCAGTCACCTCCACCGATCGCGGTCGCGGTCGCGCCATACGATCCGGCCACGGGCACCTATATCGGACCCGACGGGCGGCTGCACAGACAGGGAGACCTGACCGCCACCGCACCGGCGGAACGCACGCTGGAGGACATGCTGGTGCCGCCGGGTAGTTGATCACGTTCTGCGGCGCGGAGATTGGGAACTAGAACGTGGCCGAGACGGGTCCTGCGGGCACACACACCAGCGCAAGATCCGAGCGCAGGCGGTAGCACCCTTCGCCGGTCGCCGTGTAGCTCCCGCTGGGTGCGCCCGGCGCGTGAGCCGCGCTGTTCACATACCCGTTCTTGGTGGTGCAGTACCCGCTGTCGCCGGGACGGGCGACGCATGCCGTGGTCCGCACCGACTGGGCCAGGCCCGTGCAGTGGGTCATCCCGATCTCGGTGGAGACCGCCTGTCCACCACCCGGCAACGTCACTGCCGCCGGCGCAGTGAGGCTGTAGAAGCACTCGGAGTTCGCGTACCGATCATCCGGCTCGGGTTGTGCCGCTGCAGCGGTCGGAAAGCAGACGAGCGCCGAGAGCGCGAGTGTGCCGGCCATCCCGCTCAGTGTGATCAGTCGCACCCGGTCATTCAAATTGACGCAGTTCGGGCGTGTCAACCACTCGTGTGCCGGGTAATCGCCGGTGGCTGCGATGAGTTTGTGGTGATGTGGAGGTCCAAGTGGGGACCGACGACCAAGGAGTGAGGCGTGGACCTGCCCGTACGGCCGCCGCTGGAGCCGATGCTGGCCAAGGCGCAGACGAAGGTGCCGACCGAGGCGGGGGTGTGGTCCTTCGAACCCAAATGGGACGGCTTCCGCGCCCTGGTCTTCCGCGACGGTGACGACGTGGTGCTGCTGTCGCGCAGCGGCAAGGATCTGGGCCGGTACTTTCCCGAGGTGATCGCGGCGGTGCGCGATGAACTCGCCGACCGGTGCGTGCTGGACGGGGAGATCGTGGTGCCCCGCGACTTCGACGGGCGCACCCGGCTGGACTGGGAGTCGCTGAGCCAGCGGATCCACCCCGCGCAGAGTCGCATCGACCGGCTGGCCGCGGAAACCCCTGCGCACTTCATCGGTTTCGACGCGCTGGCCGTCGGTGACCGGTCACTGCTGGGCGAGCCGTTCAGGGCGCGGCGCCAGGGGTTGCTGGACTGCATCGACCAGAAGTCCTGGTGTCATGTCACCCGGACCACCGAGGACCCTGCGCTCGGCGCGCAATGGCTGCAGGAGTTCGAGGGGGCCGGTCTGGACGGGGTGATCGCCAAGCGCCTGGATGGGCCCTATCTGCCGGGAAAGCGCGAGATGGTGAAGGTCAAACACCACCGCGACGCCGACTGCGTGGCCATCGGGTACCGCGTCCACAAGAGTGGGGAGGGCATCGGGTCGATCCTGCTCGGCCTGTACCGCGAGGACGGGGAGTTGCAGATGGTGGGCGGCGCGGCATCTTTCACCGCCAAGGCACGATTGTCGCTGCTGGCCGATCTGGAGCCGTTGCGGATCGGTGACGACGTCCGCGACGGCGAACCGAGCCGGTGGAACTCCGCGGCGGACAAACGCTGGATTCCGGTGCGTCCGGAGCGGGTATGCGAGGTGGCCTATGACCAGATGGAAGGGAATGGACCGGGTGCACAACGATTCCGGCATGCGGTGAAATTCCTGCGCTGGCGCCCGGACCGGGATCCGGACAGTTGCACGTTCGCCCAGTTGGACGTGCCGCTGAACTACGACCTGTCCGACGTGCTGGAGAAGAACTGATGGCGAGCAAGGCCGAAGAGATCGACGTCGACGGCGTACTGGTGCGGCTGACCAACCGCGACAAACCGTATTTTCCCGAACTCGGCGCCCAGGGCACCAAGGGGGCGCTGTTCGACTACTACCTCGCGGTTGCCGACCGGATGGTGAACCTGTTGCGGGACAGACCGGTTCACCTGCAGCGCTTCCCGGACGGCATCGACGGCGAGGAGATCTATCAGAAGCGCGTGCCGCAGAAGCACCCGGACTATCTGCAGACCTGCACCGTGACCTTCCCGTCCGGACGCACCGCCGACGCGCTCAAGATCACCCACCCGTCGGCCATCGCGTGGGCCGCCCAGATGGGCTCGGTGACGCTGCACCCGTGGCAGGTGCGCTGCCCGGACACCGAGCATCCCGACGAACTGCGCATCGACCTGGATCCGCAGCCCGGCACCGGATTCGCCGAGGCCGCCGCCGTGGCCGTCGATGTCCTCAAACCACTGCTGGACGAGCTGGGCCTGGTGGGCTATCCGAAGACCTCCGGCGGGCGCGGTGTGCACGTGTTCCTGCGTATCGCCACCGACTGGGACTTCATCGCGGTGCGCCGGGCGGGCATCGCGCTGGCGCGTGAGGTCGAGCGGCGCGCTCCCGAGGCGGTCACCACCTCCTGGTGGAAGGAGGAACGCGGCAAGCGGCTGTTCATCGATTACAACCAGAACGCCCGCGACCGCACGTTCGCCTCGGCGTACTCGGCGCGCAAGACGCCGATCGCCACCGTGTCGACACCGCTGGCGTGGTCGGAGTTGAGTTCTGCCGACCCCGACGATTACACGATCGCCACGGTGCCGGACTTCATCGCGGGCCGGCCCGACCCCTGGGCGGGCATCGATGATGACGCGCAGTCGATCCAGGTCCTGCTCGACATGGTGAAGGCCGACGAAGACCGTGGCCTGGGAGATATGCCGTATCCGCCGAGCTACCCGAAGATGCCGGGGGAGCCGCCACGGGTGCAGCCGAGCAAGAAGGTCGCCGAGAATTGGGACGAGGACGGAAACCCGGTCAAGAACGGCTGACCGGGCGGGGAGGTCAGCGCAGCGGCACGACCGGGGCGCTGGCCAGAAGACGGTGTTGCGGGGCATCCAGGTGCGCGGCAGCGCTCGATGCCGCGGCCACCGAGCTGAACTCGACGGCGCCCAGAATCAACAGCGGCCACAGTGCGCCGGCGGCGGCGCTGAGGACGAACTGAAACGGCACCGGGTCGTGGCCGCCCACTCTCCTGCTGGCGACGAAGATGCCCACCGCGCTGATCACCCATCCGATCAGATAAGCCGCTACGACGGTTTCGACCACAATGTCTCCCCTTGCCGGGCGCGGGACAGACTGTTGCTCGTGCACAGCTGCGATCCGCAATTCGTGGAGTCAATGTAACGCCGAAGCGCGGCGCCGGAAAGGCTTTCCTCGGACGGCTGTGGATGGACAATCTGCAGGTCAGCGGCCTTCCGGGCCATCCAGCAACGGGGGGGTCCGTTGCTCCCGCAACTAACTGACGTAGGTGTAATAAAACTCGGCCGCCCTGCCGGGGGCAACCCGGGTGGGTTCGGTGAGCGTTGCCAGGTGCCCGCATCGGCATTAGCCGTCGCGGCCCGGGTCACCCGGTGGTTGCGGACCGGATCGACGGTCCGGGCCGGACTGGATCCTGCGGAAATCACGGGTGCGTTTGCGGGCCGGGCCACCGGTCGGCCCGGCGGTCGGCGTGCGGCGGCGCGGTAAACCGGAGGAGTGATCCGCGGTGACTGTCGCCGATGCCGGGATCGCACGAAAGCGCTTATGGCCGTGCGGGATTGAAGAATGAATCGAGTTCCCCGCGGACACCGCGGCGGGCGTTCGCGGGTATCGCGGATGCCGAACCGCAAGCCGGGTCGGGCCGCCCGCGGTTGCCAAAATAGGCGTGACGTGCGGTCGGGCCGTCGATCGCACGGAAATGCTGCAACGAGTGTGCGGTGTCGGCGACTGTTCTCACGGCCGATCGTCACGATAATGACAACAGCCGTTGCCTACATTGCCACATGAAGCGGGCCGCCGTGAAGACGGGGTGCGGAATTTGACGAATACGTCACATTTTGTCGCCGACGGTTGCGTGAGCAACGCCCGCAGGACTAATTCGACGCGGCCGTAGAATACGAAAATATTTCTTGCAGAACGGCGTGCCCGGCCTGATTCAGCGGGCGTGTCGCGGTTCCGGCGTGTTCACGCGCCCGCGCCCAGCGTGGTTTTTCCGGTCCTGTGTTGGCCCGCCCGGTCGACCCAGGTCAGCTCGATGACGTCGCCGGGGTAGTGCCGATCCAGGACCTGGGTCAGGCCCGCGGCGGACTCGATCGGTGTCCCGTCGATGGTCAGGATGACGTCGCCGTTGGCCAGGCCGGCCAGTTCTGCGGGCCCGCCGCGCAGTACTTCGTGCACGAGGACACCGGGGAAGGCCGAGTGCTGTTCGGCGCTGCTCACCCCGACACCGAGCAGGGTGGGCGGACCGATGTGCACGGTGTCCGACGGCGTGCGGGACCGGATCTGACCGGCGATGGCCATCGCCTCGTTGATGGGGATCGCGAAGCCCTCGCCGCCCGGGCCGGTCTGGAAATTTATCGTCGCCGCGGTGGTCACGCCGATGACCTGCCCGGCGGCGTTGATCACCGGTCCACCGGAGTCGCCGGACCGCACCGGCGCGGCGATCTCGAAGAGACCGGACATCTGTGTCTTGGCGCCGGTCAGCTCATCTTCGGCGCTGATGGTGCGGCCGAGCGCAGTGATGGTGCCGGGTTCCCTGGTCAGTGGGCTGTTGCTGCCGCGGGCATTGCCGATCGCGATCACCGGATCTCCGATGGCGATGCGGGTGGAGTCGCCCAGCGCCGCCACCGGCAGCCCACCCGCCCCGCGCAGCTGGAGCACCGCGATATCGCGGCCGCGGTCGTAACCGAGGATGTCGGCGTCGAAGGAGCGCCCGCCCACCACCGCGGTGATGACGTCGGCGCCCTGCACGACGTGGTGGTTGGTCAGGACCTGGCCGGCGCCGTCGATCACGAAGCCGGTGCCGGTGCCCATCACGTGTTGGTAGTCGACGACGGTGTCCAACCGCACCACCGAGGGCTCGACCTGATCGGCGGCCACGGCCAGTGCCGCGGGATCGGCGGCGGCCGTGGCCGGGGCGACCAGCAGGACCGCAGCGAACGCGGTGAACAGGGCGGTGAGCCACCACCAAGAGAGGACCTTGCGCATTCGCCGCCTTCCGCGCGCCGGAGGTGTCACCTCAATCTTGACGGGGTCGCGGCGACCTGTCGACGTCAAAGTCGCCCGGCGCGTCAATTGTCGGTGGCGACGCCGCCGCGGGTGCGGGTGCGGCGGGTCTTCCCGGACGGCCGGTGGTTGCGCAGTTTGCCCTCGTCAGGATCGGTTTCTTCGGCAGATTCGGTTTCGGCGTCGGCCTCGTCGTCTGCGGTTTCGGCGGGCTCGTCGGCCTCTGCGGATTCCGTGGTCTCGTCGGTCTCGGCCGGTTCGGTGAGCTGCACTTCGGTGCTCGTGCTCGGCTTCTCGGCCTTGACCTTGAGCGGTTTCGGCGGCGGCGGCGGCAATTCGGCCACGAACGCCAGATAGAAGGCGAATGCGCCGAGCAGGGCAATCGCGGCGGCCGCTCCGTAGATGCCGAACAGCCATTGGCCGGCGTCGTCGAGATCCAGCCAGATCTCACTGATCGCGGCGCCGAGGATCAACACCGCGGCGGCAAGGTGGCCGACGATCGACCAGACCCGCAGCGAGAGGGCCAACGTCGGCGTACCGAGTTCGGGCTTGCGGGTGCGGACCAGCGTCAGCACGACGGGCAACGCGGTGAGGCCGATGAGCAGGCCGCACACGATGCGCATCACGGTACCCAGGGCAACCGGCCACTGTCCGGTCAGCTCGAACCAGCGCGGCAGAACGAATAGGAAGAAGAGAACCCCGGCGAGTACCAGCGATGACGCGTGCCATAGCGATGCGATACCGCGCCGCATAGTCCTCCTCGACGATTTGTGGTCCCGGGGCGTGACCTGGTCGATCTTCGGTCACGCCCCGGACCAACTGCGGAGGATAGGGGATTTGAACCCCTGAGGGCTATTAACCCAACCCGCGTTCCAGGCGAGCGCCATAGGCCACTAGGCGAATCCTCCGTCGGCAATCCTAACCGACCGACAGGAGTGCCCCGACCAGCCGGGGTACATGCCCGGTCGCTCCGCTGTCTCTCGGGGCGGGGGACTACACTCGGTCACCGGACCCCGCGCGGCGTCCATCCTGTGAACTCCCCCAGGGCCGGAAGGCAGCAAGGGTCAATGGGCTCTGGCGGGTGCGCGGGGTCCCCTTACGTGTTGAGCACCGTTTTTCTGACTACCTGGGTTCGCGGCTTCGCGTGAAAGGTCCACCGTGTCGTTTGAGTCGCCGTCGTTCGAGTCACTGAGCCGCGACGAACTGTCGGTTCAGCACGAGTTGCAACAGCGCAACTACGCCGAGCTACAGGCCAAAGGTCTCGCCCTCGACCTGACGCGCGGTAAACCGTCCCCGGCTCAGCTGGACCTGTCCAACGGGCTGCTCGAGCTGCCCGGGCGGGAGGACTTCCGCGACGGTGACGGCACCGATACCCGCAACTACGGCGGTCTGCAGGGCCTGCCCGAGCTGCGCGCGATCTTCGGCGAACTGCTCGGCATCCCGGTCGCCAACCTGATCGCGGGGAACAACGCCAGCCTGGAGTTCATGCACGACACGGTGGTGTTCTCGCTGCTGCACGGTGGTGTGGACTCGCCGCGCCCGTGGTCGGCGGAGCCGGGCGTGAAATTTCTCTGCCCGGCACCGGGCTACGACCGGCACTTCGCCATCACCGAGAGCTTCGGCATCGAGATGCTCCCGGTGCCGCTGCGCGAGAACGGGCCCGACGTCGACCTCATCGAGGAACTCGTCGCCGCCGACCCGGCCGTCCGGGGCATGTGGTGTGTGCCGGTCTACGCGAACCCGACCGGCACCACCTACTCGCCGGACGTCGTTGCGCGGCTGATGCAGATGAAGACCGCGGCGCCGGACTTCCGGCTGTTCTGGGACAACGCCTACGCGGTGCACACCATCACGCCCGACTTCGTCGAGCCGATCGACGTGCTGGGACTGGCCGCGGCCGCGGGCAACCCGAACCGGCCACTGGTGTTCGCCTCCACCTCCAAGATGACCTTCGCCGGTGCCGGGGTGAGCTTCTTCGGTGCCTCGGCGGAGAACCTCGCCTGGTACCTCAAGCACGCGGGCAAGAAGTCGATCGGCCCGGACAAGGTGAACCAGCTTCGTCACCTGCGGTTCTTCGGTGACGCCGACGGTGTCCGCTCGCACATGCAGCGCCACCGGGACCTCCTGGCACCCAAGTTCGCCCTCGTCGCCGAGATCCTGGCCGACCGCCTGGACGCGTCCAAGATCGCGTCCTGGACCGACCCCAAGGGCGGATATTTCGTCAGCCTCGATGTGCTGCCCGGTACCGCGAAGCGCACGGTTGCGCTCGCCAAGGACGCCGGCATCGCGGTCACCGCGGCGGGGGCGTCGTTCCCGTATGGCATCGACCCAGACGACAAGAACATCCGGATCGCGCCGAGTTTCCCGGCGGAGTCCGACCTGCGGTCCGCCATCGACGGTCTGTCGACGTGCGCGCTGCTGGCGGCCACCGAATCGCTGCTGGCACGTGACTGACCGCCTCGCACGTCGGCGCCACTCGGTAACCTGCTGACCGTGGCGCTCTACCGGAAGTACCGACCCGCAAGCTTCGCCGAGGTCGTCGGCCAGGAGCATGTCACCGCGCCGTTGTCGACGGCGCTGTCCGCCGGACGCATCAACCACGCGTACCTGTTCTCCGGGCCGCGCGGCTGCGGCAAGACGTCGTCGGCGCGCATCCTGGCCCGCTCGCTGAACTGCGAGCAGGGCCCCACCCCGACCCCGTGTGGGGTGTGCGACTCGTGTGTGGCGCTGGCGCCCAACGGCCCGGGCAATGTGGACGTGTCCGAACTGGACGCGGCCAGCCACGGTGGTGTGGACGACACCCGTGAACTGCGCGACCGCGCGTTCTACGCGCCGGCCCAGTCGCGGTACCGCATCTTCATCATCGATGAGGCCCACATGGTCACCAACGCGGGCTTCAACGCGCTGCTCAAGATCGTCGAGGAGCCGCCGGACCACCTGATCTTCGTGTTCGCCACCACCGAGCCGGAGAAGGTGCTGCCCACCATCCGGTCCCGCACCCATCACTACCCGTTCCGGCTGCTGGCGCCCAAGACGATGCGCACCCTGCTGGAGCGGATCTGTCGTGACGAGGGCGTCACCGTGGAGGACGCCGTCTACCCGCTGGTGATCCGCGCCGGCGGCGGATCCCCGCGCGACAGCCTGTCGGTGCTCGACCAACTGGTCGCCGGCGCCGACAACAACCACGTCGTCTACCAGCGGGCGCTGTCCCTGCTGGGGGCGACCGACGTCGCGCTGATCGACGAGGCGGTCGACGCGCTGGCCGCCGGCGATGCCGAGGCGTTGTTCGGGGCGGTGGAGTCGGTGATCGACGCCGGACACGATCCGCGCCGGTTCGCCACCGATCTGCTGGAGCGTTTCCGCGATCTCATTGTGCTGCAAGCGGTTCCGGATGCCGCCGACCGTGGGGTGGTGGACGCCCCGGACGGTGTGCTGGATCGGATGCGTGAGCAGGCCGGCAAGCTGGGTGCGGCCACGCTGGCCCGCTATGCGGAAGTGGTGCACGCGGGTCTCGGCGAGATGCGCGGGGCCACCGCTCCGCGGCTGCTGCTCGAGGTGGTGTGCGCCCGGCTGCTGCTGCCCTCGGCGCACGACACCGAATCGGCTCTGCTGCAACGTATCGAGCGGATCGAGACCAGGCTGGACATGGCCATCCCCGGCGATGGCGCCGTGCCGCAGGCCACCGCGCCGATCCCGGCTCGGCAGTTCGTCCGGGCGAGCAGGGCGCAGGCTGCGGCCGAATCCGCGCCGGCATCCCCGCCCGAGCCCGCCCCGGCACCCCCGCCCGAGCCCGCCCCGGCACCTCCGTCGGCGCCCGTTCCGACGCCCCCACCGACGCCCGTGCCGCAGCCGCGGCCACTCCCGCAGCCCGAGCCCGCCCCGGCACCCGAGCCGGTGGCGCCGACCCCGCCGCCGGTCCCCGAACCCGAGCCGGTCCCGCCGCCGGCCGCGGCGCCGCCCGCCCCGGCGGTCGGCCAGCCGGATGCCGCCGCGGTTCGTGCGATGTGGGACACCGTGCGCGAGAAGGTGAATGCCCGCAGCAAGCCGGTCAACGCCATGCTCGCGGACGCGATCGTCCGGGCGCTGGACGGCGACACCCTGGTGCTCAGCCACCGGGCGCCGCCGCTGGCCCGGCGACTCAGCGAGCAGCGCAACACCGACGTCATCCGGGAAGCGCTCAAGGACGCTCTCGGGGTCAACTGGCAGATCCGGTGCGTGCCGGACTCCGGGGAACCGGCACCCTCGGACGCCGGTCCGGCGCCGCGGCAGGACCGGGAAGCCGAGGAGGAGCGCATGCTGGCCGAGGCCAGCAGCGACACCTCGGATGTGGTGCGCCGCGATCCGGAGGAAGTGGCGATCGAACTCCTGCAGAACGAACTGGGCGCCAAGCGCATCGACCAGAGTTAGCTGGCGCATTTCTGGGGTTGGGCTAAGCTGTTTGCTCGGGACAAGGGTTCCGAGAGGTAGGCAGTGACCAACCCGATTGCTGAAGCCTGGGGTGCGCGTGAGTATCGGTTCGCGACCCGCGCGCTGACCGATGGCCGCTTCATGCGGCTGTTCGTCATGGTGACCGGGGTGAGCTGTATCGGGATGGCGGGATTGCTCGTCATCGTGCAGTTCCATCCGGCCGGGCCCACCGGTGTCCCGGTGCGGGTCCTGCACATCCTGGTGGCGGCGTCGGCCGTCGCGGTGGGCTGGCGCTGGATGCGCGGCCCGTGGCCGTCGTACACCCAGGCGATCGCATTCGTGGTGTGGGCCGACATCGCCCTGGTGTGCACGGTCGGCACCCTGTCCACCGCGGCGGCGCAACTGTCCGCCATGACCTATATGGGCATCGTCGGGGTGTTCGCCGGTTTCCTGCTCGGTGCGCGGGTCCTGCTGGTGCACTGTGTGCTCGGCGCCGCGGTGATCGCGGGCATCGTTGCCCGGGCTGTACTGGTCGGGGAGCGCAGCGGTTTCGAACTGTTCATCTATTACATGCCCGCGCTGGTGTGGGTGGTGATCGTTCCGCTGGTGGGGTCGGTGTTGATCGACATGGGCCGACGGGCGATCGTCAAGACGGCGCGGTCGGCGCACTACGATTCGTTGACCGGGCTGCGCAACCGGCGTGGCATGTATGCCTCGGTGGGACAGGCGTTGGCGCGGGGACCGCAGGCGACGGTCGCGATGGCGGTGTGTGACATCGACCGCTTCAAACGACTCAACGATTCCGGTGGGCATGCGGCAGGCGACGCGGCGCTGGTCGCACTGGCCGCCAGACTGCAGGAGGTGGCCCGCCCGGACGAGTTCACCGCGCGCATCGGCGGCGACGAACTGGTCCTGGTGTCGCTGCTGGACGGGGATGCCGCGTTGCCGAAGTTGGTGGACAGGGTGCGTGCGCTGACCCGCGTGCAGCTCGGCGACGTGGAGTTCACGGTCAGCATCGGCATCGCGGCGATGTCCCCGTCGGAGCCGCACTTCACCGTGGACGCGGTGGTCCGGCATGCCGACTCCGCCATGTACGAGGCGAAACGTGCCGGTGGGGCGATGTGCGCGGGCTACCCTACGGAGTCCACCACGGCCGCATCGGCAGATCGCCGTCGTGTCCCTGGTCGTTCAGCTTGACCGCCAGAACCTGGTGCAGCTGAACCACATTCGATTCGAAACCGAGTCGCGAACCGGCCATGTAGAGTCCCCACACCTTGGCCGTGGGCAGCCCGACCTCGGCGACCGCCTCGTCCCAGTGCTCGACCAGGTTGCGGCCCCAGTCGCGCAACGTCAATGCGTAGTGCCGGCGCAGGTTCTCCTCGTGCAGGACCTCGAGGCCGACATCCTGGGCCTCGGCGATGATGCGCCCGGAACCGGTCAGCTCGCCGTCCGGGAAGACGTAACGGTCGATGAAGAAGTTCGCCGTTGCGCCGGCCCGGTTGTTCGGCCGGGTGATGCAATGGTTGAGCAGCAGGCCGCCGACGCGCAATTTCGCCTGCAGGAACGCGAAGTACGCCGGGTAGTTGGCCACCCCGATGTGTTCGGTCAGGCCGATCGAGGACACCGCGTCGAAACCGGACTCGGTGACGTCGCGATAGTCGCCGTGGCGCACCTGCGCCAGATCCGTCAGGCCTTCGTCGGCGATCGCGCGCTGTGCCCACGCCGCCTGCTCGGCCGACAGGGTGACGCCCAGCGCGCGGACCCCGCGCCGGGCGGCGTAGCGCACCATGGAGCCCCAGCCGCAACCGACGTCGAGCAGCCGGTCGCCGGGCCGTAACCGCAGCTTCTCGAACACCAGCCGGTACTTGTTGTCCTGCGCCTCTTCCAGGGTGGTCTGCTCATCCGGATAGCAGGCACAGGTGTAGGTCATCGACGGGCCGAGCACCCTCGCGTAGAACGCGTTCGACACGTCGTAGTGGTGATGAATCGCCTCGGCGTCGCGGGTCTTGCTGTGCCGCAGTCCTTCTGCGACCCGTCGCCAGCGCGGTAGCGCCTCTTGCGGAGGTGGTGGGATCGGCACCAGGTGCTCGATCCCGATAGAGGAGATGATCGACGCCAGCACCCGTGCGGGTGGACGCTTGATCTTCATCCGGTCGGCCAGTGCCCGCAGCAGGTCATACGGGTCGCCGGGGTGCACCCCCAACGGTTCTATGTCACCGGACACATAGGCGCGGGCCAGGCCCAGCTCGCCCGGGGCGGTCGCCAGGTAGGTGGTGCCACGGGGTGTCTTGAGATCCAGACCCACCGCGGCGTCCGGCGGGCCCGAGGTGCTGCCGTCATAGGCGGAGAACCTCAACGGAAGTTTGCTTGAGGCAAACAGTTCCAGAATCTCGGCGAGGTTCATCCGATGCTGATCCGCGCGGTCTTTGAAGGTCGTCATTTCCTGCGCACCGCCTTGTCGTAGAGGTTGAGCAGTCGCGAGTCGGGGTCGTAGGTCTTTTTCACGGACGTGTAGGTGTCACCGCCGTAGAGCGCATCGAATTCCTCGGCGCTGTAGAAGGATTCCGAGTACAGCGACTTGTGCCCGCCGAGTTCGGACACCTTGGCCTCGATGAGGCGATTGGTGTGCCCGGGGGTGGGGCCGACCGGCACCGAGGACCAGAACCCGATGTTCACGTAGGTGCGGTGCGGTTGCAACGGATACAGCGGCCATTGCGCGTCGGTCTCACGCAGCCGCAACGGGCAGATCCAGATCGGTTCGATGGCAACGTTGTCCAAGAACCAGTTCAGGAATCCGGCGCAGTTCTGCAGCGGTACCTCGACATCCTGCACCACTCGCTCCCGGGCCGGGCGGCCACGGCGCTTCTCGATCCGGTCGGCGATGTCGAAGCGCTGGTCGTAGCCGATGAGCTTCCAGTAGAAGCTGCTGCGTCGGTAGCGTCGCGGCCACACCCGCCGCAGCGTGGGGTGCTGCGCGCCGAACGCCCTTGAACACCAGAACCAGTCGGTATCCCACCGCCACAGGTAGTCGGCGATGGTGAGGCGGTCGTGGCGTTCACCATCGGCATGCTGGATGGACCGGTAGTAGATGTCCTGGCCGGTGTAATCGCTCACCGGGCCGGCTGTGTCGGTCTGGATACCCAGGCAGAGATAGCTTTCCTCGGCGCTGAACACCACCCCGTCCAGGTAGTGCACCGGCACACCCTGGTACCCGCGGGTCTCGATGATGCGGTCCATCGCCGCGACCATCTCGTCGATCGAATGGAAGCGCAGGTGGCGCAGCGCGACGAACGGCAGCACCGGCTCCAGCTCGATACGCAGCCGCACCGAGTAGCCGAGCGTGCCGTAGGAGTTCGGGAAGGCGCGATACAGATCCGGGTGTTCGTCTCTGCCGGCGGTGACGAGTTCACCGGCGCCGGTGAGAATGTCGAGCTCGAGCACCGATTCGTGCGGCAGCCCGTTACGGAACGACGCGGACTCGATGCCCAGTCCGGTCACTGCGCCGCCGAGAGTGATCGTCTTGAGTTGCGGAACCACCAATGGGGACAGGCCGTAGGGCAGCGTCGCGGCGACCAGATCCTCGTAGGTGCACATGCCCGAGACATCGGCGGTGCGCGCCACCGGATCCACCGCGATGACGCCGGTCAGTCCGGAGGTGTCCAGACCCGGCGCAGTGTTGCGCTCCCGCGTCCGGAACAGATTCGACGTGGGTTTGCTCAGTCGCACAGTCGCTGTCGCGGGGATGGCGCGATAACTCGCCAGTAGACGCTGCACGCCCTCCCCGTGTACAGCTTGCGCGTCGGTTGCAAGAACAGACACACATATACGCTAGTCCTCGGTCGCCGACGACGCGACCGAACCGATACGTGATGACAGGAGTTTTGCACTCATGGGACAGGTCAGCGCTTCCAGCACTGTGTTGATAGATGCCGCGCCGGAAGCTGTGCTCGCCGCGGTCGCCGATTACCAGACGGTGCGGCCGAAGATTCTCTCCTCGCACTACAGCAATTACTCCGTGCTCGAGGGTGGTCAGGGCGCCGGCACCGTGGTGACCTGGAAGCTGCAGGCCACCAAGTCGCGGTCTCGCGACGTGAAGGCCGCCGTCGACGTCGCGGGCAAGACCGTGATCGAGAAGGACGCCAACTCCTCGCTGGTGACCAACTGGACGGTCGCGCCCGCGGGCACCGGCTCCACGGTCACCGTCAAGACCTCCTGGACCGGCGCCGGCGGCGTCAAGGGCTTCTTCGAGAAGACGTTCGCGCCGTTGGGTCTGCGCAAGATTCAGGACGAGGTGCTGGGCAACCTCAAGAAGGAACTCGAAGGCTAGCTGTTGGCCAACCAGGTGGCGATTCCACGCGCCACCGCCTCGGCGTACTTCTGCCGGCCGGCCTCCGACTCGATCAGGGCGGAGTCGGCCGGGTTCTTCATGTTGCCCAGCTCGACCAGGATCGACGGGAACTGGGCATGGTTGAGCCCGGCGATATCCGAGCGCGGGTTCAGGCCGTTCGAGCCGATGTAGGTGGCCGGTGGGATCCCCGATCCCTGCAGCTGATCGCGCATGATCTGGGCGAACTGCACCGACGGACCGGCCTGGACGGTGTTCAGCGGCGGCGACGAGTACAGCACGTGGAACCCGCGGCCGGTGGCCGGCCCGCCGTCGGCGTGGATGCTCACGATGGCGTTGGGCCGTAGCGCGTTGGCCATCGCCGCCCGCTCGTCGACGCATGGGCCGACGGCGTCGTCGTTGCCGCGTGACATCGCCGTGCGCACCCCGTTGGCGTCCAGAATCGCGCGGACACGCAGCGTGACATCCCAGTTGAAGGTGTGCTCCGGATACCCGGAGTTCGTGGTGGTGCCGCTGGCCTGGCAGTCCTTGGTGCCGCCCCGGCCGGTGGGAACCTGGCGGCTGATGGATGCGTCGTTGGCGCCGTTGTGGCCGGGGTCGAGGAACACGATCTTTCCGGCGATCGCACTCGGTGCGGCAGCGGCAGGCGGAACGGCGGAGGAGGACAGGCCGGCGGCGGCGAGCATGGTCGCTGCGGCGATGGCGCCGACACGCAAACAGGTGGGGACGTGCACGCCGCCACGGTAGTCGCGGCGGCGGCTAATGTTGAAGGGCAAACCGCCTCGGGCTCGCGAGTGGAATGAAGTCGAGACCAGGTCGCAATCAAGAGGGGACAGTCATGCAACCCGGTGGTCAGCCCGATATGTCTGCGCTGCTCGCGCAGGCACAACAGGTCCAGCAGCAACTGATGGAGGCGCAGGAGGCGCTGGCCAACGCCGAGGTGCACGGCCAGGGCGGCGGCGGCCTGGTGCAGGTCACCATGAAGGGCAGCGGTGAGGTCATCGCGGTGGCCATCGACCCCAAGGTGATCGATCCCTCCGATCCGGAGACGCTGCAGGATCTCATCGTCGGCGCGCTCGCCGACGCCGCCAAGCAGGTCACCATCCTGGCCCAGACCCGGCTCGGCCCGCTGGCCGGCGGGATGGGCGATTTCGGGCTTCCGGGGTAGCTGACTTGTACCGCAATGTTTGAGGGACCGGTTCAGGACCTGATCGATGAGCTCGGCAAGCTGCCGGGTATCGGGCCCAAGAGCGCCCAGCGCATCGCGTTTCACCTGTTGTCGGTGGAACCGCCCGACATCGACCGGCTCACCGCGGTGCTCGGCCGGATCCGCGACGGCGTCACCTTCTGTGCGGTGTGCGGCAACGTCTCCGACGAGGAACGCTGCCGAATCTGCAATGACCCGCGCCGGGACGCCTCGTTGGTGTGTGTCGTCGAGGAGCCCAAGGACATCCAGGCGGTGGAACGCACCCGCGAGTTCCGCGGGCGCTACCACGTGCTGGGTGGGGCGCTGGATCCGCTGTCCGGGGTGGGACCGGACCAGCTGCGCATCCGTGAACTGCTCAACCGGATCGGGGAGCGGGTCGACGGTGTGGACGTCGCCGAGGTCATCATCGCCACCGACCCCAACACCGAGGGTGAGGCGACCGCGACGTACCTGATGCGGATGCTGCGCGACATCCCGGGCCTGACGGTCAGCCGGATCGCCTCGGGTCTACCGATGGGCGGTGACCTGGAGTTCGCCGACGAGCTGACGCTGGGCCGTGCCCTCGCCGGCCGCCGCGCCATGGTCTGAGTTTTTCTCGCCCAAACGAACAAACGGGCGGGAAAGTGTGAGTAGATCCCACCATTTCGTCAACCTGGACACGGCCTGTCGGACCTGCGGACGAGCATGCCGACATGACCGAAATATTTCTGGGCAGAGAAGCCCTTGGAGAGGGGATGCCCCGCCAAGATTTGCGCCGTTGGTACCGCCCGCTGTTCCGTGGCGTATGGGCACCGAAGAACGCGATCCCGACGCTGTCCGACCGGGCGCGGGCGGCCTGGCTGACCTCCGGGCGCACCGGGGTGATCACCGGAGTCGCGGCGTCCGCGCTGCATGGGGCCGACTGGGTCGACGACACCGAACCGATCGAGATCCTCACCGCCCAGCGCCGGCGCCAGCCCGGTCTGATGGTGCGGATGGACCGGATCGGCCCGGACGAGACGACGCTGATCGACGGGATCCCGGTGACCACCCTGGCGCGTACTGCATTCGATCTGGGCCGCTATCAAACGCGGTCCAAGGCGATCGGCCGCCTCGATGCGCTGATGCGCGCTGCCCCGTTCGACCGTGCCGAAGTGACCACGCTGATGCAGCGCTACGGACCCGTGCGGGGCGTGCGGCAACTGCGCGAACTCCTTCCGCTGGTCGACCCCGGGGCGGCATCGCTGAAGGAGAGCTGGTTGCGACTATTGTTGATAGACAACGGGTTTCCGATACCCGAGACGCAGATCCCGGTGTTCGACGAGTACGGCCGGGTGTTCGCCTATCTGGACATGGGGTGGCGGGAGATCGGGCTGGGCGTCGAGTATGACGGCGATCAGCATCGGACTTCTCGACCGCAGTACGTCACGGACCACAAACGGTTGCCGAAAATTCATCAGCGTGGCTACGAGGTGATTCGGGTCATCGCGGAGGATACGAAGTCGGAGATCCTGGAACGCGTCGGGGAGGCCTTTGGCCGCCGCGGCGGCACCGAGATTGACGAAAAGGTGTGGGACTCTCGTACTTTCCTGCCCATTTGTTCGTTTGGGCGGGAAGTGGCGTAGGGGTCGCGGCGGGAAAGGGCCTGGGTGTGCCGACCCTAGACCCGCCGCGGGGCGGCCAACCGCTCGGTGCGCAGCAGGTTCACCTCGGGCAGTTCCAGCGGCGGTAGGTCACCGACCACCTGGGACAGCAGATGATCGGCCAGTTCCGGGTTACGGGCCAGGCACGGCCCGTGCAGATAGGTGGCCACCACACTGCCCTGCACCGCGCCGTCGTAGCCGTCTCCGGCGCGGTTACCCGCACCCTTGGTGACCGCGCCCAGGGGAGCCGCATCGGTGCCGAGAACCGTTCCGCCGCGGTGATTCTCGAATCCGGTGAGCGGCTGGGACAGCCCGGCCAAAAGCGGCTTGGAGGACACCTCGCCGATGGTGCGGGTGTCCTGCGGTGAGGTCGTGACATCGAGCAGGCCGACACCGTCGACGCGTTCTCCGGCCGACGTCTCGTACCAGTGGCCGAGCACCTGGATGGCGGCGCAGATGGCCAGCACCGGTGCGCCGCGCACGGCCGCACGCTGCAGGCCGGGGTACCGGATGAGGTGCTTGGTGGCCAGCCGCTGCGCATAGTCCTCGGCGCCGCCGAGGGTGTAGATGTCCAAGGAGTCGGGCACCGGATCGGACAGCGTGATCTCGACGATCTCGGCGTCGATTCCGCGCAACCGCAGCCGTTGTCGCAAGACCACCGCATTGCCGCTGTCGCCGTAGGTGCCCATCACGTCGGGCAGTACCAACCCGATCCGAACCGTCACGAGACTCGCCTGTTCAGTTGCAGGAACGCGGTGTAGTTCGCGATCACCTCGACATGGCCCGGCGGGCAGGAGGCGATGGCGGCGACGGTGTCGTGCACCAGGGTGTGCTCCACCCCGGCGTACCCGAGGCGCACCGCCAGATCGGTTCCGCGTTCACCGGCGGCCACCACCTGGGTCCGTTCGAAATGCTCGAATCGCACATCCCACAACCAGGACAGATCCTCACCGTCGGGAACCTGGCCGTTGACCGAAATCACCACTCCTGCAGCGTCTTTGTCGATCATCGACAGTGCTTCCTGCCAGCCGGCCGGGTTCTTGGCCAGCAGCAGCCGGGCGGTGTGGTCGCCGACCTGGACGGTGCGGTACCGGCCCGCGACCTCGTCGACGGTCGACACCGCGGCGACCGCCGCGACCGGGTCGGCGCCGAGTGCGACCGCGGCGGCAACCGCCTGGGTGGCGTTGCCGCGGTTGACCGCGCCCGGCAGCGCGAGCGTCATCGGTGCCGAAAAGCCTTCCGGGCCATGGATCTCGGACTCGTCGTAGGTCCACTGGGGAGTGGGGCGTTTGAAATCGCTTCCGGTGGAATACCAGTGACTCCCGTCCCGGACGATGATCTCACCGGATCGCGGGCAGCTCACCGAATCGCCGGCCCAGCTGCCGCCGGCGGCCACCCAGACCACGTTGGGGCAGTCGTAGGCGGCCGAGGTCACCAGCACGTCGTCACAGTTGGCGATCACCACGGCGCCGGGGTGCCGGGCCAGCCCCGCACGCAGCGTGCGTTCGATGTGATTGATCTCACCGACCCGGTCGAGCTGATCGCGGGACAGGTTGAGCAGCACGATCACCGACGGTGACACCGCGTCGCTGACGTGCGGCACGTGCATCTCGTCGACTTCCAGAGCGGCCAGATCGGCGTTGCGGGCTGCGGCCAGTGCGGCCACCAGACCGGCGTCCATATTGGCGCCCTCGCTGTTGCTGGCCACCGGGCCGAGGGTCTGCAACGCCGCGGCAATCATCCGGGTGGTGGTGGACTTGCCGTTGGTGCCGGTCACCACCACCGTCCGGCGGCCGGAGCCGAGCTGGCCGAGGACGGACTTGTCGATCGTCATCGCGACCAGGCCGCCGATCATCGCGCCGGCGCCACGTCCGGTGACGCGGGAGGCCCAGCGTGCGGCCGCGCCGGCACCCAGCGCAAGGCGACCTCGCAGAGTCAGCCCTCGGTTGCCGGGATCATTCCCCGGGTCGCTGCGCTCCCCCCCGCGAGCGGGAGGTACCCCCAGCCCGCCGGGATCGTTCCCCGGGTCGCTGCGCTTCTGCCCGCCGGTCGTGCCCATCCTGCGAATATTAGGTGCCCGACACGCGGCGGTGCGATTCGGTGTTGTCAGACCCCCGTGCCATCCTCGGGGTATGAGCCAGTGCTGGGGCCGTCCGTCGGCCGAGGCGGGCACCGGATGGGCCGTCGTCGATGTGGAGACGACGGGTTTCCGGCCGGGCCAGGCGCGGGTCGTGAGTGTCGCGGCGCTGGCAGTCAGTGACGACGGCAGCATCGAGCAGAGCGTGTCCTCCCTGCTCAATCCGGGGGTGGATCCGGGCCCCACGCATGTGCACGGCCTGACCGCCGAGATGCTGGACGGCCAGCCGACCTTCGGGGATATCGCGCCGCAGCTCATGGAGGTCCTGCACGGGCGGACGCTGGTCGCCCACAATGTGGCGTTCGATTACGCGTTCCTGGCCGCCGAGGCCGAGCTGGTGGACTCGCAGCTGCCCGTCGACACCGTCATGTGCACGGTGGAGCTCGCCCGCAGGCTGGACCTGGGCACGGAGAACCTGCGTCTGGAGACGCTGGCCCGGCACTACGGCGCCACGCAACTGCGCCCGCACGACGCCCTGGACGACGCCCTGGTGCTCACCCAGATCCTCAAGCCCGCGCTGGTCGCGGCCCGCGAGCGCAAGTCGTGGTTGCCGATCCGGTCGGTCAGTCGCCGGGTATGGCCCAACGGCCGGGTGACCCACGAGGAGTTGCGGCCGCTGAAGGTGCTGGCGGCGCGGCTGCCGTGCGAGTACCAGAACCCGGGCCTCTACATCCCGGGGCAACCGCTGGTGCAGGGCATGCGGGTGGCGTTGTCGGCCGAGATGACACGCACCCATGAAGAGGTGATTGAGCGGATCCTGCACGCCGGGCTGGGCTACGCCGAGACGGTGGACCAGCAGACCTCGCTGGTGATCTGCAACGAGGCCACGCCCGACCAGGGCAAGGGATACCAGGCCGTTGAGCACGGTATCCCGCTGGTCGGCGATGCCGAGTTCATGGCGCTGATCGAGCATGTGGTCGGTGGCACCGACATCGAAGAGTTCGTCGACACCACCGGCGACGGCGACCAGTTCACGCTGTTCTGAGCCGCCACCGACGGGCCTCTGCCATCCGTCGCTCAAGAATCCATTGCTGCACGGTGCGTCCGGTATGGCGACGCATCATGGTGGTCAGGTATCCGGTGTCGTCGTTGACGCTGCACCACCTCGATCCCGATGCCCGGGAAGCCGCGCTCACCGAGTCGTTTCGGGTGCTCAAACCGGAAGGGCGCCTGCACATCGCCGATGTGCAGGCGCAGAGATTGGCCGATATGGCGCGAAACCACGGCTTCGAGGTGGCCGAACTCGGGTCGCGGCGGCTGAACGTCTTCGGGTCGGTGCACTTCCTCCGGTGTGTCCGGAAGAGGGTGCACCGACCCGAAGATTGATCAGATGGGACGTCAGGCGAGGACCGGGTCCCCGTCCTTGTCCTTGTCCGTCTCGTTCTCGTCGGCTTCCTCCTGCTCGAACCGCTTCAGGTAGGGCACCGCCAGCCAGATCGCGATGGCCACCGCAATGGCGCCACCGGCGAGCTTGCCGATGATCATCGGGACGATCATGTTCGGCTGGAAGTTGGCAGTGAATGCCAGGTAGTCGCCGATGGCGAAGGCCGCACACACCGAGAAGGCGATGGTCAGCACCCGGTCCCGCGGCGGCATCAAGGGCACCACCCGGAACAGCGCGAGGACGTTCGTCGCGCCGGCCAGGAAACCGGTCATGCCGGCCTCGGAGACCCCGAACCGGTCGCCGACCGCCTGCAGCGGCTTGGCCAGACCCGTGCGGATCGCGTAAACCATCGGGAAGGCACCGGCCAGCATGACGCCGATGTAGCCCACGACCTCGAGCGCCCGGAACTGATCCTCGGCGTCGGCGATGAACGGTGCCAGCGGGAATGAACCGAAGATCATGGTGAACACGCCGGTGAAGTACTCGACCACGTTGGCCGTCATCGAGACGGTGGTGACGATCAGGATGACCTTGCCGAACACCAGGAACGCCTTGACCATGAAGTCGGTGAAGAACTTCAGTGCCAGGGCCATCGCCACCATGATGATGACCAGCGGAATCAGGTTGAGGAGCACCTCTCCGAAGGAGAGGTCGAACGGCTTGGTGCCCGGGCCAGAGGTGTCGATGCCCTCACGCAGCAGCACACCGCTCTGCATCAGCAGCAGCGCCATGGTCAGCGAGGTGAACGGGATGGCCAGCAGACCGCACATGGTGCCCAGCGCCATGTACTTGTGATCCTTCTTGTCCAGCATGGCCAGACCGACCGGGATGGAGAAGGCGATCACCGCGCCGGCGGTCAGGCTGACGGTGAAAGCCAGGATCCAGGCCGCGTGGCTGTTGGTGACCTCCAGCGACAGCGCGTAGGCGCCCTGATCGCTGGGCAGGAAGGTGCTGACGGCGATCGCCGGGTCTGAATGCAGCCACTCGTAGATGGGGCCGATGAACTTGTCGATCATCGGCACCAGCAGCGGAATGATGCCCATCATGCCGGCCACCGGGATGAAGATCTGGCCGATGGTGTAGATGCCGTCCCGGAATTCGCCCGCAAGCGGGGACTCCGGACGCACGATGTAGGCGCCCGCGCCGAGCACCATGAATCCCATCATGATCCATACGATGATCTGTCCAACGAGTTCCAAGGTGAATCACCCTCTCAAATCAGAAGTAGTGTGGCGGAAGAACCTGAGAGCTCAGCGACCGGCCAGATGTCCGCCGTCGATCAGCAGTTCGGCGCCGGTGATGTAAGAGGCGTCGTCGGACGCCAGGAAGGCGACCGCGCCGGAGATCTCGTCGGCGCGGGAGAAGCGGCCCAGCGGGATCGATTCGAGGATCTTCTCTTCTGATCCCTCGGGCAGTCCCGCGAGCTCCTCTTCGAGCATCGGGGTCGCGATGTAGCCGGGGTGAATGCTGTTGACACGGATGCCTTCTCGGCCATACGTGATCGCGGTGGACTTGGTCATCAGGGTCACCGCGCCCTTGGACGCGACGTAGGCGATGTAGCCGTCGGCGCCGACGAGGCCGAAGATGCTGGAGGTGTTGATCACCGACGCGTGGTCACTCTTGCGCAGCAGCGGGACGGTGGCCTTGAAGGAAAGCCAGATGCTCTTCTGGTTGATGTCGATCATCCGCTGCCAGGACTCTTCGGTGGCCTGCTCGGCGTCGTAGAGATCCGCGATACCGGCGTTGTTGACCAGGATGTCCAGCCGCCCGTGATCAGCGTCGATCTCGGAGACGATCTCCTGCCAGTGCGCGAAGCTGCTGACGTCCTGCTTGCGGAAATGCACGTCGAGGCCCTCTGCGCGCAGCGCCGCCTCCAGTGCGGAGCCGGTCTTGGTGTCGACGTCGGAGAAGTAGACGATGGCACCTTCCTGGGCGAGCCGGCGGGTGTGGGCGGCGCCCTGGCCGTTGCTGCCACCGGTGATCAGTGCGATGCGTCCGACAAGTCGGCGAGGAGTCGTCATGCTGAGTGTTCCTTATCTCTGTGATGTCCAGTGCGCCACGGTCTGTCGGTGACCGCCCGCTTCGGATATCCGGGAATGCTGCCAGCGGATGGCTGGCGCCGCGACCCGAATGTGGACATATGTAGAAAGTGTGATCCAGCCGACAATAACCACGAATAGGCGCGAGTGTCAACGAGGCGCCGAAGCGGCAGGCGCCGGTTCACATGAACGTAATACTGTTGGCCAACAGCAGGATTGCAACTTCTCGGGAAGCCATTGACAGCGGCGGCGCGCATCCGTACCGTGCACTCAATTCCTACAAATGTGGGAAAAAGCAGGTAGGAGTGACATGAGCAACCCGTTGGACCTGACCGGAAAGGTCGCGTTCGTCACCGGCGCCGCCCGCGGGCAGGGCCGCTCGCACGCGATCAAGCTGGCCGAACAGGGTGCGGACATCCTGGCCATCGACATCTGCAAGCAGATCGATACCGTGCCGTATCCGATGTCCACGCCGGCCGATCTGGACGAGACGGTGCGGTTGGTGCGCGAGACCGGTCGTCGCATCGTTGCCGGGCGGGTCGATGTCCGCGATCTCGGAGGCCTGAAAACCTTTGTCGATCAGGGTGTCAAGGAACTGGGGCGACTCGATGTCGTGGTTGCCAATGCCGGGACGGTCAACGACATCGCCCCGATGTGGGAGATCTCGGAGGAGCAGTTCCAGGATCAGCTGGACACCAACCTCACCGGTGTCTGGAAGACCGTCAAGGCGACGGTGCCGCATCTGATCGAGCAGAACCAGGGCGGATCGGTCATCATCATCAGTTCGATCTCCGGGCTGGTCGCCGAGCTCAACGTCGGTCACTACGCCGCGTCCAAGCACGGCGCCAACGGGCTGATGCGCACCCTGGCCGGCGAGCTCGCCCCGCACTGGATCCGGGTCAACTCGGTGAACCCGACCAACGTCGACACCCTGATGATCAACAACGATGCTTACAACACACTCTTCTCGGGCGGTAAACCCGATGCCACGCAGGAGGATTCGATCCCCGCGCTGAAGGGCATGAATGCGCTGCCGATCCCGTTCGTGCAGCCCGAGGACATCAGCAACGCCGTGCTGTACCTGGCGTCCGATGTCAGCCGCTATGTCACCGGCACCGCCATGGTGGTCGATGCCGGTGCCATGGGCCCCTTCAAGATCCCGAACGACTGAGGTCCGCCGCTACCGCGCCCGGTAGAACGCGGCCAGCACATCCTCACGCAGGACGTATGCGAGCCCGTTCTGCCGGGCGATCGCAGCGCCCTCCTCGGGCCCGGCCACCGAGCTGGGATCGCCTTCGGAAGTCAGTGCGCAGTATGTCGCGGTGGGCACAGAATCGGCGGCCAGGCGGGCCAGCGCGAGTGCCAGTTCGGCGGTGCCGGGTGCATGCGGTGGAGTCATGTCGGCGGCTACCGGGATCACGTGCCCGGGACGGACGAAATCGTCTATGCCACAAGCGGGATCGCTGATCAGGCGAACGGTGCGTGCGCGGTCGGTTGCCGAGATTCCGGTTCCGATCCCGACTGCGGCGTCCACCGCGACATGGAAACGACTGCTCGACGAATGGTGGTCGGCGGCCATCGGAGGAATGCGCAACTGGCGCAGCCGATCTTGTTCTACGGCGACGAAGAGCAGGCCCGAGCCCGCCTTGATCAGCCGGGACACCCCGGCCGGGGTCGCCGCCGAGCTCAGCAGCACCAGCGAGGATTCCGTGCCGTCGGACAGCACGACCGGCTCGCCGGCGGTCATCGCGCTGCATGCCCGGCGGACCCGTTCGGCGCCCAGTTCGGATACTGGTGTCGGCTCATCCAGTTCTGCAGCAAGCAGTTTCGTGTTCATGGTCCGCCTTCCGGTCCAGCGTTCGCTACGGGTTGACGTAACCCGCAAGTACGTAGTTTCATCATATGTAGAAACTCGGCAATGTGAAGAGTTCTTCGAAGATTGGGGAGCGAGATGCCCGTGAGGACAGAACAGAGTGCGGATTACCGCACGGTGATGGGCAACTTCCCGACGGGCGTGGTGGTGGTCAGTGGCCTGGCCGACGGTACGCCTGTCGGTCTGACGGTTCAGTCCTTCATGTCCCTGTCACTCGACCCGCCGATGATCCTGCTGTCGGTGGATCGGAAGTCGACCAGTTGGCCGCTGATCGCGGCGACCGGGAAGTTCGCGGTCAACGTGATGGCGGCAGATCAACAGGCGGTGGCGCTGACCTTCGCCAAGTCGGGCACGGACAAGTTCGCCGAGATGCGTTGGGCGCCGGGCACGGAAACCGGGGTCCCGTTGATCGAGGGTTCGCATACCTGGATCGAGGCGCAGGTGGCGGACACCTTCGACGGTGGAGACCACGTGATCATCACCGCCGATGTACTGAGTATGCAACTGGCACAAGACGAGCGGTCCGAGCCGCTGGTGTTTTTCCGATCCAGTTTCCGGCAGCTCGGCACGCCGGATCTGTAACAACAACCCTACGAAGAATGAGGATGGCACTGTGATCAAGCGTTACGACCCGTTGACCGTGGAACTGACCGAGAGTGAGAAGCCCGGCAACCCGCCGGCGCGCTCGGCGGTGCTGTACACCGCGGATGGCCAGAAGCACGGCGTGTGGGAAGCCGAACCCGGTGTGCACAACGGCTACCAGGGCCAGGAAACCGTCGTGATCCTGCAGGGTCGCGCTACGGTCACGGTTGAATCCGGGCAGACGGTCGAGGTCGGCCAGGGTGACCTCTTCATCTGTCAGCCCGGCGAGAAGATGACCTGGACCGTGCACGAGAAGATCCGCAAGGTGTTCGTCATCAACCAGTGACGGCGCCGGAGGGCGGCTACGAGGCCTTTCGCCTGGTAGCCGCCTTCTTTGTAGGCTTTTTCGCCGGCTTGGCCGCTTCCTGCCGACGCGGATAGCCCCTGGCGGGGTCCAGCGCGAGGGTGGCTTTGAGGAGCTCACGCAGGCCGGCGTCGTCCAGTTCGGTGCCATTGAGTACCCGATGCACGGTGGACCCGTCCCAGATCGTCTCCAGCATGTGGGCGACCCTCGGCGACACGTAGCGTTCGACCGCCGTGCGAGCCCGACTGGACCACTTGTGGCCGAGTTCCCGGTATGCGTCCTGGCGGCCGGCCTCGGCCAGCAGTTCCCATTCCAGAATCGCATTGCCCATATCGGTCGTCATCGCGTTGACCAGCGTGAGAATCGCGTCGACCAGGTCATCGTCCGAGGTTGCGCCCTCGAAGTGGTTCTCGTAGCGGACCGAGACGCGCTCCACGTAATGCGCGAACGCATCGAGAATGAGGTTGTCGAGGTTCTCGTAGTGATAGGTGCTGCTACCCAGCGCCACGCCGGCGTAGCTGCACACCTTGCGGTGTGTGACGCTCTTGACCCCGGATTCGCGGATGATCTGGAGTGCGGCCTCGACGAGGGCCATGGCGGTCGCCTCTGAGCGGCTGCCCGATCTCTTCACCGTCGACTCCTGACTGTGCGTGTTTTGGTGAGGGTACCGCAACCATTACCGGCACCCGGGTGAGCGCCATGCAGAACCCTACGAATGTAGAAAGTGCAGGTCAGCGCGGCGCAAGTCGCACTGACCTGGATGATCGTGCGGTGCAGAGCGAATTCCCCTGTGCCCGTTGACTTATGTAAACAGAAGATTTCTTCGTCCTAGCTGTTGACACCCGCGCCACCGCGTCGCTACGTTGGCCGCTATCGCGTTGTTTCTACAAATGTACGAAAAGTGCGAGTCGCGTCAAGCAGGGGCAGATCCCCATGGCGGCAAGGTTTCCCGATATCTCCGCACACCCCTACGGAAGGACACCGAGATGAAGTTCGGCATCTTCAACATCCCCTATTCGCGCGCCTATTCACACGGCAAGCGCACGGCCAAGCAGGTCATCGACTGGGACCTGACGCTGACCAAGTGGGCGGATGAGTACAACTGGTCGGAGGCCTACTTTGCCGAGCACTACACCCTCGGTGGGGAGCCCAGCCCGGCACCGGACGCGATGATCGCGGCCGCCTCGCAGATCACCTCGCAGATCAAGCTCGGCGCCGCTGCCCACCTGCTGGCCTACCACAACCCGATCGCGTTGGCGCACCGCATCATGTGGCTGGACCACATGACCGAGGGACGCTACATCGCGGGCTTCGCTCCCGGCGCGTTCCCCAGTGACGCTCAGCTCTTCAACACCGGTAAGCAGAACCCGGAGATGATGACCGAGGCGCTGGAGATCATCGAGAGCATCTGGTCCAAGAAGGGACCGTTCCGGATCGAGGGTAAGTACTGGACCGTCGACATGCCGGCCTACGACGACGACATCCACGGACCGCACCTGGTGCCCAAGCAGGAGCGCATCCCGGTGATCATGACCGGCATGCAGGCCAAGTCGCCGACCCTGGCCGTGGCCGGTCGCAACGGCTACTTCCCGATGAGCCAGCAGGTGCACAACTCGGTGCTCAAGGAGCACTGGGCCACCTACGCCGAGGCTGCCGAGGCCGCCGGTCACACGCCCAACCGGGCCGACTGGCGCATCTGTCGCGACGTGTTCGTCGCCGACACCGACGAGGAGGCACGCGAGGGCTACCTCAACGGTGCGATGGGTGATCTGTGGGGCAACTACAACATCCCCACCTTCATCAAGCTCGGCATCGGCGAGATGATGACCGGCGGCACCATCACGCTGGAGGAGCTGTCCGCCGAGTGGATGGTGGACAACTTCCACTTCGTGGGTTCGCCGGAGACTGTCGCCGCCAAGATCGAGGAGCTGTACAACGAGGTCGGCGGCTTCGGCTCGCTGATCTCCTTCGGCCACGAGTACACCGACAACCCGGACGTCTACCGACGCAGCTTCGAACTCGTCGGCACCAAGGTGCTGCCCCAGGTCGCGCACCTGAAGCCCTGAGGCATCAGCACCACAGTTTGACCGGACCAGCCGGGGTGAGCACCGCTCACCCCGGCTGTTTCATGTCTCAGCCCGGCTGATTCGCGTTGGTGAGCCGGCGGATCTGGGTGGCCGCCACCGACACCACCGCCAGGTCGGGATTCTCGACGGCGAGGAAATCCTGCAGAGTGCGCCGCGCCCGTTCGATCCGCGGCCGGTTGTAGGCCTCGAACTCGGCGATGATGTCCACCGGGCCCGGCCCGGCGCCGACCATCCGGTTCACCTCCCTGGCCAGGTCGCGCAGTGACCGGTACAGGTCTTGACGCAGCGCCAGCCGGGCCAGCCCGTTCCAGCGGCCGCCGCGCGGCAGCGCGGAGACGGCCAGCAGCAGATGGTCGACCCCGAGATGTGCCGAGAGCTCGAAATAGATGTGCGCCAGGTGCGTGGCATCCTCACCGTCGGCAAGCGCCATGTCGACGATGTCGAGAAGGCTGTAGGCGTACAGGGATTCGCTGATCCTGCCGGCGACACCGGCCGGGGTTCCGCGGCCGACGAAGTCATCGAAGATCCGTCCGGCGGTGGCGAGTTCGTCCCCGCGCAGCATCTCGGGCAACTTGCCGCGCAATGTCGCGACAGGATGGCCGAACCGGGCGATCTCATCGGCGATGGACAGCGGCTGGGGCCGATTCAGCAGGAACCAACGGGAAGCACGGTCGAGCAGACGGCGACTCTCCACGATCAGCGCATCGGTGAGGGCGGGGGTCAGTGCCGCGGAATGGATGTCGTCCCAGAGCTGATCGAGGTCGAAGACCTCGGACACGATCGCGTGCGCCCGCACGATATCGCCCGCGGTGGCTCCGGTCTCTTCGGCCAGCCGGAAGGCGTAGGTCAGACCGGAGGTGGCCAGCAGGTGGTTGACCACCGTGGTGGCGATGATCTCGCGGCGCAACGGATGCTCTTCGACCTGTGCGCCGAGCCGACGGCGCAACGTGGCCGGGAAGTACCGGTGCAGCGCGGCCGTGAAATACGGGTCCTCGAACTCTTCGGATGCCAGCAGTTCGGCCTTGAGATCGAGCTTGGCGTGCGCCATCAGGGTGGCCAGCTCGGGGCGGGTCAGGCCCGCACCGGATTTGGCCATCGCCGCGAACTCCTCGGCGCTGGGCAGCTGCTCCCGCTCGCGGTGCAGGCCGCGCTTGTCCTCCAACATCGAGATCATCCGGGCGTGCACGCTGACCAATGCGGCCGCGTCGGAGCGCGAATCGCGCAGCAGTCGGTTGTGCGCGGTGTTGTTGGCCAGGACGTGGGCGGCGACCTCGTCGGTCATCTCGGCCAGCAGCGCGTCCCGCTCGGCGATCGGGAAGCGGCCGGCCAGCAGGATCTTCAGATTGACCTCGTGATCGGAGCAGTCCACGCCGGCCGCGTTGTCGATGGCATCGGTGTTGATGTGCCCACCGCGGCGGGCGAATTCGACCCGCCCGCGCGGCGATACCCCGAGGTTGCCTCCCTCCACGATGACCCGGGCCCGGACGTCGGCGGCGTTCACCCGCACGCCGTCGTTCACCTTGTCGGCGACCTCGCTGTGTTGCTCGTCGCCGGCCTTCACATAGGTGCCGATGCCGCCGTTGAACAGCACATCGACGGGGGCCCGCAGGATATGGCCGATCAGGTCGTTGGGGGTCAGGTGCGTGGGTGATTCGGTGATGCCGAGAGACCGGCGCATCTGCTCGGACACCGCGATGGTCTTGGACTCGCGGGACCAGACCCCGCCGCCCGCGCTGATCAGGGTGCGGTCGTAGTCGTCCCAGGACGAGCGCGGCAGCGCGAACAGTCGCTCCCGCTCGCCGCGGGCGGCCTCGGCCGAAGGGACCGGGTCGACGAAGATGTGCCGGTGGTCGAAGGCGGCCACGAGTCTGATGCCGCGGCGCAGCAGCATCCCGTTGCCGAACACGTCACCGCTCATGTCCCCGATGCCGACAACCCGGAATTCATCGGCATCAGCGTCGATTCCGAGCTCTTCGAGATGGCTGTCACCGCTGACCCAGGCGCCCCGGGCGGTGATGCCCATCGACTTGTGGTCGTAGCCGGCCGATCCGCCGGAGGCAAACGCGTCGCCGAGCCAGTAGCCGCGTTCCAGCGCCACGGCGTTGGCCGCGTCGGAGAAGGTGGCGGTGCCCTTGTCGGCGGCCACCACGAGGTAGGGATCCTCGCCCTCGGTGTCGTTGTCGACGACGTCGAGCAGGGCGGAGACGAAATGCCGGTAGCAGTGCAGCGCCTCCTCGCGGCCCGCGGCCGGCTGCCTGACCACGAAGACCCCCTTGGCGCCGACCGGAACGATCACCGCGTTCTTCACCGCCTGGGCCTTGACCAATCCGAGCACCTCGGCGCGGTAGTCGTCGTGGCGGTCCGACCAGCGCAGCCCGCCGCGGGCCACCAGGCCGAAGCGCAGGTGCAGCCCCTCGAACTCCGGTGCGTAGACGAAGATCTCGGACAGTGGTCGGGGCTGCGGCAGTTCGTCGATCTGCTGGGCATCGAACTTGTGCACCAGGTACGGCGCCGCCGCGCTGAACGCACCGTCGTGGAAGGCGTTGGTGCGCACGGTCGCGTTGATCAGATTGCGGTAGGCACGCAGGACACGGTCGGCGTCGATATGGGCGACCCGGTCGATCTCGGCGGCGAGTCGCTCATCGGCTGCCTCGATCGCCGCGGCGTCGGCGCCGTCCTTGAACCGCGTCTCGAACAGTGCCACCGCGGCGACGGCCGCGCCCGGGTTGTCCAGCAGCACCTGCTGAATACGGTTCTGGCCGTAGGGCATCGGCAGCTGCCGCAGGTAGCGGCTGTAGCTACGCAACACCGCGACCTGTCGCCAGTGCAGGCCGGCCACCGGGATCAGGGCATTGAACCGGTCGGCTTCGATCCGGCCCGCCCAGACGGCGCGGAAGGTGTCGCAGATCTGCTCGGACGCGACCGGGCCGTTCGTGTCCAGCACCAGATCGTAGACGTGGCACACGGACCCGTCCGGCCTGTTCCAGGAGTTGGTGTGCTCGTTGATGACCTCGAGGTCCATGCTCTCGAGTGCGGGCAGCATCCGGCGCAGCGGCACCGGATGCAGCGCGGACAGCGAGAACCGCAGTCGGCCCTCCTCGGCGGTATCGGTCACACCGACCGCGATGTCATCACCTGCCAGGGCGGTCTGACGTTCGGCATCGAAGAACGAGGCGTGCGGGATCACGAATTCCTCCTGGACGTGCCGCGTCGTTGCGGCACGAGTTATAGCGATTCACAACCGATTTGGCCCGGCGGGCCGTCGGCTATGAGTCTCCAGGGGAAACTGTGAAAGCGACCGGATCACTCCGTTACGGATTGACGCGCGATCAATACAGTGTGTAACCCAGTCCACAGTGATGGGGTAGTGGTCGACGTTCTACCGGGACTCCTGTCCCGTCGGCGGCACGGTGTAACTCATCGCCTTGGCTTTCAGCGCTTCGTACTCGTCCGGGCTGATGGCCCCCGAATCCAGCAGGGATTTGGCGTCGGCGATCTCCTGCGCCGGCGACCGGCCGGCAGCCTGTCTGATGTACTCGTCGGTCTCCTGCCTGGCGGCCACGGCCGCGGCCTGCGCCCGTTCGGCCATCCCCTTGCCCCGGGCGATGAGGTAGATCAGCGCCGTCAGATAGGGGAAGACGATCAGGAAGAACACCCAGATCGCCTTCACCCAGCCTGAGGTCTTGTGGTCACGCCAGAACAAGTCCGTGAGGATGTTGAACAGGATGATCAGGTACGCGATGAACGCGAAGATGACGAGCAACGACCAGAAATAGTCCCAGAATGAATCCCACACGGCGGATTCTCCTCAACCGTGGATGTGCACGCTTCGGTCTAGGTCACCTTATCCCCGAGCGGCGCGGTTCACTGCCGAAACGACGGCCCGCAGCGACGCGGTGGTGATCGACGTCGCGATGCCGACACCCCAGACCGTCTTGCCGCCGATGGACGCCTCGACGTAGGCCGCGGCCTGCGCCTCCTCACCGGCCGACAGCGCGTGCTCGGAGTAGTCCAGCACGTTCACCTCGAAGCCGACCGCACCCAGGGCGTCGCAGAACGCCGCCAGCGGTCCGTTGCCGGCGCCGACGATCTCGCGCTCCTCACCGTTGATCTTCACGATCGCGGTGATGGTGTCGGTGCCGCCGTCGACCTCGGAGGCGACCACCTTCTGACGCATCCGCTCCAGGGGCAGGATCGGGGCCAGGTACTCCTCGGAGAACACGTCCCAGATCTCCTTGGGCGAGACCTCGCCGCCCTCACCGTCGGTGATCTGCTGGATCGCCTGGCTGAACTCGATCTGCAGGCGCCGCGGCAGCACCAGACCGTGGTCGGCCTTCATGATGTAGGCGACGCCGCCCTTGCCGGACTGCGAGTTGACCCGGATAACGGCCTCATAGGTACGGCCGACATCCTTGGGGTCGATCGGCAGATAGGGCACCTGCCACAGGAAGTCGTCGACGTCGGTATCGGCGGCGTCGGCGTCGAACTTCATCGCGTCCAGGCCCTTGTTGATGGCGTCCTGGTGGCTGCCGGAGAAGGCGGTGTAGACCAGATCGCCGCCGTAGGGATGGCGCTCGTGTACCGGCAGTTGGTTGCAGTATTCGACGGTGCGGCGGATCTCGTCGATGTTGGAGAAGTCGATCTGCGGGTCGACACCGCGGCTGAACATGTTCAGGCCCAGCGTCACCAGGCAGACGTTGCCGGTGCGCTCACCGTTGCCGAACAGGCAGCCCTCGATCCGGTCGGCGCCGGCCTGGTAGCCCAATTCCGCTGCGGCGACGCCGGTTCCGCGGTCGTTGTGCGGGTGCAGGCTCAGGATCACGGAGTCGCGGCGAGCCAGGTTGCGGTGCATCCACTCGATCGAGTCCGCGTAGACGTTGGGGGTGGCCATCTCGACGGTGGCGGGCAGGTTCAGGATGACCGGGTTCTGCGGGGTGGCGCCCAGGGTCTCGGTGACCGCGTCGCACACCTCTTTGGCGTAGGACAGTTCAGTGCCGGTGTAGGACTCCGGGGAGTACTCCCAGCGCCAGTTGGTGTCCGGGTACTTCTTGGCTTCCTGCAGCACCAGCTCGGCGGCATCGGTGGCGATCTTCTTGATCGCATCCTTGTCGGCGCGGAACACGACGCGACGCTGCAGGATCGAGGTCGAGTTGTAGAAGTGCACGATCGCGCTCTTGGCGCCCCGGCAGGCCTCGAAGGTCCGGGTGATCAGCTCGGGACGGGACTGCGTCAGCACCTGGATGGTGACATCGTCCGGGATGGCGCCGTCCTCGATGATCTCGCGGACGAAGTCGAAGTCGGTCTGGCTGGCTGACGGGAAGCCGACCTCGATCTCCTTGTAGCCCATCCGGACCAGCAGATCGAACATCCGGCGCTTGCGGGCCGGGCTCATCGGGTCGATCAGCGCCTGATTGCCGTCTCGCAGGTCCACCGCGCACCACTGCGGGGCGGTTTCGATGACCTTGTCGGGCCAGGTGCGGTCGGGCAGCCGGATGTCTTCGACCTCACTGGCGAAGGACTGGTACCGGTTCACCGGCATCGACGAGCCGCGCTGGGTGTTCCAGGCAGGCTGGCCGGGGTTGGGGGCGCCGCTCGGGGTGGCGATGGTGCGCACGGACGAGAAGGCATCCGGCGAAACAGCAGAAGAAGAATTGGTCTCAGGGGTGGTCATGATCTCGGCTCCGGGTCGTTGTGAGGAATTCAGACCGGCGCATCGCGAAGACCCGCGACGGGAGGCCAGTCTGGATCAGACCCCGTCGCGGCGTCCGAGGAGGAGCACCCGCTGCACGTCAGACACTCTACTCCCGGTCGTCCACGGGCCAAAACGCCCGTGGTAGAGGGCTGGAATTTGGTGTCGTAGGGGTGCTCGGAGCGGGCTTAGTCTGCTAGACGAGCTACTGAATTCGGGGGCGCATGGGGCAGTCGGTCGAGGTCGTGACCTCGGAGTTGCACCTGGCAGCGGACCGTTTGAGCGGGGCCGGGCAGCGTCTGCAGGACGGTCTGTCCGCGGTTGATCTTGAGAGCGGCAACCTGCTCGGATCCGGCTGGCACGGCGAGGCGGCGGCGGCGTTCGACAAGTACTGGGACCAATGGCACAACGGTGCGGGGCAGGTGATCCGCGCCCTGCAGACCATGTCGGACGCCCTCAACGTGGCTGCCCGGAACTACGCGGCGACCGACGAGAACGCCGGCGGCGCGTTGGACGGGACCATGCAGGGCAGCGGCGGTGGCGTCGCAGGTGGGGCCGGTGTCTCCGGCTCCGGGCAGGTACCGAACCTTTCCCAGCAGATGAACCTCGGAGACGTCGTGCAACCGATGTCACAGGCGGTGGGGATGCCCGCCCAGCTGGGCGAGCAACTGACCGGCGGGTTGACCCAGGCCGGACAGATGGCCGCCGGTGCCGCCCAGCAAGCGGTGCAGATGGCCACCGCGCCGGCGCAGCAGGTCGAGACCGACGCGGAGGCGGCCGGTGGTGCGGAGCCGATGGAGAAGGCGCCGGTGGAGCGGCCTGTGGAGCCCGGGGCGGAGTCCCAGACTGAGCGCGAGTTGTGATGCCGAAGTTGGTGGTGGACTTTCCGCAGCTGCAGAGTGCCATCGATCACATGGCCGAGTTCGGTCGTGAGGTCACCGAGGTGCTGGAGGAGATCGACCAGGCGATGGCCGCGCTGCGGGCCAACTGGTCGGGCGAGGCGTCCGAGGCGCAGGAGCAGTCCCGGCGGCAGTGGAACGACGGCGCCGAGCAGATGAAGACGTCGCTGGAACAGCTGTGCAAGGTCGCCGAGAACGCGCACAAGAACTACACCGACGCCGTCGCCAAGAACGGAAAGATGTGGGCGGGCTGATTGCGTGCGGATCGAGGTAGAGCCGCAGCAGCTGATCGATGCGGGGAAACAGGTCGGGTCGCTGGGGGCCCAGCTCGGTGCGTTGTCGGACGCGATGAGTCAGGTGCTGTCCGGGGGCATCGCCTCCGGAACGGATCCCGCGGGACTGAGCTTCGGCATCGCCTACGGGCGGCAGGCCGACGAGTTCGGTAGGGGACTGGCGGACGCTGCCAACGCGTTCAAGAACGTCGGGTTGATGTTGGAGGCGACCGGGTTCAACTACCGCAACGCCGACTCCGCCTCGACCCCGGGCGGGCCCGGCCCGTCCGGGGGCGTCAGCGGTGACCCGGGCCGGACGACGGCCGGCGACGCGCCATACGGCCCCAACGGGAGCAACGTGCCGCCGCCTGCCAAGTGGTGGCTGATCACCCCGTTCCTCAGGATGATCCCAGTGTTCGGCCTCGCCATGACCTGGCCCTCCGGTAATGCGGCGATGATGAATCTGACTGCCGCGCAATGGCGCAACATCGGGCAGGGTCTGACGGTATTCGAACCCGCGCTGGCCGGGGCGAAGGCGTTCGTGGATGCCCAGAACATTGCGGAAAAGGGCACCATCACGACGGCCCTGGAGCAGCTGGGCGCAGGCGTCAACGAACTGGCGGCGGTCGCCAGCGGGTTAGCCACCGCGATAAGCGATTTCGCCACCGGGGTGCAGGAGACGCAGGATGCGCACGCAGGCTCAGACCTGAGAGTCCGGGAACGCGATCACCGACAGGAACCGGATGGGCAACTCCACCAGGTCCACCGGCCCGTGCGCGCCCTCACCATCCATCTGCAGGGAATCGCCGGGATGCAACCGGTACACCGACCGGCTGTGGCTGTAGTCCATCACCCCTTCGAGCATGTAGATGAACTCCGTGCCGGGATGCTGGAACAGCGGGTAGGTCTGGCTCTTCTCGGTGAGCGTCACGTGCAGGCACTCGAGGCGCTTGTGCTCGCCCCGCAGCGAGCTCAGCAGCTGATACTCGTGTCCCTGCTTGGTGCCGTTGCGCACGATCTCCGCACCGGTCCCGGCCTTCACGAACGCCGCCGGTCGTTCCACATCGGCCCCGCGGAACAGACTGGTCACCGGGACGTCGAGCCCGCGGGCCAACAGCGCCAGCGTCGACAGGCTGCAGGAGGTCTGGGCGTTCTCGATCTTGGACATCATCGCCTTGGAGATGCCGACCCGGGCCGCCATGTCCGCCACGGTCAGCCCATGCTGCTGGCGTAGTTGGCGCACATTCCGGCCGATCGCGGCCTCGAACTCCAGCTCGTCGACCGGTTCGTGCGGATTCCGTTCCCGAGCGGTTCCGGACTCATTGCGAAGCAGCGGTTGGTCGCTCACGGTTCTCCTGTCTCGCGGATCCCTCCATCCTGCTCGGGGAACGACGAATTCCAAAGTGCATCGGCGCTCGGGTTGCGAGCCGGAGTCAGCGCATCTCGCCGGCCCCGACATATGGGAAGGGGCTCTTGAGCAGGTCACCCTCGGTGAACCGGGACAGTCGGAAGTCCGACTCGGGTATCCGCGGATCGGAGCTTGCGCCCTCGACCACCAGGTCGGCGACCAATCTGCCCACCGCCGGCGCGATCTTGAATCCGTGTCCACTGAAGCCCGCCGCCACGACGAGGCCCGCGATGCCGGTCCTCGAGATCACCGGGTTCCAGTCCGGGGTGACGTCATAGCAGCCCGCGTAGCTCGTCGTGATCGCCGCGTCGGTGAAACCCGGGAACCGGGTGCTGATCTTGTCCACCGTCAGATCGATGAAGGCCTCGTCGGCACGGTTGAGGTAGTGATCGGGGTCGGCGATCTCCAGTTCGGCGAGATCGGAGTTGCCGAACAGGATCTCGGAGTTCACATCGGGGCGCACATACTGCAGTGACACCAGATCGGAGAATACCGGCACCGGGCCCAGATCGATGCCGGGAGAGAGCATCACGATCTGCTCACGGTGCACCGAGATGGGTACGTCGACGCCGTAGCGCGCGAGGAAGGGCTGGGTCCAGACACCGGTGGCGATGACGACCGTCTCCGCCGAAACCTCGGTCCCATCGGCCAGTCGAACACCGGTCACCTTGTCACCCGCGACGATCAGCTCGGTGACCTCGCAGCTTTGGCGCACCCGCACCCCGGCATTGCGTGCGGAGATGGCGAATGCCTGGGCGGTCTGATACGCATCGCCGTATCCACCGCGGGCCTCCCAGCCGAAGGCCGCGAAGGGGGTCAGGTCGGCGTGCGGCCACATCTTCGCGACCTCATCGACACCGATCTCCTCGGTCTGCACGCCGACCGCGCGCTGCGCGGCCAGGCTGTTGCGCAGTGCGCCGACGTTGGGTTCGCCGACCCCGACCACGTACCCGGTCTGGCGGAAGCCGATATCGGTCGCATGGTCGCCGAGGAACTGCTCCGGTTTCTCGAAGACATCCAGGCTCGAGGTCGCCATGGCGGCCAGCGAGCTGACCCCATAGTGGCAGCGCACGATTCCGCTGGACTTACCGGTCATGCCCGATCCGACGGTACTGCGTTCGGCCACAAAGACATCGGTGACACCGCGCTGGCTCAGAGCCCATGCCGTGGCGGTACCTTCCAGCCCGCCTCCGACGATGACGACGTCAGCGGTCGCGTTCACAGGCCGGCGCCCGGTATCCAGTTGGTACCGGCCAGCGGCACCCGGGCCATGGCGGCCGCCTCGATGGTGATGGCCACCAGATCCTCGGGCTCCAGGTGCGTGACGTGGGCCTTCCCGCAGGCCCGCGCGATGGTCTGCGCCTCCATGGTCAACACCCGCAGGAAGTTGGCCAGCCGGCGGCCACCCTCGACCGGGTCGAAGCGTGCCGCCAGCTCCGGATCCTGGGTGCTGATCCCGGAGGGGTCGCGGCCGTCCTGGAAGTCGTCGTAGAACCCGGCCGCGCTGCCCAGCTTCTGGTACTCGGCCTCGTAACGGGGATGGTTGTCGCCCAGGGCGATCAGCGCGGCCGTACCGATCGCGACCGCGTCGGCGCCCAGTGCCAGCGCCTTGGCGACATCGGCGCCGTTGCGGATCCCGCCGGACACGATGAGCTGCACACCGTTGCGGTGCACGCCCAGTTCCTGCAGCGCCTGCACCGCCTGCGGGATGGCGGCCAGGGTCGGGATACCGACGTGCTCGATGAAGACCTCCTGGGTGGCTGCGGTGCCCCCCTGCATGCCGTCGACCACCACCACGTCCGCGCCGGCGTGCACCGCCAGCTTCACGTCGTAGTAGGTGCGGGTGGCGCCGACCTTGACGTAGATCGGCTTCTCCCAGTCGGTGATCTCCCGCAACTCGTTGATCTTGATCGTCAGGTCATCGGGACCGGTCCAGTCCGGATGGCGGCACGCGCTGCGCTGATCGATGCCCTCGGGCAGCGTACGCATCCCGGCGACCCGCTGGGAGATCTTCTGCCCCAGCAGCATTCCGCCCCCGCCCGGCTTGGCGCCCTGCCCGAGTACGACCTCGATGGCATCGGCCTTACGCAGGTCGTCGGGGTTCATGCCATAGCGCGACGGCAGGTACTGGTAGACCAGGTGCTTGCTCTGGCCACGCTCCTCCGGCGTCATCCCGCCGTCACCGGTGGTGGTCGAGGTGCCCGCCTCGCTGGCCCCGCGGCCCAGCGCCTCCTTGGCCGGCCCGGACAGCGCACCGAAGCTCATCCCGGCGATCGTGACCGGGATATCCAGGTGCAACGGATGTTTGGCGTTCCGACCGCCCAGTACCACATCGGTGCCGCAGCGTTCGCGGTATCCCTCCAGCGGGTACCGCGACATCGATGCCCCCAGGAACAGCAGGTCGTCGAAGTGCGGCAGGGCTCGCTTGGCGCCCCAACCGCGGATGTCGTAGATGCCGGTTTCGGCGGCCCGCTGGATGGCGGCGATGGTGGTCCGGTCGAAGGTCGCCGATTCGCGCAGGCCCAGCCGGGCCCGGTCGTCAGTAGGTGAGCTCATCAGGTGGCTTTCTAATAGGAGCTGGCGTTGTCGACGTGGAAGTGGTAGAGGTTGCGGGCCGAACCGTACCGGGTGTACTCCGTGGTTTCGTCGGAATAGCCTGCCGCAGCGAGGAGTTCGGCCAACTCGGCGTGATGCTCGGGCCGCATGTCCTTCTTGACGCAGTCGGCGCCCAGCGAGCTCACCGCGCCGCGTACGTAGATGCGGGCCTCATAAATCGAATCGCCCAGTGCCTCACCGGCATCTCCGCGCACCACCAGGCGGCCGGCCTGCGCCATGAACGCGCTCATGTGGCCGATGCTGCCGCCGACCACGATGTCGACACCCTTCATCGATATGCCGCAGCGCGCCGCGGCGTCGCCCTCGATGACGAGCAGCCCGCCGTGTGCGGTGGCTCCGGCGGACTGTGAGGCGTTGCCGGTGACACGCACGGTGCCGCTCATCATGTTCTCCGCGACGCCGGTTCCGGCGTTGCCGTTGATCACGATGTCGGCCTGCTGGTTCATCCCGGCGGCGTAGTAGCCTACGTGGCCTTCGATGCGCACGCCGACGGGTGCGTTCACCCCGACGGCCACATTGTGTGCGCCATCGGGATGGTCGATGACGAACTCACCCTCCAGATCTGCTTGGTGCAGTGCCGTATTCACCTCACGCAGCGGTGTGCTGCGCAGGTCGTACTTCACTAGCGTGTCCATGCGTAGACGACCTCCGGTTCGGGTTCCCAGATCTTGGCGGATTCGACGCCGGGCAGTCCGGCCAGCGCGCGGTACTCGCTGGCCATGGCCACCCAGTCGGTGGTTTCGGCGATCACCGCCGGCTTGCAGGCGATGGCGTCGCGGACCACGGCGAAGGAGTCGTGGTTGGAGACGAGCAGGGTGTAGAAGCCATCAAAGGACACGAGGAGTTCTTTCAAAGCGGTCTCCACATCGCGACCGGCGGCCAATTGTTGGGCCACGAACCGGGCGCCGACCTCGGTGTCGTTCTCACTGTCGAAGGCCACACCGGCACGCTGCAGGTCGCGGCGGATGGTCGCGTGGTTGGAGAAGGAACCGTTGTGCACCAGGCACTGTTGCGGGCCGACGGTGTAGGGGTGGCAGCCCGAGGGCGTCACCGCGGATTCGGTGGCCATCCGGGTGTGGCCGACACCCTGCCAGCCCTGGGCCTTGGCCAGCCCCCAGGCATCGCTGAGATCGCGGGGGTGCCCGACGCCCTTGAGGACGGCGAGGTCGGCACCGAAGCCGGCGATCAGGGCCTCGGGATGCGCTGCCCGTACACGCTGAAGGAGTTTCTCGGACGGTTCGTCAGCCGACAACAGGTAGGTGGAGTCCACCTGCACCACAGCGACATCCGGTCCGAGGTCGGGGGCCTCGGCGATGTCGGTCACCGATACGCAGCCCCGTCCCGGGGGTGACCACGTCGGGTCCCCATAGACCGCGATACCGGCCGAATCGGCGCCGCGGTCCGACATCTCGCACAGCATGCCGGCGAGCAGTTCACCCAGCCGGGGGTGCAGCTCCTCCGTGCGTAGGTGTAACCCCACGATTCCACACATAGTTGTGGTTGCCCTTTCTCTCTAGAAAGCCGTCAGGTAGGAATCGACTTCCCACGGCGCGACGGTGCCGTGGTAGGCGAAGAACTCCTCGCGCTTGAGTCCGGCGAAGTAGTCGGCGACGCCTTCGCCGGCAGCGTCCAGGACGCCGCGCACCACGTTGTCGGTCTCCAACTCGTCGATCGCATGCAGCAGCGTGGGTGGCAGATTTGAATTGCCCTGGCTGCCAACAGCTCCCGGGTCGGCGCTGCGCTTGACGCCGTCCAGCCCGGCGCCGAGTGTCGCGGCGATGGCCAGGTAGGGGTTGGCGGAGCCGTCCCCACCGCGTAGCTCGATACGCTGGTCGTCGGGCACCCGGATGTAGTGCGTGCGGTCGTTCCCGCCATAGCTCGGCTTCCGCGGTGCCCACGATGCGCCCGATGCGGTGCTGGTGGCCCCGGTCCGCTTGTAGGAGTTGACTGTCGGGGCGATGACGGCCTGCAGGGCGCAGGCATGTTCGAGGACGCCGCCGATGAAGGCGTACGCGGTCTCGGACAGTCCCAGGCCCCGCTGGTCGGAGTCCGACGGGAACACCGGGGTGCCGCCGCTGGTCAGCGACAGATGGAAGTGCAGGCCGTTGCCGGTCCGGTCGGCGAACGGCTTGGGCATGAAGGTGGCGACCATATTGCGTTCGGCGGCGATCATCGAGAGCAGATAGCGCAGGGTGATGACCCGGTCCGCGGTGACCAGTGCCTCGGCGAACTGGAAGTTCTGCTCGAACTGGCCGTTGCCGTCCTCGTGGTCGTTGGCGTAGTTCGACCAGCCGAGGGTGTTCATCGCCGTGGAGATGGCGGTGAGGTGCTCATACATTCGGGTGACGCCGCGGGCGTCGTAACACGGCTGGGCGGCGGTGTCGTCCGCGTCGGCGGTGACCAGGCTGCCGTCGGCCGCGCGGCGCAGCAGGAAGTACTCCACCTCGGCACCGACCCAGGGTTCGAATCCGGCGTCGGCGGCCTGCTGGATCAGGTTCTTGAGGATGACCCGGGGAGCGAACGGCCACGGCTTGCCCTCCACGTGCGGATCGCAGTGCACCAGCGCGAGCCCGTCCCTGATGAACGGGATCGGGGTGAACGACGCGGGATCCGGGATGGCGATGAGGTCGGGATCCTTGGGTTCCTGTCCCATGGCGCCCACCGCGTAACCGGCGAAGCCGACCCCCTCGGTGGCCAGCTGGTCGACGGCTTCGACGGGAACAAGTTTGGCGCAGGGTTTCCCGCGCAGGTCGACGAACAGGGCGAGGATGAACTTGGTACCTGATTGTTCAGCCAGGGTAGCGAGGTCGGGGGTCATCCTGTCTCCTATCGGGAATCAAAGTATCACGCTGTGAAACGTGGTCGGCCGCACGGGAGCTCCGTTGTGATTACTGGGAGTAAACCGGGTTTCTGTTACGTGAACGCTTCGTGTTGTTTCGGTCGGGTAACGGGTCCCGGCCCGCGTGGGTAATAGGGGGATGCGCCCACCCCGTATCCTTGTCGGGACATCCCCGGCTTGTTGAGAGGTTCACAGTGGCGCTCGTCGTGCAGAAATACGGCGGATCTTCGGTGGCGGACGCCGACCGGATCCGTCGCGTCGCCGAGCGAATCGTGGAGACGAAGAAGGCCGGCAACGACGTGGTCGTGGTCTGCTCCGCGATGGGTGACACCACCGACGACCTGCTCGACCTGGCCCGTCAGGTATCCCCGGCGCCGCCGCCCCGCGAGATGGACATGCTGCTCACCTCCGGGGAACGCATCTCCAACGCGCTGGTGGCCATGGCCATCGAGTCGCTCGGCGCGCAGGCCCGCTCGTTCACCGGGTCGCAGGCCGGGGTCGTGACCACCGGTACCCATGGCAACGCCAAGATCATCGACGTCACCCCGACTCGGCTGCGTGAGGCGCTCGACGAAGGTCTGATCGTGCTGGTCGCCGGCTTCCAGGGCGTGAGCCAGGACAGTAAGGACGTCACCACGCTGGGCCGCGGCGGATCGGACACCACGGCGGTGGCCCTGGCGGCGGCGCTGAAGGCGGACGTCTGCGAGATCTACACCGACGTCGACGGCATCTTCACCGCCGACCCGCGCATCGTTCCCAACGCCCGACACCTGGACGCCGTCTCCTTCGAGGAGATGCTGGAGATGGCTGCCTGCGGCGCGAAGGTGCTGATGCTGCGCTGCGTGGAATATGCCCGTCGGTACAACGTTCCGATACACGTCCGTTCGTCGTATTCGGACAAGCCCGGCACCATCGTCAAAGGATCGATCGAGGACATCCCCATGGAAGACGCCATTCTGACCGGAGTCGCGCACGACCGCAGCGAGGCGAAGGTCACCGTCGTGGGCCTGCCCGACGTGCCCGGCTATGCCGCCAAGGTGTTCCGCGCGGTCGCGGACGCCGACGTGAACATCGACATGGTGTTGCAGAACATCTCCAAGGTGGAGGACGGCAAGACCGACATCACCTTCACCTGCTCACGGGAGAACGGCCCGTCCGCCGTGCAGAAGCTGTCCTCGCTGCAGAGTGACATCGGCTTCACCCAGGTGCTCTACGACGACCACATCGGCAAGGTGTCGCTGGTGGGCGCCGGCATGCGCTCCCACCCGGGTGTCACCGCCAAGTTCTGCGAGACGCTGGCCGAGGCCGGCGTCAACATCGACCTGATCTCCACCTCGGAGATCCGGATCTCGGTGCTGGTCAAGGACACCGATCTGGACGTGGCGGTCTCCGCGCTGCACGAGGCCTTCGGCCTCGGTGGCGAGGAGGAGGCCGTCGTGTACGCCGGAAGCGGGATCTGAAAATGGTCAACATCGGTGTCATCGGCGCGACCGGACAGGTCGGCCAGGTCATGCGGGCCCTGCTCGAAGAGCGGAACTTCCCGGCGACCTCGGTGCGGTTCTTCGCCTCGGCCCGCTCCGAGGGGAAGAAGCTGACCTTCCGCGGCCAGGAGATCGAGGTCGAGAACAGCGAGACGGCCGACCCGTCCGGGCTGGATATCGCCCTGTTCTCCGCGGGCGCGACCATGTCGCGGGTGCAGGCGCCGCGGTTCGCCGCGGCCGGCGCCGTCGTCGTCGACAACTCCTCGGCCTGGCGCAAGGACCCCGAGGTCCCGCTCGTGGTCAGCGAGGTCAACTTCGACAGAGATGTCGCGAACCGTGCCCGGTCTCTTCCAAAGGGCATCATCGCCAACCCGAACTGCACCACCATGGCCGCCATGCCGGTGCTCAAGCCGCTGCACGACGAGGCCGGGCTGACCCGCCTCATCGTCTCCAGCTACCAGGCTGTGTCCGGCACCGGACTGGCCGGCGTCGAGGAGCTGGCCACCCAGGCGCGCGCCGTCATCGATGGGGTCGAGCAGCTGGTGCACAACGGTTCGGCGCTGGACTACCCGGCTCCGGTCAAGTACGTCGCGCCCATCGCGTTCAACGTGGTGCCGCTGGCCGGTTCGCTGGTCGACGACGGGTCGGGTGAGACCGACGAGGACCAGAAGCTGCGCAACGAGAGCCGAAAGATCCTCGGCATCCCGGAACTCGCCGTGAGCGGCACCTGCGTGCGGGTACCGGTGTTCACCGGGCACTCGCTGTCGATCAACGCCGAGTTCTCCCAGCCGCTTTCGGTGGCACGGGCCAAGGAGCTCCTGGCCGGGGCCCCGGGTGTGTCCCTGGTCGACGTGCCTACGCCGCTGGCGGCGGCCGGAGCCGACGACTCGCTGGTCGGCCGGATCCGTCAGGACGAGGGGGTGCCCGGCGGGCGCGGTCTGGCCCTGTTCGTGTCCGGTGACAACCTGCGAAAAGGTGCTGCACTGAACACTATTCAGATCGCCGAGCTGCTGGCCCAGCAACTCTGACAATGCGGGTGGCATGCGCCATCGCGTCGGCCTTGGCATTGGCGCTGAGTCCACCCGCACATGCCGACCTGAACCTGTCGCCGGGGCAGGTCGTCATGCTCGGTCCGGTGGCTGGAACGGGCACCGCGACAGGCGATTACGGAATCGGCGCGACGGACCTGTGCGAGTTCATGGAGTTCCCGAGCCGGCTGCTGCAGGTGTGCGGGGACAGCTTCGCCGGGCAGGGTGTCGGTTTCGGCGGTTGGTATTCGCCGGTGGCGCTGCACGTGGACCCCGACTCGATCACCGCCCCCGACGGTGTCCGCATCACCGGAGTCTCGGGTACCCGGGCGCCGCTGCTGGCCGAGCCCGCACCGGCCGGCGCCTCCCAGCTCCCGGCCGGCGTCGTGTCGATCAACCGCGAGAACTACATGCTGGTCGCCACCACGTTCAACCTGGCGCCCGCCTCCACGCGGTTGGTGAAAGCAGATGCCGCGAAGGAGAATTGGCCGACGGTGCCCGGGTCGCAACGTCCGGCCGACTTCGTCGGTGGCGGGCAGTCTCAGGTCAGCGGCTACTACGACCCGATCCCGACCCCGGATTCCGCGCGGGGCTGGGTGTACATCGTGGCCGACAACTTCGACCGCACCGCCCCGGTCACGCTGTACCGCGTTGCCCCGCAAGACTTCCTGGATCGTGCCGCATGGCAGGGCTGGTCGGCCGACGCCGGCTGGGGCCATCAGCCGACACCGCTGTGGCCGGATCGGGTGGGCGAGATGAGTGTGCGCCAGATCGACGGGAAGACGGTCCTGTCATATTTCAACGCCAGCACGCTCAACATGGAGGTGCGGGTCGCCAACCACCCCACCCAGCTCGGGTCGGCGCCGGTGACGACGGTGGTGGTGGGCGCCCCGTGGCCCGACCGGCCCACCGACCTGCCCGCGCCATACGACAACCGGCTGGCCCAGCCGTACGGCGGCTACATCTCCCCGGCATCCACACTGGACGAGTTGCGGGTTTTCGTCAGCCAGTGGAACACCACGCCACGCGGCGGGACGCCGTACCGGGTGATCCAGTACGCGGTGCGCCCGTTTCACAGCTGATTCATAATCCGTAGCCAGCCGACACCTTGCTGCGGGTCTGCATCATGAATCCATGAGTGAACCGAACGACATCTCGACCACGACCACGGCACCGGTGGCCGTCGCCGCAGCGCCAGCACCCGCCCGCCCGAATCGCGTCACCCAGGCCGCGGCCTGGGTGGGCATCGTCGCGGGCGTGATCTTCATCGTCGCCGTGATCTTCTTCTCGGGCTTCATCCTGGGCAAGAGTTCCGACGGGGGCGGCCACCACCGCGGAGGCCCGGACCGTCCGGCGACGATGTTCCATCGCGGCGGGCCACCGCCGATGGGCCCGCCGCATGCCTTCTTCCCGGGCGGCCCCGGGGGCCAGGCCGGCCAGCAGGGCCCCCAGCAGCAGCCGATCACACCCGCACGCCCCTGAATCAGCCGTAACTCTTGGCACTCTGACCTCATTCGTGAGAGTGTCGCTAACCATGACACGCCGAGCGCCGACCATTACCGCGTTTGCCTTTGCGCTCGTGGTAGTGGCGGCGTTGTCGGGGTGCGCCCTGCGCACCGCGGAACCTGACGTGGCCGCGGGGACCGTGTTCGCCCTCGGCGACTGCGTGCAGATCGACGGGGGCATCTACGCCGGCGACGGCCGGGCCCAGGAGCCGGCACACGCCGTCGAGGTGGCATGCACCCAGGACCCCAGCTACACCGTCGGCGCCACCACCGATGCCGCGGGCGACTGCCCCACCACCGAGTACCAGCATCTGCCCACCGCCTACGCCGAACCGTCGACCGCGCGGTTGTGCCTGGTGCCGAACCTGGTGGCAAACCACTGCTACCTGATGGAGATGCCGATCGGCCTGGTCGAAAAGGCCGACTGCGGCAAGCGCGGCGAGGGCGTTCTGGTGCAGATCACCCAGCGCCTGGAGGTCAGGGACCAGTCCGCCTGCCCGGCCGCCGGCGGTGCTTATGCATGGCCGTATCCGGCGCCGGCACGCACTTACTGCACCCAGACTCTGTTCTGAGGGCTTGCCCGCTTTGGCATGATCGATGCCATGCGGCTGACAGCACTCGCCGTCGGGGTGGGGGTGGCCTTCGGGGTGGCTTCGGGTATGGCCATGACACTCGCTGCTCCGGCCCCGGCCCGACCGTCCGATCCCGGCGTCGTCAGCTACGCCGTGCTGCCCAAGGGATCGGTCAGCAACATCGTCGGGACGGCGCTGACCTGGGAAGCCGAGTTCGCCAACCCGGTACAGGCCTTCTACGTCGACAACCCGGCCTGCAACAACTGGGCCGACATCGGGCTCCCCGACGTGTACGCCGACCCCGATCTGGCCTCCTTCAACGCCGCGGTGGCGCAGACCTCCGCCACCGACCCGACCCGCCTGGTCAAACAGGCCGTCGGCGTCTTCGCCACCAACGACGCCGCGACCCGGGCCTACCACCGCGTCACCGATCGGACCACCGGATGCGCCGGGCAGACGACCACGATGCATCTGGACAAATTCGTGAATCAGGTGTGGACGTTCTCCGGGAGCGCCGCCACCGAAACCGACGCGGTCTGGGTCAAGCAGGAGGGCGGCACCGACCGGCGGTGTTTCACACAGACCCGATTGCGGGAAAACGTTCTGCTCCAGGCGAAGGTGTGCCAGCCCGGCAACGGCGGACCCGCGGTCAACGTACTGGCGGGAGCCATGCAGAACACCCTCGGGCAGTGACGGCAGGCAAATCCCTCGGGAATATGTCGGACCTGTCTGGAAGATTCAATAGCAAAAGCTCGTAGCGTCCAGAGCCGGGGAGGAGTGGTTCGCATGACCACCACCGCCACGTGGGACGTCGCGTGCGCGTCCGGCCAGGCCGCCGCGCGCGTCGCGGCGAACTGCCTGCGCGACGGCCCGATCGGCAAGGTCGGCCTCGAGATCGAGGCGCACTGTTTCGACATCGCCGACCCACAGCGCCGCCCGGGCTGGGACGAACTCAGCGCGGTGATCTCCGGGGTGCCAGACCTGCCCGGAGGCAGCGCCATCACCGTCGAACCCGGCGGCGCCGTCGAACTCTCGGGTCCACCGGCCGACGGGCCCGGTGCCGCGATCACCGGAATGGCCGCCGACCGCGCGGTGCTGCAAGGACACTTTGCCGAGCACGGCCTCGGACTGGTCCTGTTGGGCGCGGACCCGCTGCGGCCGACGCGGCGCGTCAACCCCGGGGCCCGCTACCGGGCGATGGAGCGCTTCTTCGCGGCCACCGGCAGCGCCGAGGCCGGTGCGGCCATGATGACGTCCACCGCCTCGATCCAGATCAACATCGAGGCCGGGCCGCGAGCGGGCTGGGCGGACCGGGTGCGTCTGGCGCACGCCCTGGGCCCCACCATGATCGCGCTGGCGGCGAACTCGCCGCTGCTGGGCGGGCACTTCACCGGGTGGCGTAGCTCCCGGCAACGCGTGTGGGGCCAACTGGATGCGGCCCGGTGCGGGCCGGTACTCGGCGATGACGGCGACGATCCGGCCGCGGACTGGGCGCGCTATGCGCTGCGGGCGCCGGTGATGCTGGTGAACGGCACCGAGGTCGCGCCCGTGACCGAGTGGGTCGCCTTCGCCGATTGGGCCGAGGGACGCGCGCAACTGGGCAGCCGGGTGCCCACCGACGAGGACCTCGATTACCACCTGACCACGCTGTTCCCCCCGGTGCGACCGCGCCGGTGGCTGGAGATCCGCTACCTCGACAGCGTTCCCGACACCATCTGGCCGGCCGTGGCCTTCACCCTGGTGACACTGCTGGACCAGCCGGAAGCCGCGCAGGCGGCGGTGTCGGCCACCGCACCGGTGGCCGGCGAATGGGATCTCGCGGCCCGGGCCGGGCTCGCCGACCCGCGATTGCGTGCCGCCGCGGTGCAATGCGTGTCGGCCGCCGCCGAGCACGCTCCGCCCGAACTCGCCGATGCGATGGCCGGGCTGCTCGCCGACGCAGAGGCGGGGCGCTGTCCGGGTGACGAGTTCACCGATCGGGTGGTCGAACACGGCATACCGGCGGCACTGACCCAACTGGCGAAGGGCGAATGATGACGTCACCGGAGGCGCTGGCCACCGAACTGACCCGGGCCCGGGAGCGCACGCTGGCGCTCGTCGACTTCGACGACGCCGAACTGCACCGTCAATACGACCCGTTGATGAGCCCGCTGGTGTGGGACCTCGCGCATATCGGTCAACAGGAGGAGTTCTGGCTGCTGCGCGACGGAGACCCGAGCATGCCCGGCCTGCTCACGCCCGAGATCGACTCGCTCTACGACGCATTCGTGCATTCCCGGGCCAGTCGTGCCGAACTGCCGTTGCTCCCGCCGGCCGATGCCCGGGTCTATTGCGCGACCGTGCGCGACAAAGCTCTCGAGGCACTGGATCGTACGGACGGTGACGAGGCGTTGTTCCGCTTCGGTTTGGTGATCTCCCATGAACATCAACACGACGAGACCATGTTGCAGGCGCTCAACCTGCGTGCCGGCCCTCCGCTGCTCAGCGCGGGCACCGCGCTGCCCGCCGGCCGCGCCTGCGTCGCCGGTACATCGGTGCTGATTCCCGCCGGTCCGTTCACGTTGGGCGTCAACGCTTCCGAGGAACACTACTCGCTGGACAACGAACGGCCCGCCCACACCGTCCATGTCGAGGGGTTCCGGATCGGCAGGGTCCCGGTCACCAACGCGCAGTGGCGCGAGTTCATCGACGACGGTGGCTACCGGACGCCGCGATGGTGGTCCGCCAACGGCTGGGCCTACCGGGCACAAGCCGGCCTGGTCGCCCCCGCGTTCTGGAACGCCGACGGCAGCCGCACCCGGTTCGGTCACCGCGAGACCATCCCGGACGACGAACCCGTCCAGCACGTGACCTACTTCGAAGCCGAGGCTTTCGCCGCCTGGTCGGGTGCGCGGCTGCCCACCGAAGTCGAGTGGGAGAAGGCGTGCGCGTGGGATCCGGTGACCGGAACCCGGCGCCGATTCCCTTGGGGCGACGCGCAACCGACTCCCGACCTGGCCAATCTCGGGGGTGACGCGCTGCGCCCGGCGCCGGTGGGGGCGTATCCGGCGGGCGCCTCGGCCTACGGCGCGGAGCAGATGCTGGGTGATGTGTGGGAGTGGACGACCTCGACGCTGCGGCCCTGGCCGGGGTTCACCCCGATGATCTATGACCGGTACAGCGAACCGTTCTTCGACGGTGCTGGGGCCGGGGATTACCGGGTGCTGCGCGGCGGATCCTGGGCGGTCGCGCCCGACATCCTGCGGCCGAGCTTCCGTAACTGGGACCACCCGATCCGGCGGCAGATCTTCTCCGGCGTCCGGTTGGCTTGGGATGTGTAGGCATATCGGGTGGCTGGGCGCCCCGGTCACCGTGTCCTCGTTGGTCCTCGATCCGCCCAGCGGGCTACTGGTGCAGTCCTATTCGCCGCGGCGCCAGAAACACGGCACCATCAACGCCGACGGCTGGGGTGTCGGGTTCTTCGACACCTGGGGGCTGGAGCGAAGCGATGCGGGGGAGAGCGCCGGGGTTCGGCGCTGGCGCAGCGACAAACCGCTGTGGGGTGACGCCTCGTTCGCCTCGGTGGCACCGGCACTGCGCAGCGGATGTGTGGTGGCCGCAGTGCGGTCGGCGACCGTCGGCATGCCCATCGAGCCCTCGGCCTCGGCACCGTTCACCGACGGGACGTGGCTGTTGTCGCACAACGGGATCGTCGACCGCGCCGTCCTCGCGCCGTCTGCGTCCGCCGAATCGACGGTCGACAGTGCAGTCCTGGCCTCCTACATCTTCGAACGTGGACTGGATGCGCTGGGCGAGGTCGTCGTGGAGGTCGGGGCACGCGATCCCGGTGCGAGGTTGAACATCCTGGCCGGCAACGGCTCTCGGCTGCTCGCGACCACCTGGGGTGACACCTTGTTCGTGCTGCAACGGGCCGACGGCATCGTGCTGGCCAGTGAACCGTACGACGAAGACCCGTCCTGGCGTGACATCCCCGATCGGCACCTCGTCGAAGTCTCGGGCGCGGGTCTCACGCTCACCCCACTGGAAGGATCGTGATGGTCACCGGCACGGCATCGGACCTGGGCCAAGCGCTGCGGCGCGATGTCCTGCACGGACTGCAGCAGACGCCGAAAACACTGCCGCCCAAGTGGTTCTATGACGCCACGGGCAGCGATCTGTTCGATCAGATCACCCGGCTGCCCGAGTACTACCCGACCCGCACCGAGGCATCCATCCTGCGGGAGCGGGCCGCCGACATCGTGTCCGCCTCCGGCGCCGACACTCTTGTCGAGTTGGGTAGCGGTACGTCGGAGAAGACCCGACTGCTGCTGGACGCCATGCGGGACAACGGATCCTTGAAGCGATTCATCCCGTTCGACGTGGATCCGAGCGTGCTGCGGGACGCCGCGACCGCGCTGCACGCGGAGTATCCGGGTGTGGAGATCGAGGTGGTGTGCGGTGACTTCGAACAGGATCTCGGCACCATCCCCAAGCTGGGTCGCCGGATGGTGGTGTTCCTCGGTTCCACGATCGGGAATCTGACACCCGGTCCGCGCGCGGAATTCCTTGCCGCACTTGCCGGGGCGATGCAGCCCGGGGATTCGCTGCTGTTGGGCACCGACCTGGTCAAGGACGTCGACCGGCTGGTCCGCGCCTACGACGACAGCGCCGGGGTGACCGCGGCCTTCAACCGCAACGTTCTCTCGGTGATGAATCGGGAGCTGGATGCCACGTTCGACCTGGCGGCCTTCGACCATGTCGCACGGTGGAACGCAGCGCAGGAGCGCATCGAGATGTGGTTGCGATCCACCACGGACCAACGGGTCCGGATCGGCGGGCTCGGCCTCACGGTGGACTTCGCGGCGGGGGAGGAGATCCTGACCGAGGTGTCCTGCAAGTTCCGGCCCGATGCAGTGGCAGCGGAGTTGGCGGCCGCCGGCCTGACGCGCACCCACTGGTGGTCTGACGCCGCAGGCGATTTCGGTCTCTCGCTGGCGGTGAAATGAGCCTCGCCGAGCACTGGCGGTCGGCGCGAGTTCCGGTGGCCGGTGTGCACTTGGACAGTGCGGCGTGCTCGCGGCAGAGCAATGCGGTGATCGACGCGGCCGCCACCCACGCCCGGCATGAGGCCGAGGTGGGTGGTTATGTGGCCGGCGAGGCGGCGGCACCGGCGTTGGATGCCGGCCGGGCCGCGGTGCGGGCCCTGGCCGGGATGCCGGATGCCGAGGTCGTGTACACCACGGGCTCCAACCACGCGTTGGACCTGTTTCTGAGCAGTTGGACGGGACCACGCACGGTGGCGTGCCTGCCCGGGGAGTACGGCCCCAATCTGGCGATCCTGGCTGCCAACGGTTTCCAGGTGCGGACACTGCCCGCCGACGAGATGGGCCGACTGCGGGTGGGGGAGGCGACCGCGGTGCTGGAGGCCCACCCGTCGGCATTGGTGCACCTGACCGTGCTCGCCAGCCACCGGGGGATCGTGCAGCCGTTGACGGAGTTCGCGCCGGTGTGCCGGGCACTCGGGCTGCCGCTGGTGGTGGACGCGGCGCAGGGCCTCGGGCACGTGGACTGCGCGGTGGATGCCGACGTGCTGTACACCTCGTCGCGGAAGTGGCTGGCCGGCCCGCGCGGTGTCGGGGCGCTGGCGGTGCGACCCGAGGTGTACGGCCGGTTGTCGCCGCGGTGGGCGCCGCTGGAGATGCGCGAGGCCAATATCGGTGCTCGGCTGGGATTTTCGCTGGCACTCGGTGAACATCTGGCCGCCGGACCGGTAGCGGTGCGGACCCGACTCGCCGAGGTCGGCCGACTGACCCGCACGGTGCTGGCCGAGGTGCCCGGGTGGCAGGTGATCGAACCGGTCGATGAGCCCACCGCGCTGACCACGCTGCGGCCGACCAACGGGGCCGGGCCTACAGCGGTGCGCGCCAAGTTGATCGCCGAGCATCAGATCGTCACCACCGCGTGTGAGGTGGAGCGCGCGCCGGGCGAGATGGACGGGGCGGTGCTGCGGGTGTCCCCGCATGTCGATGGTGGCGTGGAGGACCTGGAGCGGCTGGCCGAGGCATTGGTGGCCGTCGGCTAGATCGGCGCCGGGGCCCGTTTCGTCCGCCGGCCGGCGGGTAGACCCTCTTGCATGGCCAGTTCGATACTCGCGATCGTTCCGCGGCGGTGAGAAGGCCCACTGTGCTGCCGGCGCTGCTACTGGGGCTCGGCTTCGGGGGTTTCATCGATGGGATCGTCCTGCACGAGATTCTGCAGTGGCACCACATGGTCAGTCATGTGGACGACTACCCGGTGGACACACTCGCGGGACTGGAGGTCAACGTGCTCGCCGACGGCATCTTCCACGTGGCGACCTGGCTGCTGGTGTGGGCCGGCACCATCATGATGCTCATCAGTTGGCGCCAGGGTCGCCTCGCGCCGAACTGGTCGTTTCACTTCGGCCTCCTGCTGATGGGTTGGGCGATCTTCAACCTGGTCGAGGGTGTGATCGACCACCACATCCTGCAGGTCCACCACGTCCGCGACGACCTGGGTGCTCCGCTGGCGTGGGACCTGGGCTTCCTGCTGCTCAGCGTCGTGCTGTTGGTGGCGGGATGGCTGCTCTATCGGCGCGGAGACCGGGCGCTGGGTGCCGCGGCCCGGGCGCACCGGGGCGACTGATGCGAGCGCCGATCCCGGCTGCTCACCGACGGCGGGCCACCGCCCTTCTAATGTGATCTTGTGACCCAGCTCAGCGATGAAGAGTCCTTCCTGATCCAGACGGTGCGTGACTTCATCGATCGGGAGGTGAAGCCGAGCGTGCAGGAGGTCGAGCACGCCAACGCCTACCCCGAACGCTGGATCGAGCAGATGAAGCAGATCGGCATCTACGGGCTCGCTGTCCCCGAGGAGTTCGGCGGGTCCCCGGTGTCGATGCCGTGCTACGCCCAGGTCACCCAGGAACTGGCCCGGGGCTGGATGAGCCTGGCCGGCGCGATGGGCGGGCATACCGTGGTCGCCAAACTGCTCACCCTGTTCGGCACCGAGGAACAGAAGCAGACCTACCTGCCGCGGATGGCCACCGGCGAGGTCCGCGCGACGATGGCGCTCACCGAACCCGGTGGTGGCTCGGACCTGCAGGCGATGACCACCGTGGCCCGCCCCGACGGCGAAGACCTGGTGATCTCCGGGGCCAAGACGTGGATCTCGAACGCCCGACGCTCGGATCTGATCGCGCTGCTGTGCAAGACCGACCCCACCGCCGAGCCGAAGCACCGGGGCATCTCGATCGTGCTGGTCGAGCACGGACCGGGCCTGACCGTCTCACGTGACCTGCCCAAGCTGGGCTACAAGGGGGTGGAATCCTGCGAACTGGCCTTCGACGGCTACCGCATCCCGGCCACCGCGATCCTGGGCGCCACCCCGGGGAAGGGCTTCGCCCAGATGATGAAGGGCCTGGAGACCGGCCGCATCCAGGTCGCCTCCCGCGCACTGGGGGTGGCCACCGCCGCCCTGGAGGACTCGCTGGCCTACGCCCAGCAGCGCGAAAGCTTCGGCCAGCCGATCTGGAAACACCAGTCCATCGGCAACTACCTGGCCGACATGGCCACCAAGCTCACCGCCGCCCGCCAACTCACCTGGCATGCCGCCGAACGCTATGACAGCGGGGAGCGCTGCGACATGGAGGCCGGCATGGCCAAACTGTTCGCCTCCGAGGTCGCCATGGAGATCGCCCTGAACGCGGTGCGCATCCACGGCGGTTACGGCTACTCCACCGAATACGACGTCGAACGCTACTTCCGCGACGCCCCGCTGATGATCGTCGGCGAGGGCACCAACGAGATCCAGCGCAACGTCATCGCCGCACAGTTGGTGTCCCGCGGCGGCCTCTGAGCGCTACTTGTGCGCGGTGAGCAGGTAGGCGGGCAGCTTCATGCGGCCCTTCTCATCGAGATCATGGGGCGGCAGTTCGAACGGCGCCCCGGGACCGGAGGGCATGTTCGCGTGGATGAACGCCGGACGGACGTCATCGACGGTCCAGTGCGCCGCCACCGCGTCGCGTAGCTCGCGCTCGTCGACCTCGTTGGGCTTGGTCTCCAGTTCGGCCGGGAACGCGCCTTTGGCGAAGACCAGGACATAGAACGTCGCCCCAGGTGCGGCGGCACGCTGCACGGCGTGCAGGTAGTTGTGCCGGGCGTCCACCGGCAGCGAGTGGAACAGCGTGGAATCGATGACCGTGCTGAACCGGCCGTCGTAGCCGGTGAACGAGGTGATGTCGGCCTGGGCAAAGCTGGCGGTCCGCAGGTTGCGTTCCTGTGCTGCCCTGTTGGCCGCGGCGATCGCCGTCGGCGAAAGATCCAGACCCACCACGGTGTAGCCGTCGGAGGCCAGTGACAGCGACAACTCGGCGTGTCCACACCCCGCATCCAGGACGTCGCTGCGGACCTTGCCGGCCGCGATCAGGGCCGCGAGTTCGGGTTGCGGTTCGCCGATGTTCCACGGCGGCGGGCCCTGGAACTCGCCGTCCTGGCGGTATGCGCTGTCCCAGTCCAAAACCTCAGATGCCATGACATCCAACGTACGCCGGGTCAGCGGGTGGGTGTATCCCATGTGTGGACGGGTGCATTGGAATGCATGTGTTCGCAGTACATCCGCAGCATCTCGGCCAGCGCCGCGGGACGCGCCATACCGCGCTCCTGCAGGGCCCGTACGGTGGCAGCCTGCCAGGCGGCGCCGTTGCGCCCCGACTTGGCGCGTCCCTCGATGACCCCGAGATAGCGGTCCCGCACCTCGGCCGCCACACCCCAGCGCCGCAACCCCTCGTGGGCCAGCGGCAGCAGTTCGCGCAACACCAGTTCGTCGGCGGTCACCTCGCCGAGCCCGGGCCAGTACTGCCGGGCCTCCATTCCATGCCGGGCCGCTGCGAAGAAATTATGTTGTGCCGCAGCAAAACTCATCTTGGTCCACAACGGTCGGTCCTCGTCTGTCAACGCACGCAGGGTGCCGTAGTAGAACGCCGAGTTGGCGAGCATGTCGATCACCGTAGGACCGGCAGGCAGTACCCGGTTCTCCACCCGCAGATGCGGCTTGCCGTTCACCACGTCATAGACGGGCCGATTCCACCGGTAGATGGTGCCGTTGTGCAGACGTAGCTCCGCAAGTTGGGGGGTGCGGCCCTCGGCGAGGGTGGCCACCGGATCCTCGTCGGAGATCTCGGGCAGCAGCGACGGGAAGTACCGGACGTTTTCCTCGAACAGATCGAAAATCGACGTGATCCACCGCTCGCCGAACCAGACCCGTGGACGCACCCCCTGGGTCTTGAGCTCGTCGGCCCGGGTGTCGGTGGCCTGGCTGAACAGTTCGATGCGGGTTTCCGCCCACAGTTCGTGGCCGAAGAAATAGGGCGAGTTGGCGCCCAGTGCAAGTTGGGGGCCGGCCACCACCTGCGCGGCATTCCAGTTCTCGGCGAACTCCGCCGGCGACACCTGAAGATGCAATTGCATACTGGTACAAGCTGATTCGGGTGCGATATCGGCCGACTGCAGGGATAACCGCTCGGGCCCGGTGATATCGATGTCGATGTCCTCACCGCGCGCGGTGAAGATCGAGTCATTGAGCGCCTGATAACGGGTGGACTCGCTCATCCACCCCGTCTTCAGGTGCTCGGGCATCAGCGTCGGCAGGATCCCGATCATCACGATGTGGGCGTCGTCCTCGGCGGCCTTGGCCTCGGCGGCATTGAGGCTGGCGCGGACCTCGTCCTCCAACTCCAGGGCGGACTGACCGGGCAGCGGACGCGGTGGAACGTTGAATTCGATGTTGTAGGCGCCCAGTTCGGTTTGGTAGGCCGGATCGGCGATGGAGGCCAGGACCTCCTGATTGCGTAGCGCCGGCTGATAGTCGTCATCGACCAGATTGCATTCGATCTCCATACCGGTCAGCGGCCGGTCGAACTCGAAACTCGACTGGGCCAGCATGGTCTCGAACACGTCCAGGCACAGCTGGACCTTGCGTCGGTACTCGCGGCGCTGAGCGCGGCTGAACTGCGTGCGTGAAACCTCTTCGCCCACAGTCACACACTCTAGCGGCGGGAGGCCACTGCGATCTGCGGACTGAAAAGTCCGCCGCGAAGCTCGATGGTGACGCCGGCATGTTCGGCCAGCGCGCGCAGCGCCGAGGGACTGTAGCTGCGCAGTGAGCTGATCACGCCGTCGTGCACGAACGGGATGAACGGGGCGAGCGGCAACATCGTCGCCAGGCGCAGCACGTGCAGCGGCGCCGGCGGGCGGGGCAGATCGATGATCAGAAGTTTGTCCGCGACCCGGGTGCCCTCGGCGAGGGCGGCAGCGGCCGTCGCCGGCGGCAGATGGTGGAACGAGCATGCGAACACCGCCAGCGCGAAATGGCCCTCGGGCGCGTCGATTGCGGTGGCATCCATCTGCCGCACCACTGCACGGGGGTGGCTGCCCAGCTCCCCGGCGGCCAGCGCGGCGACCGAATCCGCCTCGACATCGGTCACCATGACTTGCGCGGTCGGGTGAGCCTCCAGCAGCAGCGTCGACAGCGCGCCGTGGCCGGCACCCAGCTCGAGGATCCTCGGGTCCGGTACGTCGGCGATCTCGTCGAGAGCGATGTGTGCGAACTGCTGGTGACTACCGAACACCCGGCCGGTCCACTCCAGCGCGTCGACGACACTGCGCTTCACCGCGGGCGCGACATCATCGCGGTCCAGGTACTCGGGCCGGTCGGTCTGCAACAGCCGGTCCAGACACGACGCGTCGGGGCCACCGCGGGGCATCCGGTCGAGATCGGTCACGGCTTCACGCTACAAGTCGGCCATATCCATCGGCTTGAGCATCAGCGTGGCCACGATGCTGATCAGGCCGGTCAGCACGAGATAAGCACAGGCCAGCCACGGCGCGTTCCCGCCCACGGCGATCAGCGCGGTCAGGATGAGCGGGGTCAGGCCCGAGGAGTACACCCCGGACAGCTGATAGACGGTGGACAACCCGGTGTAGCGGATCCGGGCCGGGAACAGCGAGGCGTACAGGGTGCCCTGAGCACCGTAGAACCAGGCGTGGACGACACCGAACACGATGACGATGCCGACGGTGAAGGCCACCAGGCTGCCGGTGTTGAACAGGGCGAACACCGGGAACACCGCCACCACATAGGCGGCGATACCGGTGGCATAGACACGCTTGGGGCCGAACCTGTCGGCCAGCAGCCCGGACACCGGCAGCAGCACCGCCATCAGCAGCGCGGCCCCGGTCACCACGATGAGCACGTCGACCTTGCCGTGGTGCAGCGTGGTGGTGGCGTAGGCGATGGCGAACACGCCCCAGGTGTTGAAGGCCGCGCCCTCACCCCAGCGGCTCAACATGCCCAGCACCGTCGGGCGCAGCGACGGCCCGCGGAACAGTTCCTTCAGCGGCGTCGCCGCGACGTCGTTGTCCTCTTTGACCTTCTCGAAGGCCGGCGTCTCGGAGGCCTTCAGTCGCACGACGATCCCGAAGACGACCAGCACGACGCTGAACAGGAACGCGATGCGCCAGCCGTAGGACAGGAAGGCCTCGGCCGACATCGCCGTCTGCAGCAGCGCGAACACACCGGTGCCCAGTGCCAGTCCCAGTGCGAGGCCGACCTGCGGGATGCTGCCGGCGAAGCCGCGCCGCTGCGGGGTGCTGTGCTCGACCGCGAGCAGCACGGCGCCGGCCCATTCGCCGCCGAGCGCGAAGCCCTGCACGATGCGCAGCAGCAACAGCAGGATCGGGGCGACGACGCCGATCTGCGCCGCGGTGGGCAGCAGGCCCATCAGCGCGGTCGCGCCACCCATCAGGAACATGGTGAGCGCCAGCGTGCGCTTGCGTCCGATCCGGTCGCCGATGTGACCGAATACGAAACCGCCGATGGGGCGGACCACGAATCCGACGGCGAAGGTGGCGAATGCCAGCAGGGTGCCGACGAACGAGGTCTGATCCGGGAAGAAGGCGGTGTTGAAGACGAGGCTGGCCGCGGTGGCGTAGAGAAAGAAGTCGTACCACTCGATCGTGGTGCCGACCAGGCTCGCCATCAGCGCGGTCCGGACTTTCTGCCGATCGCCGGGAGTCTGGTCGGGCGCCGAGGTGTCGGTGAAAGTCACTGGCCGGAGTTTATCGGCCCGTCAGCGGTTACTGCGGATGGCATTCCTTGATCAAGGCGCCGAGCACGTCGAAATACTCCGCACTTATCACCGCCTGCCTGGCGAAATCGCGGTCCGAAGCCGCTGCTGTGATCTCGTCGGCCAGCCCCGCGAGACGCTGGGCACGGGGTGCGATGCTGCCCGCGGTGACCTGATCTGCCTGCTCGCGCAGACGCTTCGCCCAGTCCGCGACCTCACCCGAGGTGGGGCCCTGACCCGGGATCCCGGGTTGGGCGTAACCCGATTCGACCCACGCGGTTCGTATCAGCGGTTCGGCCTGCCGGCAGCCGGTGCCCGCGACGTAGGTCATCGATACGGAGGCGATGATGACGGCGACCGCGATGCCGATCGACACCCGGGACAGCAGCACACTGCGCGGTTCCGCCTCGGGGACGACGCGGCGCCACAGGAAGTGGGTGCCGATCGCGGCGGCGCAGGCCGAGACCGTCAGGCCCACGGCGGCGATGGGGCGTCCGACGCCGGTCGCCGAGCTCACCGCCGACATGGTGACGATCGCGGTGGCGATCACCAACAAGCCCAGCCACAACACCCGCCTGCGCTCGTAGGCGTCCGCGTCGCGGACCGACACGCCGATGAGGCCGCCGGCCGCGGTCAGAAGCGCTACGAGCGCAGGCACCAGATAGGTGGTGAGGGTGTCGGAGTCCATGGTGACCCCGATGCTATCGAGTCACTCCTCGCCGAGAATCTGGTAGATGTCCCGGCGCGCGGTGTTGATGATGTCCAGGATGCGCCGCTGCTGATCGCTGGTGGCGGCGTGTGTCGACTGTCCGACGGCGCCGAAGAGTTGGCCGAGCGCGGCCCGCAGATTCACCGCGTTGGGATCGGCGTCCCCGGCGATCTCCTCCCACGGCGGGGTCTCGATCTTGCCGGCGGCGTCGCGGCCTTCGTCGGTGAGCCCGAAGGTCTTCTTGCTGCCCTCGCTTTCCACCGGGGTGATCAAACCCTCGTCGACCAGCAGTTGCAGTGTCGGATACACCGAGCCGGGGCTCGGCTTCCACAGTCCGTTGCTGCGGGCCGAGATCTCCTGGGTCATCTCGTAACCGTGCATCGGGCGTTCGGTGAGCAGGGTCAGGATCGCGGCGCGCACGTCACCGCGGCGGCCTCGGCCCCGCCCGCCACGGCCGCGTGGGCCGCCGCCGGGACCGAAGCCGAAGCCCGGGCCGAAGCCGGGACCTGGGCCGAAGCCGGGACCTGGGCCGAAACCGGGACCGAATGGGCCCTGCGGCCCGGCCGCGTGAGCGCGGAGGTGATCGCGGAAGTCGCGGCGGGCGTGTCTGCGGTCGAACCCCGCGGGTCCGAAGCCGAAGGGGGGAGTGGGGGTGTTCATGGATCGCTTCTTTCTCTCGCGATAGTTTCTGATACGTTTACGATATATCGAGAGCTATCGCGATGCAATGGTCTATTTCTGTGGGATCGTGGTGTCATGGCCACCACGGAATCCGCACTGCCCGCCACCGGGGATTTTTTCCTGCGCGGCAACTACGCACCCGTTGCCGATGAACTCACCGAGTACAACCTGCCGGTACGGGGCGTGATCCCGCCCGAGATCGACGGCTGGTACCTGCGTAACGGGCCGAACCCACGGCAGGACACCGCGCACTGGTTCATGGGCGACGGCATGATCCATGGTGTTCGGATCGAGGGCGGCGCCGCCAAGTGGTACCGCAACCGATGGGTGCGGACCGACAGCTTCATCGAGGACTTCCCGCTCTACAACCGGGACGGGACGCGCAACCTGCGCGCGGCGACGTCGAACACGCACGTCGTCAACCATGCGGGCAAGACGCTCGCGCTGGTCGAATCCTCGTTTCCCTATGAGATCAGCGATGAGCTGGAGACGTTGGGCGCCTACGACTTCGGGGGCAAGCTGGCCAACTCGATGACCGCGCACCCCAAGATCTGCCCGACCTCCGGTGAGATGCACTTCTTCGGTTACGGCAGCCTCGTCGAGCCTTATGTCAGCTACCACCGGGTGGATGCCCACGGGGAGCTGACGATCAACCGGCCGGTGGATGTGAAGGCGCACACCATGATGCATGACTTCGCCATGACCGCCGGTCACGTCGTCTTCATGGACCTGCCCGTGGTGTTCGACCTGAACGTCGCGATCAATCAGCCCGGGGACATGCCCTACCGCTGGAGCGAGGGTCACGGCGCCCGGTTCGGGGTGCTGCGCCGCGACGACCCGTTCGGTGAGATTCGCTGGTTCGAGATCGACCCCTGCTATGTGTTCCATGTCGCGAACGCCTACGAGGATGCGAATTCGATTGTGCTGCAAGCGGCTCGGTACCCGGAGCTGTGGCGGGACAGCGGAGGGTTCGATCAGCAGGCGGTGCTGTGGGAGTGGCGCATCGATCTGCGCACCGGTGTGGTCGGTGAGCGCCAACTCGATGACCGTGCCGTCGAGTTCCCCCGGATCGACGATCGGTTGGCCGGACTGCCGGCCCGTTACTCGGTCTCGGTGGGCGACAGCGACCTGGTGCGCCATGATCTGTCCACCGGCGCGGCGCAGACGCACTCCTTCGGGCCGGGCGTATCCGGTGAAGCCGTGTTCGTGCCTGCCGCGGGGCAGGCCGACGAGAGCAGCGGCTGGTACCTCAGTTTCGTCTACGACCCGCAGCGCGACGGCAGCGATCTCGTCATCCTCGATGCGTCCGACTTCTCCGGTGCGCCGGTGGCGACCATCGCGCTCCCGCAACGGGTCCCCTTCGGTTTCCACGGCAACTGGATCGGCGCCTGATCGCCTCCGTCTCACAATGTGGACGCGGTAAACCGCACCGGTGACGCGGTGCCGGCGATACCGGCAACCGCTGGGGTGGGGCGCATACTCGTTGCTGAAATGACGCCACCGGTCGTGCGCAGGTGGACGCCCCCGCCGGTCGGCGGTCCGGGGCGGCAAGAGTGGCGCAAACCACGACATAGGCTGCCTGTGCGCTGAATCACGCAGGTCATACCGATTGGTAACTTCCGGACAGCAAACGCGGGATAGTGCGGGTGGCCGTCCTGGATTAGTTGCTAGAGGCAACTATTGATTCTGCGTGTACGTCGGTTTGCCCAGCTTTACTGAAGGTGCAATAACCCCTCTCAGCAGCAACGTCCCCAACGCGCAATGTGCGCAATACTGCAGATGGCAGGGCATGTCACTTTACAAATCTCGCTTGACGTCAACTTACTGCTGAGTAAGTTGTGTCCGGTCCGGGGGTACTCCACGAAGGGTTGGCAAACGATGTCAATGCAGTTGTCCATGAAGCCGTACATCACCGCCGGGGTGGCACTGGTTGGTGCGAGCGTGATCGCGGTGACCCCGATCGCGCCGCATCCGGACCTGAGCCCGCCCCCCGCGGTCGCCCTGACCACCTCGATCGAGAACCCCATCACGGTCTTCAAGCCGGTGGTCATCGAGGCCGGCGAGTGGTTGAACCAGACAATCCGCAGCGAGATCGCCGACCCACTGCCGATCCTGCGGCAGATCCTCGCCAACCAGAGGTACACCGTCGATCAGCTGGCGCAGGCGATCCGCGCCGGCGGTGCTGCCATCGGTGAGCTCGTCGAGGGCCTGCCCGCGGCGCTCAAGGAGGCCGGTTCCCTGATCGGCCAGGGCAAGATCAATGCCGCAATCGACAGTCTGTTGTTGAGCGGCCTGAATCCGATCATGAATCTCATCTACGGAGTGTGGACACCGTTGCAGCCGATGCTCGAGCGGCCGTTCAAGGTCGGACAGGCGATGGTGCCGGCACTGTTCGACGTGGGGCTGAGTGTCGTGCTGGCGACGGTCGCCTCGACCGTCGGCATCGGATTCGATACCGGCTCGACCCCGCTGGTGCAGCAGATCGTCATCAGCACCAAGGCGGTGTTGGCCTCGCTGACGTCGTTGAACCCGGCGAAGATCATCAACGCCGTGCAGAACGGCATCGCCGACGTGCTGTCCAACATCGTGCTGCACGCCGAGGAGTTCACCACCGGAACGGTGCCTTTCATCCGGATGATGCTCGTCAACGCGCTCAAGGCGGGTCAGCCCGCCTCGGTGAACCGGACCGCCAACCTGGCCGCGTCCGTGGCCACTGTGCCCGACGCTGACGCGCCCACCCTGACGATCTCGCTCCCGGGTGCCGAGGCGGACGCCGGTGTACCGACGGTGACCCCGGTGAGCAACACCGACGCCCCGGCCGAGGCGCCCGCGGCGGAAGTCCCGGCCGAGGCGCCCGTTGCCGAGGCCCCGGCAGAGGTGCCCGCGGCCGAAGCCCCGGCGGAGGCACCCGTTGCCGAGGCCCCGGCCGATGACACCGAGGCCGTGGCCGAGCCGACCGAGGAGGCGGAGATCGAGGAGCCCGAAGAGGCCGCACCGGTTGCCACCCGGCCCAGCCTCAAGAAGGCCGCCTCGGGCAAGAGCTCACCGAAGCGCGCGGGAAATCCGCGGGCAGCAGCCTGATCAGACCCGCCGGAAGGCGACGATGACGATCATCGCGGCGGCGAGCACCAGCGTCGCCGCGATGATCGCGGTCGGGGCGATCCCCGAGTCGAACGCGGTGTGGGCCGATTCGAGGAGCTTGTCGGCGATCGGCGCCGGCACCTCGCGGGCCACCGCCGTCGCGCCGGCGATGCTCTCGGCGGCATCCCCGGCCTGGCTCGGTGTCAGTCCGGCCGGCACCTCGACATTCGCCCGGTAGAACGCGGTGAAGATGGTGCCCAGGGTGGCCGCGCCGACCACCGCGCCCAGTTCGTAGGCGGTTTCGGAAACCGCCGATGCGGCACCGGCTTTCGCCGGGGGGACCGAGGCCACGATGGTGTCGTTGGAAATCGTCTGGGAGACACCGACACCGAACTCCAGCACCACGAACGACACGATGATCGCCGCGACCGAGAGATCATGGCGGAACAGCAGGATCATGATGAAGCCCGCGGCGACGAACACCAGGCCGGTCACCATCAGGGCCTGCGCGCTGAACCGCTTGGCCGCCTTGACCACCGAAATGCCGGCGATCATCGACACCACCGCGCCGGGCAGCGTGACCAGGCCCGCCTCCAACGGGCTCAACCCGAGCACCAGCTGAAGGTGCTGGGACACGAAGAAGATGAACCCGATCAGGCCGACGATCGACAGGAAGTTGGCCAGCACCGAGGACGTGAACGGGGCGGAGCGGAACAACGCCATGTCGAGCATGGGGATGTCCCGTCGGTTCTGCCGCCGCACGAACAGCGCGCCCGCAGCGAGGCCGACCGCCGCGGCGGCCAGCACCAGGATCGACAGACCGTCGTGGGCGCCGGTCTTGATCGCCCACACCAGAGGCAACATCGCCACGAACGACAACACCACACTGACCGGGTCCATCGGACCCGGATTCGGGTCGCGGGACTCCGGGATCAGCTTGGGTCCCAGGATGAGCAGCGGCAGCAGGACCGGCACCGCGATCAAAAACACCGCGCCCCAGTGGAAATGCTGCAACAGTGCGCCACCGACGATCGGTCCCAGCGTCGAACCCGCCGTGAAGCAGGACGCCCAGATGGCGATCGCCAGACGGCGTGCGGACGCATCGGTGAAGATGTTGCGGATCAGCGACAGCGTGGACGGCATCAACATGGCTCCGAAGAAGCCGAGCACGGCACGCGCGAGGACCAGCATCTCGGCGCTGGGCGCGAAGGCCGCCGCGGCGGAGACCACCATGAATCCGGTGCCGCCGATCATCAGCAGCCGGCGCCGGCCGATCCGGTCCCCGAGGCTGCCCATGGCGACCAGGAGGGCGGCCAGCACCAGCGAGTAGACGTCGACGATCCACAGCTGCGTGGATGCCGACGGGCGGAAGTCCTCGGCGATCACCGGCAGTGCGAAGGCCAGCACGGTGTTGTCGATGGCGATCAGCAGGACCGGTAGCGCGAGGACTGCGAGTGCGACCCACGCGCGGCGGGTCGGGATCGTCGGTGTGGCGAGCGACCCGGTGGTCATGTGATGGTTCCCTTGGTGAGGCTGTGCATGATGGCGTCGACGACCTGGTGCCGCGGGGTGCCGTCCTGCTTGATGGCGTCGTAACCGGCCAGCAGCAGCGACCAGAACACCCGGCGTGCCCAGCCGGGCGGGTACGCCGGCTTGTCGGCGCTGGCGCGGGCCAGGATTTCGGCGATCACTTCGTCGCCGGTATCGAGGTGGGCGGCCAGTTCCGGATCGGCCTGGATGGTCGGCTCGGTGTAGATGTAGACGAATATCGGGCCGAGGTCGAGGTGACCTTCGACCACGCGCCGTAACGCCGCGAGCACGGGTCCGCAGGTGGGGTCGGCTGCCTCGATGGCGGCGTTGCTGGCTGCGTGTACCTGGAGGGCGACCGCGCGCAGCAGATCGGTGCGTTCGGGGAAGTGGCGGTGCAGTGTGCTGCGGCCGACGCCGGCGACCTCGGCGATATCGCTCAGGGTGGCGGCCGGGTTGTCGGTGATGACCGAGATGGCGGCTTCGACGATCGCGCGCCGGGTACGACCACGCGCCCCGGTCTCGGCCACGACGGAGACACTCATGGCGCATAGTGTACCTGTGTAGATCCAAATTGGGACATCGATGTCCCAATTTGTCTCAGCTGGGTAGGCGGGCCTGCAGGCGCGCCAGCTCGCGACGGTGCCGTTCGGCCAGCACCGCGGCCAGCATCAACTCAGGTGGCACGTCCGGCGGGGGCGGCGGCGAGATCCGGGCCGCCACGTCCGCGGCGATCCGGCGCCCCATCTGCTCGCGCAGTCCGGGCTCGAGTCCGGTGGCGCGGGACAGGAACTGCCGGGCCATATCGGCCTGCTCGGGGCCGAGCCCGGACAACTGCAGGGTGGCCGCCCACCAGGCCAGTTCCGGCGGCATCGGGGGTGGCGGGTTCAACCGCGGCGCGCGCTCACTGATCACCATGGTGCCGGCGAACACGTCACCGATCCGTTTGCCCCTCGGTGAGAGCATGCTGCAGATGACCGCCGGGCCGCCGGTCAGCATCCAGATCTCGATGACGCTGGACAGCGCACGAAAAGCTGCCTGCCGCAACCGTTCCGGACCGCCGTCATCGGATACCACCCGCAACCCCAGGGCCATCTTGCCCAGCGACCGGCCGCGCGTCGCGGTCTCGAACACCACCGGATACCCGACCAGCACCAGCACCATGAAGATGATCAACACGGCCGCCGACAGTGCCGGGTCGAAGTCGCGCAGGGTCAGCGCCCACAGCACGGTCAGCACCGCGTAACCGGCGGCCATCACCGTGACGTCGATCAACGCGGCCAGCGCGCGGACCGGCAGCTGGGCGATCGACACATCGAGCTGCACGGCGTCGCCGGTCACCAGAGGTTCGGGCTGGAAGGCCATGCCCGCGACGCTACTAGGATCGCACCCGTGGATGTCGACGCGTTCGTGCTCGCCCACAGCCCGGCGTGGAACCGGCTCGAGGAGCTGACCAAACGGCGGCGCAACCTCACCGGCGCCGAGATCGACGAACTGGTCGACCTCTACCAACGGGTGTCCACCCACCTCTCCATGGTCCGCAGTGCCACCACCGATGCGGTCCTGGTCGGCCGGCTGTCCGGCCTGATCGCGCGGGCGCGCGCCGCGATCACCGGTGAACGTGCCCCGCTGGGCAGCGAGTTCCTCCGGTTCTGGACGGTCTCATTTCCGGTCGTCGCCTACGACTGCAGGCGCTGGTGGCTCGGGTCGGCGCTGGGTTTCCTGTTCGTCGCGCTGCTCGTCGGATTCTGGGTGGCCGGTAGTCCGGAGGTGCGGGCCGCGATCGGGACACCAGCTGAACTGGAGCAGTTGATCAACCACGACTTCGCCTCGTACTACAGCGAGAATCCGGCCGGTTCGTTCGCTCTGCGGGTGTGGGTCAACAATGCCTGGGTGGCCGCGCAGTGCATCGTGTTCGCCATCCTGGCGGGCCTGCCGATCCCGTGGGTGCTGTTCCAGAACGCCGCCAATGTGGGGGTGTCCGGCGGGCTGATGTTCGGGGCCGGCAAGGGGGATGTGTTCCTGGGTCTGCTGACCCCGCACGGTCTGCTGGAACTCACCGCGGTGTTCCTGGCGGCGGCTGCGGGGATGCGACTGGGCTGGTCGGTGATCTCACCGGGGGACCGGCCCCGCGGCCAACTGCTCGCCGAGCGTGGCCGCGCCGTCATGTCGGTGGCCGGCGGACTGGTCGTGGTGTTGCTGATCTCCGGGCTCATCGAAGCGCTGGTGACTCCGTCCCCGTTACCGACCTGGGCCCGGATCACCGTCGGCGTGACCGCCGAGATCGCTTTTCTGGCCTATGTTTTCCACTTCGGTGCCAAGGCCTCCCGGGCCGGGGAGACCGGGGACATCGATGACGCGCCCGACGTGGTACCCACGGCCTAGAGCCGGCCCGCGGCCTTCATTGCCAGGTAACGGTCGGCGAGGGCGGGCGCCAGTTGGTCGGGCAGCGCGTCGATGACGTCGACACCGTGGTTGCGCAGCCGCGCGGCGATGGCGTGCCTGTCGTTGCGGAGGCGTTCGGCCGCCGCCGCGTCGTAGACCTGCGCTGCGTCGGCCCGGCCGGCTGCCAGCGCGTCCACCCGCGGGTCGGCGACCGCGGCCAGCAGTACCTGGTGCCTGCCGGCCAGTTGTGGCAGCACCGACATCAGGCCCTCGTCCAGGGCCGAGGCGTTCAGATCGGTGAGCAACACCACCAGGGCGCGCCGGCGGACCCGGCGTGTGATCGCGGCGACCATTGCGGCGGTATCGGATTCCACCAGCGCCGGCTGCAGCGGAGCCATCGCCGTCACCAGCGACGCGAGCAGCTGGCCGCGTGTGGCGTTGAACACGGCGGCTCGGGAAACCCGGTCGTGGGCAAGGAAATCCACGCGATCCCCGGCCCGGGAAGCCAGGGCCGCCAGGAGCAGCGCGGCGTCCATCGACCAGTCCAGGCGCGGCCATCCGGCGGGATCGGAGGAGGTGGGATCCACGCCGATCCGGCCCGCCGACGTCCGGCCGGTGTCCAGCACGACGACCACCCGCCGGTCCCGTTCGGGCCGCCAGGTCCGCACCACCACATCGGCGCGGCGCGCGGTCGCACGCCAGTCGATGGACCGGACGTCGTCACCGTCGACATACTCACGAAGCGAATCGAATTCGGTGCCCTGCCCGCGGATCAGCACCGGCACCATGCCGTCGAGCTCGCGGAGTTTGGCCAGCCGGGAGGGCAGGTGCTTGCGGGACAGGAACGGCGGCAGGATGCGCACCCGGTGGGGCGCGTCGTGGGAGCGCTGCCGCCCGGCCAGCCCGAGTGGGCCGACCGTGCGCACGGTGACCTGCGCGGCGATCTGATCGCCGCGCCGGACCGGTGCCAGGGTGGTGACCAGGCGGGCTCGCCCGCCGGCGGGGATGTCCAGCGCTCGGGTGCGTGGGCGGGCGCGGGCACTGGGAGCCCAGGCGTCCCGCATCTCGCCCCGCACCCGGCGGCCCGGATTGTGGATCTCGACGATGCTGTCCACGCTCTGTCCCAGCCGCGCCGAGGTGTCACCCGACCGCTGCACGACCAGCCGCCGGGGGCTCGCCGCGAGCGCGGCATCGGTGCCCAGAGCGACGGCGAGCACCGCCAGCACGATGGCGAAAGTCGATGCCGGCCAAGGGGACACCACGATCGGCAGAATGCCGATCAAGGCCACCAGCCCGGCCCGGCCCGACAGTGTCAATCCCCCGGTCGCTCCGCCCCAGCCCGCCGGAATCACTAGCGGGGCACCGGGACCGAGGCCAGGATTCCGGCCAGCACACCGTCGGGGTCCGCCCCCTCCAACTCGGCTTCCGGGCGCAGCGCGATGCGGTGACGCAGGGTCGGGCCGGCCATCGCCTTCACATCGTCGGGGGTGACGTAGTCGCGGCCGGACAGCCAGGCCCACGCGCGTGCGGTGGCCAGTAGGGCCGTGCTGCCGCGCGGAGACACCCCGAGTTGGATGGACGGGGAATTCCTTGTGGCCGTTGCGATGTCGACCAGGTAGCCGAGGATCTCCGGGGCCACCCGGACGTTGCGGACCGCTTCGCGCCCGGCGGCCAGTTCGGCCGGGCCGGCCACCGGAGTCAGCCCGGACAGATCGCGCGGGTCGAATCCGCCCGCGTGCCGGCCCAGGATGGCGATCTCCTGATCGCGGGGCGGCAGTCCCACATTCAGTTTGAGCAGGAAGCGGTCCAGCTGCGCCTCGGGCAGCTGGTAGGTGCCCTCGTACTCGATCGGGTTCTGGGTCGCCGCGACGATGAACGGATCAGGCAGCGGGCGGGCCTGTCCGTCCACGGTGACCTGACGTTCCTCCATGGCCTCCAGCAGCGCGGCCTGGGTTTTCGGTGGTGTGCGGTTGATCTCGTCGGCCAAGAGCAGATTGGTGAACACCGGCCCGGCCCGGAACTCGAATTCGGCGGTGCGGGCGTCGTAGACCAGCGACCCGGTGACATCGCCGGGCATCAGGTCCGGGGTGAACTGCACCCGTTTGAAATCCAGTGCCAAGGTGGCGGCCAGGCTGCGCACCAACAGCGTCTTGGCGACCCCTGGCACGCCTTCGAGGAGGACATGGCCGCGGCAGAGCAAGGCGATGACCAGGCCGCTCACCACGGCGTCCTGGCCGACCACGGCCTTGGAGATCTCGGTGCGCAGCGCGAGCAGCGCGTCCCGGGGGTGTGGAGGTGTCGTCACGACTGGGCGACCTGCCTTTCGAGATCGTCGAGGTGGTGGGCGAGGGCGAGAAGTTCGGCGTCGGTACCGGGTGCGGGCCCGAACAGCACGGCGCCGCAGTCACTCCCGGTGCGTCGGGCCACGGCCTGGGTCACCGCCGACGGTGCGGCGTTGCGCGCGAGTCCGAGCCGGGGGAGCAGCCGGGTGAGCGTGGCGGCGCGCAGCGCGTCGGCGGCACGGTCACGGGCACGATGGGAGCGGTACAACCGGCCCCGGCCCTGAACCGTCTCCGACGCCCGGACCACCACCGGCAGTGGCTCGGCGACCAGCGGGCCCAGCCGCCGCCCGCGCCACCAGGCCAGCAGTGCCACCACCACGCACAGCTGCAACACCACCCACCCGACCTGAGGCGGAGCCAGATCCAACAGCGATGCCTCGCCGCTGGATTCACCTTCGATACGCTGCGGCGCGTACCAGATCACCCGGTCGTGGGTGCCGGCCAGATTCATCGCCAGCGCCGCGCTGCCGGGCCCAGACAGGCCGGAGTTGGTCATGAAGTCCGAACTGCCGACCACCGTGATGGTGCGATCGGCGTCCGTATAGCGCAGCAGCGCACCGCCATAACAGCGGATGGCGGGCAGGTCATCCTCGCGGCGGAAGCTGTCACTGATGCCGAACTGGACATCGCCGGAGGTGATCGCTTCCCGTAGTTCGCAATCCGGTCGTCCACCGAACTGGATGGAACCGTCCAGCTGCACCGCCGGGGCCAGGCGTTCCCGGGTGCGGGCGGACGGGGCGACCAGCAGCCGATCCCCGGGCAGTCCGGCCAGCCGGTTCAACCCGTCGTCGTCGAGCAGGAAGAACGTCTGGGCGATGAGGATCAGGGTGTCCGGGCGCGCCGCTGACGCGACCGCGTCCACATCGTCGGCGACCACCACCTCCACCCCGTGCTCCCGCAACAGGGTGACCAGGGCGTGCGCCCCGTCCGGCGAGGTCGAATCGGCCTCCATCAGACCGCCCGTCCGGGGCGCGGTCAGATAGGCGCTGAGGACGGAGACCGCGACGATCGCCAGGAGTGCCACCACGATCCAGCGACGGCCGGTCATCCGGCCGCCGCCCGGAGCAGGCTGCGATCCAATTCGGCGATCTGGCGGTACCCGGATTCGGTGCCGACCTGCGCGCCGTAGGCGACCCCGTTGAACGTCTCCGCGGCCCGGTGGAACTCGGCGCGCAGTTCGGGCAGCGCGACACCGGCGTCACGGGCCAGTTCGGTCGCGGTCCGCCCGGGCACCGGATCCAACGTGCCGGACTCCTCAAGCCCTCGGGCCACCGCACGCAACCGGTGCCTGATGGCCAGTGTCCAATCACCCTGTGCGGCATACGCTTCAGCTTCGACACGGTGTTGGTCGGCATTCAGCTCGTGGCCGGCGAACAGGGTGCCGGTGGACTGCCGGTCGGTGCGCATGGTGCGTCTGGCCACCCGGATCACCGCGATGATCGCCGCGATCAGGACCGTCCCGAGCAACGCGGCGGTGATCCAGTCGCCGGGCAGCCAGGAACCGTCGGTGAAGATCCGGTAGAGCGCGCGGTCCAGCCAGGCCGAGACCTGATCGGTCAGCGACGGCCGGGGGTAGATGGGCTTGCTGAGCTCACGCTGGGCAGCGTCGTGCGCGGCGTCGCCGTCGATGTTCAGTCCGGTCACGTCAGGGCCGGCGGGTCAGCCAGAGGTCGTCGGTGGACTCGGCCGGCCCGCCGCCGGCGCCGGTGTGCAGGACCAGATCGAAGGCCTCCGCGCGGATCCTGCGGTCGGTGTAGAGCAGCACCACCACCCCGGCCGTGAACGGTGCGGTCATGATCTGACCGATCGCCGCACCGACGGCGGCCAACGCCATCCCGGCGAGCGCTGCCCCGGCCGAGTCACCCATCAGGATCAGCACCTGCGAGCCGATGCTGAACGGCATCCCCACCGCCGTGGAGATCAGCGCCGCAACCAACATCGCCAGCACCCGGATGCCGAACACCCGCCAGAAATCCCTGCGGACCAGGGCGAAGGAGCGTTCGATCGCGGCCACCACCGGTAACCGCTCCAGCACGATCAGGGTGGGTGCGAAGCTGAGCTTGGTGAACAGGAAGACCAGCGCCACGATCGCGGCGAACACCAACGGCACCCCGACCGCGAACGCGGCCCAGCCGTTGAGCACGAAGGCGACCATCGTGATGACCCCGGCGACCGCGGCCACCACCAGTGCCGCGCCGAGGGTCTCCAGCGCGGCATAGGCCAGCAGCGCGAGCAGTCGCCCGCGGACCCGTTGCCAGGCCTCGCCGATGGTGATGGCGGAACCGAACACGGCGCGGCCCACGATGACGGTGAGCAGGCCACTGAGCACGATCGAGGACAACCAGACGGCGACCGCCCCGGCCATCGCCCCGGTGAGGGAGCCCATCAGGACGGTGACGTCGGGATCGGGGCCGGTCAGATCGGGCGGGGCCAGGGCCCCGCCGGTGGCCAGCGGGCCGAACTGCAGCGCCACGGCGAGCAATTGCGCGACGACCACCACGATGGTCGACACCCCGAGCGTGGTCTTCGGGTTGGCCCGGATGTAGGCGAACGCGCCGTTGAAGATCTCCGACAGGTTGAGCGGGCGCAACGGGATGATGCCGGGTGCTGCGTACGGGTAGTAGTACCCGCCGGCGTCAGCACTCATGGCTCCATCCTGTCACTGGCGTAGCGTCACAGCCATGTCGGAATTGAAGGACAGGTTGCGTGCCGATCTGACGGCGGCGATGAAGGCGCAGGACAAGCTGCGCACCGCGACACTGCGCATGTTGTTGGCGTCGGTCCAGGCCGAAGAGGTTTCGGGGAAACAGGCCCGCGAGCTGTCCGATGAGGACGTCCTCAAGGTGCTGGCCCGCGAGGCGAAGAAACGCGGCGAGGCGGCTGAGATCTACACCCAGAACGGCCGCGGCGAACTCGCGGCCAACGAGCACGCCGAGGCGCGGGTCATCGACGAGTATCTGCCCACCCCGCTGACCGACGCCGAACTGGCGGACGTGGTCGACACCGCCCTGGCTCAGGTCGCCGAGGAACTCGGCGAGCGTCCCGGTGTCCGGCAGATGGGGCAGGTGATGAAGGCGGCCACCGCCATCGCGGCCGGCAAGGCCGACGGTGCCCGGCTGTCCGCGGCGGTGAAGGCCCGCCTGTAGGTCGCCGCTAGAAGGTCACAGCCGCCAGAGCGCCTGCTGGCTGGTGCTGGCGATCAGCGAGCCCGTCCGGTCGTAGAGCCCGCCCACGACCAGCCCGCGGGAGTGACTGTTGCCCAGCGAGTCGACCTCGTAGCGGTGCCATTGATCGGGCGCGAACGGCCGGTGGAACCACACCGAGTGATCCAAGCTGGCGGCGAACCCGACCTCGTCGTTGGCCGGGGTGCCCGGCGGCCGGGCCGCTGGGACCGGGCCGATGTCGGAGATGTAGGTGAGCGTGCAGGCCCGGATGAGCGGGTCGTCCTCGATGACGTCCCGGGTGCGCACCCAATACGGCGGGACCGCCCACGGCGACTCGTCGGCGGGGTCGGCCCGCAGTTCGAAGCGTTCGGCTGATTCCAGGGCCGGGTCCTTGGGGATGGCGGCGTCGAAGGCCAGGGACGGGGGCCGCGGTGGGTGCCAGTCCGGGCCTTCTTCGGCCACCTGGAACGAGGTGATCATCTCCAGGATGACCTTGCCCTGCTGGCGTGCGGTGACCCGGCGGGTGTCGAAGGACCGGCCGTCGCGGGTGCGTTCGACCTCCAACTCGACGTCCACCCCGTACCGGCCGCCGCGCACGAAATAGGCGTGCAGGGACTGCGGCAACTTGTCCGGGCCGACCGTGGCGCCCGCCGCACCGAGTGCCTGCGCGGCGATCAGCCCGCCGAACAGCCGGGAGCCCGGGGCGCTCCACTGCGGCGCGATGAACACGTCACCGTCCCGGTCGAAATCGAGCAGGCCGGCGATCCAGCTCTTGGTGGTCATCCCCGGACCGTACCAACCGCTTGGTTGGGCCTGTCCGGGAGGCCGCGGCATGGTCTTTCTCCGAACAGCGTCAGCGGTATCGCCTGCGGTACCGCTCGGTCGAATCGTCGCGGACGGCGGTGGCGAAGTCTCCGCGCTCACCTCGCACGTAGCCCGCCACCCCCAGCGCGGTGGCGAGGCCGCCGGCCACCCAGCCCGTCCATGCGATGCCGTCCCCGCTGAACGCCGCCACCCAGGGCGACAAGAACAATGCGAATCCCACGATGGCGAGCGTCAGGAAATTGTGGGTGGGCTCGGAGGCCAGTAGCGACCAGACGGCGACCACGGCGATCATCGCGCCCAGGCCGATGGTGACCGCCCTCGGGGCGGCCGTGGCGGGCAGCCCGATGCTCAGAAGCACGGCGGCGAGGCCGACGATCAACGCCAGCCGCCCGATCCAGTAGCTCCACGGGTGCCGCAGCCGTTGGCTGTCTCCCACATCGGAGATGCCGTACTCGGTCGTCGTCCGGTCATGCATCCAGGCGAAGCCGCCGAGGATCACTGCCAGGCCACCCGCCAACCAGCACGTCCAGGACGACCACCGGTCATAGCTGAAGCCGTTGCCGATGAACGGAACGGTGAACATCGCCAGGCCGACGACCGCCAGACCCCAGTGATCGGGGGCCCGATCGTGGGCGAGGACGGACAGTGCTCCGAAGAAGACGATGAAGGCGCCGAAACCGAAGGCGAGTCCCTGCCCGACCTGAGTCGTAGTGAACGCGAAGGCTGACACCACAGCGCACCCACCGACCGCTACTGCAGTCCAGCCGATCCAATCACTGGACGTCATAAGCCAATACGTTGCACCGCGGCCAGCAGGGCGAATAGGGTCTACCGGCCCTATCGGCCGCGGAAACGGTCCCCAACCGCGCCCCACTCTGCACGTTCATGGCCGACCCGATGGAAACAGCCGGTACGCAAGAGGCCCCGACCGGATTTCCCGGTCAGGGCCTCTTACCTGCGATCACACGAGTCGGGGTGGCGGGATTTGAACCCACGACCTCTTCGTCCCGAACGAAGCACGCTACCAAGCTGCGCCACACCCCGAGTGAAGCCACGACAGCGTATCGCACTGGGTGGCCGGAAATCCAAACGGCTCCCGACCGGGAAGATTGTCGGACCCCGATGGTGTTGTAGAGGGCACAGGTGCCGCTCGGGGGAGCGGTCCGCGACTGCGAGAAGAGACCGCCATGACCGTGTTGGGAGCGTCGATCTACATCGGTTTCTTCGTGCTGGCGGCGCTGTGGCTGTATCTGAGCGGCCGGCGCGAGGATCAGGCCCAGAGTCCCGAGGATTCGAACCTGCGCAGCGTCTCGGCGGGTTCGGAGGGATCGAGCCCCTGGCTGGTCAGCCACGCGGCGTCGAAATAGGTGTCGGTGTAACGATCGCCACTGTCGGCCAGCAGGGTGACCACCGATCCGCTGCGCCGCTGGGCGATCATCTCGGCCAGCAGCTTGAACGCACCCCATACGTTGGTGCCCGTCGACGGGCCGACCCGGCGGCCGAGGACCCGGCTGACGTGCTGGGCCGCGGCCACCGATCCGGCGTCGGGCACCGCGATCATCCGGTCCACCACACCGGGCTGGAACGACGGCTCCACCCGCGGTCGGCCGATCCCCTCGATGCGTGAGGACGCGCCCGTCTCGAAATGGGGGTCACCGAGCGCGTAGGACGGGTAGAACGCCGAATTCTCCGGGTCCACCACACACAACCGGGTCGGGTACCGGCGGTAGCGCAGATAGCGGCCGATGGTGGCGCTGGTGCCGCCGGTGCCCGCTCCCACCACGACCCAGTCCGGCACCGGGTGGGCCTCCTCGCACATCTGCTCGAAGATCGATTCGGCGATGTTGTTGTTCCCGCGCCAGTCGGTGGCCCGTTCGGCGTTGGTGAACTGATCCAGGTAATGCCCGCCGGTCTCCGCCGCCAGCCGCTCGGCCTCCTCGTACACCTCGCCGGACGAAGAGACGAAATGGCAACGGCCACCCTGTGATTCGATCAGCGCGATTTTGGCTGCACTGGTCGAGCGGGGCATCACGGCGATGAATGGCAGCCCCAGCAGCGCGGCGAAGTACGCCTCGGATACCGCGGTGGATCCCGAGGACGCCTCGATGACCGTGGTGCCCTCACCGATCCAGCCGTTGCACAGGCCGTAGAGGAACAGCGAACGCGCCAACCGGTGCTTCAGGCTGCCGGTGACGTGGGTGGTCTCGTCCTTGAGATACAGCGCCACATCGTGGCGGGCGGCCCACGCCGACGGCAGCGGGTAGCGCAGCAGATGGGTGTCGGCGCTGCGCCGGGCATCGGCCTCGATCAACCGGACGGCGTTGTCCACCCAGTCCCGAGGCCCGCCACAGGCGATGTCGCCTCCGGCGCTCACCGTGCCGATACGGTCGGATGTGCCTGTCCGACGTGGGTACCCACCGCCGGGCCCCCGGTGGGGCTGGCCACCAGGGTGAGCAGGGTGGCCTCCGGACGGCAGCAGAACCGCACCGGCGCGTACGGCGAGGTGCCGATGCCCGCCGACACGTGCAGCTTCATGTTCGCACCCCACTGCGACGGGCCCTTGGCCCGCGAGCGGTCCAGCTCGCAGTTGGTCGCGATGGCGCCGTAGAACGGCAGGCACAGCTGGCCGCCGTGGGTATGGCCGGCCATCACCAGCTGATAGCCGTCGGCGGCGAAGCGGTCCAGGACCCACGGTTCGGGGGAGTGCGTGACACCCAGGGTCAGGTTCGCGGTCGGACTGGCCGGGCCGGCGATCGTCTCGTAGCGGTCCCGCTTGAGGTGCGGGTCGTCCACCCCGGCGGCGGCGATCCGCAGCCCGGCCACATCGAACTCGCGGCGGATGTGCGTCATGTCCAGCCAACCGCGCTCGGTGAACGCCGCACGCAGATCCTGCCAGGGCAGCGGGTCGCCGTGGATCCGGCGCTTCTTGTTGAACAGATAGTTCGCCGGGTTCTTCGGCCGCGGCGCGAAGTAGTCATTGCTGCCGAAGACGAACACACCGGGTACCGACAGCAGGTCGCCGAGCGCCTGCACCACGGCGGGCACCGCCTTCTGATGCGACAGGTTGTCCCCGGTGTTGACCACGAAATCGGGCTGCAACGACGCCAGCTCCCGCAACCACGCCTGCTTGCGTCGCTGACGCGGCAGCATGTGCAGGTCCGACAGGTGCAACACCCGCAGCGGGGTGGAGCCCGGTGTCAGTACCGGCATCGTCACTTCCCGAAGCGCAAACGCATTGCGCTCGATGAGCGACGCGTAGCCGATCCCCGCGGCAAGGGTGCCAGCGGCGATCGCAGCGGTGTTCCTCACGTGCGACATGTCAGCAGTTTACTGCCCGATCACGGCACCGGTGGGGGCGGCGGTGGAGGCGGTGGCGGCCCGAGGACGGGCACCGTGATCGGCGGCAGGCCGGGGATCTGGATGACCGTCTCCCCGACCGGGGCCGGCAGCCCCGGGATCGGCAGACCCACCGGTGGCGGCGGGGGCGCGGGAGCGATGCCGTTACTGGTCAGGATGGTGATGATCGACCCGGGGATGGTCTGCCCGGACGGCGAGGTGCCCACCACCGAACCGGCCGGGGACGTGCTGTTGACCGAGGACGGCTGGTCGGCCACCTGGAATCCGGCCTCCTTGAGCCGTTGGCGCGCCAGGTCCAGATTCATACCGCCCACACTGGGCACCCGGGAGCCCGGGCCGCCCTCCACGTAGCGCGGATCGGTCGGCGGCAGCACCACGTTCTCCGGGGTGATCGGCTTCATCGCGGTGAACCAGGTGCGGGCCGGCTCGTTGCCGCCGAACAGGTTTCCGGATCCACACTGGCGCAACGGGAAAGAGCACAGCTCACTCGGCGTGGTGGAGTCGTCGTAGATGTAGTTGGACGCGGCGAACGCGTTGGTGAATCCGAGGAACGCCGAAGACCGGTTCGATTCGGTGGTGCCCGTCTTGCCGGACATCGGCAGATTCCAGCCCACCGAGCCGGCCGCCCCGGCCGCGGTCCCGGCGCCGGTGTCGTCCTTGCCCAACGCGTTGGCCAGCGTGTTGGCCAGCCCTTCGGGCACCACCTGTTCGCAGGTCTCGGTGGTCACCGCGACCTCGGTGCCGTGCCGGTCGTACACCTTGTCGATCGGGTTGGGCGGGCACCAGGTCCCGCCGGAGGCGAGGGTCGCGGCGACATTGGACAGCTCCAGGCCGTTGACCTCGATGGGGCCCAGGGTGAACGACCCGATGTTCTGGCGCTTCACGAAGTCGGCCAGGCTCTCGGTGCTGTTCGGGTCGTAGTCACGGGCGGTGCCGGGCAGCGCGTAGGACCGCAGGCCGAGCCGGACCGCCATGTCGACGGCCTTGGGCACCCCGACCTGGGAGATCAGTTTGGCGAAGGCGGTGTTGGGGGAGGTGGCCAGCGCATCGGTGACGTTCATCGAAGCCCGGTAGCTGCCGGCGTTGCGCACGCACCAGGTGGCCGCCGGGCAGCCCGGCGAACTGCTGCTGCCCAGGCCCTTGGCCTGGAACGCCGGCGGCACGGGCAGCTGGGTGTCGATACCCATGCCCATCTCCATGGCCGCGGCGACGGTGAAGATCTTGAACACCGATCCCGCGCCGTTCCCGGCCAGCGAGAAGGGCTGCGGCTGCATGGTCTCGCCGGCGTCGGTGTTCAGGCCGTAGGTGCGGTTACTGGCCATGGCGACCACCGGATGGGCGTCCTTACCGGGCCGGATCACACTCATCACGCTGGCGACGCCGGTGACGTCGCTGGGTGCGTACTGGTTGATGGCCGACTTCACGTTGGCCTGCACATCGGGATCCAGGGTGGTGCGGATCAGGTACCCGCCCTTGGCGATCTGGTCCTTGCTGATCCCGGCCCGGGCCAGGTACTCCAGCGCATAGTCACAGAAGAAGGCGCGGTCCCCGGCCGCGATGCAGCCGCGCGGCAGCTCGTTGGGCTGGGGCAGCACGCCCAGCGGTTCCTGCTTGGCCGCCCGCAGTGCCTCGGCCTCCTGCGGCACGTTCTCGATCATGGTGTCCAGCACCAGGTTCCGCCGGGCCAGCGCCCCTTCGGGATTGGTGTAGGGGTTCAGCACGCTGGTCGACTGGACCATGCCGGCCAGCAATGCGGCCTGCTGCCAGTTCAATTCGGAGGCGTTGACGCCGAAATAGGTCTGGGCGGCATCCTGGACGCCGAACGCGCCGTTGCCGAAGGACACCAGGTTCAGGTAGCGGGTCAGGATCTCCGGCTTGGTCAGCGTCTTGTCCAACGTCAGCGCCATCCGGATCTCGCGCAGCTTGCGGGCCGGGGTGGTCTCGATGGCCGCGCGCTTCTCGGCGTCGGTCTGGGCGACCACCAGCAGCTGGTAGTTCTTCACGTACTGCTGCTCGATGGTGGACCCGCCGCGGGTGTCGGTCTTGCCGGACAGGTAACCGGACAGGCCGGTCAGGGTGCCCTGCACGTCCACCCCGTTGTGCTCGGCGAACCGCTTGTCCTCGATGGAGACGATCGCCAGCTTCATGGTGTTGGCGATCTGATCGATGGGTACCTCGAACCGGCGCTGGCTGTAGAGCCAGGCGATCGGGTTGCCGCGCACATCGGTCATCGTCGAGACCGCGGGGATGTCCCCCTCGACGAGTTGGGCCGATCCGTTGGCCACCACATCGGAGGCCCGGTTCGACATCAGGCCGATCCCGCCGACGACGGGGAACATCAGCGCGGCGGCGATGACCGCGGCCAACAGGCAGCACCACATCAGTTTGATGACCGTCACCGCGACCGGCGGGGGCGTCGAGGGCTGCTCAGGCATGAGTTACAGAGTAGCCAGCGGGTCCAATCGGGGGCCTGCGAGCGGTGCGAATGCCGGATTTGGGGGGCCGACGGCACGGCCGTCCCAAAAAATCGTGATCTGACTGTTGCGTAAAAGGCCAGTGACCACCTAGCTTGGACAGACAATGCGATTCAGGTAACACTCTTGACGCAATGTGGCGCAGATAACATCTGCATGGTATGTAGTCCGGACGAAGGGATTGCTGGTGTCAGTTACAACATCCGCCACGCACAAGATCGGTGTAGGCGCCCAACACCACTCTGTCGTTCCGGGCGCCGAGGCGGAAGCCCGGATCGCGTGGGTTTCGCAGGCTCGCTGCCGCCAGGCCGACCCCGATGAACTGTTCGTGCGCGGTGCCGCCCAACGCAAGGCGGCCGTAATCTGCCGGCACTGCCCCGTCATCGCCGAATGCGGTGCCGACGCGCTGGACAACCGGGTGGAATTCGGTGTCTGGGGCGGGATGACCGAACGTCAGCGCCGCGCCCTGCTCAAGCAGCACCCCGAGGTGGTGTCCTGGGCGGAGTTCTTCGCCGCCCAGCGCAAGCACCGCAGCGCCGTCTAGATCCGCCTAGGCGGCACCCGCCCCGGTGAGCTGATCTCCGATCGCGCGCAGCGCTTCCAGGTCCGACACGTCGAACGGGAGCGACGGCACGCCGACGATCGCCACGTGCGGGTTGGCGCCGGTGAACCGGGACAGCAGTCGAATCTCGCGTTTGGCCGTCGCCGCCCGAGCCGCGTGGATCCGCAGCACCGCCGAGGTCAACCCGCCCGGCCCCTTGGCGGCGTCCAGGGCGTCGGCGGCCTCCTCGGCCATCTCGCCGGCCAGGTGGCTCAGCGTCGGATGCGTGCGGTTGAGGATCAGGCCGGCCAGCGGCATCCTCTCGCTCGACAACCGGTCGACGAAGAACGAAGCCTCCCGCAGCGCATCGGGTTCGGCGGCCGATACCACCACGAACTGGGTGCCCTTGCGCTTGAGCAGTTCGTACGTGCGATCCGCCTTCTCCCGGAAACCGCCGAACGTCGCATCCAGAGACTGAACGAAACCCGCTGCGTCAGAGAGCATCTGGGAGCCCAGTACGGTGGACATGGCCTTCATGGCCAGTCCGACGGCGCCGGTCACGATGCGGCCGATGCCCCGCCCGGGTGCGAGCAGCATGCGCCACAACCGGCTGTCCATGAAGCTGCCCAGCCGCTTCGGGGCGTCCAGGAAGTCCAGGGCGTTGCGTGACGGCGGGGTGTCCACCACCACCAGATCCCACTTGTCCTCGGCCAACAACTGGCCGAGCTTCTCCATGGCCATGTACTCCTGCGTGCCGGCCAGCGAGGTCGCCACGGTTTGGTAAAACTGGTTCTCCAGAATCGATTCGGCGACCCCGGGCCCGGAGTACTGCAGCACCATCTCGTCGAAGGTGCGGCGCATGTCGAGCATCATGGCGTGCAACTCACCGGTGACCTCGGGGGCCAACGGGACCCGCTGCGGGTTGTTGCCCAGGCTCTCGATGCCCAGCGCTTGGGCCAGCCGCTTGGCCGGGTCGATGGTCAGGACCACGACGGTGCGGCCGATCTCGGCGGCGCGCAACGCCATCGCCGCAGCGGTGGTCGTCTTGCCGACACCGCCGGCCCCGCAACACACGATCACCCGGTTGGAGGTGTCGGACAGGATGGCGCCCAGGTCCAGGGCGGCAGGAGTGGTGCTCATGACGGGTTACCTCACTCCTTGGGCGGCAAGTGCTTCGGCGAGTTCGTACAGGCTGCCGAGGTCGACGCCGTCGGCGATGGCGGGCAGCTCCAGGCGGGCCACTTCGAGATCCTCGAGCAGTTCCGCACTTTCGGTGCGCGCCGCGATCCGGGTGGCGTGCTGGATGGACTCGGTGAGCAGCCCGGCGAAATCGCTGTCGGACAACGTGATCCCGACCGACTCCAGGTCGGCCCGGACGGCGTCGGCGTCGATGTCACCCTCGGCGGCCTTGGCCAGGTCCGCCGACGGTAGATAGGTCGGGATGTTGCGGTTGACGATGACACTGCCGATGGGCAGGCCGAGGTCGCGCAGTTCGTTGATCGCCTCGATGGTCTCCTGCACCGGCAGCGCCTCCAGCAGGGTGACCAGGTGGATGGCGGTCAGATCCGAGTGCAGGATCTTGACGACGCCGTCGGCCTGCGAGTGCACCGGGCCGCCCTTGGCCAGCTCGGACACCGCCTTGGTGACATCGAGGAAGCGGGAGATCCGCCCCGTCGGCGGGGCATCGACGACGATCGCGTCGTAGGCGATCTGGCCGTCCTTGCCCGCCTTGGACTGCTTGTCCGAGCGCACCACGATCTCCTTGATCTTGCCGGTGAGCAGGACATCCCGCAGACCCGGCGCGATCGTGGTGGCGAACTCGACCGCGCCGATGCGGCGCATGGCGCGCCCGGCGATGCCGAGGTTGTAGAACATGTCGAGGTATTCCAGGAACGCCGCCTCGGTGTCGATGGCCAGCGCGTTGACCTGGCCCCCGCCGTCGGCGGTCGCGATCTTGACCTCTTTGTAGGGCAGCGGCGGGACGTCGAAGAGCTGGGCGATGCCCTGGCGGCCCTCGACCTCGACCAGCAGCACCTTGCGTCCGCCGGCAGCCAGCGTCAGCGCCAGGGCGGCCGCGACCGTCGACTTTCCGGTGCCACCCTTACCGGTGACGAAATGCAGCCGTGCCTTGGTCAGGCGGGATGGCCAGCCGACCGGCTTGCGGTCGTTGGATTCGTGTTCCACGCCTGCATGCTAACCATGCGGGCGCCGTCGGCGGATAAGCTCGCCCCCATGAGTGAAGTGAGCCGCTGGGAGTACGCCACCGTTCCGTTGCTGACGCATGCCACCAAGCAGATCCTGGATCAATGGGGTTCGGACGGCTGGGAGCTGGTTTCGGTGCTGCCGGGCCCCACCGGTGAGCAGCACGTCGCCTACCTGAAGAAGCCCAAGCAGTGACCCAGAACTGGTCCGCCCGGCTCGCCGAACTGGGCATCGAGCTGCCCGACGTGGTGGCGCCGCTGGCGGCCTACGTGCCGGCGGTGCGCACCGGCAACCTGGTCTACACCGCGGGACAGTTGCCGATCGCCGGCGGCGAGCTGCTGGCGACCGGCAAGGTCGGCGCCGAGGTGACCGCCGAGCAGGCCAAGGAACTGGCCCGCCAGTGCGCGCTCAACGCGCTGGCCGCCGTGCACGCCCTGGTCGGCGTTGACGCCGTGGTGAAGGTGGTCAAGGTCGTCGGCTTCGTGGCCTCGGCCCCCGGCTTCGACGGGCAACCCGGCGTCATCAACGGGGCCTCCGAACTGTTCGGCGAGGTGTTCGGCGAGCAGGGCGCGCACGCCCGGTCGGCGGTCGGGGTGTCCGAGCTGCCGCGCAACGCTCCGGTCGAGGTGGAAGCGATCGTCGAGATCGGGTGATCGGATGACCCATCCCGCGTACGGCGTGCTGAGACCCGTCGTGGAAACAGACACGGCGACGGTCTCGGTCCTGCTGTGCGACAACCCCGGGATGATGACGTTGGACGGCACCAACACCTGGGTGCTGCGCGGACCGGGTAGCGACGAGATGGTGATCGTCGACCCCGGCCCCGACGATGCCGAACACATCGACCGGATCGCCGCGTTGGGCCGGATTCCGCTGGTGCTGATCAGCCACAAACACGGCGACCACACCGATGGCATCGACAAGCTGGTGGAACGCACCGGCGCGGTGGTGCGCGCGGTGGGCAGCGGGTTCCTGCGCGGTATGGGCGGGCCGCTCTCCGACGGCGAGGTGATCGACGCGGCGGGACTGCGCATCACCGTGATGGCGACCCCGGGACACACCGCAGACTCGCTGTCGTTCGTGCTCGATGACGCGGTGCTGACCGCCGATACCGTGCTGGGCCGCGGTACCACCGTCATCGACGACGAGGACGGCAGCCTGGTGGCCTACCTGGACTCGCTGCGCCGGCTACAGGGACTGGGCCGGCGCACGGTGCTGCCCGGGCACGGGCCGGATCTGGAGGATCTCTCGGAGGTCGCGGCGAAGTATCTGGCGCACCGCGAGGCACGACTGAATCAGGTGCGCGCGGCCCTTCGGGTCCTCGGTGAGGACGCGACCGCGCGACAGGTCGTCGAACACGTCTACACCGATGTGGACAAGAAGCTGTGGCCTGCGGCGGAGAAGTCCACCCAGGCCCAGCTCGACTACCTCAGACAGTAGGTGGCGCGGCACCCTGCCGGATGCTCGCTCGCTACCTCGCTCGGAGCTGGATGCTCGCTCGCTACCTCGCTCGGAGCTGGATGCTCGCTCGCTACCTCGCTCGGCGGGCCAGGCGCTCGCTGTCGCTGATCAGGACGCTCTTGCCCTCCAGCCGGATCCAACCGCGGTGCGCGAAGTCGGCCAGCGCCTTGTTCACGGTCTCACGCGAGGCGCCGACCAGCTGGGCGATCTCTTCCTGCGTGAGGTCGTGGGTGACGCGCAGCGCGCCGCCCTCCTGGGTGCCGAAGCGCTGGGCCAGCTGCAGCAGCTGCTTGGCCACCCGGCCGGGCACGTCGGTGAAGATCAGGTCGGCCAGGTTGTTGTTGGTGCGGCGCAGACGACGCGCCAGCACGCGCAGCAACTGCTCGGCGATCTCCGGGCGATCGGCGATCCACGCGCGCAGCGCCTCACGGTCCATCGAGACGGCGCGCACCTCGGTGATGGTGGTGGCGCTCGACGTCCGCGGGCCGGGGTCGAAGATCGACAGTTCGCCGAACATGTCCGACGGCCCCATGATGGTCAGCAGGTTCTCCCGGCCGTCGGGGGAGCGTCGGCCGATCTTCACCTTGCCGGATGTGATGATGTAGAGCCGGTCACCGGGCTCACCCTCGGCGAACACCGTGTGTCCGCGCGGAAAATCGACCGGCTGCAGCTGTTTGGTCAGCGCAGCGACCGCGGTGGGTTCTACCCCTTGGAAGATTCCGGCCCTGGCCAGGATCTCGTCCACGTTGCCCCTCTTTAAGCTCTTCGGTGATATGACACGCTCGTTTTGACATGTCGTGGCCAACAGCACAGCTGGTTAGCGGAATCATTCTAGAGGTTGGCCCCGCCGACGCGGCGGGCAGAAGCCTTTCGCGACGAGCCAACGCTACACACGATTGGGTTGGCGAGTCGCCGGAAATTGCGGATTGCTCCCCACCGACGCCGCCGGCCGCGTCGGCAGGCCGGCGAACTCGTGTGGATCGCGGGGAGCCGGACGTCTGCGTTCCAGTAAATCGGTCCCGATGTTCCGGCGCAGGGTCTTCGTGTCCTCCCGCTCCAGACCGGCTTCCAGGCGCTCGAGCCCGAAGGTCGCCAACATCAGCAACCCTGGGATGAATGCGACCAGCAACCAAGACACACGGGAGAGTAAACACGGGCAAGGTCTCAACAGGATCACGTTTTGCCACCGGTCGGCACCAGCGCTGCTCAGGCATTTCAGTACGCTGATTCGGGTGAGCGAGAGGACCGAGACCAGGCTGGGGCTGGTTCGGCGTGCCCGGCGGATGAATCGCACCCTGGCGGTGGCCTTCCCGCACGTCTACTGCGAGCTCGATTTCACCACCCCGCTGGAGCTGACGGTGGCGACCATCCTGTCGGCCCAATGCACCGACAAGCGGGTCAACCTGACCACCCCGGCGCTGTTCCGCAAGTACCCCACCGCGCTGGCCTACGCGCAGGCCGACCGCACCGAGCTCGAAGAGCTGATCCGGCCCACCGGCTTCTACCGGAACAAGGCCAACTCGCTGATCAACCTCGGCCAGCAGCTGGAGGCCCGGTTCGACGGCGAGGTGCCCGCGAATCTGGAGGACCTGGTGACGTTGCCCGGGATCGGTCGCAAGACCGCCAACGTGGTGCTGGGTAACGCGTTCGGTATCCCCGGCATCACCGTCGACACCCACTTCGGCAGGCTGGTCCGGCGCTGGCGCTGGACCGACGAAGAGGATCCGGTGAAGGTCGAGCACATCGTCGGCGAGCTCATCGAACGCCGCGAGTGGACCCTGTTGAGTCATCGCGTGATCTTTCACGGCCGCCGCGTCTGCCACGCCCGCCGCCCGGCCTGCGGGGTGTGTGTGCTGGCCAAGGACTGCCCGTCTTTCGGTATGGGTCCCACCGACAAGTTGACCGCCGCAGCACTGGTGAAAGGTCCGGAGACCGAGCATCTGCTGGCGCTGGCCGGGCTGTGAGCCGTTCGGCCCGCTGGACCGCGGCAGTACTGATCATCCTGGTGGCGCTCGGCTACGCACTCCTGCGCGAGCTCGACACCGGGTCCCCGCAATCGGTCGATCCGGGATCCCCGGCCGCCCGCGACCACCGGGACGCCGACACCCCGGAGGCTCTGGCCGAGCCCCGTGCCCGCGCCGACCTGGCACCGTGCCCGGCCGGCGGCACCGCGCCCGGTCCGACCTCGCTGCGCGGGATCAGTCTGGAATGCGCGGGGGACGGCACCATGGTGGATCTCGCTCCGGCGCTGGCCGGCCGGCCCGTGGTGCTCAACCTGTGGGCCTACTGGTGTGGACCGTGCGCGGATGAACTGCCGGCACTGGCCGAGTACCAGCGGCGGATGGGCGATCGGGTCACCGTGCTGACCGTGCACCAGGACGAGAACGAAACGGCGGGTCTGCTCAGACTCGCCGAGCTGGGGGTGCGGTTGCCGACCCTGCAGGACGGGCGCCGCCTGGTCGCGGCCGCGCTCAAGGTTCCGAACGTGATGCCTGCAACGGTGGTTCTGGCGTCGGACGGTAGCGTGGCCGAAATCCTGCCGCGACCGTTCACCGACGCCGATGAGATCGCCGCGGCGGTGAATTCTTCGATAGGAGTGCCGGTTGGCTGACCTCACCCCTCTGGCTGCGCCTGACTGGTTGCGGCCCCTGGTCGACAATGTGGCCTCGGTGCCCGACGCCTACCGCCGCCGGGTGCCGGCCGATGTTCTGGCTTCGATCAGCGCCGCCAACGAATCGGCCACCCGCGCGGGCACCAAACGCGACGCCGCGGTGCTGGTGCTGTTCTCCGGCCCGGTCGACGGACCCGCGGGCGGGCCGCCGCCGGCGACCGATCTGCTGGTCACGGTGCGTGCCTCCACATTGCGAAATCATTCGGGTCAGGCGGCGTTCCCGGGCGGGGTGTCGGACCCGGAGGATGACGGCCCGGTGTCCACCGCGCTGCGCGAGGCCCGTGAGGAGACCGGCGTCGACACCGACCGGCTGGTCCCGCTGGCGGTGCTGGACCGGATGTTCATCCCGCCGACCGGTTTTCATGTGGTGCCGGTGCTGGCCTACTCGCCGGATCCCGGCCCCGTCCGGGTGGTCGATCCGGCCGAGGCGGCGATCGTCGCGCGGGTTCCGCTGCGCGCCTTCATCAATCCGGAGAACCGGTTGATGGTGTACCGCGAGGCCAACACCAGCCGGTTCGCCGGCCCGGCGTTCCTGCTCAACCAGATGCTGGTGTGGGGGTTCACCGGGCAGGTGATCTCGGCGATGCTGGACGTCGCCGGGTGGGCGCAGCCCTGGGACACCGACGACGTGCGCGAGTTGAACGAGGCAATGGCGCTGGTTGGTGGCGCCAGCCAGTACGGTGAGGCCCAACAATGACATCGTCCCAGTGGCTCGACCTCGCCATTCTCGCCGTCGCCTTCGTGGCCGCGGTTTCCGGATGGCGCTCGGGTGCGCTCGGCTCGCTGCTGTCCTTCGTCGGCGTGGTGCTCGGCGCGGTGGCCGGTGTGCTGCTGGCCCCGCACGTGGTCGGCGGCATCGACGGCCCCCGCACCAAACTGTTCGCGACCCTGTTCCTCATCCTGGCCCTGGTGGTGATCGGCGAGATCGCCGGTGTCGTGCTGGGCCGCGCGGTGCGCAGCGCCATCCGTAATCCCGTTCTGCGGGCGGTCGACTCGCTCATCGGTTCGGCGCTGCAACTGGTCACGGTGCTGGTGGCGGCCTGGCTGCTGGCGACCCCGCTGACCAGTCAGCCGACGCTGGCCGGGGCGGTCCGTGGTTCCAAGGTGCTCAGCGAGGTCGACGCGCTCGCACCGGAATGGCTGAAGAAGGTCCCGACGCGACTGGCGAATCTGCTGGACACCTCCGGTCTGCCCGCCGTGCTGGAGCCCTTCAGCCGCACCCCGGTCGTCGCGGTGGACGCGCCCGATGCGACGCTGGCGGCGTCACCGGTCGTGGAGGCGACCCGCGGCAGCGTGGTGAAGATCCGCGGGGTCGCGCCGAGTTGCCAGAAGGTGCTGGAGGGCAGCGGTTTCGTCATCGCGCCGAACCGGGTGATGTCCAACGCGCACGTGGTGGCCGGGGCGGAGACCGTCACCGTCGAGGTCAACGGCGAGTCCTACGAGGCCAGCGTCGTGTCCTATGACCCGAACCAGGACATCTCCATCCTGGCCGTCCCGGACCTGCCGTCGGTGCCGTTGCTCTTCGACGACTACGAGGCCAAGCCGACCACCGACGCCATCGTGATGGGCTACCCGGGCGGCGGGGATTTCACCGCGACGCCGGCCCGGGTGCGCGAGACGATCGAGCTCAACGGCCCCGACATCTACAACTCCACGACCGTGAACCGCACCGTCTACACCATCAGAGGGACTGTCAAACAAGGCAATTCCGGCGGCCCGATGGTCGACAAGGATGGCAAGGTGCTCGGCGTGGTGTTCGGTGCCGCCGTCGACGACGCGGACACCGGGTTCGTGCTCACCGCCCAAGAAGTGCTGCCACAGCGGCTCAAGGTCGGTAACACCACGCCGGTGCCCACCGGCACCTGCATCGGTCAGCCTGGATAGAGCTCGCCGAAGAATCCGGTCAGCTCGTCGTTGACCCGCCCCGGGGCTTCCTCGTGTGCGAAATGACCGGCGCCGTCGACGGATACGAACCGGCCCTGCGGTGCGAACGGCCGGGTGCGGCGCACCGGGTCGGCAAGCACGTAGGGGTCACTCCCGCCGCGCAGATGCAGCAGCGGGATGGTCAGCGGCCGTTTCATGGACTGCATGAATCGGCGTCCCTCGGCGCGTAACTGGCTGCGCACCGCCCAACGCTGGTACTCCAGCGTCGAATGCGCCGCGCCGGGGATCTGGATGGCCTCCCGGAGGTGGCGGATCGTCGCGGCGAAGTCCTCGGTGGCCTGCCAGCTGCCCCCGGCCCGGTTGCGCACCACGCGCTCGACCTCGATCGCGTTGTGCCGCATCAGTTTGCGTTCCGGCCAGATGGGCATCTGGTAGCGCAGCAACCAGGGCAGCAGCGCCCGGCGCTGAGCGGCGTCGGTGAGCACCGAATCGCGCAGCGCGACCGGATGGGGTGAGCTGACCAACGCGACGGCGTCCACCGCCCGCGGATGCAGCAGGGCGGTGGCCCAGCAGACCAGGCCGCCGTCGGCGTGGCCGACCAGCGTCGCCGAACTGTGGCCCAGCGCCCGCACCAGGCCGGCGGTGTCACCGGCCAGCGTCCAGCCGTCGTAGCCGCGCGGGGGTTTGTCGCTGCCGCCGTAGCCGCGCAGGTCGACGGCCACCACCCGGGGTCTGATCTCCCCCGTCGCTGCGCTCGCCGCGTCGCTCAACCCGCTCAGCTGGTGGCGCCACGACCACCAGAAGGACCCGAAGCCGTGCAGCAGGATCACCAGCGGGCGGTCGCCGCCGCCGTGATGGTCGCCCTGCGAGCTCTCGGCTTCCACCACATGGAAGCGGATGCCGTTCGCGTGGACCTGCAGGTGCCGCCACGGTCCGTCTATGCGCACAACCGACGGATCGGGACGGGGGTGCATGACGCGGTGGCTACCAGCCCGAAGGATCGGTGGTGAGCGCGGGACGCGGTGCCTCCGCCGGCCGGTCGTGGCCCGGGGTCAGCGCCTCCTTGGTCTCCTTCACCGACTCGATGGTCTGCTGCGGACCGCGGATCCGGCGCACCTTGAGATAACCGAAGAGGGCCAACACGATCGTGGTCAGCACCATCACGCCGAACACGATCAGGAACGCCGCCCAGCGCCACAGCCAGCTGTCGAGCAGTTCGGCGATGAAGAAGAACAGGAAGAAGGTGGAGTAGAACAGCACCACCAGCGCCGCGATGAAGAAGACGCTGCCGGTCAGCCCCTTCTTGACGTCGCGGGTGATCTCGGCCTTCGCCAACTCCACCTCGGCACGCACCAGCGTCGAGACCTGCGCGGTGGCGTCCTTGACGAGGTCGCCGATGGACGGGTCGACCTTCGGAGCGTGTGGATCGACGAGCGGAATCGACGTCACGGTGGCTGGCACGCCGTTCTTGCGGTCCCCATTACTCATGCGGGCTATGTTGCCATGTCAGCAGCGGGCGGTCCGTCATAGCCGACATAGAATGGCCGGAACCGACTGAACGGGGACATCTTGAGGCACCGCTGGCAGCACGTTGCGCGCTTGTTTTCACTGCTGGTTGGTGCGGCCCTGCTGACCGCTCCGGCAGCGCAGGCGGACGGACCGGTGGAACTCGGTGGGGGATCAGGGATCGTGATCGACGGTCACGCCTTCTGCACGCTGACCGCGATCGGGCACGACGCCCAGGGCAAGCTCGTCGGCTTCACCTCGGCGCACTGCGGTGGACCCGGAGCCGTGGTCGCCGCCGAGGGGCTGCAGTCCGCCGGAACCCTGGGCGTCATGGTCGCCGGCAACGACAGCCTCGACTACGCCGTCATCGAATTCGATCCGCAGCGGGTGCGTCCGGTCAACACCGTCAAGGGGTTCCGCATCGACGGGCTGGCCCCGGACCCGTCGTTCGGTCAGGTCGCCTGCAAGCTCGGCCGCACCACCGGATACTCCTGCGGCGTCACCTGGGGTCCCGGACAGGATCCGGGCACCATCCTGAACCAGGTGTGCGGGCAGCCCGGTGACTCCGGCGCCCCGGTCACCGTGGACAACCGACTCGTCGGCATGATCCACGGCGCGTTCACCGAGGAACTACCGACCTGCGTGGTCAAGTACGTGCCTCTGCACACGCCCGCGGTCACCATGTCGATCAACTCGGTGCTCGCCGACATCACCGCCAAGAACCGGCCCGGCACGGGATTCGTGCCGGTCGGCTAGCCCGGTCCGCGCTACTTGCTGGCGCGGATCGCCTCGAACACGCTGGGGTCCAACAGTGTTGAGGTGTCGCCGAGTTCGCGGCCTTCGGCTACGTCGCGCAGCAGGCGGCGCATGATCTTGCCGCTGCGGGTCTTGGGCAGTTCCGGAACGACATGGATCTCACGGGGTTTGGCGATCGGGGAGATCTCCTTGGATACCTCGGCGCGCAGTTCGTCGACCATCTGTTCGTGGCTCATTTGGGCGGCGTGGCTCTTGAGGATGACGAAGGCGCAGATGCCCTGGCCGGTCTGCTCGTCGGTGGCGCCGACCACGGCGGCTTCGGCGACCCCGGCGTGCCCGACGAGCGCGGATTCGACCTCGGCGGTGGAGATCCGGTGCCCGGAGACGTTCATGACGTCGTCGATGCGCCCGAGTACCCAGATCTCGCCGTCGGTGCCGTAGCGGGCGCCGTCACCGGCGAAGTACCAGCCCTGTTCGGCGAACCGGGACCAGTAGGTGTCCTTGAACCGTTCGTCGTCACCCCAGATGCCGCGCAGCATGGCCGGCCACGGCTTGTCCAGGACGAGGTAGCCGGTGGTGTGCTCTTCGCCGTCGATGGCGGGTTTGAGGTCGTTGCCGTCGTCGTCGACGATCTTGGCCGAGATGCCGGGCAGCGGGGTCATGGCCGAGCCCGGTTTGCAGGTGGTCACCCCGGGCAGTGGGCTGATCATCGCCGCGCCGGTCTCGGTCTGCCACCAGGTGTCCACGATGGGGGCGGTGTCGGCGCCGAACACCAGGCGGTACCAGCGCCAGGCTTCGGGGTTGATCGGTTCGCCGACCGAGCCGAGCAGCCGGATGCTGGACAGGTCGTGCTCGAAGGCCAGTTCGCGGCCCCACTTCATGAAGGTGCGCACCACCGTCGGCGCGGTGTAATAGATGGTGACACCGTACTTTTCGATGACCTCGAAGTGGCGGTGTTCGGTCGGGGAGGCCGGGGTGCCCTCGTAGACCACCTGGGTGGCGCCGTTGGACAGCGGCCCGTAGACGATGTAGGTGTGCCCGGTCACCCAGCCGATATCGGCTGTGCACCAGTAGACGTCGGTCTCGGGCTTGAGGTCGAAGACGACCGAATGGGTGTAGGAGGCCTGGGTCAGGTAGCCACCGGAGGTGTGCACGATGCCCTTGGGCTTGCCGGTGGTGCCCGAGGTGTAGAGCAGGAACAGCGGTTGCTCGGAATCGAAGGCCTGCGGGGTGTGTTCGGCCGACGCCTTGGGGACGGTCTGGTCCCACCACAGATCGCGGCCTTGCTGCCAGGGCACGTCGATTCCGGTGCGGCGCACCACCAGAACGTGCTGCACGGGGCTGGCCTCGCCGAGGGCGTGCAGCGCTTCGTCGACACCGGCCTTGAGCGGGGCGGCCTTGCCGCGGCGGAACTGGCCGTCGGAGGTGATGACGATCTTGGCCGCGGCGTCTTCGATGCGCGCCTTGAGTGCGGAGGCGGAGAAGCCGGCGAAGACGACGCTGTGCATGGCGCCCAGGCGGGCGCAGGCCAGCATGGCGATGATGGCCTCGGGCACCATCGGCATGTAGATGGCGACCCGGTCGCCGGCGGTCAGGCCGAGTTCGGTCAGGGTGTTGGCGGCCTGGTTCACCTCGTCCTGGAGTTGGGCGTAGGTGATGGAGCGGGCGTCACCGACGGGCTCACCCTCCCAGTGGATGGCGACGCGGTCGCCGTTGCCGGCTTCGACGTGGCGGTCCACGCAGTTGTAGGCGACGTTGAGCTTTCCGCCGACGAACCATTTCGCGAACGGTGCGTTCGACCAGTCCAGGACCTCGTCGAACGGGGCCTGCCAGGACAGCCGGTTGGCCTGTGTGGCCCAGAAGGCCAGCCTGTCGTGCTCGGCTTCGTCGTAGAGGGCGCTGGTGGCGTTGGCGTTGGCCGCGAAATCGGCGGGCGGCGGGTAAGCGGAGTTGCTCATGGGTGTGACTGTAGTCACCGGGGGTTGCACCAACGTTGGGTCGTCACAATAAGCCCTGCGGACGGCGCGCGTACTGCGCCGAGCGTCGGAGATTGCGAGCCCAGCGGTCGGCTAGCGTAATCGAAATGACCGATCCACTCGCCCCGCTGGTTGCCCTCGAGGGCGTCGTGGCCGCCGGAGAGGAGGCCCGCGAGGAGCTCGGCCGGGCCCACCGGCACCGCACCAACCTACGCGGCTGGCCGGCCACCGCGGCCGAGGCCTCGCTGCGGGCCGCCCGGGCGTCGTCGGTGCTCGACGGCGGGTCGCTGAGCCTGTCCGAGGACGGCGAGCCCGACCCGGTGCTCGCCGGTGCGCTGCGGGTGTCCGAAGCCCTGGAGGGCGGGGCCACCGCGCTGACCGGTGTGTGGCAGCGCGCACCGTTGCAGGCGCTGGCGCGACTGCACGCGCTGGCGGCCGCGGATCTGGTCGACGACGAGCATCTGGGGCGGCCGCGATCGGCGCCCGAGGTGGGGCCGAGGCTGGAGATGCTGGCCGAGTTGGTGACCGGCGGGACCAACGTGCCGGCCTTCGTGCTGGCGGCGGTCGCGCACGGGGAACTGCTGACGCTGGCGCCGTTCGGCACCGCCGACGGCGTGGTGGCGCGGGCGGTGTCCCGGCTCATCACGATGTCCACCGGTCTGGACCCACACGGGCTCGGCGTGCCGGAGATGTTCTGGATGAAGCAGTCGGGCAATTACCGGGCGGCCGCCCGCGGATTCGCGTCGGGGACACCGAACGGCTTGGGCGCGTGGCTGGTGTTCAGCAGTCAGGGGCTGCTTGCCGGTGCGCGCGAAGCGCTTTCGATTGCACAGGCCAGCAAATGAAGCGGGCGACGTTCCGAGGTCAGACTCTCGTCTGATTCGGCTCGCCGCCCGCTAGCACGGACTCCGGTTACCATGCGTGCTCAGGTCGGTTGTGTGGGTGGCCTCGGCGTTCTTCCGGTGCGCTACGACTGCAACCCCACCCAAGGGGTCGTCGACGTCATTCGCTTCTCGCAATTCCGCAGGCCCACAACGCTTCTGCCTATTCCGCGGCATGTGCTCCGCGTGGGTTCCGGGGATCCGCGCTGGGAAGCCTGAGTCGGGAGATCACATCTTCTCTTCCGATGTGGCCTTGGCCTCGTCGAGCTTCCGTGCCTCCTTTGTACTACGTGACCGCAGTCACATCAAGTATCAACCCGGGGTGAATCCCGATCGTTACGGCTCCCCGCCCAGCTACCGGCGGGTAACGGTGCGGGGCAGGACTTTGCGGAGCACGGAGTAGGTGAGCGCCCCGCCGGCCAGGGCGCTGAGGCCGACGGCCACGGTGGTGGCCACCGCCGCGCCCGACGGTGCCGGCAGCCGGTCGCGCAGGGATACCGGCCGGCTGAAGGTCAGCACCGGCCAGGATCGGGCGGCCGCCTCCTTGCGCAGGGCGCGGTCCGGGTTGACCACCGAGGGGTGCCCGACGGCTTCCAGCATCGGCACGTCGGTGATCGAGTCGGAGTACGCGTAGCAGTGTTCGAGCGCGTAGCCCTCCCGGGCGGCGAGCTCGCGGATCGCTTCGGCCTTGCCTTCGCCGTAGCAGTAGAACCCGACCTCACCGGTGTACTTGCCGTCCTCGACCACCATCCGGGTGGCCATCGCGTGGGTGGCGCCGAGCGCGCGGGCGATCGGCGCGACGATCTCCTCGCCCGATGCCGACACCACCACGACGTCGCGGCCGCACAGCTTGTGGTCGGCGATCAGGTTCGCGGCCTCCGCGAAGACCAGCGGGTCGACGATCTCGTGCAGCGTCTCGCCGACCACCGAACGCACCTGCTCGACGTCCCAGCCGGTGCACATATCCGTGAGGTAGGTCCGCATCCGATCCATCTGATCGTGGTCGGCGCCCGACATCAGGAACAGGAATTGGGCATAGGAGGACTTGAGGACTGCACGCCGGTTCAACAGTCCCTGATCGAAGAACGGTTTGCTGAACGCCAGGGTGCTCGACTTTGCTATGACTGTCTTGTCAAGATCGAAAAAGGCGGCGGTGCGCACCGGTTGGCCGGTGTGTGCTGCGGGTTCCGGTGCGCCCGTTTCGTCGGCGTGCCCATTGGATTCCGTCACGCGTCACAGCATAGGTGCAGGCCGAGGGACGGGTTTCCCAACGCTGGGAAAGTGGCAGGTCACGCCACGTGTCGCAAACTGCACAAATTTTCGCAATTTGGGCAAATGTCCTGGATTGGTACTTGCGCGACCGGGCATTTCCGTGTGTATAGTGGGCCTTACTCGGCTATGGCCGAGTGTGGATCAGCCCGACCTCCCGGGGCTGATACACGACGACCTCCGCCTCCTCCCCCCCTGGCGGGGGTCGTCCTTTTTGTGGGACAAAATTCGCTCATCAAAGCCCTCTGGGCCGATTTCGTCGGCACGGTTCATGATCGTTGCGGAACGCGGTTTTCTACGTTCGTTGCACAACGTCGGAGGCGGCTCGGCGAAGGTCCGAGGTTTTCCACAATCACCCCTGCATGCACAGATCGCCGGCGACCCCTGGTGCCGCCGCGACGCGGTTCGGCACGGTGGACGCCATGGCGACGACCGCGGCAGTGCTGGCTCTGATCGACGATCCGGCGCTGCGGGACGACATCGACCGGGTGGCCGCCGCGACGGGGGCCCGGGTGGTGCACGCCCACCACCCGTCCAGTCGCACGGTCTGGGTGAGCGCGCGGGCGGTCGTGCTCGACACGCCGGCCGCCGGCCGGCTCTGTGCGCAGGCTCTGCCCCGTCGCGATCAGGTCCTGGTGGTCGGATCCGCGGCTCCCGACGTCGAGGACTGGAAGGCGGCGGTGGCGGTCGGCGCGCAACAGGTCGTCCGACTGCCCCAGCAGGACGAGGTGCTCGTCGACCTGCTGGCGGCGGCAGCGCAGGACCACGGCTCGACCACCCTCCACGGCGCGGTGCTGGCGACGCTGGGCGGGTGCGGAGGAGCGGGCGCCTCGCTGTTCGCGGCGGCACTGGCCCAGTCGGCCCCACAATCCCTGCTGATCGACATCGACCCGTGGGGCGGTGGCATCGACCTGGCGATGGGGACCGAGAACACGCCGGGCCTGCGGTGGCCGGACCTGACCCTGCGGGACGGCCGGCTCGGATTCGATGCGCTGCACGCGGCGCTGCCGCAGCGTCGCGGGGTCACCGTGCTCTCCGGCGGCCGGGACGGCGGGGATGTCGAGGCCGGGCCGCTCGGCGCCGTCATCGACGCGGGCCGGCGCGCAGGGGTGACGGTGGTCTGCGACGTTCCCCGGCGGGTGAGCCCGGCCGCCGAAACCGCGTTGGAATCCGCGGATCTGGTGGCGATGGTGGTGCCGGCGGATGTCCGGTCGGCCGCGGCCGCCGGAGCGCTGGCCGGATGGGTGAAGACCGTGAATCCCAACGTCGGCCTGGTGGTGCGCGGTCCGTCGCCCGGCGGTCTGCGGGCCGCGGACATCGCGGCCACGGTGGGCCTGCCGGTGGTCGCCACCATGCGGCCACAACCGGGGCTGGCCGATGCGCTGGAGCGGGGCGGGCTGCGGATGCGAACCCGGTCCCCGCTGGCACGGGCTGCGAACCGCGTCATGGGCATGCTCACCGGGCAGCCCGCGTCATGACCGACACCGGCTCGCTGATCGACCGGGTCCGGGAGCGCCTTGCCGTCGAACGGGCACCACTGCGCCCCGGGGTCGTCGCCGAGGCGATCCGCGCGGAATCCGGCGGCCTGCTCGGTGACACCGAGGTGCTCGCCGGCATGCGGATCCTGCAGACCGAGCTGACCGGCGCGGGCATCCTGGACCCGCTGTTGCGTGGCGAGGGCACCACCGATGTGCTGGTCACCGCGCCCGACGCGGTGTGGGTGGACGATGGGAACGGATTGCGCCGCAGCGCGATCCGGTTCGATGACGAGGAGTCGGTGCGCAGGCTGGCCCAGCGGCTGGCGCTGGTGGCCGGCCGTCGGCTCGACGACAGCCAACCCTGGGTGGACGGTCAGATCAGCTGTCTCGGGGAGGATTCGGTGCGGCTGCATGCCGTGCTGCCACCCGTCGCGGCCGCCGGCACCTGCATCTCACTGCGCGTCCTGCGCCCGGCCCGGCAAGACCTCGCCGCACTGGCGGCCGGCGGTGCGATCCCCGGGCCCGCCCTGGAACTGCTGCACCGGATCATCGCCGGCCGGTTGGCATTCCTGATCTGCGGCGGTACCGGTGCCGGGAAGACAACCCTGCTGTCGGCCGCGCTGGGCGCGGTCGACGCGCATGAGCGCATCGTCTGCGTCGAGGACGCACCGGAACTCGCGCCGCGGCATCCGCACGTGGTCAAGCTGGTGGCCCGGGGCGCGAACATCGAGGGCGTCGGCCAGGTCACCGTCCGCGACCTGGTGCGCCAGGCGCTGCGGATGCGCCCGGACCGCATCGTGGTGGGGGAGGTTCGCGGTGCCGAGGTGGTCGATCTGCTCACCGCACTCAACACCGGGCATGACGGCGGAGCCGGCACGGTGCACGCCAACAGCGCCGCCGAGGTGCCCGCCCGGCTGGAGGCGCTCGCCGGCCTCGGCGGACTGGATCGGGCCGCCCTGCACAGTCAGCTCGCCGCCGCGGTGCAGGTCGTCCTGCACGTCGGCCGCGATGTCCGTGGGAGACGTCGGCTCGCGGAGATCGCGGTGCTGGGCCGCGGATCGCAGGGCTGGGTGCAGGCCCGGACCGCCTGGCATGCCGATGGCGGATTCGGTTCGGGTGCAGCGATACTCGACACCCATCTGGCAGAGCGGGGTATCCGGTGACCGCCGCGGCCGTGCTGCTGGCCGCGGCACTGCTGGTGACACCGGCGCCCGCGCGGACCAGGCTGGCCGGGGTGGGCCGGGCCCGGAAACCCTCGGCGTGGACGGTACGGGCCACCGCTGTGCCGGTGGCGCTCGCCGTCGCCCTCGTGCTGCCGGCGACGGTGCTGATCGCGGCGGCCCTCCTCGGGATCACCCTGGCCGCCCGCCGGCGCGCGGCGGCGGTCCGGCGCCGACGATCCACCGAATCGGCCGCTCTGCGCGACGGTCTGGACATGGTGGCCGGGGAGCTGCGAGCCGGTGCGCATCCGGTGGCGGCGTTCGGCGCCGCGGGTGCCGAACTCGGTGGCGATGTGGGTGAGCGGCTGTGCCTGGTGGCCGCCCGTGGACGGCTCGGCGCCGACGTGGCGATGGGTCTGCGGGCGGTTGCGCAACGGTCCGCGCTTGCGGACAGCTGGGAACGGCTGGCGGTGTGCTGGCAGCTGGCGGCCTCGCACGGTTTGGCCATCGCGACCCTGATGCGCGCCGCCCAGCACGACATCGTGGAGCGGGACCGGTTCCGGGCCAGGGTGGAGGCCGGGCTGGCGGGTGCGCGGACGACGGCCGCGGTGCTGGCCGGCATGCCGGTGCTGGGGATCGCGCTGGGCCAACTGATCGGTGCGGACCCGCTCGGTTTCCTGTTCTCCGGGGGCACGGGAGGAGTGCTGCTGGTGATCGGGATCGCGCTGTCGTGTCTGGGGCTGTACTGGTCGGACCGGATCGTCGCGGGACTGCCGATATGACTTGGGCTGCTGTGTTTCTCGCTGCCGCGCTGTTGGTGGGCACCGGGCGGGCGCCGCTCCGGGGAGCCCCATCCGGCGACACGGCCGGTGTCCGGCCGGCCGATCCGCTGGCGGCGGCCTCCTGTTTCGATGTGCTGGCCGCCTGTCTGTCCGCGGGCATGGCGACGGCCTCGGCGGCCGCCGCCGCAGCCGAGTTGGCGCCGCCCGCGCTGGCCGGGCAGCTCAACCGCGCCGCGCAACTGCTCGCCCTCGGTGCCGGTTCCGAACGCGCCTGGGCGGATCCCGGTGATCAGGGTGACCGGCACGGTGTGGTGCTGGCGCGGTTGGCGCGCCGCTCGGCCAGTTCCGGGGCGGCGCTGGCAACCAATGTCACCGAACTGGCCGAGCAGGTGCGCGTCGATGCCGGGGCCGCGGCCGACGCTGCGGCCCAGCGGGCGGCGGTGCTCATCGCCGGCCCGCTCGGGCTCTGTTATCTGCCGGCGTTCATCTGCCTGGGCATCGTCCCGGTGGTCGCCGGGCTGGCCGGCGACCTGATGTGGTCGGGTCTGTGGTGAAAGGGGAAAGTGATGGTACGCAGCACTATTCGGGGCCTTCAAGCCCGGTTGATGCTCGTCGTGGCGGACGAATCCGGGATGAGCACGGTCGAGTACGCCATCGGCACGATCGCCGCCGCGGCGTTCGGCGCGATCCTGTACACGGTGGTGACCGGCGACTCCATCGTCAGCGCCCTGTCGAAGATCATCAGCCGCGCGCTGAGCACCAGCGTCTGACCGATGACAGCGGTGCGGTCACCGTGGAGGCCGCGTTCGCCATCGCCGCGCTGGCCTCGGTGCTGGTGGTGTGCCTGGCCGGGCTCAATGCCGTGGTGCTGCAGATCCGCTGCGTGGATGCCGCCCGGGAGGCGGCTCGGTTGGCCGCCCGCGGTGATGACGGGGCGGCGGCGGCGCGCCGGGCCGGGCCGGACGGTGCGGTGGTCTCGATACGGCGTGACGGTGAGACGCTGGTCGCCCGGGTCAGCACGAGATCGCCGCTGCTGCCGGGGATCACCATCACGGCCGAGGCGGTGTCGGCGGTGGAGCCGGGCGGCTGAGGACACCGGGTCGGCGAGCCTGGTCGGCCTGGCGATGATCGCGGTGCTCTCGGCCGTGACGGTCGGCGTGGCGGTGCTGGGGTCGGTGGTGATCGCGCGCCACCGGGCCCAGTCCGCGGCGGATCTGGCCGCGCTGTCGGCGGCCGCCTGGGTGGCGGCCGGGCATCAGGTCGCCTGCGCCCGGGCGGTGTCGGTTGCCGCGGCGGTGCGCACCGCGGTCACCGACTGCACCGTGCAGGGGCTCGACGCCGTCATCACCGTCGAGGCCGCGGCCGGGGTGCCGGGCTGGCGGGCCTCCGCCCGGGCCCGCGCCGGGCCCGCGGACTAGTCCGCGGAGTCGGTCGATTTGCCGAGGCGCAGAATAGATTTCAGGCTGGTGCGGGTCGAGTGGTCGGCACCGTCCCGGACCGCCGCGAGCTCCTCCTCGGTGGGCAGCCGCATGGACAGCAGTGCGGCGTGGGTGTCCTCGTCGATCTCCACCATGTTGGCGGTGACGTGCACCGGGGTGTAACCCCCGCCGACGGCGGGCAACCGGAGCACCCGCGCCGTCGGGCCACCCGCGATCTCGGCCCGCATGGTCTGCGTCTGGTCGAAATCGTCGGGATGCAGCGCCGGTACGTCGCCGTCGAAGGCCCGCCAGTCGTAGAACGGGGCCGGGCGGTCCAGCCACTTGAGCAACCGCCAGTGGGTCAGGTCGACCAGAGCGCGGTGCACGCCGGGTGCGGCCAATCCGTTGAGGATGCGCTGGGCCAGATCGTCGGGGCGCACCACCGGACCCTCGCGCACGCTGCGCCAGTTCATCGCCCGGCAGATCAGCCGATCGCTGCCGTCCTCCTGCTGCTCCTCGATCGCCCGGGCGACGAAACCGACGGTGATCGGCTCGCCGCGGTAGTCGGTGACATCCCAGGTGCTGCACAGCTGATAGCCCGGTTTGGCCTTGATCACCATGGACAGCACCTCGGACTCGTTGGCGTTCAACGCGCGGGCCGGCAGATCCTCGGCGAACGCCCGCCCGTGAGTGGCCTCGACGCTGACATCCCGGCCGGCGTTGGCCAGCGACTCCGGGGTGTCGGTGGCGATACCGGAGGACAGGTCCCATTTGACCGGGCCGGGGATCGGGCGCTCCGGGGGTTCGGCGTCCGGCGGCCCCACCCACAGATGCACCCCGTGGACCACCCCGTCGGTCATGCACACCACCTCGGTACGAATTACGCGGTCATGTTTGGGGGTGATGATGTTCAGGCCGTGCCCGGCGCGCACGGTCGCCCCGATGGCGGACTCGATGGCCATCAGATGCGGATTCCGACGGAGGAAACTGCTGGTCGGTACCAGGTTCTTGGTTCTGGAGCCCTGCGCCACCACGGCAGGTTCGTCTCCGAGCGTCTCCACGAGCAACCAGTCGTGGTTCATGGCAGGCAGTCTAGCGGCGATTCGGGGCGCAAGCCGGGTTCGCTCAGGGTGCGGATTTCGTAGGAACATGCTGGGTATGTCCTTCGTGGATACCGTTCAACATGGTTGCGGAAGTCCGAAGGATTGCGGTAACTGCCGGTCAGGGGTAATTTTCCCGACGTGCCCGGGTGATCGGGGATGAAAACGGATCGCGTTGTCCGACCGTTTTCCGCTAGGCCTGGACTCGGCGCGCCGGCAGTGGCGGTCGCCGAGGGGTGGGCCGAAGCGCGGTATCAGTGTCGCGCCAGCGCGTCGAGTACCAGGCGGAGCACCCGCACCGCGCCCGCCTTGTCCAGGGGGTCGTTCCCGTTGCCGCACTTGGGGGACTGCACGCAGGACGGGCAACCGGCCGGGCACTCACACGCCTCGATCGCCGCGGCGGTCGCCGCCCACCACGTCTGGATCTGCCGGTAGCCGCGTTCGGCGAAACCCGCGCCGCCGGGATACCCGTCGTAGACGAAAATCGTCGGCAACCCGGCCGTCGTGCCGGGCCCAGGACCGACGGCTGTGGACACGCCGCCGATGTCGCCGCGGTCGCAGCTGGCCACCAGCGGTAACAGGCCGATCGCCGCGTGCTCGGCCGCGTGCAACGCGCCGGGGACCGACAACGCTTCGATACCGTTGTCGGACAACGCTTCCGGCGTGATCGTGCACATCACCGCGACGGTGTCCAAGGTGCGGGTCGGCATGTCGAGCTCGACGAAGTCGATCACCTCGCCGTCCAGCGCGCGCCGCAGGTACCCGGTGACGGTGTTCGACACCGACACCGGAACGACGCCCACCGTCACCGGACCGTGGCTGCTGAGCTCGCCGTCGCCGGTCACCGCGATGTCGGTGACCTCCCGCGCCGAGGTGGTGTACCCGGGATCCTGGGCGTGCACCAGGGCGATGCCGTCCTCGAAGTCCAGATCGTCCACCACATAGGTCTCGCCCTGATGCAGATAGACGGCGCCGGGATGCACGGTCGCCGGGGCCTGGCCGGTGCCGGTGGTGCCCAGGACCCGCCCGGTCCCGGTCTCCAGGATCGCGATCTGCCCGCCGGTGGAGCCGCGGATGTCGACCGCCGGATGCGGATCCACGCCCTGGGCCGGGAAGTACCCGCCGGGCCGGCGGCGCAGCAGACCGTCGTCGATGAGCGTCGCGGCGACGGCATCGGCGTCCCAGGCCCTCACCTCGGCGTCGGTGAGCGGCAGCTCGGTGGCGGCGCACAGCAGTTGCGGGCCCAGGACGTACGGATTCCGTGGGTCGATGACCACCCGCTCGATGGGTTTGTCCAGCAGCGCCTGCGGATGATGCACCAGGTAGGTGTCCAGCGGATCGTCCCGCGCGATCATCACGATCAGTGCGCTCTGCCCGCGCCGCCCCGAGCGCCCGGCCTGCTGCCAGAACGAGGCGACCGTGCCGGGGAAGCCGGCCAGCACCACCGCGTCCAGCCCGGCGATGTCGACACCCAACTCCAGGGCGTTGGTGGTGGCCAGGCCGCGCAGCTGCCCCTCGGACAGCGCGTGCTCCAGTGCCCGGCGGTCCTCGGCGAGGTATCCGGCCCGGTAGGACGCGACGTGGTCGACCAGGTCCGGAGCCACCTGCTCCAATCGCGCCCGGGCGCCGAGCGCGGTCAGCTCCGCACCGCGGCGCGATCGCACGAAGGTCAGGGTGCGGGCCCCCTCGGCCATCAGGTCGGCCATCACGCGGGAGGCCTCTGCTCCGGCGGAGCGGCGCACCGGCGCCCCGTTCTCGCCGACCAGTTCGGGCAGCAGGGCCGGCTCCCACAGCGCGACCGTCCGCCCGCCCTGCGGGGAGCCGTCCTCGGTCACCGCGGCGACGGTCTGCCCGATCAACTCGGAGGCGGTGTCGGCGGGCGCCGCGGTGGTGGCACTGGCGAAGATCACCGTCGGCGATCCCGAGTACCGCTCGCACAGGCGCAGCAACCGGCGCAGCACCAGGGCCACATTCGATCCGAAGATGCCGCGGTAGTAGTGGCATTCGTCGACCACGACGTAGCGCAGATTCCGCAGGAAGACGGCCCATTTCGCGTGGTTACGCAGGAGCGACAGGTGGATCATGTCCGGATTGGAGAAGATCCACCGCGACCGTTCGCGGGCGAACCGGCGCAGATCGGTGGTGGCATCCCCGTCGTAGGCGCTCGGCGCCACATCCCGCAGCCGGGGCAGCGCATCGGTCAGCGACTGCGCGGCGCGCAACTGATCGTGCCCGAGCGCCTTGGTCGGGGACAGATACAGCGCGCGGGCCCGCGGATCGGCGGCCAGCGCGGTGAGTATGGGTAGCTGGTAGGCCAGCGACTTGCCCGACGCGGTCCCGGTGGACAGCACCACGTGCCGGCCGGCATGAGCCAGGTCGGCGGCCTCCACCTGATGGGACCACGGGGCGTTGACGCCCCGGTCGGCGAATGCGGCGACCAGGTCCGGATCGGCCCAGCGCGGCCAGTCCCGGGGCGCCCCGCGCCTGGGCGGCAGGTCCTCGACGTGGCGCACCGGATGCTCGCCCGGGTCGGTGCCCTCGATCGCCCGAGTCAGCAGGTCCCGGCCGAAATCGGACCCGGAATCCGTCCCGGAATCAGACAAGGGTCGCCTTTCAAGATCGTTTTGATGCGTATCCAGGTCAATTGTTAACTACATGATCATTTTGAAGACTGTCGCAGACGCGTTGAACATGGTTGACTGAACGTGGTCGCAGCTTCTGTGTTCGTGTTTCAGCACCCGCAGGATCGAACGTTGCGATCGCGGTTCCTGCGAGGTTGTAGGTCGGGTCGAGTTCCGGCGACACACGCGTTGGTAAGCGGTCGGAACGGGCCCGGTACACCGGAAGTCGGTGAACCGCACCCGGTAAGAGAAGGAATGTACGAAAGATGCCACAGGGAACTGTGAAGTGGTTCAACGCGGAAAAGGGCTTCGGCTTCATCGCCCCCGAGGACGGCTCCGCTGACGTCTTCGTCCACTACACGGAGATCCAGGGGTCGGGCTTCCGCACCCTGGAAGAGAACCAGAAGGTCGAGTTCGAGGTCGGCCAGAGCCCCAAGGGGCCGCAGGCCACCGGCGTTCGCGCCGTCTGAGCCACCTCACTAGGAGGACACCCCCGGCCGAGCCGGGGGTGTTTTCGTATCGGACGCCGATAGTGTCGGTCATGTGAGCCAGCTGTCCTTCTTCTCGGCCGAGTCGGTGCCGCCCGCCGTCGCCGACCTGACCGGGCTGCTGGCTGCCCACGGTCAGGTGGTGATCGGCGGCGGTGCGGCGCGGTTGTCCGTCGTCGTCGATCAGCTGTGGCGGGCCCGGGAACTGGCCGCGATGATCAGCGAGGTCGGTCTGGAACCGGAGATCGCGCGCACCGACGAGAACACCCCGTTGGTGCGCACCGGGATGCACGGCCGGCTGGCAGACATCGCCCGGGAGTGGACGCGCGGCGCGGTGAAGACCGTGCCGGCCCAGTGGCTGCCCGGCGCGCGCGAGCTGCGGGCCTGGACGCTGGCCGCGGGGCACCCCGAGGCCGATGATCGCTTCTTGCTGGGATTGGACCCGCACGCGCCCGACACCCACGCCGCGCTCGCGTCGGCGCTGATGCGGGTGGGAATCGCCCCGACGCTGATCGGAACTCGGGGGTCGCGTCCGGGGTTGCGCATCAGCGGTAGGCGACGGCTGTCACGGCTGGTAGAGAATGTCGGGGAACCTCCGGACGACCCTGATGCGTTCGCACAGTGGCCGCGAATATAAGGGTGTCTGACGGGCGAGCCAGTTTGCACATGCCCGCCCAGGATGCGAAATTGTCAGTTGCCAGGTCGTCGCACGACGTTTGGCAACAGCTGAAGTGGAGAGAAGAAGAAGGTGGCTGACGACGACCGGAGCCGGGCAGGCGCCGGTAACGTTCGGCGGCTCGTGATTGTCGAGTCGCCGACTAAAGCACGCAAGATTGCGGGCTACCTCGGCTCCAATTACATCGTCGAATCCTCCCGTGGCCACATCCGTGACCTGCCGCGAGCTGCCGCCGATGTGCCTGCGAAGTACAAGTCCGAACCGTGGGCGCGTCTCGGCGTCAACGTCGATGCGGACTTCGAACCGCTCTACATCGTCAGCCCGGACAAGAAGAGCACCGTCACCGAGCTCAAGAGCCTGCTCAAGGACGTCGACGAGCTCTATCTCGCGACGGACGGTGACCGTGAGGGCGAGGCGATCGCCTGGCATCTGCTCGAAACGCTCAAACCGCGCATCCCGGTCAAACGGATGGTGTTCCACGAGATCACCGAGCCGGCGATCCGGGCCGCCGCGGAAAGCCCACGTGACCTGGACATCGACCTGGTAGACGCGCAGGAGACCCGGCGCATCCTGGACCGGCTCTACGGCTACGAGGTCTCACCCGTGCTGTGGAAGAAGGTGGCCCCGAAGCTGTCGGCCGGCCGCGTGCAGTCGGTGGCGACCCGCATCATCGTGCAGCGTGAACGCGAGCGGATGGCCTTCCGCAGCGCCGGGTACTGGGATGTCACCGCCGAGTTGGACGCCAGCGTGTCCGATCCGCAGGCCGCCCCGCCGAAGTTCACCGCGAAACTGAACACCGTCGACGGGCGCCGGGTGGCGACCGGGCGCGACTTCGACTCCCTCGGCGCGGTCCGCAAGCCCGACGAGGTGCGGGTGCTCGACGAGGCCGCCGCGGCGGCGCTGGCCACCGGGCTGCGCGGGGCACAGTTGACCGTCTCCTCGGTGGAGCAGAAGCCCTACACGCGCAAGCCCTACCCGCCGTTCATGACCTCGACGCTGCAGCAGGAGGCCGGCCGCAAGCTGCGCTTCACCTCCGAGCGCACCATGAGCATCGCGCAGCGGCTGTACGAAAACGGCTACATCACCTACATGCGTACCGACTCGACCACGCTGTCGGAGTCCGCGATCAACGCCGCCCGTACGCAGGCCGGTCAGCTCTACGGCCAGGAGTACGTGCACCCCACCCCGCGCCAGTACACCCGCAAGGTGAAGAACGCGCAGGAGGCCCACGAGGCGATCCGCCCCGCCGGCGACGTGTTCCAGACCCCGGGTCAGTTGCACAGCGCCCTGGACACCGACGAGTTCCGGCTCTACGAGCTGATCTGGCAGCGCACCGTGGCCTCGCAGATGGCCGACGCGCGCGGCACCACACTGAGCCTGCGGATCGCCGGCCAGGCCGCCGGTGGCGAGCAGGTCGTGTTCAACGCCTCCGGGCGCACCATCACCTTCCCGGGTTTCCTGAAGGCCTACGTCGAGAGCCTGGACGACCAGGCCGGTGGCGAGGCCGACGACGCCGAGAGCCGCCTGCCCAACCTCACCCAGGGGCAGCGGGTCGACGCCGCCGATCTCACCGCAGACGGGCACACCACCTCGCCCCCGGCCCGCTACACCGAGGCCTCGCTGATCAAGGCGCTGGAAGACCTGGGTATCGGGCGGCCGTCGACCTACAGCTCGATCATCAAGACGATCCAGGACCGCGGCTACGTCCACAAGAAGGGCAGCGCGCTGGTGCCGTCCTGGGTGGCGTTCGCGGTGATCGGGCTGCTGGAACAGCATTTCAGTCGGCTGGTCGACTACGACTTCACCGCCGCCATGGAGGACGAACTCGACGAGATCGCCGCCGGCAACGAGCGACGGACCAACTGGCTCAACAACTTCTACTTCGGTGGCGAGCACGGTGCGGACGGCTCGGTCGCCCGGGAGGGCGGGCTCAAACAGCTCGTCGGCGGCAACCTGGAGGGCATCGATGCCCGAGAGGTCAACTCCATCAAGCTGTTCGACGATGCCGAGGGGCGCGCGGTCAATGTGCGCGTCGGCCGCAACGGGCCGTACCTGGAGCGGATGATCGCCGACCCGGACAATCCGGGTGAACTCAAGCCGCAGCGCGCCAACCTCAAGGATGAGCTGACGCCGGACGAGCTGACCCTCGAGCTCGCCGAAAAGGCTTTCGCCACACCGCAAGAGGGACGATCGCTGGGCGTCGATCCGGAGACCGGGCACGAGATCGTGGCCAAGGACGGACGATTCGGCCCGTACGTCACCGAGATCCTGCCCGAGCCACCGGATGACGGGGAGGCGGGCAGCCCGGCGAAGAAGGGCAAGAAGCCCACCGGTCCGAAGCCGCGCACCGGTTCGCTGCTGCGCACGATGGATCTGGAGACGGTCACCCTCGAGGACGCACTCAAGCTGCTGTCGCTGCCGCGGGTGGTGGGTGTCGATCCCGAGAGCAAGGAAGAGATCACCGCGCAGAACGGCCGTTATGGCCCATATCTGAAGCGCGGCACCGACTCTCGATCGTTGGCCACCGAAGAGCAGATGTTCACCATCACCCTCGATGAGGCGCTGAAGATCTACGCCGAACCCAAACGGCGGGGCCGTCAGGGTGCTGCCACCCCGCCGCTGCGCGAGCTCGGGGTGGATCCGGTGTCGGAGAAGCCGATGGTGATCAAGGACGGCCGGTTCGGCCCCTACGTCACCGACGGCGAGACCAACGCCAGCCTGCGCAAGGGTGACGACGTGCTGTCGATCACCGACGAGCGGGCCTCGGAGTTGCTGGCCGATCGTCGGGCCCGTGGTCCGGTGAAGAAGGCCGCCAAGAAGGCTCCGGCGAAGAAGGCCGCCGCCAAGAAGACGGCCGCCAAGAAGGCGCCGGCTAAGAAGGCCGCGAAAAAGGCCTGACCGGCCGGGCCAGCTGCGTCGGGGCCGTGCGCCCGCGCAGTTCGACGGTCTCGCCGACGTCCCAGGCCAGAGCCTCGGCGTCCAGGGCCCCGCTGACCGCGATGGCGGAGGCGAGCACGTGACCCTCCTCCAGCTTGGCCAACTCGGTGAGCCGGGCGGCCTCGTTCACCGGGTCGCCGATGACGGTGTATTCGAACCGGGCCTGGGCCCCGATGTGTCCGGCGATCGCCCGGCCCGCGGACACCCCGATGCCGAACTCGGTCTGCCCCAACACATTCACCAGTTCGTCGTGCAGTTCACGGGAGGCCGCCAGCGCGGCACCGGAGGCGTCGGGATGCTCGATCGGGGCGCCGAAGATGGCCAGTGCCGCGTCGCCCTGGAACTTGTTGACGAACCCGCCGTGCTTGTTCACGGTGTCGACGACGACGCGGAAGAACTCGTTGAGCAGGTTCACCACTTCCGAGGCCGGGACGGTCGAGGCCAGCTGTGTGGAACCGACGAGGTCGACGAACAGCACCGCGACGTCGCGTTCCTGGCCGCCCAGCTCGGTGCCGCGCTCCAGCGCACGGCGGGCCACGTCCTCGCCGACATAGCGGCCGAACAGGTCACGCAGCCGCTGCCGCTCGGCGAGATCGCGCACCATGTCGTTGAAGCCGGCCTGCAGGAGTCCGAGCTCGCTGGCGTCGTAGATCTGCATATGCGCGTTGTAGTTTCCGCGCTGCACCTCGCCGAGCGCCCAGCGCAGCTGCCGCAGCGGGTCGGCGATCGACATCGAGACCAGGATGGTGCCGATCAGACCGATCAGCAGTGCCGCGATGGCCAGCAGCAGGATCGGCGTGGTCAGCTTCTCCGCCGGTGCGCTGAGAACCTCGAACTTGCTGGCCACCACCGCCAGCACGATGGCAAGGATCGGCACCCCGGTGGACAGCACCCAGGTCAGCACCTGGCGCAGGATGACCCCGGGGGCCCGGAAATTCTCCGGCACCCCGGTGCGCAGTGCGGCGACCGCGACCGGGCGCAGCACCCGTTCCGATTGCAGATAGCCGATGATCGCCACCGCGGTGGCCCCCAGCGCGGTGGCCACCGCCACCACCGGAGCCGACTTGCTGGCGACCGGCCAACTGGCCACGATGAACACGATCGAGCCCAGGCACCAGTTGGTCACGTTGATGACCGACCGGTAGAACGGCATCTTCAGGGCGCGGACCCGGGCCACCTCGGTGATGGTGGTGGAGGTGTCGCCGAGCAGGGTGTCGCGGCGTTGCCAGCGGATCACCGGGATGAGCATCCGCAGCGTGATGTAGGCGGCGATGGTGAACGACACGAACAGATAGCCGAGGAAGACGGCGAGGTTGAAGGCGGGCAGCTCCTGCAACTGGATCCGGTCCTCCGGTGGCAGGCCGTAGCGCAGGAAGCCGAGCACCAGCAACGCGCCGATGATGTCGGCCTGAACCATCCCCAGACCGAACACCGGCCATGGCGTGCGGGCCACCCATCGGATGAACGCGCTGATGCGCCCGATGGGTATCACCTCCGCGTTCACCCGTTTACCGTATCGGGCCGGGCGGACGTGTCGTGCCGCTGCCAGCGTGTCGTGTCCCCGGGTGGCACTACTGTTGACCGGTGCGTAGCGGTGTTTTCTCGCGTCTGGTGGGCCAGGACCTCGTGGAGGCCGAGTTGCTCACGGCCGCGACGGCAGCTCGGGGTGAAAAGTCTCACAGCGGTCTGACGGCCGGTGGGATGAGCCACGCCTGGCTGATCACCGGCCCGCCGGGCTCGGGACGCTCCATCGCCGCAGTGTGTTTCGCCGCCGCCCTGCAGTGCACGTCCGAGGGGGAACCCGGGTGCGGTGAATGTCGCGCCTGTACCACCACGATGGCCGGCACCCACGCCGATGTGCGCCGGATCATCCCGGAGGGGTTGTCCATCGGGGTCAAGGAGATGCGCGACATCGTCCAGATCGCGTCACGGCGGCCCGGCACCGGGAGGTGGCAGATCGTGGTGGTCGAGGATGCCGACCGGCTCACCGAGGGGGCGGCCAACGCGCTGCTCAAGGTGGTGGAGGAACCGCCGCCGTCGACGGTGTTCCTGCTCTGCGCGCCGTCGGTGGACCCGGAGGACATCGCGGTCACGCTGCGCTCGCGGTGCCGGCATGTCGCCCTGGTGACGCCGCCGACCGCGGCGATCGCCACGGTGCTCACCGAGCGCGACGGAATCGCCGCCGATGTGGCGGCCTGGGCGGCCTCGGTCAGCGGCGGGCATGTGGGCCGGGCGCGGCGGCTGGCCACCGACCCGGAGTCCCGGCTGCGCCGGGAACGCGCGCTGAGCCTGGCCCGCGACGCGGCGACGCCGTCCCGGGCGTTCGGCGCCGCCGAGGAACTGGTGGCCACCGCCGAGGCGGAGGCCAAGGCGCTGACCGTGGACCGCAACGAGACCGAGGCCGAGGAACTGCGGACCGCCCTCGGCGCGGGCGGGACCGGGAAGGGCACCGCGGGCACCATCCGCGGTGCGGCCGGCGCGATGAAACAGCTCGAACAGCGGCAGAAGTCGCGCCAGACCCGCGCATCCCGGGACGCGCTGGACCGGGCCCTGATGGACCTGGCCACCTACTTCCGGGACGCGATGGTGGTGTCGGCGGGCGCCGGTCAGGTGGTGGCCAACCACCCGGACATGGCGGAGAAGGCCGGCGCGATGGCCGAGCACGTCCCGCCGGACCGGCTGCTGCGCTGTATCGAGGCGGTGCTGCAGTGCCGAGAGGCGCTCGCCACGAACGTGAAGCCGAAGTTCGCCGTGGATGCCATGGTGGCCACCATCGGGCAGGCGCTGCGGACCTGATCGGACATCAACTTGGGTGCTGCGCAGGTGCTGTCGTAGACTCATGCCGCTCTGCAAAGAGCGCGCCACCCTAGCTCAGTCGGTAGAGCAATTCACTCGTAATGAATAGGTCAGGGGTTCGATTCCCCTGGGTGGCTCACTTCGGGCGGACCGCTGCGGTCCAGGCCAGCGGGTTGAGTCGGCGATAGGGATCCTCGGCGCGCACCCGGATCAGGTCGGCCAGCGCCCCTTCCAGCGCATCCTTGGTCTGTTCACGCAGTTCGTCGGTCTGGGTTCCCCGGATCGGCGCCCCGAACCGGACGTACATCCGCTGTGGTCGGGGGATCAGCGTCGGGCCGACCCCGTGCAGCAGCGGTATCGGTGTATCGGGTTTCCCGGGCAGCTTCCCGGCCAGGGCCTGGCTGAGCCGCCCCCAGCGGCCATCGCGGGTGGTGAAGCTCTGGTAGATCTCATCACCGCCGAGCAGCGCCACCGGCACGATCGGATAGTCGTTCTCGACCGCGAGGCGGGCAAACCCGGCGCGGCCCTCCCAGCTCAAGGTGTTCTCTTCGCCTTGGAACTTGGAGATCTCGCGCCCGCCGCCGGGGAACACCAGGATCGGTTCGCCATGCCGCATCAGTTCCCGGGCCGACTCCGGTGCGCCGACGGTCGCGCCGCACGCGGCCAGCAGATCGGCCATCGGCGGCGGCATATTGCCGAATGCCCGGTCGGTCAACGGGCGCACCAGCCGCCCGATCTCCCGGCGCACCAGATACGGAATCAGGAACCCTTCGATCCCCGCCTGAGTATGGTTGCCCACCAACAGGAATCGGCCATCGCGGGGTAGGCGGTCCAGGCCCTCGACGTATGGACGGCAGAGGCTCACCAGGGGGTCGATCCGGTCGGCGACGGTTTGGACGGCACGCCGAATGGCCCGGATGCGTCCGGGCTGATCCATCAGGGATCCGGTGTCGGTCAGGACGCTCATACGGCCACCATACCGAACGAACCAGTTCGTCTGGTTATGCTTCCGCTGTGAGAACCACGACGGAACTACGTTCGGCGATCCTGGCTGCCGCCCGCGCCGAGTTCGCTCGGTGCGGTCTGGCCGGCGCCCGCATCGACCGCATCGCCAAGGAGGCCAAGGCCAGCAAGGAACGCCTGTACGCCCACTTCGGCGACAAGGAGACCCTGTTCCGGGAGGTGTTCGTCGGCGATGGCCGGGAGCTCTTCGCGTCGGTCACGCTGCGCCCCGAGGCGGTCGCGGAATTCGTCGGTGAGATCTATGACCTGGCGTGGCGCCGGCCCGAGCATCTCCGGATGATCACCTGGGCCAAGCTGGAGGGACTCGACCTCGGTGCGCCCGAGTTCGACGGCGAACCGATGCCCGGGCAGGCGGTTGCGGCCATCGAAGCCGCGCAGGCCGCCGGCCACGTCGACCCGGCCTGGCGGCCCGAGGACCTGATCGTGCTGTTGTTCTCGACCGGGTTGGCCTGGGCGCACCTGCCGCACCCCGACGCGGTCACCGACGATCCGGAGACGATCGCGCACCGGCGCGCGGTCGCGGTGGACGCCGCTAGCCGCCTCATCGCCGAACGGCGCTAGCCGGCCCGGCGCTGGGCGACCTTACGCTCCGCCAGGCGGTGCCACAGATCCTCGAGATCGATGTCGTTGGCCTGCCGCGGCCGGCGGTGGTGGAACAGCGAATCGTCATGGCTGGCCGGGCAGCGGAACCGGTGCAGCTGTAGGCACTTCGCCGGCCAACGGGCCTCGTGGACATCGTCGAGATCGACGACCTGGCGGGTGAGGCGCCGGATCGCGAACCGGTTCCCGGCGGCACTCTCATCGGTGGGGTGCATCTCGGCGTCGAACAGCCGCCAGCCGCCGTAGGCCATCTGCAGCCAGACCGTCTCGATATTGCAGTGCCTGCAGGGTGCGACGACGGACGGCCGGGAATCCATGCCAACAGGGTAGGGACCGGCACCGACAAGTGGCGTGCGCACACGCCGGTGGTCAGTCGTCGGCGAGCGCGTCGGCGGCGATGGTGCGGGCCGTACTCGCGGCGGGGAATCCGGCGTATCCGCTGGCGTGGTAGATGACCTCGGCGAGTTCGGAGTCGGTCAGCCCGTTCTGCCGGGCGATCTTGAAGTGATAGGGCAGTTCGTCGGTCGCGCGCAATGCGATCAGGATGCCGAGGGTGACCAGGCTGCGGTCCCGCTTGGCCAGGCCCGGGCGGGTCCACAACGCGCCGAAGACGGTCTGCATGCCGATGTCCATGAGTTCAGGGGCGAACCCGTCGCCGAATTCGACGTCCGCGTCGTCGTCGGGCAGCAGGCCGGGGAGCAGTTCACGGAACACACGCAGGCCGTCGGCGCGTAAGTTAGTCATGCTTATTATCGTGCCACTCAACGAGGCGCGACGAACCCGATCGGCCCAGACGCGATGCACACCGCCAACGCGGCGGTGTTCGCGCTCACCCGGATCGCGTCACCGGCCCCGGGCAGCCGGACGAACACCCGGTTCAGGCCCGGATGCACCGGCACCTTCACCGCAGGGCCCTCGCTCAGCGACATGGTCAGCGACCCCTCGCTGTTGGCCAGGTAGTTGATCTCGGCCGTCCAGTCCGCCGGCAGCAGCGGCCCGTCCAGTTTCATGACGACCTCGTCGCCATCGGTCTGCACCAGGTAGCCGCAGCCCGGCTCGGGCCCCGGGGTGATGGTCCGGATCCAGGTGACCAATCCGTCGCGCAACCGGCCCGTCGAGTCGAAGACGCGCAGTTCCGTTGTGGCGCTGCTGAATCCGGGTCCCGGCAGCAGCGCGAACATGTGGCTGGCCAGGTTCTCCGGGGCCGCCACACGCTGCATGATCATCGGGTCCACCTCCTGATCCAGCAGCGGGGCCGCCAGCGGATCGACCGCGGCGAGTCCGGCGCGGGCGTTGGCCAGATACTCCGGCACCGGGCTGTCCTGCCACGCCCGCAGAAACGTCACCGTCGAATACAGGCTGCTGGCCACGAACGCCACCGCCACCGTGATGACCACCGCCGACCGGGCGGGGGAGGCGTCCAGGCGACGCGAGGACTCCCGGTTCGGGGCGCGGAAGGCAACCGCGGCCAGCAGCGCCAGCACCACCACCAGATCGGGCAGATAACGCAGCGTCTGAGCCAGTTCCAGCGCGGTGAACTGCGATGACCGCATCAGATAGATCGGCACCTGGCACGCCACCGCGTACCCCACGGCGGCCAGCCAGACCGGGCCGATGCGCTCCTTGCGGTACAGCGACACCGCCAGCGTGCCGGCCAGCACCAGCCAGCCCAGCGCCATCACCGTCACCGGCGGGGTGGCCCACGGCGACGCCGGCGCCCAGCGCTGCCACTCCCACGGACCGCCGGCCAACCCCGGGACGATGCCGTGCGTGATCGAGCGCCACAGCAGGTCCCAGGTCATCGGAAGGTCCAGCGACCAGCGCTTCTGGTCGACGACGATCAGGTACACGCCGATCCATGCGACCGTCACCGCGAGCAATCCCACCCACAGGCGGAGGCCACGACGCCACACCTGCGCCACCGACGCGCGGGTCACCCAGGCCAGCAGCGCGGTCACCGCGAACGCGACGAACGGGATCACCGCGGACTTCTCGAAGAACAGCAACGCGCCGAAGTAGACCAGGACGCCGGTCACGAGGTATCGCCGATTGCCGGTGCGCACCAACAGGATCGCGTCGGCACACACCCAGGCCAGCGCGGCCTGCATCGGCAGCGAGTTCAGGCCGGCCGCCCACCAGGCGAAACCCGGCACGGTCAGCGGCGTGAACAGCGCGAAGGTCAACGGGACCAGCAGTGCCGGCCGCCAGCCCAAGATCACGTACAACGCCCGCAGCAACGCCGCCGAGGCCAGCGCCTGCAGCACGATCAGGCTGAGCGCCGGGCCGAACCACTGCAGCGGGGCGGCCAGGGTGATGGCGCCGGCCAACAGGAACGCCCCGGGCATGACGTGCCCGTCGTGGTCGTCGAACAAGTACTGAGCCGAGAGCAGGTCCTGGGTGCCGGCGCGGCCGACCAGGATCAGGTCATCCCAGTAGAAGTCGCCGCCGAAGGCCAGCACGGAACGGATCAGCAGCTGCACCGCGATCAGCGCGACGGCAGTGCGGCAGATCCATCTCCCGTCGCTCCGCTCGCCCGGACTCCATTTCATCTCAGCCGACTGTACGGAGCCCGCTGCCGTGCATCAGCTCACGGTCGGATAGTCCTGCCCGACCTCCTGGCGGGCGGCCCAGGCCGAGGCGACCATCTCGGTCAGCGAATGGCGCATCTGCCAGTCCAGGTCGCGGGCGGCCAGATCGCCGGCTGCCACGATGCGGGCCGGATCGCCGGGCCGGCGCGGGTTCACCTTCGGCTCGAAGTCGATCCCGGTGACCTCGCGGATGGTCGTCATGATCTCGCGCACCGAGGTGCCCGATCCGCTGCCCAGGTTGTACACGGGCTCCAGGTCCTTGCCGGCCTCCATCCGGCGGGCGGCCGCCACATGGGCGGAGGCCAGGTCCGAGACGTGCACATAATCGCGCACACAGGTGCCGTCGGGTGTGTCGTAATCCCCGCCGTTGATCTGCGGGACACTCCCGTTGAACAGCATGTCGAGGACCTTGGGGAACAGGTTGTGCGGGCTGCGGTCGAACAGGTCCACCGATCCCGAGCCGACCACGTTGAAGTACCGCAGGCTGGTGTGCCGCAGGTCGCGGGACCGGGCGACGTCGCGCAGCAGCCATTCCCCGATCAGCTTGCTCTCCCCGTACGGGGACTCGGGCGCGGTGGGGGTCAGCTCGTCGACGAGCTCGACGTCGGGGGTTCCGTAGGTGGCCGCGCTGCTGGAGAAGACGATCTGGTCGACGCCGGTATCGGCCATCGCCTGCAGCAGGGTCGCCATGGCGGTGACGTTCTGCTGATAGGTGTGCAGCGGGTACTTCACCGACTCGCCGGCGTACTTGTAGCCGGCGACGTGGATCACCCCGGTCACCCGGTGGTCGGCCAGGGTGGCCCGGACCGTGTCGTAGTCCAGCAGGTTTGCGGTCACCAGCTCGACGCGAGCGGGCACGAAGTGGGCCAGCCCCGTCGACAGGTCGTCGATCACGACGACGTCGGTACCGGATGCGGTCAGCGCACGCACGACGTGCGAACCGATGTATCCGGCGCCACCGGTGACGAGCCAGGTCATGTGTTGTCCTTTGTTCGGGTCCTTCGGGGGCAAAGTCTAGGCAGACATGTGGTGCCCGTGCTGTGGACGAAATTCGGCAAAAAGATAGTGAGCAATCGCTATCTAACCTAGGGTCGCGAGATGTCCTACGACGTGATCATCCGCGACGGCCTGTGGTTCGACGGCACCGGACGCCCGCCGCTGACCCGCTCCCTCGGCATCCGCGACGGCATCGTCGCCGAGGTCTCCGCCGCACCACTGGACGAGACCGGGTGCCCCGAGGTGATCGACGCCGCGGGCAAATGGGTGGTCCCCGGTTTCATCGACGTGCACACGCACTACGACGCCGAGGTGCTCCTCGACCCGGGCCTGCGCGAATCGGTGCGCCACGGCGTCACCACCGTGCTGCTCGGCATGTGCTCACTGTCCACGGTGTACGCCGACACCGAGGACGCCGCCGATCTGTTCAGCCGGGTCGAGGCGGTACCGCGCGAGTACGTGCACGGCGCGCTGACCGAACACAAGACCTGGCACAACCCCGCCGAGTACGTGGCCGCCATCGACGCACTGCCGCTCGGCCCGAACATCGCCTCGCTGCTCGGGCATTCCGACCTGCGCGCCTCGGTGCTCGGCCTGGACCGCGCCACCACCCGCGGTGTCGTCCCGACCGACGCCGAGCTGGAGACCATGGCCCAGCGCCTCGAGCAGGCCCTGGACGCCGGGATGCTCGGCATGTCCGGGATGGATGCCGCCATCGACAAACTCGACGGTGACCGGTTCCGGTCCCGCGCGCTGCCGTCCACCTTCGCCACCTGGCGCGAACGCCGCCGGTTGATCAAGGTGCTGCGCCGGCGCGGCCGCATGTTGCAGAGCGCACCCAACGTGGCCCGCGCGCAGGAAGCGTTGAACTTCTTCCTGGAGAGCAGCGGCCTGTTCGGCCGCCGGCCCGGTGTGAAGATGAGCCTGCTGGTGTCGGCCGATGCCAAGTCCTCACCGGGCGCCGCGCGGGTCATCGGCATCGGCACCCGGGTGTTGAACAAGCTGATCGGCGCCCAGGTGCGGTTCCAGCATCTCCCGGTGCCGTTCGAATTGTATTCCGACGGAATCGATCTGCCGGTCTTCGAGGAGTTCGGCGCCGGTACCGCGGCGCTGCACCTGCGTGATCAGCTGGAGCGCAACACGCTGCTCGCCGACCCCGAATACCGGCGCCGGTTCCGCCGGTCGTTCGACCGGCGCAAGCTCGGACCCACCTTGTGGCACCGTGATTTCCACGACGCCACCATCGTCGAATGCCCGGACGGGTCGTTGATCGGCAAGAGCTTCGGCCAGATCGCCGACGAGCGGGGCATCCATCCGCTGGACGCCTTCCTGGATGTGCTGGTGGACAACGGCGAACGCAATGTCCGCTGGACCACGATCGTGGCCAACCACCGCCCCGACGTGCTCGACCGGCTGGCCGCGGATCCCTCGGTGCACATGGGCTTCTCCGATGCCGGCGCGCACCTGCGCAACATGGCGTTCTACAACTACGCGCTGCGCCTGCTCAAGCGGGTCCGCGATGCGGATGAGGCCGGGCGGCCGTTCCTCACCCCGCAGCGCGCCGTGCACCGGCTGACCGCGGAGGTCGCCGACTGGTTCGGACTCGACGCCGGCACCCTGCGCCGCGGGGACCGGGCCGACTTCGTGGTGATCGACGTGGGCGCCCTCGATGATTCGGTCAACGCCTATCACGAGGCGGTGGTGCCGTTCTACGGCGGACTGAGCCGCATGGTGAACCGCAACGACGACACCGTCATCGCCACCGGTGTCAACGGCCAGGTGGTGTTCGCCCGCGGCAGATTCCGTGACGGCTACGGCGCCACGGTCCGCAGCGGCCGGTACCTGCGGGCCGGTACTGCGGCAACCGCCACGGTCTAGCGATGGCCCGCACCCAACAGCAGCGCCGGGCGGAGACCGTCGCCCGGCTGCTCGACGCCGGCATCGAGACGATCATCGAAATCGGTTACGCCCGTGCGTCGGCGGCGATCATCGCAAAACGGGCCGGCCTGTCCGTCGGCGCGCTGTTCCGGCACTACCCGACGATGGGGGACTTCATGGCCGCCACCGGCCATGAGGTGTTGCGCCGCCAGCTCGACCTGTTCGGGAAACGGGTCGCCGAGATCCCCGCGGACAAGCCCGCGCTGGAATCGGCACTGACGATCCTGCGGGACGTCACCGGCAACGACACCAACGCCGTGCTCTACGAACTGATGGTGGCGGCCCGCACCGACGCTGCGCTGCGTGCCACCCTGCAGCACGTGCTCACCGAGTACGCGGCCAAGATCGACGAGGTCGCCGCGGGCGTGCCCGGCATCGACAACCTCGACCCCGACCTGCTGCCCGTCGTCCGGGCGTTGTTGACCAACGCCTTCGACGGCGCCGCGCTGCTGCGCGGGGTGCTGCCGACCCCCGATCTGGAGGACAAGCGGATCGCGTTGCTCACCGACCTGCTCGGTGGACGCTGAGCGCGTACAGGTGCACCGCGATGCCCACCATCGGACCGCACAGCAGCGCGACGACGGTCCTGGTCTCCAGGTCCAGCGGGAGCAGCAGCAGGGCGACCGCGGCCAGCGTGGCGCCCACCCAGCCCGCCGCGTACGCCCGGTGCAGCGCGGCGGCCACGGTGGCGGCGCCGGTCAGGGTGAGCAGCGCGAGGGACACCGCCCCGGCGGTGAACCAGGCCAGCAGCACGCCGGGGGCTTGATAGTCCGCTCCGAACGCGGTGCGCAGCAGCCACGGTCCGGCCAGCCAGGCCGCCGGCACCCCGACCGCCCCGACTGCAACGACCAGGCCCGCGGGCGCGACCAGTGCGCGCAAACGGCGGTGCCGCTGATCCACGAAATGTGCGATCAGGTTGCCCTGCATGGCCGTCAGCGGCACCAGCAGCGGCGCCCGGGTCAGTGTCACCGCCAGGATGACCACACCGCCGGCCGCCCCGAGCTCGCCGGAGGTGGCCTTGAGCAGCACCGGGAAACCCATCACCAGGACGGCGCTGGCACCGGCGGCGGCCACCGAGTGCAGCGTCCCGGTCAGGAAGGTGCGCGGCGAACCGGCGGTCGCCAACCGGGCCGCTGCCCGGGCCGTTGGCGAGGCCACCAGCAGGATCAGCCAGGCCAGACATCCGGCGACGGTCGCCCACAGGAACCCGGCCAGTCCCCAGCCCAGCACGAAGGCCGCAGCGGCGACCGCCACCCGGATCGCGGCGTCGGTCACCATCAACGATCCGTACTGCGTCCACCGGTCGACCCCGGCCAGCATGCCGAGCAGCGTTGCGTGCAGGCAGAATCCGGCCAGGCCGATGCTCAGCAGCACCACACTGAGCCACCGGGACTCCCCGAACACCTGCGCCGACCACAGCGGCGAGCTGAGCACGATCACACCGGCCGCCGCCACGCCGACGACGGCCGCGACCCGCATCGGGCGGGTGCGTTCGGGCCCGGTTACGATCTGGCCGCGCAGCGCCCGGACCTCGCGGGTGGATTCCTGGAGCAGGCCGTTCGCCGCGCCGCTGACCAGTCCGAACGCCCCCCAGAACACCCCGAACAGGGAGAATCCGGCGGGTTCCAGATCGCGGGCGGCCAGATAGAGCACGGCGTAGCCGCACAGCGCCGAGCACGCGGTGGCGATCCCGACCCGGGTGACGCTGCCCCGCGTCACCGGGCCGCGGGCCGGTACTGCCGCGCTGGCGTCGGTCACAGGTCCGGTACGTCCTCGGAGTACAGCCAGCGGTCCCACAGCGACCGCAGCGAGACGTCGGTGTGATTGGCGGCCAGACCGGTGAAGTCATCGGTGACGGCGGTGCTGTGCCGGTAGCGGGCGGTCCAATCCTGAAGCAGCGCAAAGAAATTATCGTCACCGATGACTCCGCGCAGGGCGTGCAGGGTGAGCGCGCCGCGCTTGTACACCCGGTCGTCGAACATGTCGGCCGGGCCGGGATCGGTCAGCAGCAGATCCTGCGGGGAATCGGAGAGCCTGCGGTGGTAACTGCGTGCCCGCTCCTCGGCGCTGGGCCCGCCGGACTCCTCGGACCACAGCCATTCCGCGTAGCAGGCGAACCCCTCGTGCAGCCAGATGTCGCGCCAGCGCCGCACCGTCACCGAGTTGCCGAACCACTGGTGTGCCAGTTCGTGGGCGATCAGCCGTTCCGCCGAGCCGCTGCCGTCGCAGTGATTGGCGCCGAAGATCGAAAGCCCTTGGGCCTCAAGCGGTATCTCCAGGTCGTCATCGGTGACGACGACGGTGTACCCGGTGGCCAGCGGGTACGGCCCGAACCGCCGGGTGAACAGCTTCATCATCTGGGGCTGGCGGGCGAAGTCGTGTTCGAAGTCGCCGCGCAACCGGTCCGGCAGCACGGCGTACATCGGCACCGGGCTCTTCTGCAGGCGGAGCCGTTCGTACTCCCCGATCTGCAGCGTGATGAGGTAGGTGGAGGTGGGCTCGGCCTGCTCGTAGACCCAGACGGTGTGGCTGGCCCGCACCTGCTTGGAGACCAGTTCGCCGTTGGCCAGTGCGTAATACGGGCTGTCGGTGCTGATCCGGATCTGGTAGCTGGCCTTGGCCGCCGGGTGATCGTCGCAGGGAAACCAGGAGGCCGCCCCGTTGGGCTGCCCGGCGACCAGCGCGCCGTTGGACAGTTCCTCGAAGCCGACCTCTCCCCAGACGGTGCGCAGCGGACGGGGTGTCCCGCCGTAGCGGATCGCGATGGTCATCGCGGCGCCGGCGGGCAGGGCCGCGCCGAGGGTGATGTGCAGCTTGTCCGCCGAACAGCGGAACTGGTTGGGGCGCCGACCGTTCACCGTCACCTTCGACACCGACATGGCATCGGAGAGGTCCAGGCTGAAGGTGCGCAGCGCGGCCAGCGTCACCGCGGTGATGGTGACCGATCCGGCGAGCCGGTTGATCGCCACCTTGTATTCGAGGTCGAGTTCGTAGCGGGATACCCGGTAGCCGAAGTTGCCGTTGCGGGGCAGGTAGGGGTCGATCACCGGGGGCTGGTGGGCGGACTTGCGGGCCGGCTTCTTGGCCGGCCTCATCGGTCGTGCTTCTTGCGCTTGACCGTCCATGGTGCGATCGGGTTGCCCTGCCAGCGGGTCCACGGCGGCACCTCGTCACCGCGCATCACCAACGAGGCGGGGCCGACGGTGGCGCCCGCGCCGATGCGCGAGGCCGGCAACGCCACGCAGTGCGGGCCCAGGGTGGCGCCCTCGTCGAGGATCACGGTGTCCATCCGCATGATCCGGTCGTGGAACAGGTGGGTCTGCACCACACAACCCCGGTTCACGGTGCTGCCGTCGCCGAGGGTGATCAGATCCGCCTCGGGCAGCCAGTAGGTCTCGCACCAGACCCCGCGGCCGATCCGGGCACCCAGACCACGCAGCCAGATGTTCATCACCGGGGTGCCGCTGGCGGCCCGGGCGAACCACGGCGCGGCCACCGTCTCGACGAAGGTGTCCGACACCTCGTTGCGCCACACGAACGATGACCACAGCGGGTGTTCGACCGCCTCGATGCGGCCCACCACAATCCATTTCGCCGCCACCGCAATCGCACCCGCGACAGCCCCGGCGGCCAGCAGCACCAAACCGCCGGCCAGCGCGGTCCAGCCGTAGCCGATGGCGCCGGCCAGGTGGTGCAGCGCGCCCAGCACCGCGACGCCGATCGCGAAGGTGACGATGACCGGGATGAGCCGGCAGGTCTCGACGACCGCGCGCATCACCCGCAGCTCGGTGGACGGGTGGAAGGTGCGGATCGTGTCCGCGGCGGTGGGCTTGCGGCGCAACCGGATCGGCGGGCTGCCCAGCCAGGAGGAACCCGCCTTGGCCTTGTGCGGGGTGGCCGACAGCACGGCCACCAGCCCGTCGTCGGGCACCCGGCGGCCGGGCTGGGTGATACCCGAGTTGCCCAGGAACGCTCGTTTGCCGATGGTGGCCTTCGCGACGTGGATCCAGCCGCCGCCGAGCTCGTAGGAGGCCACCATGGTGTCGTCGGCCAGGAAAGCGCCGTCGCAGATCTCGGTGAACTTCGGGGTGAGCAGCGCGGTCGAAATCTCGGTGTCCTTGCCCACTTTGGCGCCGAGCAGGCGGAGCCACCACGGGGTGAGCAGGCTGGCGTAGAGCGGGAACAGATAGTTGCGCGCGGCGTCCATCAGCCGTTCGGTGGCCCACAGTTGCCACCCGACGCGGCTGCGCACCGGGTGATAGCCCTCGGTCAGTCCGATGGCCAGCAGGCGTACCCCGATCACGGTCAGTGCGGCGTACACGGCCACGGCGACCAGTGCTCCCACCGGGGTCCACATCAGGGCCGGGACGATCGCGTCGGCTCCGGTGGCGGTGTCGCGGATCGCCCAGCCGAGCACGGCCAGCCCGGCGGCGAGCCCGGCCAGCGGCAGTGCGCCCAGCAGCATCGAGGTGATGCCGAAGACGGCGACCCACACCGGGGCGCGGGCGGGCCGCTCCTGCGGCCAAGGGTGGCGCGCCTTACCGGATTTCGCCGCCGGCGAGCCCTTCCAGTACTGCCCGTTCTTGACCTTGCCGATCACGCCGGAGCCGGCGGCGACATCGGCGTTCTTGCCGATCGACGCCCCCGGCAGCAGGGTGGTGCGGGCACCGATGGTGGAGTCGTTGCCGATGGTGATCGGGCCGACGTGGAACAGGTCCCCGTCGATCCAGTGCCCGGTCAGGTCGACCTCGGGTTCGATCGAGCACCGATGGCCCAGGGTGAGCATCCCGGTGACCGGCGGTGCGGAGTGCAGGTCGACCCCCTTGCCGATCGAATTACCAAGGGCCCGGGCGTAATACACCAGCCACGGGGCCCCGGCCTGATTCTCCGCCCCGCTGGCCTCGGCCAGCCGCTCGGCGAACCAGACCCGCAGGTGCTCGGATCCGCCGCGCCGGTAAGTGCCCGGCTGCAACCCGGAGAGCAGGGTGCGCGCACCCAGTACGGCGATGCCCATCCGTCCGGGCGGGGTGATGAAGACCAGGAACCCGGCGATGATCCACCACCAGTTCACGCCTGCCGCCCAGGGCACCAGGTCCACGGCGGCGGCGAGGTTGTTCAGGATGGCCAGCCAGATCACCCACTGCAGGCCGGTCAGCGTGGCCAGCGGCACCGACAGCGCCACCTGTGCCAATTGGGTGCGAACCGGTGTGGGTGTGACGTCGCGGCGCACCACCTCCGGGGGCGGGGCCAGCTCGTCGAGATAGCCGGCCAGCGAACCCAGCCGCGGGTGGTCGTACAGATCGGCGACGGTGACCTGCGGATAACGGGCGCGCACCGCCGCGACCAGTTGCGCGGCCGACAGCGATCCGCCGCCGAGGGCGAAGAAGTCGGCTTCCGGTCCGTCCACCACCGCGGCCAGCACGTCGCGCCACAGTCCGGCCAGCCAGCCCATGGTGCCGCCCAGTTCGGGCTCCTCGGCCCCCGCGCCTCCGGCGGCGGGGTCGACCGGCCACGGCAGCGCGTTGCGATCCACCTTCCCCGAGGTCCGGGTGGGCAGTTCGTCGAGCAGCACCAGGCGGGGGACCAGCGCGGCGGGCAGCGCCTCGGAAAGCTCGGCGCGGGCCTTGGCGAGGTCGAATTCCGGGTCGGCGCTTGCGATGTAGCCGACCAGCAGGGGCGTGCCGCTGGCGGTGCGGCGCACGGCGGCCGCCCCGGCGCTCACCCCGGGTAGGTGCACCAGCGCGTTGTCCACCTCGCCGAGTTCGATACGCCGCCCACCGACCTTGACCTGGTCGTCGGCGCGGCCCTGGAAGTACAGGCCGTCGGCCTCCAGCCGCACCAGGTCGCCGCTGCGGTAGGCGCGCTCCCAGCCCAGCGACGGCATGGCCGCGTACTTCTCGGCGTCCTTCTCCGGGTCCAGGTAGCGGGCCAGCCCGACGCCGCCGATCACCAGCTCACCGACCTCGCCCGGGCCCACCGGCAGACCGGCGCGGTCCACCACGACGAGGTCCCAGCCCGGCAGCGGCAGCCCGATGCTGACCGGGCGCGGCTCATGACCCGGGTCGCTGCGCTCCAGCCTTCCGAACCCGTCCAGGCGGGCCGCGCAGGCCACCACGGTCGCCTCGGTCGGGCCGTAGGTGTTCCACACCTCGCGCCCGTCCACCGCGAGCCGTTCGGCGAGTTCGGGCGGGCAGGCCTCACCGCCGAAGATCAGCAACCGCACCGACTCCAGTGCCTCGGCCGGCCACAGCGCGGCCAGCGTGGGGACGGTCGAGACGACGGTGATGTCCCGGGACACCAGCCACGGGCCCAGGTCCATCCCGCTGCGCACCAGCGACCGCGGTGCCGGGACCAGGCAGGCGCCGTTGCGCCAGGCCAGCCACATCTCCTCGCAGGAGGCGTCGAAGGCCACCGACAGCCCGGCCAGCACCCGGTCGCCGGGGCCGATGGGCGAGGACTGCAGGAACATCCGCGCCTCGGCGTCGACGAAGGCCGCGGCGCTGCGGTGCGTCACCGCGACACCCTTGGGGGTGCCGGTCGATCCGGAGGTGAAGATGATCCAGGCGTCGTCGCGGGTGAGTGGCGCCGCCGCCCGCCAGCCGCGGGAGGAACCCGGGCCGCGCACCAGGCCCTGGTCGGTGATGACCGCCACCACCTCGGCCTCGGTGAAGACGAGTGCGGCGCGTTCCTCGGGGTCGTCGGCGTCGACCGGGACGTAGGCGGCGCCGGTGGCCAGGGTGGCCAGGATCGCGGTGTAGAGGGCGTAGCTGCCCGAGGCCATCCGGATGCCGATCCGGTCACCGCGGCCGATACCGCGGGCCGCCAGCCATTCCACGCTGTCCTCGATGTCGCTGATCAGCTCGGCATAGGTGAGCTGCACCTCACCGTCGTCGATGGCGGGGGCGTCCGGGTAGCGGTTGGCCGTCTCGTAGAGGACGTCGACCAGGGTCCGTGGCGGAGCGGCTGCCGGGGAGAGAAGGTACTGAGGAGGAATCGCCTGGCCGGTCTCCGCTGTCACTGCTCCAAACTACTAAGCGCCCCGGCGGGCCCGCGAGCGGCGCGTGAATGCACCGGGAAAATTTCCTTACGGTCGTGCTGATTGCAACCGTTGGCCGGGCCGCGGTGCGTTCCTAACCTGGGTATGTGCGGTTATTCGTGGCAGATGAAGCGTGGAGTGAGCTGACCTCCGGTCCGGCCCCGGTTGTCCGGGTGTCCGCCAGTGACCTGCAGCAGGCGCGACGGGCCCGGGCCCGGCTGCGCGGCGACGACGGCGAGGTCGCGGTGATCCTCGACATCTTGGTGGCCGTCGCCGGTGACGTGCGTGCCGCCTACGCCTCGCTCGGGTCCGACGCGGACGGGGTGCGCTACGCGGGCACCGTCAGCGGGCTGGCCGGGCTGATCGCCGACATCGAGACCGCGGGGGTGGCCGACGGGGTGACCCTGGTCGACGCCACATCCGGCGAGGACCTCGCAGAGTTGGGGCACACCGTGCTCGATCTGCTGGAGCAGCGCAACCGCGCTTGCGCCTAGCCCGCACCGGGGGCTTAGCGTTGATGACGTGACCACCAGCGTTTCCAGCCCTCCGACCGGCCAGATGATCATCGCCGGAACACCGGTCACCGGTACCGGTCCGCAGATCCGAGGTTTCGACCCGGCCGCCGGGCAACAGCTCGACCCCGTTTACCGCTACGGCGACGCCAACGATGTGCAGGCTGCAGCCGCCGCAGCCGCCGAGGCCTTCCCGGTGTACCGCGCCACCACCGCCGAGGCGCGCGCCCGATTCCTGGACGACATCGCCGCACGCCTCGAAGCGGCCGGCGAGGGCCTGATCGCGCGGGCCGTTGCCGAGAGCGGCCTGCCCCAGCCCCGCATCACCGGGGAGCTCGGGCGCACCACCGGCCAGTTGCGGCTGTTTGCCGAGGTGCTGCGCGAGGGCAGCTGGAACGGCGCGCGCATCGACACCGCGCAACCCGACCGCACGCCGGTGCCGCGCCCCGACGTCCGGCAGCGTTTCATCCCGCTCGGCCCGGTGGCCGTGTTCAGCGCATCGAACTTCCCGCTGGCGTTCTCGGTGGCCGGTGGCGACACCGCGTCCGCCCTGGCCGCCGGCTGCCCCGTCGTGGTCAAGGGCCACGACGCGCACCCCGGCACCTCGGAGATCGTGGCCCGCGCCGTCACCGCGGCCGTCGCCGATGCCGGGCTGCCGCCCGGAACCTTCTCGCTGTTGTTCGGCACCGGTCCCGGTCTCGGTACCGCGCTGGTCAGCGATCCGCGGATCAAGGCCGTCGGCTTCACCGGATCCCGCGGCGGTGGGCTCGCGCTGGCTGCCGCGGCGGCCGCCCGCCCCGAGCCCATCCCGGTCTACGCCGAGATGAGTTCGATCAACCCGGTCTTCCTGCTCCCCGGTGCACTGGGTGGCCGGGGCGCCGAGCTGGGCCGGGCGTTCATCGGTTCGCTGACGCTGGGGTCGGGGCAGTTCTGCACCAATCCCGGACTGATCGTCGCCGTCGACGGGCCCGGCCTGGACGCCTTCGTCGCCGCCGCCCGCGCAGCGCTGGCCGCGGCTCCGGCCACCGCGATGCTCACACCGGTCATCGCCGGCAACTACGCGGCCGGTGTGCAGAAGCTGGCCGCGCGCGCCGAGCTGGTCGGACGCGGCGAGCCGGGCGGTGAGACAACCTGTCACGCAGCTCTTTTCACCACCGATGCGCAGACCTTCCTGGCGTCGGACGATCTGCAGGCCGAGGTGTTCGGCTCGTCGAGCCTGATCGTGCGCTGTGCCGACACCGCCGAGATGCAGGCCGTTGCCCGCGGCATCGAAGGTCAGCTCACCGCGACCGTGCACGCCGACGAGTCCGACCACGACGTCGCGCGTGAGTTGCTGCCGCTACTCGAACTCAAGGCGGGACGGGTGCTGTTCGACGGTTGGCCCACCGGTGTCGAGGTCTGCCACGCCATGGTGCACGGCGGCCCGTTCCCGGCCACCTCGGATTCGCGGACCACCTCGGTCGGATCCCGGGCGATCGAGCGTTTCCTGCGTCCCGTCGCGTATCAGAACGTTCCGAAAGCCTTGCTGCCCAGCGCCGTTGCCGACGGCAACCCCGACGGGCTGTGGCGCCGTGTCGACGGTGTGCTGGTCAGCCCGGCCGAGGGGCCCTAACGTGGGGACATGGCAGACCAATCGGCGGCCGTCGAGGCCGTGCATCCCCCCGACGCGCTCCTGCGTGTGGTCAACCCCGCGCTGAAGTTCGCCCTCAAGTCCCCGCTCGGCGGGCCGCTGTCGGATTTCATGCTGGTGTCGTTCACCGGCCGCAAATCCGGTAAGCGGTACGCGACCCCGGTCAGCGCCCACCAGCTCGACGGCTCGCTCTACGTCGTGCTGGAGGCGCAATGGAAGTACAACTTCAAAGGCGGTGCGCCGGTCCAGGTGTCGCACCGCGGGAAGACCCGCACCATGCGCGGCGAGCTGATCACCGACCCGGCGGCGGTCGTCGACATCGTCGAGCGGCTCGCGCTTTCCTACGGCCCGAAGAAGGCGCAACGCCAGATGGGCATGAGCTTTTCCGGCGGCCGGTTGCCCACCCGCGCCGAGTGGGAGGACGCGGTCGGCCGACTGAAGATCGCGGCGATCAAGCTTTCTTGACGGCCGCCGGGGCGCGGACCGCCTCGAACAGGTTGACCAGTACGTCGACCAGGTGCTTGCGGTCGACCTCGACATCGCCGAGCAGTACCGCCCCGATGGTGCTGATCACCCCGCCGACCAGGAATTGGGCGACCAGTCGCAGGTCCGTCGGGAGGCCTTCGGGCTGCAGGCCGGGATCGCCGCCGCTGGACGCCGTGGACGCCAGCATCCCGGCGAAGCGGCTGGACTCGACCAGGCTGCGCCGGCCCAGCACCGGGGAGGCGGTCGCCTCCAGGACCAGGATCCTGCCCTTGCGCGGGTCGGCGAGGATGAGGTCGACCAGTTCGCTGAGCACCGCCCGGGTCCGGGCGAGGTCGTCGTCGGGGGCGTCGGCCAGCGCGGTGACCGACCGGTGCGCGCTCTCCTCGATGATCGCGTCATAGACCGCCAGGTGCAGGGCCTCGATGTCGGAGAAGCTCTCGTAGAAGTAGCGCGGCGCCACCCCGGAGGCCTCGGTGACCCCACGCACGGTGGTGCCCGCGATGCCGCGGGTGCCCATCAACTCCAGGCCGGCCGCCAGTAGCCGGGCCCGGCGTTCGGCCACCCGGTCATCGGCGGACTGTCCGCCGTAGCGACGGCTGACCTTGCTCACCGGAACATCTTGACACAGCCCGATGGATGCTGATTTCCTAATCTGCACACGGGCGTTTCCTGTTTGGCAGAGAGGCCGGAAGATGACGGACACGGTATCGGAGATCGACTCGCAGACCGGCGATCCCAAGCCCTGGGACCCCGGCCAGCCGCACCGCGAACTGGCCGCCGACGTGCGTTGGTGGATGGGGATGCCGTTGGCGTTCGGCCTGTTCGGCCGGCTCGCCCTCGATCAGGTGGCCTACCGCAAGGTGGCCGCCGCCGTCGACGCCAGCGGCCGGTTTGCCGCCAACTTCACCGACCGCGGGATCAACAGCTATCTGTGGAACGGCCCGCTGGCATTCGCCGACGAGGCGGACCGGGCGGCCACCACGCAGCGGCTGAAGACCAAGCACGCCGCCGTGCACGGGGTGGGCAAGGGCGAGTTCGACGGCGAGCGGTACAGCGCACTGGACCCCAAGCTGTGGAAGTGGGTCGGGGCCACCTCACTCAACGTGTTCTACGCGGGCTACATCGCCGTCTACGGCGAGAACTTCACCGATGAACAACGGGAGGTGGTGTGGCGCACCGTGGGTGCGGTGGCCGATGTCGGGATCCCGTCCTCGGCCGCCGACGTGCCCGCGACGGTGGCCGAGATGCAGGCCTACTACGACGAGGTCGCGGCGACCGAACTCGCGGACAACCCGTTCCTGCAGTGGGCGGCCGATCAGTTCGCCGCGCCGCCGGTGCCGACCCTGTTCGGCCCGCAGTGGCTGCATCAGATCGTGGCGCCGGTGTGGAAGCTCGCGGTGCCCGCGCTGGCCCGCCCGGCCCGTATCTGCGCCGAGTCGGCAACCCACCCGAAGATGCAGGAACTGCTGAACAGCAGTTGGAATCCGGCCAAGCAAGCCGAATTCTCCTGTTACAAAGCCGGAATCAAGGCGGCGCGGCGCTGGCTACCGAAATGGGCCGTGCTGGAGCCGATGGCGTACAACCGGTACCGCTACGAGCAGCTGCGGGCCTTTCACACCCGCCACGAGTTGGAGTCGTTCGCGCCCAGGGCCTCGTAGATCAGCCGGAAGTAGCGGTCGGTGCGGGCCGATCCCTCGATACCGGGGCCCATCTTGTTCATCACGTACGCGATGGTGGTGCGCCGGTCCGGATTCATCGACTCCCAGGAACCGCCCCAGCCACCCCAGAAGCAGATCTTGCCGTCCGGGATGTAACCGATGGCGGGACTGGGCAATCCGAAGCCCAGGCCCATCCGCAGGTGATGGCCGGCCAGCACCAGATCGGGGCCCTCCAGCTGGGTCTCGAAGATGCGCTCGACGGTCTCCGGACGCAGCAGCGTCACCCCGTCCACGGTGCCGCCCAGCGAGATTGCGGACAGGATCCTGGCCAGCGCGCGGGCGTTGGTGTGGCCGTTGGCCGCACCGATATCGGCGCCCCGCCATCCTGCGGTGTTGGCGATCAGCGGGTCCGGTGCCGGACCGGTGAACGTCTTGAGCATCGGTTCACTCCACTGGTCCATCGGCGGAATGCCCTCGAACGGATCTGCGGGGGCGATGATCTCGGCGATCCGTCCGGCATCTTCGGGCCGGGCGCCGATCTGGAAGTCCGCACCCAGCGGGCCGGCGATCTGCTCGGCGACGAACTGCTTCAACGGTTGACCGGTGAGCCGACGGACGACTTCGCCGATGAGGTGTCCGTGGGTGAGCGCGTGATAGCCGGTGGCCGTTCCCGGTTCCCACCACGGCGCCTGGGTGGCCAGCATGGTGGTCGAGCGGTCCCAGTCCAGCAGATCCTCGGGTGTCACCGGTTGCTCCCACCCGGATAGTCCCGACGAGTGGGTCAGTAAGTGGCCGAATGTGATTCGCTGTTTACCCGCGGCGCCGAACTCCGGCCAGGCCTCGGCCACCGGGGTGTGCGCGTCGATCAGTCCCCGGTCGATGAGCATCAGCCCGGCCAGTGCGGTCACGTTCTTGGTGGAGGACCAGACGTTGACGATGGTGTCGGCCGTCCAGGGTGTCGTACGCGCCGCGTCGGCGTGGCCACCCCAGATGTCCACGACCAGTTCGCCGTCGACGTCGATCGCGATCGCCGCGCCGCACTCCTCGCCGTCGTTGATGGCCTGCTGCAGTGCCTCCGCGAGGGGGGCGAACTCCGGCGACCAGAACCCTTCGACATTTCCCATGCCCGACATCATGTACCGGGTGGGCTGTCACCAGTTGTGAAATCCGCCTTCGGGTCCGAGCATGCGCTCCAACCGGGTCCGGCCGATCTTGGCGAGTTCGTTGCGCAGGATCTTGCGTTCCATCTCCACCTCGTGATGCAGGCGACTGTCGAGGGCTTTCAGGACCTCGGTGGCGCAACGGCCGTCGACGAACATCACGAACGGGAAGCCGTACCGGTCGAAGTACTCGCGGGCGGCCGTGCTGAGGGCGTCCATGGTGGTGGGGTCCTCGTCCCACACCGCGCACTGCTCGGCCGCCGACCGGGCACTACGGGGGCGTCGGCCGACGTCCGGGCAGGTTTCCAGCAGTTGATCGACCGCCGGCTCGGACAACGCGAACAGCAGCGCGTCGGCCCGGCGGAACAGCGCCTCGTGATCGGCGTAGGGGCGGCCGCGGGCGAGCTCACGGGCCAGCCCGTAGCTGTTGACGCACTCATAGAGCGCGTGCACGGCCTTGCGTTCGGGCAGCGTGTTGAACACGTCGAGGCCGATCCCTTGATGCAGCAACACGCATCCATGATCGAAGGGCCAGGACACGCCCGGGTTACCTCGTGTTACATCGAGGCAAAATCGTGTCCCACCGCGGAGTCCCGCGGGGGAGTGTCAGTGACCTTGTGCTTTGAAACGCTCGATCGAGCGCTGCAGCTCGGCCTCGGCCTCTTCGCGGCCGGCCCAATCGGCGGCCTTGACGAACTTGCCCGGCTCCAGGTCCTTGTAGTGCACGAAGAAGTGCTTGATGGCCTCGAGCTCGAAGGGTGGCACGTCGGCGAGGTCCTGGATGTGGTCCCAGCGCGGATCGCCGGCGGGCACGCACAGCAGCTTGTCGTCGCCGCCGGCCTCGTCGGTCATCTTGAACATCGCGACCGGGCGGGCCTCGACGATGCAGCCGGGGAACACGGACTCGGGCAGCAGCACCAGCGCGTCCAGCGGATCGCCGTCCTCGCCGAGGGTGTCCTCGAAGAAGCCGTAGTCAGCCGGGTATCCGAAGGAGGTGTACAGGTACCGGTCGAGCTTGACGCGGCCGGTCTCGTGGTCCACTTCGTACTTGTTGCGCGATCCCTTGGGGATCTCGATGACGACGTCGAACGACACCGGCGTTGCTCCTTCGGCTTGCTTTCCTCTGGCGGGTCCACCCTAGAGGAGCGATACGCTGCAAGGCATGCGGCCCGGGAGATGGCGCCGATCCACCCACCTGGTGATCGGCCTGGTGGTACTCGTTCTGGTGGCTGCCGTGGTCGGTGTCACCGCGGTGCTGACCTCCTCACGCACGTCGGCGCGCAGTGCCCTGCCCGAACAACCCGCCGCGGTGACGGCCGCACCCGGGGTCCGGCCGCTGGGCGAGGCCACCACCGAACCGACCCGCAAGGGGTTGACCGCCACGCTGGCCGCCGCGCTGGCCGACCCGAACCTCGGCGCGCTGACCGGCCGGGTGACCGACGGCGTCACCGGTGCTGAACTGTGGGAACAGGGCGAACGCATCCCCATGCAGCCGGCGTCGACGAACAAGGTGCTCACCGCGGCGGCTGCGCTGCTGACGCTGGACCGGGACGCGACCCTGACCACCCGGGTCCTGGCCGGCAACCGTCCCGGCGTGGTGGTGCTGCACGGTGGCGGGGATCCGACCCTGTCGGCCTTCGAACCGGGCAGGCGCACCTGGTACAAGGGCGCGGCCCGGATCAGCGATCTCGCCGAACAGGTCCGCAGCACCGGCACCCGGGTCACCGCGGTGCAGGTCGACCTGGGCGAATACAGCGGGCCCACGATGGCGCCGGGCTGGGATCCGCTCGACATCGACGGCGGGGACATCGCGCCGATCGAGTCGGTGATGCTCGACGGCGGCCGCACCCAGCCGACGACGGTGGATTCGCGGCGCTCCCGCACCCCCGGCCTGGACGCCGGCCGTGCGCTGGCCGCGGCGCTGGGTGTGGACCCGGCGACGGTGACCGTCGGTTCGGTATCCGCGGACGCCGACGAGCTGGCCGCGGTGCAGTCCCCGCCGCTGATCGAGCGGCTGCGGCAGATGATGAACGACTCGGACAACGTGATGGCCGAATCGATCGGCCGGGAGGTGGCCGCGGCGCTGAACCGGCCGCAGAGCTTCGACGGCGCGGTGCAGGCCGTCCTCGGTCAGCTGCGCGGCGCCGGTGTCGACACCGCGAACGCCATCCTGCTCGATTCCAGCGGGTTGTCCGTGGACAACCGGCTCACCGCGCTGACGCTGGACGGGGTGATCGCCGCCGCGGTCGGCGAGGATCATCCGAGGCTTCGTCCGCTGGTGGACCTCCTGCCGATCGCCGGCGGCAGCGGCACCCTGTCCAACCGCTACCTGGACACCGAGGAGGGCCGGGCCTCGGCGGGGTGGCTGCGCGCCAAGACCGGATCGCTGACCGGCACCAACACGCTGGCCGGCATCGTGACCGACGCCAGCGGCCGGGTGCTGACCTTCGCGCTGATCTCCAACAACGCCGGGCCGACGGGGCGTACCTCGCTGGATGCGCTGGCCGCCAAACTGCGGTCCTGTGGATGCGGCGGATGAGCGGGACCAGCCCCGGTGGGCTGGAGCGGGGCGACCGGGGGAACAACCTGAGCGTCGGCGGCGCGGTCGACTGGTCCTTCGCCGCCGGTGTCGGTGCGAAGCTGAGCCGGCCGGCCCCGCCCACCACCGACTACACCCGCGACCAGGCGATCGCCGAACTCGCCGAGTCCGCCCGCGCCGCGGAACTACCGGTGCGCGAGGTCACCCACCTCAACGAGGGTGCCGAGGTACCCGAGGCCCGGATCATCGACCGGCCGCAGTGGGTGCACGCGGCGACCGAGTCGATGAAGGTGATGACCGGCGGCGGCGAGTCCTCGTCGAAGGGGCCGGCCGCCGGGTTGGCCGCCAAGGTGGCCGGTGCGCAGACCGGTGCGGTGCTGGCGTTCATCTCGTCCGGGATCCTGGGCCAGTACGACCCGTTCGCCGGCGGGCTGGGGGATCGTCGCGGCGAACTTCTGCTGGTCTATCCGAATGTCATTGCGGTGGAACGGCAGCTGCGCGTCAAGCCGGCCGATTTCCGGTTGTGGGTGTGCCTGCACGAGGTGACCCACCGGGTGCAGTTCCGGGCCAATCCCTGGCTGGCCGATCACATGTCCGACTCGCTGGCCGCGCTCACCGACGACGCCGGAGAGCAGGTCGGTGAGGTCATCGGCCGGCTCGGGGAGTACGTCCGCGCACAGCGCAAAGGCGAAGCGTCGGAAGCGAACTCGTCGGGTGTGATCGGTCTGTTGCGCGCCGTGCAGGCCGAGCCGCAACGGCAGGCGCTGGACCGGTTGCTGGTGCTGGGCACGCTGCTGGAGGGGCACGCCGAGCATGTGATGGACGCCGTCGGGCCGGCGGTGGTACCGACGGTGGCGACCATCCGGCGGCGTTTCGACGATCGGCGACAACGCAAACAGCCGCCCCTGCAACGCATCATCCGCACCCTGCTCGGCTTCGACGCCAAGCTCAACCAGTACACCCGGGGCAAGGTGTTCGTCGACGAGGTGGTCGGCAGAGTCGGGATGCACCGTTTCAACACCATCTGGACCAACGCCGAAACCCTGCCGCTGCCGGCGGAGATCGAAGAACCGCAACGATGGATCGATCGGGTCCTGTAGCGCGGTTGCGCGCGGCGGTATCGGCGTTCGGGAGAACGCATCCCGGGCAGCGTTGGTGTGTGGCGTTGTCCGGCGGCGCGGATTCGCTGGCCTTGACCGCGGTGGCCACCCGGTTGCGGCCGACCACCGCCCTGATCGTCGACCACCGCCTGCAGCCGGGCTCCGCGGCCGTCGCGGAGCGGGCCCGCGCCGCCGCCCTTGAACTGGGATGCGTTGACGCACAGGTTCTTCCGGTGACCGTCGGCTCGGTGGGCGGGCCGGAGGCCGCCGCCCGGACGGCGCGCTACGACGCGCTGCAGGGTGCCCGCGACGGCGCGCCGGTGCTGCTCGCCCACACCCTCGACGATCAGGCCGAGACGGTGCTGCTGGGTCTGGGCCGCGGTTCGGGGGCCCGGTCGCTGTCCGGGATGCGGGCCTACGACCCGCCCTGGGGGCGGCCGCTGCTGGGGGTCCGGCGGGCGGTCACCGTCGCGGCGTGCGCCGAGCTGGGGCTGCGGCCGTGGCAGGACCCGCACAACGCCGACCCGCGGTTCACCCGGGTCCGGCTGCGCACCGAGGTGCTGCCGCTGCTGGAGCAGGTGCTCGGCGGCGGGGTGGCCGAGGCCCTCGCCCGCACCGCGACCGCGTTACGCGAGGACGGCGAGACACTCGACGAGCTGGCGGCCGCCGCGGGTGCCGGGTTGCGCACCGGAAGCGGTGCCGACACCCGACTGGACGCGGCCGGGATGTCCGACCTGCCGGTCGGGGTCCGGCGCCGTGTCATCCGGGCCTGGTTGCTCGACGGCGGCGCCTGTGACCTCACCGACGTCCAGATCCGCGCGGTCGACGCGCTGCTCGTCGCCTGGCGGGGCCAGGGCGGGGTGGCGGTGCCGAGCGGCCTGGTCCGGGAGCGACTGTTCGCCGGGCGGCGAAACGGCACTCTGGTGCTCTACCGGGAGCCCGTCGACTGATCCCGGCTAGGCTGTGTCCGTGCCCGATACTGCGGAGTTGTATCCCGGCGAGATCAAGTCGGTCCTGCTGTCCGAAGCCGAAGTCAAAGCCAAGACCGCCGAACTGGCCGAGCGGATCGCTGCCGACTATCGGGACGGCGCCCCTGAACAGGATCTGCTGCTGATCACGGTGCTCAAGGGTGCGGTCATGTTCGTGACCGATCTGGCCCGCGCCATCCCGGTGCCCACCCAGCTGGAGTTCATGGCGGTCAGCTCGTACGGATCCTCCACGTCCTCATCGGGCGTCGTGCGCATCCTCAAGGATCTCGATCGCGACATCAACGATCGTGACGTGCTGATCGTCGAGGACATCGTGGACTCCGGTCTGACGCTGTCCTGGCTGCTGCGCAACCTGGCGACCCGCCGTCCGCGCTCGCTGCGGGTGTGCACGTTGCTGCGCAAGCCCGATGCGGTGCGCGCCGATGTCGAGATCGAGTACGTGGGCTTCGACATCCCCAATGAGTTCGTCGTCGGGTACGGCCTGGACTACGCCGAGCGGTACCGCGATCTGCCCTACATCGGGACGCTGGAGCCCAAGGTCTACGAGACCCCCTGACGGGCGGCGAACACGTCAACACACCGGAGCCCGGCGGGCGGGTGCAACGCCGGCGGGCGCGCAACCGGGTTGCGATCATGGACGTCGGCGAGGCGATGTTCGCCCGGGCCCCATTCGATTCCGTCCACATCAGCGATGTCGCCGAGGCCGCCGACGTGTCGATCGGGACGGTGTACACGCACTTCGGCAACAAGGACGGACTCTTCCTCGCGGTCGCGGACCGCGCGATGCTCTACGCCGCCGACTACGTCCGGGAACGCGGCACCGGAAAGACCCCGGCCGAGCGCATCGAGAACATCGCCGAGGCGTATCTCGAGGCCATGCTGGAGCGGTCGTTCCTGGTACGACTGCTGGTCAGTGATTTCGCGCTGCCCGCGGACGCGGCCGTGCTCGCCCGGATGACCGAGCACCTGTCCGTGCTGTACGTCAGCCTGGCCGGCCTGATCGACGAGGGCATCGCCGCGGGGTTCTTCCGCCCGGTGGGATCCGGGCTGCTGGCGCGCTACCTGGTCGGCTCCTGGAACGGCGTGATCGCCATGTCGATGCATTCGGCGGCGAGCACCGTGAACGTCGATCAACTCGCCGAATGCCTGCAGTCCGCGGGCGGCCTGATCCTCGCCGGGTTGACGGCACCGTCACCCGCCGAGGGGGCGATCGGCCGGCACGGCACGGCGGCCGGGTGACCCCCGGCGGGGATCACGTCAGTTCCCAGACCACCGTCACGGAGAACCCGACGCTCTGCTCGCCCGGGGCCAGCGGCACGGACTCGGCCATCGCGGCGCGCGGCATCGGGACCGGCGGTGGCGGCTGCGACCCGTCGGCCTCGGATATGGAGATCACGTCGCCGAGGGTGAGCCCGGACAGTTCCGCGTACTGCTGGGCGCGGTCCTTGGCGTCCTCGAACGCGCGGGCGCGCGCATCGCGCACGAGCTCGGAGTCGTCGGCGATCGAGTAGCTCACCGAGTTGATGCGAGTCGCGTCCCCGCCGGTGTTGACGATGAGCGCCAGGATGTCCGAGGCCCGGTCGGCGTCGCGGATCTTCACGTCGACGGCGTTGCCCGCCCGGTACGCGGTGATGCTGGTGCCGTCGGCGTTGTACTGCGGTTGCAGTGACACCTGCGTGGTGCTGATGTCCCTGTCCTCCACCCCCGCCCCGCGCAGGGCGTCGATGACGGCCTGCTGGCGCTGGCTGGTCTGGTTCAGCGCACCGGTGACATCGGAGGCGGTGGCCTCCATGGCAGCCGACACGGTCAGGGTGTCCGGGGTGCCCTGCACCTCGCCGGCGCCGATCACCGTCACCTGGCGGGCCGCGGCGGACTGGTCGCCGCCGGCCACGGGTCCCGCGGTCGCATCGCATCCGGTCACCCCGACAGCCACCGCCGCCGCGGCCAGGGTGAGGCAGACACGGACCGGCAATCGTTTCGCGAGGGTCATGATCGAACCCTAACGGCTGCGCGGACGCACGCCGGTGAGCTCGGCCGCGGGATGTCGGGTCCGGGAGCGTGAGAGCCGAGCTCCCGCACTACGGTAATGCCGGTACTGCCGAGTTCGGGGAGAGAGCTGATGGATTCCGGGGAACTACCGCTGGCCGGCATCACCGTGGTCAGCCTGGAACAGGCGGTCGCCGCCCCGATCGCCAGCCGTCATCTCGCGGACCTCGGGGCACGCGTCATCAAGGTGGAACGGGTCGGTGAAGGCGATTTCGCCCGCAACTACGACACCGCCGTACACGGCCTGGAGCTCAACGACATGCAGAGTCTGATCGCACACCCGCAGCTGGCCGCGCGGGACCGGTGGCGGGAGGTGGGCACCGAGGCGGGACCGATCTGTGCCGGGCTGCGGGCCGCCGGCGTCGTGGGACAGGAGTCCTGAGGATGGCACCGAAACCCTTGCTCGGCGCATTGCGCTATTCGATCAACGTCCTGACCAGACCCGTGCCCATACCCCGGCCGCTCAGCCCGTCCCTGCGGGCACGGGTGGACGGGCGGGTGGTGTTCATCACCGGCGCCTCCAGCGGGATCGGGCGCCGGCTGGCGCAGCGGGTGTCGGCCGCAGGCGCCACCACGGTGATCACCGCGCGCCGGGCCGAGGAACTCGCCGACGTGGTCGGCTCGATCGAGGCGGCCGGCGGAGTCGCGCACGCGGTGGTCGGCGATCTCTCCAGCCCGGACGGGATCGACGGCGTCGCGCAGGCCGTACTGGACCGCCACGGTGCGCCGGACATCTTCGTCAGCAACGCGGGCCGGTCCATCATGCGATCCGTTGCGGCCTCCCAGGACCGGCTCCACGACTACGAACGCACCATGCGGCTGAACTATCTGGCCGCGGTGGGCCTGACCCTGCGCCTGCTGCCCGAGATGCGCAGACGCGGATCCGGGCACATCGTGCACAGCTCCTCGGTCGGGGTGTTGTCCAATCTGCCCACCTTCTCCGCCTACATCGCGTCCAAGGCCGCGCTGGAGGCGTTCTTCCGGGTGGCCGCCGTCGAAAGTCTGAACGACGACATCGAATTCACCAACGTGCACCTGCCGTTGGTGAAGACCGACATGATCGCCCCCACCGACTGGGGCGGCTTCACCGCACTCACCGTCGACGAGGGGGCGGACATGTTGGTCGACGCCATCCGTCGTCGCCCGCGGTCGGTGAACAACCCACTGGGTTCGATGTATCTGGCCGGGGCCGCGATAGCACCCGGCACGCTCTACCGGCTGCAGAACGCGATGTTCGTCGGGACCGGGCTTTCCAAGCGCTGACCACATCCATCGGTCACGGGGTGACCACATCCATCGGTCACGGGGTGACCACGATCTTGCAGTGCAGGTCCGGGTCGGCCAGCTGATCGAAGGCCTCCCCCACACCGTCGAGACCCACCTCGCCGGTGATCAGTGGCGTGACGTCGATCTCGCCCTCGGCGATGGCACGTAGCGACTCGGCGAATTCACCTGGGTCATAACCGAATACGAAGTGCAGGCTGATCTGCTTGGCGCTGGCGAAGAACGGGTGCACGGTGTCGGGCTGCATGCACACACCCGCGACCACCACCCGCGCCCCGGCCGGTGCGCGCCGCAGCACATCATCGATGACCCCGGGCGCGCCGACGGCCTCGAACACCACCGCCGGTGCGCTCTGGTGGAACGGGGATCCCTGGGCGGGGTCCACCGTCAGATGGGCGCCGACCGTCGCGGCCAGAGCCCGGCGGGTGGAGGAGAAGTCGGCCGCCACAATGTTTTCCACACCCCGGTGGCGCAGCGCGGCGATGATGGCGATGCCGATGGGTCCACACCCGATCACCAGCGCGGCCTCACCGCGCTCGATCCTGGAGGTGTTGACCGCATGCAGGCCGACCGCCATCGGCTCGGTCAAGGCGGCCTGCCGAGCGTCCAGACCGTTGGGCACCGGCAACAGCAGCGGGGCCGAGAGCAACATGCGTTCGGAGTAGCCACCGACGGTGCTGTTGCTGTAGACGATCATGTCCAGCCCGCCGGATGTCACCAGCACCGGGACCGAGGTGACCAGGGTGCCCGGCGGATGGGTGTCGGTGCCCGGCCCGGCCTCCAGGATCTCGGCGCTGAACTCATGACCCATGAAGATGTCGGCCGCCAGGTCGATGCCGGACATGGTGTCGGGCATGCCTTCCATCTCGGCGCCCGCGGCCAGCATCTGGTCCCCGTGCGAGGCGAAATGCAGGTCGGATCCGCAGATTCCGCACGCCTTCACCGCCACCAGCACCTGACCGGGACCGGGCACCGGTTCGGGCACGTCGTCGCGCACCACCATCCGGCCGGCGCGCAGCACCGCGCTGCGCATCAGCTCTTGTCTCCGGTGTGTTCGGTGATGGCGTTCACGATGGCCTGCCCGGCCCGGCCGAGCAGCTGATCGCGCATGCCCTTGGCCCAGTCGTGGGAGGCGCGCGGTGCGGTCAGCTGCCCCTTGAAGTGCGGGATCACCTCGCGGGCGAACAGTTCGTAGGAGTGGTAGGTGGCCGCGGGGGAGGCCCAGTCGTGGCCCAGCAGCAGGAACGTGCCGAATCCGCCGGAGCGGTCCAGGAGATCCTGGATGTAGACGATCGCCTCCTCGGTGGTGCCGATGCAGCAATTCCCCTTCGCCGCATAGTCTTCGACGAACTGGCGGGCATCCTCGGCCTTCCCGTCGGTGGCATTGGCCAGCGGGACGAACCCGGCCGCCCCGAAGTAGTTCGCGAAATCCTGCAGCCCGTAGGTGCAGTCCTCGATGGCCTGCTCCTTGGTATCGGCGACGTGCACGATGCCCAGCACCCGCCAGTCCCTGCGGTCGGGGACGTCGCGTCCGGACTTGAGCGCCTGTTCGGTGACGATGTCCCAGGTGGTCTCCACCGCCGCGACGCCGCCGGGCACCGACATCGACAGCGAGAGCAGTGAGGTGCCGAACTGGCCGGCCAACCGCGGGCCGGACGGGGAAATCATTGCCGCGGTGGAAATCTCCGGATACGGCCAGGTGTAGGGCCGGATGTGCAGCGCCGCATCGCGCAGTGTGAACCAGTCGGTCTGCCGGTCGATACGTTCATCGGGGGCCGCCCGGAACAGGGCCAGGATGGCCTCCAGCGACTCCTGCATCATCCGGCGCTGATCGACCGGATCGATGCCCATCATGTAGGCGTCCGACGGCAGCGCGCCCGGCCCGGTGCCGAACATCACGCGGCCGCGGGTCAGGTGATCGAGCAACACCCAGCGGTCGGCGACCATCAGCGGATGGTGGTAGGGCAAGGACACCACGCCGGTGCCCAGCCGGATGTGCCGGGTGCGTTCGGCGGCCGCGGCGATGAACACCTCTGGGCAGGCGATGAGTTCGTAACCGCCGGAATGGTGTTCACCGAACCAGGCCTCGTTGTAGCCGAGCCGGTCCAGCATCTGCACCCGGTCCATGTCGTACTGCAGTGCCACGGTGGGGGACTGCCCGGTCGGATGGAACGGGGTGATGAAGACCCCGAAGTTCAGCGGGTTCATGGCAACTCACCCAGGAACTCGAGAAGCGCCGCGTTCACCTCGTCCGGGCGCTCCTGCTGCAACCAGTGCCCGGCGCCCTCGAGCAACACCTCGCGGTAGCCGCCGGTGGCGACCTCGGTGACCCGGTCGCGCGGGGTGAAGCCCAGCACCGGGTCGGCGCTGCCGGCCAGGAAGAGCAGTGGCGCGGTGATCGTGGTGGCGGCCACGTTGCCCGCCGCGGGGTCGGTGATCTCCCAGTTCCGGTCGAAATTGCGGTACCAGTTCAGCGGGCCGGTGAACCCGGTGCGGGTGAACTCGGCGACATAGTGCTCGAGTTCGGCCTCGGTGATCCAGCCGGGCAGACGCTGCGGCTCGGACAGCCGGTCGATGAAGCCTTCGGGTCCTGGAGCGACCATCCGCTGCGCCGCGGCCTCCCCGGCGTCTGCGCCGAGCCCGCCCATCATCCGGCGCAAGGTGCGGGCCGGATCGCCGTCGAGCTCCGCATCGGCCACTCCGGGCTCCTGGAAGTACAGGATGTAGAAGAAATTGTCGCCGAAGATGCCCCGCCAGATCTGGGTGGGCGGGGCGGCGGACCGCGGGATCGGCGGCACGCTCAGGGCGGCCACCGCCCGCACCCGGTCAGGGTAGAACAACGGGAAATTCGTCACCACCGGCGAGCCCCAGTCGTGGCCGACCAGCACCGCCCGCTCGGCGCCGACATCGTCGAGCAAACCGGCGATGTCGGCGGTCAATTCGATGATGTTGTAGTCCTCGATCGCCTCGGGCCGCGACGATCCGCCGTATCCCCGCTGGTCGGGGGCGAGAACGTGGTATCCGGCCGCGGCCAGCGCGGGGATCTGGTGGCGCCAGGAATAGGCCAGTTCGGGGAAGCCGTGGGCCAGGACGACGACCGGATTTCCGCGTTCGCCGGCCTCCGTCACCCGCAGCGTCACGCCATTGGTCTCGACTAACCGCTCGGTTGGTGTGATCACGATCTCACCCAAGCACACTGTGTCGCGCCTGGCCATGAGGACCGAGCAGGTGGGCAGGGAACTTCCGATCGTTGGTCAAGCGGTAGCCTTAAGTTTCCCAACTGCGCATATCGGAAGGACCGGGCCGGCCGCGCTCTCGCAGGCCGGAGATATCGATGAACCGTAAAAACGTCATCCGCACGCTCACGGCGATTGCCGTGGTGTTACTGCTGGGTTGGTCTTTCTTCTATTTCAGCGACGACACCCGCGGCTTCAAGCCGGTCGACACGTCCGTCGCAATAGCTCAGATCGACGCCGACAACGTCAAGAGTGCCCAGATCGACGACCGTGAGCAGCAGCTCCGGCTCGAACTGAAGTCCGGCAACGGCGACACCGAGAACAGCGACAAGATCCTCACCAAGTACCCGACCGGGTTCGGTGTGCAACTGTTCGACGCGCTGAGCGCCAAGAACGCCAAGATCAACACGGTGGTCAACCAGGGCAGCGTGCTGGGCACCCTGCTCATCTACATGCTGCCGCTGCTGCTGCTGGTCGGCCTGTTCGTGATGTTCTCCCGGATGCAGTCCGGTGGCCGGATGGGCTTCGGCTTCGGCAAATCCAAGGCCAAGCAGTTGTCCAAGGACATGCCCAAGACGACGTTCGCCGACGTCGCCGGCGCGGACGAGGCGGTCGAAGAGCTCTACGAGATCAAGGACTTCCTGCAGAACCCGAGCCGTTACCAGGCACTCGGCGCGAAGATCCCCAAGGGCGTGCTGCTGTTCGGCCCGCCCGGAACCGGTAAGACGCTGCTGGCCCGGGCCGTGGCGGGCGAGGCCGGGGTGCCGTTCTTCACCATCTCCGGCTCGGACTTCGTCGAGATGTTCGTCGGTGTCGGCGCCTCCCGGGTGCGCGACCTGTTCGAGCAGGCCAAGCAGAACAGCCCGTGCATCATCTTCGTCGACGAGATCGACGCGGTCGGCCGCCAGCGCGGCGCCGGCCTCGGCGGCGGGCACGACGAGCGCGAGCAGACCCTCAACCAGTTGCTGGTCGAGATGGACGGTTTCGGTGACCGTCAGGGCGTCATCCTGATCGCCGCCACCAACCGGCCCGACATCCTGGATCCGGCGCTGCTGCGGCCGGGCCGCTTCGACCGTCAGATCCCGGTGTCCAACCCCGATCTGGCCGGCCGTCGCGCCGTGCTGAAGGTGCACTCGGCGGGCAAGCCGATCGCGCCCGACGCCGATCTGGACGGGCTGGCCAAGCGGACCGTCGGCATGTCCGGTGCGGACCTGGCCAACGTGATCAACGAGGCGGCGCTGCTGACCGCGCGCGAGAACGGCACCGTGATCACCGGGGCGGCCCTGGAAGAGGCCGTCGACCGGGTGGTCGGCGGGCCGCGCCGCAAGAGCCGCATCATCAGCGAGCAGGAAAAGAAGATCACCGCTTACCACGAGGGCGGTCACACCCTGGCGGCCTGGGCGATGCCCGACATCGAGCCGATCTACAAGGTGACCATCCTGGCGCGCGGGCGCACCGGCGGCCACGCCGTCGCGGTGCCCGAGGACGACAAGGGTCTGATGACGCGCTCGGAGATGATCGCCCGGCTGGTGTTCGCGATGGGCGGCCGCGCCGCCGAGGAACTGGTGTTCCGCGAGCCGACCACCGGCGCGGTCTCCGACATCGAGCAGGCCACCAAGATCGCCCGCGCGATGGTCACCGAATACGGCATGAGCGCCAGGCTCGGCGCGGTGCGCTACGGCACCGAACACGGTGACCCCTTCCTGGGCCGCACCATGGGCACCCAGGCTGACTACAGCCACGAGGTCGCCCAGATCATCGACGACGAGGTCCGCAAGCTCATCGAGGCCGCACACACCGAGGCCTGGGAGATCCTCACCGAGTACCGCGATGTGCTCGACATCCTGGCCGGGGAGCTGTTGAAGAAGGAGACGTTGCACCGCAAAGAGCTCAAGGAGATCTTCGACGGGGTCAAGAAACGTCCCCGGATCACCATTTTCGATGATTTCGGTGGCCGGGTGCCGTCGGACAAGCCGCCGATCAAGACCCCCGGGGAGATCGCGATCGAGCGTGGCGAACCGTGGCCACCGCCGGTCGAGGAGCCCTCCTACAAGGCTGCGATCGAGGAGGCCAGCCGCGCCGCCGACGCAGCGAACAGGCAGAACGGCGCCCACGGGGCTCCGGGCGGCGGTTATCCGCAGCCCAACGGTCAGCCCCGGCACGGTCAGCCCCAGCACGGTCAGGCGCAGCCGGACTACGGCGCCCCGGCCGGTTGGTACGCGCCCGGTTGGCCGCCGCGTCAACAGGACGGCCAGCACCACGCGCAACCCATGCCGCCCCTGCCGCCGCCCCCACCACCGGGCGGCTGGTACCCACCGCAGCCCCCGCCGGGGCCGGATACGCCGCCCCGCGGCTGACATGAACGGAGCGTCGATGACGACGTCGGGAAACAACCTCGCCGAGACGACGGCGTTCACTCCGGTGAACTTCGATCAGGCTCGGGCCGAGGCTGCCGTCCGAGAGCTGCTGATCGCGGTCGGAGAGGACCCGGACCGGCACGGTCTGGTGGACACCCCCGCCCGGGTGGCCCGCGCCTACAAGGAGATCTTCGGCGGCCTGTACACCGACCCGGACGCGGTGCTCAACACCACCTTCGACGAGCAGCATGACGAACTGGTGCTGGTCAAGGAAATCCCGATGTACTCCACCTGCGAGCACCACCTGGTGTCCTTCCACGGGGTCGCCCACGTCGGGTACATCCCCGGGCTGGACGGCCGGGTGACCGGACTGTCCAAGATCGCCCGGCTCGTCGACCTGTACGCCAAGCGCCCCCAGGTGCAGGAGCGTCTGACCGCGCAGATCGCCGACGCCCTGATGCGCAAGCTCGACCCGCGCGGGGTCATCGTCGTCGTCGAGGCCGAGCACCTGTGTATGGCGATGCGCGGTGTGCGCAAGCCCGGCGCGATCACCACCACCTCCGCGGTGCGCGGACAGTTCAAGACCGACAAGGCATCGCGGTCCGAGGCGCTGGAACTGATCCTCCGGCGGTGAGCGGGCCCGGCAGGCAGGTGACGGGCATCCAGGTGATGGGTGTCGTGAACGTCACCGAGGACTCGTTCTCCGATGGCGGGCTGTTTCTGGATCGCGACCGTGCCGTCGCGCGGGCGCTGGAGCTGGCGGCCGCGGGCGCGACCATCATCGACGTCGGCGGTGAGTCGACGCGCCCCGGTGCCACCCGGGTGGACCCGCAGATCGAGAGCGCCCGGGTGCGGCCGGTGATCGCCGACCTCGCCGCGGAGGGGCTCACCGTCAGCATCGACACCATGCACTCCTCGGTGGCCAGTGCCGCGCTGGAGAGCGGAGCCCAGATCGTCAACGACGTGTCCGGCGGTCTGGCGGACCCGAACATGGCCGCGGTGCTGGCCGATGCGGGCGTGCCGTGGGTGCTGATGCACTGGCGGTCCGTCCGCGCCGACGCCCCGCACCAGGTGCCCTCCTACACCGACGTGGTGGCCGAGGTCCGGGCGGAACTGCTGCGCAGCGTGGACGACGCCGTCGCGGCCGGTGTCGACCCGGCGAAGGTGATCATCGACCCCGGTCTGGGGTTCGCCAAGACCGCACAACACAATTGGCAGCTGCTGCAGGCGCTGCCGGCCTTCGTGGACACCGGTTTCCCGGTGCTGGTCGGGGCGTCGCGCAAGCGCTTCCTCGGGTCGCTGTTGGCCGGTGCGGACGGCGAGATGCGCCCGGCCGACGGGCGGGAGACCGCGACGGCGGTGATCTCGGCGCTGGCGGCCCAGCAGGGCGCATGGGGCGTGCGGGTGCACGATGTAAGGGCATCGGTGGACGCGATCAAGGTGGTCCAGTCGTGGACTCAGGGAAGGCAGGCCGGTGGCTGACCGAATCGAACTGCGCGGCTTGACCGTTCGGGGTAACCACGGCGTCTTCGAGCATGAACGCCGGGACGGCCAGGACTTCATCGTCGATGTGACGGTGTGGATCGACCTCGCCGCGGCGGCCGCCTCCGACGACCTCGCCGACACCCTGGACTACGGCACCCTGGCCACCCGGGCGGCGGCGATCGTCGGCGGACCGGCCCGCGACCTCATCGAGACGGTGGCCGCCGAGATCGCCGAGGATGTGATGACCGACGAGCGGGTGCACGCGGTCGAGGTCGTCGTGCACAAGCCCAGCGCCCCCATTCCGTTGACGTTCACCGACGTTGCGGTGGTGGCCCGCCGGTCCCGCCGCGGTGGTCGGGGGGCGGCGCCGTGAGCACCGCGGTGCTGTCCATCGGGTCCAATCTGGGCGACCGGCTGGCCCATCTGCAGTCCGTGGTCACCGGGATGGCCGAGGCGGGCGCCCGCATCGTGGCGGTCTCCCCGGTATATGAGACCGACGCCTGGGGCGGGGTCGAGCAGGGGGCCTTCCTCAACGCCGTGCTGATCGCCGACGACCCATCCTGCGACGGCCACGGCTGGCTGCGCCGCGGTCAGCGACTGGAGGCCGCGGCCGACCGGGTGCGTGAGGTGCACTGGGGTCCACGCACTCTCGACGTCGACGTGATCAGCTGCCGCGACGGCGCCACCGAGATACGTTCCGATGACCCCGAACTCAGGCTGCCCCATCCGTTCGCGCAGCAGCGGGCCTTCGTGCTGGTGCCCTGGCTGGCCGCCGACCCCGGCGCGCAACTGTCCGGCCGACCGGTGGCCGACCTGCTGGATCAGCTCGACGCGCAGGAACGCGCCGGCGTGCGGCGCACCGACCTGGCCTTGGAGCCCTGATGGGGCCGACCCGAAAGCGCGACCTCGCGGCGGGGACGGGTGTCGCGGCCGTCGTCTGCTATCTGCTGGTCACCTTCACCTACCGGTGGTTCCCGCCGATCACGGTGTGGACCGGGGTGTCGCTGGCCGCGGTGGCGATCGCCGAGGCGGTCTGGGGGCACCTCATCCGCACCCGGATCGCCGAGGGGCAGATCGGCATCGGCGCGGGCCGGCTGCATCCGCTCGCGGTGGCCCGGTCCGTGGTCATCGCGAAGGCCTCGGCGTGGGTCGGTGCCGTGGTACTGGGTTGGTGGATCGGGGTTCTCGGCTATCTGCTGCCGCGCCGGCACAGCATGCGGGTGGCCGAGCAGGACACCGCCGGCGCGGCGGTCGCGGCGCTGTGCGCGCTGGCGTTACTGGCCGCCGGACTGTGGTTGCAGCATTGCTGCAAGTCGCCCGAGGACCGCGATGAGGACCAGGATCGGCTCGGTGCGGCACCCGAGTAGCCGAATCGCCGGACCGGTCGACACGCCGACGCAACGGTGAACGGTACAGTCGCCCCATGACCGATCCGTCCCGCGGCGTGCGCGTTCGACGCGTCAACCGCAGGCCGGGTTGGGTCCTGCTGACGGTGTTGCTGGTGCTGGCCATCGTCGCCAGCACGGTGCTGGTCTTCACCAATCGGGTCGAACTGCTCAAGTTGGCTGTGGTGCTGTCGTTGTGGGCAGCCGTCGCCGCGGCCTTCGTATCGTTCATCTACCGGCGCCAGAGCGATCTCGACCAGGCCAAGGTGCGCGACCTCAAGTACGTCTACGACCTCCAGCTCGACCGCGAGATCTCCGCGCGCCGGGAGTACGAGTTGGCGGTGGAGGCGCAACTGCGCCGGGACCTCTCAGCCGAACTGCGCGCCCAGGCGGCCGACGAGGTCGCCGCGCTGCGGGCCGAACTCGCGGCGCTGCGCACCAGTCTGGAGATCCTGTTCGACACCGACCTGGAGGCGCGCCCCGCACTGGAGACGGACCGCCCTGCGGGCCGGGTGATCGCCAGCCGGGTCGACACACCGGTGCGAGCGGAGGCCGAGCCGCGGACCGAGGAAAGCCCGATCATCGACGTGCCCGCCGAACCGCAGCCACCGGAGTTCAGATGGACGCCCTCGGAACCGGTGGAGCTGTTCGGTGGCGCGCACCGGCGGCCGTCGGAAACCGAGGATCCCGCGCCGTGGCAGCAGCGCCGGGCCGAGAGCCCGCCTCCTCCCGCTCCACCGCCACCACCAACCACACCGCCACCGAGCCAGTGGGCCCCGCCGCCGGCCCCCGCACCGACACCACCAGTGGCACCGACACCACCGGTGTCGCCCCCGCAGCCTGTCCCCGAGCCGCCCGCGCCGGAGGTTGAGCCCGATCGCCGCGGCCGGCACTACAGCAGCGAGGCCGAACAGACCGGCACGCCGCGCCGGGCCCGGCACGCCGTGCCCGGCGAGCCCGAGCCGGCGCCCCCGCGCAGATGGCGTGCCGCCCCGGAGGAGGCGCCGGCGGGACCCGTGGCCCAGTCCCGGCACCGCGGCGCCGACGAACCGCAGGGCCCGGATGAGGAGCCGGAGGCCGAGAGCGGTCAGCACGCCGGTGGCCAGCCTGTCTCCGAACTGCTCTCGCGGCTGCAGGCGACGCCCACGACCGGTGGCCGGCGTCGACGCCGCGAGGAGTGAGCTAGGCTCGGCACGGCCGTCCGGTACCCGCAGTGCGGGACCGCAACGTTTATCACCGAAGAGTTTGCGAGGTCGTCTGTCATGGTCGACGGACTCCGTCCAGCTCGCCTCACCGTCGGCATCATCTCCGCCGGCCGGGTGGGCACCGCGCTCGGCGTGGCGCTCGAGCGTTGCGAGCACGTCGTCGTGGCGTGCAGCGCGATCTCCAACGAATCCCGGCTGCGTGCCGCCCGCCGGCTGCCCGACACCGCGGTGCTCCCGGTCCAGGAGGTCGCCGGGCGCGCCGAGTTGCTGGTGCTCGCGGTCCCCGACGCCGAACTCGGCGCCCTGGTCTCCGGGCTGGCCGCGACCGGCGCGGTCCGTCCCGGTGCGATCGTCGTGCACACCTCGGGTATCAACGGGATCGGCGTCCTGGAGCCGCTGACCGCCCAGGGCTGCATCCCGCTGGCGATCCACCCGGCCATGACGTTCACCGGCGCCGACGAGGACATCGACCGGCTGTCCGACGCCTGCTTCGGGGTGACGGCCGCCGACGAGATCGGCTACGCGATCGGGCAGTCGCTGGTGCTGGAGATCGGCGGCGAGCCGTTCCGGGTCCGCGAGGACGCCCGCGCGCTGTACCACGCCGCACTCGCGCATGCCGGAAACCACGTCACGACGGTCGTCCTCGATGCCGTCGAGGCGCTGCGGGCCGCGCTGCGCGGGCAGGAACTACTCGGCCAGGAACTGATCGTCGACGCACCGGGTGGGCTGGCCGAACGGATCGTCGCGCCGCTGGCACGGGCGTCGCTGGAGAATGCCCTGCAGCGTGGGCAGGCGGCCCTGACCGGCCCGGTGGCTCGCGGTGACGCCGACTCGCTCGGTAGGCATCTGCAGGCCCTGAGTGAAACCGATCCCGAACTGGCGCAAGCCTATCGGGCGAATTCGCTGCGCACCGCCGAGCGTGCGCACGCACCGGAGGAAGTATTCGAAGTGCTCCAGACGAATGGGACAGGCCAACCGTGACCGAACGCAAGAAGCCGACCTTCACCGCGGGTGAGCTCAACGTCTACCGCAGGCCCGCCGATGTCGCCGACGTGACCCGGGCGCTGCGGGGCGCAGGCCGGCGGGTGATGCTGGTGCCGACCATGGGCGCCCTGCACGAGGGGCATCTGACCCTCATCCGCAAGGCCCGGCAGGTGCCGGGGTCGGCCGTGGTGGTGTCCATCTTCGTCAACCCGTTGCAGTTCGGCGCCGGGGAGGATCTCGACGCCTACCCGCGCACCCTCGACGAGGACCTGGCGGCGCTGCGGGCCGAGGGCGTCGACATCGCGTTCACCCCCACCGCGAACGACATGTACCCGACCGGGCCGCGCACCACCGTGCAGCCGGGTCCGCTCGGAGAGGAACTCGAAGGAGCTTCGCGGCCAACGCATTTCGCTGGAATGCTGACCGTCGTGTGCAAGCTGCTCCAGATCGTCGCGCCGGACCGGGCGTTCTTCGGGGAGAAGGACTACCAGCAGCTGGTGCTGATCCGGCAGATGGCCGACGACCTCAATCTGGACACCCGCATCGTCGCGGTGCCGATCGTCCGCGAGGCTGACGGGCTGGCCATGTCCTCGCGCAACCGTTACCTCGACGCGGTGCAGCGCGAGCAGGCGCTCGCCATCCCGTCGGCGCTGCTGGCCGGCGTGTACGCGGCGGGGGAGGGGGCGTCGGCCGCGCTGGACGCCGCCCGCGCCGTGCTCGACGAGGTGCCCGATATCGGCGTCGACTACCTGGAGGTCCGGAACAACTGGCTCGGGCCCGCACCGGAGACCGGCAGGGCCCGGATGCTGGTGGCCGCCCGGCTCGGCAGCACCCGGCTGCTGGACAACATCGCCATCGACATCGGCGTGCCCTCGGGCCCGGGGCCGGATGTCCCGTTCGACGGACACGAATTGCCCTGGAGGAACTGATGATACGGACGATGCTCAAGTCCAAGATCCATCGTGCCACCGTCACCCAGGCGGATCTGCACTATGTGGGTTCGGTGACCATCGACGCCGATCTGATGGACGCGGCGGATCTACTGGAGGGCGAGCAGGTCACCATCGTCGACATCGACAACGGGAACCGGCTGGTGACCTACGCCATCACCGGTGAGCGCGGTAGCGGCGTCATCGGGATCAACGGCGCCGCAGCGCATCTGGTGCACCCCGGCGATCTGGTCATCCTGATCGCCTACGCCGCCATGCAGGACGCGCAGGCGCGCGAGTACCAGCCCAGGATCGTGTTCGTCGACAACGCCAACCGGCAGATCGACCTGGGCGAGCACGCCCATGACCCCGCGTACGTGCCGGCGGATGCGTCCGGCCTGATGTCGCCGCGCTGAACGATGCTGCTTGCAATAGACGTCCGCAACACGCACACCGTCGTCGGGCTCATCGCCGGATCCGGAGACCACGCCAAGGTGGTGCAGAACTGGCGGATCCGCACCGAATCCGAGGTCACCGCAGACGAACTCGCGCTGACCATCGACGGACTGATCGGTGAGGACACCGAACAGCTGACCGGTGCCGCGGCACTGTCCACGGTTCCCTCGGTGCTGCACGAGATCCGGTTGATGCTGGAGCAGTACTGGCCGGCGGTGCCGCATGTGCTCATCGAGCCCGGGGTCCGGACCGGCATCCCGCTGCTGGTGGACAACCCGAAGGAAGTGGGTGCCGACCGGATCATCAACTGCCTGGCCGCTTTCCACAAGTACAAGGCCCCGGCCATCGTGGTCGACTTCGGCTCGTCGATCTGCGTGGACGTGGTGTCGGCCAAGGGCGAGTTCCTCGGCGGGGCCATCGCGCCGGGTGTACAGGTGTCTTCCGATGCCGCCGCCGCGAGATCCGCGGCGCTGCGCCGGGTCGAGCTGACCCGCCCGCGGTCGGTGATCGGCAAGAACACCGTGGAGTGCATGCAGGCCGGTGCGGTGTTCGGTTTCGCCTCGTTGGTGGATGGGCTGGTCGAACGCATCCGCGCCGATGTCGCCGGTTTCGGTGGCAGTGACGTCGCCGTCGTCGCCACCGGCAACTCCGCTCCGCTGGTGCTGCCCGACCTGCGCACCGTCGAGCACTACGAGCAGCACCTGACGCTGGAGGGGCTGCGGCTGGTGTTCGAACGCAACCGCGACAACCAGCGCGGGCGCCGCTGATTAAGCTGGCTGTCCGTGAGTTCTAATGACGAGCCAGCCGCGCCGCCGTCCGATGCATCTGATCATGACGACACCCCTGAGCAGTACCGGATCCGGCAGGCCAAGCGTGAGCGCTTGATCGCCGAGGGGCGCGACCCCTATCCGGTGCAGGTGGCACGCACCCATTCGCTGGCCGAACTGCGGGCCGCCTACCCCGAGCTGGCCGCTGACACCCAGACCGGCGAGATGGTCGGCGTCGCCGCCCGGGTGGTGTTCGCCCGCAACACCGGCAAGCTCTGCTTCGCCACCCTGCAGGACGGTGACGGCACCCAGTTGCAGCTGATGATCAGCCTCGCCGAGGTCGGCCAGGAGTCGCTGGACGCCTGGAAGGCCGACGTCGATCTCGGGGACATCGTCTTCGCGCACGGACAGGTCATCAGTTCCCGGCGCGGCGAATTGTCTGTGCTGGCCGATTCCTGGCAAATCGTCTCCAAGGCATTGCGCCCGCTTCCGGTCGCGCACAAGGAGATGAGCGAGGAATCGCGGGTTCGGCAGCGCTATGTGGACCTGATCGTGCGTCCCGAGGCGCGCTCCATCGCCCGGCAGCGCATCGCCGTGGTGCGGGCGGTGCGCTCGGCGCTGGAGCGGCGGGGTTTCCTCGAGGTCGAGACGCCGATGCTGCAGACCCTGCCCGGCGGCGCGGCTGCCAGGCCGTTCGTCACACACTCGAATGCGCTCGACACCGACCTCTATCTGCGTATCGCTCCGGAGTTGTTCCTCAAGCGCTGTCTGGTCGGCGGTTTCGAGAAGGTCTTCGAGTTGAATCGGAACTTTCGAAACGAAGGTGCGGATTCCACACATTCTCCGGAATTCGCGATGTTGGAGACTTATCAGGCTTACGGTACATACGACGATTCCGCCATCGTCACCCGTGAACTGATTCAGGAAGTCGCCGACGAAGCCCTGGGCACCCGTCAGGTGGAGTTGCCCGATGGCAGCACCTACGACTTCGACGGTGAATGGCAGACCCTGGAAATGTATCCGTCGTTGTCGGCGGCACTGGGGGAAGAGATCACCCCGGATACGACCCTGGAACGACTGCTGGCCATCGCCGATCGGCTCGGCGTCGAGATTCCCACCGACCGCGGTTATGGGCACGGGAAATTGGTCGAGGAACTGTGGGAGCACACGGTGGGCGAGACCTTGTGGGCGCCGACCTTCGTGCGTGACTTCCCGGTCGAGACGAGCCCGCTGACGCGCGCTCACCGCAGCATTCCGGGTGTCACCGAAAAGTGGGACCTCTATGTGCGGAAATTCGAATTGGCGACCGGTTACTCCGAGTTGATCGATCCCGTGGTGCAGCGCGAACGTTTCGTCGCCCAGGCCGCTGCGGCCGCCGCCGGCGATGACGAGGCAATGCGCCTGGACGAGGATTTTCTTGCCGCGTTGGAGTATGCGATGCCGCCCACCACGGGTACCGGAATGGGAATTGACCGCCTGCTCATGGCATTGACGGGACTGACGATTAGGGAGACCGTTTTGTTCCCGATTGTGCGCAGACACTCACATTGACTTGCATAACGTGACTGGTTGTTGAACGCCCTCCATTCGTGTGCCACCATTGCCGCAGGGGTTCGGGGTGAATCTACGAGTGGCCACAGAAGGGTCGTGTGAGCTATATGGCTAAAAAAGTAACCGTCACGCTGGTCGATGATTTTGACGGTGAAGCTGCGGCCGACGAGACCGTCGAATTTGCACTCGACGGCGTGAGCTATGAGATCGACCTTTCTGCAAAAAACGCGACGAAACTGCGCAACGATCTCAAGCAGTGGGTGGAAGCCGGTCGCCGGGTGGGCGGGCGCCGTCGTGGGCGTTCGGCCGGCTCGGGACGCGGCCGGGCGGCCATCGATCGTGAGCAGAGTGCGGCCATCCGGGAATGGGCCCGTCGTAACGGACACAATGTGTCCACCCGTGGTCGCATTCCGGCCGAGGTCATCGACGCTTTCCACGCCGCCACCTGAGGAGGCCGGGGTCGGTTTCGGAGCCGATTCTCGCAAAAAAGACGCCGGTTGCCGGATCGCCGAGCGGTGATCCGGGGCGGAGCCGATTCCCGTCGCGTCGCTCGCCCGCGGGCGTCTTCGCTCACGGCGAACTGATCCCGGCGGTTTTCCGGAAACGTTCGACGGTCATTCTGCGTTGTGACATTCAACTGGTGTGTGAGCACCGGCGGCGCCGAGCAAGTTGTCATGCGAGGCACCGAGGGAAAGCACCCGTGGACCCCGACCACTAGAGTGGACGGCAGGTGCGGTGCCTGTGCAGTTCCTGCACGGCGCACGTCTCCGCCCTATGTGAGGAAGAGCAGGTAATACCGATGTTCGAGAGATTCACCGACCGTGCCCGTCGGGTCGTCGTCCTGGCTCAAGAAGAAGCCCGGATGCTCAACCACAACTACATCGGCACCGAGCACATCCTGCTCGGCCTCATCCACGAGGGTGAGGGCGTAGCCGCCAAATCGCTCGAGTCGCTGGGCATTTCCCTGGAGGGCGTGCGCAGCCAGGTCGAGGAGATCATCGGCCAGGGCCAGCAGGCGCCGTCGGGGCACATCCCGTTCACGCCGCGTGCCAAGAAGGTGCTGGAGCTCTCCCTGCGTGAGGCGCTGCAGCTCGGCCACAACTACATCGGCACCGAGCACATTCTGCTCGGCCTGATCCGTGAGGGCGAGGGCGTCGCGGCCCAGGTGCTGGTGAAGCTCGGCGCCGAACTCACCCGGGTGCGCCAGCAGGTCATCCAGCTGCTGTCCGGCTACCAGGGCAAGGAAGCCGCCGAAGCCGGCACCGGCGGACGCGGCGGAGAGTCCGGTAACCCGTCGACCTCGCTCGTCCTGGATCAGTTCGGCCGCAACCTGACGGCCGCCGCCATGGAGGGCAAGCTCGATCCGGTCATCGGCCGCGAGAAGGAAATCGAGCGGGTCATGCAGGTGCTGAGCCGCCGCACCAAGAACAACCCGGTGCTGATCGGTGAGCCCGGCGTCGGTAAGACCGCCGTCGTCGAGGGCCTGGCCCAGGCCATCGTGCACGGCGAGGTCCCCGAGACGCTGAAGGACAAGCAGCTCTACACGCTGGACCTCGGCTCGCTGGTGGCCGGTAGCCGCTACCGCGGTGACTTCGAGGAGCGCCTGAAGAAGGTGCTCAAGGAGATCAACACCCGCGGCGACATCATCCTGTTCATCGACGAGCTGCACACGCTGGTCGGAGCGGGTGCCGCCGAGGGCGCGATCGACGCCGCCAGCATCCTGAAGCCGAAGCTGGCCCGCGGCGAGCTGCAGACCATCGGCGCCACCACCCTCGACGAGTACCGCAAGTACATCGAGAAGGATGCCGCCCTGGAGCGCCGGTTCCAGCCGGTGCAGGTCGGTGAGCCGACCGTCGAGCACACCATCGAGATCCTCAAGGGTCTGCGCGACCGCTACGAAGCGCACCACCGGGTGTCCATCACCGACGGTGCACTGGTGGCCGCCGCCACCCTGGCCGACCGCTACATCAACGACCGGTTCCTGCCGGACAAGGCGATCGACCTGATCGACGAGGCCGGCGCCCGGATGCGCATCCGCCGCATGACCGCACCGCCGGACCTGCGCGAATTCGACGAGAAGATCGCCGATGCGCGCCGGGAGAAGGAGTCCGCGATCGATGCGCAGGACTTCGAGAAGGCCGCCAACCTGCGTGACCGCGAGAAGCAGCTGGTCGCCCAGCGCGCCGAGCGGGAGAAGCAGTGGCGCTCCGGGGATCTCGACGTGGTCGCCGAGGTCGACGACGAGCAGATCGCCGAGGTGCTGGGCAACTGGACCGGTATCCCGGTGTTCAAGCTGACCGAGGCCGAGACCACCCGCCTGCTGCGGATGGAAGACGAGCTGCACAAGCGGATCATCGGCCAGGAGGACGCCGTCAAGGCCGTCTCCAAGGCGATCCGGCGTACCCGCGCCGGCCTGAAGGACCCGAAGCGTCCGTCCGGTTCGTTCATCTTCGCCGGCCCGTCCGGTGTCGGTAAGACCGAGCTGTCCAAGGCGCTGGCCGCGTTCCTGTTCGGCGACGACGATGCGCTCATCCAGATCGACATGGGCGAGTTCCACGACCGCTTCACCGCGTCGCGGCTGTTCGGTGCCCCTCCGGGCTACGTCGGCTACGAGGAGGGCGGCCAGCTCACCGAGAAGGTGAGAAGGAAGCCGTTCTCTGTTGTTCTCTTCGATGAGATCGAGAAGGCCCACCAGGAGATCTACAACACGCTGTTGCAGGTCCTGGAGGACGGCCGGCTCACCGACGGTCAGGGTCGCACGGTCGACTTCAAGAACACCGTGTTGATCTTCACCTCGAACCTCGGCACCTCCGACATCTCCAAGGCTGTCGGACTGGGCTTCACCCAGGGCGGCGGGGAGAACAACTACGAGCGGATGAAGCTCAAGGTTCACGACGAACTGAAGAAGCACTTCCGTCCGGAGTTCCTCAACCGCATCGACGACATCATCGTGTTCCACCAGCTGACTCAGGACGAGATCATCCAGATGGTCGACCTGATGGCGGGCCGGGTGTCCAAGCAGCTGGCGGCCAAGGACATGGAGATGGAACTGACCGACAACGCCAAGGCGCTGCTGGCCAAGCGCGGCTTCGATCCGGTGCTGGGTGCGCGGCCGCTGCGTCGCACCATCCAGCGTGAGATCGAGGATGCGCTGAGCGAGAAGATCCTGTTCGACGAGGTCGGCCCGGGTCAGGTCGTCACGGTCGACGTCGAGGGCTGGGACGGGGAAGGCGCCGGCGAGAACGCCAAGTTCACCTTCGTCGGACGCCCCAAGACGTCCTCGTCCACCGATGAGGCGGACCTGGCGGCCACGGCAGCCGATTAGTCGCAACGTCGAAGCCCCCGACCGGAGTATCCGGTCGGGGGCTTTGGCGTAATATCCGTACTGTTCCCGATGGGTTCCGGAATCTGGTGTAATCCCAGAACGGTCGCGCCACTGTCAAAGTCAGACCCGACGCCTATCACCACACTGTTGACCTGGGACGCGTACTCCCGAAAGGATCGGATATGACTTCTGCCGAGACACCCAAGACACCGGCGCGGGCCCGCGCCATCGACCTCTCCGCCGCGAGTGCGGTGGCGTGGCTGTCGCTGACGGCGTTCTTCGCGCTGCTCGTGCTCTACTTCGTCGGGATGGACCAGGGTGCGACGTCGGTGTTCGGCGCCAACACCGTCATCCACGAGTTCGTCCACGACGCCCGGCATCTGCTCGGCTACCCCTGCCACTAATAGCCGGAAGCAGATAACACTCCGATGGAAAAACACATCATCGGGCGCGGCCTCCTGGCCGGCGCCCTCGGCGGCGTGCTCGCCTTCGTCTGGTCCTGGATCTTCATCGAACCGCTGATCGACCGGGCGATCGATTACGAGGACGCGGTCAGTGCGGCCCATGAGGCCATCGAGCACGGCGGTCACTCCCACGATCACGGTGGCGGCGGGATCGAGATCACCCGCACCGTGCAGTCCACGATCGGACTGGGCTTCGGTCTGATCGCGTTCAGCGTCGCCATGGGCGCACTGCTCGCGGTGCTGTTCTGCGTCGCATACGGCCGCATCAGCAGCCTCTCGGCCCGCGCCACGGCGGCGCTGCTGGCCGGCGCCATGCTGATCTCCCTGTGGATCGTGCCGGCGCTGAAGTACCCGCCGAGTCCGCCCGCGCTCAGCCTGGACGAGACGATCCAGCAACGCACTCTGCTGTATCTGCTGGTGACCGTGCTCTCGGCGGGGCTGCTGGTCGGTTCGGTACTGCTGGCCCGCAAGCTGGCGCCCAAGTTCGGCGCCTGGAACGCCTCGCTGATCGGGGCCGCCGATTATGTGGTGTCGGTCGCGGTGATGTTCCTGCTGCTGCCGACCATCGCCGAGACGCCGGGCCCGATCACCGATACGGCGGGCAACGTGGTGCTCGACGGATTCTCAGCCGACCTGCTGTACGAATTCCGGCTGTACTCGCTGGGCACCCAGGTCGTCATGTGGACGACGATCGGCCTGGTGTTCGCGGCACTGGTATCGCGTCTGCTCGACCAGAAGCAGCCTGCGAGGCAACCGGTTGAGTGAAGTCGTCCGGCTGACCCTCGTCTCGCATGGCATGACCGATGCGATGGCAGCCGGACGATTCGCCACCGACGAGCCGCTCAACGACCTGGGGCACCGACAGGTCGGTGCGTGCGCCGACCTGGGTCCCTTCGACGGAGCCGTCTGCGGGCCGGAGCGACGCACCGTGCAGACCGCCGATCTGCTCGGCCTGCGTGCCACCACCGCACCGGCGCTGGCCGACCTGAATTGCGGGCGGTGGCGCGGCGCCGAACTCGACGGCGTCGATCCGGCCGACCTCACGGTGTGGCTCACCGACCCGTCCCAAGCCCCGCACGGCGGGGAATCGATTGTCGCGCTGTGCAAGCGGGTCGGGAGCTGGCTGGACGCCATGGCCGAACGCCGCGGCCGGCTGGTGGCCGTCACGCACCCGGCGGTGATCCGGGCCGCGGTCCTCAATGCGCTGAATGCTCCGGCAAAGTCGTTCTGGCGCATCGACATCGAGCCCGCCGGTCGCGTCGGCATGCACTACCGGGGGCACGTCTGGACGCTGCGTCTGAGCTGAATCAGCCCGCGGTCCGGGCGGCGATCTTGGCGCGAATCTCGGCCATGTCGAGTGCCTTCACGCGACCGATGAGGTCCTCCAGTGCGGCAGGGTGCATCGCACCGGACTGCCGATAGACGAGCACACCGTCCCGGAAGGCCATCACGGTCGGGATCGACGTGATCTCCAGCGTGGCGGCCAGGTCGCGCTCGTGCTGGGTGTCGACCTTGGCGTACACCACCTCCGGATGCGCTTGCGCGGATCGCTCGTACACCGGGGCGAAGGCGCGGCACGGTCCGCACCACGACGCCCAGAAGTCGACCAGCACAATCGGATTGCCGGTGATCGTGGACTCGAAGTCGTCGTAGGTCAGGTTCTCGGTGGCCATGGTCAGGCCAGTCCTTTCAGCATCAGGTTCCAGTACATGAACGGCAGCCCGTACTTCTTCAGGTACCAGTAGGGCCGGTGTGGCGCGGTCGGGTCGATCAGCGGGAACGACGGCGTGATGTTCAGGTCGTAGTCGAACTCCGCGAGCAGCATGTCGTGCGAGGACGTGACGATCGGGCACGACCCATAGCCGTTGTAGGAGGCGGTCATCGGCCGGCCGGCCAGGTATGACTCGATGTTCTCGACCACCACCGGCGCCTGCTTGCGGATCGCCGCGCCGGTCTTGGAGTTCGGCGAGGACCCGGCGTCACCGAGGCTGAACACGTTGGGGTAGCGCACATGCTGCATCGTGTGCTTGTCGATCTCGACGTAGCCGTTGGCGTCGCCGGTCGACAGCGGGCCGGCCTTGATCCAGTCCGGTGCCGACTGCCGCGGCGCCACGTGCAGCACGTCGTAGGGCAGCATGGACCCCGATCCACCCTCCGCGCCCGAGGTGAGGCACACCTTGTGTGCGGAGGCGTCGATGGAGGTCACCTCGGCTCCCGTGTGCACCGTGATGCCGTAGTCCGCGGCAACCGCATCGAGACTGTCGGCGATCGCCGGGATCCCGAACAACCTCGGTGTCGGCACCACCAGGTGCACGTCGATGTCGTCGAGCACGCCTTGGGAGCGCCAGTAATCGGCCGCCAGGTAGGCGATCTTCTGTGGGGCCCCGGCACACTTGATCGGACCCGAGGGCATCCCGAAGACCGCTGTGCCCGAACGTAGCCCGCGGATGAACTCCCACGTCTTCGGCGCCAGGTCGAACCGGTAGTTCGACGACACCCCGTCCTTGCCGAGTGCCTCGGCCAGTCCCTCGGTGCGGTCCCAGTCCAGCTGGATCCCGGGGCAGACGACCAGCACGTCGTACGCGTAGACCGTGCCGTCCGCGCAGGTGACCGTGTTGTTGTCCGGGTCGACCGACGCGGCCGCCTTCTTGATCCAGGTCGCACCCTTGGGCATGACCGAGGCCTCGGTGCGGACGGTGGTCGAGGCGTTCGCCTGGCCACCGCCGACCAGGGTCCACAGCGGTTGGTAGTAGTGCACATCCGACGGCTCGATGACCGCGACGTCGGAGCGCCCCTTGCGCAACAGTCGGGCGGCCACTGAGATGCCGGCGGTGCCACCGCCGACGATGACGATCTTGTGCTTCGCAGTTGTCATTGTCGTTGTTCTCCTCCGCGCGTTCGCTCAGGCGTTCTGGTGGACGGCTTCCCAGGCGCCGTAGCCGCCCAGGATGTCGCTGACATCGGTGAATCCGTTGCGCCGCAACAGGCTTGCCGCCACCGAGGACCGGTAACCGCCGGCGCAGTACACGACGGTCGGTTTGGCCGGGTCCAGCTCGCCGGCCCGGGCGGGCAGCTGGCCCACCGGGATGGTGATGGCGTCCGGGATCGTCCCGGCGGCGACCTCTCCGGGGTTGCGCACGTCGACGACCTGCAGGTCGGGCAGCGTGGCCGCGCGCTGGTCGAACGACTGGGCGGTCAACCGGGAGGCCACCTCGACGTCCCCCTGGTGGTCGAACATCACCTCGAACGGCCGGTCCAGGTAGCCGACCACCCGGTCGAAGCCGATGCGCGCGAGCCGCGTCTTGGCCTCCAGTTCCGCTCCCGGTTCGGTGAACAGCACGATGTCGACGTCGGTGGGGACGACCGAGCCGGCGAACTCGGCGTAGCGGCCCTCCAACCCGATGTTGATGGCGCCGCGCAGGTGTCCCAGCGCGAACTCCTCGGGGCCGCGGCCGTCGACCAGGATCGCTCCGGCGTTCATCGCCGCGCGCGTCTGGTCGTAGCTCAGCGCTTCCGGTATCTCGGATTCGGCCAGCAGCTCACGGTCCTTGCGGTTCAGGACGGCGTTGTAGACGAAGTAGGCCGGGGCGGGCGGCTGCCCCTCGGTGACCAGCTCCATGAACGTGGCCTTGTCCGGGGCGCGCAGCGCGTAGTTGGTCTCCTTCTGCTCGCCGATGGTCGAGGAAAGTTCGGTGGAGAGGTTCTTGCCGCAGGCCGAGCCCGCGCCGTGGGCCGGGAAGACCCGGGTGACGTCGGGCAGCGTCATCAGCTTGTCGTGCAGCGAGTCGTACAGCTTCTCGGCCAGCTCGTCGCGGGTGAACCCGATCGAGGCCAGCAGGTCCGGCCGGCCGACGTCACCGATGAACAGCGCGTCGCCGGTCAGCACCCCGTAGGGCGCCGCGTCGTCGGCATGCTCGTAGACCACGATGCTCATCGATTCCGGGGTGTGGCCGGGGGTGTGCCGGAACTCCAGCGTGACCTCACCCAGGGAGTAGCGCTCGCCGTCGGCGACTCCCATCGAGTCGAACTCGGTCTCGGCGACCGAGGAGTAGACGATCTTGGCGCCGGTGGCCGCGGCCAGCTCCAGGTGGCCGGATAGGAAGTCGGCGTGGAAGTGCGTCTCGATGACCAGCTCGATGGTGTAACCGAACTCCTCGGCGTCGCGCAGGTACTCGGCCACGTCGCGCTGCGGGTCGACAACGACTGCGCGCCCGGTGTTTTCGTCGGCAATCAGGTAGGACGCGTGGGACAGGCAGTCCAGGTAGTACTGGATGAACTTCATGGGGTGGTCCTCTCGTTCAGTAGGTGGGTCCGGCCTCTGCATCCCAGGGTGCCTATACCCCTCTGGGTATGTCAAGTACCCTAGGGGGTATCGATATTCCCGCTTGCGGGTACCCCGGGGGGTATGTGTACCATCGGTGCCAACATACCCCCGGCGGTATCGGCAGGACAACCGGCCGCCCCCAGGAAAGGACCGCGACATGAGCGCCCCCACCACCGTCAACTCCCACGAACTCGACCAGATGCTGACCTCGGCCACCCCGCCGCGGGTGATCGACGTGCGCACCCCGGGTGAGTTCGAGACCGCCCACATCGCCGGCTCCTACAACGTGCCGCTGGACATGCTGCGCGAGCACCGCGACGAGATCGTCCAGCACCTCGACCAGGAGGTCGTGCTGGTGTGCAGGTCCGGTCAGCGCGCCACCCAGGCCGAGGCCACGCTGCGCGAGGCCGGCCTGTGCAACGTGCACATCCTCGACGGCGGTATCACGGCCTGGGAGGCCAAGGGCTTCAGCGTCAACCGCGGCACCCAGCGCTGGGACCTCGAGCGTCAGGTGCGGCTGGTCGCGGGTTCGATCGTGCTGACCAGCGTCCTGGGTAGTATCGCCGCGCCCAAGCTCAAGTGGGTCGCCGGCGCCATCGGCGGCGGGCTGACCTTCGCCGCGCTGTCCGACACCTGCGCGATGGGCATGATGCTGGCCAAGCTGCCGTACAACCGCGGCGCCGCCTGTGACGCGCAGACCGTCGTCTCCCGGCTGGTGGAACGGTGATCGTCCTCACCGTCGGCCTAGCGGTGTTCGTCGGCATCGCGCTCGGGCTGCTCGGCGGCGGTGGGTCGATCCTGACCGTGCCGCTGCTGGCCTACGTGGCCGGCATGGATGCCAAGCAGGCCATCGCCACCTCGTTGCTGGTCGTCGGTGTCACCAGCCTGGTCGGCGCGATCTCGCATGCCCGCGCCGGTCGGGTGCAGTGGCGCACCGGCCTGATCTTCGGCGCGGCCGGCATGGCCGGCGCCTATGCCGGTGGGCTGCTTGCCCGGTTCATCCCCGGCACCGTCCTGCTCATCGGCTTCGCGGTGATGATGATCGCCACCGCGGTGGCCATGCTGCGCGGGCGGAAGAACGTCCAGGCCGCCGAGGGCCCTCATCGCCTGCCCGTTCCCAAGATCATCGCCGAGGGCCTGGTGGTCGGGTTGGTCACCGGCCTGGTGGGCGCCGGCGGCGGATTCCTGGTGGTTCCGGCGCTCGCTCTGCTGGGTGGACTGCCAATGCCGGTCGCGGTCGGGACGTCGCTGATCGTGATCGCGATGAAATCCTTCGCCGGCCTGGCCGGCTACCTGTCCAGCGTCCAGATCAACTGGACCGTGGCTCTCGCGGTGACCGCGGCGGCCGTGGTCGGCAGCCTCATCGGAGCCCGGCTGACGGCCAAGGTCGACCCCGACTCGCTGCGGAAGGGCTTCGGCTGGTTCGTCCTTGCGATGTCCTCGGTCATCCTGGCCCAGGAGATCCACCTCGCCGTCGGTATCGCCGCGGCGGCCCTGACGGCGGTCGCCGCGTTCATGACGCTGGCCTGCGCCCGGTACGCGCACTGCCCGCTGCGCCGGATCCCCGGCACCGGAGCCGGGCGGGGAGCGCCGGCGTGACCCCTGGGAATACCCCCGCGGGTACCATCGCTGTACGGTCCGATGAAGGGAGATGCGCCATGGTTGGTGACGAAGACGCGATCGCTGCGGTGCTCAACAGGCTGCGCCGGGCGCAGGGTCAGCTGGCCGGGGTGATCTCGATGATCGAACAGGGCCGTGACTGCAAGGACGTCGTGACGCAGCTGGCTGCGGTGTCCCGGGCGCTGGACAAGGCCGGTTTCAAGATTGTCGCCACCGGTTTGCGGGAATGCCTCACCGGAGAAGCCGCCGATGGCCAACGGCCGATGTCCGAGGCCGAGTTGGAGAAGCTGTTCCTGGCCTTGGCTTGAGGTCGCGGGCCTGACCCACCGGCGTCAACGATGACGAAAGCGGAGGAAACCATGAGTTACGCACTGTCGACCACGCTGCACACGACCTTCGAGGACGCGGTGGAGCGCACCAGGAAGGCGTTGGCGGATCAGGGTTTCGGTGTGCTCACCGAGATCGACATGAAGGCCACCCTGAAGGCGAAGCTGGGCGCGGACATGGAGGACTACCTGATCCTCGGGGCGTGTAATCCGCCGCTGGCCCATCGCGCGGTCAACGCCGACCGCCAGATCGGATTGCTGTTGCCCTGCAACGTCGCCGTCCGCGCCGATCCCTCGGCCGGCGGTGACACGGTCATCGTCGATGCGATGGACCCGCAGATCATGGTCCAGGTGTCCGACCAGCCCGGCCTGCGTGAGGTCGCCGACGAGGCCGCCGCCAAGCTGCGCGCCGCGATCGACGCGCTGGCCTCCGCCGAGGGCCGATAGTCGGCTCGGTTAGATCGCGAACAACAGCACGCCGAGGACCGCGGCGGCGAAAACCATGGTGGCGCCGCCGATCAGCAGCACCTCCGCGCGCGGTGCGGCGGTGACCATCCGGCCGGCGACGACCGGACTGTCCCTGATCGCGCGCGACCGCCGGTAGCCCAGCGCGAGGACGAGCATGGCGAGCAGTGCGGCGGTGAAGGCGAGCAGGATCCGGCCGGGTCCCAGCGGCCCGTGCTGGCGCAGCAGCACCAGCGTTCCGCCGACCAGGAACCCGAACGAGCTCCGCTCCCAGGACAACAGGGTGCGTTCGATGGGCAGGCCCGGCTTGGTGGGGTCGCGGCGGGCCATCTCACTGTCCGGCCGGCGGCCAGATCACCAGCACCAGGAGCACGACCAGCGTCACGACGAAGATCGAGCCGCCGAGCAGGACCGGGATATGGGTGGGGGGTAGCTCCTCGTCGCGGCGCATGGCCTCCTGCACGCGCTGCCAGCGCCGCACGGCCAGCGCGGCCAGCACACCGCCGCCGGCGGTCAGCGCCACGCTGAGCCCGTGCCGCACGCCGGGAATCCCGAAGGACGGGGCGAACTGCACGACGGCGATACCACCGGCGATCAACGCCAGCGCCGTGCGGATCCACGCCAGGAAGGTCCGCTCGTTGGCCAGCGTGAAGCGGTAGTCCGGCTCTCCGTCGTCGGTGGATCGGGAAGCGCCCACCCAGTGAGCCTACGTGCTCGGTGGGCGGCCTCCGGGACGCCGGGCGCTAGGAGATGAGGTCGAACGACTGGGTGGCGACCGACAGCAGCCACGACGCCGCGGTCAGGCTGCGATATTCGGGCCAGTTGAGCTGATAGCTGACCACCCAGCCCTGGCCGGTGTGGTCCTCGGCGTACCAACTGAAAGTCAGGTCACCGGGCAGGTTTCCGCCCTTGGCGCCGACGTAACTCCACTTGGACTCGTCGAGTTCGATGCCGGGTGTGGCCGACAGGATGTCACGTACCGGAGCGGCCGGTCCGGTCGCCGCGGCCTGCAGCGCGGCGTGCACGCGGCAGATGTCCATCGGGGTGCCGTACCACTCGATCCCGTACGGCGAGGCCGGTTCCCGGGTGAGCATCGGATCCGGTTGGTAGGGAACGGTTCTGGTGTGTGCTAGCATCTCGGCCCGGTGTTCGCGCGACGCGGTCTTCCATTCCTCGCGGACGTCGGGTTTGCCCCAGCCGATGGAGAACAGTTCGTGCGCGGTGGGGAAGGGTGTCATCGACGCCGGGTCGTGATGGCCGGCCGTGACCAGTGCCCGCTCGATCGCACCGGGCCCCAGGCGCGCCATCAACATATCGGTGGCCATATTGTCGCTCGCCGAGATCATCTGCTGCGCAGCATCTCTCACCGATACCTTGGCGCCGGGCTCGAGCTCGTTGAAGCCCGCCGACCCGACGTCCTTGTCCTCCTTGGTGATGACCAGTTGCTCGTCCCACCCGACGGTGCCCTCGTTGACGGCCTCGGCCAGCGCGAGCAGCACGTACAGCTTGAAGATCGAGGCCAGCGGCATGGACTGGTCGACGTCGGTGCCGGCCACCGGCACGCACGCGCCGTCGGCGACCTTGGAAACCTGATAGGCGTAGTCGGCGCCGGTGCGGGTGATCTCCGAGTCCACATCGGACCACTGCCGGATCTTGGGTTGCTCGATCGCGACCTCGAAGCGGTCGACCAGGCCTGTGTCACCGGTGCGCAACTTGATGGTCTGTTCGACGCTGTAGGAGTTGCGGACGCGCAGCGTGGCCTGTCCGGCGCCCAGTGACATGGCGGTGACGGTGATGGGGCGGTCGGCCCACAGCCGGTCCATGGCGCCGGCGACCCACTCGACCTGCTGCGGCACGGCCAGTGTCGCGACCGGCACCACGCCGATCGGCCAATCGGAGTTGACCATGTCGAGCAGCTGCTTGGCGCGCAGGCCCTGGGGGGTGTTGGTGTCGATGTGCATGCCGTACGCCGCCTCGGCCACGGGCGGCCCGGTGTGGGCGCAGCCGGAAACCAGGATTGCGACCGAGGTGGCGAGCGCCGCTACGGCGAGTACGGGACGCGACGAGCTACTTGCCAGTCCCCGCAACGTCCAACACAACCTCGAACTCCAGCAGCGAGGCGCCGGTGGCGACAGGCTTGTGCTGCTGACCGGCGTGCGCCTCAACCGCAGGCCCCTGGGCCCACGCCTGGAACGCTTCGTCGGACTCCCACTGGGTGACCACGAAGTACCGGGTCTCGCCCTTGACGGGGCGCAGCAGCTGGAAGCCGAGGAAGCCGGGCTGGCTGTCGACGGCGTGGGCGCGGTTGGCGAACCGCTTCTCCAGCTCCGGGCCTGCGTCGGCGGGCACCTCGATGGCATTGATCTTCACGACGGGCATGTACTTCAGGCTACCCGGAACCGGTCGCGGCAGGATGTCGGGATGCGGACCGATCTTCTGATTCATCGCGGTGGCACGGCCGACTCGGACAACGCACCGCTGGTCCTGGTGCACGGGCTGATGGGGCGCGGCAGCACCTGGTCCCGGCAGCTGCCCTGGCTGGCCGAATTCGGGCCGGTCTACACCTACGACGCGCCATGGCACCGGGGCCGCGAGGTCGTCGACCCGCACCCGATCAGTACCGAGCGTTTCGTGGGGGACCTGGCGGATGCGGTCGCCGCGCTGGGGCGCCCGGTGACGCTGATCGGCCACTCGATGGGCGGTCTGCACTCGTGGTGCCTGGCGGCGTCCCGGCCGGAGCTGGTGAGCGGGGTGGTGGTGGAGGACATGGCCCCCGATTTCCGGGGCCGCACCACCGGGCCCTGGGAGCCGTGGCTGCATGCGCTGCCGGTCGAGTTCGGCTCGGTCGAACAGGTGTACCAGGAGTTCGGGCCGGTGGCCGGTCAGTACTTCCTGGAGGCCTTCGACCGGACCGAGACCGGCTGGCGGCTACACGGGCATAGGGCCCGCTGGATCGAGATCGCCGCCGAGTGGGGCACCCGGGACTACTGGCAGCAGTGGGAGCAGGTCCGCGCCCCGGTGCTGCTGCTGGAGGCCGGCGGCACCGTGGCGCCGCCGGGACAGATGCGGCGGATGCACGAGACCGGTTGTGCCACGACCTATCTGCAGGTGCCGGGCGCGGGCCATCTGATTCACGACGACGCTCCGGAGGTCTACCGCGAGGCCGTCGAGGGGTTCTTAGCGGCGCTCACCGGAAGCGCTTGAGGTCGGCCACGCCGGCTGCTGCTCGAAGCGGGTCCGAATGGCGTCGAGTTCGTGCCGCGTACGCAGGCCGTCCCGGTCGAATCCGTTGTCGCTGCCGGCCAACCGGCCCGCCAACGGCGCGGCCGGCCGGAACTGGAACAGGTGCAGGCGCAGGGTGCCCTGCCGGTTTGCCAGCCGGATCAATGCCCCGGCCAGCGGGAACGGCGCCAGGATGGCGAGAAGGATGAGTGCTGTGGTCATGGCAGTAATGCTCCATTGATAAATATCCAGCCAACAGTGGCAGGAATGACACCTTGAGATAAAATGCTGCCATGGCGATCAAGAGCGTATCGGTGCTGGTGCTGGACGGTCTAGCGATTTTCGAGTTCGGCGTGATCTGCGAGGTCTTCGGTATCGACCGGTCCGCCGACGGCGTGCCCAACTTCGACTTCAAGGTGTGTGGACCCGAGGCCGGGCGGCCGGTACGTACCGCGGTGGGCGCCACGCTGACCCCCGACCATGGTCTGGACGCCCTGATCGGTGCCGACCTGGTTGCCATCCCCGCAATCGGCGGCGCGGACTACCTGCCCGAGGCGCTCGCCGCGGTCCGCAAGGCCGTGGAAGCCGGTTCCACCGTGCTGACGGTCTGCTCCGGGGCCTTCCTGGCCGGGGCCGCGGGACTGCTCGACGGCCGGCCGTGCACCACGCACTGGATGCACGCCGATCAGCTGGCCGCCGCGTATCCGACGGCGAGAGTGGACCGCAACGTGCTGTTCGTCGACGACGGCAACCTGATCACCAGCGCGGGCACCGCCGCCGGGATCGATGCCTGCCTGCACCTGGTGCGTCGCGAACTCGGCGCCGAGGTCACCAACAAGATCGCCCGGCGGATGGTGGTCCCCCCGCAGCGCGACGGCGGGCAGCGTCAGTACATCGACCAGCCGATCCCGGTGCGTTACTCGGAAGGATTTGCGCCCCAATTGGATTGGATCCTGGCCAACCTGGACAAACCGCACACGGTGGCCAGCCTGGCCGCGCGGGCCAGCATGTCGGCGCGCACCTTCGCCCGTCGCTTCGTCGAGGAGACCGGGCGCACCCCGATGCAGTGGGTGACCGACCAGCGGGTGCTCTACGCGCGGCGGCTGCTCGAAGAAACCGACCTGGACATCGACCGGGTGGCCGATCGCTGCGGGTTCGGTACCGCGACGCTGCTGCGGCACCACTTCCGCCGGATCATCGGCGTGACTCCCTCGGATTACCGCCGCCGGTTCTCCTGCGATGCGCTGTGCGAAGAGACCGCGTGAGCGTTCAGTCGCCCTCGCCCACCAACGCGAACAGTCCGTTGGCCGTCTGTTCCACCAGACCGTCGACCAGAAGGGAATCCAGTGCCCGGTCCCGCTGCGCGGCGTCGGAGAGCCAGGCGACATCCAGTTGGGCCCGGGTGACCGGGGCAGGGCTGGCGCGCAGTACATCGAGCAGCCGCCCCCGGGCCTGGCGGTCGGTGCCCGCGTAGCGCTGCACCCGGCGGGCCGGCGTCGAGGACTCCGGGTACCCGGCGCTGCGCCAGCGGCACTCGGTCAGCGGGCACAACCCGCAGCGCGGTTTGCGGGCCGTGCAGACGATGGCCCCGAGCTCCATCAGGGCCGCCGAGAACCGGGGTGCCGCCTGATCGTCGGGCAGCAGCGCGGCCACCTCGTCCAGATCCCCGGCCCGCGCCGGATTCTCCGCGCTGCCGTGTACGACGCGTGACACCACCCGCCGGACGTTGGTGTCCACCACGGGCACCCGCTGCCGGTAGGCGAAACAGGCGATGGCCCGCGCCGTATAGGCGCCGACGCCGGGCAGGGTCAGCAGCGTCTCCACCTCGCGGGGCACCTCATCGCTGTGCTCGGTGGCGATGACGACCGCGCACTCGTGCAGCCGCTTCGCGCGCCGCGGGTAACCGAGTTTGCCCCATGCCCGCAGGACATCTGCGGGGCCGGCCGCCGCGGTCGACGACGGCGTCGGCCAGCGTGCGACCCAGTCCAGCCAGATCGGCTCCACCCGGTTCACCGGCGTCTGTTGCAGCATGAACTCGCTGACCAGGATCTGCCAGGGGGTCACCTCGGGCCGGCGCCACGGCAGATCCCGCTCGGCGTGATCGAACCATCCCAGCAACTCGCCCGCGTCTATTCCCGACGCCTGAGGCACAATGTCGGCTATGCCCAACTCGAACCCGATCGCTGCGTGGAAGGCACTCAAGGAGGGTAACGAGCGTTTCGTCGCCGGCAAACCGCTGCACCCGAGCCAAGGCATCGAGGACCGGGCCCGCCTCACCGAGGCCCAGAAGCCGACCGCGGTGCTGTTCGGGTGCGGTGACAGCCGTGTCGCCGCCGAACTGATCTTCGATCAGGGCCTGGGCGACATGTTCGTCGTGCGTACCGCCGGGCACGTCATCGATTCTGCGGTGCTCGGCTCCATCGAGTACGCCGTGGCGGTGCTCAACGTCCCGCTGATCGCCATCCTCGGCCACGACAGCTGCGGTGCGGTCAAGGCCACCCTGGCGGCGCTCGACGAGGGAGCGATCCCGGGCGGCTACGTCCGCGACATCGTGGAACGGGTGATGCCGTCCATCCTGCTCGGCCGCAAGGACGGCCTGACCAGGGTCGACGAGTTCGAGGCCCGGCACGTCGCGGAGACCGGTTCGCAGTTGCTGGCCCGCTCGACCGTCATTGCCGAGCGGGTCGAACAAGGCACCCTGGCGATCGTCGGCCTGACCTACCACCTGGCCGACGGCCGGGTGGCGCTGCGCGACCACCTCGGCGATATCGGCGATGCCTGAGCCCCGCCCGAGCCCGGCCGTGAGCCCTTAGCAACACCACAGCCGACACGCCGTGACGCCTCGGGCCGCCAGGCGTGACACCGGCTTACCGTTGAATCGTGCTAGACACCGAATCCAACCGCCAGCTGCCACCGGAGATCTACCGGCGCCGCCGGGCGCTGGCGATAGGTGTCGCGGTTCTCGTGATCGCCATCGTTGCCGCCATCGTGGCCGTGGTGGTCTCCAACAGTGGCGGATCAGAGGGCGTCCCCGCGGAACAGACCGCGAACACCGAGGCCGCTCCGCCGCCCACCCCGCTGCCGGGTGAGGAGCCGGGCGTCAAGACCCCGGTCGTACCGCCCGCCGATCAGGCGCCGCCGCCGACGCCCACGCCGACCGCCGCGGTCACCCCGCCCCCGGTCCTGCAGGAGGGCGACGACTGCCCGGACTCCACGCTCGCGGTCAAGGGCATCACCAGCGCGCCTGACTACGTGATGGGCGATCAGCCGAAGTTCACCATGGTCGTCACCAACATCGGGTTGGTCGCCTGCAAGCGCGATGTCGGCGCCGCCGTGCTGGCCGCCTACGTCTACACACTCGACAACAACCGGCTGTGGTCCAACCTGGACTGCGCGCCATCCAACGAGACGCTGGTCAAGACGTTCAACCCCGGCGAGCAGGTGACCACCGAGGTCACCTGGACCGGGATGGGCTCGGCGCCGAACTGCCCGCTGCCCCGCGAACCGATCGGCCCGGGCACCTACAACCTGCTGGTGCAGCTGGGCAACCTGCGCTCGGCGACGGTGCCGTTCATCCTGGCCGAGGCCGCACCGCCGGGTGAGGGGCCGCCGCCGGCGGACGCGCTGCCGCACGACGGCAGCGGACAGGCCCCGGGGAACTGAGTCAGGCCAGCTGGTCGGCGATCGTCGACTCGGCCAGCTGGGACAGGCCCTCCCTGATGTGGCGTGCCCACATCGAGCCGATGCCGTCCACCGACTGCAGGTCGGTGGCGCTGGCCGCGAGCACACCCTGCAGCGAGCCGAACGAGCGCACCAGCAGATCCACGTGCGCGAACTGCAGCCGCGGAATGCCCGCCATCGCCCGGTAGCCACGCGAGCTCATCGCGGAGTCCTGCGCGTCCAGGGTCGACGGGTAGCCGAAAACCCTTGCCAGCGCGGTGAAGTCGAGCAGCTCATTGTCCGACAATGAGTCCAGCTCCTCCAGCGTGGCGCTGACCTGTGCCGCACTCGGTGGATCCGGGTTGGCGTGGTAATCACGCACGATCAGCTCGCGCGCGGTGTCGTTACCGCCGACCAGTTCCTCCAGCTGCAGCTTGAGCTGACGGCCGTCGGTACCCAACTCCACGACGTCGGCGTCGATCTCCAGGCTGATCCGGCGCACCATCTCCAGGCGCTGCGCGACCGTCATGACGTCCCGCAGCGTGACGAAGTCCTCGATCTCGGCGGTGGAGAGCTGCCGGTTCACCTCGTCGAGCCGGGATTTGTAGCGTTCCAGGGTCGCGATGGTCTGGTTGGCCCGGGACAGGATGGTCGGGGTGTCCGGCACCACGTGCCGCTCGCCGGCGGCGTACACGGTCACGATGCTCATGGAGTGGCTGACCGAGATGACCGGATACCCGGTCTGCACGGCGCTGCGTTCGGCGGAGCGGTGCCGGGTTCCGGACTCGTCGGTCGGTATCGACGGGTCCGGCACCAGCTGCACGTTGGCCTTCAGGATGCGGGTGCCGTCGCTGGAGAGCACCACCGCACCGTCCATCTTGGACAGCTCACGGAGTTTGGTCGGGGCGTACCGCACGTCCAGGGAGAACCCGCCGTCGCAGATCGCCTCGACACTGTCGTCGTATCCCAGCACGATCAGCGCGCCGGTACGGCCGCGCAGGATCCGCTCCAGGCCGTCGCGCAGGTCGGTGCCCGGGGCCAGCCGCCCGAGCGTCTCCCGCAGCGTGGGGCGGGCCAGATGCACCACGTTCCGGTTGGCTCTGGACTTCACCGCCATCGCGCCTCCTAGGATCGGCCGCCATTGTCCTCGATCGACTTGAGTGCCCGCAATGCCATGCCGATGTTGTCGGCCGTGATCAGGCGCAGCCCGGCGGGCACATCCTTGACCCCGGGCGGCACGACCGCGTCGGTGAAGCCCAGCCGGGCGGCCTCGGCGAGCCGGCGGTCCATCCCGCTGACCCGGCGCAGGTCCCCGGCCAGTCCGACCTCGCCGATGGCGATCGCGGTGGCCGGCAACGGCAGATCGATGTAGGCCGACGCGATGGCCATGGCGACCGCCAGGTCCGAGGACGGGTCGGTCAGCTTCATCCCGCCGACCGTGGACAGGTAGATGTCGCGCTGGCTGAGCCGCAGTTTGGTGCGTTTCTCCAGCACCGCGGCGATCATCGCGGCGCGCGCGGAGTCGATACCGCTGACCGCGCGGCGCGGATTGCTCGGGGTCTCCTGGCCGACCAGGGCCTGCACCTCACCGATCAACGGGCGCTTCCCGTCCAGGGTGACGGTGATGGCCGTGCCCGACACCGGGGCCGGGCGCTGATCCAGGAACAGCCCGGACGGGTCGGCCACACATTCGATCCCGTTGTCGTGCAGCAGGAAACAGCCCACCTCATCGGCCGCGCCGAAGCGGTTCTTCACGCCGCGCACCATCCGCAGGGCCGAGGCCCGGTCGCCCTCGAAGTGCAGCACCACGTCGACCAGGTGCTCCAGTGAGCGCGGGCCCGCGATGGCGCCGTCCTTGGTGACGTGGCCGACCAGCAGCAGGGCCACCCCGTCGGAGGCGCGGGCCATCTTGGCGTAGGAGGTCAGTGCCGTGGTGACCGCCCGCACCTGCGTGACTCCGCCGGTCACACCGTCGGCCTCGGTGCTCGACATGGTCTGCACGGAGTCGACCACCACCAGGGTGGGCTTGACCTGTTCGATGTGGCCGAGCGCGGTCTGCAGATCGGACTCGGCGGCCAGGTACATCTCGCTGTGGGTGCACCCGGTGCGCTCGGCGCGCAGCCGGATCTGCCCGGCCGACTCCTCGCCGGACAGGTACAGCGCCCGACGGCCGCTGCTGGCCCACCGGTGGGCCACCTCGAGCAACAGGGTGGACTTGCCGACGCCGGGATCGCCGGCCAGCAGCGTCACCGATCCGGGGACCAGCCCACCGCCGAGTACCCGGTCCAGTTCACTGACCCCGGTGGGGAAATGCCGGGTGACGCCCGGATCGATGGAGGTGATCGGCACCGCCGGCGAGGACGGCGCCACCGCGCGCCTGGTCGAGTTCCCGTTCAGCGCGGTGAGTGCGACGACTTCGTTGACGGTGCCCCAGGTACCGCACTCCGGGCACCGTCCCACCCATTTGGGCATGACGTGGTTGCACTCGGAACAGCGATATTGCGAACGTACTTTCGAAGCCACGGTGTGACGGTAACCGTCACCCCTGACAAAACGTCAGATCTAGTGCCCGCCGCCGTGTCCACCGCCGCTGTTGCGGCCGGGGGCCGGTTCGCCGTCGCGGCGCGGGACCTCGCCCGCGGAGATCGGCACCGCGACCGTGGTGGAGCCGGCCCGCTCGAAGGTGAAGGTGAAGTCGTACATCAGCCCGTTGGTGATCGGCTCGGCGAGCGTGACCTGCGCCTCGGCCTCTTCCTCGCGCTCGATGGTGCCCAGCAGATCGTGGTTGTCCGGGTTGCCGACGAGCAGCAGCCCGTTGGCCGGGATGGCGGTGTCGCCGCTGAGGGTCACCGTGCCGATGTCGGAGGTGACCGAGACCAGCTTGTCGGCGACGTCCGCGGAGTTGTTGGCCGCCGCGAACAGCAGCTCGACATCGGTCCCGGGCTGCACGTAGTCACTGGTCTGCGGCGCCCGCACGAAGATGTTGCGCAGCGCGATGTCACCGACCGAGTCGACCGTGCCGTTCACGGCCGGTTCCTGGTTGGCGCTCTGGGACACCTGGCCCGCGCTGCACCCGGTGAGTGCAAGGCCTGCGGCGAGGGCAGCGACAGCCAGCCGGGACGCCCGCGTATTGAAGCGGTTCATTGACACTGCGGACGTCACCGAAGCCTCCTGCTCGACCAATGGATTCGACTATGCAGAGTAGTAGGTCGCGTTTCGGTGCGGTAGCCGAGGGCTTGCGAGCGGCCCGGCGAGTTGCGTTGTGGGCCTGTCGAAGGCGGCTCTGTTTGCATGTTCTGGCGACGGTGTCAACCCCTAGTCTTCACCTCTGATGCCCCTGACCTGCATTGTTGTTCCCCGCGCCGTCGGGCCTCGTGGTAACATCGAGCTGTGAAAGGGGCTCGAAACTGATGATTTTCAAGGTCGGAGACACCGTCGTCTATCCACACCACGGTGCTGCGTTGATCGAGGCGATCGAAACCCGGACCATTAAGGGCGAGCAGAGAGAGTATCTCGTCCTGAAGGTTTCGCAAGGGGATCTCACGGTTCGAGTTCCCGCAGACAATGCCGAGTACGTCGGCGTGCGTGACGTGGTCGGGCAGGAAGGCCTGGACAAGGTCTTCCAGGTGCTGCGTGCGCCGCACACCGAGGAGCCGACCAACTGGTCGCGCCGGTACAAGGCAAATCTGGAGAAGCTGGCCTCCGGCGACGTGAACAAGGTCGCCGAGGTGGTTCGTGATCTGTGGCGCCGCGACCAGGAGCGTGGCCTGTCCGCAGGCGAGAAGCGCATGCTGGCCAAGGCCCGTCAGATCCTGGTGGGCGAACTCGCGCTCGCCGAGAACACCGACGACGAGAAGGCCACCATCATTCTCGATGAGGCACTGGCCGCCGCGTCCTAGCTGTCACGAAGTCTTGGTGTGACGGACCTGCGCGTCGGTCTCGGGACCGACGTACATCCAATTGAGGCAGGGCGGCCGTGCTGGCTGCTCTGCCTCAACTTTGAAGATGCCGACGGCTGCGCCGGTCATTCCGACGGTGACGTCGCCGCCCATGCGCTGTGTGACGCGCTGTTGAGCGCGGCCGGCCTCGGCGATCTCGGTGCCGTGTTCGGCACCGATCAACCCCAGTGGCGCGGTGTGGGCGGCGCCGACATGCTTCGCCATGTGCGCGCCCTGCTGACCGCGGCCGGTTTCCGGGTGGCCAATGCCGCCGTTCAGGTGATCGGCAACCGGCCCAAGATCGGGCCGCGCCGGGCCGAAGCCCAGACCCTGCTCTCCGAACTGCTCGGTGCCCCCGTCTCGGTGTCGGCGACCACCACCGACGGTCTCGGCCTGACCGGGCGCGGCGAGGGTTTGGCGGCCATCGCGACCGCGCTCGTGGCCGCTGTGGAGGGGTAACCCGCAAGGCCGTTACGGCCGGCGCCGGAAGGCCGGTAAGCTGGCACGTCGTGACTGGACTGCGGCTTTACGACACGATGGCGGGAGCCGTTCGTGACTTCGTGCCGTTGCGCCCCGGCCACGCCTCGATCTACCTGTGTGGCGCCACAGTTCAGGGGCTGCCCCATATCGGGCATGTGCGCAGCGGTGTGGCATTCGATGTGTTGCGGCGGTGGTTGACGGCGAAGGGCTACGACGTCGCCTTCATCCGCAACGTCACCGACATCGACGACAAGATCCTCAACAAGGCCGCCGACGCCGGCCGGCCGTGGTGGGAGTGGGCCGCGACCTATGAGCGCGCCTTCACCGCCGCCTACGAGGCCCTGGGTGTGCTGCCGCCGTCCGCGGAGCCGCGGGCGACCGGGCACATCACCCAGATGGTCGAACTGATCGAGCGGTTGATCCAGCGGGGTCACGCCTACCGTGCCGACGTGAACGGGGACGGGGACGTGTACTTCGACGTCCTCAGCCTGCCCGGCTACGGCAAGCTCTCCGGCCACCGCATCGACGACGTGCACCAGGGTGAGGGTGTCGCGACCGGTAAACGCGATCCGCGTGACTTCACCTTGTGGAAGAGCGCGAAGCCCGGTGAGCCGTCCTGGCCGACGCCGTGGGGACGTGGCCGCCCGGGCTGGCACACCGAATGCGTGGCCATGTGCCAGGAGTATCTGGGCGCGGAATTCGACATCCACGCCGGCGGCATGGATCTGGTGTTCCCGCACCACGAGAACGAGATCGCGCAGGCCGAGGCGGCCGGCGACGGCTTCGCCAGGTACTGGCTGCACAACGGCTGGGTCACCATGGGCGGCGAGAAGATGAGCAAGTCGCTCGGCAACGTGTTGGCAATTCCGGCTGTGCTGCAACGGGTTCGGGCCGCCGAACTGCGGTACTACCTGGGTAGCGCGCACTACCGGTCGATGCTGGAGTTCTCCGAAACCGCGTTGACCGACGCCGCCAGGGCCTACACCGGCATCGAGGACTTCCTGCACCGGGTGCGCACCCGGGTGGGCGCGGTGCCGATCGGCACCTGGACCGACAAGTTCGGCGCGGCCCTCGACGACGACCTGTCGGTGCCGATCGCGCTGGCCGAGGTGCACACTGCGCGTGCCGAGGGCAACCGGGCGCTCGACGCCGGCGACCACGACGGCGCGATGGCCGCCGCGGGGTCGATCCGGGCCATGATGGGCATCCTGGGCTGCGATCCGCTCGACGAGCGCTGGGAGACCCGCGACGAGACCTCGGCCGCCCTGGCCGCCGTGGACGTATTGGTGCACTGGGCGCTCGCCGGTCGTGCCGAAGCGCGGGAGAATCGTGACTGGGCGGCCGCAGATGCCATCCGCGACCGGCTCAAAGAAGCCGGCATCGAGGTCACCGACACCGCAGACGGCCCGCAGTGGTCGCTGCTCGAGGGAGACACCACCCATGGCGGGTAATTCACAGCGCCGCGGCGCCGTACGTAAGGCCGGTACCAAGAAGGGCCCGACCGTGGGCTCCGGCGGCGTCCGTCGGCGCGGTCTGGAAGGCAAGAAGGCGACGCCGGCGGCCAAGGACCGGCCGTACCATCCGGCCGCCAAGAAGGCCGCCAAGGCGGCACGCTCTGCGCAGGGCCGGCACAAGAAGACCGACGACACCGAGGTCGTGCTCGGGCGCAACCCGGTGGTCGAATGCCTACGGGCCGGCGTACCGGCCACCGCGCTGTACGTGATGCTGGGCGTCGACGCCGATGAGCGCATCACCGAATCCGTCCAGCGGGCCGCCGATTCCGGGATCGCCATCCTGGAGGTGCAGAAGCACGACCTGGACCGGATGTCGAGCAACGGTATGCACCAGGGCCTCGCGCTGCAGGTCCCGCCGTACTCCTACATCCATCCCGATGACCTGCTCAAGGCCGCCCAGCGGGACAGCATGCCGGCGTTGCTGGTGGCCCTGGACAACATCTCCGACCCGCGTAACCTCGGCGCCATCGTGCGGTCGACGGCCGCCTTCGGTGGGCATGGCGTGGTCATCCCGCAGCGGCGCTCGGCGTCGGTGACGGCGGTGGCTTGGCGTACCAGTGCCGGTGCGGCAGCGCGACTTCCGGTGTCGCGGGCGACGAACCTGAACCGCACCCTGAAGAGCTGGGCCGATGCCGGACTGCAGATCGTCGGGCTGGACGCCGGCGGTGACACCGAACTCGACGAACTCGACGGCTCGGTCCCGACGGTCGTCGTGGTGGGCTCGGAGGGCAAGGGCCTGTCCCGGCTGGTGCGGGAGAACTGCGACGCCATCGTCTCGATCCCGATGGCAGGTCCCACCGAATCGCTGAACGCCTCGGTGGCCGCCGGTGTGGTCCTCGCCGAGATAGCGCGTCAGCGCAGGAGCTAGCCGGGCCCGGATTTCGGGTACTACTGGTGCGGTCGGCAGTCGCGGGGTTATCGTCGATTGCACCAGCAAGTGCAGTCCGAGGGACGTGTCCATGAGTACACCCGCACAGCGTGCCGCCCAGTTGAACCTCGTCGCCCGGCTGAAGTCGTCCTACCCGGAACTTCCGGACGCTCCCACTCCGGACCTTCTCGACGCTGCGCGCCTGCGCGCGTATTGGAAACCGGTGCACGATCTCGGTGGTGAACCGGTCGCCCCGATGAAATTCCAGAACAAGCAGTACGAGGCGTGGGAAGAGTTGACCTACGTGATCTGCGAGGTGCTCGGATGGCGGGGCATCTGGCTGTCCGAGGAGCGCCGTCGCATCTGCAACGTGGATGTCGGGCGCGCGCAGTACCTGGGCCTGCCGTACTACGGCCGCTGGTTGATCTCGGTGGCGCGCGTCCTGATCGAAAAGCACCACATCGGCCTCACCGAGCTGACCGAACGGATGGCCGAGGTGACGTCCCGCTACGCAGGCGGACTGGACGGGCGGTCGATCGAGGCCAGCCCGAAGTCCGAAGGCGACGGCTCTCAGGTCAAACGCAACGCCCATCACCTGCACGCCGTCGGCAAGGGCGACCCGCAGGTGTACGCCGGCAAGGCCGGAAAGCCCGCCTTCGGAGTCGGGGACCGCGTGCGGGTGCGCGATGAACTGCCGGTCCTGTTCTACACCCGCACACCGGAATACGTCCGTGGTGCCACCGGCGAGATCGCGGCAGTGGCCTATGAGAGCCCGGCGGCCGAGGACGAGACCTGGGACATCCCCGAGGCCGCGCCGGAATGGTTCTACGTGGTGCGGTTCACGATGGCAGACCTGTGGGACGGCTACCCCGACACCGCCACGGACACGTTGCAGACAGAGATCCCACAGCATTGGCTCCGAGCAGCCAGTTGAGTTCGGCCCGAAGGGTTTTGCAATGACTGATCACGACCACCCGCATGATCACCAGCGCACGGTGGCACCCATGGTCGACGAGATAACCGACTTCGAGGTGCTGGAGGTCGCCTTGCGCGAGCTCTGTATCGAGAAGGGCATCTTCACCGCCGCCGAGCACCGCCGGTTCACCGAGTTCGCCGAGCAGATCGGTCCGACCCCGGCCGCCCGGCTCGTCGCACGCGCCTGGCTGGATCCCGAGTTCATGGCGTTGGCGCTGGCCAAGCCGTTGTCGGCGAGTAAAGCGGTCGGTGTCGACTGGATGGAACCCACCGGGTTCGGCACCCCCAGCGACTTCACCGCGTTCCGGATCCTGGCGGACACCCCGACGCTGCACCACGTCATCGTCTGCGCCCTGTGCTCCTGCTACCCGCGGCCGATCCTGGGGAACTCGCCGGAGTGGTACCGCACCCCGAACTACCGCCGGCGACTGGTGCGTTGGCCCCGACAGGTGCTCGCCGAGTTCGGCCTGTATCTGTCCGACGATGTCGAGGTCCGGGTGCAGGATTCCAACCAGAAGCAGCGCTACATGGTGCTGCCGGTTCGCCCGCCCGGCACCGACGGCTGGACCGAAGACCAGCTGGCCGAGATCGTCACCCGTGACACCCTGATCGGGGTGGCGCTGCCGAAGGTCGGTGTGACGACCAACGTCATCACCGACACCCGCCCGGCCGTCCACCCGATCGCCCAGCAGCCATGAAGGAGCCGATCGCCCCGCTGCAGCGGATCGTCGAACGGGACCAGGTATGGCCGAGGATGGCGGCCAAGTACGGCGTCGAAAACCCGGTCCCGCCATGGAAAACCAGCCTGGACGGGCTGTGCGACGCGCTGGACCACGCCGCGGACGGTAGCGCCGTACCCAACTTCAAAGAGCGCCGCGACGAAGAGGACGCGCTCGCGGCCACGCTCTACGCGGGCCTGCCCTATCCGGAGAGTCAGCTGATGGCGCTGGCCCACTCACTGCTGGCGCGCGGCATCATCACCGAGGCCGAACTGGAGCAGCGGCTCGCCCGCGTCCGCGCGCGGCTGCAGTCCTGATCAGCCGATCACGGCCCACAGGCACACCACCGCGGCCACCAGGGCCGGTGGGGTGGTGCACAACCCGACCAGGCTGAACTCGGTGAACTTCGCCCGCATACCGTCGCGGTGAACGACGCCCCGCCACAACAGGTTCGCCAGCGATCCCGGATAGGTCAGGTTCGGGCCGATGTTGACCCCGATCAGCACCGCGAGCACTGCGGCCGGACCGGCGGCGCTCACCACCGGCAGGAGTACCAGCACCGCGGGCAGGTTGTTGACCACATTGGCCAGCACCGCCGCGATCCCGGCGATGGCCAGCAGGGCGGGCAGCGAGGTGCCGTCCGGCACCAGCCGGTTCATCGCGTCACCCAGGCCGTGGGTGACCACCGCATGGACCACCACGCCCAGGCACAACACGAAGAGCAGGAACGGAACATCCACCGCCGCAGCGATTCCGCGCACCGAGGAGTGCCCCTGTGACAGGCCTCGGGCCCCGAGCACCATCGCGCCGGCCAGGGCCGCCCAGGCCGGGGACAGATCGTAGAAGGAGGTCAGCACGAATCCGGCCAGCGTGGCCGCGAGCACCACCAGTACGAAGACCGGGATGTCGGGTGCCGGGTTGGGTGGATGCGCCGGCGGCCCCGGACGCAACTCGGTCCGGAAGAACAGCCGCAGCACCGCGTACTCGACGGCCAGCACGGCCAGCCAGGGCAGCGCCATCACGGCCGCGAAATGGGCGAAGGACAGGCCGGCCGCGGTGAAGGCCAGCAGATTGGTCAGGTTCGAGACCGGCAGCAGCAGTGAGGCGCTGTTGGACAGATGCGCGGTGACGTAGGCGTGCGGGCGCGCCGGTACCGCCATGGTGCGGGCCGTCGCCAACACCACCGGGGTCAGCAGCAGGACCGTCGCGTCCAGACTCAGAACGGCCGTGGTCGCCGCCGCGAGCACGAACACCCCACCCAGCAGCCGGCGCGGATCTCCGTCCGCCAGCCGGGCCATGGCCGCGCCGGCGGCCTGGAAGAGTCCCTCATCGGCACAGAGCCGGGCCAGCACCAGCACCGCGGCCAGGAAGCCCACCACCGGTAGCAGGTCGCCGATCACCTCGCCGGCCTCGGTCGAACTGACGACTCCGGTGCCGACCAGTAGCCCCGCGGCCGGGACCGCCACGATCGCTTCTGGCAGCCCGTGCGGGCGCACCATGGCGAACACCAGGATCACGGCCAGCAAGGCGGCCGCAAGGGCGAGCGCCAACTCAGCTCCAGGGATCCGTCGGCTGCCACAGGGTGGGCAGGTGCAGCGTGACACCGTCCTCGGCGGCCAGCGCGGACAGGGTGCGCATGGTGACGTCCAGGTCGTCGCCGGCATACGGCAGGGCGCGCAGCGGGCGGTCCAGCGGCCGGAAGAAATCGTCCCAGTGGATGAGCACCACCCGCCAGGCCCCGACGGTGCGGACGGTCTCCGACCAGTAATCGACCAGATAGCGTTCGGGTTGCCGGCCGAGTTGGCCGACGCCCAGGTAGACGACCTCGGCCCGGTACCCGGCCAGGGCGCCCGGGACGAATCCGGCACTGCCGACCACGAGCACCGTGCGCCCGCTGCGGGGATGGCCGATCAGGGTGGACCAGGCCTCGCCGCAGCGGTAGGCCGACGCCCGCACCGGCGGCCGCACCGGTGCGTCGATGACGCCGGGGAACCGGTCCGGCGGGCAGTGGTCACCCGTCACCAGGGTGATCTCGAAGTTGCCCAGGCGGATCGGTTCACCCGGGGTGGCGACCAGGACCTGATCCTCGGGTAGCCGGTGACCGATGTGCGCCGCCGACGTGCCGCCGACCAAGGTGGCCCCGGTCCGCTGCGCCACCACCGCGGAGTCCAGGGCATGGTCGAAGTGGGTGTGCACCGGCAGCACCGCGTCGAGCCGGCGTACTCCGAGGCGACCCAGGCAACCGTCGATGCGCGGCGCCGACGGCGCGATCTTGCCCAGCCCGACCTGCAGCAGCGATGGCCGGCTGAAGAAACCGTCGGTCAGGACCGCGGATGTCCCGTCCGCGATGAGCAGGGTGGTGACGCCGGCCCAGGTCACCGTAGGTGCCGCGGACGGGCCGGCCGGCGGCAGGTCGAAGTACCGGGCGTACTCGTCGATACTGGGGCGGCCGGGCTTGAGACGCATAGGCCCACAGTAGGTGGCGAGCCCAGGTTTCCTCGGCGTCCCTGCGGCCGTAGCGGCGGTGGAACTTCTCGACCTGCCCGGTGATCTCCAGTGGGGCTTCGGTGATCACGGTCCTGCCGTCCCGCATCCAGCTGACCCGCCGGATCACCACATGCCCGTCGATGGCGTATTCCACTGCCACCGTCCGGCTTTCGCGCAGCAGCACGTCGACGACGTCGGTACGCGCGCCCTGTCCGGTCACCGGTACGACCGGTGTCCGCATCTCACCACACGGGTGCGGCTACGGAACCGTGACGCGGTGGACGGTAGGCCGCGCGGTCACCTGCGCAAGTTCGGACTGGCCCGGGTGCGGGTGCGTGAGTCGGCGCATCGCGGCGAACTGCCCGGTGTGCGGAAAGCGAGTTGGTGATGGCGGGTGGTCCGGCCAAGAGGAGCCGTCCGGCGCAGGGGGAGATCAAGCGCCCACGGGTGGACAGGTTCACCGCACTCGGGATCGCCGACGTCGACCACAAGGATGTGTCCGTGCTGCGCACCTTCATCTCCGACCGGGGAAAAATCCGGTCGCGGCGGGTCACCGGGCTCACCCCGCAGCAGCAGCGCCGGGTTGCCGCCGCGATCAAGACCGCCCGGGAGATGGCACTGCTGCCGTACGGGAAGATCTAGCTGCCGGCGGCCGAAGTCGCTGCCGCCCAGCTGTTCTCGGCGACGAACTCCGACAGCGGGCGGCCGTGGGTCCAGTCGTCGATCTCCAGGGCGGGTCGGTCCGGGAACTCCGGGACCGGGCCCAGGCACAGGATGGCCACCGGTTCGGCGTCTGCCGGCATGCCCAGTAGTTCGGCCAGCCGGGCGGGTTCGAAGATCGACACCCAGCCCATGCCGAGGCCTTCGGCGCGGGCGGCCAGCCACATGTTCTGGATCGCGCACGACACCGATGCCAGGTCCATGTGCGGCATGGTCCGGCGTCCGAACACGTGGCGCTGCCGGTCGTCGCGCAGCGCGACCACCAGCAGTTCGGCGCACTCCAGGATGCCCTCGACCTTGAGCTCGAGGAACTCGCGAGCGCGTTCGCCGAGCGCGTCGGCGGTGCGCTTGCGTTCCTCGTCGACCAGATCGTGCATGGCACCACGCAGTCCCGCGTCGGTGATGCGGATGAAACGCCACGGCTGCATGAGGCCGACGCTCGGGGCGGTGTGCGCGGCCTGCAGCAGTCGGCCCAGCACCTCCTCGGGCACCGTGGCACCCGGGACGAAGCGCCGCATATCGCGGCGTTCGGCGATGGCCCGGTAGACGGCCCGGCGTTCCGTGGCGGTGAACGCGTGATCGGTCACAAACTCCAAGCCTAGGCCAGCGACGCGCGGGTGCTGCGCAGACCGGCGAGGGCGGCGCCGAGGCACGCCACCGCGACCGCGCCGGCGAACCACGGGAACATCGCCGCCAGGTCCCACCGGGTCGCGGCCCAGCCGGCGACCAACGTCGGGATGGCCATCGCGGTGTAGGCCAACAGATAGAAGGCGGACATCGTCTCGCCACGCCGGTCGGCGGGCACCACGTCGGAAAGGTGCCGCAACGAGCCGCCGAAGCCGAGCCCGAACGTCGCCCCGAGCAGAGCCGCGGCGACGAACACCAGCTGCCACAGGTGAGTCAGCAGTACCGGGATGGTGAGCAACAGCGCGACCGCCATGCCGATGTCGCCGATGATCGCCGAGTATCGGGCCGGCAGCCGGGTGGCCGACAGCTGGGCGAGCGCGGCCGAGAAGGCGGTGGTGGCCACGACCCCGCCGCCGAAGACCAGATTGTCGATATGGGTCTGCTGTGCTGCGAGGGACGGGTACAGCGACAGCTGCACCCCGAGCACCGACCAGGAGGCCATGGCGCCCAGCGCCGAGAACCAGAAATCGGCCCGGATCTCCTGCGGTACGGCCGGTTTGGAAATCCTGATGCGCTCCCGGGAGCGCGCGGTATGCGGTTCGTCCAGCGCCAGTACGCCGATCCCGATGATCAGACAGATCACCGCGACGGCGGCATACGGCGTGCGCAGCGGGTGCGGTGCGTACTGGGCCAGCAATGCCGAACCGATGACGGCGACCGTCATCCCGATGTTGAAGCTGATACCGCTGAGCTGCCCGGTGCGCACCCCGTGGTCTGGGCGCAGATCCAGCAGCGCCGCCGCGCCGGCCACGACGATCGACCCGACCGCGGCGCCGTGGATGATGCGCGCGAGCAGCAGCATCGCCATGCCGTCGGCGATCAGGAACACGCCCAGGCCCACCAGCAACGCGATCAGCGCACCGATCAGGACGGGCTTGCGGCCGACGGCATCGGAGATCCTGCCGGACACCAGCACCGCGGCCAGGGCGGCCAGCGCGTACACCGCGAAGACGACGGTGGTGGCCAGCGGGGAGAGATGCCAGTTCGCCTCGTAGATGCCGTACAGCGGCGCGGGCAGTCCGGACACCCCTAGGGCCACCCCACTGAGCACCAGCACCAGCGGGTACGCCCAGCGCTGCGGGGTGGGCGCCGTGGCGTCCTGCGCAACCATCGCGGTGCCACCCCTTCGTCGAGTACGTTTGACCGAAATCGAACCCGCCAGAGGTTACGTTGGGTTCGACGTAGATCAAACCCAATAGGGCCGGAGTTATTCCGATGGCGAACAACGTGCAGGTCACCGACTATCCGGCGCACCCCGTCGGTTCGGTGCAGAAAGTGCTGGCCGCCATCGGTGATCCGGTGCGACTGGAGATGGTCCGCCGGTTGTACAACGCTGCAGCGCCCGTGCAGTGCGGCGCGCTCTATGACGGCATCAACAAGTCCACCGCCACCCACCACTTCAAGACCCTGCGGGAGGCCGGGATCACCGAACGTCTGGTGATCGACGGACTGACCTGTCAGAGGTTGCGTACCGCGGAGGTCGAGGCCGCCCTGCCCGGACTGCTGGCCAGCGTCGTCGCCGGCGCCAATCGGGAAACCGGCGTCAGCTGAACGGCGCCGCGATCACGCCGCGCTCACGCAGTCGCGCGCGTATTGCCGCGGCGATCTGCACCGCACCGGGTGAATCTCCGTGCACGCAGACAGATTCGGCCGAGATGGAAATCGGTGAACCGTCCTGCGCGACGACCCGTCCGTCGAGCACCATGCCCAGTACCCGCTCGGCGATCTCGTCGGCATCGTGCAGAACGGCACGAGGCTCCCGGCGCGACACCAACGCCCCGTCGGGCCGGTAGGCGCGATCGGCGAACGCCTCGCTGACGGTGCGCAGGCCCGCCGCCTCGGCGGCCTCGAAGAACGCCGAACCGGCCGGCCCCAGCACCGGCAACCCCGGGTCGACCGCACGCACCGCCGCGGCGACAGCCTGGGCCTGCCCCTCATGCGTGACGATCGAATTGTAAAGAGCACCATGAGGTTTGACGTAGGAAACCGCGGAACCCGCGGCGGCGGCCAACGCCGACAACGCGCCGATCTGGTAGATCACCTCGGCGCTCAACTCCTCGGGATCCACATCGATGAAGCGCCGTCCGAACCCGGCCAGATCGCGGTAGCCGACCTGCGCACCGATCCGGACGCCGCGATCGGCGGCCGCCCGGCACACCCGTAGCAGGCCCACCGGGTCGCCCGCGTGAAAGCCGCACGCCACATTGGCGGAGGTGACGATGTCGAGCATGGCGTCGTCGTCGCCGAGGGACCACACCCCGAAGCCCTCGCCGAGATCGGCATTGAGGTCGACCGATACGCCTGGCACGGCCATCAGCCTAGTGCCCACCCTCCGATGCGACATTCACTAATGCAAACGGTTATCGTTATCGGCGTGATCTCGTTTGCCTCCCCCCGTGCGCTCGCCGTCGGCCTGGCCCTGGCCGTCCCGCTGACACTCACCGCCTGCGGTGAGGGCGGCGAGTCGGACCCGGCCGTTGCGGGGGACTGCCCGACAACCCCGGTGGACGTGGTCGTCAGCGTCGAGCAATGGGGCAAGATCGTGACCGCGCTGGGCGGGGCCTGTGCAGACGTGACCACCGTGCTGTCCGGCAACTCGGGGGACCCGCACGATTTCGAGCCGACCCCGGCCGATGCCGCCGCCTTCACCGGCGCCCAACTCGTGGTGATCAACGGCGGGCACTACGACGAGTGGGCCGTCCGGCTCGCCGAGAGCACCGCGCCGGACGCGGTCGTGGTCGATGCGGTGGCGCTGCTCGGCGGCGACCATGAGGGTCACGAGCACGAGGATCACGACCACGATCACGGCGGCGCCAACCCGCACGCCTGGTACAGCCCGGCCGCGGTGACCGACGTGGCCGACGCCGTCACCGCGACACTCACCGAACTCGCCCCCGACGCCCGCGGATACCTCGAGGCCCGGCATACCGAATTCACCGCGGCGATGCAGCCCTACCGGGCGCTCATCGACAAGATCAGGGCCGGTGCGACGGGCAAGACCTACGCCGCCACCGAGAGCCTGTTCGACGACATGGCCGCCGCGCTCGGGCTGACCAACAGAACTCCGCACGGCTACCAGGTGGCCTCGTCCAATCACGCCGACCCCTCACCCGCGGACCTCGACGCCTTCCTGCGACTGCTGTCGGATCGCGGAGTCGACGTGCTGATCTACAACACCCAGACCGAGGGTTCGTTGCCGCAGCAGCTGCGCACCGCGGCCGAGCGGGCCGGGGTCCCGGTCGTCGATGTCACCGAAACTCCTGCGCCGGACGCCGCGACGTTCGAGGCTTGGCAGGTGGCCCAACTCACCGCCCTCGCCGCGGCTCTCGGCATCGAGGCCTAGTGTCCGCCCCGGAGCCCGAACCAGCACTGATCTTCGACGATGTCAGTGTCGTCCGGGGCGGCCGACTGATCTGGTCGGAAGGCAGTTTCACCATCCCCTCGGGCGACATCGTCGCCGTGATCGGCTCCAACGGTTCCGGTAAGTCGACGCTGCTGCAGGTGGTCCTCGGCCTGCTGCCGGTGGCCTCCGGATCGGTGCGGGTGCTCGGCGGCCCGCCCGGGGCCAACAACGAGGCCATCGGCTACGTCCCGCAGGACTACGTGGCCGGCGCCGGGGAGGCGATCCGCGCCCGCGACGCGGTGATGCTGGGGCTGACCGGCCGGCGCTGGGGCCTGCGCCGCACCACCTCCGACGAGAAGGCCTGGGTGGACCGGGCGATGGCCGCCGTGGAGGCACAGGAGTTCGCCGACCGGCGGGTGTCCCAGCTCTCCGGTGGACAACGGCAACGCATCGCCCTGGCCGCCGCCCTGGTGTCACGGCCGCGCCTGTTGATCCTGGACGAACCGCTGGCCGCTCTCGACGTGCGCCATCAGGCCGAGATCGTGGCGCTGCTGGCCCGGCTCAAGGCCGAGTTCGACGTGACCATCCTGGTGGTCGCCCACGACCTGAACCCGCTGCTGTCGGTACTGGACAGCGCGGTCTACCTGCTCGACGGGCACGCTCACCACGCAGCGATCGACCAGGTCGTGGACACCGATCTGCTGACCCACCTGTACGGCACCACCGTCGCGGTGGCCAACACCCTGCAGGGCCAGCTCTACATGAGGACCACCTAGATGCCCGGCGGCACCACCCAGGTCTATCTCGCGCTCGGTTATCAGGAGAACTGGTGGCAGATCCTGACGTCCGGGTTCATGCGCAACGCGTTGATCGGCGGCACGCTGGTGGCGCTGGCGGCCGGTCTGATCGGCTACTTCATCATCGTCCGCAACACCGCGTTCGCGGCGCACGCCCTGGCACACATCGGGTTGCCCGGCGCGACCGGTGCGGCGCTGTTGGGCCTGCCGGTGGTGCTCGGGCTGGGGGGGTTCTGCATCGGCGGTGCGTTGGTGATCGGCGCCATGGGCAAGCGCGCCGGTGACCGTGAGGTGACCACCGGCACGGTGCTCGCCCTCGCAACGGGTTTCGGGTTGTTCTTCAACTCGCTGGGCACCAAGAACTCCTCGACCCTGACCAATGTGCTGTTCGGCAATCTGCTGGCGATCACCCACCAACAGCTGCTGATCTTCGCCGTGTTGCTGACGGTCATCGCCGTGACGGTCGTAATCGTCTACCGCCCACTGCTGTTCGCCTCGGTCAACGAGCAGGTCGCCGAGGCGAAGGGGGTGCCGGTGCGCGCCCTGTCGGTGATCTTCATGGCGCTGCTGGGCCTGTCCGTCACGATGGCGGTGCAGGCCGTCGGCACGCTGCTGCTGTTCGCGCTCGTCGTGACGCCCGCCGCGACCGCGATCATCGTGACCGCACAACCACTGAGGGCCATGGCGATCTCGACGGTCGTCAGCCTGGTGTCGGTGTGGGCGGGACTGGTGGTGTCGGCCCTGTTCAACATGCCGCCGAGCTTCGTCATCGTCACCATCGCGTGCGTGATCTGGCTGGTGGTGTGGTCGGGTGGCCGGATCCGGGGCACCGTCCGCTAGCCTCCTAGGGCATGCCCCGAAGTCCGGCGCCTCGACGACGCGCGACGCTGGCCTCGTTGGCTGCCCACCTCGACGTATCGCGTACCACCATCTCCAATGCCTACAACCGGCCCGACCAGTTGTCGGCCGAACTGCGGGAACGGGTGCTTGCCGCGGCAAAGGAATTGGGATATCCCGGACCCGACCCGGTGGCCCGGTCGCTGCGCACCCGCAGGGCGGGTGCGGTCGGGTTGATGATCACCGAGCCGCTCAACTATGCGTTCAGCGACCCGGCCGCCCTGGATTTCGTTGCCGGGCTTGCCGAATCGTGCGAAGAGGCCGGTCAGGGACTGCTGCTGGTGGCCGCCGGGCCCAACCGCTCCGTCCACGACGGGTCGGCGGCGGTGCTCTCGGCCGGCGTCGACGGGTTCGTCGTCTACTCGGCCTCCGATGACGACCCCTACCTACCGGTGTTAGTGCAACGTCAGTTGCCGATCGTCGTCGTCGACCAGCCCGAGGACGTGCCGGGCGCCTCGAGGGTCGGCATCGACGATCGCGCGGCGATGCGGGAGCTCGCCGAATACGTTGTCGGCCTTGGGCACCGTGAGATCGGGGTGCTCACCATGCGGTTGGGCCGGGAATGGCCGCACGAGAGCACCAAGCCGATGGTCGCCGACCCCGAAAGGTTGAACTCACCGCATTTCCACGTCCAGCGCGAGCGCGTGCGCGGTGTCTACGACGCGCTGAGCGCCGCCGGCCTGGATCCGGCCTCGGTGACCGTCGTGGAGAGCTACGAGCATCTGCCGCAGTCCGGTGGCGCCGCCGCCGAGGTGGCGCTGGCGGCCAACCCGCGGATCACCGCCCTGATGTGCACGGCCGACGTGCTGGCCCTCTCGGCGATGGACTACCTACGGGCACACGGCATCTTCGTGCCGGGGCAGTTGACTGTCACCGGGTTCGACGGGGTACCCGAAGCCTTGGCGCGCGGGTTGACCACGGTGATCCAGCCCAGCGTCGAGAAGGGCCGCCGGGCCGGGGATCTGCTGCACAATCCGCCGGGTTCGGGTTTGCCGGTCGTCGAGGTGCTCGCCACCGAGGTGGTACGGGGCCGGACCTCCGGGCCCGCTTAGCGTTTGCGCCGGGCCAGCAGCAGGCCGCCGGGCTGACCTGCCGGCCCTGGCCGGCCGGCCATATCGCGTCGGCGCCGAGACCGCACCCCATGTCGAGCGCCGAACCGGTTGGGCGGCCGCTGATTTCCTCGACCACGGTGGCATTGGGCCGACCGGGCAGGCGATCCAGGATGGGGGTGTAACGCGCATCCCATTCTGCGAACAGGGCGGCGGCGTGCGGTGTTTCAGTCATGGCGCCATGGTTGTGCGGCCCGAGCCCGCGGCGCCAGTGATGTTGCCGATCAGGCAATCCGGCGCCGGGCGCGGGTGTCGGCCACCAAGCGCAGCGCCACCGCCACATCCGCAGGGTCATCCACCCGGTAACCGGCCAGGGTCTCACCCGGCCCGACCTTGACCCCGACATCGCCGGCGTGCAGCCGCGCGAATGCCTTCTCGTCGGTGACATCGTCACCCAGGAAGAGCACCGCCGTTGCCCCGCAACGGTCCCGCAGGATGTCGACCGCCTCACCCTTGTCGGTCACGATCACCGCGAACTCCAGCACCGCCTTACCGGCGGTGATATGGGCATCCCAGGATTGTGCGGCGGCCCGGGCCAGCTCGAGCGCTTCTGCACCGTCGGCCTCCGAGGCGTTGCGCACGTGCAGGGCCACGCTGGCCGGTTTGGTCTCGACCGTCACCCCGGGCCGGCCGGCGGCGATACCGCGCAGGGTGGCGATGATGGTCTGCAGCAGTGCGGTGTCGATCTCGTGCGCGAAACCCGTGTCGAACTCGGCGCCGTGGCTGCCCACCGCCTGCACGGCCGCGGACGCGCCGGACAATTCACGCAGGACGGCCAGCGCCCGTCCGGAGATCAGCGCGGCCGTGGTCTCCGGCAGCGATGCCAGGGTCTCGAGCGCCGCGGCGGCCTCCGGCAGCGGTCGGGCATCGGCGGGATTGTTCACGATCGGCGCCATGGTGCCGTCGAAATCGGAGGTGACCAGCAGCCGTGGCGTCGCGGCCAGGTCGGTGAGGGCGCGCCGCAGACCGGGTTCGAGCACGCCTCACACCTTAGGTTGTTCGCCGTCTCCGATGAGCAGGCGGACCGCGAGATCGAGTCGTTTGGCCACGTCGGTGGCCGAGGCGCGCCGGGTCAGCCACGCCAGCAGATTGGACAGCCACACATCGGAGATGACGCGCGCGATGTGGTACTGGTCCTCGGTGGGTTCGCCGTCGCTCATCGCACGCGCGAACATCGAATCCATCAGCTTGCCGACGTGGTCGACCTCCCCGGCGGCGGAGGCATCGGCGAACACGAACGCCCGCGTCATGGCCTCGGTCAGCAGCGGGTTGCGCTGCATCGACCGGTTCAGCTTGCCGACCATCATGTTCAGCCGCTGGTAGGGGGTCCCGCCGGCGAGCGTGGTCCGGTCCATCTTGGCGTCGATACGTTCGAACTCCCGGCCCAGCGCGGACACCAGCAGGTGCACCTTGGACGGGAAGTAGCGGTACAGGGTGCCGACCGCCACATCGGCGCGTTCGGCGACGGCCCGCATCTGGACGGCCTCGTAGCCGCCCTTGGAGGCGATGGCCAGCGTGGCGTCCAGGATGCGCTTGCGACGTTCCCGCTGCGCTTCGGAGCCGAGCTCGGATTCGGAGAGTACGGCCACGGCCATCACCTGACGGGGTGAGTCAGAACCCGATCCGGGTTGTGCGGGCGATGACATGGGCGGACAGCTCCTTCGTGGTGCGCGTTTCGAGAGAAACGATACGCATGTCGACCGCTGATCACTCACTTCCCCGCTACGGATCACACGGCGCGCATTGCCATGACCGAGGTCGACTTGACGTTCCGACGCTGGCACTATTAGAACACGTTCTAGTGGGAAGCGCCGCCTTCTCACCCAACGGCGAGGAGCAGTCGGTGTCGGCGACCATCACAGATGAACAGTCCGCAGCCAGGGAAATGGTCCGGAGCTGGGCAGCAAGCTCCGGATCGATCGCAGGGGCGCGCAATGTCGAGCTGGGTGACCCCGACGCCTGGCGGGCCCCGTACGGAGGTTTCGCGCAACTAGGGATCTTCGGTGTGGCGGTCGCCGAGGAGTTCGGCGGAGCCGGCAGCACCGTGGCCGATCTGTGCAGCATGCTCGACGAGGCCGCCGCGGCCCTGGTGCCCGGCCCGGTCGCGACGACCGCGCTGGCGACGCTGCTGCTGACCGGCGACGACGCCGAGGTCCTGGAAGCGCTGGTGGCCGGCGAACGCACCGCGGGCGCCGCGCTGCGGGCCGAGCTGCGCGTCGACGGGGACCGGGTCTCCGGGGTGGTCGAGCAGGTGCTGGGCGCCGACCCGGCCGGGCTGCTGCTGTTGCCGGCCGGCGATCGGGTGCTGCTGGTGGACGCCGCGGCCGGCGGGGTGCAGGTGCAGCCGCTGGAGGCCACCGATTTCTCGGTGCCGCTGGCCCGGGTGACGCTGGAATCGGCGCCCGCGCGGGTGCTGCCGGTGTCGCGGCAGCGGTTCGAGGATGTGGCCGCGACCGTGCTGGCGGCCGAGGCGGCCGGGCTGGCCCGGTGGGCGCTGAACGTCGCCACCGAGTACGCCAAGGTGCGTGAGCAGTTCGGCAAGCCGATCGGCAGCTTCCAGGCCATCAAGCACATGTGCGCCGAGATGCTGCTGCGCTCCGAGCAGGTGTCGGTGTCGGCGGCCGACGCGGCGCGCGCGGCCGGCGAGTCCGGGCAGGACTCGGCCGAGCAGCTGTCGGTGGCCGCCGCGGTCGCCGCGGCTTCCGGCATCGATGCGGCCCAGGCCAACGCCAAGGACTGCATCCAGGTGCTGGGCGGCATCGGCATCACCTGGGAGCACGATGCGCACCTGTATCTGCGCCGGGCATACGGCATTTCGCACTTCCTCGGCGGGCGCCGGCGCTGGCTGCGCCGGGTGGCCGAGCTGACCCAGCAGGGGGTGCGCCGGGAACTGCGCATCGATCTGGAATCGGTGGCCGATCTGCGCCCCGAGATCAGCGCGGCCGTCGCCGCGGTGGCTGCGCAGCCGGTGGAAAACCGTCAGGTGGCCCTTGCCGAGGCCGGGCTGCAGGCACCGCACTGGCCGAAGCCGCACGGCCGCAACGCATCCCCGGCCGAGCAGTTGCTCATCGACCAGGAACTCGCCAACGCCAAGGTGGAGCGCCCGGATCTGGTGATCGGGTGGTGGGCGATCCCCACCATCCTCGAGCACGGCAGCCCCGCGCAGATCGAACAGTTCGTGCCCGCCACCCTGCGCGGTGAGCTCAAGTGGTGCCAGCTGTTCTCCGAGCCCGGTGCCGGTTCGGACCTGGCGGCGTTGCGCACCAAGGCCGAACGCGCCGAGGTGGACGGCAAGCCGGGCTGGAAGCTGACCGGGCAGAAGGTGTGGACGTCGTCGGCCAAGCAGGCGCACTGGGGTGTGTGCCTGGCCAGGACCGACCCGACCGCGCCGAAGCACAAGGGCATCACCTACTTCCTGATCGATATGCGTTGGCCCGGTATCGACATCCGCCCGCTGCGGGAGATCACCGGCGACGAGCTGTTCAACGAGGTCTTCTTCGATGAGGTGTTCGTGCCCGACGAGATGGTGGTGGGCACCGTCAACGACGGCTGGCGGCTGGCCCGCACCACGTTGACCAACGAACGCGTCGCGATGGCGGGCGGCACCGCGCTCGGGAACCCGATGGAGGAACTGCTCGCTGCGGTGCGGCGCAACGGCATCGACCCGGCCGATCAGGATCGACTCGGCGGGCTGATCCTGGCCGCGCAGGTCGGCTCGCTGTTGGACCAGCGCATCGCGCAACTCGCCGTCGACGGCCAGGACACCGGCGCACAGGCCAGCGCCCGCAAGCTCATCGGGGTGCGGTACCGCCAGGGGCTGGCCGAATTCCACATGGAACTGTCCGAGGGTGGGGGTGCGGTGCTGAACCAGGCCGTGCACACCTTCCTCAACACGCGCTGCCTGACCATCGCCGGTGGCACCGAGCAGATCCTGCTGACCGTGGCGGGGGAGCGGTTGCTGGGCCTGCCCCGGTAGCCGCATGGCGCCCGGAGATTTTGGTGATCGGGCGCCCGTACCCGGGCTGAGATGATGGTCGGGTGACATCCGGCGCGCTCACAGGGTTCCTGGCGGTCTGGTCGGACGCCGATGCGACCTTCGGGCACGGCATCCCACAGACCGGGGAGCAATTCGGCGCCGGCGCTGAACTACGCCGGTTGCAGGCCGATCTGCAGGCCGCCGATCCGGGGCCGTCCTGGACCGGCCCGGCGGCCGGCGCCTACGGCGCGGTGCACACCGAACACAAGCGGGTGCTCGGGGCGCTCTCCGATCTGGACGAGCAGTTGACGTCGCGGGTGAATGAATCCGCCCGGATCGTCACGGCCGGACGCGCGGAGCTCCAGGCCGTTCGGCAGTGGGTGCTCGCCGCCGCGGCCGCACTGCCGCGCACCGTGGTCGGCGAGCAGATGATGCTGCCGATCGTGCAGAGTGGGATCGGTCGAGTCGCCGCCATCGTGCGGCAGTGCACCGATGATCTGAACGCGATCGGCCGGGAGCTGGAGCGGCTCGGTGAGCGCTACCGGATGCTGGGTGACCAGAAGTTCGGCAACGGCCCCGCACCCGCGATCACCTCGGCGCGATAACGACTGCGGCGCGGGCTAGTTGAAGGTCGTCTGGGCGCACGCGGACGGGGTGGTGACGTTCACCCCGCCGAACACCGCCTGGATGTTGGAGCACACGATGAAACCGGCGTCCAGGTTCGGTCGGCCGGACACCCAGTCGGTCTGGACCGAGTCGCCGTCGGTGGCGAAACGCTGCAGCGGGCCGCCGCCGAAGTAGGTGATCGACAGCTGGTAGTCGCTGAGCGACTGGTAACCCTTGGACAACACGTTGTCGTGGTTGGCGCCCTTGAGTTCTCGGGGCATGCCCGCCGGGGCGCTGAACCAGGCCTCCTGCCAGACGGAGCGGTTGGTGCTGCGCAGGGTGATGGTCTGGCGGGCCCAGGTGTCCTGGGGCAGGCCGATCGGGCCGCCCGGGGTCAGCAGATTGGCCTGGGTCTTGAAGAAGCACCGGCCTTCGGGGCCGGCACAATCCGCGGTCACGTGCATCTCCAGGATGCCCTGCGGGGTGGGGATCGAGGTCGTCGCGGTGTTCACCCCGGCCGAGGCGGTGGGAGCGGTCAGCGCGGCCGCGGCGACGGCGGCCGCCAGCGCCCCGAGAGTCCTCTTCACGGCTGCAATCCCTCCGGTTGTCTGCTCGTGCACGGTAGCCCGCGGCTCATTCGTCGTAGGTGACTTCGACCGAATCGGACTTGGGCAGCGCCTGGCACGCCAGGATCAGGCCCTCCTCCAGATCGGACGGTTCGAGCACATCGTTGATCTCCATATCGACCTCACCGCTGCGCACCAGCACCGCGCATGCACCGCAGTGCCCCTCGCGGCAGGAGAACGGCGCGTCCAGGCCCTTGTTGAGCAGGACGTCGAGCAGCTTGGCCTTGCGTGGCCAGTCCACCTCGTGGGTGGTGCCGTCCAGTTCGACGACGGCCCGCGCGGGTCCGCGATCGTCCTCTTCGTCGACCGCGATCACCACTTGGGCGAATGGATCGGAGTCCAGCGACTTGAAGACCTCGATGTGGATGTGCTTGACGTCGACGGTCTTGCACGCCGCCTCGGCGGCAGCCATGAACGGGCCCGGCCCGCAGATGAAGGCCTCGTGCGCGGCGTACGGCCGCAGCAGGGTGGCCAGTGCATCGGTGCTGGGCAGCCCCTGCACGGTCTCCAGCCAGTGGATCACCGTCAGCCGGTCCGGATACTTCGCGGCCAGCTCGCGCAGCGCGTCGGCGAAGATCACCGAGTTCTCGTCACGGTTGGCGTAGACCAGCACGATCTTGCCGGTGCCCTCGGCCAGCGCGGACTTGCAGATCGCCATCATCGGGGTGATGCCGCTGCCGGCGGCCAGCAGCAGGAAGTCGGTGTCCAGGTTCTTGGGCACGAAGGTGCCCGAGGGTGCCAGCACATGCATCCGCATACCGGCATGGGCGTTGTCGCACAGCCAGTTCGAGGCGTACCCGTCGGCGGTGCGCTTGACGGTGACCGTCAGCCCCTCGTCGATGTTCGGTGCGCTGGACAGCGAGTAGCAGCGGGCCACCGACCCGGTCCGCTCACTGGGCACCCGCAGGGTCAGGAACTGGCCGGGGGAGTAGCGCAGCCGGTCGGCGAGGATGACCGGATCATCGGGCCCATCCGGGACCTTGAACACCAGGGATCGGGCGTCCGCGGTCTCCTCGACGACATCGGTCACCAGCAGTTCCAGGACATGGCTGCCCAGTGGCTCGTCGGTCCCGCCGTTTCGCGGCTCATCAGACACTGTCGGACCCTTCCTTGGCGCAATAACTAGAACATGTTACAAAACTGAACATGCGCAGGTCCAGCCGTTGATTCTGCACGCTACTCGACACAAATCGTAACGTGTTCTAATCTCTGTCTAGTGCTTGATCTCGATCCGGGAGGCAATTCAGTGACGTCCATTGAACAGCGTGACGTGCAGGCGGTCCTCGCCGGCGTCGATGATCTGTTGCCGAAGCTACGGGAACGCGCCCAGGAGGCCGAGGATCGGCGCCAGGTGTCCTACGAAACGGTCGACGAACTCGACGAGATCGGCTTCTTCAAGCTGCTCCAGCCCGAACAGTGGGGCGGTCTGCAGGCCGATCCGACCGTGTTCTACGAGGCGGTGCGCCGACTGGCCAGCGCGTGCGGGTCCACCGGCTGGATCAGCTCGATCATCGGCGTGCACAACTGGCACCTCGCGCTGTTCGATCAGCAGGCGCAGGACGAGGTGTGGGGTGAGGATCCGACGGTTCGGGTGTCCTCGTCCTACGCCCCGATGGGCGCGGGCATCGTCGTCGACGGTGGCTACCTGGTCAGCGGCGCCTGGCAGTGGTCCTCCGGCAGCGAGCACGCCAGCTGGGCGTTCCTCGGCGGGCCGGTCATCAAGGACGGCCGCCCGGTCGACTTCGGCAGCTTCCTGATCCCGCGCACCGAATACACCATCGACGACGTGTGGCATGTGGTCGGACTGCGCGGCACCGGCAGCAACACCGTCGTGGTCAAGGACGTGTTCGTGCCCTCGCACCGCTTCCTGTCCTACAAGGCGATGAACGACGGCACCGCGGGCGGGTTCCGGAACAACACCGCCCCCGTCTACAAGATGCCTTGGGGCACCATGCATCCCACCACCATCTCCACCCCCATCGTGGGCATGGCCTACGGCGCCTACGCCGCTCACGTCGAGCACCAGGGCAAGCGGGTCCGGGCAGCCTTCGCCGGCGAGAAGTCCAAGGACGACCCGTTCGCCAAGGTGCGTATCGCCGAGGCCGCCAGCGACATCGACGCCGCCTGGCGCCAGCTGATCGGCAACGTCGGCGACGAATACGCACTGCTGCAGGCCGGCAAGGAGATTCCGTTCGAGCTCCGCGCGCGGGCCCGTCGCGACCAGGTGCGCGCCACCGCCCGGGCCATCGCCTCGATCGATCTGCTGTTCGAGTCGGCCGGTGCCACCGCGCTGGTGAACACCACGCCGCTGCAACGGTTCTGGCGTGACGCGCATGCCGGCCGGGTGCATGCCGCCAACGAGCCCGAGCGGGCCTACCTGATCTTCGGCAACAACGAGTTCGGTCTGCCTCCCGCGGACACGATGGTCTGATGACGGCGTCTGTTTCGACGGGCACCGCCGGGGCCCCTACTTTCGAGTCCACCTCCCGCTACGCCGACGTGCAGGCCGGCGAGCTGGCCATGCGGTTGCACTACCACGAGGCGGGCGACCCCGCCGGGCAGACCATCGTGCTGTTGCACGGTGGCGGTCCGGGCGCGTCGAGCTGGTCGAACTTCGGCCGCAACGTCGCGGTGCTCGCCGAGAAGTTCCATGTGCTCGCCATCGATCAGCCCGGTTATGGGTTGTCGGACAAGCACACCGAGCACGAGCAGTACAACCGGTACAGCGCCAAGGCGGTGCTCGGTCTGCTGGATCATCTCGACATCACCGGTCGGGTTCCGCTGCTGGGGAACTCGCTCGGCGGTGGTACCGCGGTCCGTTTCGCGCTGGATTACCCCGACCGCGCCGGCAAGCTGGTGCTGATGGGTCCCGGCGGGCTGAGCGTGAACCTGTTCGCGCCGGACCCCACCGAGGGCGTCAAGGCGCTGGCCAAGTTCAACTACGAGCCGACCCGCGAGAACCTCGAGGCCTTCATCCGGATCATGGTGTTCGACCAGAAGCTGGTCACCCCGGAGTTGGTCGACGAGCGCTTCGCGATCGCCGGCACCCCGGAATCGTTGGCCGCCACCCGCGCGATGGGCAAGTCCTTCGCGGGCCCGGACTTCGAGCTCGGCATGATGTGGCGTGAGGTGTACAAGCTGCGCCAGCCGGTGCTGCTGATCTGGGGCCGGGAGGACCGGGTCAATCCGCTCGACGGTGCGCTGGTCGCGGTGAAGCAGATTCCGCGTGTGCAGTTGCACGTTTTCGGGCAGTGTGGACACTGGGCCCAGGTCGAGAAGTTCGACGAATTCAACAAGCTGACCATCGATTTCCTGAGTTAGGGACGCAGCCATGAGCATCAAGGCATTGGGATACATGCGCATCGAAGCGACCGATGTGGCGGCATGGCGGGAGTTCGGGCTCAAGGTGCTCGGTATGGCCGAGGGTGACGGCTCCACCCCGGGTGCGCTCTACCTGCGGATGGACGAGATGGCGGCCCGACTGGTGATCGTGCCGGGTGAGCAGGACCGGCTGCTGGTTTCGGGCTGGGAGGTCGCCGACGCGCCCGCTCTGCAGGCGCTGCGCGAGACGCTGTCCAAGGCCGGTGTCGACTACGTCGAGGGCACCCGCGAGGACAAGTCCGAACGCCGCGTCGAAGGACTGATCCGCTTCAACGACCCGGCCGGCAACGTGCTGGAGGCCTTCCACGGCGCCCAGTACCTCGGCCGCCGGTTCGTCAGCCCGTACGGCCACAAGTTCGTCACCGCCGAACAGGGTCTCGGGCACGTGGTGCTCACCTGCGACGACGATGCCGCAGCCCAGGCGTTCTACCAGGACGTGCTGGGCTTCCGGTTGCGTGACTCGATGAGCCTGCCGCCGCAGCTGGCCGGCCGGCCCGCCGATGGTGACCCGATCTGGTTGCGTTTCTACGGTTGCAACCCGCGCCACCACGCGCTGGCGTTCATGCCGATGCCCAACCCGACCGGCATCGTGCACCTGATGGTCGAGGTGGAGAACTCCGACGACGTGGGCCTGTGCCTCGATCGTGCGCTGCGCCGCAACGTGAAGATGTCGGCCACCCTCGGCCGGCACACCAACGACAAGATGTTGTCCTTCTACATGAAGACGCCCGGCGGGTTCGATGTCGAGTTCGGTTGTGAGGGGCTCGAAGTCGAAGATCAGAACTGGGTCGCCCGGGAAAGCACCGCGGTGTCGCTGTGGGGCCACGACTTCAGCGTGGGCTTCAAGTAACCGCGCCGGAGAAGCTCCAGTGAGCGCTGCACAGATCGATCCCCGCACGTTCCGGAATGTGCTGGGGCAGTTCTGCACCGGTGTCACCGTGATCACCACCGTGCACGAGGATGTGCCGATAGGGTTCGCCTGCCAGTCCTTCGCGGCGCTGTCGCTGGATCCACCGCTGGTGCTGTTCTGCCCCACCAAGGTGTCGCGGGCCTGGCAGGCCATCGAGGCCAGCGGCAGATTCTGCGTCAACATGCTGCACGAGGACCAGCAGCACGTGTCGGCGCAGTTCGGGTCGAAGTCGCCGGATAAGTTCGCCGGGATCGACTGGACCCCTTCCGAACTCGGCTCACCGGTGATCGACGGCAGCCTGGCCCACATCGACTGCACGGTGGACTCGGTGCATGACGGCGGCGACCACTTCGTGGTGTTCGGCGCGGTGCGATCGATGTCCGAGCCGGCCGACGAGCGATCGGGCGAGGAGCATGGGGCGCCCATCAAGCCCCGGCCGCTGCTGTTCTACCGCGGCGAGTACACCGGCATCGAGCCGGACAAGAACACCCCGGCCCAGTGGCGCGACGATCTGGAGGCCTTCCTCACCGCGACCACCTCGGACACCTGGCTGTAGAGCTAGGGCAGCACCGCGGGCGGTGCGGGCGGCACCGCGGGGTCGGCAGGGTCGACCGGTGGCTGGTCGACGGTGAGATCGATGTCGTGCTCGAGATCGGGTGCGATCGGCATGAATTGGCACAGGAAGGTCACGGCCAGTTCGCACGGATTATCCACCGGGGAGGCGTTCACCGGCGTCGCGAACGTCGTCGCGAGGGTCATGGCCGCTCCGGCGGCCAGCGCCGCCAGCGCTGTTCTGGGTGGCACGTAACAGCTCCTACTAGTCGCCGGTTCGCTCAAGTCTGACATCCAGCTCCACCTGGGCGGGACAGTCGCCGACGTAGTCCTGGAAGGACGTTCCGGTCAGCATCGTGATCGGATCCTGCGGTCCCTGCGGTAGCGGCAGGTCGTCACGGGAGGACTGGCGTACCTTGCCGATGCCGTCGGTGCACTGCGCATCCCCCTCCGGGAAGGCCGCGGTGAAACGTCCATCACCGTACTGCATCACGTAGAGGTTGTTGCTGTCGATGGTCGACATCAGCGTCACGCACCGCTCCCCGGTGCGCAGGCAGTGCGTGGTGGCCCGGTAGTCGTGCGGCGGGAACACCTCTCCGGTGGCCGGGTAGGTCTGGGTGTAGGTGTAGACACCACGCAGCGCCGCGCCGGGGGAGTCCCGTAGCGGCGGTTCCTGCGCCGGGTCCGGGGCCGGGGTACCGGTCCCGTTCCCGCTGGTGGGCGTCAGGTTGATGGCCCGTTTGTTGGCGCACAGCGCCGGGGTGGTGGCCCACGTGTATTCCCCGGACAGCGATCCGTCCAGTCGGGGCCGCAGCGAGATGACGGTCCAGCCGGTGGCATCGACTTCGGCATCACCGACCTTGCACTTGTCCGGCGCCTCACGCACCGCCAGCCAGTCACCGTCGATGTAGTCGAACACCATGGTCAGCGCGGGCGGGCCGGAGGGATCCTGGGGGTTGACCACCGCCACCGTCGCCAGGCATTCGCTGTCGCGGCATTCCGACCGTGCGACCCAGGTCTCGGTGCGCGCGGTACCCGCGACGGGTTTACCGTCGGGCGTCGCGGTCGGCCCGACATCGACCTTGAAGCTGCCGTCGAGCGCCGGGCCGGACTTCGCGTTCTCGGCCGCCTCGTCGGCGGAGCCGACGGTGAACAGGCAGGCCGCGAATCCGCCGAGGATCACGGCGATCAGCGCCACCGCGGCCAGCAGTTTGACCAGCGTGCGCTTCGTGTTCTTATTCAGCCCGAGTGCCATCGCGGTAAGAATGCCATCCCAGGGTCGCCCCGATGAAGTCAATCACCGACGCGGCGACCTCGCGGTGCACGGATTCGTTGAGGATGTCGTGCATGGCGGCGGGGAACTCGGTGATCGCCAGGGCCGCGATCTGCTCGGAGTAGGCGCGCACCGGACCGATCGGCGCGATCGGATCGCTGACGCCGTGCACGGCCAGCGTGGGCACCGTCAGCGTCGGGAGTTCGGAGCCGAACCGGTCCCAGGCGGCGTCCAGTGCCCGCGCCAGCGGCGCGCTGTCTGCCTGGGTGAAGCCCAGCGGATCGTTTTCCAGGGCGTCCAGATAGAACGGGTCCGCCGACAACCAGGACGGATCGAGATCCAGTGAGGTGTCGGCGTCCAGCAGATCGGCGATCGGCGCCAGCGGCGCACCGGAGATGACTCCGGCCCGGTACCGCTGCGGCTGTTCGACCAGGCGTAGCAGCGTCACCACGGACCCGAAGGAGTGACCGGCGGCGATCAGCGGCAGGCCGGGGCGTTCACGCTCGACGGTCACGCTCAGCGCCTCGGCCAGCGCCGAACTGTCGGCCAGCGTGCCGAAATCCCCGCGGTCACCGGGGCTGAGCCCGTGCCCGAGTTGGTCCACGGCCCACAGGTCGATGCCGGCGGCGTTCAGCGCGAAGCCATATCGGTGGTAGAGCCCGGTGTGTTCGCCGAATCCGTGCAGGAACACCATGGCAGCCCGGGGTTCGGCCGCCGGCCAGTGCCGGTAGTACACCCGGGCGGGATCGGTCTGCAGGAAGGGCATGGGCCCACGATATTCAGCCGCGCTCTCCGAGTAGGGCTTTCCGCTCAGCGGACATCCGATCGCCGATCGCCTCGACGATGGCCGCCACCTCCGGCCGGCGCAAGGTCTCGGCGCGCGCCACCAGCCAGTAGGTCAGCCGCACGGTCACCTGCCCGGGCAGCACCCGAACCAGATCAGGGTGTTGATCGGCCAGGAAGCAGGGCAACAGACCCAGGCCCGCGGCGGCCCGGGTCGCCCCGACGTGGACGAAGACGTTGGTGGAGGACACCGACTGCCGCATGCCCGGCACGAAGCTGGTCGCCAGGTCCAGGTCGTCGACCTGCAGCATCGACTCGATGAAGTAGACCAACCGATGCGCGTTCAGGCCGTCGATGTCGACGGGGGTGCCGTGCCCGCTCAGATAGTCCCGTGATCCGTACAACCCGAGGCAGTAGTCTCCCAGTGGGATCGCCTGTGCGCGTTGCACCGACGGCTCGCCGACCACGATCTCGAGGTCGACGCTGGAGCGTTGCTGACTGGCCCGCTGCGTGGCCGCGACGATCTCCACCGACACCCCGGGGTGGTCCAGTTGCACCTGGGCGGCGGCCGGCGCGGCGATGTGCGCGCTGAACCCGTCGGTGGCCGAGATCCGCACGACGCCGTGCAGGGACCGCATTTGCCCGGGTGTGTCGCCGAGGGAGCGCACCGCCGCCTCGACGGCCTCCGCCGCGGCAAGCACCTCGCGACCCCGGTCGGTCAGTTCCCAGACCGCGCCGACGCGGGTCAGCACCCGGGCGCCGATGGACTGCTCGAGAGCGGCGATGCGCCGGGAGATGGTGGTGTGGTTGACGCCGAGGGTCTCGGCCGCGTGGACGTAGCGGCCGGTGCGCCCGACCGCGAGCAGGATCAGCAGATCATCAGCGCTCGGCAGACCCATATCTGCATTTTTGCAGACTCGGGTTGCAGATCTCGGCATTGTTTCGATCTTGACGTGCATGAATACTCACCCTCATGTGTGCTGCCGATCACAGTCCCGACCAGACCACCACCGGTCTGAAGCGCGTCGTCGCCGCCTCCATGGCCGGCACGGTCGTGGAGTGGTACGAGTTCTTCCTGTACGGCACCGCGGCCACGCTGGTGTTCAGCAAGATCTTCTTCGCTCAGACGGGCAGTGAACTCGACGCGATCCTGGCGGCGTTCGTCACCTACGCGGTCGGCTTCATCGCCCGCCCCCTCGGCGGCATCGTGTTCGGCCACTTCGGCGACAAGTACGGCCGCAAGAAACTGCTGCAGTTCTCGCTGCTGCTGGTCGGTGCGGCCACCTTCGCGATGGGCTGCCTGCCCACCTACGGTCAGATCGGCATCTGGGCGCCGGCATTGCTGGTGACCCTGCGGTTCATCCAGGGATTCGCGGTCGGCGGCGAGTGGGGCGGGGCGGTGCTGCTGGTCGCCGAGCACAGCCCCAACCGCAGCCGCGGCTTCTGGGCCAGCTGGCCGCAGGCCGGCGTGCCCGCGGGCAATCTGCTCGCCACCATCGTGCTGCTGGCGCTGACCACCACGCTGTCGGATGCCGCCTTCCTGTCCTGGGGCTGGCGCGTGGCGTTCTGGCTGTCGGCGGTGGTGGTACTGGTCGGGTACTACATCCGCACCAAGGTCACCGACGCTCCGATCTTCGTGGAGGCGCAGCAGGAGGCCGAACTCATCCAGGAGAGCTCGTTCAGCGGGATCGAGGTCCTGAAGCGTTATCCCCGTGGCGTTCTCACGGCCATGGGCATGCGCTTCGGCGAGAACATCATGTACTACCTGGTGGTCACCTTCTCGATCACGTATCTGAAGGTGCAGGTTGGCGCGGATACCAGCGACATCCTCTGGTACCTGCTGGTGGCACACGCCGTGCACTTCCTGGCCATCCCGCTCTTCGGCCGCCTGTCCGATGGCGTCGGGCGTCGACCCGTGTATATCGCCGGGGCCCTGCTCGGCGCGTCCTGGGGTTTCTTCGCCTTCCCGATGATGAACAGCGGCAACTATGTCGTGGTCACCGCCTCGGTGACCATCGGCCTGGTCATCCACGCCATGATGTACGCGCCACAGCCGGCGATCATGTCGGAGATGTTCCCCACCCGGATGCGCTATTCCGGTGTCTCCCTTGGCTATCAGGTGACCTCGATCGTCGCCGGATCGCTGGCGCCCATCATCGCGGTCAAGCTGTTGGACGACTACAACTCGTCGGTGCCGATCGCGGTCTACCTGGGCATCGCCTGCGGTGTCTCGCTGTTGGGGGCGGTGATCAGCCGTGAGACCGTGGGCATCGACCTCAAGACCCTCGACGACGCCGACGCCCGCGACGTCGCCAGACTCTCGCGCGAACCGTCGGGCGCATGAGCGGGCTCGCCGGTAAGACGGCCCTGGTCACCGGGGGAGCCGGCGGTATCGGGGCCGCTTGTGCGCGCGAACTCGCCACTGCCGGCGTGCATGTCACCGTCGCCGACCGCGACGAAGCCGGCGCGACCGCGCTCGCCGAGGAGATCGGCGGAACCGCATGGGCAGTCGACCTGCTCGATGTGGCCGCGTTGCAGGAACTGGTGCTGTACAACGACATCCTGGTGAACAACGCCGGGATACAACGCGTCGCACCGATCACCGATTTCGCGCCGGAGGCGTTCCGCGCGATGCTGACGCTGATGGTTGAGGTCCCGTTCCTGCTCATCCGCGCGGCGCTGCCGCACATGTACGCCGAGGGCTTCGGTCGGATCATCAACCTGTCGTCGGTGCACGGATTGCGGGCCTCGGAGTTCAAGGTCGCCTACGTCACCGCCAAACACGCCCTGGAAGGGCTCTCCAAGGTGACCGCCCTGGAAGGCGGGCCACACGGGGTCACCAGCAACTGCGTCAACCCCGGGTACGTGCGAACTTCTCTGGTGGACAGGCAGATCGCCGATCAGGCACACACCCACGGCATCGGCGAACAACAGGTCGTCGAGGAGGTCCTGCTCAAGGAGAGCGCGATCAAGGCACTGGTGGAACCCGAGGAGGTGGCCTCGCTGGTGGGCTGGCTGGCCTCGTCCTCGGCGCGCATGGTCACCGGTGCCTCGTACACGATGGACGGGGGCTGGAGCGCCCGGTGATCTACCGGTCGCCGCGCCGGAGACGGCGGGTCAGTTCGTGGGCCGCGCGCAGCAGTGTCTCGCCGAGGTGTGCCGTGCGCTCACCGGCCATCCGCGCCTGGACTCCGGTCAGGCTCAGCGCCCACTGCGGTTGTCCGAGCGCGTCGAACACCGCCGCACCGATACCCCAGCTGCCCTCGACCAACAGGCCGGGATTCAGCGAGTAGCCGTCGATCCGCGTCCGGCGCAGGCGTTCCTCGATGCCGGCGCGCGAATGCGCCGCGCCCCATTCCTTTTCCAGGGCGCTCCGCTGCAGGTGCTCGTCACTCTCGGAGTCCGGCAGATGTGCGAGTACCACCAGTCCGGCCGAGGCGATCCCGAGCGGGAACCGGCTGCCCGGGTAAAGCACGTGCGACCGCAGCGGGAAGCTGCCCTCGACGGCGGACACGCACACCGTTTCCCAACCACGTCGCGCGGACAGGAAGGCGCTCTCCCCGGTGTCATCGGCGAGCCCGCGCAGCAGATCGTCGGCGACCGGTGCCGCGTCGTACCGGCTGGTGGACACCGACCCGAGCAGATAGATCTCCGGGCCGAGGAACCACAGTCCGGTGGCGGGCTCCCGGTCGATCAGGCCCTGCTCGGCCAGGGCGGTGAGCATCCGGTGTGCGGTGGCCCGGGGGATGTCGGTGCTGCGGGCGATCGCGGTGGTGGTCGCCCCGCCGCGTTCACGGCCCACCGCGCGCAGGATGGCGGCCACCCGGGTGATCACCGGGGTGCCCGCTTCGATCTCGGCCATGGCTAGACGATAGCGTCCACTGAATGGACGTCGAGGGGTCAGGCCGTCCCGCCGAGCGAACAATTTCGCGAACCGCCCACCTAAACCTTGTGAATAACAGCAGCAAGATGGTGTTCTGGTGGGGCATGGCGGCCGCGTTCGGTGAGCGAACGCAGTGCCACCCAATCTGACCGGAACACAACAGGAAGTTGTCACGCTGATGTCCAGTAAGCAGGTCAAGGACGTCCACGAGGCCGTCGCCGACATCGCGAGCGGGTCCTCCCTCGCAGTGGGTGGTTTCGGGCTGTGCGGCATACCCGATGCACTCATCGAGGCATTGGCCGAATCGGGCGTGGACAACCTGGAGGTCTACTCCAACAACTGCGGCGTGGATGGTGTCGGGCTGGGTGTGCTGCTCGGTCTCGGGCGCATCCGCCGGGTGACGGCCTCCTATGTCGGCGAGAACAAGGAATTCGCCCGGCAGTACCTGTCCGGCGAGTTGGAGGTCGAACTGACCCCGCAGGGCACCCTGGCCGAACGGTTGCGCGCCGGCGGTGCGGGCATCCCGGCGTTCTACACCCCGGCCGGGGTCGGCACGCCGGTGGCCGACGGTGGACTGCCCTGGCGCTACGCCGCGGACGGGTCGGTCGCGATCGCCTCGCCCCCCAAGGAGACGCGCGAGTTCGACGGCCGGCGCTACGTCCTGGAGACCGGTATCCGGGCCGACTACGCGCTGGTGCACGCCGCGGTCGGCGACACCCAGGGCAACCTGGTGTTCGACAAGACCGCGATGAACTTCAATCCGCTGGCGGGCATGGCCGGCCGGGTGACCATCGCCCAGGTGGAACGGCTGGTGCAGCCCGGCGAGCTGGACCCCGAGAGCATCCATCTGCCCGGTGTGTTCGTGCAGCGGATCGTCGAGACAGGACCCCAGGACGTCCGCATCGAGAAGCGCACCGTCCGTGACGACGCAGGAGTGAACGCATGACCGAGACGCAGATCGCCAAGGGCTGGACCCGCCCGCAGATGGCCGCCCGAGTGGCGCGTGAACTGCGTGATGGCGAGTACGTCAACCTGGGCATCGGCCTGCCGACCCTGGTCCCGGGCTTTCTGGACCCCTCGGTCCGGGTCACGCTGCACTCGGAGAACGGAATCCTGGGCACCGGACCGTATCCCACCGAGGACGAGGTCGACGCGAACCTCATCAACGCCGGCAAGGAGACGGTGACGGTGCTGCCCGGTGCGGCCTTCTTCGATTCGGCGCTGTCGTTCGGCATGATCCGCGGCGGGCACATCGATGTCGCGGTGCTCGGCGGCATGGAGGTGTCCCGGTTCGGTGATCTGGCGAACTGGATGGTCCCCGGGAAGATGGTCAAGGGCATGGGCGGTGCCATGGACCTGGTGCACGGCGCGTCACGGGTCATCGTGCTGATGGAACACACTGACCGGCAAGGCAATCCGAAGATCGTCTCGGAGTGCTCGCTGCCGCTGACCGGCGAGCGGGTCGTGCACCGCATCGTCACGGACCTCGCTGTCATCGACGTCGTCGGCGACGGGGAACTGGTGCTGGTGGAGACCGCGCCCGGTGTCTCGGTGGACGACGTCCGCGCCGCAACCGGAGCGCCGCTGACCCAGCGCTAGCTTCAGCGCAGCGTCAACTCCTGGGCGGCCAGATACCGCTCGACGACCTCCGGCGTCGGGTCGGCCCGATAGGTCGAGGCTGTGGCCGGCCGCCACGCCGGCGGCCGGTCGTGCCCGGACAGCACCCAGGCGGCCTGGCGGGCGGCGCCCAAGGCGACGTACTCGGCGGGCTCGGGGACTTCGACCGCCGTGCCGAAGACCGCCGGGGCGATCCGCCGCACCGCAACCGAGCGCGCGCCGCCGCCCACCAGGATGGTGCGCTCGGCGGCGATGCCCTGCGCACCGATCCTGCCGATGCAGTAGGCCATCGAACTGAGCAACCCCTCCACGGCGGCGCGGGCGATGTTGGCCGGGTTCAGGTTTCGCGTCGTCATCCCGTGCAGGGCACCCGCAGCGTTCGGGAGGTTCGGCGACCGCTCGCCCTCGAGGTAGGGAACCAGGACCAGACCCTCTGCCCCGGCCGGCGCCGACAACGCGAGGCGGTCGAACTTTTCGAAGTCCACGCCCAGCATCGCGGCGACCGCGGCGAGCACCGGGGCCCCGTTGAGCGTGCAGGCCAGCGGGAGCTGACAACCCGTCGCGTCGGCGAAGCCGGCGACGATGCCCTCCGGATCATGCGGGGCCGTCAGACCGACCGCACTCACCACCCCCGATGTCCCCAGCGACACGATGCAATCGCCGGGCTCTGCGGCCAATCCCATTGCGGCAGCGGCATTGTCGCCGGCGCCGGGCCCCAGTACCGCACCGCCGGCCGTCACACCCGCGACGTCCCGCGGGCCCAGCACCTGCGGTATCGCCGGGGTCCTGCCGCGGAAGGCGAGTTCCAGCAGATCGAGCTGATAGCTGCTGCTGTCGGCCGAGAAGTATCCGGTACCGCTGGCGTCGCTGCGGTCGGTGCGCAGATCGGTGAGCCGCGAAGACCCGGTCAGGCGCCAGGTCAGCCAATCGTGCGGCAGGCAGACGGCCTGTGTCGCATCGGCATTGTCCGGCTCGTGGTCGGCCAGCCACCGCAGTTTGGCCGCGGTGAACGAGGCCACCGGGACCACGCCCACGCGAGCGGCCCACTCGGCGGGGCCCCCGAGTTCGTCGACGAGCTGACCGGCAGCTGCCGCGGAGCGCGTGTCGTTCCACAGCAGGGCATCCCGAACCACCCGGCCCGACGGGCCCAGGCATACCATGCCGTGCTGCTGCGCCCCGATCGACACTGCGGCCACATCGTCGATGCCATCGACGGCTTCGATGGTGTGCTGCAACGCATTCCACCAATGCTCAGGGTCGATCTCGGTGGCGTGCGGATGTGGAGTGCACGCCGATCGCACCACCTCACCCGTGGCCGCCTCGCAGATCACGATCTTGCACGATTGGGTGGATGAGTCGACTCCGGCGACCAACGCCATGTCAGAACCTTCCCGGATCGGCGAGCAGTGGGGCGAAGGCCGACTCGGCGGCACCGATGATCAGCGTGTCGGCGCCGAGCGTGGCCGGTGTCACCCGGACCAGGCGCCGGGGCGCGGCCATGGCTCGCCTGCCCAGTTCGTCGTGCAGCACGGTCGCGGCGTAGGCGGGAAAGACCCGCAGGAAGCCGCCCAATACGATCAGTCCCGGGTTGAGCATGTTGATCGCGTTCCCGAGCGCGATCGCCAGGCACCGCGCCTGCCGGTGCAACACATCGCGCTCGGCGTGGTCGGGCGGCGAAAGTTGTTGGTCGCCGGCACCATCGAGCTGGTCCAGCAGACGCGCCAGCGGAGGTTGCGTGACCTCGGTCTCCAAGCAGCCGACGCTGCCGCAATGGCACCGTTGGGCACCCCCGACGTAGGTGTGCCCGAGTTCCCCCGCGTAACCGGCGACCCCGTCCAGCATGTCACCGGCGACCACGAAACCGGCACCGATACCGCTGGGCCCACCGTTGACGTAGATCAGATGATCGGGCTGGTGATGCTTGCCGAACAGGTGCTCGGCGATCGCTCCGGCGTTGGCATCGTTGACCGCGTAGCAGGGTAGACCCGTTGCCGTACTGAGCATCTGGCCGATCTTGACATCATGCCAGTCCAGGTTGGGTGCGAGCTGCACGGTGGCTTCCGGGCTGTGCACCAGCCCGGGCACGGCGACGCCGACGGCGGTGATCACCTGCCCGTCGTGCAGTGCGCCGCGGATCCGGTCGATCTCCTCGGCCGCGATCGCCACGGTGTCGGCCGCGGTCGGCACGCGATCGGTGGGGTGGCGGACGACATCGATGACTGTGCCACCCATCGACACCAACCCCACTGTGACGGCGTCGACCTCGGGGGTGACGCTCACCGCCAACACTCGGTCGTCGGGTCGCACGATGGGGCTGGGTCGCCCCACCTGGGTCACCGCGGCGGCCGGCGACTCGGCCACCAGTCGGCGACCGACGAGTTCCTCGACGAGGTCCTTGGTGGTGGAGCGGGACAATCCGGTCAGGCGGGTCAGGTCGGCGCGGCTCAGCGCTCGGTGCCGGTGCCGGTGCACCAGGGTCAGCACCCCGGACAGGTTTCGCCGCCGGACATCGTCGGTGCTCGTCCCGACCCGGGCTGACCGGGGGTCGTCGGTGCTGCTCGTCGACTCTCTCAACAGGTACTCCATCCGGTCGCCGGAACCCTTGACAGTGGCCTGGGCCACATTTTATGTTCGCACGGAGAATAAAAGCGTAAGGCACGACATCGAGGAGCACCATGACCGTCCTGGAAACCCGCGTCACCGAAGAGCTGACGCCGCGCACATCGGACAAATTCTCGTTCGGGCTCTGGACGGTCGGCTGGCAGGGGGTCGACCCGTTCGGCGTGGCGACCCGGCCGGCGCTGGATGCGGTCGAGGCGGTGGAACGTCTCGCCGGACTGGGCGCCTACGGCCTGACGTTCCACGACGATGACCTCTTCGCGTTCGGCAGCTCGGACGCCGACCGGCGCCGGGCCATCGATCGGCTGACCTCCGCGCTGCACGCAACGGGCCTGGTCGTACCGATGGTGACCACCAATCTGTTCACTCAGCCGGTCTTCAAGGACGGCGGATTCACCAGTAATGATCGCGCGGTCCGTCGCTTCGCCTTGCGCAAGGTCCTGCGCAACCTGGACCTGGCCGCCGAACTCGGCGCCGAGACCTTCGTGATGTGGGGCGGCCGGGAAGGCAGCGAGTACGACTCGGCCAAGGACGTCCAGGCCGCCCTGGAGCGCTACCGCGAGGCGTTGGATCTGTTGTGCCAATACGTGATCGACCAGGGCATCGGGATCCGGTTCGCGATCGAACCCAAGCCCAACGAACCCCGTGGGGACATCCTGCTGCCGACCGTCGGGCATGCGCTGGCGTTCATCGACACGCTGGCCCATCCGGAGATGGTCGGGGTGAACCCCGAGACCGGCCACGAGCAGATGGCGGGCCTGAACTTCACGCACGGCATCGCGCAGGCGCTCTACAGCGGCAAGCTCTTCCACATCGATCTCAACGGTCAGCGCGGGATCAAGTTCGATCAGGATCTGGTATTCGGGCACGGCGATCTCGCCAACGCCTTCGCGTTGGTCGACCTGCTGGAGCACGGCGGACCCGGTGGTGGGCCCGCGTACGACGGGCCGCGGCATTTCGACTACAAGCCGAGTCGCACCGAGGACGGCGACGGGGTGTGGGCGTCGGCCGCGGCCAACATGCGGATGTACCTGCTGCTGCGTCAGCGTGCCGCGGCGTTCCGCGCCGATCCGGAGGTGCAGGAGGCGATGGCGGCCGCGAAGGTCGCCGAACTCCGCGAGCCCACGCTGGCCTCCGGCGAGACCTACGCGGACCTGCTGGCGGACCCGTCCGCCTATGAGGAATTCGATGCCGCCGCCTACTTCGGCGGCCGAGGCTGTGGCTTCGTGGCGCTGCAGCAATTGGCGATCGAGCACCTGCTGGGCGCTCGGTAGTGATCTGCATCACGTGATAAGTCAGGCTCGGAAACAAAAAACTCAGACGACGACCACCCGGAGGACCTCATGAAACGCACCAGCACCCTGCTCGTGACCGCCGTCGTCGGCGTCGGCCTGACCCTGACGGCGTGTGGATCGAACACATCGGAGTCGGCCGACGCCGCGGGCGGAAAGATCGGTGTCATCCTGCCGGACACCAAATCCTCGGTGCGGTGGGAGACGAAGGACCGGCCGGCGCTGGAAGCGGCGTTCAAGGATGCCGGTGTGCCGTACACGATCCAGAACGCCGAGGGGTCCGCCGACACGATGGCCACCATCGCCGACGGCATGATCGCCGACGGCGTCACGGTGCTGGCGATCGTCAACCTCGATTCCGACAGCGGGGCCTCCATCCAGCAGAAGGCCGCCGCGCAGGGCGTCAAGACCATCGACTACGACCGCTTGACCCTCGGTGGTTCCGCCGATGTCTACGTCTCGTTCGACAACACCAAGGTCGGCGAACTGCAGGGTGAGGGTCTCCTGGCCTGCCTCGGCGACCGGCCGGCGAACGTGGTGTTCCTCAACGGTTCTCCCACCGACAACAACGCCACCCTCTTCAGCAACGGTGCACACTCGGTGATCGACGCGACCCCGACGATCACCAATGTCGGTGAGCAGGCGGTGCCGGATTGGGACAACGACAAGGCCGTGACGATCTTCGAGCAGCTCTACACCGCGGCCGACGGCCGCATCGACGGTGTGTACGCGGCGAACGACGGGCTGGCCGGATCGGTGATCTCGATCCTGGAGAAGAACCGGCGCGCAGGCCAGGTCCCGGTGACCGGTCAGGACGCGACGGTCGAAGGGCTGCAGAACATCCTGGCCGGCTCGCAGTGCATGTCGGTGTACAAGTCGGCGGCCGAGGAGGCCAATGCGCTGGCCGAGGTGGCGATCGCCCTCGCCGCCGGTGAACAGCCGGCGACGTCGGCGACCTCGCGGGACGACACCGGCGACCGGGATGTGCCGTCGGTGCTGCTGACACCGAAGTCGATCACCAAGGACAACATCAACGTGGTCCTCGACGACGGCGGGCAGTCCCGGGACGAGGTGTGCACCGGGACGTTCGCCGAGATGTGCACGGCCGCAGGCGTCTGATGGACGCGCCGATCCTCGAATTACGAGGCGTCAACAAGAGTTTCGGTGTGGTGCACGTGCTGCACGATATCGACTTCCGGGTCTACCCCGGTCAGGTGACGGCGCTGGTCGGTGACAACGGCGCGGGGAAGTCGACGCTGGTGAAGGCGATCGCCGGGATCCATCCCATCGACACGGGTACGTATCTGTTCGCGGGCGAGCCGGTGACGGTGCGTGGCCCCAACGATGTCGCAACCCTCGGCGTCGAGGTCGTCTACCAGGACCTGGCCCTGTGCGACAACCTGGACATCGTCGAGAACATGTTCCTGGGAAGGGAATTGAAGAACCGCGGGTTGCTGGACGAGGCCCGGATGGAGACGATGGCGCGGGAGGCGCTGACCTCGCTGTCGGTGCGGACCGTGAAGTCCGTGCGCCAACCGGTGTCGAGCCTGTCCGGTGGTCAGCGCCAGACCGTGGCCATCGCGAAATCGGTGCTGTGGAACTCCAAGGTCGTGCTGCTGGACGAACCCACCGCCGCGCTCGGCGTCGCGCAGACCCAGCAGGTGATCAAGCTGGTGCGGCGGTTGGCCGACCAGGGACTGGGTGTCGTGCTGATCTCGCACAACATGAACGACGTCTTCCAGGTCGCCGACCGGATCTGCGCGTTGTACCTCGGGCGGGTGGCCGCCGATGTGCGGGCGGCCGACGTCACCCACGGGCAGGTGGTGGAACTCATCACCGCCGGGCGCTCCGGCGCGTTGGGCCTGGAACCGGCGCAGGCCGCCGAATCGATGTGAGACACCGACACAGAAATGACCCTGAGATGACCACCATGAGCTCGCAACCCCCGGTCACCCTGGCCGATTCCGAATTCGCCGGGGACACCCGGGTCGACGCCACGTTCGGCGCCGCGCTGCGCAGCTATCTGCAACGCGTGCGCGGCGGCGACATGGGTTCGCTGCCCGCGATCCTCGGCCTGATCGTGCTGTTCGTCGTGTTCGGTCTGGCCAACGACCGCTTCCTGTCCGCACTGAACCTGGCCAACCTGATCACCCAGGCCGGTTCGATCTGTGTTCTGGCGATGGGCCTGGTGTTCGTCCTGCTGCTCGGCGATATCGACCTGTCCGCGGGCGTCGCGGGCGGCGTGTCGGCCTGCGCGATGGGGCTGATCATCGTCAACCAGGGCTGGCCGTGGTGGGCGGCGGTGCTGACCGGAATCTTCTGTGGCGCCGTCATCGGTCTGGTGATCGGTCTGCTGCGGGCCAAGCTCGGCATCCCGTCCTTCGTGGTCACGTTGGCGTTCTTCCTCGGGTTGCAGGGGGTGACGCTCAAGATGATCGGCGAGGGCGGTTCGGTCCGTGTCGACGACTCGGTGGTCCGCGGGCTGACGATCAGCAACCTGCCGGTCACCGCGGGCTGGGTGGCCGCGCTGCTGGTGGTCGTCGCCTTCGCGGGTTTCGAGCTGTACCAGTACCGGCGCAAGGCCGCGCTGCGGTTGGCGAACTCGCCGCTGAGCGTGGTGCTCGCCCGCGTCGGCATGGTCGCCGCGGTCATCCTCGGAGTCACCTACATCCTCAGTGTGAACCGAAGCGTCAATGCCGCCAATGAGATTCGTGGCATCCCATACGTCCTGCCACTGATCCTGGTGCTGCTCGTGGTGATGACGGTGGTGCTCACTCGGACGTCCTACGGCAGGCACATCTACGCGGTGGGCGGCAACGCCGAGGCGGCCCGGCGGGCCGGTATCTCGGTGGACCGCATCCGGATCTCGGTGTTCGTCGTCTGTTCATCGCTGGCCGCACTGAGCGGGATCATCGCGGCCTCCTACGCAGGCAAGGTGTCCGCGGCCTCAGGTGCGGGAAACACGTTGCTGTACGCCGTGGGCGCCGCCGTCATCGGCGGCACCAGCCTGTTCGGCGGCAAGGGCCGGGCGATCGACGCCGTGATCGGCGGCGTCGTGGTCGCGACGATCGCCAACGGCCTCGGGTTGCTGAACCAGTCCTCCTACATCAACTTCCTCGTCACCGGTGGAGTGCTGCTGCTCGCCGCGAGTGTGGATGCGATCTCCCGGCGCAGGCGCTCCTCGACCGGCCTGGGGTGAGCGCCCCCGATTGCAGCCGGCAGGAATGGCAGGGTCGCCGCTGGTGAGGCAAAGTTGTCCCCGACTTCATCCGGAGAAAGGTGGCCCATGAGCACGATCACCACGACCGACGGCACCGAGATCTTCTACAAGGACTGGGGAACCGGTCAGCCGATCGTGTTCAGCCACGGCTGGCCGCTGTCCTCGGACGACTGGGACACCCAGATGCTGTTCTTCCTCGGCCAGGGTTACCGGGTCATCGCGCATGACCGGCGCGGCCACGGCCGCTCCACCCAGACTCCCGACGGACACGATCTCGACCACTATGCCGACGATCTCGCGGCGCTGACCGCACACCTGGACCTGCGCGCGGCCATTCACGTGGGACACTCCACCGGTGGCGGCGAAGTGGTGCGCTACCTGTCCCGGCACGGTGAAGACCGGGTGGCCAAGGCGGCGCTGATCAGCGCGGTGCCGCCGCTGATGGTGCAGACCGAGGCCAATCCCGAGGGCCTGCCCAAATCGGTCTTCGACGATCTGCAGGCGCAGTTGGCGGCCAACCGTTCGGTGTTCTACCGGGCTCTACCGGCCGGCCCGTTCTACGGGTTCAACCGTGACGGTGTCGAGCCGGACGAGGCGATCATCGAGAACTGGTGGCGCCAGGGCATGATGGGCGACGCCTTCTCGCACTACGACGGCATCGTGGCCTTCTCCCAGACCGATTTCACCGAGGATCTGAAGAAGATCACGGTGCCCACCCTGGTGATGCACAGCCGCGACGACCAGATCGTCCCGTACGTCGCCTCCGGCCCGAAATCCGCTGCGCTACTGCAGAACGGGACGCTGATCACCTATGAGGATTTCCCGCACGGCATGCCCACCACGCACGCCGACACCATCAATGCCGATCTGCTGAAATTCCTGAAGTCCTGAGCCACGGGCCCATCCGGGCGAGTGCCTCGGTGATCTCGGCCGCGGCACCGGCGAAGGACAACCGGACGAACGAACCACCGTGCACGGTGTCGAAATCGACGCCGGGCGCGATGGCAACCCCGGTGTCGGACAACAGTCTTTCGCAGAAGCCGAGGGAGTCGGTGGAGTAGCGGGAGATGTCGGCGTACACGTAGAACGCGCCGTCGGCCGGCGCGAGCCGGTCCAGCCCGATCTCGGCCAGGCCCGTGAGCAGCAGGTCGCGGTTGACGGTGTACTCGCCGACCAGGGCGTCGGCCTCGGCCAGGGACCGCGGGTCGAAGGCCGCGACCGCGGCCAACTGCGGCAATGTGGGCGGGCAGATGGAGAAGTTGCCGGTCAACCGGTCCACCGCGCGGCGCAGCGGCTCGGGCACCAACAGCCAGCCCAGCCGCCAGCCGGTCATCGCGAAGTACTTCGAGAAGCTGTTCACCACAATGGGATTGCGCGAGGTCTCCCAGGCACAGCTGGTCGCCGGCGCACCCGGGTAGACCAGGCCGTGATAGAGCTCGTCGCTGACCAGCTGGACACCGCGTCGGTCACACCAGTTCACGATCGCGGCCAGGTCGGCGGGTGGGATGACGGTGCCGGTGGGGTTGGCCGGGCTGGCGATGATCAGCCCCTTGACCGGAGGGTCCAGCGCCTCCAGCATCTGCACCGTCGGCTGGAAACGGGTGTCGGCCTCGCACGGCAACTCCACCACCTCGCAGCCCAGGGCCGACAGGATGTTGCGGTAGCAGGGGTAACCGGGGCTGGTCACCGCGACCCGGTCGCCGACATCGAAGCAGGACAGAAAAGCCAGCAGGAAGCCCCCGGTGGAACCGGTGGTGATGACCACCGCGTCCGGGTCGACGTCGATGCCGTGCCGGTCGCGGTAGGACCCGGCGATCGCCTCGCGCAGTTCCGGGATCCCCAACGCCACGGTGTATCCGAGGTTGTGCTCATCGAGCGCCGCCGCGGCCGCCGCGCGCACCGGTGCCGGGGCCTTCGCGCTGGGCTGACCTGCGGAGAGGTTCACCAGGTCGCCGTGCGTGCGCTGGCGCTCGGCCGCGGCCAGCCACACATCCATCACGTAGAACGGCGGGATGCCTGCGCGGAGCGCCACCTGGGGGGTCACCTGAACCAGGCTAGAACACCTGGGATTCGAGCCGGCGCAGGTGCTCCCGCGGGGGTCCGAGCAGCTGGGCGCTACCGTGCGCCCGCTTGAAGTAGAGCTGGATGTCATGTTCCCAGGTGATGGCGATACCGCCGTGCATCTGCACCGCCTCGCCCACGACCGCGGTCAGCGCCTCGCTGGCGAACACCCGGGCCAGCGAGGCCGAGGTGGCCGAGGGTTCGGCGATGGCGTCGTAGATGACCGCCCGGGCGGACTGCACCGTGACGTACAGGTCGGCCATCCGGTGCTTGAGCGCCTGGAAACTGCCGATCGGCCGGCCGAACTGCACCCGGTCCTTGGTGTAGGCCACCGTCAGATCCAGGGCGCGTGACGCGGCGCCGATCTGCTCGGCGGCCAGCAGCAGAGCCGCGGTGTCCGCCAGGCCCGGGTCGGCGCCCAGCGGTGCCGTCTCCGAGGCGGTGACCGAGGACAGTCGCCGGGTCAGGTCCATGGTGGACTTGGGCTGCGCGGTGAGCGCGCTCCAGCGGGTGAGTTCGGTGCCGTCGGTGCCGATCACGACATCGGCGATGTCGCCGTTGATGACGTACTCCGGATCGAACACCACGGTGCCGATGGACACACCCTCGGCGAGACCCTCCAGCGGTTCATGGTCCTGCACGCTCAGCAGCGCCAACTCAGCCAGAATGGTGCCCAGTAGCGGGGTCGGGACCAGCGCCTTGCCGAGTTCCTCCAGTACCACTGCGGCATCGGCGAGTTCACCACCGGCGCCGCCCAGATCCTCGGGCACCACCAGTGCTGCGGCGCCGACCTGTTCGCACAGCACCTTCCACAGCGCTTCGTCGTACCCGCGCTCGGACTCCATCGCGCGGCGCACGGCCTCGGGATCGGCGTGCTTGTCGACCAGGGCGGCGACGGTGGAGCGCAGCAGTTCGCGTTCTTCACTCATGTCTAGAGAGCCTCCAGCAGTCGACGACGGTGCAGAGTGGGATCTCCGAAGGCCGAGCGCAGCGCTTGCACCTTCAGCAGCAACAGCGACAGATCGTGTTCCTGGGTGAAGCCGATGGCGCCGTGGGTCTGCAACGAGGACCGGGCGGCCAGCAGCGCGGCATCGGCGGCGGCGACCTTGGCCGCGCTGACATCGCGCGCGGTGTCGGCCGACCTGTCGGCCAGCGAGAGCGCCGCACCGTAGACCAGCGGGCGGGCCAGCTCCAGCGCGATGTGCACGTCGGCCAGCTTGTGCTTGATCGCCTGGTAGGAACCGATCACCCGGCCGAACTGGGTGCGCTGCTTGGCGTATCCGACCGACTGGTCGAGCATGGCCTGCCCGGCGCCGATCAGCTGTGCCGCGGTGGCCAACACCCCGAACTCGTAGGCGCGCGCGGTATCTGCGGGCCGTGCTGTGCCGGAAGCGGTGACCTCGAACAACTTTCGGGCCGGGTCGACGGAGTCGTGCGCGGTGCCCGCGTCCGCATCCGACACCTGCCCATCCTCGGCGAGCAGCACCAGGTCGGCGAAGTCGGCATTGACCGCGTACGGAACCTGAGGCGGCAGGGCGACGGTGGCGATCGATTCACCGGCCGCCAGTGCGCCGGACCGCTCGTCATCGGTCAGCAGGATCGGGGCGACGGCGATCGATTCGGTGACCGGGCCGGGCACGGCCCAGTAGCCGAGACGCTCCACCGCGACGACGAGGTCGACCGGGTGGGCGTCGATGCCGTCGTACTTCTCGGCCACCAACAGTGCGGTCACACCGAGTTCGGTGAGCTGGTTCCAGACCTTGCGCCCGGGTGCGGTGTCACCGTCGGCCCAGGCCCGTACGGCCGCGGGTACATCGGCGGCGCCCAGGGCGGCGTCGATGCTGGACGCGAAATCGCGCTGCTGTTCGTCGATCTCGAAGTTCACTTGGGCTCCCGGGGCAGACCGAGTAGGCGCTCGGCAATGATATTGCGCTGGATCTCGTTGGTGCCGGCGTAGATCGGCCCACCGAGGGCGAACAACAGGCCCTCTGTCCAGTGGTCGACCCGTTCGGCGTCGGCACCCTGCAGGTCCAGCGCGGTCTGGTGCAGCGCGACATCCAGATCCGACCAGAAAACCTTGGTCACCGAGGATTCGGCGCCCAGCTCACCGCCGTTGGCCAGCCGGGTGACGGTGCCGAACGTGTGCAGGCGGTAGGCCTGCGCCTTGATCCAGGCATCGGCCACCCGGTCGGTGAACACCGGATCCGGGTTCTCTTTCCACAGTGCGACAAGCCGTTCGGCCGGTGCCAGGAAACGTGCCGGGCTGCGCAACGACATGCCGCGCTCATTGCTGGAGGTGCTCATCGCCGCGCGCCAGCCCTCGTGCACCTCGCCGATGACGTCCTCGTCCGGGACGAACACGTCGTCGAGGAACACCTCGCCGAAGCCGGTGTCCCCGCCGAGCTGGGCGATCGGGCGCACGGTGATGCCGTCGGCCTTCAGGTCGAACATGAAGTAGGTCAGGCCCTTGTGCCGCTGCGCGGACGGGTCGGAGCGGAACAGGCCGAAGCCACGCTCCCCGAACGGGGCCCGTGAGCTCCAGATCTTCTGGCCGTTGAGCTTCCATCCGCCCTCGACCTTGGTGGCGGTGGAGCGCAGCGAGGCCAGGTCGCTGCCGGACTCGGGCTCGGACCAGGCCTGCGCCCAGATCTCCTCGCCACTGGCCATCTTCGGCAGCACCCGGTCGAGTTGCTCCTTGGTGCCGTGCGCGAACAGGGTCGGCGCCAGCATGGAGGTGCCGTTGGCGCTGGCCCGTCCGGGAGCGCCGGCGCGGAAGTACTCCTCCTCGAAGGCGACCCACTGCAGCAGGGTGGCGTCGCGGCCACCGTATTCCTTCGGCCAGGCGATCACCGACAGGCCGGCGTCGAAGAGCACCTTGTCCCAGCGACGGTGCTGCTCGAAGCCCTCCAGGGTGTCGTAGGACTTCGTCGGGAACGCGTCACGATTGGCCGCGAGGAACTCGCGGACCTCGGCCCGGAACTCCTCGGTGCCCTCGTCGAATGTCAGGTCCATTTAGATCATCTCTCGCAGCTGTGGTTTGACCACTTTGCCTCCTGGGTTTCGCGGCAGAACGTCGAGGAAAGCCACCGATCGGGGCACCTTGAAGTTCGCCAGATGCTCACGCGTGTAGGCGATCACCGTCGCCTCGTCGAGTTGTTCGCCGGCCTTGGCGACGACGAAGGCCTTGCCGACCTCGCCGAGGCGCTCGTCCGGGACGCCGATCACCGCGGCCTCGGCGACCCCGTCGAGGCGGGCCAGCACCTGCTCGATCTCGGCCGGGTACACGTTGAACCCGCCGCAGATGTACATGTCCTTCAACCGGTCGGTGATGGTGAGATTACCTGCTGCGTCCAATGTTCCGATGTCGCCGGTGTGTAGCCATCCGTCGGGGTCGATGGCCGCGGCGGTCGCCTCCGGGTCGTTCAGATAGCCGAGCATGACGTTGGGCCCGCGCAGCAGTACCTCGCCGGTGTCGTCGAGACGCAGTTCGAAGTCGGCGATCGGGCGACCGCAGGTGGTGGCCACCGTGATGGCGTCGTCGTCGGCCCGGCACATGGTGCCGAACCCGGCGGCCTCGGTCAGGCCGTATGCCGTCAGCACGATGTCGATGTCGAGTTCGGACTGCATCCGCTCGATCAGCACCACCGGGACCACCGCGGCCCCGGTCACCGCGAAGCGCAGCGAACTCAGGTCGTAGTCGGCGCGGCGCGGGTGATCCAGCAGCGTCTGGTAGATGGTGGGCGGGCCGGGAAGCACCGTGATCTGGTGTTCGGCAACGGCTTTCATTGCCTGCTCGGGATCGAAGGTGAGCAGTGGGTACAGCGTGGCCCCGGTCTGCAGGCAGGCCAGGATGCCGGCCTTGTAGCCGAAGTTGTGGAAGAACGGGTTGATGCACAGATAGCGGTCGGCGCTGGTGACCTGACCGCAGGCCGCCCAGGCCGCCGAGGCGTCCAGCGACTGGCGGTGTGCGCAGCGCACACCCTTGCTGCGGCCGGTCGTGCCGGAGGTGAACAGGATGTCGGACACGTCGTCGGGGGAGACCGCCGCGGCGCGGGCATCGACATCGGCGAAAGCGGTCCCGCGAGCGATGAACTCGTCCCAGGTTCCGTCCGGCGCATCGATGGGGATCCGGACGATGTGGCGCAGCGCGGGCAGGGCGTCGCGGTCGAGCTGCTCGGTGCGGTCGGCGCCCAGGAATTCTCCGGCGGCGATCAGCAGTGGTGCCTCGGTGCGGGCCAGGATGTCGGCGGCCTCGCCGGCGGTGTAGCGGGTGTTCAGCGGAACCATGACGGCGCCGGCGTAGTGGGTGGCCAACGCGGCGACCACCCAGTGCCAGGTGTTCGGGGACCAGATCGCGACCCGGTCGCCGACGTTGACCCCGAGGTCGATCATCGCCGCGGCGGCCCGGCGGACCTCGTCGCGCAGCTGCCCGTAGGTGAACCGTTTCTCGGCCGTGACCAGGGCTTCGTGGTCGCAAAGTTGCACGGCAATCCGGTCCAGCACCGCAGGAACGGTCCGGCTTTCGCTCGTCATTGACGCTCCTCTAACAAAGCAAGTGCTTGGTAGGTTAGCCTACAAGGGTGATAGAGGTCGAGGACTTCCGGGCCGAGGTCCGGCAATGGCTGGCCGATAATCTGGTCGGCGAATACGCAGCGCTCAAGGGCCTCGGAGGCCCGGGGCGCGAGCATGAGGCATTCGAGGAACGGCGTGCGTGGAACCAGCATCTGGCCGCCGCGGGTCTGACCTGCCTGGGCTGGCCCGAGGAGCACGGTGGCCGCGGGCTGACCGTCGCCCACCGGGTGGCGTTCTACGAGGAATACGCCAAGGCCGACGCCCCCGACAAGGTCAACCACTTCGGCGAGGAACTGCTCGGCCCCACTCTGATCGCGTACGGCACGCCCGAACAGCAGCAGCGCTTCCTGCCCAAGATCCTCGACGTCACCGAGCTGTGGAGCCAGGGCTACTCCGAGCCCGGGGCGGGCAGCGATCTGGCCAACGTCTCCACTTCGGCCGAACTCGTCGGCGACGAATGGGTGATCAATGGCCAGAAGGTGTGGACCTCGCTGGCGCACTGGGCGCAGTGGTGCTTCGTGGTGGCGCGCACCGAGAAGGGTTCCAAGCGGCACGCCGGGCTGTCCTATCTGCTCGTGCCGCTGGATCAGCCGGGTGTGCAGATCCGCCCGATCATCCAGCTCACCGGCGACTCCGAGTTCAACGAGGTGTTCTTCGACGACGCCCGCACCGATGCCTCCCTGGTGGTCGGTGAACCGGGCGACGGCTGGCGGGTCGCCATGGGCACCCTGACCTTCGAGCGTGGCGTTTCCACGCTGGGTCAGCAGATCCGGTACGCCCGTGAGCATTCCAATCTGGTCGAGCTGGCCAAGCGCACCGGCGCCGCCGACGACCCGCTGATCCGCGAGCGGCTGACCCGGTCCTGGACGGGGCTGAAGGCCATGCGGTCCTACTCGCTGGCCACCATGGACGTCGAACAGCCCGGGCAAGATAACGTGTCGAAGCTGTTGTGGGCCAACTGGCATCGTGAGCTCGGCGAGATCGCCATGGACGTGCAGGGCATGGCCGGGCTGACCCTGGCCGACGGTGAGTTCGACGAGTGGCAGCGGCTGTACCTGTTCTCCCGCTCGGACACCATCTACGGCGGCTCCAACGAGATCCAACGCAACATCATCGCCGAGCGGGTGCTCGGCCTACCCCGAGAGGCCAAAGGGTGACTGATCTGTCTGTAGCGCCGGAAGAGATTGCCGGACACGGACTTCTGAAGGGCAAGGTGGTCCTGGTGACCGCCGCCGCCGGAACCGGCATCGGCTCCACCACCGCGCGCCGCGCGCTGTTGGAGGGCGCCGACGTGGTGGTCTCCGACTTCCACGAGCGTCGCCTGGGCGAGACCCGCGACGAACTCGCCGCACTCGGGCTGGGCCGGGTCGAGTCGGTGGTGTGCGATGTGACCTCCACCGAGGCCGTCGACAACCTGATCACCGAGGCCGTGGCCAAGGCCGGTCGGTTGGACGTGCTCGTCAACAATGCCGGCCTGGGCGGACAGACCCCGGTCATCGACATGACCGACGACGAGTGGGACCGCGTCCTCAACGTCACCCTCACCTCGGTCATGCGGGCCACCCGCGCCACGCTGCGCTACTTCCGGGAGGCCCCGCACGGCGGCGTCATCGTGAACAACGCCAGCGTGCTGGGCTGGCGTGCGCAGCACTCGCAGTCGCACTACGCCGCGGCCAAGGCCGGGGTGATGGCGCTGACCCGTTGCAGCGCAATCGAAGCCGTCGAGTATGGGGTGCGGATCAACGCGGTGTCCCCGAGTATCGCCCGGCACAAGTTCCTGGAGAAGACCTCCTCGGCGGAGCTGCTGGACCGGCTCGCCGGTGACGAGGCGTTCGGCCGCGCCGCCGAGCCGTGGGAGGTCGCGGCCACCATCGCCTTCCTGGCCAGCGACTACTCCAGCTACCTGACCGGTGAAGTGATCTCGGTGTCCAGCCAGCGCGCCTGAGATGACCGCCCAGACATGAAAGGGGCCCGCTCTGGTGAGCGGGCCCCTTTTGTGATCGTTGTCGGTGGTCAGTCGTTGCCGGAGTCACCACCTCCGGTGTTGCCGCTGTCACCGTCGCTGCCGCTGTCGGAGCCGCCGGCGTCGGAATCGCCACCGGAATCGTTGTCGCCGGCGCCGGTCTTGCCTGCGTTCTTGTTGCCGGATCCCTTGACGCCGGCCTTCTTGGTGTCGACTCCCTCATCGCCGTCGTCGTTGGCCGCGTCGTCATCGAGGCTGCCGGCATCGCGGGAGTCCTTGTCGACGTTGGCCACGTCGTCCTCGTCCTCGCCGGCACCGTCGAGAGAACCGTCGTCGGTGGCACCGTCGAGTGGCCCCTCCTCGTTGGTGGCGTCGTCGTTGGTGGCGTCGTCACCGGAACCATCGAGCGAGCCGTCACCCTCCTCCTCGTCCGACACCGCGAGGTCCTCGTCGGGCAGCACCGGTGCGGACCTGCCACTGACCAGCGTGGTGTCGACGAGCGTGGACTCGAGTTCGCCATCGCCGGAGACGCCGTCCTCGGAGACACCATCGCCGGGACCTTCTTCCACGGCTTCGGTCTGCACCTGCTGCAACCCCAACGGCGGGGTGTAACCGAGCAGGTCGTTTATCGCGTTCCTGGCATCGTTGTTGAGCGCCTGGAGATTGTCATTGGCATCGTTGATCAGACCCGCGATGCCGCCGAGCACATCGCCGGCGACGAATTCGGCAACACCGTTGACCGCCTCGTTGATCTGCACGCCCAGCGACAGCGCCGCCTCTGCCGCGGCACCGAGGCCGACCTGGTTGAGCAGGCCGGCGACCGTCTCGGTGAGATTGGTGGTCAACGCGGTGATGAGTGCGGCGGTGGTGTTGGTGACGCCCGCCAGGACATTGACCGGTGCCGCGGCCAGGCTGGTGCCGGCCATGATGGCCGCGCTCGTCACGTCGAATCCGCCGTTGAAGAGCCCGCCCAGGGCGGTGGTGTAGCTCGCCAGGTCCAGCGGATCGTTGCCGATGGCGTTCAACGCGATGTTGAGACCGGTCTGGACACCGACGACAGCGTCGGCGGCCGAGGTCAGAAGGGGGTTCAGTGCTGCGAAGACAGGCAGACCGATATTGACCAGACCACCGACGACTGCGGTGTTGTTGATGATCTGGATCGGGTTCAGCGCCAGTCCTTGGATGAGGCCGACGAGCCCGGTGACAAGTCCACTGCCGCTCTGCTGGGCGAGATTGTCCAGTGCACTGGACAGCGAGTCGACGGCGAGATTGATCTGACCGGTCAGTCCGTCACTGCCCAGGCCCACAACGTTGATGACGGCTCCCAGGGTCGAGTTGAGAGCGGTACCGACCAGTCCCAGGTGTCCACTGGGGCCGGGAAGCAGTCCGGTGCTGTAGTTCGGGTCCTGTGCGACCAAGATGTCGCCGACGATGTTCACCACGCCGGCCAGCAGTCCGGTGTAACTCGCCAGCCTCAGCGGATTGTTGACCACGTCGGTGATGGCGTACAGCGCCGTGTTGAGCGAACCGATCAGCGTGCTGCCGATGATGTCGGTGACATCTCCGGGCAGCACGAGCAACGAGCCCGCGGCACCTTCGATGCTGGACGCGGTCAACGCCAGACTCGCCTCGGAGTAGCTGCCCAAGGCCGCGACCAGGGCGCCCAACGCCCCGGGGCCGGCGGCTTCGATGAGCCTGTTCCACAGTCCCGTGTTGAGTGCCTGGGTCCTGGTGAGCACATTGTTCAGGCCGATCCCGGTTTGGGTGGTGATGTTGTCGAGCCCGGTGGTGACCTCGGCCAACCCGCTTCGCAGTGCGGTGATCAGCGCATCGACATGGGCGGGGTTGATGACGGCGCTGAGCCGGACGTCGGCGGTGGAGGTCGAGACGCTGGGAAGGGCGATCGTGCGCCCCTCGGTGGGGATGGCCAGCGGTGCCAACGCGATAGCGCCGGCGACCGTGAACGTAACCCCGGTAGTGAAATAGGAACGGGCTGAAATGTCCATGGATCCCCCTGGGTGTGTCATTAGCTGCGAGATCGAGCTTGTTCAGAATATGAGGCCCCAACAGCTACAGGAGGGTTTTATGCGATCGCAATTAGTTAGCTGCGAGTGCTCGGGGGAGCCGGTTGGCGGGGTTATCCGATGAGCGCGATGTGACGGATCGGTGGGCCCTTCTTAGCTGTGGTGTGTCGCCGGCTCGGTTGTTGATGCAGGCTCGGCGGCGCACCATCCACACCTGGGTTGCTATTAGGTAAATTCTGGTCGAAAGTCGACTCTGCCAGTGGGCCGATGGCCACTGAGCGAACCAGGAGCCGCGACGTCGGTGTGACGCAAATCACAATGGAACTGTCCATGTGGCGCCCTGTGGATGGGCGTCGGCTCCTGCTTTTCCGGTGGGTCCGGCGGGATGTCCTGGTAGCTCGACCTAGCAAGTGCTTGGTTGGTAAGCTGTCCAAATGACCCCACCGGCCAGCCGCCGTGACGAGCTCCTGAAGCTCGCCGCGACGATGTTCGCCGAGCGCGGCCTCAAGGCAACCACCGTCCGGGACATCGCCGATTCGGCGGGCATCCTCTCGGGCAGTCTGTACCACCATTTCAAGTCCAAGGAGCAGATGGTCGAGGAGGTCCTCAAGGACTTCCTGGACTGGCTGTTCGAGCGGTATCAACAGATCCTGGCCGCCGAGTCCACACCGCTGGACCGGCTCAAGGGGCTGTTCATGGCCTCCTTCGAGGCCATCGAGCACCGGCACGCGCAGGTCGTCATCTACCAGGACGAGGCCAAGCGGTTGTCCGACCTGCCGCAGTTCGGGTTCGTCGACGACCGCAACCGCGAGCAGCGTCAGATGTGGATCGACCTGCTGCACGAGGGGATCGCCGACGGAGCGTTCCGGCCCGACCTGGACGTCGATCTGGTGTACCGGTTCATCCGCGACACCACCTGGGTGTCGGTCCGCTGGTATCAACCGGGCGGACCGTTGACCGCCGAACAAGTCGGCGCACAGTATCTGGCCATCGTGCTCGGTGGCATAACCGCAGAATCCAACAAAGCAGAATCCCATTAAGGAGAACCACATGGCTGAGGCGTACGTCATCGATGCCGTCCGTACCGCGGTTGGCAAGCGCGGCGGATCGCTGAGCGGGCTGCACCCGGTCGATCTGGGTGCGGCCGCCTGGCGCGGGCTCTTCGAGCGCACCGACCTGGACCCGAGTGCGGTCGACGACGTCATCGCCGGTTGTGTGGATGCGATCGGTGGGCAGGCCGGCAACATCGCGCGACTGTCCTGGCTGGCCGCCGGATACCCCGAAGAGGTCCCCGGCGTCACTGTGGACCGCCAGTGCGGTTCCAGCCAGCAGGCCATTTCGTTTGGCGCGCAGGCGATCCTGTCCGGTACGGCCGACGTCATCGTGGCCGGCGGCATGCAGAACATGAGCCAGATCCCGATCAGCTCGGCCATGATCGTCGGTGAGCAGTTCGGCTTCACCTCGCCCACCAACGAGTCCAAGAGCTGGCTGCACCGCTACGGCGACCAAGAGATCTCCCAGTTCCGCGGTTCGGAAATGATCGCCGAGAAGTGGAATCTGTCCCGCGAGGACATGGAGAAGTTCGCGCTGACCAGTCATCAGCGCGCCCAGGAGGCGATCCGTGCCGGGCATTTCGAGAACGAGATCATTCCCGTCCAGATCGACGGGGCCGGGTTCGCCATCGATGAGGGCCCGCGCGACACCACGCTGGAGAAGATGGCCGGGCTCAAGACCCTTGTCGAGGGCGGCCGCCTGACCGCGGCGATGGCCAGCCAGATCTCCGACGGCGCCAGCGCGGTGCTGCTCGCCTCGGAGAAGGCGGTCAAGGAGCACAACCTGAAGCCGCGGGCCCGTATTCACCACATCAGCGCCCGCGGCGCGGATCCGGTGTTCATGCTGACCGGCCCCATCCCGGCCACCCACTACGCGCTGGAGAAGACCGGTCTGTCGATCGACGACATCGACACCGTCGAGATCAACGAGGCGTTCGCCCCGGTGGTGCAGGCCTGGATCAAGGAGACCGGCGCGGACCCGGCCAAGGTCAACCCCAACGGTGGCGCCATCGCGCTGGGGCATCCGCTCGGCGCGACGGGCGCCAAGCTGTTCGCCACCATGCTGAACACCCTGGAGCGCACCGGTGGTCGGTACGGCCTGCAGACCATGTGTGAGGGCGGCGGCACCGCCAACGTCACCATCATCGAGCGTCTCTAGCCGAAAAACGCAATCCCGCACCGATTCCAGCGCTACTCTCACTCTGACATCGAGCATTGTCAAAGTTTGGGTGGCGCTGGAATCGGTAGGAGATGCGTGTGTCGAAGGTCAGGCCGTTCGGGTACGGAGCGGCGGCGGTGGCGATCTCCGCGGGGTTGGTGTTCGCGCCGGTACACGCCGCGGCGTGGGCGGACACCACCGGCACCGAGTCTGCCGGTTCCGAGAGCGCGGGGTCGGAATCACCGAGCACCGCTGCCACGTCCGGTGAATCGGATTCGAAGGATACCGCCGACGCGGGCCCCAAACTCACCGAACCGGCCCGCACCGAACCCAGGAAGGCCGGTCCCCGCAGGTCACTGCGCGACCGCGCCGCAGTCGATCTGGACAGCCAAGCACCGGAACTCGAGGCCCCGAACTCAACAGAGCAGCAGGATGATTCCGGTTCGCCGGACACCGCCGTCGACACTCCGGCGCCGGAGCCGACGGATGACACCGAGGCCGGGCGGCTCAACCGCCCCCTGCTGAAGTCCGTCCGGACGCACCGCGCGGGCATCAGCAGTGCGCGGCTGTCGGCGCCGTCGGGCGGTGTTCTGACGCTTGAGGTTCCGAGCGCCGCAGTCGCTACCGCACTCGCACCCGCGCTACCGGCCGCCGTCGTCTCCACCGCTGTCGACCCCACGCTGCCCACCCCGACGGTACCCACCCCGCCGAAACCGTTGTCGCCCATCGCAAAGGTGCTGCAACTTCCCGGTCGTCTGGTCAACGCGGTATTGCAGGTGTTCAGCCTGACCACCTCCGCCAACAGTCACGGGCTGCCCAACGGCCTCAATGTGGTCAACGATCTGATCTTCGGGGTCTTCCGAGAGATCGAGAAGCTGATCGGGCTGCACCGCACGCCGGTCGCCCAGCCCACCGTGCCGACCATGACCTACACCGGCCCGACGACCCGGCCGACCCCGACGGTGGAACAGTTCCTCAACGCGTCCTCGGCGTCCTACGTGCTCGGCTCGACCCCCGGAAATCTGGTTCCGTTCACCGTCAACGGATTTCAGCTGTCCGCGACCAGGTTCTTCTCCGGTATGGTCGCCAAGACCTGGGTGACCCCGGAGGGGCAGATCATCATCGCCTACCAGGGCACCACCGGTGGCAGCCACCTGCTGTTCAACCCGCTCATCACCGTCGCCCAGATCGTCGCCGATCTGCAGGTGATCTTCACCCGGACCACCCCGCTGGCGTTCTATGACGCCCTGGAATTCGCCGAGCGGGTGCGTGCCGAGGCCGCGCTGCAGGGCTACACCGACGACGACATCTTCGTCACCGGTCACTCGCTCGGCGGCTGGGAGGCCCAGTTCGTGGCGCAGCGGACCGGCCTGGCCGGCATCGGTTTCGAGGCGCCGGGCATGAACGCCCGCGTACCCGGCAACGGTGCCGACTCGATGTTCGTCAACATCGGTACCTACGGCAGCTCCGCTACGGCCATGGCCACCGATCTGCCCTATCTGCAGCCCTTCATGCCGCCCTACGTTCCCGGCGGCGGCAGCAAGCCGCACTACGGGCCGATGGTCCTGATCGGCGACCCGGCCGCGATGAACCCGCTGTACAACGTCTCCAAGCTCTGGGGCAAGACGCTGATCGGCAGCGCGATCTTCATGCTGGACTTCCTGGGCAACTTTTTCCAGTACCACCTGCCCGGCGTGCAGGCCTACCACCTGGACATCAAGTCCAACCCCGGCATCGTGCCCTTCCTGGGCAGCAAGCGGGGACCCGTGCACACCGGCTACGGCGCGCTGACCATCCCGCAGCTGATGAAGGCCGCCTCGGACGACGGGATCCTGTTCCTGCCCTGAGGGTTCGGCCCGGGCCGGTCAGTGGTCGTGCACGATCACACCGCGGATGTTGCGGCCCTCCCGCATGTCCTCGTAGCCCTCGTTGACCTCCGCGAGCTTGTACTCGTGGGTGACGGTCTCGTCGAGCAGGAGCTTGCCCTCGCGGTACAGCGACAGCAGCCGCGGGATGTCCGCGCGCGGATTGGCCTCCCCGTAAAGGCTTCCCAGTAACCGCTTCTGGAACAGGGTGAACATCATCATGCCCAGGGTCGGCTGATTGTCGGCCATCGTGGACAGTGCGGTCATCACCACCGCGCCGCCCTTGCGGATGATGTTCGCGGCCTCCTCCAGCATCGCGCCCTGCAGCAGGCCGACGGTCAGGATGGCCGAATCGGCCATCACCCCGCGGGTGAGGTCGGCGACCAGGGCGGTGGCCTCCTCGATCGAGGTCGCGAAGTGCGTAGCGCCGAACCGGAAAGCCAAGTCCCGCTTCGCCTCCACGGGTTCCACCACGATGATCTTCTCCGCGCCGGCCAGCCGTGCCCCCTGGACGGCTCCGCTGCCGATGCCACCCAGACCGATCACGACGACGGTGTCGCCGGGTGCCACGTCGGCGGTGTTGACCGCCGAACCCCACCCGGTGGTGACACCGCAGCCCAGCAGACAGGCCCGGGTCAGGGGGATGTCGTCGTCGATCTTGACGATCGAGGCCTCGGGCACCGTGCCGTACTGAGAGAAGGTGCCGACCAGTGCCATCACACCGACATCCTGGCCGTTGACGTGCCGACGATACGTCCCGTCGAGTTGGGTGCCTGCCATGATCATGGCCCCCAGGTCGCACAGGTTCTGGTGGCCGGTGGAACAGAACCGGCAGCGGCCGCAGGCGGGCAGGAAGGAGGCGACGACATGGTCGCCGGGGGCGAGCCCGACCACGCCGGCACCGACCTCGCGGACGATGCCCGCTCCCTCGTGGCCGCCGATCAGCGGCAGCGGGGCCGGCAGGTCGCCGGTGCGGATGTGCTCATCGGAGTGGCACAGACCGGTGGCCTCCCAGGAGACCAGCACCTCACCGTCACCCGGAGGATCGAGGTCGATCTCCTCGACCGTCCAGTCGCCGCCGTACTCCCACAGAATCGCCGCGTTGGTCTTCATGCGCCCCGAGTGTAGGAACCCCGCCGGGCTGCCGTGGTCGATTCGTGACGATCACCAGCGGTCCCGGATCCGGTCGCGGACGTTGCGCCCGTCGGGGTCGTAGATCATCCGGTAGGCCGGTCCCGCCCACAGCCGGGTGAACCGGCCGAGCCGCTCGGGACGGTGCGGGCGCAGCCGCCCCGGTGGGCGCGCACCCCGGCGGCCCGACGCGTGCCACGCCTCCAACGCCCCCGCGGCTGTTTCGATCTCCGCCACCGCGGTCTGCGGGTCGGCCAGCCCGCCGTCCTGACTACCGTCCTCGGCACGGTCCAGGTGCTCACGCAACAGTCTCAACCGCAGGTCGCGGGCGAAAATCCCGTCGGGATCGATTACCGCACAGGATAACTCGCTGTCATGCGTCCAGGACCGCCGGTTGAAGTTGTCGCTACCCACGCTGGCCCATTCATCGTCCACCGTGCACACCTTGGCGTGTACATATACCGGTGTGCCCGAATGATTTTCAACATCGAACACGTGCACCCGGTCCGGGCTCACCCGGCTGCACGCCGCGATGGCCTCATGGCGCCCGATCTGGTTCGGTGGCAACGCCAGGCGCCCGTCCACGTCGGGGTAGCGGGGCACCACCGCGACAAGATGCAGACCGGGATTGTCCGTCAGCGCCCGGACGAACAGGTCGGCGACCCGTTTGGACCACAGATACTGGTCCTCCAGATAGATCAGCTGCCGCGCGCGGCGCACCACCTTGCTGTAACCGCGGGCGATACTGCGTTCGCCCCGCGGCGCGAAGTCGTACTCGAAATGCCCGTCGGGGTAGGTGCGCAGCACCTGCACGGCATGGCGACCGCACGGCGGCGGGTCGGGCGGCTGGTCGGGCAGCGCACCGGGTTGCAGATCAGCGCCGCGCAGCCGGTCGCGGACGTAGGCGAGCGGGTTGAGCATGTCCAGCGCCGCGGGGTCGTCCCAGCGTTCCCGGAACGAGGTGTCCAGTGCGCCGACGGCGGGCCCACGCACCTGGAGTTGCACGTCATGCCAGGGCGGGTGGTCGCCGTAGTTTCGCGCCATCCGCACCGCCTGGCGGTCCCCGCGATGCGATGCGTCATCGCGGCGGGAGTGGCACAGGTCGATGCCGCCGGCGAATGCCACGTCGCGTTCGGGGGCCGAAGGATGGCGCAGGACCACCAACTTCTGGTGGTGCGAACCGCCGAATCGCACCCGCTGGTCGAGCAGCACCTCGCCGCCGGCGGCCTCGATCGCGTCGCCGAGGTGCCGGTTCTCTTCCTCGCTGTAGGCGAACGCGTCCAGGTGCGAACGCCACATCAGGCCCTTGACCACGACTCCACGCGTGGCGGCGCGGCAGAACAATTCGGCGATGGTCGGACCCTGGTCGCGCAGCAACTGATCGGGGTCACCCCGCCAGTCGGTGAAGAACAGGTGGTCGCCGGCCTGCAGCGCCTCGACCTCCGTCACGAGCCGGTCGAAGTACGTTGCGCCGTGGATCAGCGGTTCGGCCAGGTTGCCGGTGCTCCACGCGGGCAGGCGCGTGGACGGGTTTCCGCGCTCCTGCGCCGTGAGGAACCACCGCGCCAGGTCGGGCATGGGTTCTCCATACCCGAAAAACGCGCCGGGGGAACGGACTCAGTCGGTGATGTAACCCGATGCCGAGCGCAGATGCGTCACCGCGTCGGCCACGATGGCCGGCACCAGTTCGGCGCACGAGGGCAGATCGTCCAGGATGCCCGCGACCTGGCCCGAGGCCAGCACACCGGCCTCGGTGTTGCCTTCCACCAGACCGGCCTTGAGCAGCATCGGGGTGTTGGCCGCCATCACGACCTGCGACCAGGTCAGGTCCTTGCCGTGCCGCATCGCCAACCCGTCGGTGACCATGGACTTCCAGGTCATCCCGGACAGCTTCTTGAACTTCTGCGCGTTGCCCAGCGCCGCGGCGAAACCGCGCACCGGGGAACCGCTTTCCAGCTTCTCCACCAAACCGGTGCGCAGCACCCGGTGCGGCATACCGTCCACCCGGGTGGAGACGACTGTGCCGTCCAGTGCGGCGTCCAGGTAGCGCTGCTTGACGGCATCGGGCACGGTCGAGTCCGAGGTGAGCAGGAACCGGGTCCCCATGGCGACGCCGGCGGCGCCGTAGGACAGTGCGGCCGCCAGTCCGCGGCCGTCGAAGAACCCGCCCGCGGCCACCACCGGCATGCCGGTGTCCTTGACGGCGTCGAGTACCGAGGGCAGCAGCAGCGTGGTGGCGATCGGGCCGGTGTGCCCACCGCCCTCACCGCCCTGCACGATCACCGCGTCCGCACCCCAACTCGCCACCTTCTTGGCGTGCTTGGCCAGCCCGACCGACGGGATGACCACCACCCCGGCGTCCTTGAGCTTGGCGATCAGATCGGGCTTGGGAGCCAGAGCGAAGGAGGCGACTTTGACTCCTTCGCGGATCAGGAGGTCGACGCGGTCGATCGCGTCCCCGGCGTCCGCCCGGATGTTGATGCCGAACGGCTTGTCGGTGGCAGCCTTGACCTTGGCGACCGCGGTCTGCAGTTCGGCCAGCGTCATCGTCGCCGAGGCCAGGATGCCCAGCCCGCCCGCGTTCGAGGTCGCGGCGACCAGCCGGGCGCCCGCGACCCAACCCATGCCGGTCTGTACGACCGGGTGTTCGATGCCGACCAGTTCGGTCAGCGGGGTGACCAGCTTCGCCATGGTTAAGCCTTGACCTCTTTGTCGCGCAGCGACTTCGGATCGATGACCTCGCGCAGCAGGCGCTGTTCTTCGGCGCTGGGCAGCCGGGTGGTCTGGACGGAATCCAGCCCGTGCACCTCGAAGGAGGTGTTCTCGGCGACCTGATCGGGCTCGACGCCCGGGTGCAGCGACACCGCCCGCAGCTGGTGATCGGGGCCGTTGAAGTCGAAGACGCCCAGGTTGCTGATCACCCGGAAGATGTTCGCGAACCGGTAGGCGGGATTGGCGGGATCGATCTTGTCCCAGCCGATGCCGGAGACGATGTCCACCTGTTCGGTGAACACCCGCTTGGAGTGGTTACCCACGAAGTAGCTGGTGGGGTGGTTGATGGAGTTGCCCGGGGCGCCACGGACACCGAACATCTGCCGGGTCGGATGCTGGATCGGCCCGAACGCGGACAGGTTCTGGTTGCCGTAGCGGTCGATCTGGTTGGCGCCCATCACCACATGGCGACGGCCCCAGGCCAGCGTCTCGAAGACCCGGTTGAACGGCATCCAGCCCTCGATGGCCGCCGGCGCCCCGATGGCCGGGGTGTCGGCGATGATGCGCGCCTCACCATCGGTCAGCACGATGTCGGGGGAGAAGGTCAGGCGGGCCAGACGGGCGCCGATCTGCACGATGGTCGTCATCGGGCTGACCATGATCTCGCCTGCGTCACGGAACAATTCGGCGCACGCGACGGCGCACACCTCGGCACGGGTCGCTTCGCTCGCCTGGCTCATCGGTTGTTCTCCTCTGCGAACTTGCGCACGGCAGCCTGGTAGTCCGCCTCGCTGCCGGACAGGTAGGTCTTGACGAACTCGGCCCAGGTCTCCTGCGACCCGGCGGCCTCGGCATAGTGGCGCTGGAACTTCTCGTCGCGCTTGTAATCCGGTTCGCCGGTGGTGAAGTGCGCACCGCCCGGTGCCTCCACCACGGCGTCGACCATCATCCGATTGATCAGCAGCTGCTGCGGCACAACCGAACTCACCAGCTCCTCGGTGGACACGATCTTCTCCACAGACAGGAAGCGCTTCTGCGCAGACATCAGGAACAGGTCGTCGAAGTACGGGTCGATACCGGTGTAGGCGGCGTTGCCGCGCTGGTCACCGAGGTTCATGTGCACGAACGCCGCGTCCAGGTTCAGTGCCGGCATGGCGATGAGTTCCTGGTCGTCGTATGGGGATTTGACGGTCTTGAGCTCGTCGCCCCAGAAGGTGCGCACATCGCTGCCCAGACCGGCGCGGATCGGCAGGAACGGCAGTCGCTGTGCGGCTGCCTGCAGTCCGCAGCGCAGCATGCCCTCGTCCATCTCGCGGGCCTCGATGGCGCCGGCGGTGCGGGCCTTGGCGAACCACGGGTCATAGAACGGCGGCGAGTCCAGCGAGACGAAGCCGTAGTAGACGCGCTTGACCTTGTCGGCCGAGCACAGCAGGCCGAGATCCGGACCGCCATAGGTGACGACGGTGAGGTCCTTGACATCGGTGCGCAGCAGCGCGCGGATGAAGGCCATCGGCTTGCGCCGCGAGCCCCAGCCGCCGATACCGATCGTCATACCGCTTTCGATCGAGGCGACGGCCTCGTCCAGCGTCGTTCTCTTGTCTGCCATAGCTATTTAGATCCCTTGTCGGTGCCGGCGAATGCGTCGCGGTGCTCATCGGAGACGCCCGCGAGGTTCAGCTCGAAGGTGAAGCCCTGCTCCATCCGGTAGCGCGCGGTGACGGGCTGCACGTCGATGAAGTTCAGCGCCTCCTTGGCCGCCCGGATCACCCGGGTGTCCTTGTTGGCGATGTCGCGGGCCACCCGCAGTGCGGACTCGTCGAGTTCGGCGCGCGGCACCACCTCGTGTACCGAGCCGAAGTGGTGCAGCGTCTCGGCGTCGACGGTGGCCGCGGTGAAGAACAGTCGGCGCATCAGGTGCTGGGGGACCAGCCGGGACAGGTGGGTGGCCGCGCCCAGGGCGCCGCGTTCGACCTCGGGCAGGCCGAACTTGGCGTCATCGGAGGCGACGATGACGTCGGCGTTGCCGACCAGGCCGATCCCGCCGCCGACGCAGAACCCGTTCACGGCGGCCACGACCGGGACCTCGCACTCGTAGACGGCCTTGAAGGCGTGGTAGCAGCCGCGGTTGGCGTCGATGAGGGCGGTGAAGCCCTCGGTGTTCTGCATTTCCTTGATGTCCACGCCGGCGTTGAAGCCGCGTCCCTCCGCGCGCAGGATCACCACGTGGGTGCTGCGGTCACGGCCTGCGGCGGTGATGGCATCGCCGAGTTCGAACCATCCGCGGGACGGGATCGCGTTGACGGGCGGGTAGTTCACGGTCACCGAGACGATGCCCGGTTCGACTGTTTGCGTGGTGATGGTCTTCATGGGATCTGACACAAGACACTTCCTGAGAGGGTCGCTACCTAAGCAAGCACTTGCTTGGTACGCTAGCACAGTGAGTGACACGGCTGGAATCGATCTGCAACTGGATGGCCGGGTGGTCCTGGTGACCGGAGGAGTGCGCGGCGTCGGTGCCGGTATCAGCGCCGTCTTCGCCGGTCAGGGTGCCACGGTGGTGACCTGTGCGCGCCGCCCGGTGGAGGGTTCGCCGTACGAGTTCCATTCCTGTGACATCCGGGACGACGATTCGGTGAAGGCCCTCATCGAGGCCGTGGTGGCCGCCCATGGTCGGCTGGACGTGGTGGTCAACAACGCCGGCGGATCTCCGTACGTGCCGGCCGCCGAGGCCTCGGCCAAATTCAGCACCAAGATCATCGAACTGAACCTGATCGGCGCGCTGTCGGTGTCCACGCACGCCAACGCGGTGATGCAGAACCAGGACTCCGGCGGCTCGATCGTCAACATCTCCAGCGTCAGCGGTCACCGGCCGACGCCCGGCACCGCGGCCTACGGGGCGGCCAAGGCCGGAATCGACAACCTCACCTCGACACTGGCCGTGGAGTGGGCGCCCAAGGTCCGGGTGAATTCGGTGGTGGTCGGCATGGTCGAGACCGAACAGTCCGAACTGTTCTACGGTGACGCCGAGTCCATCGCGGCCATCTCCAAGAATGTGCCGCTGGGGCGGCTGGCCAAGCCCGCCGACATCGGCTGGGCGACAGCGTTCCTGGCCTCGCCGGCGGCTTCCTACATCAGTGGCGCCTCGTTGGAGGTGCACGGCGGCGGCGAGCCCCCGCATTACCTGAGCACCACCACTGCCGACATCAAGTGACGAACAAGGAGAAACAGCAATGGGTTTGCTCGACGGTCGGGTAGTCATCGTGACGGGCGCCGGCGGCGGGATCGGGCGCGAACACGCGCTCGCATTCGCCGCCGAGGGTGCGCGGGTCGTGGTCAACGACATCGGTGTCGGCCTGGACGGCTCACCGGCAGGCGGCGGCAGCGCCGCGCAGAACGTGGTCGACGAGATCATCGCCGCGGGCGGTGAAGCCGTCACCAGCGGCGCCAACGTCGCGGACTGGAGCGAGGCCGAAGGCCTGATCCAGACCGCCATCGAAAATTTCGGCAGCCTGGACGTTTTGGTGAACAATGCCGGCATCGTGCGGGACCGGATGTTCGTCAACGCCACCGAGGACGAGTTCGACGCCGTCACCGCCGTGCATCTCAAGGGTCACTTCGCCACCATGAAGCACGCCGGGGCGTACTGGCGTGCCCAGTCCAAGGCCGGCAAGACCGTCGACGCCCGCATCATCAACACCAGTTCCGGTGCGGGTCTTCAGGGCAGTGTCGGACAGGCCACCTACAGCGCGGCCAAGGCGGGCATCGCGGCACTGACGCTGGTGGCCGCCGCCGAGATGGGCCGAATCGGTGTGTCGGTCAACGCCATCGCGCCCTCGGCGCGGACCCGGATGACCGAGACGGTGTTCGCCGACATGATGGCCACCCAGGACAGCGAGTTCGACGCGATGGCCCCGGAGAACATCTCGCCGCTGGTGGTCTGGCTGGGCAGCGTGGAATCCCGCGATATCACCGGTCAGGTCTTCGAGGTCGAAGGCGGCATCATCCGGGTGGCCGAGGGCTGGAACCGCGGCGGCGAGATCGACAAGGGCGCCAAGTGGGACCCGGCCGAGCTCGGCCCGGTGGTGCGCGACCTGCTGGCCAAGACGCGTACACCGCTGCCGGTCTTCGGCGCCTGAATCTCTCTGCGGTTTGTGGAGTCTCACCCGGAACCATTCCGGGTAAGACTCCACAGACCGCGGGTCAGTCGCGCGGTTCGCAGACCACCAACGGGATGACGCGGTCGGCCGCCTCGCGGTAGCCGCGATACGGCGGGTACATCCGGGTCAGCCTCGGCCAGTACCGGATTCGTTCCGCGGGCGTGGCATCCCTGGCGGTCATGTCCCACCGGTCGGGGCCGTACTGCACGTGCACCCGGGGATCGGACCGGACGTTCAGGTACCACGCCGGGTCGTGATCACGCCCGCCGAACGAAGCCGGCAACACCACCCGCTCACCGTCGCGCAGGCACAGCGTCGCGGTCACCCTCGGCTGTCCGGTCCGGCGGCCGGTGGTGGTGATGAGCGCCGCCGGCAGCCAGAGCAGGCGTGCGCCGAGACGGCCGCCGGTGCGCCGGTACACCCACACATGCGCCTTGGCGAAGTGCTTCATCGACAATGCCAGCAGCCCCGAATTGCGGACGTCGACCATGTACCGCTGGTTTCCCGATCCGGACCCGGGCAAACCAGCCCGCCCGAACTAGGACAGGGCCAGCGCCAGGTAGAGCGCGACGGTCGCCCCGAGGAACAGCAGCAGACATATCCGGGAGACCTGCCTGCGCCGGGCGACCGGGAATGCCGCCGGCAACGCCACCGCGAACAGCAGGCCGGCGATGACGCCGACGACGGTGCCGAACATCAGCGCGTAACCCTGCGGATCGGCGGCGGGATCGGTCGAGAAGCCGGATCGCGCAACGATATACATGCACATCAGCCACAGCAGGGCGGACGTGGCGCCGAGCATGGCGGCGACGGCGCGCGCGACGCCCGCACTCACCCCGAAGCCGGGTGGCCGGCGCCCCGGATGCGGGGTCAGGCCGCGTCCTTCTCGGAGCCGGCACTGTCGGCATCATCAGCACTGCCGTCGCCGGCTGCACGGTCGTCGGAGCCGGTGGTCGTGGTCGTGTCATCGACGCCGGCATCGCTGGTTTCGGTCGCCTTGCCACCGCCGGCGACCGCGACTCCCGGCCGGCCCGCCCGCTTCACGTCGAGTCGGGTGACCGTCGCGTCCTCGGTGAGTTCGTCCTCATTGCTGCCACCGGCGATTTCGGTGATCGCGCTGACCCGGCTCGGTTTCTTCGCGGTCCGGCTGGTCCGGAGTTTCGGTACCGGTGCGGCATCCTGTTCGGAGTCGGACGCTTCGGGCTCCGCCCGCTGGGGCGCGGTCAAGGCGGCCGCCGTCGTGGTCGGGTCGGGTTCGGCAGCGCGCTGTGGGGCGGCCGGGCTGCGTTGCGGGCGCAGCGCGTCCACGACATCGCGGATCACCGCCCCGGTGAACTTGATCGGTGCCTGCACCAGCGTGCTCACCCCGTTGCGGATCGCGGTGGCGATCTTGGCGATATCCCCGGTGCGGAACGCCTGCGCCACGTTGTAGACCGCGGTCTGCGGGGCCACCACCAGGTCCCGGACGTTGACGAACAACTTGGTGGGTAGCGTGGCCGGACCGACGTCCACCCCGGCCCAGCTCTTCAGGGTCCAGCCCTCCTCGGAGCTGCCCTCGATCACCACTACGTCGGTGTTGTCCAGTCGGTGGCGCAACAGCAGGCCGAGGTCGGGATTGTCCACGTTCATCATCGTCCAGAACATGATGGTGGCACCGTGCGAGAAGACCACCGGGTTCTGTGCACCGCTGTCCTCGATCACCTTGAGCGCCCCGTCCACCCGGGCATCGAACGCATTGCCGTTCCCGCCGCCCAGCATCGGCACCGACCGGGCGCCCAGCATCCAGAGCGCCGGGGTCAGGCCATACCCGAGCCTGCCCAGCCCGGAGTTTTCCGAGGAACCCTCGAAGATGCCGGCGTTGATCTCCCGGAACCCGGGCAGCGCGATCGGAGTCAGGCCGGTCAGCGCGGCGAACGGCTGCGCAGTCTGGCTGGTGCGCAGCATGTTCGAGGTATAGATCGCGTCGTAGGCGGTGCCGTTGTTTGCCAACGCGGCCGCCACGGCTTGCGACTGCGCGAGTCCCGATGCGGTGATAGCCGGTCCGGGCACCGAGGTGTCGATTCGGCCGGACGCGTTGCCCTCGGACTCGCCGTGCCGCACGAACGTCACCGTCAGTGCTGCCGCCGGTATGGCGGCCGCCACCCACAACAGCGCCGCCGTCACCACCGTGAGCAGGAGTTTCAAAGATGAACGGGGTGAGCCCAGACTCATCGGCTCACAGTAGCGAGCTAGGCGGGATCGCAGATCAGGATCGGGATTTTACGATCGGTGTAGGACCGGTAGTTGACGAAGTCGGGGTACATCGCGTCCAGCTTGGGCCAGTACTCGTCGCGTTCGGCATCGGTCGCCTCGCGGGCCACCAGCTCCAGCCGTTCCTTCTTGGTCTGAAAGGAGATCCTCGGATCGGCCTTGATGTTCAGGTACCACATCGGGTTGGTGGCCCGGCCGCCCTGCGACGCCACCAGCACGATCCGCCGGCCCTCCTGCAGGAACAGCAGCGGGCTGTCGCGGGGCTCACCGGACTTCCGGCCGGTCGTGGTCAGGATGCCGACCTCGGCGCCGCGCAGGAACTTGTTGGCGAGCTTGCCGCCCGACTTCTTGAAGATCCACGTCTGGGCGCGCGACATCCACTTGATGATGGTGCCGGTGGACGAGGCATTGAGGCGCTCGACCTGCTTGGCGTTGAGCGGGCGGGGTGTCTCGGACATGCGGTGACCCTATCGGCCGATGAACGGACTGAGCTTGGCGTTGATGTGACGGATCGTCGGCTGTGCGTCACCGGCCGGAATGAGGAACGTCTCGTCGACGTGTGAGCACACCCGCCGGCCGAGCAGTCGCGGTCTGGTCAGCACGTCGAACTGCGCCCGGATGGTGTCCCCGTCGACGGTGAACACCGGCGGCGTGGTCCGCTCGATCAGCTTGAACTGCGGACCGTTGTTCAGGCTGCGCCGCAGGTGATCTCCGGAACGTCCGGTCTTCAGGCCCATCTCGATCCGGATGCAGTCCGGGGCGAACGGCACCTCATCGGCCCGATGGGTCGACAGCGCGTCGATATAGGACTGTGCTGCGGCGATGCGCTCGGGATCGGCGAGGGGCACGCGGATCAGATCCGTTCGATGATGGTGCCGGTGCTCAGGGCGCCGCCGGCGCACATGGTGATCAGCGCGGTGCTCTTACCGGTGCGCTCCAGTTCGTGCAGCGCGGTGGTGATCAGCCGGGCTCCGGTGGATCCGACGGGGTGTCCGAGCGCGATCGCGCCGCCGTTGACGTTCACCTTGTCCAGGTCGGCGCCGTGCACCTGGGCCCAGGACAGCACCACCGACGCGAAGGCCTCGTTGATCTCCACCAGGTCGATATCGCCCATCTTCATACCGGCCTTCTCCAGCACCCGCGCCGTCGACTGCACCGGCCCGTCGAGGTGGTAGTAGGTCTCGGCGCCGACGTTGGCCTGCGCGACGATGCGGGCGCGCGGCTTGAAGCCCAGAGCCTTCGCCTTGTCCTCGTCCATCCACAGCACGGCGGCCGCACCGTCGGAGATCTGCGAGGACGTGCCGGCGGTGTGAATCCCGCCGTCGAGCACCGGCTTCAACGAGGCCAGGCCCTCGGCCGTGGTGTCGCGCAGCCCCTGATCACGGGTCACCGGGGCGAACTCGGCGGTCGGCTGCTTGTTCTCGTCGAGCACCGGGGCCGAGATGGCCGAGATCTCCCGGTCGAACCGGCCCTCGGCCCAGGCCTGCTTGGCCTTGGTCTGCGAGGCCAAGCCCAGGGCGTCCACGTCGGCGCGGGTGATGCCGCGGCGCTGGGCGATCCGCTCGGCGGCCTCGAACTGGTTGGGCATGTCGATATCCCACGAGGCTGCCCGTGATCCGCCGCCGTTCTGGCCCAGACCCACCCGGCTCATGGCCTCGACACCGCAGGCGATGCCGATGTCGATGGCGCCGGTGGCGATCAACCCGGCGATCAGATGGTTGGCCTGCTGAGCGCTACCGCACTGGCAGTCGACGCTGGTGGCGCCGACATGTTCGGGCAGACCGGCGACCAGCCAGGACTGCCGGGTGACGTTGTTGGCCTGTTCGCCGTACTGCGTGACGCAGCCGCCGATGACCTGCTCGACGTCACCGGCGGGGATGCCCGCCTTCTCGACGAGAGCCTTCTGCACGGCGCCCAGGAGTTCGGTCGCGTGCAGTCCGGACAGCCATCCGTTGCGCTTGCCGATGGGGCTGCGGGTGGCTTCGACGATGACAGGATTACCCATGACGTCAGGCTAGAACACGTTTCATTACTCTGACAAGCGACGATGCCACCGTGCCTTTTATCTGCGGTGGAGGCATGTTTCAATGGTCGCAAGTGGCACTAGAAGGAATTGTTGTCGCCCGACCCGTGCCCCGACTTTCGCAAGGAGATCCTGCATGGCCAGCCCGAACCTCCCTGAAGGCTTCGATCCACTCGACGCGACCCTGAACCTCGAACGCCTACCGGTCGAGGAGCTCGCCGAGCTGCGCAAGACCGCGCCCGTGCACTGGGTGGATGTGCCCGGTGGCACCGGCGGGTTCGGCGACCCGGGGTACTGGATCGTCACCCGGCATGCCGACGTCAAGGAGGTCTCCAAGAACAGCGAGATCTTCGGCAGCTCGCCCGACGGCGCCATCCCGGTGTGGCCGCAGGAGATGACGCGTGACGCCATCGACCTGCAGAAGGCCGTCCTGCTCAACATGGACGCCCCACAGCACACCCGGCTGCGCAAGATCATCTCCCGTGGCTTCACCCCGCGGGCCGTCGGCCGCATCGAGGACGAACTGCGGGCCCGCGCCCGCAAGATCGCCGAGACCGCCCTGGCCGAGGGGGCCGGCGATTTCGTCGAGCAGGTGGCCAGCGAGCTGCCGCTGCAGGCCATTGCCGATCTGCTCGGCGTGCCCCAGGAAGACCGGGACAAGCTGTTCCGGTGGTCCAACGAGATGACCGCCGGCGAGGATCCCGAGTACGCCGACATCGATCCGGCCATGTCCTCGTTCGAACTGATCACCTACGCCATGAAGATGGCCGAGGAACGGTCCAAGAACCCGACCGAGGACATCGTCACCAAGCTCATCGAGGCCGACATCGATGGCGAGAAGCTCTCCGATGACGAGTTCGGCTTCTTCGTCATCATGCTGGCGGTGGCCGGAAACGAGACCACCCGCAACTCGACCACCCACGGCATGATCGCGTTCGCGCAGAACCCCGACCAGTGGGAGCTGTACAAGAAGGAACGCCCCGGTACTGCCGCCGACGAGATCGTCCGTTGGGCCACCCCGGTTTCGGCGTTCCAGCGCACCGCACTCGAGGACACCGAACTCGGTGGCGTGAAGATCAAGAAGGGCGAGCGGGTCGTGCTGTCCTACCGCTCGGCCAACTTCGACGAAGAGGTCTTCGAGGACCCGCACACCTTCAACATCCTGCGCGACCCGAACCCGCACGTCGGCTTCGGTGGCACCGGTGCGCACTACTGCATCGGCGCCAACCTGGCCCGGATGACCATCAACCTGATCTTCAACGCGATCGCCGACGTGATGCCCGATCTCAAGCCGATCGGCACCCCGGAGCGGTTGAAGTCCGGCTGGCTCAACGGAATCAAGCACTGGCAGGTCGACTACACCGGTGCATCGGCCAACTAGACCAGCGACACAGAACACTTAGGAGCAGAACGGGTGGACTTCTCGCCGAACCCGGAGCAGCAGGCTGTCGCCGACGTGGTGACATCGGTGCTGGAACGGGAGAACAGTTGGGATGCACTGGTTTCCGGAGGTGTGGCCGCACTCGCCGTGCCGGATCGGCTCGGCGGTGACGGACTGGGGCTGGCCGAGGTGGCGACGGCGCTGACCGAGATCGGGCGGCACGGCACCGTCGGTCCGGCGCTGGCCACCCTCGGCCTGGGCCTGGTCCCGCTGCTGGATCTCGCCACCGAGGCGCAGCAGGACCGCTACCTGGCCGGTGTCGGCGGGGGTGCGGTCCTCAGCGCGGCGCTGAACGAGCCGGGCGCGCAACTCCCGGACCGGCCGTCGACCACCCTGCGCGCGGGCAAGCTCAGCGGCACCAAGATCGGTGTGCCCTATGCGGAGACGGCACAGTGGCTGGTGGTCACCGCCGCCGACGCGGTCGTCGTGGTCTCCCCGCAGGCGTCGGGCGTGACCCTGACCAAGACGCCGACGGCCAATGGATCCGACGAGTACGTGGTCGTCTTCGACGATGTCGAGGTCACCGCCGACGACGTCCTGCAGGGTGCAACCGTCACCCGGGTGAACGAGCTCGTGCTGGCTGCCACCGGTGCGTTCGCCGCCGGTCTGGTCGCCGGTGCACTGCGGCTGACCGCCGATTACGTCGCCACCCGCGAGCAGTTCGGCCGGCCGCTGTCCACGTTCCAGACGGTGGCCGCGCAGCTGTCCGAGGTGTACATCGCGTCGCGGACCATCTCGCTGGTCGCGACCTCGGTGGTGTGGCGGCTGTCCGAAGGACTCGACGCCACAGACGATCTGGCCATCCTGGGTTACTGGCTCACCACGCAGGCCCCGCCTGCCATGCGGTTGTGCCACCACCTGCACGGCGGTATGGGCATGGACATCACCTACCCCATGGACCGCTACTTCTCCTCGATCAAGGACCTGAACCGGCTGCTGGGCGGTCCCGCGTATCGTCTCGACCTGGTGGGAGCGTAAATGTTCATCGACCTGACCGCGGAGCAGCGCAAGCTGCAATCCGAACTGCGGGAATACTTCTCGACGCTGGTGACTCCCGAGGAAGCCGCGGCGATGGAGTCCGACCGGCACAACGAGGCCTACCGCACGGTGATCAAGCGGATGGGCAGTGACGGCAAGCTCGGCGTCGGTTGGCCCAAGGAGTACGGCGGCCTGGGCTTCGGCCCGGTCGAGCAGCAGATCTTCATCAACGAGGCCAACCGTGCGGACATCCCGCTGCCGATGGTGACCCTGCAGACCGTCGGACCGACGCTGCAGGCCCTCGGCACCGAAGCGCAGAAGAAGAAGTTCCTGCCCGGGATCCTGGCCGGCGAAGTGCATTTCGCGATCGGCTACTCCGAACCCGAAGCCGGCACCGACCTGGCCTCGCTGCGCACCACCGCCGTCAAGCATGGCGATGAATACATCGTCAACGGCCAGAAGATGTGGACCACCGGTGCCCATGACGCCGACTACATCTGGTTGGCGTGTCGCACCGATCCGGAAGCCGCCAAGCACAAGGGCATCTCGATCCTGATCGTGGACACCAAGGATCCCGGCTACTCGTGGACGCCGATCATCCTGTCCGACGGTGCACACCACACCAACGCCTCGTACTACAACGACGTGCGGGTGCCCGCCGACATGCTGGTCGGCGAGGAGAACGGCGGCTGGAAGCTGATCACCACCCAGCTCAACCATGAGCGGGTGGGGCTGGGCCCGGCCGGACGTATCGCGGGCATCTACGACCAGGTGCACGAGTGGGCGGCCCAGCCCGGCTCGGACGGCGTCACGCCCCTGGAGCAGGAGGGCGCCCGCCGTCTGCTCGGTCAGATCAAGGCGATCTGGCGGGTCAACGAGCTGCTGAACTGGCAGGTCGCCGCCTCCGGCGAGACCATCGCCGTCGCCGATGCCGCCGCGACCAAAGTCTTCTCCACCGAACGGATTCAGGAAGTGGGCCGGCTCGCCGAGGAGGTCGTCGGCCGGTACGGAAACCCCGCGGATCCGCATACCGCCCGGCTGCTGGACTGGCTGGACAAGATGACCAAGCGCAATCTGGTCATCACCTTCGGTGGCGGCGTCAACGAGGTGATGCGCGAGATGATCGCGGCGTCCGGCCTGAAGGTGCCGAGGGTTCCGCGATGACGCAATCGAACGATCTTCAGCAGGGCATCGACGCGATCCTCGCGTCGGGTGCCGGCGAGCCGACCATCGCCCGGGATCCGGTGAACCAGCCGATGATTCACCACTGGACCGATGCGATCGGTGACAAGAACCCGATTTACGTCGACGACGAAGCAGCCCGGTCCGCGGGCCATCCGGGCATCGTCGCGCCGCCCGCCATGATCCAGGTCTGGACCATGATGGGCTTGGGGCGCAAGCGATCCGAGGATGATCCGCTGGCGCGCGCCATGAAGTTGTTCGACGACGCCGGATACGTCGGGGTGGTCGCCACCAACTGCGATCAGACCTATCACCGCTACCTGCGGCCGGGTGAGCAGGTCGCCATGAGTGCCGAGATCGTCAGCATCATCGGGCCCAAGCAGACCGCGCTGGGCGAGGGCTACTTCATCAACCAGAAGATCCGCTGGCACGTCGGTGATGAAGAAGTCGCCGAAATGGACTGGCGGATCATGAAGTTCCTGCCGGCGGCGAACCAGGTCGGCGCGCAGGCCGGCGAAGAGGTCGCGATCCCGGAGGACCTCGATCCGGACAAGCTGATGAGGCCGTCGTCCTCTCGGGACACCAAGTTCTTCTGGGACGGCATCAACGCCCACGAACTGCGTATCCAGCGCCGCCCCGACGGATCCCTGCAGCATCCGCCGGTGCCGGCGGTGTGGGCGGGTAAGGACGACCCGGTCGACTACGTGGTGGCCTCCGGCAACGGCACGGTGTTCAGCTTCGTGGTGCACCACGCGCCCAAGGTGCCCGGGCGCTCGCTGCCGTTCGTGATCGCGCTCGTCGAACTCGAGGAGGGCGTCCGCATGCTCGGCGAGCTGCGCGGTGTCGATCCCGCCGACGTGAAGATCGGAATGTCGGTGCGCGCAACCTATCTCGATTTCGGAGACAGTGATGTCAGCCCCGCATGGAGCCTGTACGCATGGGAGCCCGCCAAGTGAGCGTGACCGTGGGCACCAAGCTGCCCGAACTGCAGATCTACGGCGACCCCACGTTCATCGTGTCCACCGCCATCGCGACCCGCGATTACCAGGACGTGCATCACGACCGGGACAAGGCGCAGGCGAAGGGTTCCAAGGACATCTTCGTCAACATCCTGACCGACACGGGTCTGGTCGGGCGTTACGTGACCGACTGGGCCGGGCCGAACGCGATCGTCAGGTCGATCAAGCTGCGCCTCGGTGTGCCGTGGTACGCCTATGACACCATCACCTTCACCGGTGAGGTGACCGAGGTCGACGGGGACCTGATCACGCTGAAAGTGGTGGGCAACAACAGTCTTGGCGCCCATGTCATCGCCACATCGACCCTCACGCTGGGAGGCGGAAAGTGAGCCTGTCGGGTAAAGCGGCGATCGCCGGTATCGGTGCAACCGACTTCTCCAAGAACTCCGGCCGCAGCGAGTTACGGCTGGCCGCCGAGGCAGTGCTCGACGCGCTCGACGATGCGGGCCTGTCGCCGTCGGACGTGGACGGACTGGTGACCTTCACCATGGACTCGAACCTGGAGACCGCCGTCGCCCGGTCCACCGGGATCGGTGACCTGAAGTTCTTCAGCCAGATCGGTTACGGCGGCGGGGCCGCGGCGGCCACCGTCCAGCAGGCCGCCCTGGCGGTGGCGACCGGCGTCGCGGATGTCGTCGTCGCCTACCGAGCGTTCAATGAGCGCTCGGAGTTCCGTTTCGGGCAGGTGATGACCGGGCTCACCGTCAACGCCGACTCGCGCGGTGTGGAGTACAGCTGGTCCTACCCGCACGGGCTGAGCACCCCGGCTGCGTCGGTGGCGATGATCGCTCAGCGCTACATGCACGAGTACGGCGCCACCAGCGCCGATTTCGGTGCGGTCTCGGTCGCCGATCGCAAACACGCCGCGAACAACCCGAAGGCGCATTTCTACGGTAAGCCGATCACCATCGAGGATCACCAGAACTCCCGGTTCATCGCCGAACCGCTGCGACTGCTGGACTGCTGCCAGGAAACCGACGGCGGGGTGGCCATCGTCGTCACCACCCCCGAGCGGGCCAAGGATCTCAAGCACCGGCCGGCGATCATCGAGGCCGCGGCTCAGGGCGCCGGCGCCGACCAGTTCACCATGTACTCGTACTACCGCGAAGAGCTGGGCCTGCCCGAGATGGGCCTGGTCGGCCGCCAGCTCTGGCAGCAGAGTGGGCTGTCGCCGGCCGACATCCAGACCGCGATCCTGTACGACCACTTCACCCCGTACACCCTGATCCAGCTGGAGGAGCTCGGTTTCTGCGGAAAGGGCGAGGCCAAGGACTTCATCGCCGGCGGCGCGATCGAGATCGGCGGGCGGCTACCGATCAACACCCATGGCGGACAGCTCGGTGAGGCCTACATCCACGGCATGAACGGGATCGCCGAGGGAGTGCGCCAGCTGCGCGGGACCTCGGTCAACCAGGTCGAGGGCGTCGAGCATGTGCTGGTCACAGCGGGTACCGGGGTGCCCACCTCGGGTCTGATCCTGGGCTGATTTTAGTGTGCCTCCCCAGGTCGGGGGCACGGTAATCTCGTCGCTATGGGGATCCAGCCTGACGTGAGCCCATACGGGGGGCAAACGGTCACCGGTCCGGGTTGGCCGAATGTCGACGAGAACGCACTGGCCGCGGCGGCCGCGCAGTACGAGGCGATGGCCGCCAAGATCAACGGCACGGTGGTGCCGGCGCAACAGGGCCAGCTGACGAGACTGACCGGCGAGTGGGAGGGTGGCGGTTCGCTGGCTGCCGCCGGTGAGGCCGGCACCATAATCGGCGGCCATGAGGCCAACGGTGCCCAAGCCGCCGCCATCGCCGCCAAGTTGCGCACCATGGAGGCCGCGGTCATCCAGACCAAGATGACGGCCAACATCGTGGCCCAGGAAACTCAGGCCGAATGCATGGCGCTGCAGGCGATGCCGGTCAGCAACACCCAGGCGCTGGTACAGAGCCGGATCATGATGGGCCTGTCACAGAACGCCGCCACCGTCTCGGCCAACGCCGGCACGATGGCCAATGCCATCGGCGCCCCGCCGCAGCTGCCCACCGGGGGTGTCCCGCCGGTAGGTCCGCAGCAGCTGGCCGGACAGGACCCGTCGCAGGCGATGCAGATGCTCGGGCAACTCGCCGGGTTGGTCGGCCAGATCCCGCAGATGTTGGGGCAGGCGATGGGCCAGGTGACCCAGGCACCCCAACAGCTCATGCAGACCCTCGGCCAGCCGCTGCAACAACTCACCTCGATGTTCGGCCAGGGCGGTGGAGGTTCCGCGGGGCTGGGTGCGCTCTCACCGTTCTCCGCGTTCTCCAATCACCCGCTCGCCGGTGGATCCGGCGCCGGTGCCGGCGCGGGCATGATGCGTGCGGCCGGCCTGCCCGGCGGTGGCGGCGGTTCGGCTCAGTCGCCGCTGTTGGCCGGTCTGGTCGGCAATACCCTGCCGGTGTCGGTGGCCCCGGCGCCCGGTGCCGGTGCAGGCAGCGGCGCGATCGGCGGGATGGCGCCGGTGGCCGCCGGTGGCGCCATGGGGGGCATGGGCGCGCCGATGATGGGACAGCGGGGGAGCAGCGGGGGCACCGCCTCCGGCCTGGCGCTGCCCGAATCCCTCGAATACGACCTGGCCGAAGACGACGTCGACGAGGACTGGTGAACGCTGATGACGAGCCCACTGCGTAAACCCGAGGGAATCACCTGGAGCGCCGCATCGGTGGAGTTGCCGCCCATGCCGGTGATCCCGCCGGGCGCGGATGCCATGAGCATGACCATCGCGGCCGTGCTGCCGACGCTGGAAGCATCGATGACGGCCAGCGTGACTTCCCTTGCGGCCAAGGAGAACACCTTCTCCGGCAAGGTCGGCGCCGCTCAGACCGCGTACAACGCGGAGGACGCCGCCGGCGGGCAGTCGGTGGGCCAGATGGGGCAGATGCTGGGGCAGCTCGGCCAGCTCGCACAGGTGCCGCAACAGGCGGCGAGCAGCCTAGGCGGTGGTGGCGGAGGCGGCCAGGGCGGCGGCTTCGGTCAGCTCATGCAACAAGCGATGCAGGGCGCCCAAGGTGCGGTGCAGAAGGCGACCCAGGCCGCGCAGCAGGGGCAGACAAGCGGACCGCCGCCGGGTGCCCACGGAGTGCCGACGCCCGAGCAGCGGGAGGACCAGCAGGACGAGCGCGACGCTCGGCAGGACGCGCGGGAGAACGAGCAGAACCAGCGGCAGGAGCAACAAGATCGCCGCGAGGCGGTACTGGGCGCCCGTGAAGTGGCGGCGGCGGGCCCGGCGGCCGTCGGACCGGATGCCGGTTCCGCCCCTACTATCCCGACGGAGCCTGAGAATCCGCTCGACCGAGCGGATATCGCTCGCCGGCTGTAGCTCAGCTCGGGTCGAGTATCGCGGTGGTATCGGCGCCGTCGACGACCGCACGGGCGATGTCGACGAGGCGCACCCTTGTGCTCCTGGCATGCGCACGAAGCAGGTGGAATGCCCGGTCCGTGTCGATGCCGCCGCGCTCAGCAAGCATGCCTTTGGCCTGTTCGATCACGGTCCTGGTGTTCAACGCAGTCTGCAGCTGTTGGTTGACCATGTCGGCCTGCGTCGCGATGCGCCGGTGCATGATGCCCAGGGTCGCGATGTCGGCGAGCGCTTGGCCGATCGCCGCGTCGTCGGCCGAGAGCCTGCCGGTGTCGAATCGGAGCAGGTTCAGGGCGCCCACACGGTCGGCACGCATCCGCATCGGCAATGCATGCACCGATTGGAATCCGTATTCCAGTGCACGCCTGGCGAACTCCGGCCAGCGCTGGATGTCGACGGTGAGGTCATCCACGATCACGGCCTCCCCGGTGTGATAGGCCCGCACGCATGGACCTCGCTCGTGTTCGGTCTGGAACAGTTCCAATAGATGAGCTTGTTCGCTGTTGGATGCCAACACCTGAAAACGACCGTCGAGATCAGCAACGAGGATGCCGGCAGCGTCGACGGGCAGCAGTGTCATGGCGCTCTCGACCAGTTGCTGGGCCAATTCGACGACGTCGAAATCGGTTGCCAGCGTGTCCGCCAATCGGGTGAATACGTGGCCGAGCAGATTGTGACTATCCATATGGTCCCCCCGAGCCAGGGCTGACGACTTTGCCCTTCCAGTCAACAGTCCGAGCCAGCCGTCCCCCAGGATACCCCGGCCCGTGCTCCTTGGCGTGGTTGCGCAGAGTGCCGAATACGGCTCGCAGGCCAGCGGTTTCACCGTCCTTCATGGATGATGGCGGCAGAGTCGCATGCCGGGGATCCGGGAAGGCCGTCGGCCGGGGTGACACGAGTCGCTGTCGATTAGCTGCGGACAGAACCGGGCGCCGTCGGTCCTTGCGTTCGCCACAACTGCAAATTGGCGTACAGAATGCTTGCCTTAGCTGATGCCGATGAATTAACGTGTGTGACACCTAGCTTCCCTAGACCCTGGTAGCGGCGGGTTTTGTACAAGAGCTGACCAGCTCAGCGCAGGATGGCAAGGAAGTGCAGGAAAGTGTAGGGCGACGCTCGATAGTTTGCTACAATCGTCAGATTGCGTCGCTATGCATGACGGGGGATTTGGGTCCGGTGTTGCCGGTCCCATAATGAGGGTTTGAACAGCGACCGGGTCAAGTGCGCCGTTGCTGGCGCACTTCACATCGAGCGCGTTCATTGTCGGGGGTACAGTATGAAGGCTTTCGGATCGGTAGCGCCGCCGGCGTACCTGAGTGAGAAGTCGTCCACCACAACAACACCGGCTGCGACGATGCCATTGGCCGATGGCATTCGCGACCGTCATGGTCCGCCATTGCTGTACGCGTCCGCCGCGGCCGTGCCGTCGGTGGCCGTCGCCGTTGCAGGGGAGCAACTGTGCGGCGTGCGAATTCTGATCGTGGACGATTGCATCCTGTATCGGGACACGTTGATCAACGCGCTCGCCGCGCACGGAGTGCTGATCGCCGGGGTCGCCTCGGACGTGCACTCGGTGGTCGCCGCCGTGCAGAGCAACACCGTCGAGATGATCCTGTTGAATCTCTCCACTCGACACAGTCGAGCTCTGCTGCGTGCTGCGATGCAAGCCAACCCACAGGTCCGAGTTGTCGTGCTCGGAGTGTCGGACGACGACGAATCTGAGGTCATCGCTTGCGCCGAGGCGGGTGTCGTGGGCTACCACACCCGTACCGAGTCGATCGAGTCTCTGCTGATGTTGATGGCCAAAGTAGCTGCGGGGGAAGCATTGTGCTCGCCGCGGGTCTCAGCCATTCTGCTCCGACGTTTGTCGATGCTGGCGCAGAACTACCAACCGGCGACCAACGAACTAGTCCTCACTGCCCGGGAGGCCCAGATCCTCGAGATGCTCAGATTGGGTCTCTCGAATCGGGACATCGCCACCCAGTTGTGCATCGCCGTACATACGGTGAAGAACCATGTACACAGCGTTCTGACAAAGCTTGGCGTCAGCACTCGGGCTGAGGCGGCCGCGCTGTCTCGTAGCCTGCGGTACGGTCTCTCGGACTCGTAGAGCTAGGCCGGGACTAGACCAGAATTCGCTCTACTGGTCCATATGCCTGAAGGGTCCGGGGCCCGATAGTTGAGGCATGATATCCGGACAGGCCGAGGTAGCTGTAAACCGTTACCGGCAAAGCGATTTCAGTGACCGAGAGCTTGTTCAGGTGGACCCCTGATGTGCGGCATCATCGCGTGCCGGACGGCGGAGTCGGCAGCCGACTACCTGCGCATCGGGTTGCGCAGGCTGGAGTACCGCGGATACGACTCCGTAGGAGTCGCCATCCAGACGGCTACCGGCGACATAGCTCGGGTGCGCACCATCGAGCGGATCGACACCCTCGACCGCCTGCTCGCGGACTGGAGCGGACCGGCGTTCGCCGGTGCCGGCCTCGGCCACACCCGATGGGCTACCCATGGTTCGGTGACGGAATCCAACGCCCATCCTCACAATGACTGTGAAGACCGGATCAGCTTGGTGCACAACGGCATCATCGACAACGCCGACACACTGCGGGCATCTCTGACCATCGCAGGGCACAGCTTCGACTCGGATGTCGACAGCGAGGTGCTCTGTCATCTGATCGAGGACCGGCTCCAATTGTGTGGGGATCTTTTCGAGGCCGTCCGGTTGGCGCTCGTCGAAGTCGAAGGGTCTTGGGGTCTGGCGGTTCTGGAACGGGGCACCGGGCGGATCGTCGTCGCGGCCAATCGTTGCCCGCTCCTCGTCGCGCATACACCCGACGGCGCGTTCGCGACCAGTGATATTGCTGCCATTGCGGATTGGGTGGATGAGTTCCGTGTCCTGGAGGACGGTGACATCGTCGATCTGGTGAGTCCGCCCCGTTGGAGCCGGCAGGAAGGCATCGGTGCATCGCTGCCCCCGGTGCACCGATGCGCCTGGCGGAGCACAGATGCCGAGTTGAACGGCTATGCCGACCACATGGCCAAGGAGATCGACGAACAGGCCGAACTGGTCAGTGGCGCACTGGATTCGTACGGAAGCCGCATTGCCGACGGGTCGCTGTGGGCCGAATATGGAATGGAACCGTTCGAACGCCTACACGTGGTCGGCTGTGGCACATCACTGAACGCCGGCAGGGTGATTGCCAATCTGGTACGCCGACTCGGCGGCATTCCGGTGCGGTGCAGCACGGCCAGCGAGGTCGCCGACGAGATCGCCGAGCCCGGCACCCTGTCCCTGGCCATCAGCCAATCCGGGGAGACGACGGATGTGTTGCGCGCTCTGGAGACGCCCGCGGTCTGCGAGACACCCATGCTCGCCTTGACCAACAGCGCACACTCCGCGCTGGCCCGCCGGGCCGATGCGGTGATGCTGTGCGGGGCGGGACCCGAGATCGGTGTGGCAGCGACGAAGACGTTCATCTGTCAGATCGTGGCCGGCACGGCGCTGATGATCTCGGCGTTGGTCGGGATGGGCCGGTTGACCCGCGCTGCCGCGGTCGACCTGGTCGACGATCTGCGGTACCTCCCGGACCGACTCGGTCATGCAGGGGTCAAGGCGAAGTGTGTGGTGCCGCGTATCGCGGAGGAGATATCAAGCGCGAGCGGGATGATCTTCATCGCCAGAGGCAACGGAATCCCCTATGCGGCTGAGGGTGCGCTCAAGGTCAAGGAACTCACCTACTGCTGGGCTGAACACCACTCGGCCGGCGAACTCAAGCATGGGCCGCTCGCACTGATCGGGGTGGGCACGGTGGTAATCGTCGTCGACAACGATGATCCCCGCCTGCGTGCCAATATCGCCGAGGTGCAGTCCAGAGGCGGTCGCATCGTCAGTATCGGCCGATACGCGGACAGCACAGTGCAAGTCGCCAGCATACCGAGCGCGCCGTGGGGCCCCATCGAATCCACTGTCCCACTGCAGATACTGGCCAGATCCATGGCTATGTCACTCGGCCGGGACGTCGACAAGCCACGCAATCTCGCCAAGTCGGTCACGGTCGAGTAACCGAACGAATCCTGGACAGGGAACAAGCATGTTGCAGTCAAGTCCTACACTCACCCCCGTTGCACGTCCGGACACGTCTTCGGACCGGCCGAAAACGGGTCCTGCACCTGTGTCGCGCATCCCGCTGCTATTGCCCAATCAGGTTTTCGAGCGGGTCCGGTGGCAGCGCCAGTACGAATCGAAGCTTCGATGCACAGACTTCCTCGTGGTCTGCCTGGCTGTTGGGCTAGCCCAATATGTGCGATTCGGCCCCACGTTCTCGCCCCTCGGCTACCCGGACTTGTTCGTGACAGCCTTCTCGGTACTCTTTGCAGCCGGCTGGTTGACCGCGCTGTCCGCACTGCATACGCGTTCGCCGCGGGTGGTCGGTGTGGGAGTCGAGGAGTACCGCCGTGTGGTCGCCGCATCGTTGTGGGTGTTCGGGGCCATCGCGATCGCCACCCTCCTGCTGAAGTTCGACATCGCTCGGGGTTATCTCGCCGTTGCGTTGCCGCTGGGCGTGATCGGTCTTGTCGCCACCAGGTCCATGTGGCGGGTCTACGCAGCGCGGCAGCAAGCAGCCGGACGTTACAAGACTGCGGTACTGGTTATCGGGGACCTCGAGGCCGTGCGGCATCTGGCATGTGAGCTGACCCGGGGCGCGACCAACGGCCTTCACGTCGTGGGCGTGGCGATCCCGGGCTACGGACCGGACCGCGGCGAACACCTCATCGTCAATGAACGGATGGTGCCGATCGTCGGTGGTGAATCGGATGCGGTTGACGCGATTCGGACCTGCCGGGCCGACACCGTGGCAATCGCCGGTACCGAACTGTTCGGTGTCTCGGGGATACGGAAGCTGCTCTGGGACCTGGAGCCGATGGGTGTCGATCTGGTGGTGTCCACGGGGGTGATGGATGTCGCGTTGTCACGCCTGGTGATGCGGCCGATCGGCGGAGTGCCCCTGCTGCACATCGAGAAGCCCCAGTACCAGCGGACCAAGACGTTCCAGAAGCAGGCCTTCGACGTCTGTTTCGCACTGGTTGTGCTCGTCATCATCCTGCCGCTGCTACTGGTGGCGGCAATCGCGATCAAGGTGAGCAGCAGGGGCCCGGTCTTCTATGCATCTGAACGGATCGGGATCGAAGGCAAGCCCTTCCTGATGCTGAAGCTCCGAACCATGGTCGAGAATGCCGATCAACAGCGCAGTTCCCTCCAGGCCGCGAACGAGGGCAGTGGACCGCTTTTCAAGATCCGCGACGATCCGCGGGTGACCCGGGTCGGAAAGGTATTGCGGCGGTTCAGTATCGATGAGCTGCCGCAGTTCATCAACGTGCTCAGACGGGAGATGAGCGTCGTCGGGCCACGTCCACCGCTGCGCAGCGAGGTGGAGGAGTACGACTGTGAGGTGCTGCGTCGGCTGTTGGTCAAACCGGGTGTCACCGGACTGTGGCAGATCAGCGGTCGGTCCGATCTGTCCTGGAGTCAGGCAGTACGACTGGATCTGTCCTACGTCGACAACTGGTCGATGATCGGCGACATCTTGATCATTGCAAGGACTGTGGGTGCAGTACTGCAACGCGACGGGGCGTACTAGACCATGCGCGGAATAATTCTCGCAGGCGGGACGGGATCGCGGCTGCATCCGATCACCATGGGCACAAGTAAGCATCTGCTGGCGGTCTACGACAAGCCGATGATCTACTACCCCCTCTCCACCCTGATCCTGGCCGGCATCACCGACATCCTGGTGATCACCAAACCGGAGGATATCGATGCCTCCACCCGATTGCTCGGTGACGGTTCCCGGTTCGGTATCAGTATCGAGTACGCGGCGCAGCCCAGGCCGGAGGGCATCGCGCAGGCGTTTGAGGTCGGCAGTGCTTTCATCGGTACGGACCGTGTGGCTCTCGCATTGGGTGACAACATTTTTCACGGCCCGAAGCTCGGCACGAGCCTGAGCCGGTTCAAGGATATCGACGGTGGAGGCGTCTTCGCCTACCGGGTCGCCGACCCGACTGCATACGGTGTGATCGAGTTCGACGCCCAGTTTCGCGCCGTGTCGCTCGAGGAGAAGCCAAAGGTGCCCCGATCGGAGTTCGCGGTCCCCGGCCTCTATTTCTATGACAACGATGTGATCGAGATCGCGGCTGCGCTGCAGCCGTCGGATCGCGGTGAGTACGAGATCACCGACGTGAATCGCGCATATCTCGAGCAGGGCGGGCTGTCGGTCGAGGAGTTGCCACGCGGTACGGCCTGGTTGGACACCGGCACATTCGACTCCATGTTGGATGCGAGCAGCTACGTCCGCACCATCGAGCAGCGGCAAGGGCTCAAGGTGGGAGTGCCGGAGGAGGCCGCCTGGCGGCGCGGGCTCCTCGACGATGACGCGCTGCGGGAGCGTGCCGAGCTTCTCTACAAGTCCGGGTATGGAACCTATTTGCTACGCCTGCTTGATGGTTGGGGAGGTCCGACGTGAGAATGGTGGTGCTGGGCACCGGGTACTTGGGTGCCACACACGCGGCGTGCATGGCCGAACTCGGACATGAGGTTCTCGGCGTGGATATCGATCCGGCCAAGCTCGCGAAGCTGGAGGCGGGCGAGGTGCCGTTCTTCGAACCAGGACTCCGAGAGGTGCTGCGCCGTCACACGGAAAGCGGCCGTTTGCGATTCTCATCCTCGTACCAAGAGGCGGTCGACTTTGCCGATGTCTTCTTCGTCGCTGTCGCGACGCCACAGAAGAAGGGTGACTACGGAGCCGATCTGTGCTTCGTTGATGCCGTAATGGCTTCTTTGGCAGTGCTTTTGGACAAACCCGCCGTGATCATCGGAAAGTCGACGGTTCCGGTGGGAACCGCGGAGCGGCTCGCTGCACGGGTGCGGGCCCTGGCACCCGCGGGCGAGGCAGTGGAGTTGGCGTGGAATCCGGAATTTCTGCGGGAAGGCTTCGCAGTTCAGGACACGTTGCATCCCGACCGCCTTGTCCTGGGTATCGGAAGGCCCGGTTCCGGCCGTGCGGAACAGGTCGTGCGCGAGATCTACTCCGATCTTCTCGGCGATGGCGTTCCCTTCATCGTGACGGACCTCGCGACCGCCGAGTTGGTGAAGGTATCTGCGAACGCCTTCCTTGCCACCAAGATCTCTTTCATCAATGCCATCGCTGAGGTCTGCGAGGCAGTGGACGCCGACGTCACGGTCCTTGCCGACGCGATCGGGTACGACGGCCGGATCGGTCGGCGGTTCCTCGACGCCGGCCTCGGCTTTGGTGGTGGATGCCTGCCGAAGGACATTCGGGCTTTCATGGCTCGGGCGGGGGAACTGGGCGCCAATCAGGCGCTTACCTTCCTGCGTGAAGTGGACAGCATCAATATGCGCCGACGGACCCGGGTTGTCGACATCGCCCGTGAGATATGTGGCGGCAGCTTCATCGGGACCAGGGTTGCTGCGCTCGGAGCCGCGTTCAAACCGAATTCGGACGATGTGCGGGATTCCCCGGCGTTGAACGTGGCCGGTCAGATCCAGCTACAGGGTGCATGCGTCAACGTGTTCGACCCGCAGGCGATGGACAACTCCCGGGCGTTGTTCCCGACGCTGAATTACGCGACGTCTGCATTCGAAGCATGTGAAGGCGCCGACGTGGTTCTGATCCTGACAGAATGGGCCGAGTTTCGGTCCATCAACCCAGTGGCGCTGAGGGATACCGTGCGCTCCGGGGTGGTCATCGACGCACGCAACTGTCTCGACCCTGCGGAATGGCGTGCGGCTGGGTGGCTGTACCGGGCTCTCGGCAGACCGGTATCACCACATGACCTGAGCGCATCGTCGGCGGCGACATGACGCACGCCGAACGGGTCGCAATCGGGTCGCTGGACGATCCGCCGCCAGGAAGCCAACTGCTGGTCGCCTCGACCGGCGGACATCTGGCCCAACTCGTCAAGTGGTCGCATGTGATCGGTGCTGAACCCGACTCCCTGTGGATCACCTTCAAGTCACCCCAGAGCGACTCGCTTCTCCACCACTGCCGGGTCATGTACGTGCCCTACGTCGCTCCGCGTGACATCCGCGGAGCGATGAACGCCCTCGCCCGCATGATGGGCGAGATCGACTGGAAGGCCGAAGGATTCTCGGCAGCGGTGACGACCGGGGCTGCCGTCGGGTTGGCCGGCCTCGTCGCCGCTCGTTCACATCACGTACCGTCGTACTACTTCGAGAGTGTTTCGCGCGTAAACGGACCGTCACTCACCGGCAAGCTGGCCAGTATCGATCCTGGCATCCATACCTACTGTCAGTACGAGCATTGGGCGGGGCGCCGCTGGAAGTACCGACGGTCACTGTTCGACCGGTACGAAATGGTGCCGAAGGCTCAGGTGGAGAATCCGCGCCTGTTCGTGACCCTCGGGACCATCTATCCATACCGTTTCGACGCTCTCGTCGACGCGATCCTCCACACTGGCCTGGCGGACAGCCGAACGGTATGGCAGCTCGGGACAACTACGCGACAAGGGCTCCCTGGTGAGGCGGTATCGCAAATGGGCGCCGCCGAGTTCGAAGACTGTGCCCGCGCGGCCGACGTGGTCGTCACGCACGCCGGCGTCGGAACGATCATGCATCTGCTCGAAATGGGAATACTCCCGATCGTGGTTCCGCGGCGGGCCAAGCGGAACGAGCACATCGACGACCATCAGGCCCAGATCGCCTCATTACTCGACACCCGTGGGATATCGATCGTCACCGAAGCGGATCAGTTGCAGCAGAGCACGATCACAGCCGCATCGAGACGATCGGTGCGTATCGACCAGAGGCATACACACCACGGTGATCGCGCACGCTCAGATGACATCACCGACGTGTATCCGCCAAGTAAGAGAACGGAGATCTCATGACCTGCCGACTGTGCGGCTCTCACCGCCTCCTGAGTGTGCTCGACCTCGGTGCGACGCCACCGTGCGAGACATTCTTGGCTGCTGACGACCTGGACTCACCGGAGCCCACTTTCCCACTGCATCTCCGGTTGTGCGAGGACTGTCTGCTACTGCAGATTCCGGCTCTCATCACCCCGGAAGACACCTTCAGCGAGTATGCCTATTTCTCCTCGTACTCCGACAGCTGGGTCCAGCACGCGAAACGGTATGTCGATGAGGCTGTTGCACGAATAGGGCTTGGTCCTGACTCCTTCGTCACCGAAGTTGCCAGCAACGACGGGTACCTGCTCCAGCACGTCATGGCAGCCGGCATACCGTGCCTGGGAATAGAGCCCTCCGTCAATGTCGGTGCGGCTGCGCGTGATATCGGCGTCCCGACGCTGACCGCGTTCCTGGATGAGGAGCTCGCGTCACGTGTGCGGGCGGAGCGTGGACCGGCAGATCTTGTCATCGCCAACAACGTCTATGCGCACATTCCTGATCTCCTCGGATTCACCAAGGCGCTTCGCGGCCTGCTGGCTGACGACGGTTGGCTGAGCATTGAAGTGCACCACGCCTTGAATCTGGTGACGCTGGGCCAGTTCGACACCATCTACCACGAGCATTTCCAGTACTACACCGTACTTTCAGCGATGCGCGCACTCGCGACGGCCGGCCTCACTGTCGTGGATGTGGAGATGATCACGACGCACGGTGGGTCGATACGGCTTTGGGCACAACCCGAGGGCGCCGCCGGACCACCGAGCCAACGGGTGGCTGAAGTGCTTCGGCTCGAGGAAGAGGCCGGACTACACGCGGCCGACGGTTATCTCGCGCTGAGGCCGCGAGCAGAAGCGGTTCGCCATCAGTTGCTGCAGTTTCTCCTCGACTGCCATGCCGACGGCAAGCTGGTGGTCGGATACGGCGCACCGGGTAAGGGAAACACGCTGCTCAACTACTGCGGCATCCGACCGGACCTGCTCGCCTATACGGTCGACCGCAATCCGTACAAACACGGCCGATTCACCCCGGGAACTCGAATCCCGATCCATGATCCGGCGCAGATCGCCAAAGACCGGCCCGATGTCGTGTTGGCGTTGCCCTGGAATCTGGAAACAGAGTTGACGGAGCAACTTTCGTACATTCGCGAGTGGGACGGCCAGCTGGTCTTTCCGCTGCCGACACTGCACAGCTCAGCAATCTTCAAGCCTGTTACAAGAGGAGTATCAGCATGAAAGTCGTCCTGTTCTGCGGTGGATATGGCATGCGCATGCGTAACGGGCCAGAAGACGCCATACCGAAGCCGATGCAGATGGTCGGTCCACGTCCGCTCATCTGGCACGTCATGCGCTACTACGCGCACTTCGGTCACAAGGAATTCGTGTTGTGTCTCGGCTACGGCGCCGACCACATCAAGAACTACTTCCTGACGTATCAGGAAGCGGCGTCCAATGATTTCATCATGAGCGGCGGGAACATTCAGTTGGTGCGGTCGGATATCAGCGACTGGACGATCTCGTTCGTCGACACCGGTCTTGAGTCGGCAATCGGTGAGCGCCTGCGCCGGGTGCGGGACCACCTCGATGGTGATGAGTACTTCCTGGCCAATTATGCCGATGTCCTGACAGATGCGCCCCTTGACCACATGATCGACGAGTTCCATCGATCCGGTGCTGTCGCGTCGATGATGGTCGTCCCACCCCAGTCGTCGTTCCACTGTGTCGAGGTGTCCGAGACAGGTGAGGTCAAGGACATCGTTGCTGTGTCGGAGATGACCATCTGGGAGAACGGGGGATTCTTCGTACTCTCCCAGGGCATCTTCGACCTGTTGCCTCCCGGGGGGGATCTCGTCGCGGATGTGTGCGGTACGTTGGCCGGGCGGGGCGAGTTGTTCGGTTATCGGTATCACGGCTTCTGGAAACCTGCCGACACGTTCAAAGAGCGAGCCGAGCTCGAAGCGAGATATCACGACGGCGACCGGCCATGGATGCTGTGGGAGCGGCCGATCAGCCTCGCGGCCGGCGCCTGATGATCGATCTGTTCACCGGTGCGCTCGAAGAGATAGCCGTGGTCGGCGCACATTGTGACGATATCGCGATCGGCATGGGCGGCACACTGCTCACGATCGCCACCGCACATCCGGGGCTTCGAGTGAGCGGACTCGTGCTCTCAGGTGGCGGCACCGAACGTGAATCAGAAGAGATCGCGGCGTTGGCGGCATTCTGTCCGGGGGCCGACGTCGATCTGACGGTTCTGGACGTTCCAGATGGAAGAGCACCCGCACACTGGGAACAGATCAAGGTCCATCTCAACAGGTTTCGCAGAGCGTGCACACCGCAGGTGGTGTTCGGTCCGCACCGCCGCGACGAACATCAAGACCACCGGTTGGTGGCGGAACTGTTACCGACCGAGTTTCGTGACCACCTCGTGCTCGGCTATGAGATCCTCAAATGGGAGGCGGATACCCCCCGCCCGGCACTTTTTCATACCCTCACGAGCCAGGTGGCCGAGGAGAAAGCGCGCCTGCTGCGCAAGCACTATCCGTCCCAGGCAGGCCACGATTGGTTCGATGAGCAAGCGTTCCTCGGCCTGTCGAGGCTGCGGGGAGTCCAATGCCGGACCCAGCATGCGGAGGGGTTCATTCTGGAGAAGGCGACCATCACGTTCGGTCCTGGCGACATTCGTGCGCAGACCGGATGAGTAAGCAGAAGTAAAGGGGCGGTGGGCGATGAGAGTACTTGTCACCGGACATCAAGGATATCTGGGGACCGTCATGGTGCCGATCCTGCAGCGTGCCGGCCATGACGTAACCGGCCTGGACTCCGGGTTCTTTGCCGACTGTGTCCTTGGTCCGGTTCCCGTGGATCCACCGGGGATACGGGTAGACCTGCGGGACGTGACGGTCGACCAATTGGCCGGCTTTGATGCAGTCGTTCACCTGGCGGCATTGTCCAACGACCCACTTGGTGCACTGGCACCCAGAATCACCTACGACATCAACCACCACGCGTCGGTCAGGCTGGCCCGGTTGGCCAAAGCCGCGGGTGTGCGCCGGTTCCTCTACGCGTCCACGTGCTCGGTATACGGATCTGCCGGCCACGACCTGGTCGACGAGAGCGCTCCGCTGCGGCCATTGACCCCATACGCGGAAAGCAAAGTGCGAGTTGAAGCCGACGTTGCGGCCATGGGGGATGAATCCTTTTGTCCCGTGTTCTTGCGTAATGCCACCGCTTTCGGGTTCTCGCCGAGACTGCGGGCCGATATCGTGCTCAACAACCTGGTCGGGCACGCGTTCCTCACCGGGAATGTTCGCGTGCTCTCGGATGGCACGCCGTGGCGGCCCCTTGTGCACGCCCGAGACATTGCCGCGGCATTCCTACTCGCGCTGGATGCACCGGCGGCGATGGTGCACTGCGCGGCGTACAACGTCGGCGCCGAGTCGAACAATCTGACCGTGGCGGATATCGCGCGGTCGGTTGTCGATGTGGTTCCGGGCGCGAAGTTGTTGATCACCGGTGAGACCGGAGCAGACCCGCGTTCCTACCGGGTGGACTTCTCGAAGCTCAGGGACGAGTTGGGTTTCGAGGCGAAGTGGTCGATTCCGGACGGTGCGGCAGAGCTCTATAAGGAGTACAGCGGCGCGGGGTTGACCGCCGAGGACTTTGCCAAGAAGTTCACTCGGCTGCCGCACCTCGAGATGCTGCGCGCGAGCAACATCCTTGATGAGTCCATGCGGCGAGTCACGAGAGCTGCGTGAGAAGTGTGGCCCAACTTCCCGCACGTGCGTCTCTGGACGAGATGCTCGTCACTGGCAGCGGCCAGTCAATGCCGAGATCCGGATCGTTGTACGCAACGGCGAGGTCTTCGGCGGGATTGTGGGGGCGATCGATTCGATAGCAGACGTCGGCCGTAGCGGTCAGCGCTTGGAAGCCATGAAGAAGCCCCGGGGGTACGTAGAGGTGTCGGAAATCCTTGTCATCCAGTCGAAATGCCTGACGATGACCGAAAGTGGGCGAATCCTTGCGGATATCGACCAGGACGTCGTGCACGGCACCGTGTGCGCAGCGCACCAACTTGGCCTCCCCGCGTCCGGAGCGTCCGTGCATGCCGCGAATGACACCCTGCGCCGAGCGGGACTGGGAGTCCTGGATGAAAGAAGCCGCGAGTCCCGGCCTGCCGAGATGGTCGTCGAAAATCTGAGCGTCGAACGTCCGGGTGAACAGTCCACGCTCGTCGTGGAACGGGTCCGGGACGAGGATCAGCACGTCCATGAGGCTGGTTTCTTCGATACGCACATGGAGATGCTGTCATGATTGCGTGCCGTGGATGCGGGAAAACGGATCTGATCCGGGTCCTTGATCTCGGAAAGACACCTGCGGCCGATCACTTCCCACGCGTGGCCGAACCTGTCTGTGCCGAGGAGATGTCGCATTCGTTGGCCATGGAGTTATGTCGGGCATGCGGTTTGGCGCAACTCGCCGACGACGACACGATTGCCGACGAACCCCGCGGGGTGGAACCGCAGGCGCTGAGGGATCAGGCCGGAGACGCGATCGAACGAGTGGCCGCTGCGGGCTGGCTGCGGGGTGATTCGGTGTTCGAGTTCGGCAGCCCGCACGGCGGTACCTGGATCCCGCTGCTCGCCGCGCGTGGGTACACGCCGGTGAAGTCGGCGCCGGATGTGGTGCTCGACTGCTTCGGCATCATGCACGAGAAGGACCAACGAGCGGCGTTCGACACACGCTCGCAGTTGATCCGGCCCGGCGGCGTGCTGCTGCTGCAGTACCACTCGCTGATGACGATTGTCCGGCAGGGGCAATGGAATGCGCTGCGGCACGGTCACTTCGCGTACTACTCGCTGACTGCGCTCATGCGACTCCTCGGCGAGGTGGGGCTACGGGTTGCCACGGCATGGGAGTTCGATCTGTACGGCGGGACGGTACTGCTGGCGGCGGTGCGAGAAAATGTCCACCACGATGACGTGGTGGATCGAATCCTCGCGACCGAGGAAGAATTCGGCATCACGGATCCGGAAGTCATCTCCGATCTTCAACGCCGGGCCGACCTGCACGTCGAGGAGTTGCGGAGTTGGCTCGAGTCGGAATCGTCCGGCGGCCGTTCCGTGTTCGGATATGGCGCCGCGTCACGCGCGGTGGCGTTGTTCAGTCGTGCGGGACTCGACGCCCGGTTGCTTGCGGCGGTCGCCGACGCATCGCCTGCCAAGCACCGCCGCAGGATGCCGGGCACCGACATTCCGATCATATCGCCGGCCGAACTCCTCGCCGCGAATCCGGATCGGGTGCTGCTGACGGTGCCCGACCTCCTGGCCGAGGTGGCCGCGCGCTATCCGGAACTCGACGGTAGGTGGCAGGTCGACGGGCAGTGACTTGTGTTTTGCCCGTCCGGAAAGGGAGGTAACTGTGGTCGCGGATGAACACCAGTCGGTGAGCAGCGAAGCTGCGGAACGACGCTGGTCGGAGCTCCTCCGGCGGAACGTCCACAGGTTGAGCCATGTCGCCGGCTTTCTCGGCGCCGGCCAGAAGCCATCCCGCAGACTCAGCGATGCGCAGAGCTACTGGTCAGCCGAGGCGGCACCCGGCTGGACTGAGAACTCGCACTGGCGTAGCGGACTTGGGGAAACAAACTGGGAAGATGTCGGGAAAGAACATCTCGCAATGTTCGAACAGTTCGCGAGAGCCTTGGAGGTATCGACTCACCCCGACGTTGTGATCGACTGGGGTTGTGGTGGCGGTGCAAACGCAGTGGTGTTTGCGCCAATCACCAAGCGGAAATATATCGCGGCCGACGTATCGGGCGAGAGCGTTATGGAGTGCGTTCGCCAGGTTCGCGCGGTGTGTGACACGCCGACCGGGCAGTCGATTATCGACATTGCCGAGCCTGGGCGTACGGTCGAAAAGCTGAAAACGCAATGCGATTTATTCCTGTGCACGTATGTGCTGGAACTGACCGCCGACCGTGATGAAGCCCTGCGTATCCTACGGCTGGCAGAACGTTTGCTTGTCAGCGGAGGAATGGCATTCATTCAGGTCAAGTACCATACGGCTGATTGGCGTACTCGCGGATACAAGCGAAACTATCGACGTAATCTCAGTAATATGACCACATTCGGCATAGAGGAATTCTGGATTGCCAGCGCCGCTTGCGGTTTGATGCCGAAGCTGATCACCCTGGTTCCCAGGAACAGCCTCGATTCACGTTACGCGTACTACGCGTTGGTGAAGCCATGAACGAGGATTGTCCACATCAATTCTGCTGTGTAAACGTCAAACTGACGGATAGTCACCGCGGTGTTCGGCATTGAAAGGAATGTAATGGTTGACATCATGGCGGAGGCTGTGAGCTCCGGTCCTCCACTACGTGTCGGTGATCTCGTCGTTATCAGGCCGCTTGCGGAGATCGTTGCGACACTCGATGACAAGGGCAGTCTCGACGGTATGCCCTTCATGCCCGAGATGGCCGCATACTGCGGTCAACGAGCAACGGTCGTCAAGCGTGCGCACAAGACCTGCGATGGCCATGGGCACCTTCGGTGGCTCGATGACGCGGTGCACCTCGATGGCCTACACTGCGATGGCTCGGCCCACGGCGGCTGTCAGGCGCGATGCCTCATGTACTGGAAGGTGTCGTGGTTGAGGCGCGTCGACGATACCGAAGTCCAGTCACTTCCGCGCGTGGCCGGTGGCGACGCGGACCTTCTTGCGCGGCTGGCTCGCACGACATGGGATGCCGCGGACGGCACGGTGCGCTACATGTGCCAGGCGACGGAAGTCACTGCCGCTAGCCGACCACTGCCCGTAGGTGAGGTGAAGCAGTACCTTTGGGACATATCCTCTGGAAACTACAGCATCTGGGCTTTCACCCGCATTATGACGAAAGCGGTGTTCAACCGCTATCAGCGTTGGAGTGCAAACCATCTGCCGTCCGCGCTGCGCGTGCATGACGGACACAGCCTCAATTACATCCAGGGACACGGAACGAGCACGCCGAAATCGACGCTGGATCTGCGGGTCGGGGAGCGAGTTCGTGTTCGCCCGCGTCGTGAGATCGAGGCGACCCTTGACGAACACAACCACAACCGTGGTCTGCTCATCGACGCCGAGGATGCCACCTGGTGTGGAGCGGACAGCACGGTGATCGCCCGCGTGAGGCGGTTTGTCAACGACGAGACCGGCGAGATGATCGAGATCAAATCTGACTGTGTGATGCTCGACGGAGTCGGCTGCCGTGGCGAGTATTGGCGGATGTGTTCGCGCGGCCTGCCCACCTATTGGCGTGAAATCTGGCTGGATCGTATCGATGACCAATGACTGCTATGCGAAAGTGTGATCGCTCCGGCAGGAACGGGACTGTGAAGTTGTATGCCGGGTATCAGCGGACCGCGATGAGGGATTTGGCCATGCCCAATACCCGTTCCTTCAGGATCGTGGAGGTTGGGAAGTAATCCTGCATTTCCGCGATGCTGAGTAATTCCGTCCACAGAACCGCATCACGCGCCTCGTCGATGGTGTTCGGCCTCGTGTGTACCAGCGGCCAGTGGTTCGCGACTTGCACTCGTGCGGCAACCGGCATGAACTGCATGCCTGGGAAAAGCCAGTGCGGTTCGACAGGGAAGTAGCGGTATGGAGTCTGCACCCAGTGCCGCGGTGCCAGTCCATCGATCTCCGATGCCAATTCGCAGCGCCGCGCGTGGCCGCCGACATGTTCGATCAGCGAATTCGAGAAGACGATGTCAAAGTGCGTGCCGGCGCCGGCCGCGGCCAGGGCGGCGGTGGCATTACACCCATCACCTTTGATCGCGAGGATGCTGTCTCCGTCGGGTTCCCCAGGCTCGAACAGATTGAGCACCGTCACCCTTCGGGGCTTCATGGGCGACCGGTGCCACGTCTCGGCGGTTCCCCCGAGATCCAGTAGGTTCATGTCCTCGATGTTCGGAAACGTCTCGCGAAACAGTTCCCAGCGCTTCAGGCGAGCTTTCGCGCCGAACGAGTTGGGCGAGTCCACGAATACCTGACGCAGTCGTGTCGCGATCATAATCCCCCTCCGCTCTCGATATCCCCTGCGCGAGAACACCGATTGCCCAACTCCCCATGTGAATCCAACGCTACGCTTGTTGCAGCCTGTCCCAGGCCGAGATGGCGCTCCGTCTTTGGTTGAACCTGTATTTGGTAGGAGCGCCGACTCGCTCAGCCGGGCGGGGAAGTCTGCGTTGATGCGGTCGGAGACTCTATTCGGCGCGGGGCGGCGTACTGGCGGACTGCTGGAGCAACGGGACGGCCTTCGAGTAATCCTTCGACTGAACCGCACTCGATTGCTCGCCTGTACAGCGGGAGCGCGCCACGGACGGCAGCCACCGTCTGTTCGATATCGGCATCGGTGTGCGCCGCGGAGGTGACAAAGGACTGGCCCAGCACACCGCGTTTGAGCAACTCCTGGAGAAAGAGCGTGCGATATGCCTGGGAAGGAGTCTTGTCAGAATCTCGTGTGATGTAGGTCAAGCAGGAGGGCCTCCCGGCCAGCTGCACGTAGTCGGCCAGTCCTTCTTCGCATACCGCGGCCTGTACGCCGTCGACCAACAGCCGCCCGGCGTGCTCCATTCGAGCGATCGGGTCATTGTGCGCGTACTCCTCGACCACAGCCCGGAAGGCGGCGAGCGACCCTCTTTCCGGCCCATGCGTGGTGGACAGCAGGAAGACCCGCTCACGGTCGGTGCGTAGGCCACCGAGTTCCATGTACTCACGCTTTCCAGCCAGAGCGGACAACGGAAACCCGTTGCCCATCGCCTTTCCCCAGCAGGACAGATCGGGGCGAATTCCGTAAACCCCCTGCGCACCATGCTCAGACCACCGGAACCCGGTGATCATCTCGTCGATGATGAGCAGCGCTCCATGTTCGTCACAGAGCCGCCGGACTCCTTCGAGGTAGCCCGGCTCGGGCTCGGTGGTTGATGTCGCGGCCTCGAGAATCACACACGCGACGTCATCGGAGGCCAGCACTTCGGCGAGGGAGTCGAGGTCGTTGTACCGGAAGCCCGCGGTCGCGCCTCGGCTGAATCCCGGTATTCCGCTGCTCATTTCGGTGGTACCGATGAACCAGTCGTCGGTCGAGAAGAACGGCTGGTGACAGGCGGCGATCTTGATCCGGCCGGTGACGGCGCGGGCCAGGCGGACGGCGGCGGTGGTGACGTCGGATCCGTTCTTCGCGAACTTCACCATGTCTGCCGCCGGAACGAGATCCAAGAAATCCTCGGCCGCATCCAGCTCGAGTGTCGTCGGCCGGCTGAAGTTCACCCCACCGGCAATGGTCGAGCACACTGCCTCGACGACCGGCTGAAAGCCGTGACCGAGCGTCACCGACCGCAACCCCATGCCGTATTCGATGTATTCGTTGCCGTCCACGTCCCAAACGTGGCAGCCCTGACCATGTGTCAACACCGGGGCCATGAACTCCGGGTATTGGTCGGAGCCCCGTGAGTAGGTGTGTGCGCCGCCCGGAATCAGATGGTGGAGTGTCGCCTGAAGTTCGCGCGACCTCTCAAATGATCGAACTGCCGGAATGTTCGGCATTTGCGTTCCCCGTGAATAGGCCTGGTATTCCGTGTAGTGTACGTCGCGTCCGGGTTTGCGGGGAGGCTAACAAACGGCTCGATCTTCGGTAGCTCTGCCAAGAATGGGTATGACGCCGGTTCGCCACAGAGTTTCGAGGTCGGCCGCTCCGAGAAGCGAATCAGTTCGTGATCGAGAAAGCTGTGTGGGGGATGCGGGCATACCGATTCGTCAGGAAGGCGCCGGATGCGCGTGTTCTCTGCGTCTCGAACCGCGACATGTTTCCGGTCGTCTCGCGGAGTGGATTGTACGAATTCGAGGACCTCGTCGGTGCGATTGACTCGGTGGACCTGATCGCTCCCCAGGACACACCGGATCCAACCGGTGCCGGCGGTCCCTGTGGTCACGCCACCCGGACCCTACACCGCTTGGGGGCGAAGATATTTCGACGACTGTCGGTGTCCCTGGAGGGAATGGCCCGAATCGCCATCCCGCGTCGTCCCCCTGCCGATATCGCGCGAGACTACGAGATTCTTTTCGTCAGCAATCAGTCGCCCAAGGATTTGTACAACGTCGGTCCATGCGCGATCTGGCGTTCCAGGGCCCGGGTATCGGTGTGTTACATCGATGAGATCTATCCGTCCGATGTGCCCGGTTTGGGCGGTCTTCTGGACGTGCTCAGGCGATTTGATCACATCATGGTGTCCATCCGCGACACGGTGGAGCCGCTTGCGCTGGCGACAGGCCGGCCATGTCATTTCCTGGCCCCGTCCGTCGACGCGCTCGAGTTCTGTCCGTATCCTGCGTCCCCCAAGCGGGTCATCGACTTCTACGCAATGGGTAAACGACCAGCTGAGACGCACAAGGCGCTGCTTCGGATGGCAGAGCGCGGCGACTGGTACTACATGTATGACACGTTGACGAACTGTCCCGTTACCAGTAACGCCGAACACCGCCGTCGCCTGGCGGAGATGTTGAAGCGCACCCGGTTTTTTCTCGCGACCGCCGTCCGGCACTACAACCCCGAGCGCACCGGCGGCAACCGAGAGCTCGGTCTGCGCTATTTCGAGGGTGCTGCCGCCGGGACCGTTCTCATCGGCGACGCACCCGACAACGAATCGTTCAACGAGAACTTCGGCTGGCAGGATTCGGTAATCCCGCTTGCCTTCAATTCCGCTGACATCGCGGACGTAATCGATTCGCTGACGGCCGATCCGGACCGAATCGAGCGGATCCGACGGGCTAATACGGTGAACTCGCTGCGGCGACACGACCACGTCTACCGGTGGGGGCAGATTCTTTCCATTGCGGGCTTGGAGGAGACCCGCACCATGCAGGACCGGCGGCGCGAACTGGGTGAACTCGCGGCGTCCATCGAGCAGAAGATGCCCGAACTCCAGTGAGCATTCTGCGACGCGCATCTTTCCCCGGTCGTGCCGCCTGCCCGGTCGGTAACCGGCGTGTCTTGAGTGGGGTGCGCCCGGAAGCGCGGTGGGGGCGGTCGTCACGGGCCTGCGATGTCCAGCCCGGGTAGCGGTCCAGACAGGCCCGACGGGCTTGTTCCCGAGCAGGCGCCCGCCGACGAGGCGCCGCCGGTCGAGCCCCTCGGCAGATCCGCGGCAGCCGGGACATTGTGGCTGACGGCGGCTCAGTGGGTGATGCGTCTGACGGGTTTGATCACCGTCGCGATCCTTACCCGACTGCTCACTCCCGAGGACTTCGGCGTCGTGGCGGCAGCGATGACTGTCACACCGTTCCTTCTGCTCCTGGCAGACCTCGGGTTGTCGACCTATGTGATTCAGGTGAAGCATGCCGACCAACGATTGTTGAGCACCGCGTTCTGGTACTCGCTGTCCATGGCGATCGCACTGATGGCGGCCATTGCTGTCTTCGCACCCGTCATCGCCGCCCTTTTCAATCTCCCGGGCGCCGCACCGGTGCTGCGGGGGTGCTCCCTGGCGGCCGGCTTCATCGTCCTTTGCTCGGTGCCCGCGGCGCTGCTGCGGCGGGAGATGAAGTTTCGCCTGCTCTCGCTGCAGTGGTTGTTCTCTGCCGTCATTGCTCAGGTGGTGGCCATCGTTCTCGCTGTCCGCGGCGCGGGGGCGTGGGCACTGGTGAGCCAACTCGTGGTCGCGGAAGCGATCAGTTGCGTCTTGTGCTGGAAGGCTGCGCATTGGCGGCCGAGATTTCAGTTCTCCAAACCGGAGTTCTTCGCCATGGCGAAGTTCGGAAACAAGGTGGTGACGGTCGACCTGATCGTGGCCATGAGACCAGCGGCCGAGGCCGCGATCATCTCGACCGTCCTAGGCCCGGCCGCGCTCGGCTACTTGAGCATCGCCCAGCGACTGGTTCAGGTCATGCAGGATCTCGGCGGCAAGGCGTTGGTTCCGGTTTCGACGGTTGTCTTCGCCAAAGTCCGTGAATCTCCCGAGCGGCTGCAGACCGCCTATGTAAAGGCGCTCAGCATCGCGTATGCCGCGGTGTCCCCGCTCATGACGGTGGTTGTGGTCGGGGGCACCCTGGTCGTCCCGCTGCTGTTCGGCCAGGGGTGGGACGAGAGCGTTCCGGTGGCTCAGGCGCTGGGTCTTGCCGCAATTCTGACCTTGGGTGCAATCATCGATCAGCGTCTGTTTTACGGCACCGGAAAACCGGGCCGTTGGTTGGCATACGCGGCGTGCTTCGGCGCACTCGAGATAGCAGTGACAGCGTTGGTGGCGCACAAGGGCTTGAATTGGGTGGCAATCGGATTCGTGTTCGTGGCCTTGGTGGCGACCGTCGTCCGGTGGTTGCTGGTAGGGCGACTGTTGGGCATTCGACCACGCAGACTTGCTGCGGTGTTCGCTGCTGCTTGCGCAGCTGTTGCCGGTTCGGCCGGGGCGGGACTCCTCGCGTTGAACCTCACCGCAGGGTGGGCCCAGCTGTGGTCGTTGGCGGCGGTCATCCCGGCCATCGGTGTGGTTCACCTCGCGATCGTTCGTGTCGTCTCCCCAGAGGTGTATAGAACGGTGCTGGCGCTGGTCCCTCGCCCCCGCAGTGCGGATGAGTCCACCTGAGCGGCGCGATGTTCGAACAACCATGACAGTTGTCCGCAGCGGTATGGGCGTGGTCACGTCGACGGAGCAGGGGACGGGTCGACTCCGCCCTCTGTACACAGGCCAGAGAATCACCGTTGTGGAATTTCGAAGAAGGCGCCGGCGGCTCGCGAGGTTGCCGGACCGGGAATCCGACGCCAAAATTCCTCGTGCAGTTGATATTACAAGATCAATGTGTTTGCGAGTTCCGGGAAAGCGCTGTCAAATCTCCTGTCAAGCGCCACACTGATACGTAGATGAAAAGCAAAGATGATCACTTGATCTGAGGCGCATGGAACGCCGATCATCCGCCGCCTGGGACCAAGGGGGAGCACATGACAGAGCCAGGGGTTTCCGAGAAGCCACGCCCGGTTGTGGTGCCGTCATGAACGTCCGGCCCAGTTGCGGTGTGACCGTGGATGACCGGGTGACAGAGACGCTCGACGTGATCGTCGTCGGGGGAGGGCTGGCGGGCAGCGTTTCGGCGCTCGCGGTAGGTGAGGCGGGGTACTCGGTCGGGGTGATCGAATGCGGCCGGTCGCGATTGCAGGAACCGGAGCCCGGGCCGACTATGCGGCGAAAGCTCATAGCTAGGCTCATTGGACACCCGTTGCCTCGCGTAGGCCGGTGGCCCGTACCGCTGATGCGTGAGACGGGCCGAGGTCGATCGGCGACGCCCATGGCTGCCGTCCTCGGCATCGGACCGGGTGGTTCCTCGACCGTCTATGGCGCGGCTCTGTCCCGCTATCGGCGATCGGACTTTGCACCGCTGCGGCCACCAGGCGCGTTACCCCGGGAATGGCCATTCGAGTACGACGAGTTCAGGCCATTCTACGCACGTATGGAGAAGATGCTGCGGATCGCTGGGACGCCGGATCCGCTAGACGCCGATGATGATGCGATGCTGCGTTCGCCGCCGCCACTCGGCCCCCGTGACACGGCGCTGGTGCGTGCGATGCGGGAGGCCGGACTTCATCCATACCGCCTGCATGTCGGGATCGACTACCTCCCTGGTTGTTCCGAGTGCCTGGGAGATGCGTGTCCGCGTGCCTGTAAGGCGGACGGTTACAACCGGGCGCTGCAGAAAGCGGAGACCTGCGGTGCTCTCGTCTACCCAGAAGAGACGGTCGTCAGACTTGAGCCTGTACCGGACGGTGTGCTGGTCATCAGCCGGGAAGGGGGGCCTGGGGCCGCCGATGGGGCCGACCGGGTCCGCCTGGCGCGGACCGTGGTTCTCGCTGCCGGCGCTTTGAACACGCCTCTCATCCTCGCGCGATCGAGCGGGTTGTGGCGCGACGGATTCCCGCCGCCGATGCTGGGGAGGGGACTGATGTTCCACGTAACCGACATCCTCGGTCTGCGTGTGCCGCATCAGGTCCCGAACTATGGGCCGCAGAAGACATTGGCCATCCGTGACCTCTGCGAAGGGGGCGAAGTCCAGTCGATGGCGATGCGGGTGGGAGCCGCGCCGATCGCGTCTTTTCTGCGCGGCGAGGCGGAACGACTCGGTTTCGGTTGGCTCGGTGTGGGCCTGGAGGCCCTTCGAGTTCCGGCGGCCATTGCCGCGCGGTATCTGGGCGCGGCCGCGACGTTCGCTACGGTGCAGGAAGACTACGCATACCCGGGTAACCGTGTGTGGGAGGATTCGAGCCATCCTGAACGAATCCGTTTCAGGTATGACGTTTCGGCTGAGCTGCGCGAACGTTCAGAGCGATCGCGGCGTGTGATCCGAGAGCGCCTGCACCGTCTCCGGCCGTTCTTCCTCAGCCAGTTGGCGACTCCGAATTGGGGACATCCGATGGGGACCTGTCGGATGGGGGTCGATCCGGCAGAATCGGTGACCGACTCCCAGGGCCGGGTGTGGGGGCTGTCCAACGTCGTGGTGGCGGATGCCGCGACCTTGCCATCTTCCGGTTCGACCAATCCGGCCCTGACAGTCGCCGCGAATGCTCTGCGGATCGCCGAGGCACTTGTGGGCCGAATGAACGACGAAGCGAGACCGCACCGTGTCGGCTGATTCGATCGAGCGGGCCGACACCTTCCCTGATCCGCGCATCTCCCTCGATTCATTTGCGCACCACCAGATCCGGGTCGCAGCAGTCACCGGTGGCGGTAGCGGCATCGGTCGTGCCGTGGCGCACGGGCTAGCGACGGCAGGTTACCGAGTTGCGATCCTCGGTCCGCGGATGGACACCTTGACCGAGTCCGCACAGGCCCATCCCGACATCACCCCGTTCAGCCTCGACGTGGGCGATGCCCGCCAGTGTGATGCCGTGTTCGGCGAAGTCGAGAAGCAGTAGGGTCCGGTCGACATTCTGATTGCGAACGCGGCTGTCCACCCGCGACTGAATTTCCTGGATCAGAGTCCCAGCAGCTTCGAAGCGACGATTCAGGTCAACGTGCTCGGGGTGGCCAACGCAGTTCGCGCCGTGCTGCCGGGCATGTTGGCCCGAAGGGTCGGTCGCGTCATCGTTGTGGGTTCCTTGGCCGATCAGAGCCCTCGGGCCGGCGACTGCGCCTATGCCGTGTCGAAAGGGGCAGTGCACGCATTGGTCCGTGGCATCGCCACCGAGATCGAGCGTGTCCGGTACCCGAACGTACTGGTGAACGAGTTCAATCCGGGCCGAACTCGAACCGGCATGAGCGCAAGCGGACAACCGCCCGAGGCCGTGTACCCGATGATCCAGGCGCTTATCGACCAGCCGTCAGGTGGCGCGCATGGCCGGATGTTCGTGATGGGTCGCGAAGTGCGCCCGCACGAAGGTGTGCGGCGGATGTTGCTTCGGCGACTGCGCCTCGGTCCAGAACTGCTGCGGCTGAGCCCCACCCGGTCCGGTAGGGCCGGCGCGCGATTCCTCGCCGCCGTCACATCGCTGGATTGGAGACCCACTTCAAGTCGTCGGTCGCATTGACGTCCCATTTGAGGTCGGTCGGCCCGTCGCGTTGCGCCGGCACGTTGTTGCGATGGAGATCCCAGAACGCATCGACGAACGGATCGAAGCTGGTCGTCTCCTCGGGAGGACGCTCGTGGCCCTGCCGGTCGGCGGCATACTGGTCCGTCTTGCGCATCCAGTCGTCGATGTTGTCGAAGAACGCATTGTGGTTCCATTCGACTTTGGCTTTCATCAACAGCGCCGCGAGCCCCTGGCCGACCCAGGCGCGCACGGTGCAACAGATCCGGTAGTCCTCAGATGTTTGATCCCACTCGTCCCATTCGCTGGGCGGCTTCTCCTGGTAGGGCTGGCGTGGTCCGTGATGCCACACCATCTGCCAGAGCGCGTGCTGGCCATACCAGCCCCGGCCATAGTAGGTCTGGGCGTCCTCATGGAAGACCGTGCCCCGCGGATCTGGGATGAAGGCGGGGTCGCCGAGCATGAGGCCGGCGAACAAGATAGGCCACTTGCGCCCGCTGGTGACGCCGCCACCTTCGTTGAACACTGCGCCGAGCCGGACCATGCCGTGCAGGTCGATGCCGTACTGGACGAGTCGGTAGAGCAGACGCCGCTTCTGATCTTGGGAGGCGTCGGTGTTGAGCAGCAGCGACGCGGAGCCCACGATACGAGCGATCTCCCGACCGTAAGAAGGCTGGTTCTCGACGGGTAGGAGCCACTGACCCTCCCATGCACCGTTCAGGTGGTCCAGCCAGGGTCGCTCGAGGTAACGCTCGTACTGCGCGAACGAGGGTACCGGGTATTTCGTGGCGTCTACGGGAAGGTTCTGGAGAAGATCCCAATTGAGGCCGGAGGCGCGAAAGATCTCTTTGTCGGCCCCGACATAGCTCGGCCGGAAGGCATCCGCCGGCGGCGTCTCGGACAGACTGGTCAGCACTGCCGCTGTCTTCATCACGTTGCCGGATTCTTTCTCCGAGGACCACATCAGGTCTGCGTACATCGCGGTGTTCGGCGTGGAGACCTCGCTGATCGAAGAGATGAGGGATCGATCGGCCTCCAGTTCATAGGGGAAGGTGATGGATGTGGCTGCGTCATAGGTGGTTCCGCGGGAGTCATAGCCCTGAGCCGGACCGACGTCCATCACCACCATCGATCCGTTGCGCCGCTCTCTGTTGTCCTGCAGGCCGCTGTCGTCCCACTGATTGAGGCCGAGGTCGGTGACTTCGGCCGGCGGGGCCGGCCCCGGCTCCGGCGTGACGGACACGACGTTCACAGGGCCGATGACCCACCAGTCACCGGTGATGAACTGGCCGACGGGGTAATCACGGTCGAACTTCCAGGTGATGCCGTACTGGGTTACCTCGCTCGCGCGTTGCTCGGTGACACCAGCATCTTGGCACGCCGTGAGCGTGCCGGACATGACGAGCAGCGAAATGACGATGAGCGCGACGGGCCTGCGAAACCGGATGGTGCGCACCTCGATGAGTGGCGGTGGTGGTGGTTTAGCCCGCATCTGCGGTGTTCCCGTCGCAGTGGCCGCATCCGCGGTATGAAGGTTCGACGTCGTCGTGGCGGGTCCGCTTCATGGGAATCCAATGTCGTTGTGGCGTCAGTCGGGTGCGGTGGTGGACCGGGTTGCCGTTGGCGTATCGCAGTGCGCCGTACGGGCATTCTCGATGGCTTCAGTGTTGTGTTGATCGGCCTCTGTGGGGGCCGATCGGGCATATCAGCGAGTGTAGGGCGTTTTGCTGTGTCCGGGCGGCAAAGTGTTGTAACAAGCTGAGAATTCGCCGGCGGGCCCGCGGCACCCGGGTGGTGAGCAGGCGCGCTGTGCACAGATGAGACAAGAGTTGTTTGCCTAGTGGAAGATTCGTCATCGTCCACCGTCGTGTTGTCGAGTGACAGCCTGACGGTGGGCACGCGTGCAATTACGCTCGAAGGGTGTCCCGTCAAGCGGTGAGAGTTGCGATACTGGGGATCAACTATGCCCCGGAGCCGACCGGGATCGCCCCCTATACGACCGGCCTCGCACTCGGTCTGGCCGAGCGCGGCCACGACGTACGGGTCCTGACCGGTTTCCCGCACTACCCACAATGGAAGCGCGCCGAGAACACGTCTGGATTCCGCTCTGCCGAGCATGTCGACGGCGTACCGGTGGTCCGGCTCAGCCACACGGTGCCGAAACGCCTTTCCTGGTCTGGCCGAGCGGCCATGGAGGTCACCTTCGGCCTGCAACTGTTGAGCACTCGATGGGGTCGACCGGATGTCGTCGTGTGCGTCACGCCACCCTTGCTGGCGGTCGCAATGGCAACTGTCCGGGCCCGCTTGACCTGGCCGCGACCTGCCATCGGCATGGTGGTGCAGGATCTGTACAGCCGGGGGGTCACGGAGACCGGCGCGGCGTCAGGACTCTCTGCCGGTGCGGTGCGCGCAATCGAGTCGGCGGCCTTCAGGTTCGCCGATGGGGTCGTGGTCATTCATGCGGGGTTCGCGGCCGATGTCCGGCATCTCGGGGTGGGTGCGCATCGCATCCGCGAGATCCGGAACTGGACTCACATCTGCGCTCCGGATCCCGTGGCCAGTTCCGCCTTCCGTGCGGCACACGGGTGGGGGATCGACGAAGTGGTGGTTCTGCATGCCGGAAACATGGGCTACAAGCAGGGATTGGAAAATGTGGTCGCCGCTGCCGGTTTGGCGAGCCGTACACACAGCCCGGTCCGATTCGTCCTACTGGGCGACGGCAATCAGCGCGTACACCTCCAGGCGATCGGCGCCGGGGTTCGCGCGCTCGAGTTCCTGCCTCCGGTCAGTGACGAAGAGTTTCCCGCCGCCCTCGGGGCCGCCGACATACTGTTGGTGAACGAACGACCTGGGGTCGCGCAGATGGCCGTGCCGAGCAAGCTCACGTCCTATTTCAAGGCGGGTCGACCGATCCTTGCCGCGAGCGACAAGGCAGGGTTCACCGCTCAGGAGATCACGGCTTCCGGGGCGGGCATCCGGGTGCGGCCGGATCAGCCGGATCTGCTGTTGAACGAGGCGGTCCGGCTTGGCGCAGATCGTTCGCTCGCCACGCAGCTGGGCCAGGCGGGTCGACGCTACAGCGAGGCGTTCCTGTCGGCTGCCGCGGCGGTGGACAGCTACGAAGAATGGATAGCCGGTCTGTCCGCGTCGCGGCGAAGCGTGCGCAGCTGAGGAGAATGTCAGAGTCGTTGCGAATTCACATGACTCCTGCCCGAATCCGCTGGTAGCTGACATGAACTCGCCAAGTTGCGGATGGCGTCGAACGGACCCCGGGTCCGAGCGGGGTCTCCGTGCATTTTGGAGGTTCTTCTCCGGTCAAGCAAAGTCTATGAAGTTGGCCACAGCGGCTCTACAATCCTGCACACTGGTGCTGAGCGCGCGGGGGGATCGATGGGGCGCGCGCGTCGAGGAGGGCGACATGGGGGAGTGGCGGGCCCGTGGTTAGCGTGTTGGCGCAAACCGGGGCGATTGTGAATCCTGATCCGCTGAACCAGGTTTCGGGGGCACGTCGGCGCGGCGCGGTGATCGTCCCTGCGTACAACGAGGCGGCGGTGATCGAACGCACGCTGTCCCCGTTGAGTCGGGGCGCAGCCGAGGGATTCTTCGAACTGATCGTGGTGTGCAACGGGTGCACCGACGGCACCGCTGATGTGGCGCGAAGTATCCCCGGCGTGCAGGTCTTGGAACTGGACCAGGGGTCGAAGCCTGCCGCACTCAATGCCGGCGATACGGCAGCCACCCTCTGGCCGCGACTGTATCTGGACGCCGACATCCAGATCTCGCCGGCCTCGGTTCTGGCGGTCCTCGATCGGCTTGCACAAGGCGACGTGTTGGCGGCCCGCCCGGACTGTCGGTACGACGTCGACGGCGCCAGCACGGTGGTGCGCTGTTATTACCGGACACGCCAGCGACTTCCGCAGCACAAACTGGCGATGTGGGGTGCGGGAGCGTACGGACTCAGTGCCGCTGGGCACGAGCGGTTCGGCTTCTTTCCGATGGTGACCGGCGACGATTTCTTCATCGACAACCAGTTCGCCGCCCACGAGAAGGTCGTGGTGCCGACCGAGCCGTCCGTGGTGAGAACTCCCGCCGATGCCAAGAGCCTGCTTGCCATCCTGCGGCGCAGTCACAAAGGCAATGTCGAACTCTCGGCGCCGGCCCGAGATGGCTCGCCCGCGCGGGCGCACAGCACGGGCGCGAACACGGCGGTCGCCGTCATGCGGGCGGTCGGCGGACCACGATCGGCCGTCGATGCAGCTGTATATCTGGGCATGGCGCTGGCCAAACGGCTGACCGCCGGCCAGGCCCGTAGCTGGGAACGAGACGAGAGCAGCCGAGTGGCCGGCGGAACGGCGAGGGATGGCCGGCTTCACGCCTCCGGCCTCAGCGTCGAATGCCTCGGTTGCCCGGATGATCTCGACAGGATCCGTGCTGAATGGGATGCCCTGGTCGAACTGACCGGCAGTGACATCTACTTCACGGTCGACTGGCTACAAGCCTGGTGGCATCATTACGGGCGCGGCCGGACCTTTCACGGGCTCGTCTTCAGGGAGCACGGAAACTTGGTCGGCGCGCTTCCCTTCGGTGTGCACCGCGTCTGGGCAGGGCCGGTGCCGGTGCGATTGGCCCGGTTTGTCGGGGCCGACTCCACCCTGCCGGTCTTCACCCCGGCGATCACCAAGGGCTATGAAGAATCGGTGCTACAGGCAGCCTTCGAGCTCCTCTTCGAGGACGCGCGGTGCGATGCGGTCAGTCTGTCTCCGCTTTCGGGTCTCTCACCCGCGGTTGCGGCTGCCGAGCGGGCGGCGGATGGGCAGAAGTTCAGGACACTGCGTTCGGATAGCCATGGACCCCATGCGGTGTTCAATCTCCCTGAAAACTTCGAGTTGTACCTCCAGAGCCTCAGCAGTGCACAACGCAAGGCTCACCGGCGCAACCTGCGGAAACTGAACATCGGGTCCGACATCTCATTTCGAACGATCAGTGGCGACGCGGCGGTCGAATACTTCGACCGCTTCGAGACTCTGCACGCGACGTACTGGCGCACGAAGGGCAAGCTCGGCCACTTCGGCGACTGGCCGGGCAGCGCGGACTTCAATCGGGACCTCATTTCCCGCATGGCTGCGACGGGACGGGCTCGGTTCTATGAGCTCGCCGGCGATGGTCGTGTCCTGGCCGCCGAGTACGGCTTCGTACTCGGCGATCGGTGCTACTCGCGCCTGCCGGCCCGGGACGCCGATCCAGAGCTGGAGAAGCTGGGCCTGGGCCGGGTGAGTGTGGTCGAGAAGTTCCGGGTCCTGATCGAAAGCGGACACCGAACGGTGGAAAGCGGTCCCGGCCATTACGAACACAAGGTTCTGCTCGGAGCCGAGGAACACGCGCTACGCCGAATCGTCACCACCCGAAGATCCGGGGTGTCCCGCTGGAGAAGCACGCTTCTGATCGCCTGGGCCGATCTACTCGACCTTGTCTACTATCGCGCGTGGTTCCTCAAGCTCCGGCGCAAGCTGCGGCTGCCACCGCGGCCGCTGTGGCGCCCTTGGATACAGACCCGTGTGTGAGCCGACGGGGGAATCCCCGGTCCGACGAAGAGTCGGTCGGTCAAGTCGATCAGCCGCAGTCCTGGGCAACTCGATCGCCAATATCACCGTCCACGGGATCGGGACTCCCAAGCGCCAACTCGACCGCGGCGAGGATCAGACCTGGGTCAGTACAGCGCAGTTCGAGCAGATGCTCGATGCCGTGGCGGGGAGGTCGGATGCTCACCTGACCTTTGATGACGGCAATGCATCTGATGTGGAGATCGCGCTGCCGCGCCTGCTGGAGCGGGGCCTCACCGCGGAGTTCTTCTTGCTTGCCGGTGAATTGGGGGCACCTGGACGTGTCGACCAGGCCGGAGTCCAGGAGTTGCAGGGTGCCGGGATGACAATCGGTTCACACGGCTGGTCGCACCGGGACTGGCGCCGCATCGACGATATGCAAGCCCGGGAGGAGATGGAAGTCGCTCTGAGAACACTGACTGCTCTCACCGGTAGTCCCGTGGTGCGGGTGGCGATTCCGTTCGGCTCCTACGACCGACATGTCCTACGCAGGCTGCGGAACGCCGGAGTGTCCCGCGTCTACACCAGCGACGGTGGGCGGGCCCGCCCGGACGCCTGGATACAGGCGCGGACCAGTCTGCGTCATGACATGGATGCAGCCTGGACCGCCCGAGTGCTCGATCCAGACCCGTCGCTCATCCGGCAAGCGCGGGACAACACCGCGCGAGCGGCGAAACGCTGGCGGGGTTGATCGTGCCGGAGGAGGCCAGTGTGCGACCGGCGGGCTGGGCCCGGGTGGCAGTGGTGATCGTGACATACAACAGCGCCGGCGTGCTCGGCGACTGTCTGCGTGCGCTGGCCGACGAGGGCACACCGTTGGCAGCCGTCGTGGTCGCCGACAATGCGTCCCGAGACGAAACATGCCAGATTGCAAGGGATTTCGCAGATCTGGATGTGACCGTCGCCGAAATCGGGCGGAATGCAGGGTACGCCGCGGGCGTGAACGCAGGTATCGCCGCACTGGACCTGGCCCACCTGGACGCGGTGCTCGTGCTCAACGCCGATTGTCGCGTCTCGCCCAACACGTTGCAGGTGCTGGCCTCGGCACTGAGGCAGTCCGGCCGAGGGATCGTCGTGCCGCGGCTGCTGTACCCGAATGGTTGCCAACAATATACGTTGCGCCGCAAACCGACTGTGGTCCGGGCGCTGGTCGAAGCACTGGTGCCGGGTGGGCTCGCCGGCCGGTTGGGGGCGCTGGGGGAGCGGGTCACCGATCCTCGGGCCTACGAGCAGCCGGGCGTCACGTCTTGGGCGACCGGGGCCGCGATGATGCTCTCGGTGACCGCGTTTCTCGACGTCGGCCCGTGGGACGAGTCCTTCCTGCTCTACAGCGAGGAGACCGAATACTGTCTGCGCGCGGCCGACAAGGGATGGTGCACCTGGTACGAACCGGCCGCAGTCTTCGAACACGTCGGGGGCGACTCCGAAACCAAGCCGATGTTCGCCTCGATGCTGACGGTCAACAAGGTGGAACTGTTTCGACGGCGGCATAACCGGATGCACGGGGCGTGCTACCTCGTGGCCGTAGCGGTGGGCCAGGGTATGCGCGCAATAGCCGGCCGTCCCACGTCACGCGCCTCGATCATGGCTCTGTTCCAGCCATCACGCCGAATGCAGGAGCTACCGACATGACCGGTGAGACCAACCCGTCTCCCGGCGGCGGCGCCCGATCTCGGCTGGTGCCATTTGCCGAACTCAGCGTCCAGGAGATCGACGCCTGGCACGAGCTCAGGGCCGACAACCCAGCGTTGGACAGCCCCTATTTCCATCCTGGATTCGCGGCGGCAGTGCAAGCCAGCGGGCGGCCGGTGTCGGTGGTGGTCGTACGTGACAGTGCAGGCGCGGTGTCCGGGTTGCTGCCAGGCCACCGCCAGGGTGCGGTGCTGCAACCTGTGGGCTGGCCAGGTGCGGACTTTCAAGGGCCGGTGTTCGCCACCGGCAGGGCGCCCTCGCCGGCCGAGCTCTTGGCGGACGGTCTGCGGGTGGTGGAGTTCGACCATTTGGTTCGGCCGGGGCCCGACTTCGACCCGTGCATCATCTCCAGCGAGCCGTCACCGTGCATCGACACCTCGGGCGGGCTGGACGACTACCTGGGTCGGGCTTCGCGTAGCGGTAAGGACAAGATGAAAGAGGCTCGCCGATGCCTCGCGAAAGCGGAACGAGACTATGGACCAGTACGATTCGCGATCGATGTCGTCGATCAGGACGGGCTCACCCGGCTGATCGAATTGAAGAGAGACCAGTACCGCGCAACCGGCAGCCGGGACTACTTCGCGCAGTCTGGCCACATCCAGCTGATGCACCGGTTGTTGCACACTCGTGAACCTGCGTTCGGAGGTGTGTTGTCGACCGTGCACATCGGCGATTGCTTGATGGCAGCCCATTTCGGTATCCGCTCCGATCATGTGTTGCACTGGTGGTTCCCGGTTTACGATCCCGTGTACGCCCAGCTGTCTCCGGGCTGGATACTTCTGCGTGAAGTCATCGCCGCTGCACCGGAACTCGGCATTCGGCGCATCGACCTCGGCCGCGGCTACGATGAGTACAAGCGTCGGGCGAGTACGGGCGGGACCTCCGTGCACCGAGCGTTCATCACCAACAGCAGCACACGGCGGATGTTGCACAGTGGACGTCACGCCGTGGTCAATACCGTCAAGATGTCGCCCCTGGCCCCAGGTCTGCGGAAGGTGACTCGCCGCATGCGTGGTGTCAAGCTGTCCGGCCGTCTGAGGTCGCCACAGCCTTAGGTCCGCGACGTGCTCGCCACGCCTGCGGGCGCGGGTCAGGTGAGTCGATCGTGAAGCCGGACCACAACAGACCAAAGGTGATGAAGAACAAGAACGTTGCTTGTTGGAAGCCGAACAGGTCGAACGTGAAGCTGGAGATCAGTATCGCGACCAAGATCGCCCCGAGCACGTAGCCTTGATACCGCTCCCGTTGATTCGAGGCACGGCGCAATGCAGCAGCGATCCCGAAAACACCTCCGCCGGCGAGCACGATCATCGCGGCGACACCGAAAAGTCCGCCTTGCACGATGGCTTGCAACCATTCGTTGTCCAGCCACCCGTAGATTTCCGGCGGTGATGCCCCGAGACCCAGACCGAACACCGGATGGGCGCGGAAGGTTTCGGAGACCGTGGCGTAGTCCGCGGTCCTGGAGAGAACACTCGGGTCCTTTTCCGACGTGATGATCGTCTGCCACAGCGCATTCGCGACCTTCGGAAAGGCGGCGATATAGCCGCCCAGGGCGAGGGCTCCGACGACGAGTCCGGTGGCGATCTGCCGCACGGTGTGGGCGAACATGAGGAGCAACAGTGCTCCGGCGAAGGCGATCACGCCTGTCCTGGAGACTCCGGTCGGCACGGTCAGGATCGCCAGGCCGCAGATGGCAGCCGACAGTATGCGGATATTGCGCACGCGGGCGTAACGAGCGAAGTAGAGGGCGAGAGGTACCGTCGCCGCGGTCAGGATGGAGTACTCGATTGCGTGTTCTGACGTACCCAAAGCGCGTTCGACTCCCGCGCGTTCAACCAGGGACAGGGTGTCGGTGTTGACCACAAATCCCGGTGGCTGAAAGAGAAACCGCAAGTCGATGGCGGCGACGCTCTGCAGTAGGCCCACCAGACACGCGAAAGTCATTCCGCACAGCAGGCATCCGAGCACGAAGTCGCGTTGCCGGGGGGTTCGGACCCGCATGACGACGTAGAGACCCAAGCCGATGTTCGCGGTCAGGGCAATCAGACTGCGAGTCATGCTCGCCTCGGTGGCCGAGGATGACGGCAAAGGGGTGAAGTCAGCCAGCGCGACTCCGAAGGTCGTGAGCCACAACAGGAAGTAGATCAGCAGAATCAGTACGCCGGGCCGAACTTGCCGAACCTTCACGGTTCGGCGGACCAGCACGAAGCCGAGCATCACCAATCCGAGTAACACCACGGCGATCATGCGTGCCGGCGAGCCGTTGCTCTTCAGTGGCCCGGGAAGAAGCACATAGCTCGGCAGGGCCGTAATGAGAACGCAGAGAAATCCGAGCAACCAGGGCAGGCGATCCTCCGTGCCGGCGCCCTCAGCTGTGGTCCCCGGAGGATCAGTCCGGACGGGTGTCGCCAACTCGGAAGCGCTCACTGGTGTCCCTGTCATGTTCGTTCACTTCGGCGTCACCACTCGGCTGTCCATTTGTCGACGGTGTTCCGGCGCTGTGCCCTCCGGTCATCGATGTCGACCCGTGTGCGGTTTCGCGCCGTCGGCGGATACGGCAGAGGAGGACGTCCAGCAGCACGGTGGCCACGACCGTCAAACCGGCTCCGGCAACGAAGATCGATATTGTCGAGCGGGCGCGTGAAGGCATTACCCCGTACGGTGTGCTCGGGGGTGAAACCACAAAGGGCCGAACCATCTGCGCTTCGGGAACCTGGGCTTGTTGCTGCAAGGTGCGCAAGGTTTCCTCGGCTTGCGCGGATACGAGTTGGATCGTGAGCGACACGGCTTCTTCGTCGGCGTCGGTGGCCTCGATCATCACCAGGGGTAATTGCTGCATGTTCGCCGGGCTCGGGAACATCCGGGCGTTGTAGTCGGGGATGCCGCCGGACGCGACGACCTTTTCGATCACGGCCGGCTCGCTGAGACCGAGTGCGGTCATGTTGGCGATCAGCGATGCGCCGCCGACGTCCAGAAGTCCGTTGCGCGGAACCGGGATGCCTTGTACTGCATTGTCGATGCGGGAGCTCGGGGCAGCCAGACCTATGACGGCGTTCGAGTAGTAGACCGTTTGCGCCGCGTTGTACGTGGAGTAGCTGATCCAGCTCACGATTGCCAGCAGCGGAATGAAGACGTACCAGCGGCGAGCGCACGACCGCACTACATCAAACAGATCCACGTCATCGTCCCCTTCGTGATCGAAATCAACGGGAGTCTGGGATTCGGTACTGCTCAGGCTACCCATCAGGCGGTCTTTTGGTTTTGAATCCGAGATTCGCGGGGCGAATAGACTCTGCCTGGCTGTGTGCCATCGGCTCGCCCGAAAGGGCATATCTGTGAAATGTAATTGATGAGGCAAAGGAGTTTGAGCACGGCTTCATGGGTCCGGCCGTAAAAGTTGGCGGACATCGGCAATCGCATAACGGGAAGTTTCTTCAGCAACCATAGCGCTCCGCGCAGTAATCGCCTTCGCAACTGTCCCGGTACGAGTTTCGTCGTACACTTCTCCAGTGGGGGCAAACAGTGTTAAGATTGCCACTTCGACTGGCGGGTTTCGTGCTCCTTCGGGCTATGGGGCCGCAGCACGGGAAGGGCAGTCGATGCTGGAAACTGGCACACCGGGCGGAGACGCAATCGCCGTCCGCGAATCGGAAGATGTAACTCAGGCCGGCCCATCCTCCGCGCGAATTGCGCGGCGGGTCGCCGTTTTCGGCCTCGGCTATGTGGGGAGCGTATCTGCGGCCTGTCTTGCCCTTCGTGGTCATTCGGTCATCGGCGTCGACGTGAACCGCGAGAAGGTCGAAATGATCAACCGGGGGCGGGGTCCGGTGGTCGAAGACGGTCTCGACGATCTCGTCTTCTCGCAGGTTGTCTCCGGACGACTATGTGCGACAACGGATGCCGCCAGAGCGGTGGCGAACACCGATATCGCACTGGTATGCGTGGGCACACCCTCGGCTCCCAATGGGAGCCTCCTGACGACGTTCCTCGAACACGTCAGTGAAGAGATCGGGGCCGCACTGGTCGGGCGGACCGAGCGCTACACCGTAGTCATCCGGTCGACGATGTTGCCGTCCACGTGCGAGCAGATCGTTCTGCCGCGACTGCAGTCCGCCTCGGGGTTGCGGGCCGGGGAGGACTTCGGGTTGGCGGTGAATCCGGAGTTCCTGCGCGAAGGCTGCTCGATCGACGATTTCTTCGAGCCGCCGAAGATTGTCGTCGGCCAGTTCGACGCGGCGAGCGGCGATACAGTCGCGGACCTGTACCGGGGGTTACCTGGCCCGGTGTTCCGAGTACCGATCGCGGTAGCCGAGATGACCAAGTACGCCGACAACGGTTTTCATGCCCTGAAGACCGGGTTCGCCAACGAGATCGGTGCGGTGTGCAAGGCGCTGGGACTCGACAGCCACGCCGTGATGGACATCTTCACAGCCGACACCAAGCTCAACATATCGTCCGCCTACTTGCGTCCGGGTTTCGCGTTCGGTGGCTCATGCCTTCCGAAGGACCTCCGTGCGCTCGTTCATCACGCGCGGCGATCGGAAGTCCCTGTGCCGATCCTGGAGAGCGTCGGCATGTCCAACGACGGCCAAATCGACCGTGCTTTCAAGATCATTGAGTCAACCGGCAAGCGTCGGGTGGGGCTTCTCGGCCTTGCGTTCAAGACCGGAACCGACGACCTGCGTGAGAGCCCGCTGGTGGCACTCGCCGAGCGTCTTCTCGGGCGTGGCTTCGAGTTGCTGATCTACGATCGGCAGGTCGCGGTGCCACGTCTCCTCGGCGCCAACCGCGTGTACGTCGAGCAGCGAATCCCGCACCTCTCACGGTTCATCGCCGACTCACCCGAGGATGTCGTCAACCATGCCGAGGTGTGCGTCGTGGGCTCGGCAGACTCTGAGGCGATTGCCGCACTGCGGAACGTCGACGGACGTATCGTCCTCGATCTGGTCCGGTTTCCGGGTTCGGTGGACTGTCAGGGTGACCCCCGATACATCGGTATCAGCTGGTAGTGGCGGCGTACCAGCCGGCAGGCGCCGTCGAATGGGGATGCGCGGAAGCGGTCACTCTGTCTGGCGCGGCGCGTACCATTGACTGCGATTGGCGCGCCGAATAGACCTCAGGGGGGCAGGTGGGCGTTGTTCAGAAGTTTCATGAGCTGAGTCACGGATCCGATTTCGACAGCCGGGGAACAGGTTTCGGGCCGCCGGCGGAGAGCGCTTTCTTCAGGTGAACAGAGTTCTCGTCACCGGCGGCGTCGGCGCGATCGGCAGTGCCGTGGTCCGAAGATTGTTGCGCGACAATGCCTGCGCCATCCGAGTGGCGGATCAACGTGCGGCACCGCAGTGGATGCTTGACAGGTGTGAAGTGCACACCGGAGATCTGCTTTCGCTCCGCGAGGCCGAGGCGGTTGTCGAAGGATGCACCCATGTCGTGCACCTGGCTGCCATCGTCGGCGGCATCGCGAACTTCCATAATCTCCCCCACACGCTCCTCGCCATGAATACCGGCCTCTACAACTCGGTGTTCGGTGCGGCTCTCCGCGAGAACGTCGAGCGGCTGGTCTATGTCTCCTCCTCGATGGTGTTCGAACAAGCGACCCAGTTTCCGACCACGGAGGAGCACCTGCAGGACTGTCGTCCCCCACGCTCGGCGTATGGATTCTCGAAGCTGACCGGTGAGATTCATTGTCACGCTCTGCACGAGGAACACGGGTTACCGTTCACCATCTGCCGGCCGTTCAACGCGTACGGACCCTGCGAACTGCCCGATGTCGAACCGGGGATCGCACATGTCGTACCCGATCTGATCTGGAAGGCGTTGTCGGGTCAGCGCCCACTGCAGATCTTCGGATCAGGTCATCAGACGCGCACACTCACCCACGTCGACGACATCGCGGACGGGATCGTCACGGCGATGTTCCACCCCGCCGGTGAGAACCAGGACTTCAACATTTCTGCGTCCGAGGAACATACGGTGGCGGAGACCGCACGGCTGATCTGGAAATTGTGCGGGTTGGACCCCGAGCTCTTCGAGCTCGAAAGCGTGCCGAGTTTCGAGGTCGACGTGCAACGCCGCTGGCCGTCCGTCGAGAAAGCGAGAAGGCTGCTCGGATGGCAGGCACGTGTCGATCTGCGAGACGGTATCGCTGCGACGGTGGAGTGGCTCCGGGAGCAGCAACTCGCCTCTCGGAGAGGATGAGTAGGCGGGTTCAGTTGGACTCGGCCGCGTCGACTGCTCGTGGCGCGGGCCCATAGCTGTCCGTCGCTCGGTGTCGTGCACGATCATCGGCTTCGACGTCATCGGCTTCGACGTCATCGGCACTGCCGGGCAGCCCCGGGATGGGGTGGTTGCGCGTTTCGCGGATCCATACTGCGACAGCTCCGAGCAGGAGCGCCGTCAGGGCCGCGAGTAGAAGGAGAATGACCTGCTCAAACGGATCCCGGTGTGCGGGGCCGGCGGCGCTGACCAAGGTGGTGTGGACCTTCTGACTGTCCTCGCCGGTGGGTGTCTCGATGGCGGCGGTGAATGCGATGAACTCGCGGGCTGTCGCATCGGCGATCTGTTCTGCTCGGTCGGACGACCTGTCTCTGACCGAGATGTCGATGAGGGAGGTCTTCGGCGGCACGTTGGTGGCGGAGATCTCCTGGGCGAGTTCCGAAGGGGCCATCGGCAACCCGAGTCTGTCGATGACCCGCTGAGTCACCAGGCCGCTGGTCAAGAGCGGAATGTAGGAATGGATACGCCGCGTCGCGACCTCCTCATTCTGATATGCCGCGGCGGTCGTCGACCCCTCGACCGACACCATCAGCCGGGCCGATGACACGTATGTGACGGGCGAAAGCAGTATCGCAGCTGTTCCGGCGGCGAACACCACCGCGGCCACCGCCAGGTACGTCGCCCAATACTTTTGTGCCGCAGCGATAAATGATTGAACAGTCAACTTTCACCCCCGCCGTTCCGCGTCTTCTCTTGCAGTTCCGGCAAGGACCGCCCGGATCACCGCCGCGCCGGCACCTGAGACCAACCCGATCAACACGGCACCGGACAGTACGACCAACAGTGGTAGGCCCCACGAGACCATCCTGGTGGGTAGCCCGGGCGGGTCGACGACGACGAGCTCGGCCCGAGGCACTAGTAACCCGGGCACCGACTCCAAACTGCGGACCATTTCGGCGTATTCGGAAAGGAACACCGTCGCCAGCTGGTGAGCTTGGGTGCCGGACCGGGCGCCGACCGATAAGGCGATGAGCGCGGTGCCCGGTGGATTCTTTCCCGTGATCCGCGCGGACAGGGTTGCCGGGTCGACGTCGAGGTTGAGGTCGGCGATCACGCGGTCCGCGAGGGTTGTGCTCTTGGCCAGCTGAGCATAAGTAGCGGCGCGCTCGCGGGCGTAGGTGTCCCCGCCGTCGACCACGCGGCTGACGTCGCCAGGGGTCCGGACGAACACGGTCGCGTGTGACTGGTACATCGGTGGCTGGAGAACCAACATCACGGTGGCGGCGGCCAGCGCAAGCAGGACACCCCACAGCATCCACCGCCACCCCGCGCGGAGGATGCGCAGATACGCCGTGAGTGCAGCGCTCACGATGACGGACCCAGCTGTTGCGACTGCAATGCTGCGATGAGCGACGTCAGAATGCGCTGTTCGCCTCTGGCGTTCGGGTGGAGCTTGTCCGGGGCAAGCAATTCCGATGTGTCGGTGCCGGTCAATGTGCTGATCGGGTCGATGAAGATCACGCCTTTGGCTGCAGGCTCAGCCCGCAGGTGTGCCATGAACTCGTCGGTCATTCCGAGATCGTCGCCGGGGTCCGCGAGGAGCCGTGGCCGGATGAAGACGATCTGGGCGCGCGGCCAGGCCCGATATACCTCGCCGAGTGTCGACACCGTCTCCTCGAACACGTAGGTGCGCGGCGCGAAGGCATCATTGCGGCCACCGTCGAGCAACACCAGGTCGGGATCGTATTGAGCGGACAGGTGCGGGATACGCTCGATGAAAGACGAGGACTCTCCGGTATACGGATCGTCCCAGCGGTTGGCGGGCCCGCCGCTGATGTACCCCGTTCCGCCGACCGCGGACAGCGCGCAGAGCCAGCCCATCAGCACCGCGGCGCGGCATGCATAGGACAGCTCGGCGGAACTCTCGCCCGCGGTGTACGAATCCCCGATGAACAACGCCAGCGGCCGGGTTTCGCTGATCGGCTGCTCTGCCCCGGAGTGGGAGAGCACCGGGTGGGGTTGGGGAGAACGGGAAACCGTGCTGATACCGATGGCAATCGCGACGACCATGGCGGCTGCGCCGACATCCGACCACCGTGCCCGGGTCATCGCAGAACCTGCGCACGAAGCCACGCTGCGACCCTGTCCGCGGTGACGGATTGCCCCTCGTCGCTCGGCCCGCTGCGGTCCGGGTGCATCTGGGCCTTGGTGAGCAGCGGGGGATCGAGGGCGTCGAAGAATGGCACCTCGGCCCGTTCGGCCACCGCTTTGACGGCGTCGTCCACCCGCCGAACCGACTCCGGAACGGGTGATTCATACCAGAACGGACCGATCACTGCCGCTTGTTGGCCACCCCGGATGATCTTGTTGATCGCGTCTGTCGCCCCGACGGTGACCGCTTCCATTTCCGGCACGGACGCGTCAGCGGTACCGGTCACCAGCAAGATGAGTCGGGGGCGCTGCGCTTGCGCGCGATCGACCTGAAAGCTGAAGGCTTGTCCCCCCATTCCGTCCGCGGCGAAGCCTGCCTCGGGGAGCGCATAATTGGATACCGCCCATCCGGTTCTGGCCGCCATCAGCGTTGGCCAGACCACCCGGTTCTTGATGCCGGCCGTGTTCTGATCGCCGACCACGGCAATGGTCAACGGCGGCGGGGGAGCCGTGGCCGGCGCCCAGGCGACCGCCGTCGCGAGCACCAACTGGCCGACGAGCGCGAGTCCGACCGCCCACCGGACTCGTCGCTGATCGATCTTCCCCCAGCTCATCGGCCACCCACGAGGGCGTCCGTGTACGTGTTCTCCAGGCGGTCAGCGACCCGGCGCATGCCGAAGTGTTCATGCACCGTTGCCCGGCCGCGTTCACCCATGGACCGCGCACGTGCCCGGTTGCCGAGTAACAAGCCGACCGCGGCGACCAGGGCGGGCACGGTGTGGTCGGTGACGACGCCGCTGCGGGATTGTTCGATGATCGGCGCGAGCCCACAGTCGCCGGTCACCACGACGGGAACCCCGACGGACATCGCTTCCAGGACCGACATCGGAAATGGCTCCCGAACCGACGGAAGGACGTAGACCTCTGCGTCGGCCAGCCGGGCCGGGATCGCATCGGGACTCAGGGCGCCTTCCCAGGTGATCCGGGGGTCCCCGTCGAGCGCAGCCCGCAGCGCCGGCCCTTCCCCCTCGTCAGGTCCCACCAACGTGAAGCGGGCGTCGATCCCCAGTCTCAGCAGTTCCTTCGCCATCTCGACAAACACGACCGGTCGTTTCCTCGCGTGCATTCGAGCCGCGAACAAGACCTCCGGTTGCCCGAAAGGCGGCGCGCCGGTGGCCGCAGGGTAATCCGGTACTCCGTTGCCCAGCTCCACGAGCCGAAGATCAGCGCCGGCGACGGCGATGAGCTGTTGCCGTTCCTTGTGATCGAGGAAGAACACGGCCCGCGCATCCCCGAGGATCCCGCGAGTCCACCCGCGGTCCAGCGGAGCAGCGAGGGGATGGGCCGTGGGCACCACCATGCCATGGGTCTGCAACACGTACGGGATGCCGCGGCGGCGGGCAGCCGCCGCGACCGGCATGACAACGAGGTCGCGGGCGAAGTGAATGTGCGCGGCGTCGAATCGGAACCAGTTGTCACGCAACCACTTCGTCAGCCCCGGCGCACAGAGCCACGCGAAGCCGGACCGGCGGAGGACCGCTTTCGCCTCGAACAAGTTGGCCGGTATCCCGTTCAGTTCGGTCGGCAGGTCCCGGTAGCCGCGGGCGGCACCGATGATCGTCACGTCGTGGCCGCGGCCGGCCAACTCCGAACTCTGGTTCAGCGCCACCCGGGCGGGCCCGCCGTACAGCCCGTCCGGGCTGAACAACGTCACCACCTGCAGGATGCGCATGGCCTCACATCCGGCTGACGACCGGTAACGCAGCCTGGACCAGGGAGTCCGGTGGTATGTCGCGGTGGACCAACGACGTCGCGCCGACAACCGAGTTCGCTCCTATGCGGACACCGCGCAGCACCGTGCTACGCGCACATACCCACACGCCGTCTTCGATCGTGATCGGAGCGTTGTCGAACTCGAAGGTCGGAGACGTGCGGTCGTGGCTCCCCGTGCACAGGAACACGTGCTGGGAGATGCATACATCGGATCCGATCACGATCTGGTCGAGGTTGAGGAGCTCACTGCCCGTACCGATCCAGGAATTGTTTCCGATCGAGAGTTTCCATGGCCACTGAACCGTCACGCGGTGCCTGATCAACACGTTGTCACCGATCTGCGCACCGAACCAGCGCAGCATGGCGCACCGTAGCCGGTTCGGACACCAGACCTGCGTGAAGACGAGGGTGGACATGGCCACCCAGAGAATCTGCGCACCGAGTCCACGGCCCTTGTCGTAGGACCGACCCCGCCGTGCAGCCAGCGACCGGTCCGGCTGAGTGATCGACACATTGCCTCCCCCAGCAAAGAATCTGACGATAATCATCGTAACGGGACTACGACTTCACCACATGAAACCGGGTAAACAGCTATCGTTCTTTTGCGCGCATCGGTCAATTGGGGGTGTGTGTTGACAGCAACCGAGCTCGCACCCTGCTCGCTGCAGGAACGAAGCCGAGGACGTGCCGTAACGCCCGGCCTCATCCTGGTCTTTGCGGTCGCGGCAACCTCGGCGATCCAGGGTGCCAACGTCACCGTGACGGCACTATCGCTGATCTGTCTGCTCATCGCACCGGCCTGGCTGCTCATGTCGCACCGGGGAGTCGACCTGCTACCACTGCTGCTGGCAGCCTTGGGGTCGATCTCGTTCCTCGCCTCCTGTCTGGTGAACGATGTGAGTGTGCTGTGGCCTAATGCGTTGGCTCCGGCGGCTTTCGGGTTGTATTTCATCGGGCTCACGGTCCTCACCGGACGCGCGGTCGACTCGATTGCGGCTGCGTTGGCGGGACTCGCCGTTGGCGCGATCGTGTTCTTTGCAACCGAAGGCATCGAGCTGACCCACACCGGGCGATTCGCGGACGTGTGGAAGTACGGGATCGCCTCTGCCGTGACGATCCTCATCGTGTTCGGATTGACGACCCTGCGGGCGCCCGTCCTGGCACTGTCTGTCGCGTTGGCGGCACTGGGACTGGCGAGCCTCGGGCTGAACTACCGAGCCCATGCGCTCGTCTGTTTTCTTTCCGCGGGAACATTGGTGATCAATCACTTTCTCGGGACTCGGCTTCGCCGCGGTTGGCAGTTCACCGGTCTGATCATGATCGGTGTGGCGTTCGCCTATGCGATGCCGATGGTCGCGCGCACCGGGATGTTCGGCGCTGCGCTTCAGGCCAAGACCCTCGAGCAGGAGACGTTCGACGTGCCGCTGCTCCTGGCGGGCCGCACCGAGCCACCGATGAGCATCACCGCCATCCTGGAGCGCCCACTTCTGGGCTGGGGCAGCGCGATGAACCTGCCGCCGGATGTGTACACGCAGGCTCAGCATCTCGCGACGCGGTTCGGATTCAGTCCGACATTCCCGTTCGACGTTTACTGGGAATTGCCACCCTCGAACTACTCGGCGATGCATTCGATCTTGTTGGGGTCGTGGGCCGAAGGCGGGGTGTTGGCAGTGCTCCTGCCTGCTGCGCTGGTGGTGGCCTGCCTTGGGCTGGTATGGAACTTCACCCGGCTCGGGAGGTGGGCGCCGCTGGGGATCACGGTGGCTCTGCAGGGGATCTGGGACCTCCTGTACGGGCCCTGGCTGTACAACATGATCCCGACATTCGCCTGCATCGCTTTGTTTTTCGCTGCCACCCACTTCCGTGGGCCGCCGGTGCGATCATCGGCGAAGCAATGAAACCTACTGTCAGCGTGGTGATCGCCACCATCGGCCGTCCTTCGCTCACCGGTGCAATTCGATCGACACTGGCCCAGACCTACCCGGTCGACGAGATCCTTGTCGTCGCGGACGAGACTGCGGAAGCCGATGTTCGGGTGTCCGTTCCGGACGACGACCGCATCCGTGTGCTCACCACCCCGGCCGGTGGCGGGCCGGCCAGAAGCCGGCAACTGGGCATCGATGCAGCGAGCGGGACGGTCATCGCGCTGCTCGACGACGATGACGCGTGGCAACCGACCAAACTGGCCCGCCAACTCGCCGCCGTCGAGGCATTCGACGGTGACGATTGGATCGTGTCGTCGCGAATGGTGGTGCGGGGTCCGGGCGCTCGGGAGCGGTTGTGGCCGCGGCGGCTCATCGAGCCGGGGGAGCTGGTGGCGGAGTACCTGTTTCGCTTCGAGCGCCTTGGGTTCGGCAACGCCAACCTGCAGACTTCCACGTTGTGCTTTCCGACCGTATTGGGACGTTCGGTGCCATGGGGCGGAGCCTACGATCAACCACACGATGAGCCGAGCTGGTTGATCAGGGCTCAGCGCACCAATCCGGATCTGCACGTCGTTCACCTGCCCGAGGCCTTGAGCATCTACAACGTGAACGGCAGTTCGGTGTCTCGGGACACATCGGACCGTACGGCAACCTATATACGCTGGGGACTGCACTATCTGGGTCCGGAGTCGCCACGTGTCCTCGGTGACTATCTGTGCACCAGTCCGGTGAGCGCCGCGGTCTCGGCCGGGTCGTTGGGCGGTGTGATGCGCGCGGTGAGGTCGGCAGTCCGACATGGTCGCCCCGGCGTCTTCGCGCTTGCCTATGCGGCACTCAACGCGGGCAGGATCGTCCTGCGCCTCCTGTGGCCGACTGCTCGGCGATGACGACGGACCAGGGGCATCTCGCACCCGAGGAGCGCCGCGCGCTGCTACTCGGTCCGCTCTACCGCATCCTCGGCACACCGATTGTCGCGATGCTCGGCCTGCTGAACACGGCGATCATCGTTCGAGAGACCGGTGAAGCTGTATTCGGTCTGGTCTCGCTCGTCGCCACCGTCGCGTTGTTGTTTCCATTTGCGGATCTGGGCATCGGTGCCACCGCGATCAATGCCGCCGCGATGCTCGGCGGAGAGCAGCGTGACGAGGCTGTCGACATCATTCGGCGGGCTTACCGTGTCCTGTTCGTGGTTGCGGGTGCGCTGATCTTCGTCGCATTGGCCGTCATGGCGCTCGACGCCTGGAGCGGCGTCGTCGGCTTCGCCAGCGGTCCCGAAGACCGCTGGGCGATCACTGTGGCGATGTGCATATTCGCGCTCACCATCCCGGCCGGACTCGGGCCTCGGATCCTGGTGGGGATAGACCGAAATCCCTTGGCCACCCTGGTGTTGATGAGCTGTCCGGCATTCGGGTTGGGGCTCACGCTCGGGCTCCGTGCCATCGGGGCGAGCGGGATCTGGTTCGCGGTATCGGCGCTGGGCGGCTTGCTCATCGGCCAATCGGTCGGCACCGTGCTGGCGCTGCGCCTGTCCGGACTCGGCACAGACGTGTTCTCGCCGGTGTCACCCTCGCGAACGGGCAGCCGATTGTTGGCCGGAAGTATGTGGCTGTTCCTGGTCGGGGTGGGAATCCCGATCGGGTCACAGGGCGGACGGATCCTTGTGGCGCACCTGTCGACGCCCGAGGAGCTGTCACGCTACGCGTTGATGGCGCAGATCTATGCCGTCGGCTGGCAGGTGCTGTCGGCAGCAGCACTCGCGTACTGGCCGATCTTCGTCAAGCGCCGGGGCGTCGCGGACGTGACGATTCGGATGTGGTGGCGCCTCACCTTCGTACTTGCACTTGTGGGATTGTTCGCGATGGTATGCCTGGGGTTGCTCGGTCCGTGGGCCGCCTCGGTGCTGTCGGGCGGGACGATCCAAGTGTCGGCCTGGCTTGCACTCGCATTCGGTGCGGTCCTGGTCGGTCAAGCCCTGCATCTACCGGCATCGGTTCTTCTGACCAGGTCGAATGAGGCCCGCTGGCAGGCCTTTTGGACGGTGGCCATGGCGGTCATCGCCATTGGGCTGGGCTGCCTGGCGGTAGTCCGGTTCGGTGCGGCGGGTGTCGTGTTCATGGCCGCCCTGGCCATCCTCGCCGCTCAGGTCGTCCCGGACCTGCTCTGGGTGCCTAGGCTTGTGCGTCGCCGTTCTCCTGTCGGCTGAGGATCGTCGCCGCCGGCGCCACGACGGTGACGCCGGCGGGGACGTCGTGGATCACCGTCGCGTTGACCCCGACGGTCGCGCCCTCGTGCAGGGTTATCGGACCTACCACCACCGCGCCGGCCCCGACACGGACGCGGTCCTGCAGGGTGGGCCTGCCGTGCGCGTTGTGCCCGATGGTGACCTGCTGGTTCACCCAGCAGTGGGAACCGATGGACTCTGCGGCAATGATCGTCCCGACCCCATGCTGGATGAAGAAGGCGGGGCCGATGCTGCCGACATCCAGTGTCAACGTGGGCTCCGGCGGGTACAACTTGCGCAACACCAGACGCAGCGGCCACGGCAACGCCTGCAGCCGGTAATGGACGAGCGTGCGGAATTCACGTAGCGCACCACTGAGATAGGCGAATCGCGAATAGTGGTCCAGCGCAGTTAAATCAGGCTCATCGATGCACCGCATCCACCAATCGACGTCCTCGGCGACCACCTCTGCCACCTCGGACCGGGTGACACCGCACCACAAGGGGTACGCCCAGATGCGGGCGAACGCGAGCAATGCGGTCCGCCGGTCACGCGCCATGGTCCGATCCTAGATCGGAAGCGCCGCGGGAAACTCAACATCCGGGCTGCAATATCGCGCGCGCATAACCGGCGGACTGGTAGGCGTAGTGGAACATCCACTCGAAAAATGACATCCGAACCGGCAGGGCGACCATCACCAGTTCGCCGTCGAAGCACTGTTCGAGGATGAACCGGGCCCGCGAGATGTGCGGGCGGATGGTCACCACGATCACCGTGCGCCATCCGTATTGTGTAGCCAGCCGACGCAGTTCTCGCCCTTCGCCTTTCGTGGTTTCGGGATCCGGGATGAAGCACATCAGATTGAACTCGGGGTGCCGGGCGGCGCAGTAGTCTGTCAGATACGGGTCATCCGCGCCGTTTGGGTTCGACACGACGACGTTGGGTGCCCACCCGTCGGCGCCCAGCCCGAACCCGAACGAGTAACGGCGGTAGTCCGGACCGCCGAGGATCACAATCGCGTCAGCGGTGCGCGGATGGTCGGCCTGGGGGCGCACATAGACCGGCAGTCCGGCGATCGCAGCGGCCAGGAGGACGAGGCACACCGAGAGCGCCCCGATTCGCAGGCGGCGCCGGCGGCGCGCCGCGTCCACGCCCCTGGCGGTCTCGGGCATGGCGCGACTGTACCCGCACTCGACGTGGCCCGGTCAGCACTTCAGGTAATCGCCGGCGACGAAACGGCATGCGCGTACCGTCAAAGCCATCATCGTGAGGGTGTGGTTCTGGAACCCCGATGAAACGAAGCAAGCGCCATCGGTCACGAATACGTTCTCGGCGTCCCAGACCTGGCAGTGGGAGTTGAGTACCGAGTCCTCCGGACTGCCGCCCATCCTCGCGCCTCCGCTCTCGTGGACGGCAGCTCCTGGCCAGTAGGCGCCGTAGCCGGTGAAGAATCGGGACCGGAACAACCGCAACGCGACGTTGCGGCGTCCGAGATCATGGTTGTCCTCGACCGGAAGTCCACCGGCCGTGGCGATCTCGCGAACCATCGACTTCATGTGCGCAACCATCCTGACCTCGTCAGGTGAATGGCTGCACTCGATCCTCGCTGCGGGAACGCCCCATGCGTCCGTGACCGCGGGATCCAGTGATACACGGTTGTCGAACCGCGGTTGCATCTCCCCGAGGGCATACATGCTCCAGGTCGGCTTGCCGCGGCCGATGCCCACCTGGATGCCATAGCCGCCAGGAAAGCTGTTCGGCTCGTCATCGCGGCAACTGGGGATGTAGAGGCCGGTCGCGGCGAAATCGAACCCGTCCTCGGCGGGATTGGGCTCGGCCTCGTGTGCCGATATGGCGCCGCTCTGCGCGTAGGCGACATGGTCACAGAGGTACCGGCCTAGATGGCCTGACGAGTTGCCCACCCCGCCGGGATGTCTTGCGGTTCTTGAATTCAGAAGAATTCTCACGCTTTCTATCGCCGACGCGCAGAGCACGACGATCCGACCATGAACCGCTTGAGCCGCGCCGGTGATGCGATCGACGTAGTCGACACCAACCGCTTTTCCCGTCCGTTCATCGACCAGTAGGCGACGCACGACGGCATCGGTACGGATCTCGACATTGCCGGTGCCCACGGCCAGACGGAGGGGCAGGGGAATTCGCTCCCGGTCGTACCTGACATTTCTGCCATAGGTCATGCGCATGCCCGGAATTCGTTGCTCGACGTTGGTTTTGAATTTCTCTTCGGCCTGCGTCGTTCTTGCGGGTCCGATGAATTGCCCGTCCGGGCAGGAAGGAATGCCCGAAGGGCTTCCGTGCACGCCGAGCGTTCGTTCGACGATGTCGTAGTACGGTGCCACGTCTTGGTACGAGATGGGCCAATCGATGCCCTGACCGCGCAGGCTCGCGGATTTGAATTCATGGTCGGACATCCGTGGAACGTGGCGTGACCAGGTGTGCAGACGGCCGCCGAGTTGGCGTCCGCGGTACCAGAGAAACCGCTTTCCGCGCGGCGTCGTGTACGGATTTTCTCTGTCGCTGACGTAGAAATTTTTGGTGTTCTCGAAGAATGCCGCACATTGAGCTTGGACCGCCTGACCTTGAAGGGCCGCTTTCGCGCGGCTCGCCAAACCGATTGCGCCGGGCGGCGCGCCGATGGGGAAGTCCTTCTCGGGATCCAAACCCCGGCCGGCCTCCAACAGAACCACTTTGAGGCCGCATTCGGTCAACTCTTTGACAGCCCACGAACCTGCGGCGCCCGAGCCTACGACGATCGCGTCATACGTTTCGTTACTGCTCATGTGTGGATCTCGTTCGCGTAGGGAGCGGCGGATTTCTCGCACGCACCCTTTGCCGCTGCCGGGGCGCTCATCACAGAGATGCTGCCAACGCTCGAAACGCTTGCTGGAAGCGGACTCTACATGATCGTCGGCGGCGTCTGGAGCAACTTATTCATGCCTGCGAGAAGTTCGCTGACTCTCGAGCGGGCAGCGCCCGGTGTTGACACAATATTTGCTGTGTGTGGCGCGGCTGACGCGGGTGGGACGGACTCGCGATGACGATCTGGACTTCCGGTGCTCGTCTGGGCCTGGGATTCCTCGACGGGTGGGACGAGTATGCCGACCACCCGGCACTGATCACGGACCGTCACACCATCACGTATGCCGAACTCGGGGAACGGGTCGAGGCGGCGGCGGGGCTGTCCGCCGGTGCCCGGTGCCTGGTGTTGATTGAATTGAAAAACACTGTGGCAGCGATTGTGAGCTATCTGGCGGCGTTGCGAGCGGGGCACGTCGTACTGGTGGCATCCGACGCGGACGCCCGCGACGCACTGGTGGCGGCATACGACCCTGATGTGGTGGTCGGCGCCGATGGCGAGGACGAATGGCGGGTGGATCGGCGCCGAACGGTCCCGCGACATGATCTGCATCCCGATCTGGCGCTGCTGCTCTCCACCTCCGGGTCGACCGGTTCACCGAAGTTGGTGCGGCTCAGTTACGAAAACCTGGACAGCAACGCAAAAGCGATCGCGCAGTACCTGGGGATCGACGGCACGGACCGCGCAATCACGGTGTTGCCGCTGTCGTACTGTTACGGGCTGTCGGTGCTGCACAGTCATCTGGCGCGTGGCGCCGCGGTCGTCGTGACCGGGTTGTCGGTGGTGGATCCTGATTTGTGGGACCTGGCACGCACGAGTGAGGCGACCTCATTCGCGGGTGTCCCGTACACATTCGACCTGTTGGACCGTATCGGTTTCGCTGATCTTGAACTGCCCGGTCTGCGTTACGTCACCCAGGCGGGTGGGAAGATGGGCGCCGACCGGGTCCGGCGGTTCGCCGAACTCGGGCGCCGGCGGGGCTGGGATCTCGTCGTCATGTACGGGCAGACCGAGGCCACTGCGCGGATGGCGTACCTTCCTCCGGACCGAGTTCTCGACGCGCCGGAAGCGATCGGGCAGCCGATACCGGGCGGGAAGTTCACCATCGACGGGGACTCCGAACTCATCTATCACGGACCGAACGTCATGCTCGGCTACGCCCAGACGGTAGACGACCTCGCTGCCGGCCGCGACGTCGATTGTCTGCACACCGGTGATCTGGCCCGTCGCCGCGAGGACGGGCTGTACGAGATAGTCGGACGGCGGAGCCGGTTCCTGAAGCTTTTCGGCTTGCGTGTCGACCTCGATCAGCTGGAGCAAAGCCTGCTTGCCGAGGGTATCGAGGCGCTGTGCATCGGGGACGACGCCAGATTGGTCGTCGCGGTCGCACGAAGCAGGCTCGACCCCGCCTCGGTGATCTGCGCGAAATTGGGTCTGCCTGCCGCGGCCGTGGGCACTGTCGTGCTCGACGAGCTTCCCCGAAATGCCAACGGCAAACCCGATTACGCCGCCGTGGCGCGGTTGGCGGAATCCCGGCTCGCGAACACCGGGCCCGCCGCGGAGAAGAGCGATGTCCGTGGTCTCTACCGGGAGATTCTCGGGGCTGACGAGGTGATGGACAGCGACACCTTCGTCAGCCTCGGGGGTGACTCGCTGTCGTTCGTCGAAACCTCACGGCGACTCGAGAACCTGCTCGAAACGCTACCGACGGACTGGTATCTGATGACCGTCGCCGAGCTCGAACGTACGGCGCGTGGCCGGCCGCGTGGACTCCTTGCGTGGCAGGAGCTCAGTACCGTCCTGCGTGCGGTGGCAATCGTCCTGGTGTGTGCCAATCACGTTGGTCTGAGCCATCTGTTCGGCGGTGCGCATGTCCTGCTCGCGGCCGCCGGGTACAGCTTCGCCCGGTTTCAACTCAACGCGGTCGCGGCGGGCGGGCGAATCCGCCCATTGGTCCGGTCGATCGCGCGGATCACGGTGCCGTCGGTACTCGTGATCGCCACCGGCTACGTGATCACCCGTCAGTACCAGGTCTGGAACATCCTGCTCATCGAGCACTTCTTCGCCCCGGACGGTCCGGAGCTCGGCCCTGACGGCTGGGACCCGGTGTGGAACTACTGGTTCATCGAGGTTCTGGTTCTCGCGCTGGTCTTGTCGGCGGTCCTGTTGTCGATCCCGGCAGCCCGTAGGCTCGAACGAGCCTGGCCGTTCGGATTCGCCGTCGGACTCCTCGGAATCTGTCTGTTCCTGCGGTTCGAGCCCATCGCCGGCGACGGCCCGATGGAGTTGTACCGCCCGGTGGCGACGGGGTGGCTGTTCGCGCTCGGCTGGGCAGCGGCGCGGACGACCCGGTACAGGCATCGGCTGCTGTTGACGGCCGCCGCCGTCGGCGGTGCCATGCTCCCGGGATTCTCCGACGGTGACAATGGGCGAAAACTGGTCGTAGCCTGCGGGCTGCTGCTGCTGATCTGGGTCACCCGACTGCCGGTTCCCTTCGGACTGCGACGCGTCACCGCCGTCCTGGCCAGTGCGTCCCTCTTGATCTACCTGACTCAGCCACTGACCCTTTTCCTGCTGGACCGGGTACAGTCGCCGCTCGTCGATCAGCCCTCTGTTGCGGCGTCCGGAGCGGGGCACCCGGGCGTGCTGCAGGATCTGCGACTGGTCGTCGCGACGGTCATCGCCCTGGCGGTCGGCGTAGTGGCGTGGAAGGCGTACGAATTCGTGCTTCGACACCTCATGCGTTTACGCCGGTATCAGCTCCACGCCCGACAGCACGACGGTGTTGTCCCGTGACGGCGCGGTCAGCACGCCGATGTACTTCCCGTCCTGCTTCCAGATGTTGGCCTGCAGCGTCTCGCCGGGGATGACGGTGCCGGCGAACCGGGCGCCATAGGTCCCGACCTGCAGGGCGTCCCCGTCGAGGAAGTGGTCGACGATGGCCTTGCAGCCGATGCCGTAGGTGCACAGACCGTGCAGGATGGGCCGGTCGAAACCCGCGGCCTTGGCGAACGCGGGGTCCGAGTGCAGCGGATTACGGTCGCCACACAACCGGTAGAGCAGCGCCTGTTGCGGCAGCGTCGGCAGCGCGATCTCGGCGTCCGGCGCGCGGTCGGGCAGCTCGACCGAGGTGGACGGTCCGCGTTCACCGCCGAAACCGCCCTCGCCGCGGGCGAAGATGGAGCGCTTGGTCGTCCACAGCACGGTGCCGGACTCGTCGGTCACCGTCGTCTCGCTGACGATGACTGCGGCCTTGCCCTTGTCCCAGATCTCGGTGAACCGTTGCTTGGACCAGCCTTTCCCGCTGGGCGGGATGGGGCCGGGAACGGTGACACCCTCACTGGCGTGCAGCACCTTGGACAGCTCGATGTCGATGCCGGGGAACTGCACGGTCGGTGCCTCGGTCATGTGGAAACTGGCCGCGACATTGCCGAAGGTCGGCAGCACCTGCGGGGTGTTATCGGTCAGGTACCGCAGCTCGCGCTCGTCCATCGGGTCCGCGCCGGCCCCGAGGCCGAGGTGGTACAGCTGAATATCGCTGCTGGACCAGGAGAACTCGATGGGGTCGAGATCTGCTGCGAGTGCCAAGGCGGCGTCGATGGGCACGTCAAGCCTTTCCTGCCAGATGGAGCGCGGCCAAGTATCCGAATGTCATGGCGGGGCCGATGGTCCCGCCCGGGCCGGGATAGGTATGACCCATCACCGGGGAGCTGACGTTACCTGCGGCGTAGAGCCCTTCGATCACGGAGTCGTCGTCGCGGAGCGCGCGGCCGTGGATATCGGTGCGGACGCCACCCTTGGTGCCGAGATCGCCGGGCACCATCTTGGCCGCGTAGAACGGGCCGTGCTTGATCTCGCCCAGGTTCGGGTTGGGTTTGTTGGTCGGGTCGCCGTAGTAACGGTCGTAGGCGCTGTCGCCGCGGTGGAAGTCCTCGTCGACACCGGAACGGGCGAAGCCGTTGAACCGGTCGACGGTCGCCTTGAGCGCATCTGCGTTCAGCCCGGTCTTCTCGGCGAGCTCGGCCAGGGTTTCGGCCTTGACGACTACGCCGGACTCCAGCCACTTCTTCGGAATGCGTTGTCCGGGCTGCAGTCCCGCGAAGATGTAGCGGTCGCGGTACTGCTGGTCGAAGATCAGCCAGGCCGGCACGTTCTCACCCGGGCCGGGCCCCTGGCCGTACTGGCCGCCGTACATGTGGTGGCAGGCCTCCACATAGGGCATCGACTCGTTCATGAAGCGCTTGGCGGACAGGTTGACGATGATCGATCCGGGGGAGTTGCGCTCCGACAGCGCGAACCACGGCGAATCCACCAGCGGGACGGTCGGGCCCCACCACGCATCCTCCATCAATTCCAGTGCTGCGCCCAGCTTTTCCGCGGCCAGGATGCCGTCACCGGTGTTGGCGGCCGCGCCCACGGTCCACTCGGTGGTGATCGGTGCACGCTGGTACTTCACCCGCATCTGCTCGTTGTGCTCGAACCCGCCGGAACCCAGGATGACGCCCTTGCGGGCCCGGATCAGGGTCGGTTCGGCCGATTCCGGGTCACCGGTGTTGCGCACATAGATGCCGCGGACGACACCGTCCTCCACGTACAGGTCGGTCAGCGCGGTGTTCAACAGCACCGGTACGCCCGCCTTCTGCAGTCCGATGCGCAGCGGCGCGATGAGCGCCCGGCCCATGCCGACCAGGTTCTTACCGGTGGCGTTGGCCCACACCGAACGCACGCCCACCTTGATGCTGCGCAGCACGCCCCGGGGGTGCCGCTTGAGCTGGTTGAGCCGCACGTAGTCCTGCTGCAGGACCACCATGTTCATCGGCACCTTGCCGTACGGCGGCTCCAGGCCCTTCTCGTCGGGGCCGAGTTTCTTGGCGTTGAACGGCTTGGGCTCGACCGAGCGCCCGGTGGCCTTGCCGCCCGGGGTCTCGGGGTAGTAGTCGGAGTAGTCCGGCACCCAGCACAGTTTCAGCGGGGAGTGCTTGAGCACGAAGGACAACATCTCCGGACTGCGGTCCAGGTAGGTGTCGATCTTCTCCGCGGGCACCACGTCGCCGATGATGGCGTGCAGATACCTGCGGGCCTCCTCGGCGGTGTCCTTGACCCCGTCACGCTTGAGGATCTCGTTGTTCGGGATCCATACGCCACCACCTGACCGCGCAGTGGAACCGCCATAGTGTGGAGCCTTTTCTACGACTACTGTCGAGAGGCCCTGGTGAGCAGCGGTGAGGGCGGCGACCATGCCGGCAGCGCCGCTGCCGACCACGACGACGTCGTACTCCTGTCCAGTCATGTAGAACACGTTATAGAATTGCAGTGCCTTTCGACAACAGGCCCGCAACTGTGCCGGTCGAGGCCTTAATGAGATTACGAGGGGAATTCACCAAGATGCTCAGTGTCGAGGTCCGTGACGAGCTTGCTGCCGATCTGGCGCAGGCGGAGCGTAGCCGGGTGCCGACCACCCCGCTGACGGATCGGTATCCCGACATCGACGTGGTCGATGCCTACGAGATCCAGCTGATCAACATCCGGCAGCGGGTCGCCGAGGGTGCGCGGGTGATCGGGCACAAGGTGGGTCTGTCGAGTGAGGCCATGCAGAAGATGATGGGCGTCGACGAACCCGACTACGGCCACCTGCTCGCCGACATGGAGGTCTTCGAGGACACCCCGGTGGAGGCGGGCCGGTTCCTGTACCCGCGGGTCGAGGTGGAGGTCGGGTTCGTGCTGGCCGACGATCTGCCCGGTGCCGGGTGCACCGAGGACGATGTGCTGGCTGCGACCGCCGCATTTGCACCGTCGATCGAGTTGATCGACACCCGGATCACCGACTGGAAGATCAAGTTGTGCGACACGATCGCCGACAACGCGTCCTCGGCCGGGTGGGTGCTGGGCCCGGAGCGGGTGTCCCCCAAGGACATAGACATAAAAGCCATCAACGCGGTGCTCAAGCGCAACGGTGAGGTGGTCGCCGAGGGCCGCAGTGACGCGGTACTGGGCAACCCGGTGACCTCGGTGGCGTGGCTGGCCCGCAAGGTCGACCAGTTCGGGGTGCGACTGAAGGCCGGCGACATCGTGTTGCCGGGCGCGTGCATGCGTGCGATAGATGCGCGTCCCGGTGACGATTTCGTAGCAGATTTTGACGGACTAGGTTCAGTCCGACTGAGTTTCGAGTGACACGACCGAAATTAGGGAGCCGTTATGGCCGATAAGTTATCCGTTGCCATCGTGGGGTCGGGAAATATCAGTACCGATCTGCTGTACAAGTTGCTGCGCTCGGACTGGCTGGAGCCGCGCTGGATGATCGGGATCGATCCGGAGTCCGAGGGGTTGGCGAGGGCCCGCAAGCTGGGGTTGGAGACCAGCCACGAGGGGGTGGACTGGCTGCTCAACCAGGCCGAGAAGCCCGACGTGGTGTTCGAGGCGACCAGTGCCTACGTGCACCGGGATGCCGCACCACGGTACGAGGAAGCAGGGATCGTGGCCATCGATCTGACCCCGGCGGCCGTTGGGCCGGGGGTGATTCCGCCGGCGAATCTGCGGGCGCATCTGGACGCGCCGAACGTGAACATGGTGACCTGCGGCGGGCAGGCGACCATCCCGATGGTCTATGCCGTGTCGCGTGTTGTGGACGTGCCCTACGCCGAGATCGTGGCGTCGGTGTCCTCGGCGTCGGCGGGCCCGGGTACGCGGGCCAATATCGATGAGTTCACCAAGACCACGAGCGCGGGAGTTCAGCACATCGGCGGTGCGCGCAGGGGTAAGGCGATCATCATCCTGAATCCGGCGGACCCGCCGATGATCATGCGGGACACCATTTTCTGTGCGATCCCCGAGGATGCCGATCACGCGGCGATCACCGCGTCGATCAAAGAGGTGGTGGCGCAGGTGCAGACCTATGTGCCCGGCTACCGACTGCTCAACGAGCCGCAGTTCGACGAGCCGTCGGTGGTCAACGGCGGTCAGCATGTGGTGACCACGTTCGTCGAGGTCGAAGGTGCCGGTGACTATCTGCCGCCGTACGCGGGCAACCTGGACATCATGACCGCCGCGGCGACGAAGGTCGGCGAGGAAATCGCCAAAGAGCGAGTTTCGGCAACTGCAGGAGGAGCTCAGGCATGAGCGGCACAGGTGAGATTTTCTTCAACCCCGTCTGGGACGTCCGGATGACCGACACCTCCCTGCGGGACGGGAGCCATCACAAGCGGCATCAGTTCACCAAGGACGAAGTCAGGTCCATCGTCGCGGCGCTGGACACCGCGGGAGTGCCGGTCATCGAGGTCACCCACGGTGACGGGCTGGGTGGATCGAGCTTCAACTACGGGTTCTCCAAAACCCCTGAGCAGGAACTCATCAAGCTCGCGGCCGAGACCGCGAAGGAAGCCAAGATCGCCTTCCTGATGCTGCCGGGTGTGGGCACCAAGGAGGACATCAAGGAGGCGCAGAACAACGGCGGCGAGATCTGCCGGATCGCCACCCACTGCACCGAGGCCGACGTGTCGATCCAGCACTTCGGGCTGGCCCGTGAACTCGGGTTGGAAACGGTCGGCTTCCTCATGATGAGCCACACGATCTCGCCGGAGAAGCTGGCCGCCCAGGCCCGCATCATGGCCGACGCCGGCTGCCAGTGCGTCTACGTGGTGGATTCGGCCGGTGCGCTGGTGCTCGACGCGGTCGCCGACCGGGTCGCGGCGCTGGTGGCCGAACTCGGTGACGACGCCCAGGTCGGTTTCCACGGCCACGAGAACCTCGGTCTCGGAGTGGCGAACTCGATCGAGGCGGTGCGCGCGGGCGCCAAGCAGATCGACGGGTCGTGCCGCCGGTTCGGTGCCGGTGCGGGCAACGCTCCGGTGGAGGCGCTGATCGGGGTGTTCGACAAGATCGGTGTCAAGACCGGGATCGACTTCTTCGACATCGCCGACGCCGCCGAAGAGGTGGTCGCCCCGGCGATGCCCGCCGAGTGCCTGCTGGACCGCAACGCACTGATCATGGGCTACTCCGGGGTGTACTCCAGCTTCCTCAAGCACGCCATCCGCCAGTCCGAGCGCTACGGCGTGCCCGCTCACCAGCTGCTGCACCGGGCGGGTCAGCGCAAGCTCATCGGCGGACAGGAAGACCAGCTCATCGACATCGCGCTCGAGATCAAGCGCGAGCTGGGGGCACCTCCCGCTCGCGGGGGAGAAGCCAACGCCTGAGAAGGACCTGGTTGCTGACGTCCTCGACGGTCCGCCGCAGACCGGCGGATCGGACGAGGACGGCCAGCACCAGGACGATGAGCAGCAGCGCCGGGATGTCTCCCATCAGGTGTCCCAAGCGCAGGGGTGCCTCCGGGCGTCGTGCGGCGTTGCACAGAAAGAGGCCCAAGGTCGGGCTCGGTCCGGGTTCAGCCGAATTCCAGGAGCGTGTAAGCCCCGCGGATCTGCTTGGTCGGCGGGAACTGCCAGAACGCCGGGAACAGCTTGTTGAACACCAGACCCCGGCCCCGCGGCATCGGCAGATCGTGCACCGCCCGGATGCCGGGGACGGTGCCGACCAGACCGGCCAGCTGTTTCGGCGACAGACTGAACGGCATCGGGGGCACCCGGTACCTGCGGGTCGCACGCATCCCCTTCGGGGCGAACTTCTTGACCAGGGTCGGCGGCAGGTCGAAGACCATCTGCCCGCCGGGAAAACGCTTGGCGCACTCGGTGATCAGGCCCATCGCCTCGTCGGGCTGCAGGTACATCAACAGGCCTTCGGCGGTGATGAACACCCCGTTGCCGGTGTCCACCCGGTCCATCCAGGAATAGTCCAGCGCCGACTGGGCCAGGTTGGTGATCCGTGGCGATGAGGGCAACAACCGTTGCCGGAGCTCGATTATGGGCTCGAAATCGACGGTCAGCCAGCGGAAATCTGCCTCGGGCAGCGCACTGCTGAGCCGCCAGAAGCTGGTCTGGAAACCCTCGGCCAGCGCGACCACGGTGGCCGAAGGGTGCGTCGACAGATAGGCCGTGGCGGCCCGGTCGAAGGCCAGCGAGCGCACCGCCATCTCCTGGCCCCGCCGGCCGAACTTGTCGAAATCGAAGTCGATCGCATCGACGAGTCGAATGGCCATCGGGTCGTCGATGATGGCGTCGGGGTGGCGGGCCTGGTGTGCCCGGCCGTTGAGCGTCAGCAACGCGGTTTCCGAAACCCCGGTCAGAGCGCCGGCGTCGACCTTCTTTTCCATCCTGTCGAATCTACCCGCCGCCGGCGGGGCCCGGTCCGGGGCGGGCGGGCGCTTCCTATCGGCGAACCATCAGCGTGACCATACGTGATGACCAGATATCGGGCCATTTCTGGGAAGTCGCCGATAATGGTGATTCGATCCTGTGTGCATTCCCAGAAATGCCCGATGAACTGCGGTTATAGCGCAATATGGTAAATATGAAGTGAATTGGCGAGGTATCTCACAAATGGCGATTTCCGCTGAACTTGTCGACCATTTGCCGCGTTTCAACCCGCATGACAGATACATCGGAAAACCCGTTCATCGACACCCTGCGCGACCCGCGTCCGGGTGCCCCACATATCGCCGGAACCGGGGTGGCGCTGACACCGCACCGGTACTCGCAGGACGAGGTGGTGCGCGAACTCAGCACCATCGTCGACCCGGCGTTCATCCGGTTCGCGAGTACCAGCGGGGTGCAGACCCGCAGCCTCGCGCTCCCACTCGACCGCTACCCGACGCTGTCGGGCTTCACCGAGGCGAACGAGGCCTACCTGCAGGTCGCGACCGACCTCGGTGAACGCGCCGCGCGGGCCGCCCTCGACGATGCCCATCTGCAGCCAGAGGACGTCGACGCCGTCATTGCGGTGTCGAGTACAGGTGTCGCGGTGCCGACCATCGACGCCCGGATCGCCTCCCGGCTGGGACTGCGGCCCGACGTCAAGCGGCTCCCGCTGTTCGGTCTCGGCTGCGTCGCCGGTGCCGCCGGCCTGGCCCGGGTGCATGACTACCTGCGTGGCTTCCCCGACCATGTGGCACTGCTGCTGTCGGTGGAGCTGTGTTCGCTGACCCTGCAGCGCGACGACACCTCCATTCCGGCGCTGATCGGGCTGTGCCTGTTCGGTGACGGCGCCGGTGCCGTGGTGGCCACCGGTGCGCATCGAATTCCGTCCGGACCCAACATGATCGGCAGACCGCGGGTCCTGGACACCCGCAGCAGGCTCTTCCCCGATACCGTCGACGTGATGGGCTGGAACGTCAGCGCGAGCGGGTTTCAGTTGGTGATGTCGCGCGACGTCCCCCGGATGGCATCGGATCACCTCGGAGTCGAGGTCACCGACTTCCTGGCCGACCATGGTCTGACGACGGCCGACGTGTCCACCTGGGTGTGTCACCCCGGCGGACCCAAGGTGCTCGAGGCGATATCGGAGGCCCTCGAGGTCCCCGCCGGTGAATTCCGGCACAGCTGGGAGTCCATGCGCGACAACGGCAACATCTCGTCCGCATCCGTACTGGACGTGCTCGACCGCACGCTGACCGAGCCGCCGGCCCGTGGATCGACGGGCCTGCTGCTGGCCATGGGACCCGGATTCAGCTTCGAACTCGTCCTACTGGGCTGGTAGGTACGACGATGTATTACCTGTTCATCCTGCTGATCGGCGTCGAGCGGTTGGCCGAGCTGGCCGTCTCGCGCCGAAACGCCGACTGGTCCTTCGCCCGCGGGGGCCGGGAGTTCGGCCGGGGGCACTACCCGGTGATGGTCGGGATGCACACCGCGCTGCTGCTGTCGTGTATCGCCGAAGTCGCCGTCGCGCACCGCCCGTTCATCCCCGCGCTGGGCTGGCCGATGGTGGCCGTGGTGGTGGCAAGCACCGTGGTCCGTTGGTGGTGCGTGACCACGCTCGGCAAGCACTGGAATCCGAGGCTCATCATCGTGCCCGGCGCCGATCTGGTGCGCAGCGGCCCCTACCGCTGGATACATCACCCGAACTACTCCGCGGTCGCCGCGGAGGTGGTGGCGCTCCCCCTGGTGCATTCGGCGTGGTTGACCGCCATCGTGTTCACCATCGCCAACGCGGCGGTGTTACGGGTCCGGATCAGAGCCGAGAACCTCGCGCTCGGATACGCCTGAGACAAGGACCTGTGTGCCCCGGTCACCGAGTGCAGGTGACCGGGGCACACAGGTGTCTGCATACACTCGCGGGATGGTGGTGACCCGAGCTGACGCACAGGCGATCCTCGAACAGCTGGCCGGGCCGCAGGCCGTTCTGCGTGACGATCAGTGGATCGCGATCGAGGCGCTGGTGGTGCATCGCCGCCGGGCGCTCGTCGTCCAGCGCACCGGCTGGGGTAAGTCCGCGGTGTACTTCATCGCCGCGAAACTGTTGCGGGCGGCGGGGCGCGGGCCGACCGTCATCGTGTCGCCGTTGCTGGCGCTGATGCGCAACCAGGTGGCCGCCGCCGAACGGGCGGGTGTGCACGCCGCCACCATCAACTCCAGCAATGTCACCGAGTGGGACACCGTGCACCGACGGGTCAACGCCGGCGAACTGGACGTGCTGTTGGTCAGCCCGGAACGGTTGAACAACCCCGACTTTCGCGATGCGGTGTTGCCCGCCCTGGCCGCCGATGCCGGCCTGGTGGTGGTCGACGAGGCGCACTGCGTCTCGGACTGGGGACATGACTTCCGGCCGGACTACCGGCGCATCCGCACCCTCATCGCCGAACTGGGTGAGGGGATCCCGGTGCTGGCCACCACCGCGACCGCCAACGACCGGGTGGTCGCCGACGTTGCCGCGCAATTGGGTGTCGGCGGTGCCGACGATGTGCCGGGTGGCGGGGCGGACGATGTGCCGGGTGGCGGGGCGGACACGCTGGTGCTGCGCGGCGGCCTGGACCGGGAGTCGCTGCGGCTGTCGGTGGTGCAGGCCGGCGGCCCGGCGCAACGTGCGGCCTGGCTTGCCGCGCATATCGATTCGCTTCCCGGATCGGGCATCGTCTACACCCTCACCGTTGCGCAGGCCAACGACATCGCGGCGCTGCTGCGTGAACAGGGCCACACCGTCGCGGCCTACACCGGCGGCACCGAAGCCGCCGAACGGGAGCAGCTGGAAGAGGATCTGATCCACAACCGGGTAAAGGCCCTGATCGCCACCTCGGCGCTGGGCATGGGGTTCGACAAACCGGACCTCGGCTTCGTCGTGCACCTGGGTGCCCCGTCCTCGCCGATCGCCTACTACCAGCAGGTGGGCCGTGCCGGGCGCTCGACCGACAGCGCCGAGGTGATCCTGCTGCCCGGTCGCGAGGACGCCGAGGTGTGGCGCTACTTCGCATCGGTGGCGTTCCCGTCGGAAGCCTTGGTGCGCAAGGTGATCGACGCGCTGGATCTCGACCGCGTGCAGTCGACCGCGGCGCTGGAGCCGTTGGTGGACCTCAACCGGTCACGGCTGGAGATGGTGCTCAAGGTGCTCGACGTCGACGGCGCGGTGCGCCGCGTCAAGGGTGGCTGGATCGGGACCGGTCAACCCTGGGTCTACGACGAACCCCGCTACCGTCGCCTGGAAGAGGCCCGCAACCGCGAGCAGCAGGCCATGCTCGACTACCAGAGCACCACCGAATGCCGGATGTCTTTCCTGCGCAAGCAACTCGACGACCCGGAACTCGGGCCGCAACCCTGTGGGCGATGTGACAACTGTGCCGGGCCCCAGTACCGCGCCGACGTCGACGCGGGCGAGGCCGAGGCCACCCGGGAACGGCTGATGCGCCCGGGTGTGGAGGTCACTGCGCGCAAGCAGTGGCCGTCGGGCCTGAGCAAGCTGGGCATCGACCTCAGCGGTCGGATCAACGACGGTCCGTCGCCCGGCCGGGTCATCGGCCGGCTGACCGATCTGGGCTGGGGCGCCCGGCTGCGCAAGCAGTTGACCGAACCCGATGCCGAGGTCTCCGAGGACGTGGTCGGTGCGGCCGTCGCGGTGCTGAAGGCCTGGGACTGGGCGCACCGGCCCACGGCGGTGCTGGCCCTGGACTCGGTCACTCACCCGATCCTGATCGGGTCCCTGGCGGCCCGGCTGGCCGAGGTGGGCCGACTCGACAACCTTGGCGTGCTGCACTATTCGCCCGAACACCGGCCGGTGGCCGCGGCCAACTCGGCCTACCGGGTGGCCGCGCTGCACGGCGCCTGGGAGCGGCCGGCCGGGATGCAGGACGCCACTGTGCTGCTGGTCGACGACATCATCGATACCGGTTGGACGATGACGATGGCCGCCCGGATGGTCCGCGCCGCGGGCGCCGGTGACGTGCTGCCGTTCGCGCTGGCCGCGGTCAGCTGAGCTCAACCTGGCCCGTACAGGCCAGGTTTGGCGCGCGTAGCCCGGTTCGCCCGCCCGGTCAGAACCCGATACTCGGGGCGGACAGAGCAGGAGGAACCATGCGTATCGATGTCGATGTGACGCTGTGCGAGGGGCACGGACAGTGCCTGATGGCCGCACCCGAGGTGTTCGATCTCCCCGACGACGCCGACCATGTCGTCGTGCTCGACCAGGATCCGCCCGAGCAGGAGCGTGATGCGGTGGTCCGCGCCGCCGCCATGTGCCCGGCGCAGGCGCTGTCGGTCAGCTGAGCATCAGTCGTCGAGGATGCCGCTGCGACCGGCCAGCGCCGCGGCGGCGATTCGATTGCTCACACCGAGCTTGTTGAGCAGTGCGGCCACCATGCGTTTGGCGGTGCGTTCGGACACCAGCATCCGGTTCGCGATGTCGACGGTCTCCATGCCTGTCGACAGCAGCGTCCACAGCGTCAGATCGGCCGGGGTCAGGGAGTCCAGGATCGCCGCGGCCGGCTTGCGGGTGCTGGACAGCAGCGTGTCCAGCAGGCCCGGATCGACCACCCGCAGACCGGCCGCGATGGTGGCCAGCGGCTCGGCCAGCGCATCCGGTCGCACGGTCTTGGACAGGAACCCGTCCGCCCCGGCGCGCAGCGCCTCCTCGGCCAGCTCCTGGTCCTCGGTCCCCGACAACGCCAGAATCCGGGTGCCGGGATGGCGCGCCTTGATGTGCCGGATGGCCGCCACGCCGCCGAGCGGCGGCATGGACAGATCCACGATCGCCAGGTCGGCGTTGCACGAGGCCACCAGTTCGGCCGCTTCCTCGACAAAGGTGGTGCGGCCGCCGATCACGAACTTCTCGCCCCAGTCGCGGGTCAGCAGCAGCTCCAACCCCTCGGCGAACAACTCGTGGTCATCGATGATGACGACGACGTACGGCTTTCGGTCCGGCCTCGGGTTCACCCGAGGAGATGATAGTGATCCCGGCACCGGGTCCGGCGCCGAATGTCTAGGGTCGGGCGCGTGAACAGGTTGCCGTCGGATGCGGCGTTGGACGGCTACGGTCTGGCCCGGGTCGTCGTCGCGGTCCGGGTCGCGGTCGTGGTGTCGATCGCGGTGCTGGTCGCGGTCGGCCCGGACTGGATGAGCGCGCATGCCGCCGGCACCGCTGCGGTCCTGGCGGCGGCGCTGCTGTATGCCGCGGTGTTGATGGCCCTGCCCCGGTACGAGGTGCGCCGGACCCGGTTCGCGTGGTTGGTGTCCGCGCTGGACACGGCGTTCACGCTGGCGCTGATCGGCTTGACCGGAGGGGCGGCGAGCCCGGTGGCCTCGGTCCTCGCGCTGGTCGTGATCGCCTCGGCGGCCCGGTTGCCGCTGCGCCGATGCCTGCTGCTGTCCGCGATGGTGGGTGCCGGTTACCTGGCGGTGGTGCTGACCGTCGATTCGACCCATGCGGCGCTGGCGCCGTGGGTGCTGGGTCTGTGGGGGGCGTTGTACGTGGTGTTCATCGCCGTGATGAGCGGTGGGTTGTCCCGGCTGCTCGAACGCGAGCACCAGTCCCGCGTGCGCGCCCTGGTGGAAGCCGAGGCCGAGCATGCGGCCGCCGAAGAGGAGCGCGACCTGCGTGCCCGGTTGCTGCGCTCGTATGAGGCCCAGCAGGAGGGGTTGAAGGTGCTGTTGCACGAATTCCGCACGCCGGTGGCCTCTTTGGACGCGCTCACCGCGTCTGACCCGGCGTCCGATGATGCCGCGGCGAGCCAGCTCGTCCGGCGGCACTCTCGCCACCTCGCCGACATGCTCGACGCGCTGTCCGACGTCAACCTGTCGCGGCGGCCGGCGTTCTCCACCGGGCGGGTGCGCCGGGTGAACGTCGCCGACCTGATCGCCGAGGCCGGTGACGCCGTCGGCCTGCGGCCGCCCCGGCTGCGGGTCACCGTCAGAGGTGATGTCTCGACCATCCAGATCGACGCGCAGGGACTGCGCCGCGTACTGACCAACCTGTTGGAGAACGCCGCCCGGCACGGTCGCGACCGGCCAATCGACGTCGTGTGCGAGCGCCTCGACGATCACCTGCACTGCGAGGTGGGTGACCGTGGCCCGGGCGTGCCCGAGCACGCACTCGGTGAGCTGACCGGCAAGTTCGTCAGCCTGTCCGACCGGCGCGGCACCGCGGGCCTGGGCCTGTGGATCGTGCAGCAGATCATCGACGCCCTCGGCGGGACGCTGCAGTTCCGCGCCCGCGAGGAAGGCGGACTGACGGCGTCGTTCACGGTCCCGGTCGGCTGAGTTCCCGGGAGGACCAAGAGGGCCGTGGACGTGGCCCGCGCGGGCCGACGTTGGCCCACGCGACGTCCCCATCGGGTGTCGCGGTGACCAAAACTGGGCGACAACCGCCGCGTGACCTGCACCACAGGCCGGCGGGCGATGCCGAAAGGACACACACGCCTGATGACCGCAACGATCCCCGAGTCGTTCCCCGCGACCACCCACGGTGACATCGACCTGGCCGACCGGGAGTTCTGGGCCAAACCGCCGGCCGAACGGGATGCCGCCTTCGCGGTGCTGCGCCGGGAGAACCCGGTGGCCTGGAGCCGGCCCGCCGACTCCGACCTGCTGCCGCCCGAACAGAACCTCAAGGGCTTCTGGTCGCTGACCAAGCACGAGGACATCCGCTACGCCAGCCGCCATCCCGAGATCTTCTCCTCGGAGCAGGGCATCACCATGGAGGACTTCCCGCAGGAGATCCTGATGATGTCGCAGTCGTTCATCGCGATGGACGCGCCGCGCCACACCCAGCTGCGCGGGATCACCCTGGACGCCTTCAAGCCGCGCAATATGCGCCGCCTGCAGGACTGGATCCAACAGCACGCCCGCGACCTGGTCACCGAGATGTCGGGCCTGGGGGAGGGCGACTTCGTCGAACTGGTCTCGGTGAAACTGCCGGGCCGCATCTTCGGCAGCTTCTTCGGTCTGCCGCCCGGCGAAACCTACGAGCGGACCATCAACGCCGCCCAGCGCACCCTGGGCTGGACCGATCCGGAGGTGCGCGGTGACCGCACCGCCCTGGAACTGTTCGCCGGAGCGGTGATGGATCTGCACCAGACGGTGGCCGAACTGGCTCCCGAACGCCGCGCCAACCCGGGCGACGATCTGCTGTCCTGGATGGTGCAGGCCGAGTTCGACGGCGTCAAGATGACCGACGATGAACTCAAGGCGTTCTTCACGCTGCTGGCGGTTGCGGCCAACGACACCACCAGACACGCCTCGGCACAGGCGATCTACGCGTTCTCCCAGCACCCCGACCAGCGGGACCTGCTGGTCGCCGATGTCGAGGGGCGGGTCGATGGCGCGGTCGAGGAGGCACTGCGCTGGGCCTCGCCGCTGATCCACATGCGGCGCACCGCGACCCAGGACGTCAGGTTGGGTGGCAAGGAGATCAAGGCCGGCGACAAGGTGGTGCTGTGGTACAGCTCGGCCAACCGCGACGAGGACGTGTTCGAGGACCCGTTCACGTTCGACATCGAACGGAAGTCCAACCCGCACCTGGCATTCGGCGGTGGCGGCCCGCACTTCTGCCTCGGTGCCGCGCTGGCCCGCACCATGCTGCGCTCGCTGCTGACCGAGGTCTACACCCGCATCCCCGACATCACCGCGACCGACCCCAAATTCCAGGTCGCCAACTTCATCAACGGCATCAACAGCCTGCCCGCCACCTGGACCCCGGAAGGGAAGTAGAACGCATGAAGACCAAAGCCGCTGTGCTGTGGGGCCTGAACCAGAAGTGGGAGGTCACCGAACTCGAACTCGACCCGCCCAAGGCCCAGGAGGTGCTGGTCAAGCTGACCGCCAGCGGGCTGTGCCATTCCGATGACCACCTGGTCACCGGGGACATGCCGATGAACCTGCCGGTGGTCGGCGGTCACGAGGGCGCCGGTGTGGTCGCCGAGGTGGGCCCGGGTGTCACCGAGGTCGAGGTCGGCGACCACGTGGTGCTCAGCTTCATCCCCGCCTGCGGTCGCTGCACCGAGTGTGCGCGTGGGCGCAGCAACCTGTGCGTGTACGGCGCGGCCATCGTCGCGGGTCCGCAACTCGACGGCACCTTCAGGTTCCACGGCCGTGGCGAAGACATCGGTCAGATGTGTGTGCTGGGCACCTTCTCCGAGTACACCGTCGTACCGATCGCCTCGGTGGTCAAGGTGGACAAGGACATTCCGCTGGACAAGGCCGCCCTGGTCGGTTGCGGCGTCACCACCGGCTACGGCGCCGCGGTGCGCACCGGCGAGGCCCGCGACGGCGACACCGTGGTGGTGATGGGTGTCGGGGGGCTCGGCATCAACGCGGTGCAGGGCGCGGCACTGGCCGGCGCCCGGCACGTGATCGCCCTGGATCCCGTTGCCTACAAGCGTGAGCGGTCCTTCGAGTTCGGCGCCACCCACGCCGCGGCCGATGTCGCCGAGGCGCAGGCGCTGATCACCGACATCACCCGCGGCACCATGGCCGACGTCTGCGTGGTCACCACCGACAGCGGCGAGGGCGCGTATGTGGCGCAGGCGCTGAGCCTGGTCGGTAAGCGTGGCCGGGTGGTGATGACCGCCATCCCGCATCCCACGGACATGACCGTGGACATGTCGCTGTTCGATCTGACCCTCTACGAGAAGCAGGTCAGGGGATGCCTTTTCGGCTCCTCGAACCCGCGCCTGGACATCCCGCGGATGCTCGAGCTCTACCAGGCGGGCCGCATCAAACTCGACGAGTTGATCACCCGCGAGTACACCCTCGACGAGATCAACCAGGGCTATGAGGACATGCACAACGGGCGCAACCTGCGCGGAGTGATCAGGTTCTGAGAATGGACGCCTGGCAGTCCTTCGAGTTCTACCTACCCAGCTCGATGCCGAAAGCGGCAGTGGTGGACGAACTTCGAGAGCGCGTGCTGACCGTCGCCGCCGACCGCGGCGACTTCGTCAGGGACTTCCGGGTGAACCGACTGCAGCGGCTCGACACCGGCTGGAACCGCTGGACGGTGGGCTATCTACCCGGGCCGGCCCGGATCGGCCGCTTCCAACGTGAGATGACAGAGATGAGGACAGGTACAGCATGAGTGCAGCTCCGCACTACCGGATGTACATCGATGGCGCGTGGCGCAACGCCGACGAGTCGATCGAGGTACACAGCCCGGCCACCGGTGAACTGGTCGCCACCGTGGCCTACGGCGACGAGACGACCGCGGATGCCGCGGTGGCCGCGGCCAAGACCGCCCATGAGTCCGGGGTGTGGCGCAACACGCCGCCGCAGCAGCGCGCCGACGTCCTCGACGCGATCGCCGACAATCTGGCGGCCCGCGCCGACGCGCTCACCGCACTGCAGGTGGCCGAGAACGGCGCGACGCTGCGGGGTGCGGGCGCGTTCCTGATCGGCTACGCCATCGCGAATCTGAAGTATTTCGCGTCGCTGGCGCGCAGCTACGAGTTCCAGACCACCGGGCCGCTGATCGAGGCGCCGACGCTGGCATCGGGGATGACCATCCGGGAACCCGTCGGGGTGTGCGCGGGCATCATCCCGTGGAACTTCCCGCTGCTGCTGGCGGTGTGGAAGCTGGGCCCGGCGCTGGCCGCGGGCAACACGCTGGTGCTCAAACCGGACGACCAGACCCCGCTGACCCTGCTCGAACTCGCCCGCGCCGCAGACGAAGTCGGACTGCCCCCGGGTGTGCTCAACGTGGTGACCGGACCGGGCCCGGTGGTCGGGGCGCGGTTGGCCGAGCATCCCGATGTCCGCAAGATCGCGTTCACCGGATCGACCGAGGTCGGCAAATCGGTCATGCGGGCTGCGGCCGAAAATGTCAAGAAGGTCACCCTGGAATTGGGCGGTAAGGGCGCCAACATCGTGCTCGAGGACGCCGACTTCGACACCGCCGTGGACGGGTCGCTGTTCGCCTTCCTGATGATGAGCGGGCAGGCCTGCGAATCGGGTACCCGGCTGCTGGTGCACGAGTCCATCCACGATGAGTTCGTCGACCGACTGGTGGCCCGCGCGCAGACCCTGGTGATGGGCGACCCGATGAGCCCGGCCACCGATCTGGGCCCGCTGGTGTCGGCCAAGCAGAAAGCGCGGGTGGAGAAGTACATCGCGCTCGGGCAGGAGGAGGGCTGCCGGATTGCCTTTCAGGGCAGCATCCCGACGGATCCGGCATTGGCCGACGGACATTGGGTACCCGCGACCATCCTCACCGATGCGACCAATCAGATGCGGATCGCCCGTGAGGAGATCTTCGGCCCGGTCCTGGTGGTGATCCCGTTCGCCGATGACGACGACGCCGTCGCGATCGCCAACGACAGCGAGTACGGGCTGTCGGCGGGGGTATGGAGCACCGACAACGGCCGTGCCCTGCAGATCGCCCGCCGGCTGGAGTCGGGCACCGTGTGGATCAATGACTGGCACATGGTCAACGCGATGTACCCGTTCGGTGGGGTGAAGCAGAGCGGCCTGGGACGTGAGTTGGGGCCCGACGCCCTCGACGAGTACACCGAGGCCAAGTTCGTCCATGTCGACCTGACCAACGACCGCCGCAAGCGCGCCTACGCCGTCGTCGTGTCGGCCGCCCTGGCCGACTGACCGAAAAGCACGGAAAGGCACCATGTATCCGGGTACCCACGCCCAGACCGCCCCCGACCGCCCCGCGGTGATCGTCGCCGAGACCGGCCGCCGACTGAGCTACCGGCAACTCGACGACGACTCCGCGGCGCTGGCCCGCGTGCTGCACGACGCGGGACTGCGCCCCGGTGACGTCGTGGCACTGCTGTCCGACAACGCCCCGGAAGCGCTGGTGGTGTTGTGGGCGGCACTGCGTTCCGGGTTGTACATCACCGCGATCAACCATCACCTCACCGCCGACGAGGCCGGCTACATCGTCTCCGACTCCGGTGCCCGCGCGCTGATCGCGTCCGCGGCGTTGTCTGAGCTGGCAGCACCGGTGGGCGCGGGTCTGCCGCTGCGGCTGGCCTTCGGCGGCGACATCGAGGGTCATGGCTGCTTCGAGGAGGCCCTGGCAATGGCGGGCCCACGGCTGACCGAACAGCCGTGCGGGGCAGTGATGCTGTACTCCTCGGGAACCACGGGTTTTCCCAAGGGGATTCAGCCGGAGCTGCCGGGGCGCAGCGTCGAGGAACCGGGAGATCCGATCGTCGCGATCGCGAAGGCGCTGTACGGTATCGACGGATCCGACATCTACTACTCTCCGGCGCCGATCTACCACGCCGCCCCGCTGCGCTGGTGCTCGATGGTGCACGCGCTCGGCGGAACCGTGGTGCTGGCCAAGCGATTCGATGCGACCGCAACCCTGGCACACATCGAGCGGTATCGGGTCACCGTCACCCAGATGGTGCCGACCATGTTCATCCGGCTGCTCAAGCTCGACGCGGACATCCGTACCCGGCACGACCTGTCCAGTCTGCGGGCTGTCATTCATGCCGCCGCGCCCTGCCCGGTCGATGCGAAGCAGGCCATGATCGACTGGCTGGGCCCGATCATCTACGAGTACTACAGCTCCACCGAAGCGCACGGGATGACGTTCATCGACAGCCCGGACTGGCTCGCCCATCCGGGTTCGGTCGGCCGCAGCGTGCTCGGCGTGCTGCACATCTGCGATGACGACGGGCTCGAGTCACCGGTCGGTGAGGTGGGCACCGTCTACTTCGAACGCGACGCACTGCCGTTCCGCTATCTCAACGACCCGGAGAAGACCGCCGGCGCTCAGCACCCCGATCATCCGACCTGGACCACGGTCGGCGATCTCGGCCGCGTCGATGCGGACGGGTATCTGTATCTGGCGGATCGCAAGTCGTTCATGATCATCTCCGGTGGGGTCAACATCTACCCGCAGGAAGCGGAGAACGCGCTCGCGCTGCATCCCGCGGTGCTCGATGTCGCGGTCATCGGCGTGCCCGACCCGGAGATGGGGGAGCGGGTCAAGGCCGTTGTTCAGCTCGCCGAGGGCGTATGCGAAAGTGACGAGCTGGCACAAGAACTGATTGAGCACACCCGGTCGCGCATCGCGCACTACAAGGCGCCGCGGGAGGTGGAGTTCATCGAGGAACTGCCGCGCACCCCGACCGGAAAGCTCGTGAAAGGCAAACTTCGGTGACCGACGAACACAACCAGCTGCGCGAGGCGATACGCGACCTGTGTGCCAAGCAGATCGCGCCGCACGCCGCCGATGTCGACCAGTCGCCCCGCTATCCCCGTGAGGCGGTGACCGCGCTTCAGGCAGCGGGTTTCGCGGCGCTGCACATCCCGCAGGAGTACGGCGGCGAGGGCGCGGACGCGGTGTCACAGGCGATCGTCATCGAGGAAGTGGCCCGGGTGTGCGCGACCTCGTCGATGCTGCCGATCGGCAACAAGCTGGCTACCACGGGGCTGTTGCTGCGCGGGTCCGAGGAGCTCAAGAAGCAGGTGCTGCCCTCGATCGCCGCCGGTGAAGCGATGGCCTCCTACGCGCTGACCGAACGCGAGGCCGGCAGCGATGCCGCGGCCATGCGGACGCGGGCGGTCCCCGACGGGGATGGCTGGGTGCTCAACGGCACCAAGTGCTTCATCACCAATGGTGGTGAATCCACGTGGTACACCGTGATGGCGGTGACCGATCCGGACAAGGGCGCCAACGGCATCTCGGCGTTCATCGTGCACCGCGACGACGCCGGATTCACCGTGGGACCCAAGGAACGCAAGATGGGGCTGCGGGGCTCGCCGACCACCGAGCTGTATTTCGAGAACTGCCGGATCCCGGGCGACCGGATCATCGGCGAGCCGGGCACCGGCTTCAAGACAGCCCTGGCGACGCTGGACATCACCCGCCCTGCGGTCGGGGCCCAGGCCGTCGTTATCGCGCAGGGTGCATTGGATGCCGCGGTCGCCTACACCAAGGAGCGCAACCAATTCGGCAAGGCGATCGCCGATTTCCAGAACACCCAGTTCATGCTGGCCGATATGGCGATGAAGGTCGAGGCCGCCCGGCTGATGGTCTACGAAGCCGCGATGGCGGCCGAGCGGGGCGACGCCCGGCTGAGTTTCCTTGCCTCGGCGTCCAAGTGCTTCGCCTCCGATGTCGCTATGCAGGTCACCACCGATGCGGTGCAGTTGTTCGGCGGCTACGGCTACACCACCGATTTCCCGGTGGAACGGTTCATGCGGGATGCCAAGATCACCCAGATCTATGAGGGCACCAACCAGGTTCAGCGGATGGTGATGGCGCGCGCCCTGCTGAAGTGACTACGACCGGGCCGCCTTGACCCCGCCGAGGAGTCGGGTCACGGCGTCCGCGGTCTGGATCAACGCCTGCGCGCGCCGGCTGATCTCGTCGTCGGTGAGCGCCGCCCCGATCTGCATGGTGGCGACCATGACCTGACGCCGGTGATGGTCGTAGACCGGTGCTGCGATGACGCTGACGTCGTGACGCCGGTCGGCGTCGGCCTCGTCGCGCAGGTAGACCCGCTCCCCGATATCGGACACCAGTTCGCCCAGCAGGGCTCGCAGTTCGTCGGGCAGCGTGTTGGACATCCCGGCCATCAGCGCATACAGCCGACGACCCCCGGGGGTCATCCGCTCGACCAGATATCCGGCGCGGCGGCATTCGGCGATCACCCGGTCCAGGCGGTCGCCGTCGGTGCGCAGCGGGATGGTCGGCTCCTTCTGCAGCCAGTGCCGGACCGCGGCGTCGTCCCACAGCACGAACATCAGCCCCACGGGCGGGGCGAAGGGGTAGCTCTGCCCGACCCGCACGCCGACCGGTGCGCCCGGTGGCGCCACGAGTTCCAGCAGGGTGATGCGGTCGTCCACGACGGCCGACAGCGCCGCGGTCGCCTCGAACTGCTCGGAGAGCCTGCGCAACTCATCGCGGGCGGCCGGGCTGACCCGCAGTGATTCCTGGGCGATGTGCCCGAGCGAGATGAGCGCGGGCCCGAGTCGGTAGGTCTTGGAGTCGGTGTCGCGCAGCAGATAGCCGGCATCGGTGAGCGTGGTGAGGATGCCCAGACAGGTCGGCTTGCTCAGATCGACGCGGCGGGCCAGCTCTGAGAGCCCGAACCGGTCGTGTGGATATCGGCTCAGGAAGTCCAGGATGGTCAACACCCGGGCGGTGGGTGGGGACGCTCGATCTGGTGCCGGCACCCCATGACCTCCGCTCGCAGCATTGACGCGAATTAGAACGCGTTCTAGTCTCAGGTCGGAAACTCTACCACTTCGGTCCAATAGTGGACCGAGAGAATGGAAGCCGATGTATTCACAGCCATTGGCGGACGCCATCGCCGAGGCCGAACGTCTGGTCACCGAGGCGCCGTTCATCGAGTCCGAGGCCGACCTGCTGGAGGGCCTGCAGTACCTGGCCGGCTGCATCGCGGCGTGCACCCACGTCGCCTTCGATTACGACCGGGACCACCCCTTCCTGCACAGCGGGACCGGGCCGTTCACCAAGATGGCCCTGGACAACCCGGACACCATGTACTTCGGCACCCGGGTACAGCCCGGTCACGAGTACGTGGTGACCGGCACCCGCGGCACCACCACCGATGTCAGCTTCCAACTGATCGGCGGGGAGTACACCGACGAGGTGGTACCCGACAGTGAGACCGCGTTCGACGATCGCAAGCTCGACATCGCCGCGGACGGTACCTTCGAATGGCGGTTCACCCCGGACAAACCCGCGCAGCTGGTCATCCGCGAGGTCTACAACGACTGGGCCGCGCAACGCGGGACCTTCGCCATCGCGCGGACCGACACCGCGGGCACCGCACCGCCGGCATTGACCAGGGAACTGATCGAGAAGCGTTACGCGGTCGCGGCGAAGCAACTGGTGCAGCGGGTCAAGACCTGGCTGCAGTTTCCCAAGTGGTTCTACGACAACCTGCCGGTCAACACCCTGACCGCGCCGCGGCTCACCCCGGGCGGCCTGGCCACCCAGTACTCCTCGGTCGGGCACTTCGATCTCGGCCCGCAGCAGGCGATGGTCATCACGCTGCCGGTCAGCGATGCGCCCTACCTGGGGTTCCAGCTGGGCAGCCTGTGGTACATCTCGCTGGACTACATCAACCACCAGACCTCGCTCAACGGTACTCAGGCCCAGGCGGATCCGGACGGCAAGATCCGGATCGTGGTGTCCGATGCCAACCCCGGTGTGACGAACTGGTGCGAGACGCTCGGCCACGGCAAGGGGTATCTGCAGTTCCGCTGGCAGCGGGTTTCCCGGGAGCTGACCGAGGCGGACGGTCCGACGGTCGAGATCATCGACGTGGCGGACGTCGCCGGCGTGCTGCCGTACTACGAATCGAACAGGATCTCCGATGAGGACTGGCGGGCGCGGATCGCACTGCGCCAGAAGCTGATCGGCGAAAGAATGGTGGGTTGATCATGGGATTGCTGACCGACAAGGTCGTGGTCATCAGTGGTGTGGGTCCGGCGCTGGGCACCACGCTGGCACGCCGATGTGCCGAGGAGGGCGCCGATCTGGTGCTGGCGGCCCGCACCGTCGAACGGTTGGAGGACGTCGCCGGACAGGTGCGCGGGCTCGGTCGCCGTGCCCTGGCGGTCGGCACCGACATCACCGATGACCAGCAGGTCGCCGATCTGGTGTCGGCCTCGATGGCGGAGTTCGGCAAGGTCGATGTGCTGATCAACAACGCCTTCCGGGTTCCGTCCATGAAACCGTTCGCCGACACCTCCTTCGAACACATCCGGGAGACGGTCGAACTGACCGTGCTCGGCGCGCTGCGGCTGATCCAGGGATTCACCCCGGCCCTCACCGAGACAGAAGGATCGGTGGTCAACGTCAACTCGATGGTGGTGCGGCATTCCGACCCGAAGCAGGGCGCCTACAAGCTGGCGAAATCGGCGCTGCTGGCCATGTCGCAGTCGCTGGCCAGTGAGCTCGGCGGTGCCGGCATCCGGGTGAACTCGGTTCTACCGGGCTATATCTGGGGCGGGACGCTGCAGGGTTACTTCCAGCATCAGGCCACCAAGTACGGCACCACGGTGGAGCAGATCTACCAGGCCGCCGCGGCCAACAGTGATCTGAAGAAGCTTCCCACCGAGGATGAGGTCGCCTCGGCGATCCTGTTCATGGCCAGTGACCTGTCCAGTGGTATCACCGGGCAGACGTTGGACGTCAACTGCGGGGAGTACAAGTTCTGATGCCGCGAAGACGAGCGCGAGTGAGGATCGCAGCGAGGGACGAGCGAGGACCGGAGCGAGTGGGAGTCGAGCCATGAGTAGCACGCCCAGAACAGATGTCGGCACCGTCGAGGATCTGCACGCCTCGGCGACCAAGGCCTGCGGGCTGGACGATTTCGGCGACGACAGCGACAACTACAAGGAAGCGCTCGGTGTTCTGCTCGAGGCCTATCGGCGTGACGCCGATCTGACCGAGTTGGGCAGCAAGATGCAGCGCTTCTTCGTCAGAAACGCCCTCGTCGCGCGTCTTGTCTCGGAGGCGGCGTTCAAGCAGTACCCGCAGCACGCGCAGGTGCCGATCGAGCGGCCGATCTTCGTCACCGGTCTGCCCCGTACCGGCACCACCGTGATCCACCGGCTGCTGACCGCGGACCCGGCGCACCAGGGCCTCGAACTGTGGCTGGCCGAGTTCCCGCAGCCCCGTCCGCCGCGCGAAACCTGGTCGCAGAACCCGGTTTTCCAGGCGCTCGACGCACAGTTCACCAAGGCCCACCAGGAGAACCCGGACTACACGGGTCTGCACTACATGACCGCCGACGAGGTCGAGGAATGCTGGCAACTGCTGCGGCAGTCGCTGCATTCGCTCTCCTATGAGACGCTGGCGCACATCCCCACCTATTCGCGGTGGCTGGCCCAGCAGGACTGGACCCGGTCCTATCAGCGGCACCGGCGCAACCTGCAGCTGATCGGCCTGAACGAGCCCGAGAAGCGCTGGGTGCTCAAGAATCCCAGCCACCTGTTCGCGCTCGACGCGCTGTTCGCCACCTATCCCGATGCGCTGGTGGTGCAGTGCCACCGGCCTGCGGAGACGATCATGGCGTCGATGTGCTCGCTGGCCCAGCACACCACCGCGGGATGGTCGAACACGTTCTCGGGCAGTGTGATCGGTGAGGACTCCCTGGAGACCTGGTCGCGTGGTCTGGAACTGTTCGACGCCGAGCGCGCCAAACACGACCCTGCTCAGTTCTGCGACGTCGACTACTTCGAGTTCATCAAGGACCCGGTCGGGGCGGTCGAGGGTATCTACCGGACCTTCGGCATCGAGTTCACCGACGCGGCGCGCCACGCCATCGAAGCCAGCCACGCGGCCAGCCAGGAGGGCCCCCGCGCGCCCAAGCACACCTATTCGCTGAGTGACTACGGATTGACCACCGAACGGGTGCAGGAGCGCTTCGCGGGTCTGTGACGATATTCACCCTGTGTTAAACAGCTGGTCATGAGGCTGGACACAGCGGGCTCATAGATAAGCGCGATTAACTACCTTCCGTGTTGGGCAGGTGGCGTCGCAGAGGCGCGGAGACAGCGGTGCCGGCGACGTTCGAGGACGTGCCGACGCTGCCGACCGGCTACTCGCAGACGGCCAGCAAGCTGCACGCCTTCAACCGCTACGAGATCAAATACTTCGTCGACGAACTGCGGGTTCCGGACCTGCGCCGTGAACTCGCCGCGCACATGGACTCGGATCCGCATTCACCGCACGGCGGATACCCGGTGACCTCGGTGTACTACGACACCGAGGACCTGCGGTTCTACTGGGAGAAGATCGAGGGCCTGCGCTTCCGGCGCAAGCTGCGGATGCGGCTCTACGGGGCACCCGAGGCGTGTACCGACCAGACCCCGGTGCAGGTCGAGATCAAGCAGCGGGTCAACCGGGTGACCCAGAAGCGCCGGATCGAGCTGCCCTACGCGGTGGCCCTGAACTGGCTGGATCACCGAGCCGAACTCGACTGCGGCCCCGGTGGGCGGGGGTTCGTCGACGAGGTGACCACCCTGGTGCAGAACCTGGACCTGCGCCCGATCGTCACCACCGGCTACCTGCGGGAGGCCTTCGTCGGCCGCGACGCCGACCTCGGGTTGCGGGTGACCATCGACCACAAGGTGCACGGCCGGGACCGGGACTTCCGCTTCGACTCGGGCGCGGAGAACCGGTTCATCATCCCGCCCAAGCTGGCGATCGTCGAGGTCAAGGCCAACGAGCGGGTGCCCTACTGGATCACCGACCTGCTCGCCCGGACGGACATGTCCGTGGTGCGGGTGTCGAAGTACTGCCAATCCGTTCAGGCATTCGGCCTGGCCCCGCGCTCTTTGCAGGGTGCCCCCGAACTCGCAATGCCCAGTAACCCAGTTCGATCAGGAGATCAGGCGTGAACATCAATCTGCAGGACCTCAGCGGGACCTTCAGCACCTTCGACGTGATCGCGTCGCTGAGCTTGTCGTTGGTGCTGGCGCTGATCATCGGCTGGGTGTACCGCTACACCCACAAGAACGTCTCCTACAGCCAGTCCTACGTCCAGACGCTGGTGCTGGTCTGCATGGTGGTCTCGGTGATCATGCTGGTGGTGGGCTCGAATATCGCCCGTGCGTTCGCGCTCGTCGGCGCCCTGTCGGTGATCCGGTTCCGCAACGCCATCAAGGAGACTCGTGATGTCGGGTTCGTCTTCCTGGTGATGGCCATCGGTATGACAACGGGCACCCGGTTCTACACGCTCGCCGTCGCCGCGACCATCGCCATCTGCCTGGTGCTGGTGATCATGAGCAAGTTCAACCTGTTCAAGCTCGACGTCAAGCGTCAGGTGGTCAAGGTGCAGGTGCCGCCGGATCCGGAGTTCACCGACCGCGTCGAGGACACCCTGATCGAGTACTGCTCCGAATTCGAGTTGGTCTCCACCGAATCGGTGCGCAGCGGCGCATTGAACGAGCTGTACTACACGGCCCAGCTGAAGAAGAACAAGAAGAGCAGCGAACTGATCGCCGCCCTGAGCGCGGTGAACACCGGACAGCGGGTGACGGTGCTGACCGGCTACGACCAGACCGACATCTGATGCGGCTGCCGCGCCGATTCCGCCAGCACTGGAAGTGGGTGGCCGGGCTCGTCGCCTTCGTCGCTGTGGTGGCGCTGGTGTTCGGCGAGGCTCGGATCCGGCCCTACATCACCGGGGACGCAACCGTGATCTCCTCGGAGATCACGGAGAACATCACCGGCACGGTCGATCTGTTCGACCCGCAGGTGCCGCACGAGCTGTCGATAGAGCTCACCGATGCCGAGTACGGCGATATGGTCCGTCAGTTCGAGGCCGACGGTGACAAGAAGTGGGTGACCGCCGACATCACCATCGACGGCACCGTCATCAGCGATGTCGCGGTACGGCTCAAGGGCAACTCGACGCTGATGGCGCTGCGCGGCATCTACTTCGGGCCCAAGCCGGGCGAAGAGCCCACGGAGGGGGCCGGCCCGCCGCCGGGGCCGCCGCCGGGCGTGTTCGCGAAGGTGTCCGCGGATGACCCGCTGTCACTGCCGCTGTTGATCAGCTTCAACGAGAACGCCGAGGGACGTGGCTACCAGGGCCTGACCGAGTTGTCGGTGCGTCCCGGTGCACCGGTGCTCAATGAGGCGCTGGCACTGTCATTGACCGCGCTGACCGGGCAACCCAGCCAGCGGTACGCGTACGTCACCTACTCCGTCAACGGGGACACCGCCACCCGGTTGGTCCTCGAGCATCCGGACGAGACCTACGCCGACGAGTTGTTCGAGTCCGACGGTTATCTGTACAAGGCCAGAGCGAAGTCCAAACTCGAGTACCGCGGGCCCGACCAGTCGGCCTACGCCGAACAGTTCAAGCAGATCAACGCCGCCGACACCGGAAACCTGCAGCCGATCATCAACTTTCTGAGCTGGCTGGACAGCGCCGACGACCAGGAGTTCGCCCGCTCGCTGGCGGACTGGGTGGACGTCGAATCGCTGGCGCGCTATGCCGCCACCCAGAATCTGTTGGTCAACGCCGACGATATGTCCGGACCGGGCCAGAACTACTACCTCTGGTACGACCTGGCGGCCGAGAAGATATCGGTGCTGTCCTGGGACCTGAATCTGGCGATGATGATGGGTGATTCGGGCCTCGGGCCGCACGACAAGCTGGAGTTGAAGCCGCCGTCGGGCTTCAAGCCCCCGACCGGCATGGGCCCACCGGAGGGGATGCCGCCCGGCGGAAACGCCCTCAAGGACCGCTTCCTGGCCTCACCGGCGTTCACCGAGATCTACGACGAGGCGTACTGGGAACTCTACGACGCGATCTATGCGGATGGGCAGGCGCTCGAGCTGCTCGACACCATCTCGGCCACCGTGCCGCTGACCGATGGACTCAGCGCCGAAGAGGTCGGTAAGCAGAAGGAAACCCTGCGTGCCTGGTTGCAGGAACGGGCCGCGGCGCTGGCGCGCGCGAGGTCAGCCGTCGCCGGGGGAGGGCGCTGAGGAGAATTCCTCCAGGCACCCCTCCGCGACAGCATGTTTGATGCTGTCGGTGAGCCGGGGGCAGGACCGGGCGCGAGCCGGATCCTCGCCGGCGGCCCGCATCTCGGCGAACACCGCGCAGCGGCGGGTGGCCTCGGTGCTCCACTGCACCGAGGTGTGTTCGGGTCCCAGCTTTTTCACCGCAACGGTGACATGGCAGAACCGGCAGTCGACCGAGGCCAGCCCGGATGTCAGATAGCGCTGTTTGTCCCGTTCGGTGCCTTCGCGGACCGCGGCGGCACGTTGCGGATCCGAACCGAAATCCGGTGCCTTGGACCAGGAACCGGACGCGGGCCGACTACCGGTCGCGTGGTCGTCATGGTCGTCGTGACCGAGCAACTCCAGCATCGAGCGGGCCAGACGGTCAACGTCCGGCGTCTGTGCCCGCTCGTCGTGGGTTGCCATCAGTTCGGTTGAGCCGCTTCCTGCTCGGCGGCCTGGTTCTTCAGGTTCTCCTGCACCTCGACGTTCCACTTCTCGACGGCGGCGGTGGTGTCGACCTCCATCTCGAACCGGTCGGTCATCTCCGCGGTGACATCGGCGGCGTCGACGTAGAACTGCTGGTACCAGCGGCGCATCTGGTAGACGGCGCCGTCCTCTTCGACCAGCAAGGGGTTGTCGATGCGGGTCTTGTGCTTCCAGATCTCCACATCCTGCAGGAAGCCCTTGGAGACGCCGTCGGTGAACACCCGGGCCAGTTTGTCGGTGGTCTTCTCATCGAGGCCCTTGGGCTTCTCGACGATGACGCCCCACTGCAGCACGAAGCTGTTCTGGGAGACCGGGTAGTGGCAGTTGATCAGGATCGACTCGGCCTTGAACCCGCCGTAGTTGTTGTGCAACCAGTTGATCATGAAGGACGGCCCGAAGTAGCTGGCCTCCGAATCCAGGTGCGCCTCACCGTAGGTGGTGCCGAGATCGCTGACATCGGGCCGGCCCACGTTGTGCAGGTACTGACTGGCGATGTGGCCTTCGAACACGTTCTTGAAGTACGTCGGCAATCCGTAGTGGATGTAGAAGAAGTGCGCCATATCGGTGACGTTGTCGATGATCTCGCGGCAGTTGGAGCCCTCGATGAGCATCGTGTTCCAGCGCCAGTCGGTCCAGTCGTCACTGGCGAACTCCGGGATCTCCGGGATGCGGACCTCGGGCTGGGGCGGGTTGCCCTCGTGGTCATGCCACACGAAGAGCAGGCCGCCGCGGACGTCGGTGTGCCATGCGCGGGTACGCGCGAGCCGCGGGGTGCGCTTGGCGTAGGGCACCAGCTTGCACTTGCCGTCACCGCCCCAGCGCCAGTCATGGAACGGGCAGGCCACGGTGTCACCCTTGATGGTGCCCTGGGAAAGGTTGCCGCCCATGTGTCGGCAGTAGCCGTCAAGAACCTTCGGTTCACCCTCGGAGTCCGCGAACACCACGAGCATGGTGCCGAAGATCTCCACGCCGTGCGGCTTGCCGTCCAGGAAGTTCTTCACCGGCCCCAGGCAGTGCCACCCGCGGGCGTAGCGGTCGGGCAAGTCGCCGGTGTCGATTTCGCGAATGCCGGCAGTCTCGGTAGTCACGGTGGGCCTCCCGTATCTGGTCTCTCTAACTAGAACACGTTACAGTTTTGCCCTGCCATTGCGCAACGTAAGCGCGACTACCTGCATGGACTGCTCGATATGTGCAGACGAGGCCGGTTATGCGTGCCGGCCGTATACCCGGAATCGTCCCGGAAACACTCGTGGCACCGACGGCGGACCTCACCGGATGGGTGATCGTCGGTGCTGCGCGGGCCCGGTCGACGGGCGTGCTGGCCTGCGCTAGCCGGTGCCGCGCTGCGTCGGGAGACCCACGCGCAGGGCGATCTGCTGCATCTTGCCGATAGCGGTGACGAACTCGTCGGTCGTGACGTCGCCGTCGGCGCTCTGGAACTCCAGCCGGACCAGTGCCGGGCCCTCGGTGAACAGCAGCAGCGTCACCGCCTTGCCCTCATCGGGGCGGCTACCCCTTATGACGATTCCGTCCTGGCCGACCCCGACCAGCTGTGGTTCACCGGTGACCTTGGTGGTGCTGGTCGCCTGCTGCAGCGCGGCCGTAGCGGTGGTTTCATCGGGATAGATCAGCACCGTGTTGCTGATTGCCCGGGTGTCCGGTTCGTTGACGAAGAATGCGGTCGCGCCGGGGTGGCCGTCGGGTGCGCCTTTGCGGTTCCGCTCGACGAAGGTGTCGTCGGCATTGGTGAGGTCGGCTGCGGTCAGCAGGAGATCGCTGTAGTCGCCGGGTGCTGCGGCCGGGCTCGGTGTCGCCGAACTGGGGGTCGTCGTGGTGAAGGCGGGCAGTGTCGGTGGCGTCGTGGTGGCGCCGTCCTGTTCGACGGGCGTACAGGCACTTGCCCCCATCACGAGCAGGGCGGCGGCGGCGAAAGCGCGTAACGGGCGTGCGGGCAACTGTGAGCGAGACAAATCCATGCGTTCGTTTCGGGGGGTGGGATTGCCTCCCACCGTACGCGACCGGCGGACATCGACCGGTGTGTGGTGGTCATCACGGTGGGGCCCGAGAACATTGGGCCCCGGTAGAGGCGCCGGCCGGCCGTGCTGACAGGTCGGGCGGAGCGGGTGCCGGGTCACTGCATGTCTGCAGAAGGTAGAGGTACTCGATGAAACTGAGCAGCGTTAGCCGATGAAAGTAACTGATCACCAACGAAGTTCAACCGTCGACAGATCTCGACCGTCATCGTCGGCGGCGTGGGGGCGATACCGGCGTGAGTGGCCGAGCCCTCTCGGACGGGAACATCTCTCCAGTTGGCAGTTCGGCGGTGCCCCTGAGTTCGAGGGGCACCGCCGATGTGCTTCGTGGCGTCATGCGCGCTGCACGACGCGGCCGGTGACTAGCGCGCCGGTTTGTCCGCCCCGACCACCCACATGGAGAAGTACTGGGCACCGCCGCCGTAGGCGTGGCCGAGCGCCTTGCGGGCGCCGGGCACCTGATGGTCGCCGGCCTTGCCCATCACCTGGATCGCGGATTCGGCGAACCGGATCATGCCGGAGGCGCCGATCGGATTCGAGGACAACACCCCACCGGAGGCGTTGAACGGGATACGCCCGCCGATCGCGGTCTCACCGGCCTCGGTGAGCTTCCAGCCCTCGCCCTCGGGAGCAAAGCCCAGGCTCTCCAACCACATCGGCTCGTACCAGGAGAACGGGACGTACACCTCGGCGGCGTCGATCTCGTCGATGGGGGAGGTGATTCCCGCATCACGCCACAGTGCGGCGGCAGCATCGCGGCTGGCCTGCGGGTTCACCTGGTCGCGCCCGGCGTAGGCCAGCGGTTCGGTGCGCAGCGCCGTTGCGTGGATCCAGGCCACCGGATGGCCGGCGGCGAGGTGGGCTTCGGCAGCTTGCTCGTCGCCGATCACCATGGCCGCCGCACCGTCGGAGGAGGGGCAGGTCTCGTCGTAGCGGATCGGGTCCCACAACATCGGCGAGGCCATCACCTTTTCCAGGGTGATGTCGGGCTGGTGCAGATGCGCCAACGGGTTCTTGGCGCCATTGAGCCGATCCTTGACCGCGACCAGCGCGCCGATGTGGTTCGGGGCGCCGGAGCGGCGGATGTACGCGCGCACGTGCGGGGCGAAGTACCCGCCCGCGCCCGCGCCGACCGGCTTGGTGAACGGAACCGGAATGCTCAACGCCCACATGGCATTCGATTCCGACTGCTTCTCCCAGGCCATGGTCAGCACGCGCTTGTACTTACCGGACTGCACCAGGCTGGCCGCGACGATCGCGGTCGAGCCACCCACCGATCCGGCGGTGTGCACGCGGATCAACGGCTTGTTGGTGGCGCCGGTCGCGTCGGCCATGAACAATTCGGGCATCATCACGCCCTCGAAGAAATCGGGCGCCTTGCCGACCACCACGGCGTCGATGTCGTCCATGGTGGAATTCGAGTCCCGGAGCGCTCTATCTATGGCCTCGCGAACAAGGCCGTTCATCGACACGTCGTGGCGCTTGGCGACGTACTTCGTCTGCCCGGTGCCCAGTACCGCTGCCAACTTCTTGGGTGATCCCGCCATCAGGTTATTTCCCTTCCAGGACGGCGACGATGTTCTGTTGCAGCGCAGGGCCGCTTGTGGCGTGCGCGAGCACGCGCTGCGCCGAACCGTCGAAGATGTGCTGTGCGGCGAAGCCGATACGCTCCAGCCCGGCCGAGAACATCGGGTTCGCGGCGAGCGCGCCACCGGACGGGTTGATCTTCGTCGACGACGGCAGCCCGATCGCCTCGGCGAGGATCAACTGCTGGTGGGTGAACGGCGCGTAGACCTCGGCGACGTCGATGGAGCCGGTGTCCCCATTGGTGGCGGCAGCCGCGGACGCTGCTGTTGATGGTGAGGTGGTCAGGTCGCGCGCACCCAGGATCGGCGTCTCGATGCGATGCTCGATTCCCGTTATCCAGGCCGGGTTTTCGCGCATCTCCCGGGCCTTGTCCCCGGCGGCCAGCACGATCGCGGAGGCGCCGTCGGTGATCGGTGCGATGTCATGGCGCCGCAGCGGGTCGGCGAAGAACGGTTGGGACAGCAGGTCTTCGATACTTCCGGTGACCTCCACCCGGTCGGTGCGGCCGCCCGCAGCGTAGGAATCCAGCGCGACCTGGGCCATCTGCTCGGCGGTCCACTTACCGGCGTCCAGGCCGGCGCGGGCCTGCAACCCCGCCATCGACACCGAATCCGGCCACAGCGGAGCCACCGTGTACGGGTCGGTCTGCAGCGCGAGCACCCGGCGCAGGATGCCCGCCGAGGACTTGCCGAACCCGTAGACCAGCGCGGTCTCGACCTGGCCGGTCAGCAGCTTGATGTAGGCCTCGTACAAGGCCCACGCCGCGTCCATCTCCACGTGGCTCTCGTTGATCGGCGGAATCGCGCCGATCGAGTCGATCGCCGAGATGAACGAGAACGCCCGTCCAGCAAGGTAATCCGAGGACCCCGAGCACCAGAATCCGATATCGGTCTGCTTGATGCCGAGCTCTTCGTAGAGCTTGTGGAAACACGGCATCAGCATCTCGACGCCGTTGGTGGTCCCGTCGGTACGACGGACGTGGGGCGCATGCGCGAAGCCCACCACTGCGATATCAGTCATTTCGGTGCGGGCCCTTTACAGGTGGTGCTTGTAGGAGTCGTAGTCGGCATCGGGTTCGTCGGTGGGCTTGAAGTAGTCGATGTTGTCGATACCCAGACCCCACTCTTCGCGCGGCTTCCACACCGCCTGCACCCGCATCCCCATCCGCACATCCGCCGCCTCGATCTCGGTGACCAGGTGCAGGAACGGGATGTCGGCGCCGTCGAGCAGCACGTAGGCCGCCACGTAGGGCGGCTTGATCCGCTGCCCGGGGAACGGGATGTTGATCACCGCGAAAGTGGTGACGGTGCCCTTGTCGGTGAGTTCGATGAACTCGTCGAGCGCCAGGCCGGTCGCCGGATCGGCCTCCTTGGGCGGGAAGTACACCTTCCCGGGCTGCCCGTCCCGGCTCTTGCCGGTCCGGCCGCCCATCAGCTTGCCCTCCTGCAGGGCCTTGAGGAACGTGGTCTCGGGCAGCGACGCGGTGTGCTGGATCTCGATGAAGCTCGGCGTCACCTGCACCGTGACCGGATCCCGGTCATCGGGACCGGCGGACGCCTCCACCGGCTCTTCGCTGTCACCGGGGAGGAAGTAGGCGATATCGGTGATCGCGCCGACCGGTTCGTCGACCCAGTGCGCGTGCACCCGGTCGCCGGTGTTGATCTCGGCGGCCGCATCGGCCTTGACGGCGTGCAGCATCGGGGTGTCCGCGCCGTCGAGCAGGATCAGCGCCCAGGCGAACGGCTGGTCGAGCGGTTGGCCCGGCAGCGGGGTCGACTGCCACGTCCAGGACTGCACGGTGCCGACGGCGCTGACCGGCACCACCTCGGTCAACGCCTGGTAGGTGACGGGGTCATACTCTGCGGGGGGTACGTGCACCCGGCCATCTGAACCGCGCACGCCGACGATGCGTCGCTCGCGCAGGGCGGTGAAGAACTGGGACAGGAGCGGTCCGACTGAACGGGTGTAGTCGAAAGCGAGCTTCAGCGGCGCCGAGAGGGGCTGCTCATGCTCATCGATCTGCACCGGGCTGCTTTGGCCTGTGGTCACAGCATCGAGTAGAACAGGTTCTAAGAATGGTTTCAAGGAGCGGGTCGGTCGGCCCGGAAGGACGGGTCTGAATGAAACTGGGTTTGCAGCTCGGATACTGGGGTGCCAAGCCTCCGACGGACCACGCCGAACTCGTCGCCACGGCCGAGGCCGAGGGTTTCGACACCGTGTTCACCGCCGAGGCCTGGGGCTCGGACGCCTACACGCCGCTGGCCTGGTGGGGCCGCGAGACCACGCGGCTGCGTCTGGGCACGTCGGTGGTCCAGCTCTCCGCGCGCACCCCCACCGCGTGCGCGATGGCGGCCCTGACACTCGATCACCTCTCCGGGGGCCGGCACATCCTGGGTCTCGGGGTGTCCGGACCGCAGGTGGTGGAGGGCTGGTACGGGGCGAAGTTCCCCAAGCCGCTGGCGCGCACCCGCGAGTACATCGACATCCTGCGCCAGGTGTGGGCCCGTCAGGCCCCGGTGCGCAGCGACGGCCCGCACTACCGGCTGCCGCTGACCGGGGAGGGCACCACCGGGCTGGGCAAGAACCTCAAGCCGATCACCCACCCGTTGCGCGCCGACATCCCGGTGATGCTGGGCGCCGAGGGGCCGAAGAACGTCGCGCTGGCCGCCGAGATCTGTGATGGCTGGCTGCCGATCTTCTACTCCCCGCGGATCGCGGGCATGTACAACGAATGGCTGGACGAGGGTTTCGCCCGCCCCGGCGCGCGCCGCACCCGCGAGACGTTCGAGATCTGTGCGACCGCGCAGGTCGTGGTGACCGACGACCGGCCGGCGATCATGGAGCTGATGAAGCCGCACCTGGCTCTCTACATGGGTGGCATGGGCGCCGAGGACACCAACTTCCATGCCGACGTGTACCGCCGGATGGGCTACGGCGAGGTGGTCGACGACGTCACCAAATTGTTCCGCAGCGACCGAAAAGACGAAGCGGCGAAGGTGATTCCCGACGAGCTGGTCGACGACTCGGCGATCGTGGGCAACCTGGACTACGTCAAGGAACAGATCAAGGCCTGGGAGGCCTCGGGGGTGACCATGATGGTGGTGGGCGCACGGTCGGCCCAGCAGATCAAGGACCTCGCCGCGCTGGTCTGACGCCGCGAGTAGACACTTCCTTGCCAGGTGTCTACCGCGAGTCCTAGATTGGGCGGCGTGACCGACGCCACAACTCAGTACGCGATCGCGGGCCAGACCGTGACCATGCCCGTGCAGATCCGGCGGGCCAGGCAGCACATGGCCATGTTCTCGGTGGACGCCGACGCCGCGCAGCGGATGATCGACTACAGCGGGCTGCAGGTCTGCCGGTACCGGCCGCGTCGTGCCGTCGTGATCCTGATGCTGATGCACTACATCGACGGCGACCTCGGCCCGTACCTGGAGTACGGCACCAACGTCATGGTGAACCCACCCGGATCCACCGCGTCGGGCCTGCGCGCGCTGCGCGACGCCGCGGCCTTCATCCATCACCTTCCGGTCGACGGCGAGTTCACCATGGAGGCCGGCCGCAAGATCTGGGGTTACCCGAAAGTCTTGGCGGACTTCACCGTTCGCGACGGCCAGAGCTTCGGTTTCGATGTCGCCATCGACGGCCGGCATGCGGTGAGCATGGAGTTCGGCAAGGGTTTGCCGACCCCGTCGGCGATGACGTCCAAACCGCAGGTCCACCCGACGTATTCGCATCTGGACGGTGTCACCCGCGAGACCGCCGGGGAGATGACGCTCTCGGGAGTGCGGTACCGGCCGGGCGGGGTGACCATGCGGCTTGGCGATCATGCGATCGGCCGCGACCTCGCAGCGCTGGGATTGCCCAAACGCGCGTTGTTCTCGAGTTCCGCTGAGAACGTCGAGATGACGTTCGGTGATGCCAAGGAGATCAGGTGACCCAGGTTCTGCCCGACACCAAACCCGATGTGGATCTCGCCGACGGCAGGTTCTACGCCGACGGCAACGCGCGGTCGGCCTATGCGTGGATGCGGGCCCACGAACCGGTGTTCCGGGACCGCAACGGACAGGCCGCCGCCGCCAGTCACGCCGCGGTGCTCGACGCGGAACGCAACCCCGAACTGTTCTCCAGCGCCGGCGGCATCCGGCCCGACCAGCCCGGCATGCCGTACATGATCGACATGGACGATCCGGCACATCTGTTGCGGCGCAAGCTCGTCAACGCCGGATTCACCCGCAAGCGGGTGATGGACAAGTTGGGATCGATCGGCACCCTGTGCGACGCCCTGATCGACGCGGTGTGCGAGAAGGGCGAGGCCGACTTCGTCCGCGACATCGCCGCACCGCTGCCGATGGCGGTGATCGGCGACATGCTCGGAGTCCTACCCGAGGAACGCGAGATGCTGCTGACCTGGTCGGACGACCTGGTGTGCGGGTTGTCCTCGCATCTGGACGAGGCCGCCGTCGCGAAGCTGATGGAAACCTTCGCCGCGTACACCGCATTCACCATGGATGTGATCGCCAAGCGCCGGGTGGAACCGACCGACGACCTGTTCTCGGTGCTGGTCAACTCCGAGGTCGAGGGACAGCGGATGGACGATCAGGAGATCGTTTTCGAGACCCTGCTGATCCTCATCGGCGGCGACGAGACCACCCGGCACACCCTGTCCGGCGGCACCGAGCAGTTGCTGCGGCACCGCGATCAGTGGGCCCGGCTCGTCGGCGACGTCGAGTTGCTCCCCGGCGCCATCGAGGAGATGTTGCGCTGGACGTCGCCGGTGAAGAACATGTGCCGCACGCTCACCGCCGACACCGAGTTCCACGGCGCCCAGCTGCGCAAGGACGAGAAGATCATGTTGATGTTCGAGTCGGCGAACTTCGACGAGGACGTATTCGGCGACCCGCAGAACTTCCGCATCGACCGCAATCCGAACAACCACCTCGCCTTCGGTTTCGGTACGCACTTCTGCATGGGCAACCAACTGGCCCGCCTGGAGCTGAAGATCATGCTGACCAAGGTGTTGCAGCGGCTGCCCGACCTGCGGCTGGCCGACGAGGGCATGCTGCCGCTGCGGCCGGCCAACTTCGTCAGCGGACTGGAGGCCATGCCGGTGGTATTCACCCCGTCACCTCGGGTTTTGGGCTAGCAACAACGCATGCCCCAAAATGGGGCGATGTCTTCAGCACCGCCGACGTCGGCACCGATCTCGTCGGCGGCACAGACCCGCCGGGCCGTCTGGAACACCATCCGGGGGTCCTCCGGCAACCTCGTCGAGTGGTACGACGTCTACATCTACACGGTCTTCGCGTCGTACTTCGAGGGCCAGTTCTTCGACGAATCCGAGAAGAACTCGACGATCTACGTGTACGCGATCTTCGCCGTCACGTTCCTGATGCGGCCGGTGGGCTCGTGGTTCTTCGGCCGCTACGCCGACCGGCGGGGTCGCCGCGCCGCGCTGACCTTCAGCGTGTCGGTGATGGCGGCCTGCTCGATGGTGATCGCGCTGGTTCCCTCGCAGGCCACCATCGGTGTGGCCGCGCCCGTCATCCTGATCCTCGCCCGCCTGGTCCAGGGCTTCGCGACCGGCGGGGAGTACGGGACGTCGGCCACGTACATGTCCGAGGCCGCGACCCGGGAGCGTCGCGGTTTCTTCTCGTCCTTCCAGTACGTGACGCTGGTGGGTGGGCACGTGCTCGCCCAATTCACCCTGCTGGTGCTCGACGTCTTCCTCACCGACGAGCAGCTACGCGAATTCGGCTGGCGCATCGGGTTCGCCATCGGCGGTGTGGCCGCAGTGGTGGTGTACTGGCTGCGCCGCTCGATGGACGAGTCGCTGTCGGAGGAGCAACTGGCCGCGGTCAAGTCCGGGCAGGACACCAGCTCGGGCTCCATGCGTGAACTGCTCACCCGCTACTGGCGACCGCTGCTGCTGTGCTTCCTGATCACCCTCGGCGGCACCGTCGCGTTCTACACCTACAGCGTCAACGCGCCGGCGATGGTCAAGGCCACCTACAAGGACGCGGCCATGACGGCCACCTGGATCAACTTGATCGGGCTGATCTTCCTGATGCTGCTGCAACCGATCGGCGGGATGATCAGCGACAAGGTGGGCCGCAAACCGCTGCTGGTGTTCTTCGGCATCGGCGGTGTCCTGTACACCTACGTGCTGATCACCTATCTGCCGCAGACCCACACGCCGCTGATGTCGTTCGTGCTGGTGGCGGTCGGCTACGTCATCCTGACCGGCTACACCTCGATCAATGCCCTGGTGAAATCGGAGCTGTTCCCGGCACACGTGCGCGCGCTCGGGGTGGGCGTCGGGTACGCGATGGCGAACTCGATGTTCGGTGGCACCGCGCCGCTGATCTACCAGGCACTCAAGGCCCGCGACCAGGTGCCGCTGTTCATCGGCTATGTCACGGTCTGCATCGCGCTGTCGCTGGTGGTGTACCTGTTCTTCCTGAAGAACAAGGCCGTCACGCATCTCGACCGGGAGAAGGGCGAGGCGTTCGTCCCGCGCGCCAAATAACCCCCAGCGATCACTTCATCTGGAAGTTCGGGGCCCGCTTCTCCGCGAACGCCCGCGGGCCTTCCTTCGCGTCATCGGACAGGAACACCGGGATGCCGTTGGCGGTGTCGGGCTTGAACGCGTCGTTCTCGTGCATGCCCTCGGTCTCGCGGATGGTCTTCAGGATGGCCTGCACCGCGAGCGGACCGTTGTTGTTGATCACCTCGGCGATCTCCAGCGCCTTGTCCAGCGCGGTGCCGTCGGGCACCACATGCCCGATCAGCCCGTACTCGAGCGCCTGGGCGGCGGTGATGTGGCGTCCGGTCAGCAGCATGTCGCAGGCGATGGTGTACGGAATCTGGCGCACCAGGCGCACCGCCGAGCCGCCCATCGGGTACAGACTCCACTTGGCCTCGGAGATGCCGAACTTGGCGCTCTCCCCGGCCACCCGGATGTCGGTGCCCTGCAGGATCTCGGTGCCGCCGGCGATGGCCGGCCCCTCGACCGCCGCGATCAGCGGCTTGGTCAGGCGCCGCCCCTTGAGCAGCCCGTCGATGCGGGAAGGGTCGTAGCTGCCGTCCTTGAACGAATCGCCCGGCGGTTTCTTGGTCGCGCCCTTGAGGTCCATGCCCGCACAGAAGTAGCCGCCGGCGCCGGTGAGGATGCAGGTGCGGATCTCCGGATCGTTGTCGACACGGTCCCAGGCTTCGACCATTATCGAGAGCATCTCGCTGGACAGCGCGTTGCGCCGCTCGGGCCGGTTCAGCGTCAGGATCAGGGTGTGTCCGCGCTGCTCAATGAGGGCGTCGGGCCCTTTCTCGGTGTCTTTTTCCTCGCTCACAGACCGTCTGCCTCCATGCATTAGAACCCCGGACTTGTCACGAAATGTAACACGTTCTAGTTTAGGTTCCGTGGCTCTGAATATTGCGGACCTTGCCGAGCACGCCATCGACGCCGTGCCTGACCGTGTCGCCCTCATCTGTGGCGACGAAACCATCACCTATGCGCAGTTGGAGGAGAAGGCCAACCGGCTGGCTCACTACCTGCTCGACCAGGGCGTCAAGAAGGACGACAAGGTCGGTTTGTACTGCCGCAACCGGATCGAGATCGTGATCGGCATGCTCGGCATCATCAAGGCCGGCGCCATCCTGGTCAACATCAACTTCCGCTATGTCGAGGGTGAACTGAAGTACCTGTTCGACAACTCCGACATGGTCGCGCTGATCCACGAGCGGCGCTACGCCGACCGGGTCGCCAACGTGCTGCCCGAGACCCCGAACGTCAAGACGGTCCTGGCCATCGAGGACGGCAGCGACGACGATTTCGCCCGCTACGGTGGTGTGCCGTTCGAGGAGGCCCTGGCCCAGGGGTCGCCGGAGCGCGACTTCGGACCGCGCAGCGAGGACGACATCTACCTGCTCTACACCGGTGGCACCACCGGGTTCCCCAAGGGCGTCATGTGGCGCCACGAGGACATCTACCGGGTGCTGTTCGGCGGCACCGACTTCGCGACCGGCGAGCCCATCGCCGACGAATACGGCCTGTCCAAGCAGGCCAAGGAAAACGCGCCGATGGTCCGGTTGCCGATCCCGCCGATGATCCACGGAGCCACCCAGTCGGCGACCTGGATGGCGCTGTTCTCCGGCCAGACCACCGTGCTGACACCGGAATTCAACGCCGACGAGGTCTGGCAGCTGATCCACCGACACAAGGTGAACCTGCTGTTCTTCACCGGTGACGCGATGGCGCGACCGCTGCTGGACTCGCTGCTGGCCCACCAGGAGGTCGGCAAGGAGTTCGACCTGTCCTCGCTGTTCCTGCTCGCCAGCACCGCGGCGCTGTTCTCCACCAGCCTCAAGGAGAAGTTCCTCGAACTGCTGCCCAACCGCGTCATCACCGACTCGATCGGTTCCTCGGAGACCGGCTTCGGTGGCACCAGCATCGTGGCAAAGGGCCAGTCGCACACCGGCGGCCCGCGAGTCACCATCGACAAGAACACCAAGGTCCTCGACGAGGACGGCAACGAGGTCGTGCCCGGTTCGGGCGTGCGCGGCATCATCGCCAAGTGCGGGCACATCCCGGTGGGGTACTTCAAGGACGAGAAGAAGACCGCCGAGACCTTCCGCACCTATAACGGTGTGCGGTACGCGATTCCGGGTGACTACGCCGAGGTCGAGGCCGACGGCAGCGTGACCATGCTGGGCCGCGGATCGGTGTCGATCAACTCCGGTGGCGAGAAGATCTACCCCGAAGAGGTCGAGGCCGCGCTCAAGGGTCATCCCGACGTGTTCGACGCCCTGGTGGTCGGCGTGCCCGACGAGCGGTTCGGTCAGCATGTCGCCGCCGTCGTCCAGGCCCGCGAGGGCACCCGCCCGACGCTGGCCGAGTTGGACGCCCATGTCCGCAGCGAGATCGCCGGATACAAGGTGCCGCGCAGCCTCTGGCTGGTCGACGAGGTGAAGCGCTCGCCCGCCGGCAAGCCCGATTACCGCTGGGCCAAGGACACCACCGAAGAGCGGGCCGCCGATGACGTGCACGCCAACCATGCAGGAGCAAAGAGCTGATGAAGACCGAACTCTGCGAACGGTTCGGGATCGAATACCCGATCTTCGTGTTCACCCCGTCGGAGAAGGTGGCCGCCGCGGTCAGTAAGGCCGGCGGTCTCGGCGTGCTCGGCTGTGTGCGGTTCAACGACGCCGACGACCTGGAAAACGTCCTGCAGTGGATGGACAACAACACCGACGGCAAGCCCTACGGCGTCGACATCGTGATGCCCGCCAAGGTGCCCACCGAGGGCACCAGCGTCGACATCGACAAGCTGATTCCCCAGACGCACCGGGATTTCGTCGCGAAAACCCTTGCCGATCTGGGCGTTCCGCCGCTGCCCGAGGACGACGAGAAGTCCGAGGGTGTGCTGGGCTGGCTGCACTCGGTGGCCCGCAGCCATGTCGAGGTGGCGTTGCAGCATCCGATCAAGCTGATCGCCAACGCGCTGGGTTCCCCGCCGAAGGACGTCATCGACCAGGCGCACGCCGCCGGCGTCCCGGTCGCCGCGCTGGCCGGTAGCGCCAAACACGCGCTGCGCCACGTCGAGAACGGTGTCGACATCGTTGTCGCGCAGGGCCACGAGGCCGGCGGGCACACCGGTGAGATCGGCTCGGTGGTGCTGTGGCCGGAGATCGTCGACGCCCTCGACGGCAAGGCCCCGGTGCTCGCCGCCGGCGGCATCGGCACCGGTCGCCAGGTGGCCGCCGCGCTCGCACTCGGTGCGCAGGGCGTGTGGATGGGCTCGGCGTTTCTGACCTCGGCCGAGTACGACCTCGGTGTGCGGCAGGCGTCCGGGGTGTCCACCATCCAGCAGGCCATGCTGGATGCCACCTCCGCCGATACCGTGCGCCGCAAGATCTACACCGGTAAGCCGGCGCGGCTGCTCAAGAGCCGGTGGACCGACGCCTGGGATGCCGAGGGCGCCCCCGAGCCGCTGCCGATGCCGCTGCAGAACATTCTGGTCAGCGAGGCGCACCAGCGGATGAACCAGTCCGTCGATCCGACCGCCGTCGCGATGCCGGTGGGCCAGATCGTGGGCCGGATGAACGAGATCCGGCCGGTCGCCGACATCATCGCCGAACTGGTCACCGGCTTCGAGGCCGCCACCAAGCGCCTCGACGGTATCGCCGACAGCTGATCGCCGAGATTGACGAACGGGCGGGACTGTCCTGGCAGTTTCCCGCCCGTTTGTTCGTTTGGGCGTTGGTGTTGAATCGGGTGATATGACCGGTCGGCCGCGCGACACCTCGATCGACGAGCGGGTGCTCGCGGTGACGCGCGAACTCCTGGTCGAGGTGGGCTGGGATGATCTCAGCCTGCGGTTGGTGGCGGCCCGGGCCGGGGTGGGCCGGTCCAGCCTGAACCGCCGCTGGTCCTCCAAGGCCGAACTGGTGTTGCACGCCATTCTCGGTGAATCCCCGGATATGTCACCGTTTTCCGGGACCGATCTGAGCGGCTGGATCGAGTGGGTGGTCCGGGGCAGCCATCAGTTGTTCGGCCGGCCCGACGTCCGCGCGGCGGTACCGGGCCTGTTGCTGGCACTACAGGAGAACGAGGCGCTGCGCCGATCGCTGTGGGCCGGGTTCAGCGGCCCGGCGATCGGGTTGTTCGCCGAGCAGGGTTACGGTGCCGAAGTGGACGCCCGGGCGGCGCTGGCCATGGCGGCCGGTTCGGCGTTGCTGATCCACACGGTGGCCGACGAGGCCGATTCCCCGGAACTGCGGGACCGGCTGGTAGCGCTGCTGACCGCGGCCGTGGGTGGCTCACCGCCTGAATGACTCCAGGATGGCCTGCTGCGGTGAACGCCAGCTGTCCATGCCCAGGTCGGTGAGGGTGACCGCATCATCGGTCGGGGTGGCCGCGGTGAGCAGCATGGCCGCCTCGTAGCTGATCCCGTCGCCCAGCGGAAGAACCCGGCCCGCGACATCGGAGATCCACCCGATGCCACGGAACAATTTGGGGGAGAGCGGGATTCGCCGGATGCGCTTACCCGATCCGCGTTCCAGCGTGTCGATCATCTCGTTGAAGGAGACCATCACGCCACCGCAGACGTAGCGTCGCGGCCCGTTGCCCGGCCGCATCAGCCGGCGGTGCACCTCGGCGACGTCGCGAACGTCGACCATCTGCATGCCGCCGGGCATCCGGGGTGCCGCGCCGCCGGCCACGATCGGCGCCCAGCCGCGTTCGGTGACGCCGGCGGCGGTGTGGAACGCCGGGCCGACGACGCTGGACGGGTACGTCACGACCACCGGCGCGCCCTGGGCCTGCAGGGTGCGTGCCGCCCGGTCCGCGTAGGCCTTGGTCTGGGCGTACGGGCTGCGGCCCGGGGCGGGCGGGGTGTCCGCGGTGATGACGCCGTCCGGTGGCGGGAACAGCGCGCTGTAGCTACTCACCGAGACGATCGGGTCCAGCCCGGCCTCGGCGGCCCGGGTCAACATCGCCTCGGTGGCGTGGGCGTTGATCTCCCACATCAGGGCCTCCCGGCGCCGGTCGGTGCCGACCACCCCGGCGGCGTGGATCACGGCGTCGCAACCGTCGAGCAGGCGGGTGATGATGGCCGCGTCGCGGATGTCGCCGGCCAGCACGGTCAACTCGCCCAACGCCTGCAGGTGGGGGATGACCGCGTCTTCCCCGGGGGCCACCAGCAGACGGACCTCGTGACCGGCTTCCAGTAGTCCCTTGACGGTGTGGGCGCCGAGATAGCCGGTCCCGCCGGTCATTGCGATGCGCATAATCGCCTTTCAGTCCCCGGGCATGGTTTCGGTGCCAATGGTATCGAAAGGTGCCGCGATGGCGGCGGCCCGGTGATAATGCCCCGGTGAGTGACGCCGAGCGCATCGTGCTGGTCAAGTGGAGCCCGTCGATGGCGATCTTCTGTCTGGCGATGACGGCGGTGTTCTGGGTGGTCCCGCTGTTCTACCTGCTGGTCGGATCGGACCGGGGGATCGCCCTGGTGGTGCACTGGCTGGCGGTGGTGGTGCTGGCGGTGCCGTTCCTGTGGGTGGTCTGGCGGGTGCCCAAGACGTTGCGCGGCGTGGGACTGACCATCGACGCCGCCGGTATCCACCCGTTCGACGGCGGCACCGTCGACACCATCGGATGGCATGAGATCGCCGCCGTCGGCTTCGGCTCCTACCTCAGCTCCCGGCGGGGGCGAAGCACCGAAGTCATTGCCGGGCTGGAGATCTACCTGACCGACCCGGCCTACGCTGCAGACCATCCACGACTGCGCAACGACTGGCAGGAGGTCGCGTCACCGGCGCCGGGACTGTCGGACGGCTGCTACCGCTACACCGTCTCGCCGTACACCGATGCCGGCGCCCGCGCGAAGGCCGCGGTGCGCCGGTATCGCCCACAGCAATGGAAGGGGCCGTTCCGGCACGGGTCCCTCTAAGGCGTGATCACGGTCTCGGCGTCGATGGCATCGGTTGCCGCGCTGACGATATCGGCCTGGTCCTCGGTCCCATCCGCGTTGAGTTGCAGTACGTAGAGCCCGTCGCCGCCCTCGATCACCACCGTCTTCTGGGCGACGACCTTGGTCAGGCCGTCCTGGACCCAGGTGCCGCCGAGTTGAAAGGCCGGGAACTCGCCCAACGCGCTGAACGTCCCTTCGTTCCAGCCCTCGTACCCGGGCAGGTTCTGCAGTTCTCCGCCGGCCACATCGAGGATCGTCTGCGGGTCGACGTCGCCGTCCAGTCGCGACACCAGAGCGACGATGCTCGGGGGGTACTCGGCGGCCTCCGGACCGGTGTAGACGATTGCGCTGTAGGCCCATTCGGGCGTGTCCGCGCCGGCGTCCTCCCAGCCGTCGGGGAAGGGGAGGTCGATGGTCGGTGACCCCGGGTCGCCGCGCTTGACCGGGGTTTCCTGAATCCCGTTCTCCTCGATGTAGCTGGCGATCGTGTCATGCGGGCCGGCGGCGTCCTCCTCCCGCGGTGCCACTCTGGGTTTCGTTGTCCGCGGGGTGGATTCGCGGGTCGGCGAGGAGTCTGACGAAGCACCTGCTTTGGGGGTGCCCTCGGTGGTCCTGGTGTCCGCGCCGCAACCGGACAGCGCCAGACCCACGGTCAGTGCCATGACACCGGCGATCGCAGATGCTCTCATCTTCACTCCTCCGGCGCGAAAGGCCTTATCCATGGCAAAGATCTTTCGTGGGTCAGCTTCAACGGAAGCGTATCCGAGACAACCTCACCACGTCGTGGGTAGAACGATCCAGATCGTTCTACGCAACGCGCGATGTCGAAAACAGCAAACTTCAGGAAGGTTCGCCGGGGCCCAGGGTGTAGCGGCCGGACTCCGGGTGCCGGTACCAACCGCCGGCGGCATGCGTGCCGCCGTCGACGTGGATGGTCTGACCCGTGACGTAACTCGACAGATCCGAGGCCAGGAAAACGGCGGCCCCGGCCATCTCGTCGACATGTCCGCCCCGGCCCAGCGGGACCATCCGGCCGGCGCGCCTCAGGGCCTGCGGTCCGGACATCTGCGCCAGCCCCTCGGTCACGGTGAAATCCGGTGCCAGACCGTTGACCCGGATGCCGTGTTCGGCCAGTTCCAGCGCCGCGGTCTGGGTGTAGTTGATGACGCCCGCCTTCGCCGCGGCGTAGGCGGCATACCCGGGCGCGGCGCGGACCCCTTCGATCGAGGTCACGTTGATGATGCTGCCGCCGCGACCGGTCTCGACCATCGACCGGGCCACCCGCTGCGTGCACAGCAGGACGTGTCGTAGATTGCTGCGGTACAACGCATCCCAGCCGTTCTCCGAGGTCTCCAGCAGCGGGGAGGCGAAGGTGCCGCCGGCGTTGTTCACCAGGATCTGTACCGGCCCCAGTTGTTCCACCGTGCGTGCGAGCGCTTCGTCGACCGCGCCGGCGTCCCGGACGTCGGTGACCAGGCCGAGCCCGTCGACCTCCGCCGCTGCGGCGGCGCAGCTCGTCTCATCGCGTTCCCAGACCGCAACCCGGGCGCCGAATGCGGCCAGGCCCGCGGCGATACCACGGCCGATGCCGGCGCCACCGCCGGTGACCACCGCGACCCGTCCCGCCAGTGACACCGCTGACGGATCGATCGGCATCAGCGGACTTTAACCGGATACACCGGATCTGCGCAGTCGGTTCCCTGCGCGGACAGTTCGCGTTTGAGGACCTTGAACGTCTCGGTGCGGGGCAGGTCGGTGGCGACCCGCACGAACGACGGCCACTGCTTGGGTCCCAGATCGGTCTGTTCGTCCAAAAAGTCCCGGAAGGTGTCCACGTCGAACTGGGCGCCGTCGCGCAGCACCACCGCGGCCATCACCTGATCGCCCACCGCGGGGTCCGGGATCGGGTAGACGGCCACCTCGGCGACATCGCTGTGCCGCAGCAGAATCCGTTCGATCGGCGCGGTGCCCAGGTTCTCCCCGTCCACCCGCATCCAGTCACCGAGCCGACCGGCGAAGTAGATGTATCCGGCGTCGTCACAGTAGGCCAGGTCGCCGGTGTGGTAGATCCCGCCGGCCATCCGCTCGGCCTCGGCGCCGGGGGAGTTGTAGTAGCCGCGGAACCAGCCGGCACCGGTCGGATTGACCAGTTCGCCGACCACCCCGGGCGGGCACGGCTGACCGGTCAGCACATCCAGGATGGCCACCTCGTCGGTCAACGGTCCCAGCGATCCGTCCGGGGTGTCGGGGGTGCGGGCGATGGCCACACCACCTTCGGTGGATCCGAACCCGTCCACCACCCGCACGTCGAACCGGTCGGCGAAGCGGGTCAGATCGCGGGGCGCGCCCTCGTTGCCGTACAGGAACTTCAGCGGGTTGTCCGCGTCGTCGGGGCGTTCGGGTGTGGCCAGGATGTAGGACAGCGGTTTGCCGACGTAGTTGGCGTAGGTGGCGTGGTAGCGGCGCACGTCCGGGATGAACTGCGAGGCGGAGAACTTGTGCCGCAGCGCAATCGAGGCGCCCGCGGCCGCTGCCACCGCCCAGCCGGCCATGATGGCGTTCGAGTGGAACAGCGGCATGGCGAGATAGCAGGTGTCTTCGGGGCCGAGCCCGAACCGCTGCGCCAACATCCTGCCCGGGAACGCCACCTTGTCGTGGGTCACCCGGACCGCCTTGGGTTCGCCACTGGTACCGGAGGTGAAGATCAGCATGAACAGATCGTCGGCGGCGATGTCGGCGAAGGACACCGGCGCACCGGTGTGGGTGGCCAGTTCGGCCGCCCACACCGCAGACCCGACGTCGATGAAATCGACACCGTCGGGCACCGCGCTCGGGTCGTCGGTGAGGACCAGTTGGCAATCGGCGCGGGCGATGTCGGAGGCCAGCGCCGCGCCGCGCCGGGTCGGGTTCAGCCCCACCGGGACCAGCCCCCGCAGCCCGGCCGCCACCAGCAACGTGGAGAAGAACGCGGTGTTGCCCAGCAGCGCGCCGATATGCGCGGGGCGCGACGGATCCATCCGGGCGCTCAGCGCAGCCGCCAGCTGGGCTCCGGCCGCGATGTGATCGCGCCAACTGGTGAACGAATCTTCTTCGTACACACCGCGGTCGGTGATGTCGACCAACGGTGCCAACAACTCGGTGACGGTGGGCCCGCCCGGTTCGGTCATCGATCAGACGGGCGTGTCGGCCAGTTCACGGCCGATGCGCAGCAGCTGACCGGTGGCCGATCCGAGCGCGAACTCGGTCTGCTTGGCGGCCAGGAAGTACCGGTGGATCGGGTGGTCCATGTCGATACCGACGCCACCGTGCACGTGCACCGCGGTGTGTGCGACCCGGTGTCCGGCGTCGGCCGCCCAGAACGCGGCGCCGGCCACATCCACACTCGCGGGGTGGGTGTCCCGCCCGCTTGCGGGGGAGTCCTCGGACAACCGCCAGGCCGCCTGGGTCAGGCTCGAGCGCAGCGCCTTGACGTCGATGTAGCCGTCGGCCAGCCGCGCGGACACCGCCTGGAAACTGCCGATCGGCCGGTCGAACTGCTCGCGTTCCCGCGCGTACAGGGCGGTCAGTTCCAGGGCGCGTTCCAGCACACCGAGCTGGAAGGCGCTGCGGCCCAGGGAATGCTGGATGGTCAGCCAGTCGAGTACCTCCGCGCCGCCCACCGCCCGGGCGGCGTCGACCGTGGTGCCACTCAATTCCAGGTGCCCGATCGTGCCGAGGCCGGTGGTGCTGAGCTTGGTCAGCGTGACGCCGGGATCGCTCTTGGCCACCAGGAACACCACGGTGCCGTTCTCGGTGTCGGCGGGCACCAGGTAGGCGTCGGCCACCGGGCCGTAGGCGACCTGCGTGCGGGTGCCGGTCAGGCGGAACCCGTCGGCGTCCCGTTGGGCCTGAACCGGACCCTGGCCCATCTCACCGTCCAGGGCGACCGTCAGGACGGTGGTTCCGTTGACCGCCGGTACCGCCCATTCCTGTTGCAGCGCAGAAGAACCGAATTTCGCCAGCGCGCCGGCGGCGAGCACCGCCGATTCCAGGTAGGGCACCGCGGCGAGTTGGCGCCCCAGCGCAGTCAATACCGCGGTCTGCTCCAGGACGCCGAAACCGCCGCCGCCCAACGCCTCCGGCGCGGCGGTGGACAGGATGTCGGCCTCGATCAGTTTGGCCCACAGGTCGCGGTCGAACCTCTCGTCGAGCCCGTCGAGCACCCGCTGGTGTTCGGGCGTGACGATCGATTCGGTGATGGTGCGGACGAGGCCGCCCAGATCGACGGATGCCTCGGTGGGGGTGAAGTCCATGTGAAGTCTCCTCTTACCGGTTCACTCGGGGCAGGCCGAGCGCGACCATGCCGATGATGTCGCGCTGGATCTCGTTGGTGCCGCCGCCGAAGGTGAGGATCAGGCAGGAGCGGTGCATCCGTTCGATGCGGCCGCGCAGCAGCGCGCCGGGGCTCCCGGCCCGCAGGGTCGCGGAGGTGCCCAGCACCTCCATGAGCAGGCGGTAGGCCTCGGTGGCCAGTTCGGTGCCGAACACCTTGGCCGCGGATGCGTCGGCGGGGGACGGGGCGGAATCCTCGGTTGAGGCCAGTTCCCAGTTGATGAGCTTGAGCACCTCGGCCTTGGCGTGCACCCGGGCGAGGTTGAGCTGGACCCATTCGGAGTCGATGAGCCGCTTGCCGTGCGCGTCCTTGGTGTTCTGCGCCCACTCGCGAACTCCGTTGAGGGCCACGAAGATCGGCTGCGCGGATACCAGGGCGACGCGCTCATGGTTGAGCTGGTTGGTGACCAACTTCCAGCCGGCGTTCTCCTCGCCGACCAACGCCGTCTTGGGCACCCGCACGTCCTGGTAGTAGGTGGCGCTGGTGTCGACGCCGGACACGGTGTGCACCGGGGTCCAGGAGAATCCCTCGGAGCTGGTCGGGACGATGAGCATGGAGATGCCGCGATGCTTCTTGGCCTCTTGGTTGGTGCGCACCGCCAACCACACGTAGTCGGCGTACGCGATCAGTGAGGTCCACATCTTCTGGCCGTTGATGACGTAGTCGTCCCCGTCGCGCACGGCCGTGGTGCGCAGCGACGCGAGGTCGGTGCCCGCACCGGGCTCGGAGTAGCCGATGGAGAAGTGCAACTGGCCGGCCGCGATCTTGGGCAGGAAGAACGACTTCTGTTCCTCGGTGCCGAATCCCATGATCGTCGGCGCCACGCTGTTGATGGTCAGGAACGGCACCGGCACGTTGGCGATGGCGGCCTCGTCGTTGAAGATCAGCCCGTCCATCGGCGGGCGCGCCTGGCCGCCGTACTCCTTGGGCCAGGACAGGGTCAGCCAGCCGTCCTTGCCCATCTGCTCGACGGTCTCGCGGTAGACGTTCCCGCGGCCCATCTCCCCGTCGCTGGCCGCCAGCGCCTCGGCCCGCTCGGGCGTCATCAGTTTGGTGAAGTAGGACCGCAGCTCGCGGCGCAACTCCTCCTGCTCGGCGGTGTAACCGATCCGCATGGCGACGTCCTGTCTGTCGAGGGGGTATCCCGGGCGCCGGCACTGGGTCGAGCCAACCCGGCAGTGACTCTCGTTGTAACACGTTCTAGTCTTGCGGTCCAGGACGGTAGCGATAGCCTGCTCATGGGCACACAGCCCGTGCCCGGATCGCGAGGAGGTTCTGATGCGTATTGAAGTCGACCTTGACCGCTGCGAAGGAAACGCAGTCTGTCTTGGCATCGCCCCCGACCTGTTTGATCTCGACGACGACGACTACGCCGTCGTCAAGCTCGACCCGGTGCCCGCCGATATGGAGGCCCTGGCCGAGCAGTCCGTCGCCGAATGCCCCCGGGCAGCCCTGATCCGCAGAGACTAGAGGTATTCATAACCGTGTCCCCAACAGCAGCGAATGAGAACGCGATCGACCTGTCCGGAAAGGTCGCGGTCGTCACCGGCGCGGCTGCCGGCCTCGGCCGGGCCGAAGCCATCGGGCTGGCCCGTGCCGGCGCGACGGTCGTGGTCAACGACATGGCGGGGGCACTCGACAAGTCCGACGTGCTGGCCGAGATCGAGGCGGTGGGGTCGAAGGGCATCGCGGTGCCCGGTGACATCAGCGCCCGCAGCACGGCGGACGAACTCGTGGAAACCGCCGACCGGCTCGGCGGGCTGGGCATCGTGGTCAACAATGCCGGTATCACCCGGGACAAGATGCTGTTCAACATGTCCGACGAGGACTGGGACGCGGTGATCGCCGTGCACCTGCGCGGCCACTTCCTGCTGACCCGTAACGCCGCGGCGTACTGGAAGGCCAAGGCCAAGGAATCCGCGGACGGGCGGGTATACGGCCGGATCGTCAACACCTCCTCGGAGGCCGGGCTGGCCGGGCCGGTCGGGCAGGCCAACTACGGCGCCGCCAAGGCCGGGATCACCGCGCTGACGCTGTCGGCCGCGCGCGGGCTGAGCCGGTACGGGGTGCGCGCCAATGCCATCGCGCCGCGGGCGCGCACCGCGATGACCGCGGGCGTCTTCGGTGACGCGCCGGACCCGTCCGACGGGCGGATCGACGCGCTGTCCCCGGAGCACGTCGTCACGCTGGTCACCTACCTGTCCTCGCCGGCCGCGGAGGCGGTCAACGGGCAGCTGTTCATCGTGTACGGGCCGAGCGTCACCCTGGTGGCTGCGCCGGTGGTCGCGGAGCGGTTCGACGCCGACGGGGACGCCTGGGATCCGGCCGCGCTGAGCGCGGCGCTCGGTGAGTACTTTGCTGCACGCGACCCGGAAGTTGGATTCTCTGCTACTGCACTAATGGGTTCTTGATTCGGGAGAACCAGATTGGCGATGGCTTCAAACTGACTAGAACACGTTCTAGAACGGTGGTGAACACATGTGCTATGACCAGCGTAAATGTGGGTTTACCACGAAGATCATGGTTCTTTGACACTGTGAACGTGTTCTAGTTAGTATGAGCCCGCTCACTTAGCGCACTCTGCGTCGGTGGGCTGGAAAGACCGCCGGGGCGGGCGGATTACCGATATTGTCGGGTTCTTCGCCAGTACGGCTAAGTAACCCCGTTCGAGAATGGAGTCGAGGTTGATCGAACAGCTTGCGGCTCCGGCTCGGGCCGTGGGTGGGTTCGTCGAGATGACCATCGACACGTTCGTCAAGATGTTCCGGCGGCCGTTCCAGTTCCGCGAGTTCCTCGACCAGACCTGGATGATCGCGCGCGTCTCCTTGGTCCCGACGCTGTTGGTCTCGATCCCGTTCACCGTGCTGGTCGCCTTCACGCTCAACATCCTGCTTCGCGAACTCGGTGCGGCCGACCTCTCCGGCGCGGGTACCGCCTTCGGCACCGTCACCCAGCTCGGCCCGGTGGTGACCGTGCTGGTGGTCGCCGGCGCCGGCGCCACCGCGATCTGCGCGGACCTCGGCGCCCGCACCATCCGCGAGGAGATCGATGCGATGCGGGTGCTGGGCATCGACCCGATCCAGCGCCTCGTGGTTCCCCGTGTGCTGGCCTCCACCGTCGTGGCGCTGCTGCTCAACGGGTTGGTCTGCGCGATCGGCCTGGCCGGCGGTTACGTGTTCTCGGTCTTCCTGCAGGGCGTGAATCCGGGTGCGTTCATCAACGGTCTCACCGTCTTGACCGGTCTGCCCGAACTTCTGCTCGCTGAGGTGAAGGCGATGCTGTTCGGTGTCGTCGCCGGCCTGGTCGGCTGCTACCGCGGCCTGACCGTGCAGGGTGGGCCCAAGGGTGTGGGCATCGCCGTCAACGAAACCGTGGTCTACGCCTTCATCTGCCTGTTCGTCATCAACGTCATCATGACCGCCGTCGGCGTCCGAATTCTGGACAGCTGAGCCGATGAGCAATGACGTAAGGGAAAGACGGTCATGAGTTACGACGCGACAGTGCGGCTGCGCCGATTCTTCCGAGGCGTGCCGCGCGCGGTGGACACCGTGGGTGAACAGGCGCTGTTCTACGGCGAGTCGGTGCGCTACATCCCCAACGCCGTCACCCGGTACCGCAAGGAAACCATCCGGCTGGTCGCCGAGATGACCATGGGCGCCGGCGCGCTGGTCATGATCGGCGGGACCGTCGGCGTCGCGGCCTTCCTGACGCTGGCCTCCGGCGGCGTCATCGCCGTGCAGGGCTACTCGTCGCTGGGCAACATCGGCATCGAGGCGTTGACCGGTTTCCTGTCCGCCTTCCTCAACGTGCGCATCGTCGCGCCGGTGATCGCCGGTATCGCGCTGGCCGCCACCATCGGCGCCGGCACCACCGCGCAATTGGGTGCGATGCGGGTCGCCGAGGAGATCGATGCCGTCGAGGCCATGGCCGTACACGCGGTGTCGTACCTGGTCTCCACCCGGATCGTCGCCGGGCTCATCGCGATCGTCCCGCTGTACTCACTGTCGGTGCTGGCGGCGTTCTTCGCCGCCCGGTTCACCACGGTGTTCATCAACGGACAGTCCGCCGGTCTGTATGACCACTACTTCAACACCTTCCTGATCCCGAGTGACCTGCTGTGGTCATTCCTGCAGGCGATCGTCATGGCCATCGCGGTGATGCTGGTGCACACCTACTACGGCTACACCGCCTCCGGCGGCCCGGTCGGGGTGGGCATCGCCGTCGGTCAGGCCGTGCGGACCTCGCTGATCGTGGTCGTCACCATCACCCTGTTGATCTCGCTCGCCGTCTACGGCGCGTCCGGCAACTTCAATCTCTCGGGGTAGACCAGATGTCAGACGGAGCAGCCAAACGCAGTCACGTCAGGATCGCCGCCGCGATCATGGCGGCTGTCGTGCTGGCCGCGGTGGTGTTCACCTACCTGTTCTATACGGCGGCGTTCACCCCGACCGAGACGGTGACGGTGAGCTCTCAACGGGCCGGCCTGGTGATGGAGAGCGACGCCAAGGTCAAGTACCGCGGCATCCAGATCGGCAAGGTCAACAAGATCGAATATGCCGGTGATCAGGCCAAGCTGACCCTGAGCATCGACCGCGGCCAGATGCGTTACATCCCGTCCAACGCCGTCGTGAAGATCGGTGGCACCACCATCTTCGGCGCCAAGTCGGTGGAGTTCCTGCCGCCGGAGGCGCCGACCGGCAGTTCGATGCGGCCCGGCACGCACATCCAGGCCCAGGGCGTGCAGCTCGAGGTCAACACCCTGTTCCAGACGCTGACCGATGTGCTGGCCAAGGTCGACCCGATCAACCTGAATGCCACCGTCACCGCTCTGGCCGAGGGCCTGCGCGGTAACGGTGAGGATCTGGGCGTGCTGCTGTCCGGGCTCAACGGCTACCTGGGGCAGATCAACCCCAAATTGCCGACCCTGCAGGACGACTTCCGCAAGGCGGCAGTCGTCGCCGGCATCTACGGTGACGCCGGGCCGGATCTGGCCACCATCTTCGACAATGCGCCCAACCTGTCGGCGACGATCGTCGACCAGCAGGACAACCTGAACGCCACCTTGCTGGCCGCGACCGGTCTGGCCGAGAACGGTACCGCCACACTGGAACCCGGCGCCGACGACTACATCGCCGCGATCCAGCGGCTGCGCGCCCCGCTCAAGGTGCTCGGCGATTACTCCCCGGTGTTCCCGTGCATGATCCAGGGCACCGCCCAGGCCGTGGACACCTTCGCCCCGATCATCGGTGGCGTCCGCCCCGGCCTGTACGTGAACTCGAACTTCCTGCCCGGCTCACCGGCGTACACCTTCCCGGAGAGCCTGCCCATCGTGAACGCCTCCGGCGGCCCGAACTGCCGTGGCCTGCCCAATGTTCCGAGCAAGCAGTACGGCGGCTCCTGGTACCGCTCGCCGTTCCTGGTCACCGACAACGCCTATGTGCCGTTCGAACCGAACACCGAGTTGCAGTTCAACGCCCCGTCGACACTGCAGTTCCTGTTCAACGGTGCACTTGCCGAACGGGATGATTTCTGATGAGCGCTTGCGCGAAGAAGATCGAGGTCATCTGCTGATGGACAGTCACAAGCGCACCCTGATCAACGTCACCGTCTTCACCCTCGCGATGGTGTTGGTCGCCGCCGGTCTGATCGTGGTTTTCGGCCAGTTCCGGTTCTCCGCGAGCAATTCGTTCCACGCGACGTTCGCCGAGGCGTCCCGGCTGAAATCCGGTCAGGATGTCCGCATCGCCGGGGTCCCGGTCGGCACCGTCAACGCCGTGACACTGAACCCGGACAACACCGTCGATGTCGCCTTCGATGTCGACAGGCGCTACCAGCTCTACACCTCCACCCGGGCCGTGGTGCGCTACGAGAACCTGGTCGGTGACCGCTACATGGAGATCACCTCCGGCCCCGGCGAACTCAAGAAGCTGCCGCCCGGCGCGACGATCTCCAAGGACAACACCCAGCCCGCACTGGATCTCGACGCCCTGCTGGGCGGGTTGCGGCCGGTGCTCAAGGGTCTTGACGGCAACAAGGTCAACGAGGTCAGCAACGCGGTGATCGAGCTGCTGCAGGGCCAGGGCGGTGCGGTCGCGAGCATGCTCGCGAGCACCAGCTCGTTCAGCCAGAACCTCGCCGCCCGCGATGAGCTCATCGGTGAGGTGGTCACCAACCTCAACGCCGTGCTCGGCACCATCGACGAGAAGGGCGCCCAGTTCGACGCCAGCGTCGACGAACTGCAGCGGCTCATCACCGGGCTGGCCGAGAACCGCGACCCGATCGCCGGCGCCATCGCACCGCTGGCCGCGGCCGAGAACGATCTGACCGAGATGCTGGAGGAGTCGCGCCGGCCGCTGCAGGGCGTGCTGGAGAACACCAGGCCGTTCATGCAACTGCTCGATGCGCGTAAGGCCGACGTGAACAAGGTGATCGAACCGCTGGCCGAGAATTACATGCGGCTCAACGCCCTCGGCGCCTACGGCTCCTTCTTCAACGTGTACTACTGCTCGGTGCGTCTGAAGGTCAACGGGCCGGCCGGTAGCGACCTTCTGATTCCGTTCGGCGGACCGCCGGACCCGTCGAAGGGTAGGTGTTCTGAGAATGGCTAGTCCAGACCGCAGCAACCCGCTTCGTACCGGGATCCTCGGGATCTTCGTGGTGACCTGCCTCGTGCTGGTCTCCTTCGGGTACTCCGGGCTGCCCTGGTATCCCCAGGGCCGCACCTACCAGGCGTACTTCACCGACGCCGGCGGTATCACCCCGGGCAACGACGTCGCCGTGTCCGGCGTCAAGGTCGGCTCGGTCACCGATGTGTCGCTGGCCGGTGACCAGGCCAGGGTCGACTTCACCGTGTCCCGGGACATCAGGATCGGCAACCAGACGCTGGTCGCGATCAAGACCGACACCGTGCTGGGGCAGAAGTTGCTGGCCGTGACGCCGGGCGGCAGCGGTGATTCCACGTCGATCCCGGTGGGCCGCACCACGACTCCGTACACGCTCAACACCGCGCTGCAGGACCTCGGCAGCAATGTCGCCGCGCTGGACAAGCCGCGCTTCGAGCAGGCCCTGCAGACGCTGACCGACACCCTCAAGGACGCCACCCCGCAATTGCGCGGCGCCCTGGACGGGATGACCGATCTGAGCCGCAGCCTGAACAAACGGGACGAGGCGCTGGAGCAACTGCTGGTACACGCCAAGCGGGTGTCCGACACCCTGGCCCAGCGCGCCGATCAGGTCAACACGCTGATCACCGACGGCAACCTGCTGTTCGCCGCCCTGGATGAGCGCAGGCAGGCGCTGAGCACTCTCATCGCCGGTATCGACGATGTCTCACAGCAGCTTTCGGGCTTCGTCGCCGACAACAAGCGCGAGTTCCTGCCGGCGCTGCAGAACCTGAACAAGGTGATGGACAACCTGCTCGAGCGTCGGGAACACATCGGCGAGGCGCTGCGCCGCCTGCCGCCGTACGCGACCGCACTCGGTGAGGTGGTCGGTTCGGGACCCGGCTTCCAGATCAACCTGTACGGCCTGCCGCCGGCCACCATGGCCGAGGTGCTGCTGGACAGCTACTTCCAGCCGGGCAAGCTGCCGGACAGCCTCGCGGACTACCTGCGCGGCATGGTCGCCGAACGACTCCTGGTGAGGCCGAAGTCACCGTGACCCAAACTGATCCGAAGAAATCCAAGTGGCTGCGCGGCATCATCGCGGTCGCGTTGGCGGTGCTGCTGGCCGTCGGCGTGTACCTGGTGTGGCCGAACCGCGGGGGCAACAAGATCGTCGCCTACTTCCCGACGGCGGTCGGGCTGTACCCGGGTGACGAGGTGCGCGTGGTCGGGGTCCCGGTCGGGCGCATCGACGCCATCGAACCGCGGGCCACCGACGTCAAGATCAGCATGACGGTGCAGGGTGACGTGCGGGTGCCCGCCGACGCGCGGGCACTGATCATCGCGCCGAACCTGGTGTCGGCCAGGTTCGTTCAGCTGACGCCGGCCTACACCGGTGGCGACGTGATGGCCTCGGGCGCCGAGATCGGTATGGACCGTACCGCCGTCCCGGTGGAATGGGACGAGGTCAAGGAGCAGCTCACCGCGCTCAGCGCGCAACTCGGCCCCAAGGAGGGCGGGGTCCAAGGGCCGCTGACCGCGTTCGTCAACCAGGCCGCCGACACGTTCGACGGGAACGGCGACTCCTTCCGCCAGGCACTGCGTGAGCTGTCCCAGACCGCAGGCCGGTTGGGTGATTCGCGGACCGACCTGTTCGGCACCGTGCGCAACCTGCAGGTGCTGGTCGACGCGCTGGCCAACAGCAACGAACAGATCGTGCAGTTCACCAATCACGTGTCCTCGGTGTCGCAGGTGCTGGCCTCCAGTTCGCAGGATCTGGACAACACCCTCGGGGTGCTCAACCAGGCGCTCGGTGACGTGAAGGGACTGCTCGGCGAGTCGAACGGGGAACTGATCGAGTCGGTCGGGAAACTGGCCGATTTCACCCAGATCCTCACCGACCACAGTGATGACATCGAGCAGATCCTGCACATCACGCCCAACGGTCTGGCCAACTTCTACAACATCTACAACCCGGCCCAGGGCACCGTCGGCGGTCTGCTGTCGCTGCCCAACTTCGCCAACCCGGTGCAGTTCATCTGTGGCGGCACCTTCGACACCGGTGCGTCACCGGACAACTACAAGCGCGCCGAGATCTGCCGCCAGCGGATGGGCCCGGTGCTCAAGCGCATCACGATGAACTACCCGCCGATGCTGCTGCACCCGGTCGACAGCATCACCGCCTACAAGGGTCAGATCATCTACGACACCCCGGCCACCGAAGCCAAGGCCCGCACCCCGGTGCCGTACCTGCAGTGGCAGCCCGCACCCGGCGTGACGCCGCCGACCGTCGGTCCGGAAGGCAACCTGAGCGAGCTGATCCTGCCGCCGCCCGCGGTGGTCGGACAGATTTCACCCGCCGGGCCGGCGCCGAGCCAAATGTCGCCGGCCGGAGCGGCTCCGGGCCAAATGTCGCCGGCCGGAGCGGCTCCCGGACCCGACGCTCCGACGACGGAAGGGGCAGGCGGATGACCCGCATCCTGTTGCGTAGCGCCGCGCTGGGAACCGGTGCGCTGATGCTGGCCGGCTGTCAGTTCGGCGGGCTGAACTCGCTGAACATGCCGGGCACCGCCGGGCACGGCCCGGGTTCCTACCGGATCACCGTGGAACTGCCCGATGTGGCGACCCTGCCGCAGAACTCGCCGGTCATGCTCGACGACGTCACCGTCGGCAGCGTGTCCGGGATCGAGGCCGTCCAGCGGCCCGACGGCACGTTCTACGCCGCGGTGCAGTTGTCACTGGACAGCAACGTCGACCTGCCGGAGAACGCCACCGCCACCGTCGCCCAGACCTCGCTGCTGGGATCTCAGCATGTCCAGCTCGCCGAGCCGATGGCCAAGCCGGTCGGCAAGCTGAAGCAGGGTTCGCACATCCCGTCGGGCAGCATCGGCCGTTACCCCACCACCGAAGAGGTGCTGTCCTCGCTCGGTGTGGTGGTCAACAAGGGCAACCTCGGTGCGCTGCAAGACATCATGGACGAGGCGCACCTTGCGGTCGCCGGCCGCACCGAGAGCTTCGCCGGTCTGCTGCCCAGACTGGCCGAGCTGACCGCTTCCCTGGACCAGCAGACCGATGACATCATCACCGCCGCCGAGGGTCTGAACCGGTTCGCCGGAATCCTGGCCCGCAGCAAGGACAATGTGGGCCGCACCCTGGACAGCCTGCCCAATGCGCTGAAGGTGCTCAACGACAACCGGGACAACATCGTCTCCGCGTTCGCCGCACTGCAGAAGTTCGCTGTCGTCGGTTCCCGGATACTGTCGGAGACCAAGGCGGATTTCGCCGCCGACATGTTGGACCTGTACCCGCTGATCAAGGCGTTCAACGACAACGGCGACGATCTGATCAAGGACCTGGAGTTCCTGCCGACGTTCCCGTTCCACTACAAGTACCTGCGCAATGCGGTGCGCGGTGACTACCTGAACGTGTTCGCGACCTTCGACCTGACGGCACGACGCTTCGGCGAATCCATGTTCACCACGTCGTTCTTCGACCCGAACATGAAGCATCTCGACGAGGTCCTCAACCCGCCGGACTTCCTGACCGGCGCGCTGGCGAACCTGTCCGGACAGGCCGCCGACCCGTTCAAGATCCCGCCCGGAACGGCGACGCAGCACGAGGGGACGCCGTAATGCGGGACCGGTTGACGCGGATTCAGCTGTCGATCTTCGCGCTCGTCACGGTGCTCACCGTGACCGCGATCTCGGCGTTTTACCTGCACGTGCCGGCGAAGCTGGGCATCGGAACCTACATGGTCACCGCCGATTTCGTGGCCGGCGGCGGTCTGTACCAGAACGCGAACGTCACCTACCGCGGCGTCACCATCGGCCGCGTCGAGTCGGTGGGTCTGACCGACGACGGAGTGGTCGCGAACATGCGGCTGAACACCGACACCGACGTACCGGGCAATGTCACCGCGACCGTCAAGAGCGTGTCGGCGGTCGGCGAGCAGTACATCGACCTGGTGCCGCCGGAGGATCCGAGTCCGGACCTGCTGCACGACGGCGCCAACATCGGGGTCGACCGCACCGCGATCGGTCAGGACATCGCCGGTCTGCTGGCCGAAGCCGACGATCTGGTGAGCAGTCTGGGGGACACCCGGATTCAGGACGTCCTCTCCGAGACGTTCAAGGCTTTCAACGGATCCGGACCCGAGTTGGCCCGACTGATCCAGTCGGCGCGGCTGCTGGTCGACGAGGCCAACGCGAGCGCTCCGCAGACCGTGGCTCTGATCGATCAGGCCGGACCGTTGCTGGACGCCCAGATTCGCGCCGGTGACGGTATCCGGTCCGCGGCCGACGGCCTGGCCCGGTTCACCAGCGAGCTGTCCAATGCCGATCCGCAGTTTCGCTCGGTGCTGCAGACCGCGCCGGGCGCGGCGGCGGAGGCGAGCACGACCTTCGCCGGAATCCGTCCGACCTTCCCGGTGCTGGCGGCGAACCTGGCCAACTTCGGCCGGATCGGCGTCATCTACAACAAGTCCATCGAGCAGGCGCTGGTGATCTTCCCGGCGCTGATGGCCGCGCTGCTGACCGTCGGCGGCGGCCTGCCCGCCGACGAGGGCGCCAAGCTGGACTTCAAGATCGCCCTCGGTGACCCGCCACCCTGCAACGTGGGCTTCATCCCGGCCACCGAGATCCGCACGCCGGCCGACACCACGGTGCGCGAGTTGCCCACCGACCTGTACTGCAAGGCCGCGCAGAACGATCCCGCCGCGGTGCGCGGCGCACGCAACTATCCGTGCCAGGAGGTCCCCGGCAAGCGGGCACCGACCGTGCAGCTGTGCCGCGACCCGGTCGGGTTCGTGCCGATCGGCAGCAACCCGTGGCGGGGACCGCCGGTGCCCTATGACACCCCGGTCACCGATCCGCGTAACATCACGCCGCCGAACAAGTTCCCGAACATCCCGCCGGCCGCCGACTATGACCCGGGCGCACCCGCGGTGCAGCTGCCCCCGGGCGTGCAGCCGGGTCCCGGTCCGGCCCCGCACGCGCCGTTCCCGAACCCGGTGCCGCCGAACAACAATCCGCCGGCGCCGCCGTGGCCGTTCCACGCCCCGCCGGACCAGGTGCTCCCACCGTACGGCCGGACGGCGCCGATGCCGCCGCTGCCGCCGGGCACGCCGGTCTACCGGCCCCCGGGGTCGGCGGACCCGGCACTGGTACCCCCGCCCGGGGGCCTGCTGCCCCCGCCCGCACCGGCGCCGGCCCCCGCTCCGGCTCCGATGCCGGCTGAACAGCCCCTGGCCAGTGCTTCGTTGACCACCACCTACGATCCGAAGACGGGTGTGTTCGCCGATCCGGCGAGCGGCGGTACCGGGGTGTTCGCCCCCGGTAGCGACGAGTTCACTCCCGCGGAGAATTGGGTGGATCTGATGATGGCGCCAGGACGGGTGTAGATGGTTGAGCAGGAACCGGCCACGACAAGGCCGGCTCGTAGGCGTGCGTTCCGTGCGGCCGGTCCGGTCGGTGTACCCGCGCAGGTGCCCGAGCAGGCGGTGCGCCACGTCAGTGCCCCGGTGGCCAAGCCCGCCGCGCCGCCGACCCCGGCACCGCTCGGCCCGCTGCCGCCGCGCCGGCCGCATGTCGCCCGGGTGGTCCAGGTCGGTGTGGCCGCCGCCCTGATCGCGGCGATCGCGCTGGTGACGGTGGTGGCCGTGCTGTGGGTGCAGCACCGCGATGCCGAGGCCGTGCAGGCCCGCCAGCAGCGTTTCGTGGACACCGCGTCGCAGACCGTGATGAACATGTTCAGCTACGACCAGGAGAGCATCGACGAGAGCGTCAACCGGTTCGTGGACGGCACCAGCGGCCCGCTGCGGGACATGTTGAGCCAGAACAACAACGTCGACAACCTGAAGGCGATCTTCCGGGACACCAACGCCACCTCGGAGGCGGTCATCAGTGGTGCGGCGCTGGAGAAGATCGATGAAACCGGGGGCACCGCCGCGGTTCTCGTCTCGGTGCGGGTCACCGTGACCGATATCGACGGGGTCAACAAGCCGTCGCAGCCCTACCGGATGCGGGTGATCGTGCGCGAGGACGACAACGGTCACATGACCGGCTACGACCTGAAGTACCCCGAGGGTGGAAACTGATGCGCGCCAGACTGCTCCAATTGGCCGTCGCGGTGTTCTCGATCGGTCTGATCGCGTTGAGTGCGCTTGCCGGGACGCTGTATTGGGACCGGGTGCAGGCCCGGGCCCAGGCGGCCGCCGGTGCCGAACTGCCGGCGCTGGCCATCGCGCAGATTCCACAGGTATTCGGCTACGACTTCCAGACCGTCGAGCGCAGCCTCACCGAGGCCGCGACGCTGCTGACGCCGGAGTACCGCCGCGAGTTCGAGGACCGCGCGGCCCGCGACATCATTCCGCAGGCCCGCGAACGCCAGGTCATCAGCCAGGCTCATGCGGTCGGCGCCGGACTGCTGGACGCGCAGCGGGAGTCGGCTTCGGTGCTGGTGTTCATGAACCGCACCGTCACAGACAAGGCGGAGCAGCCGGTGTACGACGGCAGCCGGCTGCGCGTCGACTACCAGAAGATCGACGGCAAGTGGCTGATCAGCTACATCACGCCCATCTGATCCCCGCCCGAACGAACAGACCGGCGCGAGAGTCCGAGGAAGCGGCGCGATTTCGTCGATCTCGGCCTCGGCGCGGTGGCTAGTCCGATTTGGCGGTGGACAGCGCGTCCAGGAAGGACCGGGCCCAGCGGTCCACGTCGTGGGCCAGCACCTGGCGGCGCAGTGCCCGCATCCGGCGCCTGCCCTCCTCGACGGTCTGGTTCAGTGCCTCCTCGATGGCGTCCCGGACGCCGTCGGTATGGTGCGGGTTGCACAGGTAGGCCTGCCGGAGTTCGGCTGCGGCGCCGGTGAACTCGGAGAGCACGAGTGCGCCGCCGAGGTCGCTGCGGCACGCCACGTACTCCTTGGCCACCAGATTCATGCCGTCGCGCAGCGGAGTGACCAGCATGACGTCGGCGGCGACGAAGAATGCGATCAGGTCATCGCGCGGGACCGGCCGGTGCAGATAGTGCACGACCGGATGGCCGACCTCGCCGTACTCGCCGTTGATGTGGCCGACCTGGCGCTCGATGTCCTCGCGCATCTCGATGTAGCTCTCCACCCGCTCCCGGCTGGGGGTGGCCAGCTGCACCAGCACCGTATCGCTGCGGTCGGCGCGGTTCTGCTCCAGTAGTTCGGAGAAGGCCTTGAGCCGGACGTCGATGCCCTTCGTGTAGTCCAGCCGGTCCACACCCAGCAGGAGCTTGCGGGGGTTGCCCAATTCGGTGCGGATCTGGCGGGCCCGCTGCCGGATGCTCTTGGCGCGGGCCTTGCGGTCCAGTTCGGCCGAATCGATCGAGATCGGGAAGGCGCCGACCTTGACGGTGCGGAACCCGACCTGCACCTCGCCGAAGCGGGAGCGCACGCCGATGGAGGCGCGCGAGGTGTGGGCGCCGATCAGCCGGCGGGCCAGGATCAGGAAGTTCTGCGCGCCGCCGGCCAGGTGGAACCCGACCAGGTCGGCACCGAGCAGGCCCTCGATGATCTCGGTGCGCCACGGCATCTGCATGAACAGCTCGACCGGCGGGAACGGGATGTGCAGGAAGAACCCGATGGTCAGGTCCGGGCGCAGCATGCGCAGCATCTTGGGCACCAACTGCAGCTGGTAGTCCTGGATCCAGACGGTGGCCCCGGGCGCGGCCGAGCGTGAGGTCGCCTCGGCGAAGCGCCGGTTGACCTCGACGTAGCGGTCCCACCATTCCCGGTGGTACTGCGGTTTGACGATGACGTCGTGATACAGCGGCCACAGCGTGGCGTTCGAGAAGCCCTCGTAGTACAACGCCACGTCCTCGGCGGACAGCCGCACCGGGAACAGTTGCAGATCGTCCTGGACGATCGGGTCCTCGTCGTGCTCGTCCACGCGGTCGTCGGCGACGCCGGGCCAGCCGATCCAGGCTCCGCGCTGTTTGCGCAGGATCGGTTCCAGCGCGGTGACCAGGCCACCAGGGCTGCGCTTCCAGGTGGTGGAACCGTCGGGCAGCACTACCTGGTCGACGGGCAGCCGGTTGGCGACGACGACGAAGTCAGCCCGGCCCTGGGGAGTGGTGGAGTCGGTCGACGGGCCGCCTCCGGCGCTCACCTACGCCTCGGGCTTCGCCGGTCCGATACCGAGCATGGCCATGAAGGTCCGACATTCTTCGGCGTCGGTGGCATAAGCGGCGACCACGCGGCGTGCCTGGTTGGCCGTATCGTCGGGCAGCGGCTCGACGTCGCCGATTTCGGCGCTGTCAGCAGTTTTTGCGGTCATCCGATGATTCTAGGCGAAGTTCAGGTCTCCGAGGTCGGTGCCCGTGTAAATGTGTAGCCGTGCAAATCAATTTGGCTGGACAGACGGTCCTGGTAACCGGCGGCGGAAGCGGTATCGGTAAAGGGGTGGCGGCGGCGGTGGTGGCGTCCGGCGGAAAGGCGCTGCTGGTCGGGCGCAACGCGGACAAGCTGGCCGCCGCGGCCGAGGAGATCACCGCGACCGGCGGGGACGGCGAGGTGCGCTTCGAACCCGCCGATGTGACCAACGAGGACGAGGTGGCCCGGGCGGTCGACGCGGCGACGGCCTGGACCGGCCGGTTGCACGGGGTGGTGCACTGCGCCGGCGGAACCGAGACCATCGGACCGCTGACGCAGGTGGACTCCGAGGGCTGGCGCCGTGCGGTCGACCTGAACGTCAACGGCAGCATGTACGTGCTCAAACACTCGGCACGCGAACTGGTCCGCGGGGGCGGCGGCTCCTTCATCGGGATCTCGTCGATCGCCGCGAGCAACACCCACCGCTGGTTCGGCGCCTACGGCGTCACCAAGGCGGCGCTGGATCACCTGATGATGCTGGCCGCCGATGAACTCGGACCGTCCTGGGTGCGGGTCAACTCGATCCGCCCGGGTCTGATCGCCACCGATATGGTCGCGCCGATCCTGTCGATGCCGGAGTTGAGTGGCGACTACGCCGCCAACACCCCGCTGCCGCGGCACGGGGAGGTCGAGGACATCGCCAACGCCGCGGTGTTCCTGCTCAGCGACGCCGCGGGCTGGATCACCGGTCAGGTCATCAACATCGACGGCGGACACGGCCTGCGCCGCGGACCGGACCTCTCGGCGATGCTGGAGCCGGTCTTCGGGGCCGAGGGGCTGCGCGGGGTGATGCCCGACCTGTGACTACTCGGTGTTCTTGACCTTGTCCGGGCAGTACACCTGGGCGGCGATGCCGGCGAAGGTGGTGATGCCCTCGCTGTCCAGGTCGGTGTTGTCCTGGATGTAGGTCAAGGCGGCCTGCACGCCCTTCTTGCCGCCGTTGCCCAGCTTGCGGCACATCGTCTGGGCCAGCCCGACCGGATCGTCACCGGCCTGCACACCGTGCTCGGCGATGACCGTGAGGAACTGCTGGTCGGTCTGCTCGTCGGCGGCGGCCGGCGCGGCCAGCGCGGTGGCCGCGCCGAGCAGGGCTGCGGCGACGGTACCGCTGATCGTCCGGGTCCGCATGAATTCAGCCTATGCCGTCGGACCGCTCATCAGTTCGCCGGCGCGCTTCACCGCGTTGACGATGCCCTGATAGCCCGTACACCGGCAGAAGTTCCCGGACAGGCCCTCGCGGATCTCCGCGTCGCTGGGGTTCGGGTTGTCGCGCAGCAGCGCGGTGATACTGGTGACGAATCCCGGTGTGCAGAAGCCACATTGCAGGCCGTGGCATTCGCGCATGGCGGCCTGCACGGGGGACAGCTCACCGTCGGGGGACGCGATGCCCTCCACGGTGGTCACCTCCTGGCCGTCGGCCTGCACGGCCAGCACCAGGCAGGACCGCACCGCCTGACCGTCCAGCAGGACGGTGCAGGCGCCGCACGCGCCGTGCTCGCAGCCCAGGTGGGTGCCGGTCAGCCCACAGTTCTCCCGCAGGTGGTCGGCGAGGGTGACCCGCGGTTCGACGGTGCCGGTGTACTCGCGACCGTTCACCGAGAGGTTGACGGGTAGTTCATGCATTGAGCGCCTCCGTGGTTGCGTCGGTCCAGGCCCGGGCCACCATCGCCGCGCCGACCCGTCGGCGGTAGGACGGTGAGCCCTGCAGGTCGGTCGGCACGTCCTGGAGGTCGGACAGTGCCAGCCGGCCGAACTCCTCGGCGGTGATATCGGTGACCGGCCGGCCGGTGACGGCCTGTTCGGCGGGCGTGCCCCGTTCCGGGGTGGAGCCCAGCCCGAGCAGGCCGACGCCACAGCGCACCACCCGGTCGTCGTCGTCCAGCTCGACTGCCACGGTGGCCCCGGCGATCGCGAAATCGCCGTGCCGGCGTGCGAATTCGTGCACGCCGAAGCCGACCCGACCGGACCATACCGGGAACCGGACCTCGCGCAGCAGTTCATCGGCAGCCAGCGAGTTCTCCCACAGCCCGGTGAAGAAGTCGGCGGCCGCGATCTGCCGGTCGCCACGGGCCGAGGCCGCGACGATGGTGGCGTCCAAGGTCAATGCCACGGACGCGAACTCGGCCGCCGGGTCGGCGTGCGCGATGGCGCCGCCGAGGGTGCCCCGGTTGCGGATCTGGAAGTGGCCGATGTGCGGGGCGGCCAGCGACAGCAGCGGCACCGAGTCCGCCACCTCGTCGTCCATCCCGACCAGCGCGTGCGATGTGCCGGCGGCGATCACGACCTCGCCGTCCACCAGGTCGATCCCCTGCAGTTCCGGGACCCGGGAGATGTCCACCAGATTCTCGAAATGCGTGAGCCGCATGGCCAGTAGCGGGATGAGGCTCTGACCGCCGGCGAGCACCTTGGCCTCGTCACCGAATTCGGCGAGCGTCTGCACCGCCTCGGCCACCGTGGCGGGGCGGTGATAGTCGAACGGGGCCGCTTTCACGCGAGCAGCTTCGTCAGCGCGGCGAGCAGCTCATCGGTCTTGACAGCCGCCGGATGGACAGCCTTGCCCCTGTGTCGGTCAGCGCGACGGCCGACCAGGAAACCGATGGCTCCGGCCGCGGCCGCGGCCGCGATGACGGGCGCGAACCGCTTCGCCATCGGCACCGCGACGACCTTGAGCAGATCCACCGAGTCGGCCGCAGGCTGGGCCGCGGCGGCGGCCGTCTCGGCCGTCGGTGCGGCCGTGGTCGACGCCGGTGCGCCGCCGAGCAGTTCGGCTTCCAGGCTGCGGGCGAACTGGGCGATCAGGTTGCCGGAGACGTCGGCCAGCACCCCGCGGCCGAACTGGGCGGCCTTACCGGAGATCGCGAGATCGGTGGTGATCACCACGTGGGTGGCGTCCCCCTCGGGCTTCAGCTGGGCGGTGACGGTCGCCGCGGCGGTCCCGTTGCCCCGGGTCTCCTTGCCCTCGGCCTTGAGCACCAGCCGCTGGGCGGCGGCGTCCTTCTCCTGGTAGGTGGCAACACCCTTGTAGGACACGGTGATCGGGCCGACCTTCACCTTCACCGCACCGGTGAAGTCATCGCCGTCGACACTGAGCAGCGTGGCGCCGGGCAGGCACGGGGCCACCCGCTCGACGTCGGTGAACACCTCCCACACCGTGGCGGCCGGTACCGCTACCCGGAATTCGTTGTTGAGTTCCACGTTTCAGCGGTCCTTTCCTGTAGTGATTCCCGAGTCGCTTCGCTCCCGCCCTCCGGAAGAAGCCTGTTCGATGAGTTCGATGATGGTGGCGGGGGTGGCGGGCATCCGGGTGACCGTGACCCCGAGGGGAGCGAGGGCGTCGTTGATGGCGTTGATCACCGCGGGCGGGGAGCCGATGGCTCCGCCCTCACCGGCACCCTTGTACCCCCCGACGCCGGGTCCGGGGATCTCGACGTGCCCGAACTCGATGGGCGGCACCTCGGTGGCGGTGGGCAGCAGATAGTCCACGAAGGTCGAGGCGATCGGGTTGCCGGCGTCGTCGTAGGCGAGGTGTTCGAGCAGCGCCCCGCCGATGCCCTGCACGGTGCCGCCGGCGACCTGTCCTTCCACCACGTTCGGGTTGATCATCGGGCCGACGTCCTCGCTGACGATGTAGCGGGTCAGCGTGACCTGGCCGGTGACGGTGTCGACCTCACAGGTGCAGGCGTGAGTTGCGTTGGCCCAGTGGATCATCGCCTGGGAGTTGAAGCGTGCGGTGGCCTCCAGGGTGGGGGAGACACCGCCGAGTTGAGCGGGGTCGTAGTAGGACCGGTAGGCGATGTCGGCGAAGCTGACGCTCTTGTCCGGGTCGTCGCGGACCACGGCACGCGAATCGGAGAGTTCGATCGCGTCGGCATCGGCGCCGAGCATCTGGGCCGCGATCGCCACGATCTGGTCACGCAGGATGGTGCCGGCCTCGTTGACCGCGCCCGCGGTCATCGGAGCGCTGCGGCTGCCCTGGGTGCCCGCGCCGTACGGGGTCACCGCGGTGTCGCCCTGGATGGTCGCCACGTCGTTGATGTTGGCGCCCAGGACATCCGCGGTCAGCTGGACCACCGTGGTCTCGATGCTGTTGCCACTGGAGCCGCCGTTGACGTAGACGTTGATCTTGCCGGTCGATTCCATCCGGATGGTGGCGCCCTCGGTGGCGAGGTTTCCGGTCGCGGCGCCGGTGGGCTCGATATAGGCCGAGAAGCCCAGCCCGATGTAGCGGCCCTGGGCCAGTGCCTCGGCCTGCTCCTTGCGGAAGCCCTCCAGGTCCAGGATCTTCACCGCCTGCTCGAAGGTGTCGGCGGGCGCGCAGTTGTCATAGGGCATGCCGTTGGGGTTGAAGAACGGCATCTCGTCGCCGCGCAGGATGTTGATCCGGCGCAGTTCGGCCGGGTCCATGCCGATCTTGCGGGCCGCGATGTCGAGCAGCATTTCGCGAGTGAGGGTTTCGTACTGCCACGGTCCGCGATAGGCGTGCAGACCGGGGGTGTTGGAGAACACCGTCTTGTAGTTGAAGCTCGACTTGGGCACCCGGTAGGGCCCGGGGAAGAACATCCCGATCGCGGCGGTGGTGAGCACCGGGTACGGGGTCGGGTAGGCGCCGATGTCCTGGACGAAGTCGATGTCGGCGGCCAGGATCTTGCCATCGGCGTCGAAGGCCATCCGGACGGTGCCGTCGACGTGCCGGGACTGTCCGGCCGACATCAGGTTCTCCCGGCGGTCCTCGATCCACTTGAGCGGGCCGGACACCTTGCGCGCGGCCAGCATGACGGACATGTCCTCGCGCATCGGCACGACCTTCTGGCCGAAGCCACCGCCGGTGTCGCGCACGATGACGCGCACCCCCTGGGCGGGGATGCCGAGCAGGCGTGCGGCGAAGGCGCGCAACTCGTGCGGCGTCTGGGTGGAGCCCCAGATGGTCAGCTCGGAGGTGCTGGCCACCCATTCCACGACGATGCCGCGGGTCTCCATCGGCACCGGAACGTACATCTGTTGGTAGATGCGCTCTTGGACCACATATGCCGACGTGGCAAATACTTCCTCGTCCGGTGGCATGCCGCCCATGCCACCGGCGACGTTGTCGGGGTAGGCCTCGTGTACCACCGGGACGCCGGCCTCGGCGCCGCCGATCGCCTTGCGGAAGTCGGCGACCGCGGGCAGTTGGGTGTAGTCGACATCGACCAGGTCCACGGCGTCCTCGGCCAGGCGCCGGCTGTTGGCGACGACGATGGCGACCGGGTCGCCGACGAACTTGACCTCACCCTCGGCCAGCGGCGGGCGCGGGGTGTCGGGGACATCCTTGCCGGCCACCGCATGCCAGGACTCCCGGACATCGGGGTTGATGTCGGCGGCGGTGAAGACCGCGTGCACGCCGGGCAGGGCGAGAGCGGCGGCGGTGTCGATGCCGTTGATGGTGGCGTGGGCGAACGGGCTGCGCACGAAGCACGCGTGCAGCATGCCCGGTCGTTGCACATCGTCGACGAAGGTTCCGCTGCCCGTCAGGAGGCGGGAGTCTTCGATGCGTGGTACCCGGGTGCCTGCGTAGCGGGCGGCGACGGGACGCGTCACGGGGTGGCTCCTGTCCATCTTTGCTTGCGCGTGTAAGTGGGCTGTGTCACACCCTTTTGCGAGCGGCGTTAGCCTACCCCGAGAGGGGGAATTGCAAAAGAAGAGAGTCCCGTTACCGCACGTCGGCGCTGGTAACGGCGGGCTGTTCGGCCAGTTCGTGGTGGATCCGGCCGGCCACGGCGGTGAGCGGGCGGCCGCCGCCACCCCAGCGCCGGGCGATGATCTCGGCGACGATCGAGACGGCCGTCTCCTCGGGTGTGCGGGCGCCCAGGTCGAGACCGATGGGACTGGACAGCCGGGCCAGATCGGTCTCGGTGAGGCCGGCTTCGCGCAACCGGGCGAGCCGGTCGGTGTGGGTGCGCCGGGAACCCATCGCTCCGATGTAACCGACCTGGGGCAACCGCAGCGCCACCTCGAGCGCGGGCACGTCGAACTTGGGGTCGTGGGTCAGCACGCAGATCGCGGTGCGGCCGTCGATCGCATCGAGGTCCTGCTGCCCGCGCAGATAGCGGTCCGGCCAATCGACGACGACCTCGGCGGCGGACGGGAAACGGGCCGGCGTGGCGAACACCGGCCGGGCATCGCACACCGTGACGCGGTAGCCGAGAAACGTGGCCTGCTGGGCCAGGGCGGCGGCGAAGTCGATGGCGCCGATGATCAGCATGCGCGGCGGCGGCGCATAACTGGCGACGAACACCTCCATGCCGGTGTCGGTCTCGCCGGAGGTCTCGTCGACGCGCTCCCCGTCGGGCCCGTAGGACAGCACCGCGGTGCGGCCGGCCAGCAACAGCCCGCGGGCATCGTCGGCGACCGCGGCGTCGGCGCGCCCCGAGCCCAGGCTGCCCACCGCGGTCTCCGGTTCGACGATGAGTCGGCGGCCCCGGCGGGCCGGGTCCGGGTGCGCGATCACCGTGGCCACCGCGACCGGACGGTGCTCGGCGATCGCCGCGGCCACCTCACCGAGCTGAGGGAAGGTCTGCTGGGACACCGGTTCGACGAATACGTCGAGGATGCCGCCGCAGGTCAGCCCGACCGCGAAGGCGTCGTCGTCGCTGATGCCGTAGCGCTGCAGGGTCGGTAACCCGGTCGCCACCACCTCGGTGGCCAGTTCGTAGACCGCGCCCTCGACGCATCCTCCCGACACCGACCCCGCCACGCTGCTGTCGGGGGCGACCACCAGTGCGGCGCCGGCCGGGCGCGGCGCGGATTTGATGGTGCGCACGACGGTGGCCAGACCGGCGGTCCCGCCGCTCCGCCAGGTGGTCATCAACTCCTTGAGAACCTCGCGCACAGTCTGGAGTCTATGTGCGTCAACCGCCATGATGAGGCATGCGCACAGTGATCGCCCTCGTGATGCTCGTGATCCTGGCTGTGCTGCCCGGGTGTGGTGGCGAGCCGAACTCCGTGTTCGACGCGGCGGGCTACCATGTGCGCGACGGGCGGGTCTACTACCTGAATACGTTCCCGGGCAAGGCATTTGACGTCAGCGGCGCCGATGCCGACAGCTTCGAGGTGCTCGACGGTGGGTTCGCGCGCGACCGCGGTGCGGTGTACCTGGACGGGCACGCGCTGCCGGATGCCGACCCGGCGAGTTTCGTCCTGCTGGATCGTTCCGGTTACGCCAAGGACACTCGCCATGTGTACGCCCGGGACCGGGTGGTCAGCACCGACCCGGAGCATTTCGAACTGCTCGGCGGCGACCTGTCCCGGGACAGTGCGGCGGTGTACTGGCCGGACGGCAGTGTGCTGTCCGACGATCCGGAGAACTTCGTGATCATCTCGAATGCCGAGCGCTACCTGTTCACCCGGGATGCCAAGAAGGTGCACGTCAACGGGAACCCGATCGCGGGCGCGGACCCGCAGAGTTACCGGGTCCTCGGCGGGGCCTACGGCACCGACCGGGACGGCGCCTTCTACCTCGACGAGCCGATCGTCGACGCGGACTCTGCTTCGCTGCGCCACCTGCAGGGGGCGTATGCGGCCGACGTCCGCCGGGCGTACTGGATGGGCAAGGAGATTCGGGGCGCGACCCCGGCGAGCTTCCGGGTACTGCACGAGGCCTTCGAATGCTCCGCCGACGAGGACGAGGCCTTCTATCGTGACGTGGTGATCGCCGACGTCGACCCCCGCAGTTTCCCGGCCGGCGCCGGGGTCACCGGCTGCTCGGCCGGCGGGATCGCGTTCACCGACTAATCGCCGGCCCGCTCCCAGAGGCAATGCCCGGTCATCGAGATGTCGAACAGGCTGGGCAACACCTGCAGTGAAAGCCGCTGTCCGGGCGCCCCTTCGGCGGCAACCGGACTGCCCAGGACGCCGGCGCTGACCACCGTCTGCTGGGTGGCCGCGCACGTGGTGTCCGGATCGAGTGGGGTGGCCGTCCAGGACCCGGACTCCAGGTTCGGGTTGCGCAGACCGTCGCCGTGCAACGCCATCGCCGGGCCGAAACCGACCCACCGGTCGCTGGGATCGCCGGGGGCGGTGGTCTGTTGCCAGCGACCGCCCCGGCAGACCAGCGGCAGATTACGGCCGGGCGGCATGGTGGCCGCCCCGTCGAGATCTGCGGTGCAAGACGAATCCTGCTGCGGCACGGTGGGATCCGCGTACACGGGAGCGGCCGTCGCGAGGGCGGTCACGGTCAGCAGCAGGGCCGCGAGTCGGGTCATGGTCACAGCTTGGTCAGGTCTGTCTTCATCAGCATGACGTTGTACTCGCTCCAGATCGACAGGTTCCAGTACAGGTCGGTGCCGGTGCCCTGGGTGGACGGGGACCAGGGATGCATCATCGGCGCGTAGATCCCGCCGTTCTGCTGGGTCATCACCACGCTGGGGCCGGACCAGGCGCCCTCCGGGGTGTCCGAGGTGCGCAGGATGATGTTGTTGAACTGGTCGCCGTGCATGGCCACGTACTTACCGAGTGTCGCGTTGTACTGCACCGACATCTCGCTGACCTGGTTGCCGGGCTTGCTGATCCCGCAGGCGCCCTTCTCCTTGCCGAAGATCGGAGTGGCCTTGGACGGGTCGTTGCGGTACCAGCCGGCCTTGTAGGCGCCGATGCCGAACAGTCCGCCCTTGCTGCCCTTGCTGTAGTACTCGTACTTGGTGACGTCGAGGATGTCGGCCTCGGCCACCCGGGACAGGTAGGCCTGGCCCTGGCGTCCGTTGGGGGTGCCGTAGGAATACACGAACCCGTCGCCGGGGCGCACGAAGGCGGCCTGCTGAAAGTTCTTGTTGCCGCCTACCGGTGAGTTCATCCGCACGCTGGTCGGCGCGATGTACCAGTTCTCGCCGTTGTCCTCGGAGTAGGCGATCGCCGAGTAGTTCGTCGTCCAGGAACCCGCGTTGCCCCACTTCTTCACCGACATGAAGCTGACGTATTGGGTCGCCCCGTACTGGGTTCCCGGGGTGGGTACGGAGATGCCGGCGGTCGGGATGAGGGTGACCCCGGTCGGCAGGTTGCGGGGGAGCCGTTCGGGCAGGATGATCTGGCGGGCGTAGGTTTCCTCCCACAGCGGTGAACCGCCGAACATGTTGCCGTTCAACCACTCTCCGGCCGGGATGGTCATCCCGTTGCCGAGGTTGTGGTCGGAGCTGCGGAACAGTGTGTTCAACCGCCAGGTGCCGGTCATGTTCGGCCCGCCGAACGTGTCGCCGAAAGCGATCAGCACCTGGTGCTCGTTGATCGGGGTGTTCGGGTCGTCGGGGATCCCGTTGTCCCACATGACGCCGATATCGGTACCCCAGATGCCGAACCGGTTGAAGGTGTCGTTCGGCGGGAAGTTGCCGGTCACCCAGTCGATGAAGGTGGTGGAGCCGCTCACCTGCGCGCCGGGTCGGGGGAAGCCCGGGCGGGCCGCGGCGGCGGCCAGCGCCAGGGAGATGTTGTCGGCGGCGACACCGCCGGTGGCCGCGGCGTGCGACGGGCTCAACCGGGTCAGCAGGTTGTCGACCTCGCGCCGGGCGAAGGCCAGCAGGGTCCAGGCCAGCGTCGGGTTCGACGGCGAGCCGGGGACCACGCCGGCCGCCCAGTCCAACACCTTGGACACCACCTTGACCACCGCGGTCACCGGATTGGGCGGTGCCACCGCGATGGGAGTGGACCGGCGTTCGATGGTGGCTGTGCCGGCCGAGGCCAGCGCGTGCGCCGTGGCGAAAACCGCTACCTTGTCTGCCTTTTCGAGGGAGTCGGTGGGATCTGCGGGCGCGCTTGCGGTGACGGCGGGCGCGGGAGCCGAGGTGTTGGTGTTGGTGGCCGTGGTGGCCGTGGTGGCCGTGGTGGTGGTGTCGGTGGGGGTCGCCGCCTGCGGACGGGCCGCCTTGCGCGCGCCGAACGGTTTGCGTTCGGCCGAGCGCAGCGTGGGCCGAGCCCGTTTGGTGCCCTTGCTCTCGGCGGCCTCGGGTGCGGGATCCTCGGCGGTCTCGGTGTCTTTACCGGCGCCGGCCTCCGGCTCGTCGTCCGGGTCGCCAGCCGTGTCGTCAGCGTCGTCGGCCGTGTCGGGAGTCGACGTCTCGGTGTCTGTCTTGCTGCCGGTGGAGCCGGTCCCGGAGTTCGACTCCGACCCGGCCGAACTCGTCGAGGAGTCCTTGGCCGAGGAGTTCGTCGACGAGTCGGTGGTGTCGGCGACGGCGATGCCACCTCCGGTGGCGATCGCGGTACCGACTCCCAGTGCGACCGCCAGCCCCCCGACCCGGCCGATATACGCCGCTGAGCCCATGATGGTGCCTCCGTGCTGTCCGCCCCCGGCCCAACAAGTACAGATATCCAACAACAATCCGCCCGATTGCGAAAGAGGCAAGTACCCCACAGGTCACATGGGTTGCACCTGAGCTGGGATTTCAGTCGATGAGGCCGGCCTCGCGCAGGGCGTCGGTGTACAGGTCGGTGGCCTCGTCGATGCCGTCGTTGACCCAGGCGTCGACGATGGCGACCCGGTCGGCGACGATCTGCACCTGATTGACCCACCGCTCGAAGTCCGCGTCGCGCCGCAGCGCGTCGATCTGCTCTGTGCTGCCCTGCACCAGGAAGAAGCCGCCGAGCTCGCTGGTCTGCGGCCGCAGGATCACCACATCGTGGCGTTCGATGCGTCCGCTCTCGGTGAGTTCGACCAGGAACGAGCGCGACTTCTTCAGGGCTTCGAGGGCCTGAGGCTCGCGGCCCTGGGTCGGCAGACCCCAGGCGATCCAGAAACCGGCGTCCGACATAGGGGAGAACCTACACAGCGCGCGGCCGCTCGTTAGTAGGACTTGCCGTCGGCGTAACGCTGCCGGCGCGACGCCCGCCCGCTGCCCCGGTTGCGGCTCTTGTATGTCGGCAACTGCGAGTCGCAGTTCGGGCAGACCAGGCGCAGGTTCTCGCGGCGGTTGTTGGTCGGGTTGCCGTCGATGTGGTCCAGGATCAGTGTCAACGCCGACCCCTGCCAGGTGCTGGCACTGCCACAGATGGCGCAGCGGCCGTCCTGTTCGGCGGCGATGTGTCTGCGGATGTAATTGCCCCGCTCGCCGCGAATCTTGGCATCGCCGGACTGCAGCCATAGCACTGTGCTGGCATTGCGGCGGACGGCGGCCTGACATGTATTGCTGCAGTACGTCTTCTGGCTGCGCTTGGAAAGCGTTGCGCCGCAGCCGAGGCAGAGGCTCATGAACCGACACTAGGGATCAGCACCGACAAATCGGGCCGGAGGTGGAGCCTCCTATCGGGATTGAACCGATGACATCATGCTTACAAGGCAAGTGCTCTACCACTGAGCTAAGGAGGCGGTGGTACGCCGGACAGCTTAGCGTTCCTCGTCGATGATCCGTTCGGAGACCACCGCCCGCGGCCCGGTGCTGGTGCGCCGTCCGCGCTGACGCGGCAGCGGGATGCGGCCGGCGATATTGCTCAGCGGGTTCACCACCTGCGACAGCGTGATCACGGCCTCGTGCAGCGCGTCGATCGTCGGCGTGAGCGCCTCCAACCCGGGAGTGAGCCGGTTCAGGGTGTCGGCCACATCGGCGAGCTTGAGCAGCGGTCCGTCCGGGTCGGTGAGGGTGTCCAGCAGCCCGCCCTCGGCCAACAGGGTGTCCACCACCCCGTCCTCGCGCAGGATCCGCTCGATCAGCCCGTCGTCGGCGAGCAGCTGGTCGGCCAGCCCGCCCGGGGCGATCACCCGGGACAGCGCCCCGCTGTCGGTGGTCAACCGGTCGATCAACCCGCCCTCGGCGGTCACCTGGTCGACCAGACCGCCCCTGGACAGGGCACGGCCCACCGGCCCGTTCTCGGCCAGCAGCTGATCGGCGACCCCGTCCTCGCGCAGCGCCCGGTCCACGACACCGTCCTCGGCCAGCAACCGGTCGGCCAGCCCGCCGGGGGCGATCACCCGGGTCACCACGCCACCGTCGGCGGTCAGCCGATCCACCAGGCCGCCCTCCGCGGTGACCTGATCGATCAGCCCGTCCTTGGCCAGCGCCCGGGCCACCGGGCCGTTCTCGGCATTGAGCCGGTCCAGCAGTCCACCGGGGGCGGTCAGCTGATCCACCAGGCCACCCGGTCGCAGCAGCTGGTTGAGCGGGCCCTCCGGGGCGAGTGCGCGACCCAGTGGGGCGTCGTCGTCCATCAGCCGGGCCAGCCGGTTCGCGCGGTCCACCGCGTCGTCGATGCCGAGCATGGCCGCGAACGAGGTTGCGTTGCCCACCGCCCCGGGATCGTCGAGCGAACGCCGCACCACCTTGAGCGAGCCGGTGGCGATGTTGAGGCCCAGGTCGGCGACGGCCAAGCCGGCCCGGACGGGCGCGGTGGCAAACTGCACGAAGGTGCCGACCAGGTTCATCAACCCAGTCTAGGTCGGCACCGGACCGCATTCTCAGCAAGTTCACAACAAGTACGCAGCTTCGCTTCAAGTCTGCGGAGGACCGTGGTCTCATGGCCATGGCAGCGATTTCGGAATCCACGCACAGCATCCCCGAAGCACGGGTGCTCGTCGTCGACGATGAGACCAACATCGTCGAGTTGCTCTCGGTGAGCCTGAAGTTCCAGGGCTTCGAGGTGCATACCGCCTCCAGCGGCACCGACGCGCTGGACAAGGCCCGCGAGATCCGGCCCGATGCGGTCATCCTGGACGTGATGATGCCCGGTATGGACGGCTTCGGAGTGCTGCGCCGGATGCGCGCCGACGGTATCGACGCACCGGCGCTGTTCCTCACCGCCCGGGACAACCTGCAGGACAAGATCACCGGGCTCACCCTCGGCGGTGACGACTACGTCACCAAACCGTTCAGCCTGGAGGAGGTGGTGGCGCGGCTGCGGGTCATCCTGCGTCGCGTCGGCCGTGGTGTCGAGGAGCCCCGCAATGCCCGGCTGACCTTCGCCGACATCGAACTCGACGAGGAGACCCACGAGGTGTGGAAGGCCGGTGAGCCGGTCTCGCTGTCACCCACCGAGTTCACTCTGCTGCGCTACTTCGTGATCAACGCCGGGACCGTCCTGAGTAAACCGAAGATCCTCGATCACGTGTGGCGCTACGACTTCGGGGGTGACGTCAACGTCGTCGAGTCGTACGTGTCCTATCTGCGCCGCAAGATCGACACCGGGGAGAAACGGCTGCTGCACACGCTGCGCGGCGTCGGCTACGTCCTGCGCGAACCGCGCTAGGCGTGCCGGTGGGCAGACGCGGGATTCCGCTGCGGGTCGGACTGGTCGCGGCCACCCTGGTGCTGGTGGGCCTGGGCCTGCTGGCCTCGGGCATCGCGGTCACTTCGCTGATGCGGCACACCGAGATCCAGCGCATCGACCAGACCCTGCTGGAGGCCTCCGGCGGTTGGGCGCGCGCACCCATGATGACCGCGGTCCCGGTGCCCGATCCCAGTCCGGCCTATCCGCCGTCGAATTTCTACGTGCGCGGCACCGACGCCGACGGCAGTGTGCGACTGGCCGTCAAGAACGGTGCCGCCGATCCGGTCCTGCCCGCGGACAACGATGTCGGCCCGGACCCGGTGACCGTGGGCTCCGAGGGCGACTCGGAGGTGAAGTGGCGTGCGGTGACGGTCCGCGGACCCGACGGGGAGTTGACCACCGTCGCGATGGACCTCAACGAGGTCGAATCCACCATGCGTGCGCTCATCTGGTCGCAGGCCGCGATCGGTGCGGCCGTGTTGTTGGTGCTCGGCGTGGTCGGGTATGCGGTGGTGCACCGCAGCCTGCAGCCGCTGGCCGAGGTCGAGGAGACGGCGGCCGCTATCGCCGGTGGAGAACTGGATCGCCGTGTCCCGCAACGTGATCCGCGCACCGAGGTGGGGCGTCTGTCGCTGGCGCTGAACGGTATGTTGGCCCAGATCCAGCGGGCGCTGGCGTCCTCGGAGCAGTCGGCCGAACTGGCCCGCGAATCCGAGGAGCGGATGCGCCGGTTCATCGGCGACGCCAGCCATGATCTGCGCACCCCGCTGACCACCATCCGCGGTTACGCCGAGTTGTACCGCCAGGGCGCGACCCGCGACACGGACATGCTGATGGGCCGCATCGAGAGCGAGGCCGGCCGGATGGGCCTGCTGGTCGAGGACCTGTTGCTGCTGGCCCGACTCGATGAGCAGCGGCCGCTGGACGAGGGCCGGGTCGACCTGCTGGCACTGGCCACCGATGCGGTGCACGACGCGCAGACGGTGGCGCCCGGGCGGCGGATCCGGATGGAGGTGTTCGACGGCCCGGGCATCCCGGAGGTCCTCGGCGACGAGGCGCGGTTGCGCCAGGTGTTCAGCAACCTGATGTCCAACGCCCTACAGCACACTCCGCAGGATACGGACATCACCGTGCGGGTGGGCACCGATGACAGCGACGCCGTGCTCGAGGTGTGCGATCAGGGGCCCGGCATGAAACCCGAGGACGCGCAGCGTGTCTTCGAGCGGTTCTACCGCGCGGACACCTCGCGCACCCGCGCCAGCGGCGGGTTCGGCCTCGGCCTGTCGATCGTCGACTCGTTGGTGGCCGCGCATGGCGGCACGGTGTCGGTGCAGTCCGCACCCGGTCGTGGGTCCCGGTTCCGGGTCAGCCTGCCCCGCATCCTGGACGTGGCTGGAGCCGTTCCGGCGGCGACCTCGGAGGCGGCTCAGCCCAGCTGAGCGAGTGCGGCTTTGATCTTCGCCTGTGCCTCATCGAGGGACTCCGGCGACGGGTTGCGGTCCACGTTGGCGAACCCGAAGTCGCTGAGGTTGCGCGCCGGGAACACGTGCACATGCAGGTGCGGCACCTCCAGGCCGGCGATGATCATGCCGGCCCGTTCCGTCTCGAACGCCGCGCAGACGGCCTTGCCGATCTTCTGCGAGACCGCCATCACCCGCCCGAACAGGGCGGGGTCGAGATCCTGCCAGTTGTCCACCTCGGCGCGTGGCACCACCAGGGTGTGGCCCTGCGTCATCGGCTCGATGGTCAGGAACGCCACGATCTCGTCGTCCTCATAGACGAATCGGCCGGGCAGATCCCCGTTGATGATCATGCTGAAGACGGTCGCCATGGGTACGAGCATAGGTGTCGGTTTCGGCGCTGCGGGTCGGCTGCCAGTACAGTGCTAAGCGGCGATGTTGTGTACGCAAGTACATGACACTCCGGGTGTTGGGTCCATTCGGTGCGCGGTGGCCGCTGTACAGCGGCTGCGACTGCCGAATGGAAGGCCCCACCTTGCAGAAACCGATGAACGACGCTGTGCTGCTGCGCGAGCTCGAGCCGATCGCCGCGGACAACGTCAACCGGCACCTGTCCACGACCAAGGACTGGTACCCGCACGACTATGTGCCGTGGGAGCAGGGGCGTAATTTCGCGGCCACCGGCGGCGCCGACTGGTGTATCGAACAGTCGCAGTTGGGCGAGGTCGCACGCGCTGCGATGATCACCAACCTGCTCACCGAGGACAACCTGCCGTCCTACCACCGGGAGGCCGCAGGCAGCTTCTCCCAGGACGGCCCGTGGGGTACCTGGGTGAACCGGTGGACCACCGAGGAGAACCGGCACGGTATCGCGCTCCGTGACTACCTGGTGGTGACCCGCGCCGTCGATGTGGAGGCGCTGGAGCGGGCCCGGATGGAGCACGTCACGAACGGCTTCGCCGCCACCGACGAGGAACGGGCCAAGCACGACTCGGAGTTCTTGATGTCGGTGTCCTACGTGACCTTCCAGGAACTCGCCACCCGGGTGAGTCACCGCAACACCGGCAAGGTCTGCGATGACCCGATCGCCGACCGGTTGCTGCAGCGCATCGCCGCCGACGAGAACCTGCACATGATCTTCTACCGCAACGTCTGTGGCGCCGCGTTGGATCTGTCCCCGGACCAGACCTTGGACGCGGTGGCCGCCGTGGTCGAGAACTTCCGGATGCCGGGTCAGGGCATGCCCGACTTCCGGCGCAACGGCGTGCTGATGGCCAAGCACGGGATCTACGATCTGCGCCAGCACCTCGACGAGGTGATCATGCCGACCCTGCGTAAGTGGGACATCTTCGAGCGCAACGACTTCAGCGCCCGGGGCGAGGCGCGGCGCGAGCAACTCGCGGCATTCCTGGAGGATCTGGCGACCAAGGTCGTGCGGTTCGAGGAACAGCGTGACCGGCTGCTGGCCCGCGAGGCGAGCAGGCGGGAGCTTCAGCCGTCCTGAATCAGGGCGTGCACCTCGTCCAGGGTGTAGGGCGGGGTGTCGTGGTGATCGCGGTAGCCGATGAAACCCGGCGTGGGGCGGGCGAACTCGCCGATGAAACCGCCCGCGGCGATGAAGATCCGGCCGGTGACGTCCTTGGCCAGGTCGCTGACGAGATAGGCGTAGGTGGGGGCCACGTGGCCGGCGGGCCCGGCGTCCAGCGCTCCCTGGAAACTGACGTCGTCGAGTAGACCGCGCCGGTTGAGCTCGGTGATGTGCTGCTCGTAGTCGGTGCCGGTGGACAGCCGGGTCTTCGCCCCCGGGCACACCACATTGGCCCGTACCCCTCGGTCTTTCAGTTCCGCGGCGATGGCCAGCGTGAGGCCGTTGACGCCGCCCTTGCCGGCCGGGTAGCCGGTGCCGCCGTAGTCACCCAGGTAGGCGAACGAACTGGTGTTGACGATGGCGCCGGAACCTTGGGCGACCATGTGCGGCGCCGCCGCGCGGGCCGTCTCGAACGCGGTGCCCAGGTGGGCGTCGACCAGATCGCGAAACTGTGCGCTGGTGATGGACAGTATCGAGGATCCCGGTGGTTCCGCGGTGCCCGCGCAGTTGATCAGGATGTCGATCCGGCCGAACTCGGCGACACAGGCCTCGACCAGGTCGTCGGCCACCGTCGGATCGGCGGGCGAACCGGCATATCCGATACCCGAAACATGTTGTGCGGCTTGTGCTACCGCTTCCGGGTCGCGGCCGTTGACCAGCACCCGGGCGCCCTGGGCGGCCAGCAGTTCGGCCACCGCCAAGCCGATACCGCGGGTGCCGCCGACCACGACGGCGGCGCGGTCGGTGAGCGCACCGCTAATCTGTCTTCTCCACCTCGGAGAACTTCATGGCGTCCATGTTCCAGTAGCCGCGCAGGTTCGTGATGAGGCCCGCATCGTTCACCCGGTAGGTGAACACGCCGCGCACGGTGGCCACGAACCCGTTGGGAAACTCGGTACGCAGCACCAGGATGTAGGCGATCTCGGTCGGCGAGCTGGACGGGAACGTCTCCTCGCAGGTGACCGTGAGCTTGTTGGGACCGATGTTGGTGTCGAAGAAGGCTCGTACGGCCTCCTTGCCGCGCACCCCACTGCCGTCCGGGTTGGTGACGGCCTCACCGATCGGATCCTCGATGACGATGTCGTCGGACATCAGCGCGAGCCAGCCCTCGCCATCGCCGGCTTGCACACAGCGCCAGGATGCCTGGGACGCGAGGACGACAGGTGAATCGGTCATGTTTCCTTTCACACCCTGCTCGCCGGCACCGTGTCCTGCACAGCAGAACACGGTGCCGGCGAGTGTGGGTCAGCGGTCCGCGTCGGTGTAACGGATGACGCCGCGGATGTTGCGGCCTTCGAGCATGTCCTTGTAGCCGTCGTTGATCTGTTCCAGCTTGTACTGCCGGGTGACCATGTCATCGAGGTTCAGGCGGCCGGCCTTGTACATCGACAGCAGCAGCGGGATGTCGTGGTGCGGGTTGCCGCCACCGAAGATGGTGCCCTGCAGGTTCTTCTGCAGCAGGGTCAACATCGACAGGTTCAGCGTCACGTTGGTGTCGGACATGCTGCCGACGGCGGTCAGCACGCAGGTGCCGCCCTTGCTCGTGATGCTCAGGTAGCTGTCGACGTCCTTGCCCTTGAGCTCGCCGACGGTGACGATGGTCTTACGTGCCATGCCGCCGTGGGTGACCTCGGCGATGCCGCCCATCGCCGACTCGATGTCCGGGTAGACGTGCGTGGCGCCGAACTTGAGCGCCTGGTCACGCTTCCACTCGATCGGGTCGATGGCGAAGATGTTGCGGGCACCGGCGTTGACCGCACCCTGCAGGGCGCCCATGCCGACGCCGCCGATGCCGACGATCGCGACGTCCTCGCCGGGGCGGATGTCGCCACTGCGCACGGCCGAGCCGTACCCGGTGGTGACGCCGCAGCCGACCAGGCAGGCGACCTCGAACGGGATCGACTCGTCGATCTTCACCACCGAGCTCTTGTGCACGACCATGTACGGGGAGAAGGTGCCCAGCAGGGTCATCGGGAACACCGGGTCGCCCGAGGCGGTGTGGATGCGGTGGGTGCCGTCGGAGACGGCGACGCCGGCCAGCAGGCCCGCGCCGAGATCGCAGAGGTTGCGCAGGCCGGCCTGACACGACGGGCATTCACCGCAGGACGGGATGAACGACAGCACGACGTGGTCGCCGGGCTTGATGTTCTCCACACCCGGGCCGACCTCGGTGACGATGCCGGCGCCCTCGTGCCCGCCCAGCACCGGGAACCCGAACATCGGGATGTCTCCGGTCACCAGATGGTGGTCGGAATGGCACATCCCGGAGGCCTCCATCTGGATCTTGACCTCATCTTTTACCGGGTCGCCGATCTCGATCTCCTCGATCGACCACGGCTGGTTGAACTCCCGGATGATGGCGCCTTTTGTCTTCATCAAGATCCTTGCTTTCGTGGAGACTGTGACTAACTTGTCCGAAGATAGCTTAGTAACCTATGTCACAAAACAACCAACCGGGTGGTTGGGTGTATCACCAGATTGGAACAGGTGCCTGCCCCAGCGGGTAGTAGCCGGGCAGCTTCTCCCCGGACAATGACCGCTCGATGCGCTGCTGCATGGCCGGGGTCAGGTCACCGGATTCGATGAGCTTTGCGTAGCCCTTCGCGACGTGGCCGAAGTCGAAGAAGTCGCGCTGCCACTCGATCAACAGCTCATCGTTGAGCCGGAACCAACTGCCGCCGATCCCGTAGATCTCGCTCTCGGTGCCGTCGCTCTTCTTGGCGATCTGCTTCCAGAAGCCGACGATCTCGTTCTGCTTGTCGTCGATGAGTGTGCGCTGGTACTCGTAGTACCAGTTCTCCAGGCCGAGCATCTCCAGGCCCAGGGCGATCTCGGCTATCTCCTCCTTGCCCACGCACATGACGTCTTCCTTGGGGCCGATGTTCCAGCCGTAGGTGGCGTCGGAGGTGTAGAAGTCCGCCAGCGGCTTCCAGTCACCGGCCGCCTCGGCGTCCTTGTTGGCCTGCAGCCAACGCTCGACCCAGTTCTCGAGTTGTTCTCTTGACGCCATCGGCTCAACCCTTCTCGTTCTCTGTGATTGATAGTGCTCGGGTGGGACACATTTCGACGGCCAACTCGACCGCCTCGCGCAGTTCGTCGGGTGGTTCGTGGTCGAGGATCTCGACGACACCGCGCTTGGGCACGGAGAAGACGTCGGGTGCCTCCAGCTCGCACATGGCGTGGCCCTGGCACAGGTCTTCGTCGAGGTTGATCCGGTAGCAGCCCATCTCAGGCCTTTTCGATTCCCCGGTCGCTGTGCTCCGGCCCGCCGGTCTGGCGCCTGCGGTAGCGCACCTTGGCGGGCTGAGCCAGCTGCACGACCATCTTGGAGTGGTCGTTGCGGTAGGTCTCCGAGGGCTGTGACATCTCGAACTCATACTCGCGCAACAACACCGAGAAGATCGCCTTGATCTGCATCTGCGCGAACGCCGCTCCCACGCAGCGGTGCTTGCCCGCACCGAAGGGGATCCAGGTCCACCGGTTGATCAGATCCTCCTGCCGCGGCTTCTCGTACCGGCTGGGGTCGAAGGCGTCCGGGTCGGGGAAGTCCTCGGGGATGCGGTTGGAGATCGCCGGGGAGGCGGCCACCATCTGGCCCTTGTGGATCGGGTGGCCGGCGACCTCGAACTCGTCCTGGGCCACCCGCATCAGGATGATCAGCGGCGGGTGCAGGCGCAGGGTCTCCTTGAGCGCATTGTCCAGGTTCGGGATCTGGCGCAGCGCATGGAAACTCACCTCCTGACCGTCGGAGTACAGATCGTCGAGCTCGGCCTGCACCTTGGCGTAGAACTCCGGGTGGCGCAGCAACTCGATCAACGTCCACGAGGAGGTGCCCGAGCTGGTGTGGTGGCCGGCGAACATCAGCGAGATGAACATGCCGGTGACCTCGTTCGCGGTGAAGCGCGGGTTGCCCTCTTCATCCTTGATGGAGACCAGCACGTCGAGCAGGTCGCGATCCTCCTTGCCCTTGGGAGGATTGGCGATCCGGCCGTTCATGATCTCCTGGACCAGCTCCACGAGCTTGACCCGCGACTCGTCGCGGATCCGGAAGCTCTCGATGTCCAGGTACGGGTCGACATAGCAGAGCGGGTCGGTGCCGCGCTCGAGCTGGTGATAGTAGTGCGCGAAGCGGCTGTCGAGCTGTTCACGGAACTTCAAGCCGATCAGGCAGGCCGTCGAGGTGTAGATCGTCAGCTCGGAGAAGAAGTCGAGCAGTTCGATCTCACCTTCATCGCCCCAGTCGGCGATGATCTTCTTGACCTCGTTCTCGATGGTGGCGGCGTGGCCCTTCATCTGCTCGCCGCGCAGCGCGGTGTTGTGCAGCATCTCCGCCCGGCGTTCGGGATCGGCGTCGAACACCACGCCCTCGCCGAAGATCGGCGTCATGAACGGGTAGGCCTCGGCCTGGTTGAGCTCACTGTCGCTGGACCGGAAGAAGAACTCGTTGGCCTCCGCGCCGGACAGCAGCACCACCTGCTTGTCGGCGAGCTGGAACCAGCCGACGTCCCCGCACTCGGCCCGGACGCGCTGCATCAGCCCGATCGGGTCGGTGCGGAACTCCTCGAGGTGGCCGTGCTCCTCCTCGCCGCCGGAAACCCGGGGCACGATCGCGGTCGTCATGACGGCATTCCCTCCTCGCCGAGAGCAAGTTTCTGTCGGTCCTTGACGTCCGCCAGCGGAGCCTCGGGCTGCAGTTCCATGTTCGCGATGTAGTGGCCGCGCGGGGTTTCGGCCACGAAGGTGATGGCGCGGGCGAGGTCGGCGGCGCGCATGAAGTAGTCGTGGCGCGCCTGGCCCCACTTGGCCCAGTCCTCCAGCGCGGGACCGATCTTCTCGGCCGGCAGGCTCCAGCCCATCGAGGTCATGGTCGGGCCCGGGTGCACGATCGAGGCGCGAACCCCGGTGCCTTCCAGTTCCATCTGCAGGTTGGTCACCATGGCGACCAGGCCGGCCTTCGCGGCGCCGTAGGCGCCCATATGCGGCCGTGGCCGCAGGGCCACATCGGATCCGACGAAGATCAGGTCGCCACGCCGGCGCTCGATCATGCCGGGCAGTACCGCGGTGGCGAGCCGATTCGCGCCGACCAGATGGATCTGCAGCTGGTCGGCGAACTCGTCGGTGCTCATCTCGTGCAGCTTGCCGAAGTTGGTGTCCCCGGCGCCGGCGACCAGCACCTCGATCTCGCCGAGTTCGGAGACGGTCTGCTCGACGGCCGCCTTCACCGAGTCGGGGTCGGTGACGTCGAGGTGCACCGCGATCGCTTCACCGCCGTCGGCGCGGATCTTGCCGACGATCTCCTGCAGCTTTTCCACCCGGCGGGCGCCGAGGGCGACCGGGAAACCGTTGGTGGCGAGTTTGATCGCGGTCGCCTCGCCGATTCCGGAGGACGCGCCGGCGACGAGCGCGGGCCGGCGGTCGGGCAGAGGATCAAATCTGGGCATGAATACAGGGCCTTTCGGTCTCAGCGGAGCTGGACGGTCATCGGGAGGTGAGCAAAACCGCGAACGCTACTGGAGTGGACCCGGACGGAGTTCGCCTCGTCGATCTCGAATGCGCGGATCCGTTTGAACAGTTCGGTCAGTGCCACCCGGGCCTCCATCCGGGCCAGGTGCGCGCCGAGGCAGAAGTGGGCGCCGCTGCCGAAACTCACCAGCTTGGGGCCGATCTCACGGTCGATGCGGTAATCGTCGGGGTTCTCGAAGACCCGTTCGTCGCGGTTGGCCGAGCCGATCAGCAGGACGAGCACATCGCCGGCGGGCACGGTGGTGTCATAGAACGTGATGTCCTCGACCACCGCACGGGCCAGGATCTGGCTGGAGGCGTCATAGCGCAGCGTCTCCTCCACCCACGGCGTGACCAGGTCGTGGTCGTCGAAGACCGGGGCCAGCTGGTCCGGGTTCTTGTAGCCCCAGAAGGCGGCATTGGCCAGGAGTTTGGTGGTGGTCTCATTCCCGGCCACCACCATCAGGAACAGGAACGCCATGATCTCGTCGTCGGTGAGCTTGTCCCCGTCGATCTCGGCCTCGACCAGCGCCGAGGTCAGATCGTCGCTGGGGCGCTTGCGGCGTTGCTTGACCATGTCGGCGTAGTAGACCAGCAGTTCCCCGGAGGCCTCGATGGCCGAGGCGGGCACGTCGGCGACACCGTCCTCGCGGTGCATCACCGCATCGGCCTGGGCGCGGATGCGGACCCGGTCCTCGTCGGGCACCCCCATCAGCTCCGAGATCACATCCATCGGGAGCTTGCCCGCGAAATCGTCCACGTAGTCGAACGTGTCGGACTGCAGCGCGGCATCGAGGTGCTGCACGGCGATCTCGGTGACCCGGCCCTCCAACTCCCGGATGCGCCGCGGGGTGAAGCCCTTGGACACCAGGGTGCGCAACCGCAGATGGCCGGGATCGTCGAGGGCCAGAAACGACATCACCCGGTGTGCCTCGTCGTTGCGCGAGATCGGGTCCAGGGACACCCCGTGCTTGTTGGACAGGGCAACACTGTTGCGGAAGCCCGCCACCACGTCCGCATGCCGGGACAGCGCCCAGAACTTCAGCTTTTCGTTGTGATAGATCGGGGCCTCGTCGCGCAATCGCTTGTAGTACGGATACGGGTCCTCGTGGAAGTCGTAGCTGTACGGGTCGAGGATCAGGTCGACAGTGGGTGAGCTCATTTGGACTCCTCGCCCAGGATCAGCCCGACGACATAGGTGAGTCGGTCGGCGATCTGGTGGTAGGTGAAGGCGCCGCTGCCGGCGTTGACGAGTGCGCCGAAGAACGTCATCTCCAGCGCGGAGACGATGCGGGGGTCGGCGTCGGGGCCGACGGCGGAACGGATGCGCTTGTGGATCTCGGCGCCGATCCGGTCGCGGACCTTGCGGACAGCGGGGTCGCTGCTCCCGCTCATCAGAGCGGTGGTGCAGGCCGCGGCGACCTCCGGTTCGTCGGCCACGACGAGGGCCAGGGCGCGCACGGCCTTGTCGACGCGGGTGGTCATCGAGTCGTTGACATCGGTGAAGTACGGGACCTGCTTCACCAGATCCAGGTACACCTCGGCGATCAGGTGGTTCTTCGACGAGAAGTAGGTGTAGGCGGTGGCGGGGGCGACCTTGGCCCGGGCCGCCACAGCGCGCACCGTCAGATCCGCATAGGACGACTCGCGCAGCATCTCCATGCCGGCGGCGACCACCTTGCGGAAGGTCTCTTCCTGCCGTCGGTTGCGCGGCGCCTCGGCAGGCTTGCCGTCCGCCTTGCCTGTGACGGTTGACACCGGATCGCTGGACACATGTCCAAGTTATCGGATGACATCGTCCCGGAGCAAGCATCTGGCCTGAAATACCAGTACAGAGGCCCAGCCGTGCGACCGTCGGTCCGGTGGCGATGCCGGGTCTTGCCACCGCCGCGGACCTAAGGTTATGGTTCGGTGGACTGATGTCGGACACTTGTCCAGAGAATGTGGACCACCGAAACATGAGGAGTGGGATGTCGATTCTGGCGGATCGCGAGAGCCGGTTGTTCATCGACGGCAAGCTGGTCGCCGGAAGCGGGGGAACCTTCCAGACGGTCAACCCGGCCACCGAAGAGGTGCTCGGCGTCGCGGCCAATGCCGACGAGACGGATATGAGCTCGGCCATCGGCGCCGCGCGGACCGCCTTCGACGGCACCGACTGGTCGACCAACACCGAGCTGCGGGTGCGCTGCCTGCGCCAGCTCCGGGAAGCGTTGCAGGCCAATATCGAAGATCTGCGGGAACTGACGATCTCGGAGGTGGGCGCTCCGCGGATGCTGACCTCGGGCGCTCAGCTGGAGGGGCCGGTCGACGATCTCGCGTTCTCCGCCGATACCGCGGAGAACTATGCGTGGCGAACCGATCTGGGGCACGCGACACCGCAGGGGATCCCGACCAACCGCACCATCGCCCGGGAGGCCGTCGGCGTCGTCGGCGCCATCACCCCGTGGAACTTCCCGCATCAGATCAACCTGGCCAAGATCGGCCCGGCGCTGGCCGCGGGCAACACGTTGATTCTCAAACCGGCCCCGGACACCCCATGGGCGGCCGCCGTGCTCGGCGAGATCATCGCCGAGCACACCGACTTCCCGGCGGGGGTGATCAACATCGTCACCTCCGACGATCACTCCGTCGGCGCCCTGCTCTCCAAAGACCCACGGGTGGACATGGTTTCGTTCACCGGGTCCACCGCCACCGGTCGCGCGGTGATGACCGACGCGGCGGTGACCATCAAGAAGGTGTTCCTGGAACTCGGCGGCAAGTCCGCCTTTCTGGTGCTCGATGACGCGGACCTGAACGGGGCGTGCGCGATGGCGGCCTTCACCGTCGCCATGCACGCCGGACAGGGTTGCGCCATCACCACCCGGCTGGTGGTGCCCAGGGCGAAGTATGACGACGCCGTCGAGGCTGCGGCGGCAACGCTATCCGGCATCAAGCCGGGCGACCCGAACAGCAAGCGCACCGTGTGCGGGCCGGTCATCTCGGCCCGCCAGCGTGACCGCATCCAGGGCTACCTGGACTCCGCGATCGCCGAGGGCGGCCGGTTCGCGTGTGGCGGCGGACGCCCGGCGGACCTGGACACCGGCTTTTTCATCGAGCCGACCGTGATCGCCGGACTGGACAACTCGGCGCGGGTGTCCCGCGAGGAGATCTTCGGCCCGGTGCTGACGGTGATCGCCCACGACGGCGACGACGATGCCGTGCGCATCGCCAACGACTCCCCGTACGGCCTGTCGGGCACGGTGTTCTCCGGTGACGACGACCGTGCGCAGGCGGTCGCGGCGCGCCTGCGGGTCGGCACGGTCAACGTCAACGGCGGCATCTGGTACTCCGCCGACGCGCCGTTCGGCGGTTACAAGCAATCCGGGGTCGGCCGCGAGATGGGCGTGGCCGGTTTCGAGGAGTACCTGGAAACCAAGCTCATCGCGACGCTAGCCAACTGAGGAGATTTTCGATGGGACAGTTCGACAACAAGGTGGGCATCGTCACCGGTGCCGGCGGCGGTATCGGCCAGGCGTACGCCGAGGCGCTGGCACGTCAGGGTGCCGCCGTCGTGGTCGCCGACATCAACTTCGAAGGCGCACAGAAGGTCGCCGACGGCATCTTGGGCGAGGGCGGCAACGCGCTGGCGGTGCGCGTCGACGTCTCCGACCCGGAGTCGGCCAAGGAGATGGCCGCGGCCACGCTCGCGGAGTTCGGCGGCATCGACTACCTGGTGAACAATGCGGCCATCTTCGGCGGCATGAAGCTGGACTTCCTGGTCACGGTGGACCCGGAGTACTACAAGAAGTTCATGAGCGTGAACCTCGACGGTGCGCTGTGGTGCACCCGCGCGGTCTACAAGAAGATGGCCAAGCGTGGCGGCGGCGCCATCGTCAACCAGTCCTCGACGGCCGCCTGGCTCTACGCGAACTTCTACGGTCTGGCCAAGGTCGGCATCAACGGCCTCACCCAGCAGCTCTCCCGTGAGCTCGGCGGCCAGAACATCCGGATCAACGCCATTGCCCCGGGCCCGATCGACACCGAGGCCAACCGCACCACCACCCCCCAGGAGATGGTGGCCGACATCGTGAAGAACATCCCGCTGTCCCGGATGGGGCAGCCCGAGGATCTGGTCGGCATGTGCCTGTTCCTGCTCTCGGATGAGGCCAAGTGGATCACCGGGCAGATCTTCAACGTCGACGGCGGACAGATCATCCGCTCATGAGTGACACCGCGCCGAAGCTGGGCTACATCGGGCTGGGAAACCAGGGCGCCCCGATGGCGAAACGGTTGGCCGACTGGCCCGGCGGCCTGATCGTCTACGACGTGCGCACCGAGGCGATGACCCCACTGGCCGAGCTCGGCGCCGAACTGGCCGACAGCGTGGCGGACGTCGCGAAAGCGGATGTCATCAGCGTCACCGTGCTCAACGATGCGCAGGTGCGCGACGTGGTCGGTCAGCTGGCCGAGCATGCCGCGACCGGCACCGTCATCGCGATCCACTCGACGATCGAACCGGACACCGCGGCGCAGCTGGCCGAGCGGCTGCGCCCCAAGGGCATTCACATCGTGGACGCCCCGGTCAGCGGCGGCGCCGGCGCGGCCGACAAGGGCGAGCTGGCGGTCATGGTGGGCGCCGGCGAAGAGGCCTACGACACCGTCAAGCCGGTCTTCAAGAAGTGGGCCTCGCTGGTGGTGCGGGCCGGTGAGCCGGGCGCCGGCACCCGGATGAAGCTGGCCCGCAACATGCTCACGTTCATCGGCTTCGCAGCGGCGAACGAGGCCCAGTACCTGGCCGAGGCCGCGGGCATCGATCTGGCGAAGCTCGGGCGGGTGGTCCGGCACAGCGATGCGCAGAGCGGCGGGCCCGGCGCCATCATCCTGCGCGACGACATGTCACCGCTGGCGCCCGATCACTGGCTGTTCGACATGTTCACCCACACCCGGGGACTGGGTGAGAAGGATCTGACACTGGCCCTCGGGCTGGGCGAGTCGGTGGGAGTGGACCTTCCGTTGGCGCGGGTGGCGTTGCAGCGCCTGGCCGACGGCCTCGGAGTACCGCACGCAAAGGAGCAGTGAGCATGACCGATCGGCGCAAGCAGGGCCTGCAGAAGATGAACGAGGTCTACGGCTGGGAGATGCCCGATATCGAGGGCGACCCGTACTTCGATCTGACCGTCGAGCATCTCTTCGGCACCATCTGGACCCGCCCCGGCCTGTCGATGCGGGACAAGCGCCTGCTGACGCTGGCCGCGGTCACCGCGGTCGGGAACTCCGATCTGGCCGAGATCCAGGTCAACGCGGCGCTGCACAACGAGGAGATCACCGCCGAGGAACTCAAGGAGGTGGCGGTCTTCCTGACCCACTATCTCGGGTTCCCGCTGGGGTCCAAGCTCGACGGAGCCGTGAGCAAGGTGGTGCGCAACCGGAAGAAGGCCGCCGAGAAGGGATCTGGCGAAGACCGGAAGGCGAACGTCAACGCCGCGGTGAAGATGCACTCCGGGAAGACCCTCGATGACGAGTAGGTATGCCGCGCTCTCGCGCGAGGAGCTGGCCACCCTGGTCCCCGAGCTGCTGCTGATCGGGCAGCTGATCGACCGGTCCGGAATGGCCTGGTGCATATCGTCGTTCGGGCGCGAGGAGATGCTGCAGATCGCCATCGAGGAGTGGGCGGCGGCCAGCCCGCTCTACACCAGGCGGATGCAGAAGGCGCTCAAGTACGAGGGCGTCGACATCTTCACCCTGTTCAAGGGGCTGCAGCTCGACATCGGTGCGCCACCGCAGTTCATGGACTTCCGCTATATCGTGCACGACCGCTGGCACGGCGAGTTCTACCTCGACCACTGCGGCGCGCTGCTCGATGTGGAACCGATGGGCGAGGACTACGTGCGCGGGATGTGCCACGACATCGAGGACCCCACCTTCGACGCCACCGCGCTGGCCACCAACCGCAGGGCGCAGGTGCGGCCCATCCACCGGCCGCCCCGCATCCCGTCCGATCGGCACCCGCACTGCAGGTGGACCGTCATCATCGACGAGTCCTACCCGGAGGTCCCCTTCATCCCGGAGATGGACATCGTCGCCGCCACCCACGCCCACGCGTGTGAACTCGCTCCGATCGATCCGAATGACGAAGGCATGTCCGACTATTCGGGTGACCTGCTGGCCGACGTGGACTTCGGCGCGTTCTCCCATTCGGCGCTGGTCCGGATCGCCGACGAGGTGTGCCTGCAGATGCACCTGCTGGTCAAGGCGTTCACCATCGCCGTGGAGAAGCGCGCCGCCGGTGACGCGGCGTTGGCACGCTCGATCCGGACCAAACAGCTGATCGGGATCGCCGGGGTGGCCGCGGCCCGGATCCACAAGGCGCTCAAGCTCAGCAGCGACGCCCGGGGTGCGTTGCGGGTGCTGGAACTGCACCCGCTGCTCAACCCGGCCGCCTACGTGTCCGCCGACGTCGACCCGGAGTTCGTGCATGTGCGGCGCTCGCCGGCCCATGAGGACGGCGCCTGGATCTCGCTGATCTCACCGGTCGCGGACGTCCCGGTGCAGGCCATCGTGGCTGCCGTGGATCCGCACCTGCGGGCCGAGCTCTCCGGTACCGAGACCGACTGGACGGTGCGGGTCATCAAAACCGACACGCCCGCCAAGAAGCTGTCCGAGGTCGAGGTGTGCGAGTTCAGCCACGGCGCGTCCTGGGTGTTCGAGGAACGGAAGTCGTTGCCGCTGACCGTGGTCTGAGTCAGCCGCGCAACGCCGGGGCCACCCAGCGTCGCAGGTAATCGCGTAGCGCGGTCCCGGTGCGCGGCGGCCGTCCGGGGTCGATGACGAACGACTGGATGACGCGCAGCAGGTGTTCGGCCAGCTCGTCGAGATCGTCGTCGCCGAATCCCGCTGCGGCCCAATCGACATCGAAGTGGCGCACCACCGACTGGGCGAACTGCAGCGCGATATCGGAGGTCACCGACTCGGTCAGCACCGAGGTGCGACCGGGAGCCAGCAGCAGCCCGATGTGCTTGTCCTTGGGCAGCCATTCCAGCGCGGTGGCGATGGCCTCGGTGGCTGCATCCGCCGGGTCGGTGATGCCCTGCAGGTGGGTGGCCAACCGCTCCAGGAAATCGGTGGCGGCCACCATGCCGGCCTGCATCAGCAGCGCCTCGGTGCTCGGGAAGTAGCGGTACACGGTCTGGCGGGTGACACCGAGGGTGCGGGCGACGTCGGCGATGGAGAAGTCCGCGCCGCGCTCGTCGATGGCTCTGCCGGCGGCGGCGAGGATCCGGGCGACGGCCTCCTCGTCACTGGCCGGCGCGTCGCCGGACCACCCGTGGGTACGCACGCCGAAAGTGTAGCGAGCTAGTGGTAGGAGACCTGCAGGTCTTTCACGCCGTTGATCCACCCGGAGCGCAGCCGGAGCGGCTCGGCCAGTTTGGCGATGTCCGGGATCTGATCGGCGATCTCGTCGAACATCAGCCGGATCTCCATCCGGGCCAGGTTGGCGCCGATGCAGAAGTGCGCGCCGTTGCCGCCGAAGGCCAGGTGCGGATTCGGGTTGCGCAGGATGTCGAAGGTGAACGGGTCGGTGAACACCTCGTCGTCGTAATTCGCCGAACTGTAGAACAACCCGACGCGTTGGCCCTTGCCGATGCGGGCTCCGCCGAGTTCGGTGTCGGCCAGTGCGGTGCGCTGGAAACAGTGCACCGGGGTGGCCCAGCGGATGATCTCGTCCACGGCGGTCTCCGGGCGCTCCCGCTTGAACAGCTCCCACTGGTCGGGGTGGTCGAGGAAGGCGTTCATCCCATGGGTGATCGCATTGCGGGTGGTCTCGTTGCCGGCGACGGTCAGCAGGATCACGAAGAACGCGAACTCCACTTCCGAGATCGCCTCACCGCCGGAATCTGCGTCGGCCTGGACCAACCGGGTGACGATGTCGTCGGCCGGGCAGCGCCGCCGCTCCTCGGCCATGGTGTAGGCGTAGCCCATCAGCTCGGCGTTCGCCGTCGTGGGATCGCCGGCGAAGTCCGGGTCGTCGGTGTTCAGGATCGCGTTGCTCCAGTGGTAGAGCTTCTCGCGGTCGGCCTCGGGCACGCCGATCAGGTCCGCGATCGCCTGCAGGGGCAGGCTCACCGATACGTCCTCGACGAAGTTGCCGGTGTCCTGACGTGCCGCCGCGGCCACGATGTCGTGCGCCGCCACCGCGAGTTTCTCCTCCAGGGAGGCCACCGCGCGGGGCGTGAACAGCCGGGACACCAGCTTGCGCAGCCGGGTGTGCTCCGGGGCGTCCTGATTGAGCAGCAGGGCCTTGGTCAGGTCCAGTTGATCGGCGGTGACACCGTTGGGCAGCCGCATCACCGAGCCCTTGGCATTGGCCGACCACAGCTCGCCGTTGCGGGAGACGGCCTTGATGTCCTCGTGGCGGCTGACCACCCAGTAGCCGCCGTCGTCGAAGATCGAGTCCTTCTGCTCGGCCCACCAGACCGGCGCGGTCTTGCGGCGCTCGGCGAATTCGGTGAGCGGAATGCCTTGCAGCAGCACGTCGGGGTCGGTGAAGTCCATCCCGGGAAGCCTCCTGATGTGATGTGGCACACGCCTCCGATGACCATACATGGTTGCGTGGAGTGTATGGCCGGGACGGGGCCGCTAGGGTGCTTACCGTGCGCGTCCTCGTCATCGGTTCCGGAGCCCGTGAACACGCCCTGCTGCTCGCCCTACGGCGCGACCCGCAGGTCGACTATCTGGCGGTGGCGCCCGGCAATGCCGGCACCGGCGCCATCGCCGAGCAGTACGACGTCGACATCAGTTCCGGCGCCGCGGTGGTCGCCCTGGCCCAGCGCCTGGGGGTGGACCTGGTGGTGATCGGGCCGGAGGTGCCGCTGGTGCTCGGCGTGGCCGACGCGCTGCGTGCCGCCGGTATCGCCTGCTTCGGGCCCTCCAAGGATGCCGCCCGCATCGAGGGCTCCAAGGCGTTCGCCAAGGACGTGATGGCAGCGGCCGGGGTGCGGACCGCCGTCAGCGAGATCGTCGACAACCCCGCCCACCTCGACGCGGCCCTGGACCGTTTCGGCCCGCCGGCGGGTCAGGCCGCCTGGGTGGTCAAGGACGACGGCCTGGCCGCAGGCAAGGGGGTGGTGGTCACCGCCGACCGCGACGCGGCCCGGGCGCACGCCGCCGGACTGCTGGATTCCGGACATCCGGTGCTGCTGGAGTCCTTCCTGGACGGGCCCGAGGTCTCGCTGTTCTGCGTGGTCGACGGTGAGACCGTGGTGCCGCTGCTGCCGGCCCAGGACTTCAAACGGGTCGGTGACAACGACAGCGGCCCGAACACCGGCGGCATGGGCGCCTATACGCCGCTGCCCTGGCTGCCCGCCGAGGTGCTCGACCAGATCGTCGAAGAGGTTGTCAAACCGGTTGCCGCCGAGATGGTTTCGCGCGGCAGCTCGTTCTCGGGGCTGCTCTACGCCGGGCTGGCCATCACCTCCGCGGGTCCCGCGGTGGTCGAGTTCAACTGCCGATTCGGCGACCCGGAGACCCAGGCGGTGCTGGCACTGCTGGAGTCCCCGCTCGGGCAGCTGCTGAACGCGGCGGCCACCGGCTCGCTGGCGTCGTACGGGGATCTGCGGTGGCGCGAGGGGTCCGCGGTCAGCGTGGTGGTGGCCGCCGAGAATTACCCGGGCCGGCCGCGGCTCGGGGACGTGATCACCGGATCCGAGGCGGATGCGGTGCTGCACGCGGGGACCGCCCGGCGCGAGGACGGCGCCGTCGTGTCCGCCGGCGGGCGGGTGCTCTCGGTCGTGGGTACCGGCGCAGACCTGGACGCCGCGCGTGCCGCGGCATACGAGGCGATCAAGTCAATCCGACTGCCCGGCAGCCATTTCCGCACCGACATCGGCTTGGCGGCGGCGCAGGGACGCATCTCAATCTGACGTTCAGGCGACGAGTATCGGTGCCAGCCAAGAGATTTCGGCGGGCAACTGGGCGCTCCAGAACCCGCCGTCATGTCCGCCGGGGGAGAATCCGCCGGCCGGCGGCGACGGTAACTGGGCGATGAACGCACGGGTGGCGGCTGCGAATGGGTCGCCGCTGCCGCAGTCGATGCGGATCGGGATGGCCCCCAACGCCGGTAGTCCCCACACACTGTTGGCCGCGTAGTCATCGGCGTCGTCGAACGCTCCCGGGGCGGCGGCGCCGGGGGAGGTCCACAACGCCGGGCTGACCGCGCAGATCGCCGCGGTCCGCGCCGGGCCCAGCCGGGAGCCCAGCAGTAAAGCGCCGTAGCCGCCCATCGACCAGCCCAGGAACCCCACCCGCGAGGTGTCCAGGCCCTGGTCCGCCAGCATCGGGAGCAGCTCGTCGAGCACCATCGCGCCGGCGTCGTCTCCGGACGCGCGTTTGTGCCAGTACCCACCGCCACCGTCCACGGCGACCACAGCAAACGGCGGAATGCCCGCTGCCACAGCGTCGGCCAGGCCTTGCTCGACGCCGCCGGCCATCACCGTCGCGGCATCACTGCCCTTGCCGTGTAGCGCGATGACCGGGCGCAGTGCGGCACTCTGGCCGGGCGGCCGGGCAATGGCCCAATTGGTGCGGAGGCCGCCCCGCGCCGCGGAGATGAACGACCCGGACTGGTATGTCGGCGCCGTTTCGGCGACCGCTCGGGGCAGCGCGGCGGCCGCGCCCAGGGCCGTACCCAACCCCAGGCCCAGACCCATGCGCAGGACGGTTCGACGGTTCGGCGCTGGCATGCGGGACATCTTGCCACCGCCCGCAATGGCGCTCGCTGTCAAGTTCGTGCGTTTGTTGAAAACCCCGATACAACTGGGATTCTGCTGGCAGCATTGCTCAACGTGACAGCGGCGGTGACCCCGAAGGGGGAGCGTCGGCGGTGCGCCCTCGTGAGCGCCGCCGCCGATCTGCTGTGCGAAGGAGGGATCGACGCGGTGCGCCACCGGGCCGTGGCCCGGCGCGCGGGACTGCCGCTGGCATCGACCACCTACTACTTCTCTTCTCTGGACGATCTGATCGCCAAGGCCGTCGAGCACATCGGTGAACGGGAGGCCGCCGAGTTGCAGCTGCAGGTTGCCAGCCTGTCCCGCCGGCGCCGCGGCGCCGAATCCACCGCGGACCTGCTGGTGGACCTGCTGGTCGGGGACAACCCGGGAGTGCGGGTGTCCGAACAGCTGATCTCGCGGTACGAGCGCTACATCGCCTGCGCCCGGCAACCCGAACTGCGCGACATCCAGCGCCGGATCCTGCGGCAACGCAACGACGCCGTCCTCGAAGTGGTGGAACGGTCCGGCCGCGCGGTGCGCTCGGAACTCGTCTCCGCTCTGGTGTGCGCGGTGGACGGAGCTGTGGTTGCCTCGTTGGTGGACGAGGGGGAGGGGCCGCGGGCCACCGCCCGGGCGACCCTGATCGACGTGATCGACGTGCTGGCCCCGGTCGACGACAGGGCCGTGCACGTCTGAGCCGAGGGGAGGCGGATTGACCGAGTCGGAGACCGAGAAGTCCGATACCACGCATGAACCGCAACTGCGGCGGGTGATGGGACCGGGCCTGCTGCTGCTGTTCGTGGTGGGCGACATCCTCGGGACGGGGGTCTATGCGCTGACCGGGCAGGTGGCCCAGGAGGTCGGCGGTGCGGCCTGGCTGCCGTTCCTGGTGGCTTTCGCGATCGCCACCATCACCGCCTTCAGTTATCTGGAGCTGGTCACCAAGTACCCGCAGGCCGCCGGTGCGGCGTTGTATGTGCACAAGGCCTTCGGCGTTCAGTTCGTCACGTTCCTGGTCGCCTTCGTCGTCATGTGCTCCGGAATCACCTCGGCCTCAACGGCTTCCCGCTTCTTCGCGGCGAATTTCTTCACCGCTTTCGACTTCAGCTGGGGCAAGACCGGCGTGGTGGTGCTGGCGCTGCTGTTCATGGCGCTGCTGGCGGTGGTGAACTTCCGCGGCGTCGGGGAGAGCGTCAAGCTCAACGTGGCGCTGACCTTCGTGGAGATCACCGGCCTGGCGATGGTCATCCTGGTCGGGTTGTGGGCGTTCACCGGCGGCGGTGCCGACGTCGACTTCGCCCGCGTCGTCGCCTTCGACACCCCGGCCGAGAAGGGCACCTTCCTGGCCATCACCACCGCGACCTCACTGGCCTTCTTCGCGATGGTCGGCTTCGAGGATTCGGTCAACATGGCCGAGGAGACCAAGGACCCGGTCCGGATCTTCCCGAAGGTGCTGCTGACCGGTCTGGGCATCGCCGGGGCCGTCTACGTCGTGGTCGCCATCGTCGCGGTGGCACTGGTGCCGGTCGGAGTACTGGCCGAGAGCGAGACCCCGCTGATCGAGGTGGTCAAGGCCGGCGCCCCGGGCCTGCCGATCGAGGCGATCCTGCCGTTCATCTCGATGTTCGCGGTGGCCAACACCGCGCTGATCAACATGTTGATGGCCAGCCGGTTGATCTACGGGATGGCCCGCCAGCATGTGCTGCCGCCGGTGCTGGGCGTCGTCCACCCCCGGCGTCACACCCCGTGGGTGGCCATAATCTTCACCACCCTGATCGCGTTCGGGCTCATCTTCTACGTGTCCGCCGTCGCCGGCAGCGGTGCCATCGCGGTACTCGGCGGCACCACCTCGCTGCTGCTGCTCGCGGTGTTCGCGATGGTGAACATCGCGGTGCTGGTGTTGCGCCGCGACGTCCGTGCCGCCGGGGAGCACTTCCGGACGCCGACCGTGATGCCCGTCATCGGGTTCTTCGCCTCGGCCTATCTGGTGCTGCCGTTCGCCGGTCGTCCCGCACAGCAGTACCTGCTGGCCGGGGGGCTCGTCCTCATCGGCGTCCTGCTGTTCGGGCTCACCACCCTGATCAACCGGCAGCTGGGCGTCCGCGGCGCGGGCATCACCGATCCGACCCACCTCGGCGACGCCCCCTAAGCTGTGTTGCCGTGACGATCCCGAATGTTCTCGCCAACCGCTACGCCAGCGACGAGATGGCCGCCATCTGGTCACCGGAGGCGAAGATCATCGCCGAACGCCGATTGTGGCTGGCCGTCCTGCGCGCCCAGTCCGAGCTCGGCGTCCCCGTCCCCGACGGCGTCATCGAGGACTACGAGCGGGTGCTGGAGACCGTCGACCTGGGTTCGATCGCCGCCCGGGAGCGGGTCACCCGCCACGACGTGAAGGCCCGCATCGAGGAGTTCAACGCGCTCGCCGGGCACGAGCACGTGCACAAGGGCATGACCAGCCGCGACCTCACCGAGAACGTCGAGCAGCTGCAGATCCGCCGTTCGCTGGAACTGGTCTTCTCGCACGGGGTGGCGGTGGTGGCGCGGCTGGCCGAACGCGCGATCGTCTACCGCGATGTGGTGATGGCCGGGCGCAGCCACAACGTCGCCGCACAGGCCACCACCCTGGGCAAGCGGTTCGCGTCGGCGGCCGAAGAGACCCTGGTGGCGCTGAACCGGTTGCGTGAGCTGATCGATCGCTACCCGCTGCGCGGGATCAAGGGCCCGATGGGCACCGCCCAGGACATGCTCGATCTGTTCGACGGGGACACCGCACGGCTCGCCGAGTTGGAGCGGCGCGTCGCGCAATTCCTGGGATTCGCAGAGGTTTTCACCAGCGTCGGACAGGTGTACCCGCGCTCTCTGGACCATGACGTGGTGTCCGCGCTGGTGCAGGTGGGCGCCGGTCCGTCCTCGTTCGCGCACACCATCCGGTTGATGGCCGGGCACGAACTGGTCACCGAGGGGTTCGCCCCGGGCCAGGTGGGGTCCTCGGCGATGCCGCACAAGATGAACACCCGCTCCTGCGAGCGGGTCAACGGCCTGCAGGTGGTGTTGCGCGGCTATGCCTCGATGGTCGCCGAACTGGCCGGCGCCCAGTGGAACGAGGGCGACGTGTTCTGCTCGGTGGTCCGCCGCGTCGCGCTGCCCGACGCGTTCTTCGCCATCGACGGCCAGACCGAGACCTTCCTCACCGTGCTCGACGAGTTCGGCGCCTACCCCGCGGTGATCCAGCGCGAACTCGACCGCTACCTGCCGTTCCTGGCCACCACCCGCATCCTCATCGCGGCGGTGCGCGCCGGTGTCGGCCGGGAGGCCGCCCACGAGGTCATCAAGGAGCACGCCGTCGCGGTCGCGCTGGCCATGCGGGAGAAGGGCTCCGAGCCCGACCTGCTGGACCGGTTGGCCGCCGACCCGCGGCTGCCGTTGGACCGCGTCGCCCTCGATGCCGCACTCGCGGACAAGGCGGCGTTCACCGGCGCGGCCGGCGCCCAGGTCGACACCGTCGTCTCGGCGGTCGAGGATCTGGTCGGGCGCTACCCGGAGGCGGCCAAGTACACCTCGGGCGCCATCTTGTGACCCTGGCCGACCTCACGGACCTCGACAACTTCGCGAACGGTTTCCCACACGACCTGTTCGAGGTGCATCGCCGTGAGGCGCCGGTCCACTGGCACGAGCCGACCGAGCACACCCCGGACGGGGAGGGCTTCTGGTCGGTGGCCACCTACTCGGAAACCCTTGCCGTGCTGCGGGATCCGCTGACCTACTCGTCGGTGACGGGTGGCTCACGGCCCTTCGGCGGTACCCTGCTGCAGGATCTATCGGTCGCCGGCCAGGTGCTCAACATGATGGACGATCCGCGGCACGCCCAGATCCGCCGGCTGGTCAGTTCCGGGCTGACCCCGCGGATGATCGCCCGCGTCGAAACCGATCTGCGGACCCGGGCGCAGACCCTGCTGGACACCGTCGAACCCGGTGTGGCACTGGACTTCCTGGTCGAGGTGGCCGCCGAACTGCCCATGCAGATGATCTGCATCCTGTTGGGCGTCCCCGAATCCGAACGGCACTGGTTGTTCGAGGCCATCGAGCCGCAGTTCGACTTCGGTGGTTCACGCTCGGCCCAGATGCGCCAGCTCACCCCGGAAGAAGCCGGGACGCGGATGTACGAATACGGCCGGCAGCTGATCGCGGCGAAACGGGCCGAACCGACCGACGACATGCTCTCGGTCGTCGCCAATGCCACCGATGCCGCCTTGTCGGACCTGGAGCTGTATCTGTTCTTCAGTCTGTTGTTCAGCGCTGGGGCGGAGACCACCCGCAATGCGGTGGCCGGCGGGCTGCTGGCACTCATCGAGCACCCCGACCAGCTGCACCGGCTGCGCTCCGAACCCGACCTGCTGGGATCGGCGATCGAGGAGATGGTGCGCTGGACCACCCCGTCCCCGTCGAAGCGGCGCACCGCGACGCGTACGGTCACCCTGGGTGGTCACACCATCGAGGCCGGGCAGAAGGTGCAGGTCTGGGAGGGTTCGGCCAACCGCGATCCGGCGGCGTTCGCGGATCCGGACGTCTTCGACATCGCGCGTAAGCCGAACGCGCACTTGGGCTTCGGTCAAGGCGTGCACTACTGCCTCGGCGCCAACCTGGCGCGTCTGGAACTGCGGGTGCTCTTCGAGGAGCTGTTGTCCAGGTTCGGAGCCGCCCGTCTGGTGCAGCCGGTCGAGTGGGCGCGCAGCAATCGGCACACCGGCATCCGGCACCTGTTCGTCGCGTTCGAGTGATCGCTACCCTCGACAGCATGGACTCAGGCCAGGACGACAATCTCCGGGTCTCCAATGCCGACCGCACCTACGTGAGCGGACTGCTCGAGCGCGCGGCCGGCGACGGCCTGATCACCCTCGACGAGTTCGCCGAGCGCACCGACCGGGCGTTGGCCGCCCGTACCCGCGGTGACCTGCGCGCGGTACTGGCCGACCTGCCCGACATGCAGTTGCGAGCCGCTCCGGTGCAGCGACGCGCGGCGCCGCCGCCCGCGGCGCTGGGCGGGTGGATGACCTCGATCGTGCGACGGGGCCCCTGGACGGTGGCGCCGGTGATCAGCCTGAACACCCGGATGTGCAGTACGACGCTGGACTTCACCTCGGCGGTCCTGCCCGGCCCGGTGATCGAGGTGATCATCGACGACTATCTGAGCTCGACCGAGCTCATCGTGCCTGCCGGTGCCACCGCGGACCTCAACGGCGTGGATGCCATCGCCGGCAGCGCGACGGTCAAGGTGCGCAACCTCCTGCAGCCCGAACAGTTGCACGTCGTCGTCCGCGGCAAGGTCAGGTTGGGGTCGCTCAGCGTGCGGCACCCGTTCGGGACGTTTCTGCGCCGCCTGCACGGCGGCCGATAGCCAACTCGATCTCGCCGATCACCCGTTCCGGGTATTCGTTGAGGTCCAACCAGGTGAAGCGCAGCACCCGATAGCCCATCAGCGACAGCTCGTTCTGCTTGAGCCGGTCCCGTTGGAAGGCCTCGGGATCGGTATGAAAGGCCAGTCCGTCGACCTCGATCGCGGTCTTCGGGTCGCGGAACACGACGTCGACCTCCCAGCGGCCGACCCGCTGATTGGCCTTCCACCCGGTGACCCCCGCCCGCCTGAGCAGACTGATGAGCAGCCGTTCGGCCGCCGAGTGCGCACCGTCATCGGCGGTCGTCAAGAGTAGGCGCGCCGCGGGTGAACCGTGACGGCCCCTGTTGCGCAGCTGCGCGTTCCACAGTTCGCGCAGGTCCAGCAGATGGCGTTGCAGCGCCTCGTCGAGGATCTTCATGCCGCCGTCGCGGCGTACGGCGGACTCGATGACCGTCAGCGGCAGCGCGGTCAGGCGTAGGCCCTGTCGGGTGACGCAATCGGCCGGGTCCAGGTCTCGCCGGCGGGTGCGGACCTCGTAGCGTCGGCGCGGGTTGCTGACCGCCGGCACCGTCACCTCCACGGTCTTGGGCGAATACTTCGTCAACGTGTGCCACCAGGCAGCCGTCAGACCACTGGCCGTCGCCCGGGGGCCGTAGCCCCAGACGGCGGCGCGGATCCGGGCGTGTTCGGTGAACGGCCGGTCCGTGACGAAGTACACCCCCGGTGAACAGCGCAGCCAGTGTCCGGAGCGCACCCGTCGATACACCGCCTGCCGGTTGAGGCCGGCGGCGCCGGCCTGAGCGAGCGTGATGACACCGTCGTGGCTGCGCAGCAGATCGTCGAGCACGCTGAATTGGACGCAGTGCCGGCTCGCACGGTTCCACCGCCGGCGATTTGCGCACATTCAGTAACGCGGACCGTTACAAACGGTGCGCAAATAGTCAGAGGCGCACGCCGGCGGCGTGCAATTCCAGCAGCGCCAGTCCCCGGATCGCCGGCCGGTCATCGCGGCGCCAGGCCCCGATCGGGTCCGGGTGGATCGCGGTCAGCTTGCCCAGCGGCCGGTTGGCCAGCGCGCGCATCGCCAGCAGTTCCTGGCCGGCGTGGGTGGAGGCCAGGGTGAGGACCGTCAGCTTGCGGCGGAAGAAGCGCACCCGCAGGAACAGCCAGGGCATGGCGACCGCCAGGATCGGGGTGGCCGCCACCGCCAGCGCCAACACCCAGGCCAGCCAGGTCGCGGTGCTGTCCAGGTTCTGACCCGCGCCGGCGATCTCCCCGGCGGCTTCGCTGGCGGCGCGCAGCGGCCCGCTCAACGCCCCGCCGATCAGCGGGACGTCGTCGGCGCTGTCGCCGGCCGAGTTCAGGCTGCCGGACACCCCGTCGGCGCCGCTGCGCACCTGACGGCCGACTTCGGCGATGGTCGCGACGGCGGCGTACACCGCGCTGCCCACCATCACCCACACCACCGTCCAGGCGATGACGATGATGTCGCTGGCGAGCTGGGCCAGCAGGCGACCGGGCCGGGTGGCGTAGGGCAGGTACCGCAATCTCATGGCACCGATCCCAGCACATAGGGTGGGTCAATGCGCCCCGCTCTGACCGACTACCAGCATCTGGCCAGTGGCAAAGTACGCGAGCTGTACCGCATCGACGACGAACACCTGCTGTTCGTGGCCAGCGACCGCATCTCGGCCTATGACCACATCCTGGAGACCACGATCCCGGACAAGGGCCGAATTCTCACCGCGATGAGCGTCTTCTTCTTCGACCATCTCGGGGTCGCCAACCACCTCGCGGGCCCACCCGACGATGAGCGCATCCCGGCGGAGGTGCTGGGACGCGCGCTGGTGGTGCGTGCCCTGGAGATGCTGCCCGTGGAGTGCGTGGCGCGCGGTTACCTGACCGGTTCCGGGCTGACCGATTACCAGCAGACCGGGGCGGTCTGCGGGATCGAGCTGCCCGCCGGGCTCGGCGAGGCCAGCAAGTTCGACGAGCCGCTGTTCACCCCGGCGACCAAGGCCGAACTGGGCGAGCATGACGAGAACGTGTCCTACGACGCGGTGGTTGCGCTGGTGGGCGCCGACCGCGCCGCGCAACTGCGCGAGGCGACCCTGCAGATCTACCGCAAGGCCGCCGAGCACGCACTGAGCAAGGGCATCATCGTCGCCGACACCAAGTTCGAGTTCGGCGTGGACGCCTCCGGGCAGCTCGTGCTCGCCGACGAGGTGCTCACCCCGGATTCGTCCCGCTACTGGCCGGCCGACACCTACCGGCCCGGTGAGGTGCAGCCCAGCTACGACAAGCAGTTCGTGCGCAACTGGCTGACCGGACCCGACTCGGGGTGGGACCGGCACTCCGACACCCCGCCGCCACCGTTGCCCGCCGAGATCGCCGCGGCCACCCGCGCGCGTTATATCGAGGCCTACGAGAGGATTTCAGGTTTGAGCTTCTCCGATTGGATCGGGGCATGACGGCCGCGCCGGTTGCCAAGAGGGTCGAACACCGCCGCGAGCACCACGGTGACGTGTTCATCGACCACTACGAGTGGCTCCGAGACAAATCCAACCCCGAGGTGATCGAATACCTTGAGGCCGAGAACGCGCACACCGAGGCCGCCACCGCCCATCTGGCGCCGTTGCGGCAGAAGATCTTCGACGAGATCAAGGCGCGCACCAAGGAGACCGATCTGTCGGTCCCGACGCGGCGCGGCGACTGGTGGTACTACGCGCGCAGCTTCGAGGGCCGGCAGTACGGCGTGCATTGCCGGTGCCCGATCGACGACGCGGACGACTGGACGCCGCCCCAACTCGACGAGACCACCGAGATCCCGGGTGAGCAGATCCTGCTCGACGAGAACATCGAGGCCGACGGCCACGAGTTCTTCTCCCTCGGCGCGATCAGCGTCAGCGTCGACGGCAACATCCTGGCGTTCTCGGTGGACGTCAAGGGCGATGAGCGTTACACGTTGCGGTTCAAGGATCTGCGCACCGGCGAGTTCTACGAGGACACCATCACCGGTATCGGCGCCGGGGCGACCTGGGCCGCCGACAACCAGTCGCTCTACTACGTCACCGTGGACGAGGCGTGGCGCCCGGACACCGTGTGGCGGCACCGGCTGGGGTCGGGGCTGCCCGCGCAGAAGGTGTATCACGAAGCCGACGAACGGTATTGGCTCGGCGTCGGACGCACCCGCAGCGACAAGTACGTGATCATCGCCGCCGGCAGCGCGGTCACCTCCGAGGTGCGCTACGCGGACGCCGGCGACCCGGACGCCGAGTTCACCGTGGTGTGGCCGCGTCGCGACAACGTCGAGTACTCCGTCGAGCATGCCGTGGTCGGCGGGCAGGACCGCTTCCTGATCCTGCACAACGACGGCGCGGTGAACTTCACCCTGGCCGAGGCCCCGGTGAGTGACCCGACCACGCTGCGCACGCTGATCGAGCACCGCGAGGACGTCCGCCTCGACGGCGTCGACGCCTTCGAACGCCAGCTGGTGGTCAGCTACCGCCGCGAGGCGCTGCCCCGAATCCAGTTGTGGCCCATCGAGGCCGACGGAAGTTACGGGACGCCGCAGGAGATCGAGTTCGAGTCCGAGCTGATGTCGGCGGGCCTGAGCGGCAACCCGAACTGGTCCTCGCCGAAGCTGCGGGTCGGCGCGGTGTCCTGGGTGATCCCGGTGCGGATCTACGATCTGGATCTGGTGACCGGTGAACGGACCCTGCTGCGCGAGCAGCCGGTGCTCGGGGACTACCGGCCCGAGGACTATGTGGAGCGCCGGGACTGGGCGGTCGCCGCGGACGGGGCCCGGGTCCCGATCTCCATCGTGCACCGGGCGGGTCTGGCCTTCCCGGCGCCGACCCTGTTGTACGGCTACGGCGCCTACGAATCCTGTGAGGATCCGCGCTTCTCGATCGCGCGGCTGTCGCTGCTGGACCGCGGCATGGTCTTCGCGGTGGCCCACGTGCGGGGCGGCGGCGAACTGGGCCGGCCGTGGTACGAGGACGGCAAGCTACTGCGCAAACGGAACAGCTTCACCGATTTCATCGCCGTCGCAGAGCATCTGGTGGCGACCGACCTGACCCGGCCCGCCAATCTGGTCGCGCTCGGGGGCAGCGCCGGCGGTCTGCTCGTCGGTGCGGTACTCAACCTGGCCCCGCACCTGTTCGCCGGCGTGCTGGCCCAGGTGCCGTTCGTCGATCCGCTGACCACCATCCTGGATCCCTCGCTGCCGCTCACCGTCACCGAATGGGACGAGTGGGGGAATCCGTTGGAGGACAAGGAAGTGTACGACTACATGAAGTCGTACTCGCCGTACGAGAACGTCGGGTCCTTCGACTATCCGGCGGTGCTGGCGATGACCTCATTGAACGACACCCGGGTGTACTACGTGGAACCGGCGAAATGGGTTGCCGCACTTCGGTATGCCCAGGTGGATCCGGCGGCCGATGCCGGCAAGGTGTTGCTCAAGACCGAGATGGTGGCCGGGCACGGCGGCATCAGCGGCCGGTACGAACGCTGGAAGGAAGCCGCGTTCCAGTACGCCTGGTTGCTGGCGACCGCGGATCCCGCGAATCACGGCGACGGTCAGGTGCACAGCCTGTTCGGCGGCCCGCGTACCTGACGCCCAATTTCTAGTCGCTGTCAAGTTGGCGGCTAGGATGGGCCGATGGGCAAGGCGAGCTACCACCACGGCGACCTGCGGGCCACCATCCTGGCCCACGCCGCCGACCTGGTCGCCGAGCGCGGCGCCGACGGCATCTCACTGCGGGAGCTGGCCCGCGCGGCCGGGGTGTCGCATGCCGCCCCGGCCCATCACTTCGGGGACCGGCGCGGCCTGTTCACGGCGCTGGCCACCGAGGGATTCCGGATCCTGGCGACCGAACTGGCAGGCGCCCGGCCGGAGTTCATCGACGCCGCCAAGGCCTATGTGCGCTTCGCTCTGGAGCACCGCGGCCACTTCGAGGTGATGTTCGACAAATCGCTCTACGACGACGCCGACCCGCAACTGCTGGAGGCCTCCGCCGGGGCGGACGCCGAACTGCGCGCCGGGGTCGCCACCCTGACCGACCCGCATGCCCTGGCCGATCCGGCCGGCGCCGCCCTGGCCGCCTGGTCGATGGTGCACGGATTCGCCCAGCTGTGGCTCAACGATGCCGTCGACACCTCCGGTGACCCGATCGCCACGATCGAGAGGCTGGCGGCGATCCTGTTCGACGGTTAGGGCTCAGCGGTCGGGGTCGTAACCCGGGACCGAGGCGAGCGTTTCCAGAATGCGCTGCCGCCCCCACTCCACGTGGGAGAACGCCACCGCCGACGCGACCTCCACCTGACCGTGGGCGATCGCCCGCACCAGGGCGACGTGTTCGTCGTGCCGGGCCGTCGGGCTGGTGCGCATGTTGGCGACGTTGAGCCGATCGGTGCGGGCCCGCAGCGGTTCCATCAGGCAGCCGAAGAGCGTGTTGCCGGCCAGCCGCTCGATCTCCAGGTGCACCTCGCCGCTGTGCACGTGGAAGGCCTGCCAATCCTGTTGGTGCACCGCGGCATCGGCCAGATCGAGGCTGCGGTTGAGGTCGCTGGGATCGGCTCCGGCCGCCACCGCCGCCGCGGCCCCGCGGGCGGCGAACGGTTCCAGGACGGCGCGTACGTCGTACAACTCGTCCACCCCGGTCCGGGTCACGGCGGTGACCACGGCGGGCCGGCGCGGCTCCAGGGTGACCAGGCCGGCGGCCTCCAGCAGTGGCATGGCCTCGCGGATCGGAACCCGGGAGACGTCGAGTTCCGCGCCGATCTCGCGCTCGCTCAGCGGCGCCCCGGCGGGGAGTCGGCCGTCGAGGATGCGCGCCCGTAGTTCGTCGAACACGTACCGGGACAGGCTCTGGATGACCACTCCATTGGTATACCAGCTTGGCGGAACAGGCGCCTCCGCGTTTGGGTGTCGGCGCGCAGATCCGCCCGGGGCAATCCCCAGGTCGAGAATATATTTATCCAGGTAGACGACGTAACCGAAGGTTTACTTCGTCGTCACCATCGTCGTCGGGCCTCGTCCTAACTTGTGGGCACTGGTATACCAACACGTCTGAGGGGACGACATGACCGCTGACCCACACGCCCCGGCGACCGACCGCGGGAGCAAGGTGCCGTTCGCCGAGCAGATCGAGAACGCCTATCAACGCATCGGGCTGACCTCCGCCCATCTCGGCATCGTCGCCATGGTGCTCTTCGGCGTGTTCTTCGACGCCATCGAACAGAACACCGTCGGCATCGCCGGTCCCATGCTCAAGGAGCAGTGGGGGCTGGGCGGCACCGAGATCGGACTGCTCAACACCGCGACCTTCACCGCCGTCGCGCTCGGCCGCGTCCTGGCCGGCGTCATCATGGACCGGGTCGGACGGCGCCCGCTGCTCGGACTGAACCTGTTGATCTTCGCCGTCGGCTCGCTGATCTGCGCGCTGGCGCCCAGCTACGAGATCCTGGTCGCGGCCCGCTTCCTGGTCGGCCTCGGACTGGGCGGCGAGATCGCCATCGCCGTCATCATGCTCTCGGAGTTCTTCTCCGCCAAGCACCGTGGCACCGCGGTCGGCCTGATCAACGTCGCGGCGGCCGGATTGGGCAACATGCTCGCACCGCTGTTCGGGGTGATCGTCTTCGCGATCTTCTCCGGCCCGGACGGATGGCGCTGGCTGTTCGGTGTTCTGGTGCTGCCGGCCGTCGCGGTCGTCGTCTACCGCCGCGCGCTGCCCGAGACGCCGCGCTACCTGGTCGCCAAGGGGCGCATCGAGGAGGCCAACACGGTGCTGAACCGGCTCGCCAGGGGCAAGCTGCGCGGTGAGATCGCCTCGCCCGAACGGTATCTGGAGGCATCTGGTGCCGAGGAGGCGGCCGCGCCGGCCGCCCGCTGGACCGAGGCGTTCAGCGGCCGCTACCGGCGGGCGACCGCGTCGCTCGGCGTCGCGGTGTGCATGTCCTACGCCGCGCAGATCTCGATGCTGACCCTCATCCCCGTCATCCTCACCGAACGGGGGCTGTCGCTGACCAGCGCGCTCTGGTACACGCTGGTGATGCAGAGCGGGTCGTTGGTGGGCGCGCTCACCGCGGCCGGCCTGGCCCGACGGTTGCCGCGCAAGCTGACCCTGACCTGCGCCGCGGTGCTCGGTGTCGGCGCCGCACTGGGTTTCGGCTTCCTGGCCGTGAACATCGGCCTGGTGCTGCTGTTCGGCTTCCTGTTCAACTTCGCGGTGATCATCCTCAACACCACCATCTGGCTGTTCGCCCCGGAGCAGTACCCGACCCGCATCCGCGGCCTGGCCACCTCGGTGATCCTGGCGATCGGGTCACTGTCGGGCGGGCTGTTCCCGCTGATCGCCGGGGCGGTGCTGGACTCGTTCGGGGTCGCTGCCATGTTCGCCCTGCTCACCACCCTGTTCGCGGTGTGCGCGTTGGCGGTTCGGTTCCCGGCCGAGACGTTCGGGCTGCCGATGCCCGAGGACCGGTGAGCGCGCCGGTGCGCCGGATCCTGCTGGTGAACCCGAACACCAATGCCGCGACCACGGCCATGATGGTCGAGGCCGCCCGCGGTGCGGTGGCCGAGGTCGGGCAGGACGCCACGGTCCACGGCGTCACCGCGGCGACCGGGCCGGCCATGATCATCGACCCGGCGGCGCTCGCGGATGCGGTCGCACCGACCGTGGCGGCCGGTCGTGCGGGGGTCGACGCCTACGCGGCCGAGGCCGTCATCGTGGCGGCCTTCGGGGATCCGGGCATCGCCGAACTGCGTGCGGCGGTGCAGGTTCCGGTGCTGGGCATCGGGGAGACGGCGCTGCGGGCGGCAGCGGGGCGGCGGGTGCCGTTCGCGATCGTCACATCCACCCCGCGGTTGCACGCACCGCTGTCCGGTCTGGTGGCAGCGCACTGCCCGGACGGCAACTTCGTCGGGATCTTCTACGCCGACGGCGACCCCGTCGAGTTGGCGGCCGATCCCGATCGCAATGTGGCGGCGCTGGACGCCGCCATCGATGCGGCGCTGGCCGCTGGGGCGCAGTGCGTGGTGATCGGGGGCGGCCCGCTGACCGGCGCCGCCCGCCAACTCGCGTCCCGCACCGACGTTGCGGTGATCGAACCGGTGCCGTGCGCGGTTCGGTCCGCGTTGTCCGTCCTGGACCACGCGATGCAGTGTTAGCGTCGTCACCGTGAGCCTCAAAGACCTCCCGCTGACCACCCTCGACGGCAACACCACCACCCTCGGCGAATTGTCCGGTGGGGCAACGCTGGTGGTGAACGTCGCTTCCAAATGCGGCCTGACCCCGCAGTACACCGCGCTGGAGAAGATCGCCAAGGACTACGCCGACCGCGGCCTGACCGTTGTCGGGGTGCCGTGCAACCAGTTCATGGGCCAGGAACCGGGCACCGCCGAAGAGATTCAGACGTTCTGCTCGACCACCTACGGTGTCACCTTCCCGCTGCTGGCCAAGACCGATGTCAACGGCGAGGACCGGCATCCGCTGTACGCCGAGCTGACCGCGGCGGCCGACGCCGACGGCCAGGCCGGCGACATCCAGTGGAACTTCGAGAAATTCCTGCTCGCTCCCGACGGCAGCGTGGTGAACCGGTTCCGTCCGCGCACCGAACCGGACGCCCCCGAGGTGATTGCGGCCATCGAGTCCGTCGTCGCCAAATAGTCGACTCGCGTCCGGGTGTCCGCAACCGGCGCGACACCTGGCATCGGCACACTCTGTGGATGTGACCGCAGAGCTGATCGTCTCGATCTCCGGAATCTGGGATCGCACGCTGGCCGACATCGACGCGTTCTGTGCGGCGCTCGACGCCCGCGGGGTACCGGCGTCGCTGCTCGTCGCCCCGCGTCACAAGGGCGGCTACCGGCTGGACCGCGACCCGGGCACCGCGCTGTGGCTGGCCGAACGCCGGGCCGCAGGCGACGCGGTGCTGCTGCACGGTTACGACGAGGCGGCCACCAAGAAGCGGCGCGGCGAGTTCGCCACCCTGCCCGCGCACGAGGCGAACCTGCGGTTGATGGGGGCCGACCGGGTGATGGAGCATCTGGGCCTGCGCACCCGGCTGTTTGCCGCGCCCGGCTGGACGGTGTCCGACGGCACGGTGACGGCGTTGCCGCGCAACGGCTTCCGGCTGCTCGCCGGGCTGTCCGGGGTCACCGATCTGGTCCGCCGCACCACCACACCGGCGCGGGTACTGGGCATCGGCGCCGGATTCCTCGCCGAAACGTGGTGGTGCCGCACGCTGGTGCTGTCGGCCGAGCGCACCGCGCGCCGCGGCGGAACGGTCCGGCTGGCGGTCTCCGCGAGCCGACTGCGCGATATCGGTCCCCGGCAGGCGGCTTTCGACGCCATCGACCTGGCGCTGATGCACGGTTGCGTCCCGCAGGTCTACCGCTGGGAGGCCGATCCCGCCCGCTCCGTCGCCGCCTGAGACTAACGTGTCGGCATGGCAGACGCCGACGTCATCGTCGTAGGAGCAGGGCTGGCCGGACTGGTCGCCGCAGCGGAACTGATCGAGCGGGGCCGGCGCGTCCTGATCGTCGACCAGGAGAACGCCGCCAACCTGGGTGGCCAGGCGTATTGGTCCTTCGGTGGGCTGTTCCTGGTCGACAGCCCGGAGCAGCGCCGCCTCGGTATCCGGGACAGTCACGAACTGGCCCTGCAGGACTGGTTGGGCAGCGCCGGCTTCGACCGTGAGTGCGACCACTGGCCGCGCCAGTGGGCGCACGCCTACGTCGACTTCGCGGCCGGGGAGAAGCGCAGCTGGCTGCGCGAGCGCGGGCTGCAGACCTTCGCGATGGTCGGCTGGGCCGAACGCGGCGGCTACGGCGCGCTGGGGCACGGCAACTCGGTACCGCGGTTCCACATCACCTGGGGCACCGGACCGGCCCTGGTCGACGTCTTCGCCCGCCGGCTGCTGGGCCAGCCCCGGGCGAAGTTCGCCCACCGCCACCGCGTCGACGAGCTCATCGTCGAAGGCGGCGCGGTGACCGGGGTGCGCGGCGCGGTGCTCGAACCCAGCGATGCCGCCCGCGGGGTGGCGTCCTCGCGGAACACTGTGGGGGAGTTCGAGTTCCGGGCCCAGTCCGTCATCGTCGCCAGCGGCGGGATCGGCGGCAACCACGACCTGGTGCGCAAGAACTGGCCGGCTCGGATGGGTCGGGTGCCGCAGCAGTTGCTCTCCGGGGTGCCCGCGCACGTCGACGGCCGGATGATGCAGATCAGCCAGTCCGCCGGCGCGAACATCATCAACAGCGACCGGATGTGGCACTACACCGAGGGCATCACCAACTACGACCCGGTGTGGCCGATGCACGGCATCCGGATCCTGCCGGGCCCGTCCTCACTGTGGCTGGATGCCACCGGAAAGCGGCTACCGGTGCCGCTGTATCCCGGGTTCGACACCCTCGGGACGCTGGAATACATCGCGACCACCGGCCAGGACTACACCTGGTTCGTGCTCAACGCCCGCATCATCGCCAAGGAATTCGGGCTGTCCGGGCAGGAACAGAATCCGGATCTCACCGGCCGCAGCGTCAAACAGGTGCTGGGGCGCGGCCGTGGTGGCGGTCCGGCGCCGGTACGCGCCTTCGTCGACAAGGGCGTCGACTTCGTCACCGGCAACTCGTTGCGCGAGTTGGTGACCGCCATGAACGGGGTCCAGGACGTGGTTCCGCTGGACTACGCGACCGTCGAGGCGGAGGTGACCGCCCGCGACCGCGAGGTGGTCAACAGATTCACCAAGGACAGCCAGATCACCGCGATCCGGGCCGCCCGCGAATATCTGCCCGACCGCATCGCCCGGGTGGTGGCGCCGCACCGTCTCACCGATCCGAAGGCCGGCCCGCTGATCGCGGTGAAGCTGCACATCCTGACCCGAAAGTCGTTGGGCGGCCTGGAGACGGACCTGGACTCCCGGGTACTCAAACCCGACGGGACGGTGTTCGACGGGTTGTATGCCGCCGGGGAGGCCGCCGGTTTCGGTGGCGGCGGCGTGCACGGCTACCGGTCGCTGGAGGGCACGTTCCTCGGCGGGTGTGTGTTCTCGGGCCGGGCAGCCGGCCGGGCGGCCGCCCGCGAGACCGCCTGAGGCCCCGCGGCCAGGATCGCCAGGCAGATCGTGGAGCTGGCCAGCAGCACCGAACCGACGTTGTCGGTCAGGTAGTGCAGGTTGTTGGTCGCCATGCTCAACCCGCCGATCACGGCCCACACCGAGGTGAGCAGCACCAGCCACAGCGAGGCCCCCGCCGCCAGGACCAGCATGGCCAGCACGGTGAGGACGACGGTGGTGTGGCCGCTCGGGTAGGCCAGATCGTCATCCTTGAAGCGGCCGAAGAGCTGTTTGAGAGCGCGGGAGGTCATCACCGAAACGAGTGGGCACAGCGCGACCACCACCGCCAGCCGTGGACGGCGCCGCACCAGCGCGATCACCACCGCGACCGCGAGGGTCAGCACCATCGGCACGACCCAGCTGAAGTAGAGCATCCAGTCCGGGTGGGGGCCGAATACGCGGTGCATCACGCGCAGTGCCCAGTCGTCGAACGCGGTGGACCCGGTGCCGACCGTGAGTCCCAGGACCACCACCGCCGTGAGGCCGATCGGCGGCCACCACAGCAGCAGTCTGCGCGGGATCAGAATGCCGTCCCGTTCTCGGGTTCGAGCACCTGGAAGTCGGTTGTCGTCATCTCCGAGAGCCGGCCGTAGTAGATGCCGCGGGCGTTCGGCTCGATGATTCCCTGATGGATCGGCACCGCCCGGTTCGGCGCGACCGCACGCAGGTAGTCGACGGCCTCGGAGATCTTCATCCAGGGCGCCGCCGCGGGGGTGGCCAACACATCGACCGGCTCGCCGGGAACGAACAATGCGTCGCCGGGATGCATCAGGCGGGCGGGGTGGTCGGCATCGCCGATCAGGTAGGAGGTGTTGTCGATCACCGGGAGTTCCGGGTGGATCACCGCGTGGGTGCCGCCGACCCCACGCACCGACAGGTGCCCGACGGTGAACGCGTCCCCGGCGTGCACGGCGGTCCACGGGGCACCCAGTGCAGCGGCGGTCTGCGGATCGGCATACAGCTTGGCCTGGGGATTGGCGTCGAGCAGGGCGGGCAGCCGCGAGGTGTCGGCGTGGTCGGGATGCTGGTGGGTGATCAGGATCGCGTCCAGGCCGGTGATGCCTTCGAAACCGTGCGAGAAGGTGCCCGGGTCGAACAGGACCGTGGTCTCGGCGCCTTTATCGGGGAAGCTCGCGAGGAGGCAGGAGTGCCCGAAGTGCGTGAGTTGCATGGCTACATTGTGGCCCCAGACGGCGCCGGTAGAGTTAGCGCCGATCAAGACCGTCCGAAATGAAGGAGTGCCCGTGGCCCGCGTCGTAGTGCACGTGATGCCCAAGGCCGAGATCCTCGACCCCCAGGGTCAGGCAATCGTCGGCGCGCTGGGCCGGCTCGGCCACGGCGGTGTCGCGGATGTTCGTCAGGGCAAGCGGTTCGAACTCGAAGTCGATGACTCGGTGTCGGACGAGGCGCTCAACGAGATCGCCGAGTCGCTGCTGGCCAACACCGTGATCGAGGAGTTCACGGTCAGCCGGGAGGACGCGTGACAGGGCGCGTAGGGGTCATCACCTTCCCCGGCACGCTCGACGACGTCGACGCCGCCCGGGCGGTGCGGCTGGCCGGCGGCGAGGCCGTCAGCCTGTGGCACGCCGACGCCGACCTCAAGAACGTGGACGCCGTGGTGGTTCCCGGCGGCTTCTCCTACGGCGACTACCTGCGCGCCGGTGCCATTGCCAGCTTCGCGCCGGTGATGCGTTCGGTCGTCGATGCCGCCAAGGGCGGGCTGCCGGTGTTGGGCATCTGCAACGGCTTTCAGGTGCTGTGCGAGGCCGGGCTGCTGCCCGGTGCGCTGACCCGCAACGAGGGACTGCACTTCATCTGCCGCGATGTCTGGCTGGAGGTGGCGTCGAACAAGACCGCCTGGACCACCCGCTACGAGGAAGGCGCCGACCTGTTGGTGCCGCTGAAGTCGGGCGAGGGCCGTTACGTGGCCGCCGAATCGGTGCTCGACGAGCTCGAGGGCGAGGGCCGCGTGGTGTTCCGCTACCGGGAGAACCTCAACGGCTCGATGCGCGGCATCGCGGGCGTGAGCTCGGCCGACGGCCGGGTCGTCGGGCTGATGCCGCACCCCGAGCACGCCACCGAGCCGCTGACCGGCCCCTCCGATGACGGGCTGGGACTGTTCTACTCCGCACTGGACGCGGTGCTGACCGCCTGAGCCGATCAGGACCGTACCGGCCGGCACCGCGGCAGACGGTCTACCCCGTTCGACGACGAATCGGCCGTCCGCAGGGTCGGTGGGCACCTCGGACAAGTGGGATCGATACGAGATGCCAAGAACCGGTCCGGGAAAGCTCGATGAGCGCCTCGACGGGTGGATGGAAGACTCCGCATTCTCCAGCGAGATCTCCGCATTGAGCGGGGGGTTTCTTTTCACGCATATCGCTCGCGATCACAGTTTGCTACATCTGTGTGGCGACGTCGAGTTGGTGCACATATACTGCCTCAATGGTGGACATTTCCGTGGTTATCCCATGCCGGAATGCCGCACCGACACTCGGTCGGCAACTCGACGCCCTACTCGCGCAGGAGTCTCCCGCCGAGTTTGAAATTGTCGTCGCCGACAATGGCTCCACCGATGGCACTGTGGCGCTTGCGCATAGCTACGCAGACCCGCGCATCCGCGTGGTTGACGCTGGTCGTCGCCCTGGTGTGAACGTCGGGCGCAATGTGGGGGTCGAGGCGTCGAGGGGGCGCTTCATCCTTCTGACGGACGGTGACGACATCGTCCATGACGGTTGGCTCGAGGCTCACTATCGAGCATTTGCCGGCGGCGCCGACGCGGTGGGCGGGGGGTTGGACCGCATTCTTGAAGATGGAACTATTCTCGTGAAGTCGCGCCAATTGTTTCCGTCTTTGTATCGTCGGAATCTATTTGCTAACGGAACTAACTGCGGGTTCACTCGGGAAGCTTTTGACCGCATCGGCGGCTTCGATGAGGAGTTCATGGGCGGGGCCGATGAGGTCGATTTCTATTGGCGTCTCGCCGACGCGGGCTACCGGTTGACCTTCGTGGAGGGGGCCGTCGTGTCGAAGGTCCAGCACGCCGAACCGCACAACGCCTTCACCCAGCACCTCAACTACGGCAAGGGGGAGGCCAGGCTGATCGGCAAATTCCGGCCGAGCTACCTACGGGTCGTCGTAGCCTGCGTCAGCCTGCAGTCGTTCATCTGGGGCCTCGCATGGGCCGCCGGCATCGCGCGCCGCAGGACTCTTCGTATCTTCGCCTTCAACCTGGGGCTCCTGTCGGAGTCGGCGAGGCTTATCGCCATGCGGCCACCCCGGCAACGACTCGCGAGACTCGTGCAGCGGATCTTCCTACCCCGGGATTAGGTCATGCAGATGCAGCAAGCGTCAGCGGGTCAGCGCGACCGACGCCTCGGCGGTGTAGGCCAGGAACGTGAACGTCTCCTGCAGATAGAGCTGGATGCTCTGCGCGTCGTGGGACAGGTACCCGATCGATACGTCGGTGCCCAGCTGAAGATCGAAATCGCCTCCACGGGTGGACAATACGAACGCACCGTCGATGGCCGGCGCCCAGATGATCTCCCCGTCGACCAGCCGGTTGAGGTGTTCGCGCAGCGGGTAGCCGTGCGCGGTGGTCTCACTGACCAGGGTGTAGGCGTCGGCCGACAGCAGCACCGAGTACGGCCCGTCCACGCCCGCGAGCCGCAGTTCCGACAGCGCCTGGGCGATCACATCCGGGTAGTCGCGCGGATCCTCCGGCAGCGCCAGCGCCGGATTGGAACTCGACTTGCGGATGCCCTCGATGGACGCCGACGGGTAACCCTCGAAGATCGCCCGGTCCTCGGCGAAGGCCAGCTTCTTGGCCGCGTCCTTCACCGGATCCCAGTCCGAATCCTGCGAACCGCGTTCCACATCGTCGACATCGCGGCGCCCCACCGTGAACGGCACCCGCAGCTGCACCAGCGGGCGGGCCTCCCGCAGATGCGCCACCACCCCCTCACCGGGCGGTGTCACATCGACCAGATGACCGGTGCTGACCGCCGCGGTCACCGGGCCGCTGGGATCGCTGACGTCGACCACCCGCCGGCCGGCGATGTGCCGCTTGAAGGTCCGGCTGGCCTCCTGCTCGATCTCGGCCCAGGCCGCATCGGTGATCGGGGCGAGTTCGCGGTAGAGGTTGTTCATTGCGGAATTCCTTTCAAACTGCCGATCGCCAGGGACTGGTCGGGCACCCGAACCTTCCCACCGGCGGCCGGTGCGGGCAGCGGCGCCGGGTCGTCGAGGAAGTCGACGGTGGGGACGAAGAACATGCCGCCGGTGACGGCGATGGAGAAATCCAGGATGCGGTCGGTGTTTCCGGGCGGGCTGCCGATGAACATGTTGGCCAGCATCTGCTCGGTCACCCCGGGCGTGCGCGAATAGCCGATGAAGTAGGTGCCGTATTCGCCGTTGCCGACGCTGCCGTAGGGCATGTTGCGGCGCACGATCTTCAGCTCGTTGCCGTCGGCATCGGTGATGACGTTCAGCGCGATGTGCGAATTCGCGGGCTTCACATCGTCATCCATCTCGATGTCGTCGAACTTGGTGCGCCCGATCACGTTCTGCTGCTCGTCGACGGACAACGAACGCCACGACGACATGTCGTGCACGTACCGCTGGATGTGCACGTAGCAGCCGCCGGCGAAGTCCGGGTCCTCGGCGCCGATGACGGTGGCGTTCAACGCCGCCTGCCCGTTCGGGTTCTCGGTGCCGTCGACGAAACCGAGCAGATCCCGGTTGTCGAAATAGTTGAACCCGTGCACCTCGTCGACCACGGTGACCGCCCCGTCCATGGCCTCCATCAACCGCCCGGCCAACTCGAAGCAGACGTCCATGGTCTCGGCGCGGATGTGGAACAGCAGATCTCCGGGGGTGGCCGGCGCGTGATGCACCGGCCCGTCCAGCGGGATGAACGGATGCAACTCGGCCGGGCGGGGCCCGTCGAACAACCGGTCCCAGGCGTCCGAGCCGATCGCGGTCACCACCGACAGCTTCTTGGACGGGTCGCGAAACCCGATGGCGCTGACCAATCCTGCGATGTCGGGTAACGCGTCGTGCACGGCCTGCTCGCCACCGCCGTCGATGGTCGCCACCAGGAAAATTGCGGCAGCGGTCAACGGGTCGACCACCTGCTGGGGCACCGGACCGGTCACAGATGCAGACCCTAGCGGCACGGGCAACGGATTCGCAGGTCAAGATGGAAAGATGGCCGCTAGCCCCCAGAGTCTGTGTGAGTTCATCGACGCCTCCCCGTCGCCGTTCCATGTGTGCGCCACCGCGGCGCAGCGGCTCACCGCGGCGGGCTACACCGAACTGTCGGAAGCGGACGCCTGGCCGTCCTCGGGCAGGTTCTTCACCGTCCGCGCCGGCTCCCTGGTCGCCTGGGACGGCACCGCGGGGGATGTGCCCTTCCGGATCGTGGGCGCGCACACCGACAGCCCCAACCTGCGGGTCAAACAGCATCCGGACCGCGTCGTCGCGGGTTGGCAGGTGGTGGCCCTGCAGCCCTACGGCGGGGCCTGGCTGAACTCCTGGCTGGACCGCGATCTGGGGATCAGCGGCCGGCTCTCGGTGGCCGCCGGCGGCTCCATCAGCCATCAACTCGTCCGCATCGACGACCCGATCCTGCGGGTCCCGCAGTTGGCCATCCACCTGTCCGACGACCGCAAGGGCGTCAGCCCGGACCCGCAGCGCCACGTCAACGCGGTCTGGGGCGTGGGGGAGCAGCGGTCCTTCCTCGGTTACGTCGCCGAACGGGCCGGGGTGCCCGAGCGCGATGTGCTCGGCTTCGACCTGATGACCCACGACCTCACCCCGTCCGCGGTCACCGGTGTCGACGGCGACTTCGTCAGCGCGCCGCGGCTGGACAACCAGGCCACCTGCTATGCCGGGCTGGAGGCGCTGCTGGCCGCACGCCCGACCGGCCAGGTCCCGGTGCTGGCGCTGTTCGACCACGAGGAGGTCGGTTCGCAGTCCGATCACGGCGCCCAGTCCGACCTGCTGCTGACCGTGCTGGAACGCATCACGCTGGCGGCCGGCGGCAACCGGGAGGATTTCCTGCGCCGGCTGTCGACCTCGATGGTGGCCTCCGGCGACATGGCCCACGCCACCCACCCGAACTACCCGGAGCGGCACGAGCCCGGCCATCAGATCCAGGTCAACGGCGGCCCGGTGCTCAAGGTGCAACCCAATCTGCGCTACGCCACCGACGGGCGGACCGCGGCGGCGTTCGCGCTGGCCTGCCGCCAGGCCGGGGTGCCGCTGCAGCGCTACGAGCACCGCGCCGATCTGCCCTGCGGGTCCACCATCGGCCCGATGACCGCCGCGGGCACCGGCATCCCGACCGTGGACGTGGGTGCGGCGCAGCTGGCCATGCACTCCGCGCGAGAGGTGATGGGTGCGCACGATGTCGCCGCCTACTCGGCGGCGCTGCAGGCGTTCCTCACACCCGGTGGCTAGAGCTCGCTGAGGTCGTACCGGATCACGTTCTCCACCACGATGCCGTCCCGGGTACGCACCCGGTCCATCCCCCGGATGGTGACCGCGCCGTCGGCGGCGGTGCCGGTGTAGTGCAGGAAGATCAGCTCCTCGCCGTCGGTGTCGCCGGCGACGGTGGCGCTGTCCACCAACTGCAGCCGCAGATCGGGCAGGGCCTCGACGACCCCGGCGATCTTGGCGAGGTAGTCCGCGCGGCCGCGGGCCGGTTTCGGGTCCCCGGGCCAGTGCCCGACGATGCCCTCGGCGAGCAGCCCGCCGATGTGGGACGGGTCGGGGGCGGCCCAGAACGCGGCCCACGCCTCGGCGGTGAACTTGGGTGCGGTGTGTGTGTTGGTCATGACCCCACCCTGCGACGGGGCGGTCGTGGCATCAATTACCCCTGAGGTGGTTGCCCGGCTGTCCTAATCTCGGACCATGACTCTTCGAATCGAGATGATCACGTTCGACTGCGTGGACCCCGACGCGCTCGGCGCATGGTGGACCGAGGCGATCGGCGGCGACCTGAACGCCGTGGCACCAGGGGAATTCGTGATGCTGAGCAGCGAAGGCCGTCCCACGCTGGGTTTCCAACGGGTACCCGACCCGACGCCCGGCAAGAACAAGGTGCACGTGGACCTGCACGCCGAGGACAAGGAGGCCGAGGTCGCCCGGCTGGTCGGCCTGGGCGCGACGGAGACCGCACGCAACAGCTTCGGCCCCGAGTTCGAATGGGTGGTGCTCGCCGACCCGGAAGGCAACGCGTTCTGCGTCTCCTGAACGGGGGTGACCCAGCGCACCCTGCCAGCTGGTCGGATCCGTTTTGCGGGCCCGCTTAGACTGTCTGCGTGACGTCGGAGCTCACTCATCAGACAGATACCGTCGAGCGGGCAGCCGCCACCCCTGATCATCCCCAGCCATATCGCGAACTGGGGCTGAAGGACGACGAGTACCAGCGCATCCGCGAGATCCTGGGCCGCCGCCCCACCGACGCCGAACTGGCGATGTACTCGGTGATGTGGAGCGAGCACTGCTCGTACAAGTCCTCCAAGGTGCACCTGCGCTACTTCGGTGAGACCACCACCGACGAGATGCGGGCCGGGATGCTCGCCGGGATCGGCGAGAACGCCGGCGTGGTGGACATCGGTGACGGCTGGGCGGTCACCTTCAAGGTGGAGTCGCACAACCACCCGTCTTACGTGGAGCCCTACCAGGGTGCGGCCACCGGCGTGGGCGGCATCGTCCGCGACATCATGGCGATGGGCGCCCGCCCGGTCGCGGTGATGGACCAGCTGCGCTTCGGCGCCGCCGACGCCCCCGACACCCGCCGGGTGCTCGACGGCGTGGTCCGCGGCATCGGCGGCTACGGCAACTCGCTCGGCCTGCCCAACATCGGCGGCGAGACCGTGTTCGACGCCTCCTACGCGGGCAACCCACTGGTGAATGCGCTCTGCGTCGGTGTGCTGCGCAAGGAGGACCTGCACCTGGCCTTCGCGTCCGGCACCGGCAACAAGATCATCCTGTTCGGAGCGCGCACCGGTCTGGACGGCATCGGCGGTGTCTCGGTGCTGGCCAGCGACACGTTCTCGGGCGACGAATCCGGCTCCGGCCGCAAGAAGCTGCCCTCGGTGCAGGTCGGTGACCCCTTCATGGAGAAGGTGCTCATCGAATGCTGCCTGGAGCTCTACGCAGCCGACCTGGTGGTCGGCATCCAGGACCTCGGTGGTGCCGGATTGTCCTGCGCCACCTCCGAACTCGCGTCCGCCGGCGACGGCGGGATGCGCGTCGAGCTGGACGCGGTGCCGCAGCGCGCCGCGGACATGACCCCCGCGGAGATCCTGTCCTCGGAATCGCAGGAGCGCATGTGCGCGGTGGTCACCCCGGAGAACGTGGAGAAGTTCCTCGCGGTGTGCCGCAAGTGGGACGTGCTGGCCAGCGTGATCGGTGAGGTCACCGACGGCGACCGGCTGCAGATCACCTGGCACGGGGAGACCGTGGTGGATGTCCCGCCGCGCACCGTCGCCCACGAGGGCCCGGTCTACCAGCGTCCGCTGGCCCGCCCGGACAGCCAGGACGCGCTGATCGCCGACACCTCGGCCAAGCTCGCCCGCCCGGTGACCGGCGACGAGCTCAAGGCCACCGCACTCGCGCTGCTGGGCAGCCCGCACCTGTGCAGCCGGGCGTTCATCACCGAGCAGTACGACCGGTACGTGCGGGGCAACACCGTGCTCGCCGAGCACGCCGACGGCGGTGTGCTGCGGATCGACGAGGAGACCGGCCGCGGTGTCGCGGTGTCCACCGACGCGTCGGGCCGTTACACCCAACTCGACCCCTACACCGGCGCCCAGCTCGCGCTGGCCGAGGCCTACCGCAACGTGGCGGTCACCGGGGCCACCCCGGTGGCGGTGACCAACTGCCTGAACTTCGGCTCCCCGGAGGACCCGGGTGTGATGTGGCAGTTCTCCCAGGCGGTCCGCGGACTGGCCGACGGCTGCGCGGAACTGGGCATCCCGGTCACCGGCGGCAACGTCAGCTTCTACAACCAGACCGGCAGCACGCCGATTCTGCCCACCCCGGTGGTCGGTGTGCTCGGCGTGATCGACGATGTGACCCGCCGGATCCCGACCGGACTGGGCAACGAGCCCGGCGAGACACTGCTGCTGCTCGGCGACACCCACGACGAGTTCGACGGGTCGATCTGGGCGCAGGTCACCGGTGACCACCTCGGTGGTGTGCCACCGAAGGTCGACCTGGCCCGGGAGAAGCTGCTGGCCGAGGTGTTGACCGCGGCGTCGCGTGACGGATTGGTCTCGGCCGCACACGATCTCAGCGAGGGCGGGCTGATCCAGGCCGTCATCGAGGCATCGCTGGCCGGTGAGACCGGCGCCCGGGTGGTGCTGCCCGAAGGTGTCGACCCGTTCGTGTTCCTGTTCTCCGAGTCGGCCGGCCGCGTGCTGGTGGCGGTGCCGCGCACCGAGGAGAGCCGGTTCCGGTCCATGTGCGAGGCCCGCGGCCTGCCGGTGACCCGGGTGGGCGTGTCCGACGAGGGCAGCAGCTCGCTGGAAGTGCAGGACCAGTTCACCGTCACGCTCGCCGAGCTACGGGCCACCTCCGAGGGCGTGTTGCCCGGGTTGTTCGGGTGATCGATCGGACCAGGCTCGGGCATCCACTACTGCGGTGGGCCTGGAGTCTGGTCCGGCTCGACTTCGTCGGAATCCCTTTCGGCGCACTGTTCTTCTGTCTGTCGCTGACCCCGTCCCTGCTGCCGAGGGACTGGCTGTTCGCCGGCCTGATCGGTGGTATCAACGGAGCCATCGGCTACGGGATCGGCGTCCTGATCCGTAAGTTCCTGCAGCGGTTCGTGTTACGCGGCCGATCCTGGTGGCCGCCGAGCGCCACGGTGCTGCGCATCGCCAAGGCGGTCGTGGTGGCCGGCGCGCTCACGGTCCCGGTCCTGATGATGATCCCGGCCGCCCGCTGGCAGCGCCAGGTCTCGGAGCTGATGGGCATCGAAGGCCCCGACACGCTGAGCCACATGCGCACCCTGGTGATCGCGGTTCTGGTCGGCGCGGCCTGCATCTCGGTGTGGCGGGTGCTGGTGGACCTGGTCAAACTGATCGCCCGGATGCTGATCCGGCGGTGGCGGCTGCAGAACGAGGTGGCGTTCTTCATCGGCACCGCGGTCACCGCGGTGCTGATCGTGATGCTCGTCAACGGGGTGCTCTACCGCGGCTTCCTGCTCGGCGCCAGCCAGGTGTTCCAACCGCAGAACTCGACCAGTGCGGCCGGGGTGGCTCAACCGGTGAAGCCCGAGAAGTCAGGTAGTCCAACATCATTCGCGCCCTGGGATTCGCTCGGCTACCAAGGCCGAAACTTCGTGGCGGGCGGGCCGGACGCCGACGAACTGACCCGGCTGAACGGCCGGCCGGCGCGCGAACCCATCCGGGTGTACGCCGGCCTGCAGACCGCCGACACCGACGCGGCGCGGATGGCGGTCTTGCTCAGCGAGTTGGAGCGCACCGAGGCGTTCGATCGCGAACTGCTCGTCATCATCCCGACGACCGGCACGGGCTGGGTGAATCCGGTGGCCGCCCGGGCGGTGGAGTCCATGTACAACGGGGACACCGCGTTGGTCGGCATGCAGTACTCGTATCTGCCGAGCTGGATTTCGTTCCTCGGTGACCGGGAGAAGTCCGTCGACGCGGCCCGGATGATGATCGACGGTATCCATCAGCGGTGGTCGGCCCTGCCGGCGGGTGACCGCCCCAAACTCGCGCTCTACGGCGAGAGTCTGGGTTCCTTCGCCGGACAGGGTGCGTTCGGTTGGTTGCCCGATATCGCCGAGTCGGGTTTCTCGGGGGTGCTCTGGGTGGGTCCGCCGCACGAGAGTTCGTTGTGGAGCGGGCTGGTGGTGCGTCGTGATCCGGGCACCCGGGAGGTCGAACCCCGCTACGACAACGGGCGCACGGTGCGCTTCTCGCAGTCCGCCGGCCCGGCCGACGTGCAGCGGATCGCGGCCCCGCACTGGGCGGGCACCCGGGTGCTGTTCCTTCAGCACGCCTCGGACCCGATCGTCTGGTGGTCGCCGAATCTGCTGTTCTCCCGGCCGGATTGGCTCAGGGAGCCGCCCGGCGCCGGTCGGACCGAATCCATGCGCTGGTATCCGATCGTGACGTTCTGGCAGGTCAGCGCCGACATCACGAATGCGTCCGGAATGCCCGAGGGGCACGGGCACAACTACGGCGACACCGTGCTGGACGGGTGGGTGGCCGTCGCCCCGCCCGATGGCTGGACACCGGAGGACACCGAGCGGATCCGGGCGGACCTGGAGGCCAAGGCCGGCGTCGACGGGCCGCCCGTCTGAGCCACCCCGTCGCGGTGCCCGGCGCCGAATCGCCTTGTCACGGGTTGATGGTGGGATCTTCTGCCGGCAACCCGGCCGCCCGGTGACAAGCGTTGTGCGACAGGATTATACGGCGCCCGCAACGCGACGTATTTGTTGCCGAACACGGTGCTGGCGTTGATGTCGACCCGCAGCGTCAGCCGGGATGAGGCCCAGATACCTCGGGTCGACCCGCAGCGTCAGCCGGGCCCCGGAGGATTCGGCCACGATGGTGAGTGTCACCTTGGTGCCAGGATCGCCACCAGCCCGGCCCGCGAATTCGCCACGGAACCGCTGGTAGAGCAGGACCGCGCCGAGGGTGAGCAGCACCGGGGCCACCGCACCCGCGTCTTGTACGGCGGTGCCGGCCGGTCGGGGACAGTCGCTTTGCGACACTAAACCGATGATGGCTCGCCGCACTGCCGATCCGGCAGAGACACGCGCCGCGGTGCTCGCGGTGGCCGACTGGCTGCTGGACGGGTCACGGCCCGAGCCGGCGCGTGATGAGCTGGCCGCCGCCGTCCGGTTGACCGCGCGGACCCTGGCGGCGATGGCGCCGGGCGCGAGTGTGGAGGTGCGGGTGCCGCCGTTCGTCGCGGTGCAGTGCATCGCCGGCCCCAAACACACCCGGGGCACGCCGCCCAATGTCGTGGAGACCGATCCGCGCACCTGGCTGCTGCTGGTCACCGGGCTGATCGGGATCGATGCGCCGGGCCTGCAGCTGTCCGGGTCCCGCGCGCCCGAGATCGCGCAGTGGCTTCCGTTGCTGACACTGGATGACCGCCGGGCCTAGGACGGCTCATGGCAGCCGGTGTCAAATGCCGCTCGCGGCATGCGCAATCGGCATCGCGCGGAGTGTGAGATAGGACGAAATCCGGCTTGCGTATTGAATTACCGGGGTCGGAGCACCGTAGACTGGGGTGCGTCACCCCCAGCCCCCAGGGAGCAGCCATCGTGACCTTCTCGCCCGTCGAACATGAAGAGACGGACCCGAAAGAGGAATGTGGCGTCTTCGGCGTCTGGGCACCCGGCGAGGATGTGGCCAAGCTCACCTACTACGGCCTTTATGCGCTGCAACACCGTGGCCAGGAAGCCGCGGGCATCGCGGTCGCCGACGGCTCCCAGATCCTCGTCTTCAAGGATCTCGGCCTGGTGAGCCAGGTCTTCGACGAGCAGACGCTGGCCGCCATGCACGGACATGTCGCCGTCGGGCACTGCCGTTACTCGACCACCGGCTCGACCACCTGGGAGAACGCCCAGCCGGTCTTCCGCAACACCGCCGCCGGCACCGGGGTGGCGTTGGGGCACAACGGCAATCTGGTGAACACCGCCGAACTGGCGACCCGGGCGCGTGACGAGGGACTGATCGAGACCCGCGGCGTCCCGACCGCCACCACCGACTCCGACATCCTGGGCGCGCTGCTGGCCCACGGCGCCGCCGACTCGACGCTCGAGCAGGCCGCACTGGAACTGCTGCCCACCGTCCGGGGCGCGTTCTGCCTGACGTTCATGGACGAGAACACCCTCTACGCCGCCCGCGACCCGCACGGTGTGCGCCCGCTGTCGCTGGGCCGGCTGGACCGCGGCTGGGTGGTCGCCTCCGAGACCGCCGCCCTCGACATCGTCGGCGCCTCCTTCGTCCGCGACATCGAGCCCGGCGAGCTGCTGGCCATCGACGCCGACGGGGTGCGCTCGACCCGGTTCGCGAACCCGACGCCCAAGGGCTGCGTCTTCGAATACGTCTACCTGGCCCGCCCGGACAGCGTCATCGGCGGCCGCTCGGTGCACGCCACCCGCGTCGACATCGGCCGGCGACTGGCCGCCGAGAACCCGGTCGACGCCGATCTGGTGATCGGCGTGCCGGAATCCGGCACCCCGGCCGCGGTCGGGTACGCGCAGGGTTCGGGTATCCCGTTCGGCCAGGGCCTGGTGAAGAACGCTTACGTCGGGCGCACGTTCATCCAGCCCTCGCAGACCATCCGCCAGCTCGGCATCCGGCTGAAGCTGAACCCGCTCAAAGAGGTCATCCGCGGGAAGCGGCTGATCGTCGTGGACGACTCGATCGTGCGCGGCAACACCCAGCGGGCGCTGATCCGGATGTTGCGTGAGGCGGGGGCGCTCGAGGTCCACGTGCGGATCGCCTCCCCGCCGGTGCGGTGGCCATGCTTCTACGGCATCGACTTCGCCACCCCGGCCGAGCTGATCGCCAATTCGGCCAGCAACTCCGCCGACGAGGACGAAATGCTCGACGGTGTGCGCCGCGCGATCGGCGCCGACACCCTGGGCTACATCAGTCAGCAGGGCATGATCGCGGCCACCGAACAGCCGGCCACCCGGCTGTGCTCGGCATGCTTCGACGGCGACTACCCGATCGAACTGCCCGGTGAGACGGCGCTGGGCAAGAACGTGATCGAGCACATGCTGGCCAACGCGGCACGCACCGGCATCCCGCTGGAGTCCGCGAAGACTGCCGGCAATGCCGCCGACGCGCTGCGCGCGCCCTGAGATCTACTGCGGTTCGGGCGAGCTCAACCTCACCAGTCGGCGCCGGTCCCTGTCGGCCGCGGTGCCATCACTGGCCAACGCCTCGCTGACGGCGTCGCGGTAGCGGGTCAGACCGTTCGGCGGAGGCCCGATCACCGCGTCGATGTCGTGGTCGTGCATCACCGCATCGCAGTGCAGCGACTCGACGAGTGGGCGGGCCAGGCCCGACGGGATGGGCGTCACCAGCCCCACCCACCAGCTCGCGATCGTCGGGGTCAGGAACGGCAACACCACGATCATCCGGCGGCGCAGCCTCGCCACATCGGCGTAGCCCTGCATTGCCTCGCCGTACTCCATGACGTCGGGCCCGCCGATATCCCAGGTCCGTGACCGCGGCACCGGCGCGGTGGCCGCCTCGGCGAGGTAGTGCAGCACATCGTCGACGGCGATCGGCTGGATCTCGTTGTGCACCCAGCGCGGGGTGGTCATCACCGGCAACCGATCGGTCAGATGCCGGATCATCTCGAAGGACGCCGAGCCGGAGCCGATGACGATGCCGGCCTGCAGCACCACCGTCTCGATCCCGGACTCGATCAGGATGTCGCCGACCGCGGTGCGGGAACGCAGGTGCGGGGACAGCTGCCCGTCCGGGTGTAGGCCGCTGAGGTAGACGATGCGGCGCACGCCCGCGCTGCGGGACGCAGACACCACATTGCGCGCCGCCCGCGCCTCCTCTGCGACGAAATCGGTCGAGGTGCCCATCGAATGCACCAGGTAGTAGACGACGTCGGTATCGGCGAAGGCGGCGGTCAACGAGGCCAGGTCGCCGAGGTCGCCGCGGGCCACCTCCACCCGGTCCCGCCAGGGCCGATCATCGAGCTTCTCGGGTCTGCGGGCCAGGGCGCGCACCTGGTGCCCGCGCTCCAGCAGCACCGGCACCAGGTTCCCACCGATGTAGCCGGTGGCTCCGGTGACCAGGCAGCGCATGTTCGTGTCCGGCACAGTTCCTCCACTCGTCAGGCTCTCCACCAGGTATTCGGAGCCGATCGGGGGATGGATGACCGCACCGCGCGGCACCAAAACGGGTGGGCGCGGTCGGCGCCGGGAAAGCAATGAGGTCACCGGCCATGCGGAGGGCAGGAGGGGACCGGTAGCCTTGGGCTCGATGAGTGAGCAGGAACCGGCGTGACCATGGATAAAGGCCGCGCCGAAGAACACGGTATTTCGTACGCAACCGCTGGAGTGGACATCGAGGCGGGTGACCGAGCCGTCGAGTTGTTCAAACCTCTCGCCAAGAAGGCCACCCGACCCGAGGTCCGTGGTGGCCTCGGTGGCTTCGCGGGGCTGTTCGCCTTACGCGACGGCTACCGCGAGCCGCTGTTGGCCTCCTCCACCGACGGGGTCGGCACCAAGCTGGCGATCGCCCAGGCGATGGACAAGCACGACACCGTCGGCCTGGACCTGGTCGCCATGGTCGTCGACGACCTCGTGGTGTGCGGTGCCGAGCCGCTGTTCCTGCAGGATTACATCGCGGTCGGCCGGACCGTGCCGGAGCGGGTCGCCGCGATCGTCTCCGGTATCGCCGAGGGCTGTGTGCGCGCCGGGTGTGCTCTGCTCGGTGGTGAGACCGCAGAACATCCCGGGCTGATGGAGCCCGACCACTACGACATCTCCGCCACCGGTGTGGGTGTCGTCGAGGCCGACGATCTGCTCGGCCCGGACCGGGTCAAGCCCGGCGACGTGATCATCGCGATGGCGTCCACCGGTCTGCATTCCAACGGCTACTCCCTGGCCCGCAAGGTGCTGCTGGAGATCGACCGGATGGACCTGTCGGGTCACGTCGAGGAGTTCGGCCGCACGCTCGGCGAGGAACTACTGGAGCCGACCTACATCTACGCCAAGGACTGCCTGGCGCTGGCCGCCGAGACGCAGGTCCGCACCTTCTGCCACATCACCGGCGGTGGATTCGCCGGCAACCTGGAACGCATCATCCCGCCCGGGCTGGTCGCCGAACTGGACCGCGGTACCTGGACTCCGGCACCGGTGTTCGGCATGATCGCCCAGCGCGGTCGGATCGAGCGCGCAGAGATGGAGAAGACGTTCAACATGGGCGTCGGTATGGTCGCCATCGTCGCGCCGGAGGACACCGACCGTGCGTTGGCGATTCTTACCGCGCGCCACCTGGCCTGCTGGACGGTCGGGACCGTGGCCAAGGGCTCAAAGGATGGAGAGCGAGCGCGGCTGGTGGGGCAGCACCCGCGGTTCTGAGGAACCGCGCGGTGCGCGTGCCGCGGGCGGCGGGTCAGCGCCGCCAGTCGTCCTCGTCGACGTACCGATCGGCGAGGCCGTCACCGTTCTTGAAGTCGTCGGCAACACCGCTGCTGTTGGACAGCTCGCGTTGCAGCCGCTCGAAATCAGTCTCCGGCGTGTTGTATTTAAGGTCACGAGCAACCTTGGTTTGCTTTGCCTTAGCCCGGCCGCGGCCCATTGGGACCCCCTCGCGCAATAACGGAGCGGCCCAACGTGCAGGCGGCTCCGATCTGTGTGTGTATGTATTGTCCTGCCGAACACTTTACCGTGCCCGGCGGCGGGGCGCCTGCAGGCCCATGACTGCCGCGGTTCCGGCGGTCCTAGCGGCCTCCGCCGCGCAGTTTTTCGACCGCCAGCCGACCCGCGCCGACGCCCCCGGTATCCGGCACGGAGTCGGGGTCGATCCCCGCGGCGACCTCGATCTCGCCGCCCGTGAGTAGCGCCGTGTCTACCGGGATGCCGCGCTTGACCAGCGCCAACCCGATGGGCCCCTCGTCGACGTGGTCGACCACCGAGCCCAGCCGGCCCACCGCCCGGCCGCCCGCCAGGAGCGGGTCGCCGGTGCTCGGCCGCTCCACCGAACCGTCCAGATGCACCAGCACCAGCATGCGTGGCGGCTTCCCGAGATTGTGCACCCGCGCGACGGTCTCCTGCCCGCGGTAGCAGCCCTTGTCCAGATGCACCGCGCCCACGCCGGGACCGCCGATCCAGCCGACCTCATGCGGGATGGTGCGTTCGTCGGTGTCGACACCCAGGCGCGGGCGGGCGGCGGCCACCCGGTGTGCCTCGTAGGCCCACACACCGGCCGGCTGCACCCCGGCACCGGTCAGCCGGGCCAGCCAGCCGTCCTTGGCCTCCCGGGGCACGACGAGGTCGTATTCGCCCGGGTACGTCGCGCGCAGGAAGCCGCCGTCGGGCAGCGCAGCCGCGGACCACGGCGCCGCCGGGGTCGAGATCCCGAGCCCGTCGAGCGCCTCCGGGACGGCCGGTCCCAGCAGTGAGAGCACCGCCAGATCGGCCGGGTCGATGGCCACATCGGCCCAGAACACCATCTTGCGCAGGAACGCCAGCAGTGCTTCCCCGCGCCACGGCTCGGTGTCCAGCACGGTGCGGCCGTCGAGCTGGGTCTGGATCCAGTGATCTTCGACACGGCCCTGGACGTCCAGGCTGAGGTTCTGCACGACGGCGCCATCGGGCAGGTCGCTGACGTGCTGGCTGGAGATGGTGTTCAGCCAGCTGCGGCGCTCAGCGCCGGTCAGCTGCAGGACCGCGCGGTGCGAGCGGTCCACCACCACCGCGGTCGAGGCGGCGGCGCGCTGTTCGCCGAGCGGGTCACCGTAGTGCCAGACGGCGCCGGCGTCTGGTCCGGATTCTGGGGCGGGAACTGCGAACATGCCCCCAACGATACGGCCGATACGCTCTGGCCCATGGTGGCCCGATCCCCGGACGTGGTGGTGGACCTCGACGGCGCCGTGCACGGCCCGGCCGAGCGCCTCGTGCCCGCGGGCGCCCCGGTGCTCACCCGCGGCGACGGTGTCTTCGAGACCACCCTGCTGCGCGGCGGGCGGCCCTGCCTGCTGGACGCGCACCTGGGGCGGCTGGCCCGGTCCGAGGCCGTGGTCGGCCTGGCGCCGACCGACCCGGCGCGCTGGCGGTCCGCGGTGACGGTCGCCGCAGCACGCTGGGGTGCCGGGGCGGGGGTGCTGCGGCTGGTGTCCGGTCGCGGGGCGGCGTTCGTGATGGTCTCGCCGGTGCCCGAGCGTGCGCTGGCCGCCCGCCGGGACGGGCTGGCCGCGGTGACGCTGAATCCCGGCCCGCGCGGCGCGGTGGCCGGCGCAAAGTCGTTGTCCTATGCGCTGAATGTCGCGGCGCTGACCGAAGCCGGGCGCCGGGGTGCGGGGGACGCGATCTTCGTCGACGACGACGGTGTGGTGCTGGAGGGCCCGCGGTCCTCGGTGGTGATCGCGCAGGGCGAAATCCTGGTGAGCCCGCCGCCGACCCTGCCGATTCTGGCCGGCACCACCGTCGGCGCATTGTTCGAGATCGCGCCGAAAAGCGTCTACCGCCCCCTTACCGTTGCAGATCTGTTTGCCGCGCAAGGGGTTTGGCTGGTCTCGGCGGTCACGCTGTGTGCCCGCGTGCACACGCTCGACGGTCGGGCGCTCGACCGGGCCCCCGTCGACGGGCAGCTGTCCCGGTGGGTGGAGCAGGCAGTGTCACGCTAAATCGGTTGTCGGGCCCAGGTTCCGGGAGTACGGTCGGCCGTACACAGGGAAGGAGGTGGTCCGAAAATTGAGTGACATACGGACAAGTGAGGTGGCTGCTAGCTAGCAGCACCAGGAGTGTGATGGAGCTACTCGGCTCTTCGCACACGCGCTCATCGTGCAATCCTGCGAGCGCTGGCGAATTCCGAGCGGCCACCCGGCCCCCGAGTCCTTGGTTGGTCCAACCAAGATCAAACGACTCGGGGGCTGCTCCGTTTCCGGGGTGAGAAAACCTGCGGACTAGCCGATGAAACGGCTGAGCCGGGCGGAGAGGTGCGGGACCAGCCCGCCGTCGGCGTCCACGCGTTCCTCGACGTAGGCCAGATCGCCGGCCTCGATGATGCCGTAGAGACGCTTCGCGCCACCCACCAGCTTGCTGGACTTGCTGCGGGCCAGTGCGTCGGTGGCCAACTCCCAGGACGCCTGGTTCAGCGGGCTGCCGTAGAACAGTTCGATGAAGCCTGACGAATGGGCGAGCAGAAGTTCGATCGCCTGGGTTTCGTCGCGGTCGGCCGGATCGCTGACGAAGCGCCAGAAGCCGGTCTCGCGCAGATCGGGGCCCTGGTATTCGCCGGCCGCGTTCAAACGCCAGGAGCGGGAATCCCAGTTCAGATAGTCGCCACCGTCATGGGAGACGATGATCTGCTGGCCGAACCGGTAGTCGCCGTCGGCGTCGCGACCCTCGCCCTCGCCGCGCCACACACCGACCAGCGGCAGCAGCGCCAACAGGGCGGGATTGAGGTCGGCGCCGGCCCGCAGGTTCGCCGTATCCGCCGGGATCGGCAGATCGTCGAACCCGGGGATGTTGCGGGCCGCGGTGATCTTGGCCCGTTCAGCCGCAGAGGCCACGGCCCGGTCACCCGAGCCGGGCGCGACCGCGTCGTCCTCGCTCACCCCTCGTCGGTGACGAGCCGGTAGACGGCGTACAGCGCAAACCAGGTGATGACGACCACGGCCGCCACAAGAAGAAATTCGAAGAACAGCACCACGGTGATGATCCTAACCGCCAGAGGTCACCGCGCTCGAGTCGAGGCTCGAGCGCGGTGACCCGGTGGAGTCGCTAGGCGACCTTGACGTCGATTTCGTGGATGCCGGCGCCGGTGGGGGCGATGCTGGCATCCCCGTTGCCGGCCGGCGACAGCGCACGCAGCGTCCAGTTGCCCGGCGCGGCGAAGAACCGGAAATCGCCGGTGGCCGACGCGACGACCTCGGCGGTGAACTCGTCAGAGCTGTCCAGCAGGCGCACGAAGGCCCCACCGACCGCCTGACCGGAGCCGTCGACCACCCGACCGGTGATGACGGTTTCCTTCTCCAGGTCGACGCCGGCCGGCAACGTCAGTCCTTGCTTAGGGGCAGAGCACATATCAACTTCCCAACTCGATCGGGGCTCCCACCAGGGAACCGTATTCCGTCCAACTACCGTCGTAGTTCTTGACGTTCTTGTGGCCCAGCAGCTCCTGCAGCACGAACCAGGTGTGCGAGGAACGCTCACCGATGCGGCAGTAGGCGATGGTCAGCTTGTCGCCGTCCAGGCCGGCCTCGGCGTACAGCTTGGCCAGATCTTCATCCGACTTGAAGGTGCCGTCCTCGTTGGCCGCCTTGCTCCACGGCACGTTGATGGCGGTCGGGATGTGGCCGGCGCGCTGGCTCTGCTCCTGCGGCAGGTGTGCCGGGGCCAGGATCTTGCCGGAGAACTCGTCGGGGGAGCGCACGTCGACCAGGTTCTTCTCACCGATCGCGGCGATGACCTCGTCGCGGAAGGCGCGGATGTCGTTGTTGGGGGCCTTGGCCTCGTAGGAGGTGGCTGCGCGCTCGGGGACCTCGGTCACCAGCGGGCGTCCGTCGAGCTCCCACTTCTTGCGGCCGCCGTCGAGCAGCTTGACGTCCTCGTGGCCGTACAGCTTGAAGTACCAGTAGGCGTAGGCGGCGAACCAGTTGTTGTTGCCGCCGTACAGGATCACGGTGTCGTCGTTGGCGATGCCCTTCTCGGACAACAGCTTCGAGAACTGCTGCTGATCGACGAAGTCGCGCTTGACCTGGTCCTGCAGCTCGGTCTTCCAGTCGAGGCGCACAGCGCCGGCGATGTGACCGCCCTCGTAGGCGGAGGTGTCCTCATCGACCTCGACGAAGACCGTCTTCGGCGCGTCGAGATTGCTCTCGGCCCAGTCGGTGGAGACCAGGACGTCGGAGCGTGCCATGGAGTGGTTCCTTTCGTTGTACTGCTTTGAGTCGTTTGGCGGGGTCAGGCGGGCGCGCGGCGGAGCCGCGCGACGAGCGGGTAGATCTGGCAGCCCAGGCAGATGCCGAAGGCCGCATTGAGAAATGCTGCGAACAGTGCGAACGCGGTGGCGACGAGGCCGATCAACGGCGCGCCCAGCACGAAGCCGGCGGTGCCGACCACGCCGAAGCCGAACCCGACCAGCTGGGCGAACCGCAGCGGGGCGACCGGCTCACGCTCGGTGACCGGGCCCAGCCGCGGCGCGATCAGCGTGGCGAACACCGTGCCGTAGGGGTGCCGGCGAGGTCCGAGCGCGGCGCCGACGGCGAAGACCACGGTCTGCAGACCGAGAATCGCCGCGGCGACGGGAACGCTGACCGTGGAGATCAGCAGGGTGAGGATCAGGACGGCGGTGGTGACCCAGGCGACGAACCGGGGACCGCGCACGTCCACGTGCTCTGCGGTGGTGGCTGACATGTAAATGCTCCTGTTGCTTGGCTGGACTGGACTGGCAGGCCACGATGGCGCCTGCAGAGCGGCGCACCAAGATCGAGGGCGCGGCTCGTCAGCAGCTACGACAACAACAGCAACAACCCGCGGTGCGGCACAGATCGACCGTGCGGCGTTTGGTGAGCAGCAGCTCAAGACGGGCAGTCACGCCGCACACAATACCCGTAGGCACCGGGATCAGGCCAATAGCGGTTCGAGGGCGGAACGCAGGTCAGCGGCTTTGGGAACGCCCGTGGTGCGGTACCGCGGCCGGCCGTCGCCGTCGAAGATGATGGTGGTCGGCAGGGACAGCACCGAAAGTCGCCGTGCCGCCTCGGGATTGTCGTCCATGTCGATCTCGACGTGGGCCACCGCCGGAACATCGGCACACACCTGATCGACCACTCGCCGCACCGCCGAACAGGGTCCGCACCAGGCGGCGGTGAAATGCAGGATCGTCGGTCCGGTCGCGGACAGGCCCAGGCCGCTGGTGTCGATGTCGGAGGCTTCGGCCGCCGCCCGGATCATCCCCGAGCGCAGCGTGATCAGCTTGCCGATGAGATACCCGATGCCGAGGACCGCGATCACGATCACGATCACCAGCGTCAGCGAGGTGTTCATGACTGTCTGAACTCGTCCAGGCGCACGGTCAGTCCCTCCGCGATGCCCTCCACGATGATGTCCGACCCGCGGACCCCGCCGCTGGTGGGAGCTACCCCGAACGGTAGCCGTTGGTCCGGGATCCGGGCACTGAACGCCTTGAGCACCGCCGCTGTCTTGTCCTCGGGCACCGTTTCATCGGCGGTACCCGGCCCGGTCAGCACCCCGGTCGCGGTCAGCACGATGGTGCTGTCGTGCGGGCCGGCCATCGTCATGTCCACCGACACACTCACCCGGGTGTCGAAATCCGCCGCCGTCGGGGTGCCGGTGAAGATGAGACCGTCCCCGCTGGAGATGCCCGATTCGGTGGTCCCGCCGGTGGCGTCGTTGCTCTCCCGCTGCGGCGCCTCGACCAGCAGGTCCTTGATGCCCATGAACCGGCCGACGTGGGTGGAGTCGATGATGATGCGGCTCTCGGCGGTCCCGACCGGCAGCGCGGCATCCGGCCCGATCAGCCACGTCGACTCGGCCAGATCGATCGAGTGCAGGGTCGCCTCCAGCGAGACCTTGCCGGTCACCGGGTGCGGAACCCCGGAGGCGCGGATCTCGATCTCGCGGTACTCGTGCGCCCGGGCCTGGCTGATGAACGGGAATCCCAGGATGCTCGCCCACGGATCGAAGTGCAGGTGGGCGGCGGTGCGGACGCTGCGCGCCAGCCGGTACTCGGCATAGATGGCGGCACCGAAATCCGTGCCGACGGCGCCCACGACGACCGCGACGATGGTTGCCAGGGCACCGGTCAGCAGCTTGCGCACCCGGTCATTCTGTCCCACGAATGCAGACCTTCGACCGGCACCTGGTGGTTCCGGTCTGCTAAGCAGCAGGTAGCACGGTATCGTGGTGCGATCGTCGGTCGTAACGGCCACGTGTCAGCCATGAATCGCCGAAGTTGCCTCCGACACCGATGTCCCGGGGATGATTCAGGACGCTGGAGGAACTTTTGGAACTGTTACTTCTGACCGTCGACCCGCATCCGGATACCGTTCTGCCTTCACTGTCCCTGCTCGCGCACAATGTGCGCACCGCTCCGACCGAGGTCTCCTCGCTGCTGGAGGCGGGTACCGCTGATGTGGCGATCGTCGACGCGCGCACCGATCTGGCCGCGGCCCGCGGGTTGTGTCGGCTGCTCGGCACCACCGGAACCTCCATCCCCGTGGTGGCGGTCGTGAACGAGGGCGGCCTGGTGGCCGTCAACGTGGAGTGGGGACTCGACGAGATCCTGCTGCCCGGCACCGGGCCCGCGGAGATCGATGCGCGGCTGCGGTTGCTGATCGGGCGCCGCGGCGGGGTCGCCGACCAGGAGAGCGTCGGCAAGGTGACGCTCGGTGAACTGGTCATCGACGAGGGCACCTACACCGCGCGGCTGCGGGGCCGGCCGCTGGACCTCACCTACAAGGAGTTCGAACTCCTCAAGTACCTCGCTCAGCACGCCGGCCGGGTGTTCACCCGCGCGCAGCTGCTGCAGGAGGTCTGGGGCTACGACTTCTTCGGTGGCACCCGCACCGTCGACGTGCACGTGCGGCGGCTGCGCGCCAAGCTCGGGCCGGAGTACGAGTCCCTGATCGGCACCGTGCGCAACGTGGGCTACAAGGCCGTGCGGCCCGCTCGCGGCCGCGCTCCCGCACCTGCAGCCGATGAGCTCGACGACGTGGACGGCTTCGGTGGAGACCTCGAAGCTGACCTGGACGGCGACCTCAATGATTCCGGATTCGGTTCGGCCGCAGGGTCATTCGGCCCGCTGCACAGCCAGTGACGCAATGGCGCACCGGCCTTTCCGTGCCGGACCGGGACCGGATCATCGAGATCATCGACGCGGCCACCGCGGCCGACGGGGTGGCCCCGGTCGGTGATCAGGTGCTGCGCGAGTTGGGACGTGACGACACCCGCCACCTGCTGGCGCTCGACGGCGAGCAGATCGTCGGCTACCTGAACCTCACACCCGGCATGGCCGAGGCGGTGGTGCACCCCGACGCCCGGCGTCGCGGGGTGGGCACCGAACTGGTCCGCACCGGCCTGGCCGCCGGCGGGCCGGGCACCCGGATCTGGGCGCACGGTGATCTGGCCGCCGCGCAGGCGCTGGCGCACAAGCTGGGGTTGAACCGGGTCCGCGAGCTGCTGCAGATGCGCCGCAGCCTGGCCGACCTGCCCGGGCTGCCGGACCGCGCCGACGCCCACACCGTCCGCACCTACCGCGGACCCGCCGACGATGCGGAGCTGCTGCGGGTCAACAACGCGGCCTTCTCCTGGCACCCCGAACAGGGCGGCTGGACCGAAGCCGACATCGCCGAACGCCGCGCTGAATCCTGGTTCGACCCCGAGGGACTGTTCATGGCCTTCGACGGTGACCGGCTGCTGGGCTTCCACTGGACCAAGGTGCACGGTCCTGATCTCGGCGAGGTGTATGTGGTCGGCATCGCCCCGGACGCCCAGGGGCGCGGGCTCGGCGCCGAACTGACCTTGCTGGGGCTGCACCACCTCGCCGAGCGGCTGGGTCCCGAGGCCGACGTCACCCTCTATGTGGAGGGCGACAATACCGCGGCGGTGAAGACATATCGACGCCTCGGGTTCGCCGTGTACAGCGCCGATATCGCCTACGCCGCGCCGACGGTGAACTAGCTGTACCTGTTCACCTCCCGTTCATACCGGCGCTGCTGACCGTCCACCACCACCGCATACGTTGCCGGGGAGTGTGTTGCCGTCAACTGAAAGTGGGATTCGTGAAGCTCAACATCGGCCTGGCCCTGTCGGCGACCGCGGTCGCCGCGCTGACGCTGTCGGCGTGCGGTAGCGACAACAACACGCCGTCGGCGGGCAGCGGTTCGGCCACCGGTTCCACCGCGTCCGGGGCGGACTGCGGCGGCAAGAACTCCGTCACCGCCGAGGGCTCGACCGCGCAGCAGAACGCCGTCGCCCTGTTCAACCAGGTGTGGGGACAGGCCTGCCCGGGCAAGAACCTGTCCTACAACCCGACCGGTTCCGGTGCGGGCCGCGAGCAGTTCATCGCCGCGAACGTCGACTTCGCCGGCTCCGACTCGGCGCTCAAGGACGACCAGATCGCCGCCGCCGCCGCGCGGTGCGGCGGCAACCCGGCCTGGCACCTGCCGCTGGTCTTCGGGCCGATCGCGATGGCCTACAACATCGAGGGCGTCGACGGGCTGGTGCTCAACGGTGACACCCTGGCCAAGATCTTCCAGGGCCAGATCACCAAATGGAACGATCCGGCGATCGCGGCGCTGAACGAGGGCGCGACGCTGCCGGATACGGCGATCACCCCGATCTTCCGTTCCGATTCCTCGGGCACCACCGACAACTTCCAGAAGTATCTGACGGCGGCGGCTCCCGAGTCGTGGACCAAGGGTGCCGGCAGCGAGTTCCAGGGCGGCGCCGGCGAGGGTGCGCAGAAGTCGGCCGGGGTGGCCCAGGCGGTGCAGGCGACCCCCGGCGCCATCGGCTACGTGGAGAAGGGGTTCGCCGATCAGGCCGGTCTGCCTTACGCCCAGATCGACGCCGGTGCCGGTGCGGTCGAGCTGACCGACGAGTCGGCGGGCAAGGCGATCGACGCCGTCGAGATCTCCGGTGAGGGCAATGACCTTGTGCTGGACCTCGATTCGCTCTACGGCATCAAGGAGGCCGGCGCCTACCCGCTGGTGCTGGCCACCTACAACATCGTCTGCTCGGACGGCTACGACGCCGAGACCGCCGCCGCGGTGCGGTCCTTCCTGACGGTCGCCGCCGAGGACGGACAGGGCGGGCTGTCGGCCGCCGGCTATGTGCCGCTGCCCGACCAGTTCAAGCAGCGTCTGCTGACCTCCATCGAGGCCATCGGGCCGGCCGCCTAGTCACTGGCACATCGGCGACATCGAGGCGAGGATGGGTGCGGCAACCGTATGACGTATCAAGGCATCGAGAAGGGTTCCGACGGTAACTCCGTGACTATTCCGAATCCATCCGACTCCGGGTCGGGTGAGGCGCTGGCCGCACCCTTCCCCGAGCCCACCCCGATCTCGACGAACCCGTCGAGGAACGCCGGTGTGCGCCTCGGCGACCGCCTCTTCGGCGGAGCGGCCACCGGGTCCGGCGTCCTCGTCATCGCGATCATCGCCGCGATCGCGATCTTCCTGATGTGGCGGGCGGTTCCGGCCCTGCGGCGCAACGAGGAGAACTTCTTCCTCTACGGCGGCAACTGGATCACCACCGACACCTCGGCGATGCATTTCGGCATCCTGGACCTGCTCCAGGTGACGGTGTTCGTCTCGGTGTTCGCCCTGATCCTGGCCATGCCGGTGGCGCTGGGTATCGCGATCTACCTGACCAACTACGCGCACAAGCGGGTCAAGGGGCCGCTGGCCTACATGGTGGATCTGCTGGCCGCCGTACCGTCGATCATCTACGGCGTGTGGGGGCTGTACATCCTCGCGCCGGCGATCAAGCCGGTGGCGGTGTGGCTCAACGAGAATCTGAGCTGGCTGTTCCTGTTCTCCACCGGCAACGCGTCGGTGGCGGGCGGCGGCACCATCTTCACCGCGGGCATCGTGCTGGCGGTGATGATCCTGCCGATCATCACCGCCGTCACCCGCGAGGTGTTCGTCCAGACACCGCGCGGCCAGATCGAGGCGGCGCTGGCGCTGGGCGCCACCCGCTGGGAGGTCGTGCGGACCACGGTGCTGCCGTTCGGGATGTCCGGCTACATCAGCGGCGCCATGCTCGGTCTGGGGCGTGCGCTCGGTGAGACGATCGCCCTGCTGATCATCCTGCGGGGCACCCAGTCCGCATTCGGCTGGTCCCTGTTCGACGGCGGGTTCACCTTCGCCAGCAAGATCGCCTCCGCGGCATCGGAATTCAACGACCAGTACAAGGCCGGCGCATACATCGCGGCAGGCCTGGTGCTGTTCATCCTCACGTTCGTGGTGAACTCGCTGGCCCGCGCCGCGGTCTCCGGAAAGGACCGGTCCGCATCATGACCCCTTCCGACTCCTCGGCGGCCGTCCTGGACCAGCCGGTCAAGGCGGCCACCTTCCAGGGCGTGAGCCTGCGCCGCAAGATCACCGACAACATCGCCACCGTCCTGGTCACCGCCTCCGTGGTGGTCGCGCTGGTACCGCTGGTGTGGGTGCTCTACACCGTCGTCGCCAAGGGCATCGGCGTGGTGCTCGACAGCACCTGGTGGACCAACTCGCAGTCGGGCATGACCGCGTTTGCGGCCGGTGGCGGCGCCTATCACGCCATCGTCGGGTCGCTGCTACAGGCCGCGGTCTGTGCGGCGATCTCCATCCCGGTCGGTGTCTTCGTCGGCATCTATCTGGTGGAGTACGGCGGCGGGACCCGGCTGGGCAAGGTGACCACCTTCATGGTCGACATCCTCACCGGTGTGCCCTCCATCGTCGCGGCGCTGTTCATCTACGCGCTGTGGGTGGCCACCCTGGGCTTCCAGCGGTCCGGCCTTGCGGTGTCGCTGTCCCTGGTGCTGTTGATGATCCCGGTCATCGTGCGCTCCACCGAGGAGATGCTGAGGATCGTGCCGATGGACCTGCGTGAGGCGAGTTATGCGCTGGGCGTACCGAAGTGGAAGACCATCTCGGCGATCGTGGTGCCCACCGCGCTGTCGGGCATCGTCACCGGCATCCTGTTGTCGCTGGCCCGCGTGATGGGCGAGACCGCGCCGCTGCTGATCCTGGTGGGCTACGCCCAGGCGATGAACTTCGACATGCTGAGCGGTTTCATGGGGTCACTGCCCGGCATGATGTTCGATCAGACCTCGGCCGGCGCCGGTGCCAACCCGGTTCCGACGGACCGCCTGTGGGGCGCCGCCCTCACCCTGGTGGTCCTCATCGCAGCGCTCAACGTCGGCGCGCGGTTCATCGCCAAATTCTTTGCCCCCAAGAAGCTCTGAGGAGTCACAGACATGGCCAAGCGTCTCGACCTGAAAGACGTCAACATCTACTACGGCGCCTTCCACGCGGTGTCGGGTGTCTCGTTGTCGGTGGAACCGCGCAGCGTCACCGCCTTCATCGGCCCGTCGGGCTGCGGTAAGTCCACCGTGCTGCGCACCCTGAACCGCATGCACGAGGTCATCCCCGGTGCCCGCGTCGAGGGTTCGGTGCTGCTCGACGGTGAGGACATCTACGGGGCCGGCGTCGACCCGGTGGGCGTGCGTAAGACCATCGGGATGGTCTTCCAGCGCCCGAATCCGTTCCCCACCATGTCGATTCGCGACAACGTGGTGGCCGGTCTGAAGCTGCAGGGTGTGCGCAACAAGAAGACCCTCGACGAGGTCGCGGAGCGCTCGCTCAAGGGCGCCAACCTGTGGAATGAGGTCAAGGACCGCCTCGACAAGCCCGGCGGCGGTCTTTCCGGCGGTCAGCAACAGCGTCTGTGCATCGCCCGCGCCATCGCCGTGCAGCCCGATGTGCTGCTGATGGACGAGCCGTGCTCGGCGCTGGACCCGATCTCCACGCTGGCGATCGAGGATCTGATCGCAACGCTCAAGCAGGACTTCACCATCGTCATCGTCACGCACAACATGCAGCAGGCCGCCCGGGTCAGCGATCAGACCGCGTTCTTCAACCTCGAGGCCACCGGCAAGCCGGGCAAGCTCATCGAGATCGACGACACCGAGAAGATCTTCTCCAACCCCACCCAGAAGGCCACCGAGGATTACATCTCGGGACGCTTCGGCTGAGCACCGGTCACACGAAAACTGCCCCAGAACCGAGGTTCCGGGGCAGTTTTCGTATGCGCGGACGAATCAGCGCGGCTCCACGAAGGGCTGGTCCTCGGGGAACGAGCCGGTCGCGGTGAAGATCACCCGCCGGGCCACCTCCACGGCGTGGTCGGCGAACCGCTCGTAGAACCGGCTCAGCAACGTGACGTCGACCGCGGCGGTGACGCCGTGCTTCCAGTCCTTGTCCATCAGCACCGAGAACAGGTGACGGTGCAGATCGTCCATCGCATCGTCTTCCTCGCGGATCCGGGCGGCCTTCTCCGGGTCCAGGGTGTCCAGAACCTCCTGCGCGCTGCGGCTCAATTCGACTGCCACCCGACCCATTTCGGCGAAGTAGCCGTTGACCTCTTCGGGCAGGGTGTGCTGGGGGTGGCGGCGGCGGGCGATCTTGGCGACGTGCAGGGCCAGGGCGCCCATCCGGTCGATATCGGCGACGATCTGGATGCCGCTGACGATGGCGCGCAGGTCACCGGCCACCGGTCCCTGCAGGGCCAGCAACTTGAAGGCGGCCTCCTCGGCGCGCACGCTGATCTCGGTGATGCGTTCGTGATCGGTGATGACCTGCTCGGCGAGCGCCAGATCGGCCTGCAGCAGGGCTTGAGTAGCGTGTTCCATGGCCTGCCCGGCGAGATCGCACATCTCACCGAGTTGAACGGTCAAGGAAGACAGCTGTTCTTGATACGCAGTACGCATGGAACTACCTTACGTTTGCCGGGCCCGGGGGTCACGATGCCACAGATGAACGAAAGGTGAATGCCCTTTCCTCGCCGGTGGGCCCGGACTATTCGCAGGTCGTATCGGCTGCGTTGGTGACGGTGAGATCCTCGGGGAGTTCGGTGGGTTCGCTGCTGGTCCCGCGCACCAGATGCACCTGCACGGTCGATCCGCTCGGCGACGGCGGGGTGACGGCGCTGAAATCGGTGCCCAGCACCACCCGCACCACATCCCCGAGCCCGGTCACCTGCTCGATGTCGGCGTGGTGGAACGACGAGGCGACGGTGGCGGCGGCCTGCTCGTTGCCGGCGGAGAAGAACACCGTCGTCGACTCCAGCGGGCCGGGGTAGTCGTCGGGGGTCTCGATGTTGAACCCGTGCTGGGCCAGCACGTCGGCGGCACTGCCGGCCAGCCCCGACTCGCCGGTCGAGTTGGACACCCGCACGGTCACCTCGCCCGGGTCGGTGGCCACCGCGTCCACCAGTTCGCCCACCTCGTCATCGGGACCGGTTGCGCTGCTGCCCGATTCGGGGGTCTGGGGCACCGGGGTGTCGTCGGCGTTGCGTTCCTCGGGCAGCGGATCGTCGTTGATGATGGCCTGGAACAGCGCGGCCATATCGTCGACGCGCGGCTGTTCGTTCCCCCAGTCGTCGGCATAGCCGGTGGTGGGCACGGTGACGAAGGTGATCCGCCCGGCGTTGACGCCCTGCACGGACTGGCCGAGGTCGACGAGATCCTTGGTCTTGATGTTGTCGACGTAGCTGTCCTCGATGAACATGTTCACCACGTTGTTGAGCTTGGACAGGCTGAAGAACACCTCTTTGGAGATCAGCGAGCGCAGCAGCGAGGACAGGAACAGTTGCTGGCGCTTGATCCGGCCGTAGTCGCCGTTGACCTCGGTGGTGACCTGCCGGGCCCGCACGTAGTTCAGCGCGGTGTGGCCGTCGACGGTCTGCCGGCCGGCCGTCGCCAGCACGGTGCCCAGCTCGTAGTCCTCCAGCGGGGTGGTGGTGCACACCTCGACGCCGCCGAGCGCGTCGACCATCCTGGCGAAGCCGGTGAAGTCGACGGCCATGAACCGGTTCACCGACAGGCCGGAGAGCTTCTGGATCACCTTCACCAGGCACTTGGGTCCGCCGACGGCGTAGGCGGAGTTGAGCTTGGTCTCGGTCCAGGCCTCTTCCAGCCCGTACATCGGTGATTCTTCGTCGGTGATCGGGCCGTACGCCCCGGTTTCGGGATCCCACGGTTCGCACTTGATCGGCGTGATCGCCAGATCACGGGGGAAGGACACGGCCACAACCCGTTGGCGGTCGGCCGGGATGTTGACCAGCATGATGGTGTCCGAGCGTGCGCCGGCGGCGTCGTCGGTGGTGCCGGCCCCGATCTCGCTGTTCTGGCCGATCCGGCTGTCGGTGCCGACGATCAGGAAGTTCTCGTCGCCGAACTGCGCGTTGGGGTCCAGGATGTCGCGTGAGTTCGGGTCCAGCGCCGCGACCTGGTTGAGGCTGTTGTTCTTCATCGACTGCCACTGCCAGGCGCCACCGGTCAGCAGCAGCGCACACGTCGCGAGGATCGCGGCGGCGACGCGTCCGATGTTGCGTGCGGTGTGGTGGCCGGCAGGTGCCGGCCGTGCGGTGTGCAGCGGGTGCAATGACCGGTCCGCACCCAGGTCGGGCAGCTCGGAGGCGTACGCCGAGGGCAGCACCATGATCTCGGTGACCGGGTCGTCCGCCGGGTCGGGGTGGGGTTCGAAGATCACCGCCTCGACGGGCTCGGCGGGTGCGGCGGCCGCAGGTTCGGGGCCGGGCTCCGCTTCGGCTTTCTCGTCGGCCCGCTGTTCTGCCCGGCGCCGGGCGGCACGACCGCCGGTGGGCAGGTCGGCGTCCAACTTGGCGATCAGGTCGGCGACGGTGATGCCGTCGGTGTGGTTGCCGGTGCCGGCTGCATCGGCTCGCGGGCCGGGCGGCAGCGCCCCGGCGGCCCGTTCCCACGGCGTGGCGCCTGGTGCCGGTCTCGGGGTTCGGGTAAGCCAGGGGTTGTCGTCGCCCGTGTTCTCGTCCCCGGTGCCGGAGGCGCGGTCGGGCCGGCCAGGAGTGGCGTTTTCGCCGTCACTCATGTCCTACCGGCCTTCGCGGTTCGTGGGGACGTGCGCGCCGTTGCGCACGATCGTGGTCTGCGCCGCAGAAAAGGCACATCCGTTTCTTTTAGCAGCAGTGCACCGGGCTCCGCCACCGGAGCCCGGTCAAGTGGTCTCTCATCGTACTGAGACAAGCTGGGAACAGGCCAGCTCGAGGGCGTGACGGCGCGATTTCGGGAAGATCTCCGATCACCCACCCGAATTCATCACATCGGCGGCCACCGGCACCGTCAGATCGTCGGGATCGTCGAGCCAGCCCTCGGGCAGGCTCACCGACCCGGGGGAGCCTTGGCGGCCGCGCGGGCCACCGGCCACCTCCGGGAAGGGCACGTCGGCGTCGAGTTCGCCGAGCAGCGCATCCAGCTCGTCCAGCGTTTTGACCAGGGCCAATGCCCGGCGCAGATCGGCACCGGCCGGGAAACCGTGCAGGTACCAGGCGATGTGCTTGCGCATATCGCGCATGCCCTTGTCCTCGCCGAAGTGGTCGGCCAGCAGTTTCCCGTGCCTGCGCATGATCTCGGCGACCTCACCGAGCGTCGGCGGGGTCGTGATCGGCCGGCCGTTGAACGCGTCGGACAGTTCGGCGAACAGCCACGGCCGGCCCAGGCAGCCGCGGCCGATGACGACGCCGTCGCAACCCGTCTGCGCCATCATGGCCTGCGCGTCGGCGGCGTCGAAGATGTCCCCGTTGCCGAGCACCGGGATGCTGGTGACGTGCTCTTTGAGCTCGCCGATCCGGCTCCAGTCGGCGCTGCCGGAGTACCGCTGAGCGGCGGTGCGGGCATGCAGAGCCACCGCGGCCGCACCCTCGGCCTCGGCGATCCGGCCGGCGTCCAGGTAGGTGAGGTGCCGTTCGTCGATGCCGACCCGGAACTTCACCGTCACCGGCACGCCGGTGCCTTCGGTGGCCCGCACCGCGGCGGCGACGATCCGGCCGAACAGCCTGCGTTTGTAGGGCAGTGCCGATCCGCCGCCGCGCTTGGTCACCTTGGGTACCGGGCAGCCGAAGTTCATGTCGATGTGGTCGGCCATGTTCTCATCGACGATCATCTTCGCCGCGGCGTAGGTGGTCTCCGGATCGACGGTGTAGAGCTGCAACGACCGCGGGGACTCCGCCGGGGCGAAGGTGGTCATGTGCATGGTCACCGGGTGCCGTTCGACCAGCGCGCGGGCGGTCACCATCTCGCACACGTACAGGCCGCTGACGGTGCCGGCCCGGGCCAGCTCCAGTTCCCGGCACAGCGTGCGGAATGCGACATTGGTCACACCGGCCATCGGGGCGAGGACCACCGGACTCTGCAACGCGATCGGCCCGATCTGCAGGGCAGATCGGGCCGTCGGTGCAACGGGAGCGAGCGTCATCCGGCCGCTGAGGAGGACACCAGGAGGTTCTTCATCGCCTTCTTCTCGGCGACCTTGCGCTCGCGCTCCAGGCGACGCTCCTTGGCGATCTCGAACTTCACGCAGGTCTCCTCGAGCTCCTCGACGTGCTTGCCGAGCTCGTCGCGCAGCTTGGCGGCCTCGCCGGTGAAGTCGTCGCGCTCGAAGATGCGCCACTTCTTCAGCACCGGCATCACGATGTCATCGAGGTGGATCCGCGGATCGTAGACACCGCCGGTGGCGATGACGACGGCTTTGCGGCGGAAGTCCGGGATGGTGTAGCCGGGCATCTTGAAGTTGGTCAGCACGTGGTGCAGCGACCGCATCGCCTGGTTCGGCGCGATCTCCAGACCCGCGGCCGACACATCGCGGTAGAAGATCATGTGCAGGTTCTCGTCGGCCGAGATGCGGCCCAGCAGCTGGTCGGCGACCGGCTCATTGCAGGCCTTGCCGGTGTTGCGGTGCGAGACGCGGGTGGCCAGCTCCTGGAAGGTCACGTAGATGACCGAGTCGAAGAGGCTCTCGGCGAACAGCTCGTCGCCGCCCTGCTGGTTCTGGCCGGGGGAGAAGCCGCGGGTGACCTGCTCGACGCGCAGCTCTTCGAGCTCGACGGGGTCGACGGCGCGGGTGACGACCAGGTAGTCGCGCAGCGCGATGCCGTGCCGGTTCTCTTCGGCGGTCCAGCGGTTCACCCAGTAGCCCCAGGGGCCGTCCATGGTGAAGTTCATCGCGATCTCGCGGTGGTACGAGGGCAGGTTGTCCTCGGTCAGCAGGTTGGTGATCATCGCGATCCGAGCGACCTCGGACAGCTTGGACTGCTCCGGATCCCACTCCTGGCCGCCGAGGGCGTAGAAGTTCTTGCCGTCCGACCACGGGATGTAGTCGTGCGGGTTCCAGTCCTTACGCATGGACAGGTGCCGGTTGATCTGCTTCTCGACGACGGGCTCCAGCTCGTGCAGGAGCTGCAGATCGGTCAGTTCCTTGGACATGAACCCTCCGATTACGTGTACCTCTTGGTAGCAGTCAGAGTATCTGTGTACTCCGGTGACATTCAAGTTTCGTCGACTGTGGTGCGCGTAACGGTTGCGCCTCGGTATGACGACCGGTGGGTCTCTGTGCCTGGGGAAATGCTCAGCGTGCGGCGGCGCGACTGAGCAACATGTCGATGCAGTAATCGACGAACTGTTCCCGGGTGGCGGTCAGTCGGCCGTCCAGATATGCGGTGAACAAGGCCGTCAGCGCGCCCACCAGACCGGTGGCGACCATGGCCTGCAGGGCCGGGTCGGTGATCGCGGTGAGCTTGTGCTGCAGCAGTCCGATGAAGTTCGGCATCCACTCCGCGCCGGACCGGGTGAGCACCGGTTCGCGTTCGGGGGCCAACAGCAGCACCCGGCCGCGGCTGGGGTCGTCGACCATCAGCGCCACGAACTGTTCGACGGCCTCGCGCGGCGTCTGCGCCGATGTCAGCGCCGTCATCGCGGTACTGCACACCTCGTCGTAGACCGCGCGCACGAATTCGTCGCGGTCGGCGAAGCTTTCATAGAAGTAGCGCTCGGTCAGCCCGGCCGCGCGGCAGACCGCACGCACCGTCAGGGTCTGACCGCCGGCACCGCCGAGCAGCGCGACGCCGGCCGCGATGAGATCGCCGCGGCGCAGCGTCTGGCGATCCTGAAGAGGAACGCCGGACCATCGACCGCGTCGTTGACCGGACGGCACATCACTCCTAAGCTGCGTACTGACAACGAGTGTAGTCAGAATTCTTCTGACATGGACGGGAAGTTCGCCAGTGACTCAAGATACGTCCGAGACGTGCCCGGTGACCAGCGCATCCGCTGCCGACGCGGCCGAGGCCCAGCCGGTTGCCGCCGGCTGCCCGGTCAGCACCGGTGGCTATGACGCGCCCCCGATCCCGCTCGGCCCCGACTCGCTGACCTGGAAGTACTTCGGTCAGTGGACGGGTCTTTTCCAGGGGCCCTGGGCCGGATCCATGCAGAACATGCACCCGCAGCTCGGCGCGGCCGTCCAGGAGCACTCGATCTTCTTCATGGAACGGATGCCGCGGCTGTTCCGGTCCATCTACCCGATCGGTGGGGTGGTCTTCGACGGCGACCGCGCGCCGAAGACCGGCGCCGAGGTGCGTGACTATCACATCGGTATCAAGGGGGTGGACGAGCAGGGCCGCCGGTACAGCGCGCTGAATCCCGACGTCTTCTACTGGGCGCACGCGACGTTCTTCAAGTCGGTGCTGCTCTCGGCCGAGAAGTTCGGCGGCGGCATCACCGACGCCGACCGGCGTCAGCTCTTCGACGAGCACGTCACCTGGTACCGGATGTACGGGATGAGCATGCGCCCGGTGCCGAAGTCCTACGAGGAGTTCGAGCAGTACTGGGATCACATGTGCAACAACGTCCTGGAGAACAACTGGGCGGCACGTGAGGTGATGGATCTGTCCACCATGCCCAAACACCCGTCGTTGCAGTGGCTTCCGGACCGGTTGTGGGCGCTGAACCTCAAGGTGATGCAGCCCTTCCTGACCTTCCTGACCGTCGCGATCTACGACCCGGCGGTCCGTGACCTGATGGGTTACACCTGGACGCCGCGCCAGCAGTTCCTGCACGACCGGTTCTGCGAGGTGATCACCTTCGCGGGCAAGGTGCTGCCCAAGCGGTGGCTGCAGCATCCGCGCAAACGGTCCGCATTGGACCGGGCCGCCGGCAAGCTGCCCGCCGACTCGCCGCTGGTGCAGACCCCGGCGCGCAACCTGCCGCCGATCGAGTACCGGGACAGCCCGAACTTCTACAGCCCCAAGGTGTCCTGAGGGCGGGGACGGCTCAGCCGTCCCCGGCCGCGCCCTCGGCCATCAGCAGGGCCTCGGCCTTGTCCCGGGGATGCCCGGACCGCAGCAGCAGGGTGAGCAGCACCCGGGCCTTGAGCGCGGTCAGCTGGCCGGACGGAATGCAGCCGCGTCCGATCAGGTCCAGTTCGGCACCCGGTGAGCCATAGGTCTTTTCGAGTACCGCACCGGCCCGGGTGCGGGATGCGTAGACCACCGGGATGTCGCGGGCGAGTTCGCCGAGCGCCTCGGCGACGGCGCCGCTGACATGCCCGCCGCCCAGGCCCTCGACCACCAGGCCCTGATATCCGCACCGGGCGACGGCGTGGATCAGATCGGTGTCCTGGTCGAGCACGGCCGTGAGCAGGGCGACCCGGACCGCGTCCCCGCGGTCGGAGTCCAGCAGCGCGGGCAGCGCCGGGGCGGGGTCGCAGCGCAGCAGGGTGGCGCGTCCTTCGTGGATGACCCCGAGATCGCTGCGGCCGACCGACCGGAACGCGTCGACACGGTGGGTGTGGGTCTTCTGCACCCATTTGGCGGAGTGGATCTGGTCGTTCATCAGCACCACGGCGCCGCTGGTGGCATAGGTCAGTTCCGGATCCAGAGCCGCGCTGATGGCGGCCTGGAGGTTCGCCGCCGCATCCGAACCCGGCGCGCTGGGCGCCCGCATCGCCGCGGTGAACACCACCGGGGTGTCCAGTGGGCGCAGCAGGCTCAGCGCGTACGCCGTCTCCTCCAGGGTGTCGGTGCCCTGGGTGATCACCACGGCGTCCGCACCGCGATCGGTCTGCTCGCGCACTTCCCGTGCCAGGCGGACGATCTCGTCGAAACTGATCTCGGATGAGTCGGTCAGGCTCCAGGGCACGGATCGAACCTCGACACCGTTGACGGGTGACGTGTCGGCGGCATTGATGCGCGGCACCAGGCCGGCGCCGTCGGCGCTGGGGGCACAGGCGATGGTGCCGCCCATCGAGATGACGGCGACGGTGGGGGCGCGCATCAGCCGACCTCGGGCAGGCTGCGGGGCCCGTGGGTGAGCAGTTCACAGCCGGCGTCGGTGACGACCACGGTCTCGCTGATCGCGGCGCCGGCCGCAAACAGCAGCATGTGGAACACCATGCCGGACTCCAGCTTCCGGCTGGTGCGGTGATCGATGTCGAGCGCGAAATCACCTGAGGTGGGGTGGAATTGGATACCGAGGCCGTAGCCGACCCGGTTCTCGTAGCGGTCGATCAGTTGGGCGTCCAGGACCGGGCGCCGGCACAGGTCGGCGATGTGGGCGGCCGGTACGCCCGGGCCCATCGCGGCGATCGCGGTGTCCTGGGCGGCGCGCAGGATGTCGTGTGCACGCAGCAGCGCGTCATCGGGACGGCCGAGCACCGTCGAGCGCATCTGCTTGGCCCAGTACTGCCGGTGGATGCCGGGCAGTTCCAGGCGTAGTCGGTCACCGGCCTCCAGCGTGCGCCCGGTCTGCTGTCCGTGGAGCTGGATGGTGCGCCAGCCGCTGCAGATGGTGCCACCGAGCCCGCCGAAGAACGAGTCGTGCCCGTGTGCGGCCTGGGCCTGGGCCACCGCGGCCGCGATGTCGAGTTCGGTGGCGCCGACCCGGGCGGCGGCCAACCCGGCGGACACCGCCGCCGACGCGATGAGGCCGGCGGCCCGGATGTAGGCGATCTCCTGGGCGGACTTGATCTGGCGCAGTTCCTCGACGATCGCGTTGTGCGAGACCAGTTCCGCGTTCGGCAGCAGCGACCCGATCCGGCGGAACCGGGTCAACGGCAGGAAGGCCGAGTCCAGTTCCACTGCGACCCGTGCGTTGTCTCCGCACAGCTCGGCCACCGCGGCCGCCGCCAGGGCCTCGGGGTCCTCGCCGTCGAAATATCCGCGGCGGTCGGTGACCCACGAAAGCTCCTGGGCTACCGGGTCTTCCAGCGCCCGTTCGATGAGGACCGGATCGCCGGCGGCGGGGATCAGCAACGCGTGGTAGGCGAAGAAGCCGTCATGGAAGAACCCGCTGAGCCAGGCGATGTTCTCCGGCTGATGCAGCAGCAGCGCGTCGAGACGATGACGCTCCATCTCGGCCTGCGTGCGCTGCAGGCGGGCGCGGTACTCCTCGACGGAGAAGTGCAGCTGCTGGGGGACGGCGCTCACGGGGTTGGTGTTCCTCTCTAGATGGTGTGCCCGAGAGTGGCATTCACCATCTCGGTGATGGTCCGCCCGGTGGGGACGGCCAGGGTCATGCCCAACGTGCCGTGGCCGGTCGCGACGAACAGGCCGGGGTGCCGTCCGATCGGGCCGATCACGGGGACACTGTCGGGGGTGCAGGGCCGTGCCCCGCTCCAGACCTCGAGATCATCGATGTCGAGGTCGGCCAGGGCGGGCAGGGTGGTGGCGGCGGCGTTCAGGACGGCCTGCATCCGGCCGCGTTCGGTGCGGGCGCCGGGCCGGACCAGATCGAAGGTGCCCGAGATGCGCACCTGTCCGCTCTCGAAAGGTGTGCACGCGACCCGGTGCTCGGCGATCTTGAGCGGGCCCTGCAGTTCGAACACCGGGGGAAGGGTCACGCTGCAGCCCCGGCCGGACTGCAGTGCGAGGCGGACACCGCAACCCCGGGCCAGCCGGGCGGTCTGCTCGCCGGCCGCGAGAATCACTGCGGAACCGGACAATTCGCGGTGTGGGGTGCGCACCCGCCAGCCGCCCGCCACGGGGGTGGCGGCCAGCATGGACTCCTGTTCGGCGACCTCGCCACCGGCGCGGGTGATCCCCCGGGCCAGTGCCGCGGTCATCGCGTCGGGCCGCACGCTCGCCTCGTCGGGCAGGTACAGGCCGCCGATCACGTCATCGGCCAGCGCGGGTTCGTGGGCCTTGGTCTCGGTGGCATCGAGTTCCACGGCGTGGCCGCGGTAACCCGCCTCCTGCACCTGCGCGTGCGAGGTCCGGAAGGCGGCCAAGGCATCCGGGGACCGGAACGCCACCAACAACCCGCTGCGGTGCACCTCGAAGTCCAGTTCGGCGGCGAGTGCGGCGACATCGGCGGCGGCATCGGCCGCGGATGTCGCCAGCGCGCGCAGCGAACGCCGGCTGCGGTCGGCGCGGCTGTTGCGCAGGAAAGCCCATCCCCACCGGGCGAGCGCCCACGTCGGAACCTGGCGCATCGCTATGGGGCCGGCGGGATCCAGCATGGCGCGCAGGGCCTGTGGCACCGCGCCGGGCGCGTTGAACGGCTGTACCAGCGACGGGGTGATCCAGCCGGCGTTGCCCCAGGAGGCACCGCGCCCGCAGGTGGCCCGCTCGATCACGGTCACCCGGTGCCCGGCCCGTGCGAGGTGGTAGGCGCTACTGAGCCCGATCACCCCGCCGCCGACGACGATGACGTGCCGAGCGGATTCAGTGGCCACCGTCTGCTCCGGTGAGATTGGTGATCAGCTCGACCAGCGAGCCGCGCGGGGCGCGGCCGCGCGGGTCACCGTGATCGTGGCTGCGCAGCAGATCCGCCAGCCGGATCTTCGCATTGGCCAGGCTGTGCATCATCAGCGCGTGCGTTCCCGGACCGTCGCCGGCCTCGGCGAGTTCCACGAAGCGCGAATTCTCCGCGACGATGTAGCCGCCGGCATCGGCCTGGGCGATGGTGGTGAACAGCAACTTGTACGGCCGCACCCGCACCCAGGTGGACTTGATCACCCGCAGCAACTGCCGGTTGGCGACCGCGCCGTGGATGAGCAGCAGCAGCTGTTCGTCCAGTTCCAACACCGTGACCAGGTCGTCCTCGTCGACGGCCGTCCGCAACGCGGCCATCGTCGACCGCAACCGGGTCAGCCGCTCCGGTGTCATGCGCTCCACGCCCATCTGCAGCGACGGGGGTTCGATGATCTGGCGCAGGTTGTAGTAGTCGTGCAGGTCCTCCAGCGACAGCCGGGCCACCACGGCGCCCTTGTGCGGTTCCTGGGTGATCAGGCCCGCTTCTTCCAGCCGGATCAGCGCCTCCCGAACGGGCATGGTGCTCAAGCCCATTCCCTGGGCGAGGTCACGGACCTGGAGTCGTTGTCCCGGTGGCAGGGCGCCGGCCAGGATCCACGAGCGAAGCTGCTCGAACGCGGCCTGCGGCGGGCTGAGCCGGGTCACCTCGGTCATGACAGGTCACCCGAGGCGGTCCGCGCGGCGTGCACCGGCGGGCGCCACCGTGCCCAGTCGAGCTCGGCTTCCAGTTCGGCGGCCAGCGTCAGCACCGAGGTCTCCTCGTAGGCCCGCCCGGCGATCTGGACGCTCATCGGCAGGCCGTCGGCGAGTGTCACCGGCACCGTGATGGCCGGTTGGCCGGTGGCGTTGAACACCGCGGCCGCCGACTCCATCCGGCCGACCGGGCTGTCGTAGTACTCGTCGAGGTCCATATCGGGGGAGTAGTCGCCGAGCAGGGGTGGCGGGCCGGGAAGCGCCGGCGTCAGCAGCATGTCGTAGTCGGCCATGAACGCGGCGAAAGCACGTGTGGCGCGGTCGACCTCGGCGAGAGCGTCCAGTACGTCGATAGGCTGCAGCCGGCGCGCACGGCCGACCAGGTCCCAGGTCAGCCCCTCGACGTCGGCGGGGCGCTCGGTGCTGGAGACGTCGGCCCAGCCGCGCACGGTATCCAGCGTGCCAAGTGCCCACAGGTCTTTCATCGCCTCGAAAAGCGACTGCCAGTCGATCGTCGGCGTCGCCTCGTCCACGGTGTACCCGAACTGCTCACACTGTCGCGCGGTACGCACCGTCGTCTCGACGGCCGCGGCATCGGGGGCGGGCAGCCACGGGGCGTGGGTGGCCACCGCGATCCGCGAGGCCGGCGGGACGGGGAAGTCCAACGGCGGCACCGCGTACGGATCTCCGGGTTCGGTGCCCTCCAGCACGGCCAGGGCATGGGTGGCGTCGCGCACCGACCGGGTGAGCACGAACTCGGTGTGGAAGTCCCCGGGCGCGGGGCCGGCCGGTGCCGACGAGATGCGGCCGCGGCTGGGTTTGAGCCCGACCAGCCCGCAGCAGGCGGCCGGAATGCGGATGGAGCCACCGCTGTCGGTGGCGTGCGCCATCGGCACCACACCGGCCGCGACCGCCGCCGCCGCGCCACCGCTGGACCCGCCGGCGGTGCGCCGCGGATCCCACGGGTTGCGGGTGGCGCCGAACCGCGCCGTCTCCACCGTCGCGGTGATGGCGAATTCGCATGTGGCCGTGCGGCCTATCGAAATCAGGCCGGTTTCGCGGAAGCGCCTCGCCAGTGCCGACTCGGTACCGGTGAGTTCATCGCCGACCGCGCGGCTGCCCATCCACTGCCGGCGGCCGTGCTCGTGCGCACCGAAGTCCTTCATCAAGAACGGCACGCCGGCGAACATCGCGTCGGTGTCGATGGGCTCCGGTACCCGAGGGTCGTCGTACACCTCCACCACCGCGTTGATCTCGGGATTGACTGCCAGACAAGCTTCCTGCGCAACGTCGAGGAGTTCGGTGACGGTGGTGGAACCCTCGGCGATCAACCCGGCCAGCGCGGTGGCGTCGAAGGAGGTGTATTCGCTCAGTTGCATGCCGGGGCCGATCAGTCCTGTGCGGCCGAGGTTTTGGCGGGTGCGGTTTCCTTCATCGTCACCAGTCCGAACAGGGCGATGGCGCAGACTGCGATCAGCACGAAGCTCGGCGCGGCCGCGGTCCCGGTGGAATCGATCAGCCAGGTCGCCAAAAACGGTGTGCCGCCGGCGAACAGGCCGATACCGAGGGTGAACGGAATGGCGAATCCGCTGAACCGGACCTCGGCGGGCATACCCTCGACGAACGCGGTGGCGAAGGTGCCGTCGTTGAGGCTGAACATCGCCACGAACAGCAGTTGGACGGCCAGTGCCGTGCCGAATCCGGCGGCCCCGAGCAGCAGGAACGCCGGGTAGCTGATCAGGATGAACAGCACCGCATTGGCGATCAGCACCGGTTTGCGGCCGATCCGGTCGGACAGCGCGGCGGCCCCGAAGAGCAGTGGCAGGTAGACCACCAGGGCGATGGTGGCGATCAGGTTGGACGCTGTGGCGCTCAGGGCCACCTCCTCCTGGAAGTAGGTCACCATGTAGGAGAGCACCAGGTAGTAGCCGCCCGCGTTGACCGCCATGATGCACAGCATTCGCACGACGCTGCGCCAGTGGTGCTGGAAGACCTGTGCGACGGGGGATTTCGCGATCTTTCCGTCTGCCTGCAGGGCCAGGAACTCAGGCGACTCGTCGAGCTTGGAGCGGATGTACCAACCGATCAGGCACAGCGGGCCGGCCACCAGGAACGGGATACGCCACCCCCACTCGGTCATCGCGTCCTCGCCGATGACCGAGAACATCGCGGTGATGAGCAGCGAGGCGACGAGGAAGCCGGCGGCGGCGCCGATCGGCACCACGCTGATGTAGCGCGCCCGCTTCTCCGGTGGGGCGAATTCGCCGATGAACACTGCGGCGCCGGAGTATTCGCCGGATGCGCAGAAGCCCTGCAGCAGGCGGGCGATCAGCAGCAGCAGGGCGGCCGCCCAGCCGATCGAATCGTAGGTCGGCAGCAGGCCGATCAGGGAGGTGATGCCACCCATTCCCAAGATCGTGATGGCCAGCACCTTCTTGCGGCCGAGCTTGTCGCCGTAGTGGCCCCAGAACATCCCACCGAGCGGATACATCAGGAAGGACACCCCGAAGATCGCGAAGGTCTGCAGAATGGCCAGCGACGGGTTGTCGGTGGGGAAGAAGACCGCGGCCAGCGTGACCGCCATGAACGCGTAGACGGCGTCGCCGAAGTACTCCACGAAGGTGCCGACACCGGCTCCGGCCACGACGTGGCGGGCCGAGCGCTGATCGGGTGGTGCGACAGGTCGGGTGGTGCTGGCGGTCATCCGAAGGGGCCTTCCGTCCGGGTTGCCGGGGTGCTCACCGCTTTGTGATCACATCTTGCGAAAATTTGATCACATCTTGGAGGGGTGTGCGCGGTGAACGGAAAATCCGGTGCCGCAGGTCTTCTGTGAGGGTCTTGTATCCCGCCGGGCACCTGGCGGATACGGCGCGGCAATCGGGCCGCGATCTGCTCGGCCGATGAACATCTACACACAGATCGGCGGTGCCGAGGCCATCGAGGCGGTGGTGGAGGACTTCTATGCGCGCGTGCTCGCCGACCCCGAACTGGCCGGCTTCTTCACCGGTACGAACATGGCCCGACTCAAGGGCAAGCAGGCCGAGTTCTTCTGTGCCGCCCTCGGCGGGCCGGAGCCCTACACCGGTGCACCCATGCGGCAGGTGCACCAGGGCCGTGGCATCGCCGTGCGGCACTTCGATCTGGTCGCCGTGCACCTGTCGGACAGCCTGGCCGCGGCCGGGGTGCCCGGTCCGGTGGTGGCCGAGATCATCGCGGCGATCGCACCGCTGTCGAGTGAGATCGCGACGGCGCGCGGCGCCTGAGCGGCGCCTGACCTTTGTGTCACCCGGTCGGCTGACGAATACGTTAATTTGTGCTGTTCTTCGCTGAAATCGCATCCTGACGCGCTAATCTGCGCGAACATGCTCGCTCCACGACAGGTGGGGTACAGGCCTCACCTGTTGCGGCTCGCCGTTGAGCTCTGGCGAAAGGGTGAGCACGTGGGTGCACATGGGACGAAGCGGAAAACTCCGGCGTGGTTTGCTGGCGGTGTGCTGGGTGCGGGTGCCCTGGCGCTTGCCGGGCCCGCCGGCATCGCTTCGGCCGGGCCCGCCGACAGCGCGACGTCATCGGTGGAAAGCGTCATGCAGTGTGTCATCGGCACCGTCGGAGTCGGCTGTGACGCACCGGACCACTTCATCGGCGCCGGCGGCGACGCCCCTGCGCCTGTCAACCTTGCGGCAGTGCTCGGCGTCCCGCTGTCCTGCGGACTGATCTGCAACGGCGCCGCCGGTACTGCGGACAACCCCAACGGGCAGAACGGTGGCTGGCTGTTCGGTAACGGCGGAAACGGTTGGAACAGCACCACCGACGGGCTGGCCGGCGGTAACGGCGGCAAGGGCGGAATCATCGGCAACGGTGGCCATGGCGGCAACGGCGGCCTCGGCGCCGATGGCGGTGACGGCGGCAACGCCGGAATGATGGGCAACGGCGGTGCGGGCGGCCGCGGCGGCGCGGGAACCCTGGGAGCCTCCGCCGTGACCCCCATTGCGGGGACGGCCGCCGGCGGCAGCGCCGGGCTCAATGGCAGAAACATCGGCGGTGCCGGCGGCACCGGCAGCGCGGGGACCCTTGGCCAGATCGGTGGCAGCGGGGGTGCGGGTGGCAGCGGCAACGGCGGCAGCGCAATTCTTGAGAACACCGATGCCGGCGGTGGGATCGGCGGCACGGGTGGCGTCGGCGGCGTGGGCATCGATGTCGGTGCGGCCGGCGCCGGTGGCACTGCCGGCAATGGCGGACGCGGCGGCGACGGCGGCACGCTGTTCGGTAACGGTGGCGCGGGCGGAACCGGGGGCCAGGGTGGTCAAGGCGGGTCCGGGGGCGCGGGCGCGACCGGTGGGGTTGGCGGTGAGGGCGGCTACGCCGAGGCACGTTCGACGTTGCCGGCCAACGCACTAGGCGGCACGGGCGGCACGGGCGGCGTCGGCGGTACGGGTGGCGTCGGCGGTACGGGTGGCGTCGGCGGTACGGGTGGCAACGGCGGTAGTGGCGGAATGTTCGGTTCCGGCGGTGCGGCGGGCGCCGGCGGTGCCGGCGGGCAAGGCGGTTCGGGCGGCGTCGGGGGTGACGGTGGTTCCGGCGGCGAGGGCGGAGACGCCTTTTCGATCGCCATCGGTTCGGGTGAGCGCGCGGACGGCGGCAACGGGGGTGTCGGGGGCGGCGGCGCCGTCGGCGGTTCCGGCGGCAACGGCGGGACCGGCGGGTCAGCGGGTGTCGCGGGTTCAGCCAAACCCTTCGGTCAGAAGGGTTCTGACGCTGACGATGGGGTAGGCGGCGCCGGCGGGACGGGTGGCGCAGGCGGTGCGGGCGGAACCGGAGGTTCCGGCGGGACCGCAAGTTCGGGCGGGGATGGCCACGCCGCGCCCGGCGCATCGGGCGGCACCGGCACGAGGGGCGGCCACGGCAGCCCGGGCAACTCGGGTGGTCCCGGCGGGGAGTGAGCGGCGCCGCGAGTCACGTGGTGCCCCCACCAGGGCTCGAACCTGGGACCTGCGGATTAAAAGTCCGTAGCTCTACCAACTGAGCTATAGGGGCAGTGGTGCAACAGAATACTGGGAAGCCCCTGTTCGGGGCGGGTGGGGGTGCCCAATTTGGGATATTCGGGGGGCGTGTCCTAAGCTATCGAAGCTTCCAACGTCACCGGCGTTGAGAGCGGCCCGAAGAAATTCGGATAGGCCCCCATCGTTTAGCGGCCTAGGACGCCGCCCTTTCACGGCGGTAGCACGGGTTCGAATCCCGTTGGGGGTACGACGCCCAGGTGGTGACACACTTGGGTAGCAGTAGAGCAAGGCCCTGTGGCGCAGTTGGTTAGCGCGCCGCCCTGTCACGGCGGAGGTCGCGGGTTCGAGTCCCGTCAGGGTCGCCATCTCGGCGAGGTATCCCGGTCGCGAGACCGGGGCCTTCCGGCCAGGTAGCTCAGTTGGTACGAGCGTCCGCCTGAAAAGCGGAAGGTCGCCGGTTCGATCCCGGCCCTGGCCACTCAGATCGAATCGACAAAATTGTCGCCTCCGTAACATCTTTCCCAGCGATCACGATCAACAACACGTGTCGCAATCATTCGGGGATGAACAGCGCAATCGTTGCAAGACCATCGTCGGTGCGGTGCTGCTCGCATGCGCCCTCGCCTGCGCCGCGGCGCCGGTGGCCGGGGCGCAGCCCACGGTGCCGGTGGCGGGCAAGGACTTCTCCAAGCCCGCGATCGTCATCCTCGGTTACGGCCTGACACCCCAGGGTTGGATGCGCCCGATTCTCTACACCCGGGTGTTGACCGGCCTGGCGGTCGCGCAGGCCTTCCCGCAGTCCCCGATCATCGTCACCGGCGGCAACCCGCGTAACGGCAAGTCCGAGGCCGGTGAGATGCGCAACCTGCTGCGCACGCTCGGGTTCCCCGCCAACCGGATCATCGTCGAGGACAAGGCCAACAGCACGGTCCAGAATGCACAGTTCTCCGTGCCATTGGCGAAGAAGGCGAACACCTCGGGGATCATCCTGGTGACCTCTTCGACGCATCAGGGCCGCGCGGACCGCAACTTCGCCGATGCCGGTGGCAATATCCTGGCCACGGTCAGCTTCCCGGACGGGAATCCGGCGACGAACATCAGCCAGCTCGTGCGCGACGTGCTCAGCCCGGTGACTCCCTTCCGCTGAGCCGACGTGACGCTACGCTGTCCGGATGGAGCTACTACGCGACGTAGTTGTATTGCTGCACATCGTGGGATTCGCGGTCACCTTCGGCGCGTGGGTCACCGCCGCGGTATCGCGGGAGCTCCGGTTCACCCGGACGATGGATTACGGGCTGGTGCTCTCACTGGTCACCGGCCTCGCGCTGGCCGCGCCGTGGCCGGCCGGCATCGAACTCAACTACCCGAAGATCGGGCTCAAGCTGGTCCTGCTGGTCGCGCTGGGGGCGGTGCTCGGTATCGGCAGCGCGCGGCAACGCCGGACCGGGCAGGCCGTGCCGCGGCCGTTGTTCGTCGCGGCCGGCGTGCTGTCGGTGACGGCCGCCGCCGTCGCCGTGCTGTGGTGACCCGTTCTATGGTGACCGGGTGACGACGGAAGTGGCCGGGGCGGACTTCAGGTCGCGGCTGCTCAGCGCATTCGAGGCCTCGATCGCCGAGGACGGCTACGCCAAGACGACCATCGCCGACATCGTGCGCCGGGCCCGCACCTCGAGGCGGACGTTCTACGAGCATTTCTCCAGCAAGGACGAATGCTTCATGGCGCTGCTCGCCGAGGCCAACGCCGAGCAGGTGCGCTCGATCGCCGCCGCGGTCGACCCGGACGCGCCGTGGGAGCAGCAGGCCCGCCAGGCCATCGAGGCCTGGATCGCCTCCGCGGAGTCGCGGCCCGACCTCACCCTGAGCTGGATCCGGGACGGGCCGTCGCTGGGTGCTGCCGGCCGCGAGCTGACCCGCGAATCGATGGAGAAGTTCGTCGAGTTGGTGACCGGGTTGGTGGACAGCGCGCAGTTCCGGTCCGCCGGGATCGGGCCGGTGTCCCGGCAGCGCATCATCATGCTGATCGGCGGTCTGCGTGAGCTGACGGCGATCGTCGTGGAGAACGGCGGCAAGATGAGCGACGTCACCGAAGAGGCCGTCGAGGCAACCATCGCACTACTCGCCCCGCGCTGAAACACGCCGTGTCCGGGGCGAATCCGTCGCTCCGGTACGTTGAGCGGATGGTTCGGCCCGCGCAGACTGCTCGCAGTGAGCGGACCCGCGCCGCATTGCGGCAGGCGGCGGTGGTGCGGTTCCTGGCCCAGGGCGTCGAGGACACCTCCGCCGAGCAGATCGCCGCCGACGCCGGGGTGTCGCTGCGGACCTTCTACCGGCACTTCGCGTCCAAGAACGATCTGCTGTTCGCCGATTACGACGCCGGCCTGGAATGGTTCCGCGCCGCGCTGGCCAACCGGTCGCCGCAGGAATCGATCGTCGAGTCGGTGAATTCGGCGATCCTGCAGGCCCCCTACGACATCGACGCGGTCGCCAAGATCGCCGAACTGCGCGCCGAGGAGCTGGAACCGGGCGTCATCGTCCGCCACATCCGCCAGGTCGAGGCGTCGTTCGCCGAAGTGGTCGAGGAGCACCTGCGCGGGGACGACCCGCCGCGCCCCGGCACCGATGCCGCGCTGCGGGTCACCATCGCCGCCCGCTGCATCGCGGCGGCGGTGTTCGGGGCCATGGAGGTGTGGATGCTCACCGAGGAGCACTCGCTGCCCGAGCTGGCCCGACTCTGCCGTACCGCGTTGGATTCACTGGAATCGGGAGTCATCGGGCGCTGACCGCACCCTTCCAGTTTTGACAATATTGACAAAACATTCCCCTCGGTGTCAGCCTGGGGTGATGGCGGACTTCGACGCGATCGTCATCGGCGCGGGCCACAACGGGCTGGCCGCCGCCACCCTGCTGCAGCGCGCCGGAGCGCGCACCCTGTGCGTGGACGCCAAGCTCTACGCCGGCGGAATGGCTTCCACCGTAGAGCTTTTCGACGGATACAAATTCGAGATCGCGGGGTCTCTGCAGTTCCCCACATCGGCGGTGGTCAGTCGTGAACTCGGTCTGGACGCGCTTCCCACCGTCGACGTGGAGGTGATGTCGGTTTCGTTGCGCGGCAACGGCGACGACCCTGTCGTCTACTACACCGATCCGATGCGCCTGCTCACCCACCTCAACGAGGTGCACGGGGCCGAGGCCGTCAACGGCATGGCCGGGTTGATGGCCTGGAGTATGGCGCCGACCCGGGCGCTGGGCCGCTTCGACGCCGACGCCCCGCCCAGATCCCTCGATGAGATGTACGCCTGCGCGCACAACGAATTCGAGCGCTCCGCGATCACCGACATGCTGTTCGGTTCGGTCACCGACGTGCTCGACCGCTACCTGCCCGACCCGGAGAAACACGGTGCGCTGCGCGGCATGCTCAGCTTCCTCGCGGTGAACACCACCTACCGTGGCCCGGCCACCCCGGGCAGTGCCGCGGCGCTGGCCTTCGGGCTGGCGGTACCCGACGAGAACGCCGTGCTGATGAAGAAGCTGCGCGGCGGAATCGGCGCGCTCACCACACATTTGGCGACGCTGCTGACCGACGGCGGGGGAGAGCTACGGTTGCGGTCCCAGGTTCGGGAGATCTGCACCGCCGACGGACGGGTGACCGGGGTGCGACTCGCCGACGGCACCGCGATCAGCGCGCCGATCGTCGTCTCCGCCGTCGCTCCCGACCTCACCGTGACCGGCCTGCTCGACGCCGCAGCGGTGCCCGCCGAGGTCCGGGATCGCTACACCCGGGTGGATCACCGCGGCAGCTACCTGCAGATGCACTTCGCGCTCGACGGCATGCCCACCTTCGCCGATCCCTACGGACTGCTCAACGACCCCCAGATGCAAACCGCCATCGGCCTTTTCAGCACGCCCGAGGAACTGCAGCAGCAGTGGGAGGACAGCCGGCGCGGCATCGTGCCCGTCGATCCCGCCATCGCGTTGCAGATGCCGTCGGTGCGGGACCCTGATCTGGCGCCGCCGGGCAAGCACGCGGTCTCGGCGTTCTCGCTGTGGTTCCCGGTCGAAGCGGCCGCCGCGGCCTACGGTGACCTCAAGAACGAGATGGGGCAGCGCGTCATCGACAAGATCACCAGGCTGGCACCGGATTTCGAGAGCCTGATTCTGCGGCACACCACATTCACCCCGAAACACATGGGCACCATGTTCGGCGCGCCCGGCGGGGATTACTGCCACGGCCTGATCCACCCCGGGCAGATGGGACCCAATCGGCCGGGCCCGCGGGGGTTCCGCGGGCAGGAGCTCCCGGTTTCGGGGCTGTACCTGGGCAGCGCGGGCTGCCACGGGGGGCCGGGTATCACGTTCATCCCCGGCTACAACGCGGCCAGGGCTGCACTGGCCGACGCGGGTTAATCGTTGGTGGCGGGGCCGTCCGGGGCCGCGCCACCCTCGTCGGTCCAGTCGGAACGGTCCTCGGCGCCCTTGGCCGGGTCGCTCTGGACGTCGTCCTCGGCGCCCTCGGGGCCGGAGTTCGATGAAGTGGTCTTGGGATCGGGAGTCACGCCTGCTCAGATACCCGAATCGGCAGCTCCGGAAACGGTCAGCGTCCCCGCAGTTGTTGCAGCCAATCCTTCGGCACCCGCCCCCGCGGGCCGGGAGCCGGCTGACTCTCCGGATGCGCCTGGGGGTCAGCGAGTTCCGGGCCGTCGTAGTACTCGTCGGTGGCGTAGTTCCAGAACCAGTCCTCGCCGGGCTCGAAGCTGCGGATGATGGGATGGCCGGTATCGCGCCAGTGCGCGGTGGCATGCTTGGCCGGCGAGTCGTCACAACAGCCGATATGCCCGCAGGCCGCGCACCTACGCAGGTGAACCCACCAGCCGTGCACCGCGTCGCATTCCACACAGCCGGTGCCACTGGGGGCCTGGGTGGGGTCGACGTCCACGGACACGAGTCTAGGAGCTGCGGTGAATCGGCGCGTGCGAACCGAACCGGTCGCTACTGTCGGGCGATGGCAACCAGTGTGTCCCGTGATGTGGTCATCGAAGCGTCCCCGGAGGAGATCCTCGCCGTCGTCGCCGACGTCGAGTCCACCCCCACCTGGTCACCGCAGTATCAGAAGGCCGAGGTTGTCGACCGGGACGCCGAGGGGCGCCCGCACCGCGTCATCCAGACCATCAAGACCGTCGGTATCAGCGATCAGCTGACCATCGACTACACCTGGGAGCCGGACAAGGTCAGCTGGGTCCTGGTGAAGGCGAGTCAGCTGAAATCGCAGAACTGCAGCTACACGCTGACCCCGCAGGGTGACAAGACGCTGGTGACCTTCGACATGACCATCGACCTGGCCATCCCGCTGCCCGGATTTCTGCTCAAGAAGGTGATGAGTGGTGCCATCGATGTGGCCACCACGGGTCTGCGCAAACAGGTCCTCAAGGTCAAGAAGGGCTGAAGTTCGGTTTGCTACCAGCGGCGACGTCAATAAATAAATTGCAGTTCGATCAAATCCTTGCGCCAGTCTAAGGCCGGTCTTATATTTGCTTGATGGCTGTCAGGGCATCGAGGGAAGTTCTCTTCGACGCCTCGCCGGAGGCGATTCTGGATGCGCTCGCCGACATCGACGAGGTGCCGAACTGGTCCACGCTGCACCGGTCCACCGAAGTGGTGGACCGCCATCCCGACGGCCGGCCGCACCACGTCAAAGCGACCGTGAAGATCATGGGCATCACCGACAAGGAGATGCTCGAATACCACTGGGGCAACGACTGGATGGTCTGGGATGCCCGGGACACCTTCCAGCAGCGCGGCCAGCACGGCGAGTACAAGCTGATCCGCGAGGGAGACCGCACCCGGGTCCGGTTCGACCTGATCATCGATCTCGTCGCGCCGATCCCGGAGTTCCTGATCCGCCGGGCCAAGAAGATGGTGCTCGACTCGGCCGTCGACCGTTTGCGTACTCAGGTCACCCGTAACCACGGCTGACGATCCGATCATCCTGAGCGAAACGGAATCATCGGGGCCCGGGGATTGCTGTCCGGTACATGTCCACCGGAATCGTGCTCTTCCCCAACCGCCAGGCCGACAATTACGTCGACGACGCGATCGCCCAGGCCCGCCGGGCCCATGATGTCGGCGTCCGGCAGATCTGGCTCGCACAGCAATTCGACCATGACGCGATCGGGCTGGCCGGCCTGATCGGCGCCGCGGTGCCCGGCCTCGGCGTCGGTACCTCCGTGGTGCCGCTCAACCCGCGCCACCCGCTGGTCATCGCCGGCCAGGCGCAGACCGCGCAGGCCGCCGCGCACGGCAACTTCAGCCTGGGTATCGGCCTGGGCTCGCATAAGCCGGAGGAGGTCGCCTTCGGCACCAGTTGGCCCCGCCCGGTCGCCCGGCTTCGCGAATACCTCCAGGTGCTGCGGTCGATCTTCGATGACGGCGAGGTCGACTTCCACGGCGCCGAGTTCACCGCCGGCCCCCAATGGCCGGTATCGGTGCCCGGTGGCACGCCCATCCCGCTGTACGTCGCGGCCATGGGACCCAAGGCCTTGCAGGTGACCGGTGAACTGGCCGACGGCACCCTGCCCTACCTCGCCGGGCCGCGCACCATCGGCGACTTCATCGTCCCGACGATCACCGGCGCGGCTGCGGTGGCAGGGCGGCCCGAACCGGCGACCATCGCGTTCGTGCCGGCCCTGGTCACCGATGACGTGGCGGCCGGTCGCGAAGTCGCCGCGCAGGCCCTGGAGTTCTACGCCTCCATCCCGTCGTATCAGCGGGTGATCGAACGGGAGGGCCTCGACTCGCCCGCCGACCTGGCCGCCGTCGGCGATGCCGAGACGGTCCGAAAGCACCTGCGGCGCTATCTCGACGCGGGTGCGACCGACGTCGCGATCAGTCCGCTCGACCATTCGCAACCCGCACTGTCGCTGCTGTGGGAGGTCACCGCCGCACTCTGATGTCTAACCGTGCCGAAACAGCGGTGCAACACAACCCGCCTAACCTCTGCGGCATGGGGGCGCGACGTTCGGTACTGCTGGAACGTCTGATCGTCGAGCGGGTAGGCACATCCCAGCACGGGGTGCTCACCGAACTGCGCCGCGCGATCCTCGACGGCGGGGTGCCGCCGGGCACACCGATCCCGCTGGCCGAGGTCGCCGAGTTGTTCGGGGTCAGCCAGATTCCGATCCGGGAGGCGTTGAAGACCCTTGTCGCCGAGGGCCTGATCGCACACCGGCGCAACGGCGGATACACAGTCGCGTTGCTGACCGCGCAGGAACTTCGCGAGATGTACATCGTCCGTGAGACTTTGGAGGCCGCGTCGCTGGCCGCCGCGGTGCACAACGCCACCGATACGGACCGGGCCGCGGCCGTGATCGCCAATCAGCGCCTGGAGCAGGCCATCCGCGACGGTGATGCGGGGGCATTTCACCGCGGCAGCAGGCAGTTCCACGCCGCGCTGACCGGGCCGTCGCGGATGCATCGGCTGCTGCACATGCTGGAGAACGCCTGGAACATCACCGAGCCTGTGCAGTCCATGGTGCACGTCAGCCCCGCCGACCGCTCGGCGCTGCACGCCGATCACCGTGACATGCTGGAGGCGTTCCTGGCCGGGGACGCCGAGGAACTGCTCGCGGCCTCGCAGCGGCACGCGGCCCGGCTCAACACCGTCATCGCCACCCTGCCGCGCAACACCGGCCTGCTGGCCTGAGGGAATATATTCTCGCCGCAATCGGACGATAGTTCGGGCGAAACAGCAGGGAAACAACCCGATCTTAGCGTCGGCACGCATGACCGAACTCGCTGATCCACCGAAAGCCGCGCCACCGGGAGCCGTTGTCGGCGCCGGTGACGTCGTCGAAGCCGCCGGCCATCCGGTCGGCGGCGGCGTCATCAAACCGGGCTACGACCCGCGCCTGACAAACGAGGACCTGGCCCCCCTGGGCAAGCAGACCTGGTCGTCGTACAACATCTTCGCGTTCTGGATGTCCGATGTGCACAGTGTCGGCGGCTACGTCACCGCGGGCAGCCTGTTCGCCCTCGGCCTGGCCAGCTGGCAGGTGCTGGTCGCACTGCTGGTGGGTATCAGCATCGTGTACTTCTTCTGCAACCTGGTGGCCAAACCCAGTCAGGTGGCCGGGGTGCCGTACCCGGTGATCTGTCGCACCGTGTTCGGTGTGCTCGGCGCCAACATCCCGGCCATCATCCGCGGCCTGATCGCGGTGGCCTGGTACGGCATTCAGACCTTCCTGGCCTCGGCGGCACTGGACATCGTACTGATCAAACTGTTCCCGAGCCTGGCCCCGTACGCGGTCGTCGCGGACTACGGGTTCGCCGGACTGTCGCTGCTCGGGTGGTGCAGCTTCCTGCTGCTGTGGGTGTTGCAGGCCTGCGTGTTCTGGCGCGGGATGGAATCGATCCGCAAGTTCATCGACTTCTGCGGTCCCGCCGTCTACGTCGTCATGTTCATCCTGTGCGGCTACCTCATCCACAAGGCCGGTTGGGGCGCCATCGATCTCAACCTCGGCTCGGTCACCTACACCGGGTGGTCGTCGGTCCCGGTGATGCTGGGCGCCATCGCGCTGGTTGTCTCCTATTTCTCCGGGCCGATGCTCAACTTCGGCGACTTCTCCCGCTACGGAAAGTCATTCGAAGCGGTCAAGAAGGGCAACTTCCTCGGCCTGCCGGTGAACTTCCTGCTGTTCTCGGTGCTGGTGGTCGTCACCGCCTCGCTGACCCTGCCGGTGTTCGGTGAACTGATCACCGACCCGGTCGAGACGGTGGCCCGCATCGACAGCACCTTCGCTATCGTGCTGGGCGCCTTGACCTTCGCCATCGCCACCATCGGCATCAACATCGTCGCCAACTTCATCTCGCCGGCCTTCGACTTCTCCAATGTCAGCCCGCAGCGGATCAGCTGGCGCGCCGGCGGCATGATCGCGGCGGTGGGCTCGGTGCTGATCACCCCGTGGAACCTGTACAACAACCCGGAGGTCATCCACTACACGTTGGAGACCCTCGGCGCCTTCATCGGACCGTTGTTCGGCGTGCTGATCGCCGACTACTACCTGATCCGCAAGCAGAAGGTGGTGGTGGACGACCTGTTCACCATGGACGAGTCCGGGAAGTACTGGTACACCAAGGGATACAACAAGGTCGCGGTGATCGCCACCATCGTCGGGGCGACGCTGGCCGTCATCCCGGTGCTGCTGGGCGGCAGCGTCGCCGGGATGTCGACGACGGCCCAGTACAGCTGGTTCATCGGGTGCGGTGTCGGCTTCGGGGTGTACTATCTGCTCGCCAAGAAGGACGTCCTCGTCGCAGAATCGTTGTCGTGACACGTATCTGGTTGATCAATCCGAACACCACCCGGGCCATGACCTCGACCATCGAGGCATGCGCCCGGGCGGTGGCCGGCGCGGGCGTACAGGTCGTGGGCGTCACCAGCGACTTCGGTCCGCCGTCCATCGAGAGCCACTATGACGAGGCGATGAGCGTGCCCGGCCTGCTCGCGGCGATCCGGCGCGGTGAGGACGCCGGGGTGGACGGCTACGTCATCGCATGCTTCGGCGATCCCGGACTGGACGCCGCACGCGAACTTGCCGCCGGGCCGGTGATCGGGATCGCCGAGGCCGCCATGCACACCGCCAGTCATCTGGGGCGCGGATTCAGCGTCGTGACCACGCTGGGGCGCACCATCGGCCGCGCCGAGGAACTCGCCGAACGGTACGGGATGAGCCGATTCTGCCGGGGCTTCCACGCCTGCGAGATCCCGGTGCTCGATCTCGAAACCGACCCGACCGCACTCAAACTCGTCACCGAAGCGTGTCGGGAGGCGATCGAGCAGGACGGCTCGGACGCCGTGGTGCTGGGTTGCGCCGGGATGGCCGATATGTGCGCGCACATCACCGAGGAGATCGGGGTGCCCGTGGTCGACGGGGTCACCGCGGCCACGCTCACGGTGCAGTCCCTGGTGACGATGGGCCTGCGGACGTCCAAGCGCGGCGAATACGCCGCGCCGCCGGCGAAGGTGTACGTCGAGAAGGCCTGACTCGTCGTGGCGGGTCCGGCGGCGTCATCGGTGCCGGTTCCCGCCGCGTGTGCGGTTCTCTGTGTAGTTTTCAAGGTGCCTGAGGGCTGGGTTAAGCGGCGGTGGGTAGGTCGGTCATGGTGCGTCTGGCGTGTGAACGCAGGTGCGCCGGTTGGGGTTCGGCCGGGTCGTGGGGTGGGATGAACCAGGGGTGCCGGTCGGGGCCGAGGTAGACCTGCCAGCCGCCGTGGTGGATTGCGGTGTGATGGCTGCGGCAGAGCAGCACTCCGTTATCGACGCAGGTGGTGCCTGCGCTGTTCCACGGTTGGATGTGGTGGGCGTCGCACCAGGACACCGGTCTGCCGCAGCCGGGGAAGGCGCACCCACCGTCACGCACCCCCAAAGCTTTTCGCAGCGCGGGCGGAAACAGCCGTTCGCTGCGTCCGACGTTCAGTGGCGCCCCCGCGCCGTCGACGATCACCGCGGTGAGGGTGCTGTCACAGGAGATCAGGTCCGCGGTGACGGCGCTGATGGGTCCACCGAACCCGAGGGTGTCCACGCATTCCTGGCCGCGCGCACCTGGTCGGATGGTGGCGGGTCGGATCAGGGTGACGTGGGGCAGCACACCACCGGAGGTCGGGCGCCGCTGGCTCGATAGGTAGCCCCGCACGAGCTGACCGAACGCGTCCGCGCGGCGCCGCCCGGCCGGCCGCGGATCCGGTGACCCATCCGGCAGCGGAACGGGCCGGCACAACGGATCCAACGCCGCGAACAGTTCCTCACCGGTGAGCACATCGAGATCGAGCGTCGCGGCGACCCGCCCCTCGTCGGTCTGCACCAGCGTCATGTCGTTGAGGTCAGTGTTCTCCGCGACCGGCACCGCCCCCTCTTCTTGAGGTTGTGTGGCGGCTTTCTCGATGGCGATCTCGCGGGCCTTCTCGCTCACCTGTGCGGGGGTGGTCTGGATCATCAGTTTCGTGACCACCGTGGCCCGGTCTTCCTCGGTCAATTCAACCCGGGCGGCGATGTGGGCGACTCCTCTGCCGACCGCATCGGCGAACTCGATACCCAGCCCACCGAGTCGCTGTTGGCAGGTGAGGGCCGGCAGCATCGGCGCGGCACGTCCGACCCGTACCGCCCGCAGCGCCACGCCGGGGGCCACCCCGATGCTGGTGAGCAGATCGGCCCCCGAGCGCAGGTGCCGGCGCGCCGGGATCCCGAGCCGTTCGGTGGCCGCGACCGCCGACGCGATCACATGGTCGAACAGATTGCGCGCGGTCACTGCGGCCACCAGCACCGCCAACAGGGCCGGCTCATCAACCACCGGCCGCGGACAATCCAGCAGATCGAACAAACTGCGATCGGTGCCCTCACCTGCCGGAGCGAGGTCATCGATCAACGCAGTGACGAACGTGTCGAGATGGGTGGCGTCCATGCCAGATGCCCAACCTTTCCCAAAGGCGGTACACGGGATGACAACTCGGATTCATAGGCAATCGGCTCGGACGGTCCCGCAGGGACCCTCGAACCTCTCAGCGACACACGTCGCGGGCGAAAGCTCACCGTGTACAGATCGGGAGCACTACTCAATTCAATTCGAACCTATGTTCGATAGTACGCCTCGTGGATGCAGTACGCAAGGGTGATGTCTCAGGACATCGGTGATTTGTGGGGTGTCCGCTACTCGACCGGCGCCGGATGCACTGCCCGCCAGTGCTCGGCGATCTCGATGCGTCGCGCCACCCACACCCGGTCGTGCGACTGCACGTGATCGAGGAAGCGTTGCAGCGCAGCCGCTCTGGCCGGGCGCCCGACCAGCCGGCAATGCAGTCCGACCGAGAGCATCTTCGGTTGTCCGGCAAGCCCTTCGGCGTAGAGCACATCGAAGGCGTCGCGCAGGTGTGCGTAGAACTCGTCCCCGTTGGCGAACCCGGCCGGCGAGGAGAACCGCATGTCGTTGGTGTCCAACGTGTAGGGCACCACCAGATGATGGGCGCCGGCCACCTGCACCCAGTACGGCAGATCATCGGCGTAGGAATCCGAGTCGTAGACGAACCCGCCGTGCGCCACCACCAGGTCCCGGGTGTGCGGGGAGTCCCGGCCGGTGTACCAGCCCAGGGGCGCGGCCCCGGTCAACTCGGTCAGGATCTGTACCGCCTCGGCCATGTGGGCTCGCTCGGTGTCCTCGCCGATCAGCTGATAGGACTTCCAGCGCAAGCCGTGACAGGCGATCTCGTGACCCAGTTCCCGAAACGCCGCCACCGCTTCGGGATTGCGCTGCATGGCCCGGGCGACCGCGAAGATCGTCAACGGCAGACCACGTTGCTCGAAGATCCGCAGGATCCGCCACAGACCGGCGCGGGACCCGTACTCGTACAGCGACTCCATGCTCATGTGCCGATTACCGTACGGTTCGGCGGGGGTGATCTCGGACAGGAACGTCTCCGAGGCGGGGTCGCCGTCCAGGACGCAGTTCTCCGCGCCCTCTTCGTAATTCAGTACGAACTGCACCGCGATCGCCGCCCCGCCGGGCCAGTGCGGATGCGGCGGGGTGCGGCCGTAGCCGACCAGATCGCGCGGGTACGTCACGCCAGTTCCCCGAACAACCGCAGCCGTGCCAACCCGCCGTCGGGGTAGATGTCCAGGCGCACCTCGGTGATCACCTCATCGGTGTCGATCAGGAACTTGTGCCGGGTGTCGGGCAACAGGTCGGTGCGCGGCAGCAACTGCACCGGTTCACCATCGGCGCGGAACCCGGTCAGCGCCGCAGCACCGGGGGAGTTGCCGATGAAGTACGAGGTGTCGATCTCGGCCAGCTTGGCCCGGCCCGGGCCGGCCAGCCGGATGCGTACCCAGTCGTTGCCGTCGTCGCGGCGCCGCGCCGTCTCCCAGCCGTCACCCATCACCTGTGCATACCCGGGGAAGATCAGGTTCTGCGGGGAGCTGTAGAACCGGTTCGAACAGTCCAGCACCAGCCCGCCGTTCTCCAGCGCGGCCAGATCCAGCGGCCCGGCCCCGAAGAAACGCTTGTCCGGCAGCCCCTCGCCGTGCACCCGCAACCGGGCCACGCCGCCGTCGGGGTAGATGTTGAGACGCACATGGGTCCAACGGTTCTCCGAGTTCACCTCGAAGTTGTTGCGGCTGTCCCCGTAGCACCGGCTGCGCTCGACCAGCGGTGTCCAGTGCTCACTGTCGGCCAGCTGCCCGGCGGTGGGGTAGCCGTCCACCTCGATCGCGTCGATCGACACGGCGGGTGGATAGTTGCCCTTGAACCACGCGGTGTCCACCACCAATCCACGGATCACGCCGGGCACGCCGAGCCGGACGATCGCGGTGTCGTACCCGGTCTCGCGGCGGCGCCGGGTCTCCCAGCCGTCGTACACCTGGCCCTTGTGCCCGAACGAGGCCGGCCGGTACGTCGACGGGCCCGGCGAGATCAGATTCTCCTTCTCGGCGAACGATTCGTCGTTGGCCCAGACCACTGCCCCGCCGAGGGTGCGCAGTGCCAGATCCGGCAGCCAGGTGAAGTCGGGAAGGGATTCGGTCATGACGTCTTTCGGTCCTTGAGATCTCGCAGTACGGGCAGGGAGGCGTCGGGGGCCAGCGTCGCGACATCGTCGACATCGAAGGCGCCGCAATCCAATCCGCGCAGCACCACGGTGGCCAACGCCTCCGCGGTGGCCGGTTCGTCGACGATCGCGCCGCCGCGGCGGTCCAGGTAGGCCTGCAACCGAGGTGCGGCCGCGGTGAGCGCGGCGCGAAAGAAGGTGAAGGTGGCCAGCCAGCGGGTGGCCAGGTGGCCGGGGTGCATATCCCAGCCCTGGTAATAGCCGCGCTCCAGCGAGCGGGTCACCAGCCGGTGATGCCTGCGGATCGCGTGGGTCACCTGCTCCTCGGTGCCGACCGGGAACACCTGGGTGGAACCGTCGGCGATCCACACCCCGGTCTGTGCGGCGGCGGCCTGCATGACCGCCTTGGCGTGGTCGGCGACCGCGTGGTCCAGGGCCTGCTGCTGGGGCGCGATACCGCAGGCCGCGCTGTAGTCGTAGGTGCCGTAATGCAATCCGGTGCACCGGCCGTCGGCCAGGTCGATGGCCCGGGCCGCCGTGGCGGTACCGTCGGCGCCGACGATGGCCTGCGGGCTCTCGATCTGCAACTCGAATTTCAAAGTGCCCACGGGCAGACCGTGTGCCTGCTCCAGCGCCTCGCACAGCCACACCGTGGCGGTGACCTGTTCGGCGGCACGCAGTTTCGGCACCGTGAAGACGAACCCCGCCGGTACCCCACCGTCGAGCACCAGTTCCAGGGTGCGCACCGAGCGGCGCCGGTCCGCGGCGGTCAGCCCCTTGATCCGGATCCCGGAACTGCCGATCCCGAGGCCGCGCAGGGTGTCACCGGCGCGCAGGGCGTCCGCGTCCTCGATCTCGTCGGCGCGCCGGCCGTAGCCGTCCTCGAAGTCGAGGCGCAGGTCGGCGATGGGGGCGGTGCGCAGGCGCTCGCGCACCATGGCGAGGACGGTCTCATCGCCGAGTTCGGCGAACACCTCGGGTTGGCGGTCGAGCAGTTCGAGCGCGGCGGCTCCCCATTCGATGACGGTGGCCGGTCCGGCCTCGGCGGCGCTGATGTACACCGTGTGCACCGGCTGGCCGGCGCCGCGGTCGCCCGGATAGCGGGCGGCCAACCTCGCATCCACGTCGGTGAGCAGGGAATCGAGACGCGCAAGCGTGTCCTCGGGGACTCGGCGCAGAGCGGGCATCAACCCATCCTCTCCCGTCAGCGGGACTTGAGCACCTCGAGACGGCGAATCGCCTCGTCCAGGGTGTCATCGCGCTTGCAGAAGGCGAAGCGCACCAGGTGATTCCACGCGCCGTCACTACTGGTGAACGCCGACATCGGAATGGCGGCCACCCCCGCCCGGTGTGGCAGTTCGGCGCAGAACGCGGTGCTGTCGTGATAGCCGAGCGGGCGCGGGTCGACACACAGGAAGTAGGTCCCCGAACTCTGGTGCACCTCGAAGCCCAGCTCGGTCAACGCGGCGCCCAGCCGGTCCCGTTTGGCCTGCAGGTCGGCGCGCAGCCCGGCCACCCACTCATCCTCGTGGTTCAGCGCGTAGGCCACCGCGGGTTGGAACGGGGCGCCACCCACATAGGTCAGGTACTGCTTGGCCGCCCGCACCCCGGCGATCACTTCCGGTGCGCCGCAGGCCCAGCCGATCTTCCAGCCGGTGGCATTGAACATCTTGGCCGCGCTGGAGATGGTCACGGTGCGGTCCGCCATGCCGGGCAGCGAGGCCAGCGGCACATGCGTGCGGTCGTCGAAGACCAGCGTCTCGTACACCTCGTCGGTGATCACCAGCAGGTCATGCTCGACGGCCAGCGCGGCCAGCGCGGACAGTTCGGTCTCGGTCAGCACCATCCCGGTCGGATTGTGCGGTGAGTTCACGATCAGTGCCCGGGTGCGCGGGGTGACGGCGGCGCGCAGGGCGTCGACGTCCAGGGCGAACCCGCGGCCGTCGGGCACCAGGGGTACCACCACCCGGTGGCAGCCGGCCATCGCGACGACCGGGGAGTACGAGTCGTAGAACGGTTCGATCACCAGTACCTCGGACCCCGGCTCCACCAGCCCGAGCAGCGAAGCCGCGATCGCCTCCGTGGCACCCACGGTGACCAGCACCTCGGTGTCCGGGTCGTACTCGACGCCGTAGTTGCGCAGGCGCTGCGCGGCGATGGCCTGCCGGAGAGCGGGGATACCCAGCCCCGGCGGGTACTGGTTGACGCCCTCGGCGATGGCGTCCTGGGCGACCTTCAGCATTCCGGCCGGCCCGTCCTCGTCGGGGAAGCCCTGGCCGAGGTTGACCGCACCGATGCGGGCGGCCAGCGCCGACATCTCGGCGAAGATCGTCACCGCGTAGGGCTGGAGCCGCTGAACCGTCATGGTGAACGAGGGTAGTGACTAGCGCCGGTCAGGTGGCGAACAGCCGGGAGGATCGCTGCTCGTGACGCATCCCGCTGATCTCCAGCGCCGGCGCCACGCTGCACAGATCCTCCGGCGGGCGCGCGCAGGCCTGCCGTGCCAGCGCGGCCATCGCGGCCGCGGTGCGCAACTGGATGCGCTGGCTCTGCAGCGGCCCGAGCCGCCCCAGGCGGACCGCCGCGCTGAGCATCGAACCCAACATCGAGCGCAGCGATCCCAGCACCGCGAGGTGCTCGGTGCTGCCCAGCTGGGCCTGCACCACCCCGTCCACCACGGCGGCATGGCCGGGCGTCGTGCCGGCCAGCACGGCCAGCAGGTACGGATGCCGCTCACCGATGCCGACCTCGCCCGCGGTGGCCGCCAGCTGCCGGCCCGCCGACATCGACGCCGTGCGCGCGTTGTCGAACAGTTTGTAGGACCCGATCAGTTCGTCCAGTTCGGTCAGGGACTCCAGCGACTCCCAGTTCCTCCAGGCGGCCGCGGTCACCGGCGCATCGAGGGTCGCGTACCCGTGGGTGAGGTACGCGCAGACCGTGGCCTCGATGGCGCCGGCATCCGCGTCGGGCCGCTGGGACAGCCACTCCTCCAGGCCGTGGCTGTGCACCAGCCGGCCGGCCGGAAAGGCGCTGTCGTGCAGTTGCAGCCACAGTGCCAGCGCGGTGGCGGGATCAATGGTGATGGCCGGCATGGTGATGGGCTGCGTGGTGGTCAGACGATGTCGCAGCCCAGCCGTCGACGGCCATCGCCGTCTCGATCACCTCGCCGATGACCCCCAACTCGGCGAGCATGTCGCGGGCGGCCGCGGTACTGGTGAACAGCGGTGCGGTCAACGTGTCGACGTCGACATCCACGGGTGCGTGCTGATTGCCCAGCAGGTGCCCCAGCAGCAGCATGGCACGGGCGGTGTTGTCCGCGAAGCGGACCCGGATGGCCGGTTCGGCGGGCCTGCGCACGACCACCACATCGGTGCCGTCGTCGGCGATGACGGCGTCGTGGTGCAGAAATGAGCCGCGGGGCAGCATGATCCGCACCTGCGTGCCGGTATCGGCGGTGACGAGCTGGCGGTGTTTGCCCGCGTCGCCCCAGCCGATGTCGACGTGGTGGCGGCGCCGCCCGGCGAACGCCGGGTCGGCGACGGTGCCCAGAACGGTATCGGCTATCACTTGTCAGGCGCTCCTTGCGATCGGTTGTTCCAGGACGGACCGGCGGGCGGCCGCGTGCAGCGCCAGCCGGACCCGGTTGAGTTCGGGTGCCCGGCGCGCGATGATCCGGGCGAAGATCCCGGTCCGCTCGGGCAGTTCGCCGGCGCCGCTGGATATCTCGGGATGCTCATCCAGGGCCGCGCGGACCGCGGCCAGCGCGGGGCCGGGGGTGGCGCCCGGTGTGACGACGAGCAGGGTGGCCAGATAGTCGCCGTCCAGGGTGTGGGCTCCGGTGATGCGTTGCCGGTCCCGTGCGAGCACCCGGCCCTGGGATCGCACCGTGAAGGAATTGTCGATCGCGGCGTAGCGGAAGCGTTCCCCGTGTGCGATGCGGCCGGCCGCGATCGCGTCCCAGCCGATGTAGACGCCGCCGTCCTCGACGTCGACGTCGAGCGTCTGGGTGAACATCGAATCCGATTGCGGAATGATCGTTTTCGGCAGGTACTCCAGGACGGCCCCGGCGTCGACGGTGAACTCGATCCGGTGCCGGGCGCCGGGCCCGCTCCCTGCGAACACCTGGGTAGCGGCCTGGCTGGTCAGATGCAGGTGGGTGCCGGGCGTGCAGCGCACGGCGGTGTGCAGATCGTCATCGGAGAAGGTGCCGCCGCTGGGGCTCTGCACACACAGCACCGCGGCCCGCGGGAACTCGGCGTCGGTGTGCAGCGCGGTGGTCACCCGCTGCGGATAGCGTTGGCGCAGATCGGTGATCCGGGTGCGGCCGGTGGCGTCGGCCGCGGTGTGTACCGTCAGCTCACCGGGGGCGATCATGTGCCGACCGGGAGCATCACTCCGCGCAGCAGTTCCTCGATCAGTTGCTCCAGGCCGTGCCCCGACCGCAGATCGGTGAACACCGTCGGTTTGACGGGGCGGGCAACGGCGCAGTCACGGCGCATCCCGGCCAGATCGGCGCCCACCAACTCGGCCAGGTCGATCTTGTTGACCACCAACAGATCCGCCTGCAACAGGCCGATGCCCTTCTTACGCGGGATGTCGTCCCCGCCGGCCGTGTCGATGACGAAGATCCAGTAGTCCACCAGATCGGAGGTGAACGTGGCCGCCAGATTATCCCCGCCGGACTCGATGAGGATCAGGTCCAGATCGTCGAACTCGGCGCACAGGCGCCGGGCGGCGGCCAGATTGGCCGACGGGTCCTCGCGGATGGCGGTGTGCGGGCAGGCGCCGGTCTCGACGGCCAGCACCCGGCGCGGATCGATCACCCCGCTGCGGCGTACCCGCTGAGCGTCCTCATCGGTGACGAGATCGTTGGTGATCACCGCGACCCCCAAACCCCTGTGGATCAGTTCGGGGACCAGCATCTCGACCAGCCGTGTCTTGCCCGATCCGACCGGTCCGCCGATGCCGATGCGGAGTACCTCAGCCATGGTGTTCTCCTTGCTATTTCAGCGTGTACCGGCGGCCCAGCGGCACCGAGGTCATCGGGGTGCTCTGGCAGAGCTCACCGTCGACGATCACCCGGTAGGTGTCCGGTTCGATGCGGATGTCGGGCAGATAGTCGTTGTGCAGCAGGTCGGCCTTGGTCAGCGCCCGTGCGCCGCGGCAGGCCACCAGTCGGGTGTCCAGGCCCAGTCGTGCGCCGAGGCCGGCGTCGATGGCGGCCCCGGCGACGAAGTTCACCGACACATCGGCCGGAGTGCGGCCGAACGCGGCCCACTGGGGTCGGTACTTCAGCGGCTCGCAGGTCATCAGCGAGGCATTCGCCTCGCCCATCACCGACCAGGCCGGGAAGCCGCCCTTGAACACCACCTCGGGACGGATCCCGAAGAACTTGGGTTCCCACAGCACGATGTCGGCCAGCTTGCCCGGTTCCAGCGAGCCGACCTCGTGGTCGATGCCGAACAACCGGGCCGGATTGATGGTCAGCTTCGCGATGTAGCGCAGGATGCGGGCATTGTCCGCACCGGTGCCCGCATCGGCGATCAGCGGGCCGCGGGTGGCACGCATATGCGAGGCCAATTGCCAGGTCCGGGCGATGGTCTCACCGATCCGCCCCATGCCCTGGGAATCCGATCCCATCGCAGAAATGGCCCCCAGATCGTGCAGCACGTCCTCGGCTGCGATGGTCTCACGCCGGATCCGGGATTCGGCGAAGGCCACATCCTCGGGGATGCGCGGGTTGAGGTGATGGCAGACCATCACCATGTCCAGATGCTCGTCGAAGGTGTTGAGCGTGTACGGGTTCGTCGGATTCGTGGAGGACGGAAGACAGTACGGCTCACCGACGACCTGCATGATGTCGGGCGCATGCCCGCCGCCGGCCCCCTCGGCGTGGTAGGTGTGAATCGGCCGGCCCCCGATCGCGGCCATGGTGTCCTCGTAGAACCCGGACTCGTTGAGGGTGTCGGTGTGGATCTGCACCTGCAGGTCGAGTTCGTCGCCGGCGTCCAGTGAGGCCCGGATGGCCGCCGGGGTGGCGCCCCAGTCCTCGTGGATCTTGTAGCCGATGGCACCGGCCAGACCCTGCTCGATCAGCGGGGCGGTGCTCGACGCGCTGCCGTTGCCGATGAAGCCGAAGTTCATCGGGAATGCCTCGGCGGCGCGCAGCATCCGGGCCAGATTGGTCGGGCCCGATGAGGTGATGCCGACGGTGACCGGCCCCAGGCCGCCGCCGATCATGGTGGTGATTCCGCTGGAGATGGCCTCCTCGACCAGTCCGGCGCTGTCGAAGTGCACGTGCACGTCGATGGCGCCCGCGGTGGCGATCATGCCCTCCCCGGACCGGATGTCGGTGCCCGCCCCGATGATCAGGCCCGGGTCCACCCCGTCCATGGTGCGCGGGTTGCCCGCCTTACCGACGCCGACGATGCGGCCGTCACGGATTCCGATGTCGGCCTTCCGGATTCCGAGCACCGCGTCGATGATGAGCGCGTTGGTGATGACGAAGTCCAGCGCGCCTGCGGCGTTGGTGAGGTCACCGTGCACCGCCATGCCCTCACGCATGGTCTTGCCGCCGCCGAAGACGGCCTCGTCGCCGTACACCGTCGCGTCGGCCTCGACGCGGGCCAGCAGTTCGGTGTCGGCGAGGCGGACCCGGTCACCGGTGGTCGGCCCGTAGAGCTCCGCGTAGCGGGCCCGGCTGATGCGATAGGCCATTTCAATCTCCGGTATCCAGGAAGCCGAGCGCGTGCATGTTCGCCATGAGCTCCTCGTTCGGGACGGTGTCGGTGGCCGCGTTGGTGACATCGTTCTGCCCGATCACCACACGCTCACCGCCATAAGTGGTCAGTGAGACCTCCTGCGCCTCGCCCGGTTCGAACCGCACCGCGGTGCCGGACGGAATGTCAAGGCGCATACCGAAGGCGGCTCGCCGGTCGAAGCGCAGCGCCCGGTTGGTCTCGAAGAAGTGGAAGTGCGAACCGACCTGGATCGGCCGGTCCCCGGTGTTCTCCACGGAGACCGTGGTGCTGCGACGTCCGGCGTTGAGTACCAGTTCACCCTCGGCGGCCAACACTTCGCCCGGCACCACCGCCAGATCGGCGGCGCTGCGGTTGCCCGGGCCGATGGCGTCGTGCACGGTCACCAACTTCTGTCCGTCGGCGAAAAACGCCTCCACCTGAACCGATCCCAGCAGGGTGCGCACGCCGGGTAGCACGTCGTCGTCGGTCAGGATGCGCGCACCGTGGGCGGCGGCGTCGGCGACGTTCGCGCCACCGCGGGCGGCCTCGACCACCTCGTCGGCGATCAGCGCCCGCGCCTCGGCGTAGCTGAGGGCCAGGCCCGCGGCGCGGTGCTTTCGGGCCAGTTCGGCCGCCAGGAACAGCAACAACCGGTCCTCGTCCTTGGGAGTGAGGTGCATCAGCCCGTGATGCCTTCGGCCCAGGGGTAATCCTTGAGGAACGGGTCGGGGGTGATGGGCTGCGGGGACTCCCACACCTGCTCGATCAATCCGTTCCCGGACACCTTGCCGATACGGGCGGTCTTGGTGACGTGGTGGTTCTCGCCGTCGATGGTGACGGTGCCCTCGGGTGCGTCCACGCTGACCCCGCCGGATGCGCTCTGGATATCGGCCACCCCGAACGAATCAGCCTTCTCCACAGCGGCTTTCCACAGCAGCACGGCGGTGTACGCCGATTCCATCGGATCCGAGGTCACCCGGTCGGCACCGAAGCGTTCCTTGAAGTCGGCGACGAAGGCGTTGTTGGCCGGGGTGTCCAGGGTCTGGTAGTAGTTCCACGAGGACAGCTGCCCGACCAGGCTCTGGGCACCGATACTGCGGACTTCCTCCTCGCCGACGCACATCGACATCACCGGCATCACCTCCGGTGTCAGCCCGGCGCTGTTGTACTCGCGGAAGAAGGATGTCAGCGAGCCGCCGACGACGACGTTGAACACGGCATCGGCACCGGCGGTGCGGATCTTGTTGACGATGGTGGAGAAGTTGGTGCTGTCCAGCGGGACGTAGTCCTCGCCCTTGATTTCGATACCGTTGGCCGCGGCGTAGGCCTTGACGATGGCGTTGGAGGTGCGCGGGAACACGTAGTCACTGCCCACCAGGTACAGCGATGTCACGCCCTGCTCCTTCAGATAGTCCAGGGCGGGGATGATCTGCTGATTGGTGGTGGCACCGGTGTAGTAGATGTTGGGCGAGGATTCCAGGCCCTCGTACTGCTGGCCGTAGTACAGCAGCGCGTCGGCGTTCTCGAAGACCGGCAGCATGGCCTTACGGCTCGCGGAGGTGTAGCCGCCGAAAACCGCTGCGACACAGTCGCTGTTGACCAGCTTCTGGGCTTTCTCGGCGAAGGTGGTGGGTTCCGACGCGCCGTCCTCGGAGAGCAGTTCCAGCTGTTTGCCGAGCACCCCGCCGCCGGCGTTGATCTCCTCGACGGCCATCACGATGGCGTCATGGATCACCGATTCGCTGACGGCCAGACCCCCGGAGAGCGAGTTGATCGCCCCGACCTTGACGGTCGGTCCCGAGGTGTCGACACATCCGGCCGCGGTTGCGGTGTCGGTGTCGCCGGCCCGGCTGCCGCAACCGGTCGCCAGGATCGTGGTCGCCGCGAGGAGCGCAATGCCCGCGCTGAGTCGTTTCATGAAAAGGCCGCCTTCGAGGGGTCTGAGGTCAGGGTCTGGGATCGTTGCCGCAAAGCGTAGGAATTCCGGGTGCGAAGAGGCTATGGGAGGAATCTCCCATTTGTGGATCACACTGTTTCGTGGCTGCCGCGGGCCGGAAACATCGCCGAAACATGGCCTGAACAAGATGCTTTCGCAGGGGCCGGACAGGTGAGGATGACCGATGGGCGGATACGGTGACGTGCTGGGCAGCACGGCCGGGATCGAGACGCGGGCGCACGAGATACTGGACGCGCTGAGTGCGAAGGCCGCGTCCTCGGCCTCGGCGATCAGCCTGTGGGATCCGATCCGGCGATGCCACGTCGCGGTCGCCAACCACGGCTACCCCGAGAACGTGATGGCGCACCTGAACACCTGGTTCATCGATCACGATCCGCTCTTCGACACCATGCGGGTGCGCGGCCTCGGGGCGCTGCGCTGGCGAGACTTCCCCGAGTACCGCGAGACCTATTCGGTGCAGGGCGTTTTCGTACCGGCCGGTTTCGACGAGGGACTGTCGGCCCGGCTGGTCACCGCCGACGGCACCTATGCGGGCACCATCCACGTCAACTGCGACGATGCGCGCTATCCCAGCGATGACGATGTCGCCGAGATCAATGCGTTGCGCGCCCAGATCGCCGAACACCTGGATTTCTCGGTGCGCCCCCGGATGGTCGCCGAACTGGTGGCGCCCGAGGCGCAGGCCTGGGCGGTCGACGGTGCCGGGCAGGCACACCTGTTGATCCACGGTGAGATGTTCGAGCACGAGCTGGAACGCGCCCTGGTCGCGGATATGGCGTCGGCCGCCCGCGGGCCCGGATTGGCTTTCCGGCCCGAGGTGACCCGCTGGTTCGACGGCAGCACCTGGCTGCACGCGCGGCATATCAACACCGCCCCGCGTTTCGCCCAGGACAGCTTGAGCGGGGTGATCCTGGTCAACCGCGAGCCGTTGCCGTTCGCGATCACGCCGCGGGAACTGGACGCGCTCACGCTGGCGGCGCAGGGGTTGACCAACAATCAGATCGCCGCGCAGCTGTTCATCAGCGTGCGTACCGCCGGCCATCACATGGAGAGCGCGATGGCCAAGCTCGGAGCCAGTAACCGGGCGGCCTGCGTCTCGGCCGCGGTGACCTGGGGGCTGCTCGCGGGTCGGCTGCTCGTCGGCAACGACACAGCCGCCCGCAGCGCCTAACCCGGTTTGGTCTCCAGCCCGGGCGGCACCACCCGTAGTTTCGCCGCGATCCGGGTCAGCGCGGCCAGGTCGGTGGCGGTCAGCGGGTCCAGGACGAGCTCGCGCACGGCCCGCACATGGATCGGTGCCGCCTCGGCCACCAGGGCGTACCCGGTGTCGGTGAGCGAGGCGAGGGTGTAGCGGCCGTCCTCGGGATCCGGGGACCGGGTCGCCCAGCCGCGTGCCTCGAACCTCTTGACCACGTTGGACAGCCGCGACAGCGAGCCGCTGGCCAGGAAGGCCAAGTCGCTCATCCGGATCCGGCGATCCGGGGCCTCGGAGATGTGGCTGAGCACCAGGTACTCGAACAGGGTCAGGTCGACCTCGCGCAGCGGGGATTCGAGTTTGTTGGGCAGCAACAGCATTAGGGAGACCAGACCGGTCCACGCCTCTTTCTCCGGCAGGGTCAGCCAACGGGGCTCGTCCATGCCCGTCACTTTACGCGTGAAGTGATCAGGTGTACGGTTCACTTCATGCATGAAGTGAAAGAACGTCAGGATGTGGAATTTTTCGTCACGCCGGGATATGGCGAGAAGGTGTTGGGCCAGCTGCACTACAGCCAGGCGGTCCGGATCGGGAACCGGGTGGAGATTTCCGGGCAGGGCGGCTGGGATGACGAGTTGAACTTCCCGGCGACGCTGGAGGAGGAGATCGTGACGGCGTTCGACAACGTCGAACGGACCCTGGCCACCGCCGGCGCCACCTGGGGCGATGTGGTGCACGTGAACTCGTATCACGTCCTCACCGCACCGGACTCCACGTTCGACGCGCACAACAAGGTCATGACCGATCAGTACCGCAAGCGGATGGGCGACCGGGCGCCGATCTGGACCGAGACCGGTGTCACCGCGCTCGGCCTGCCGCAGATGCGAATCGAGATCCGCGTCACCGCCATCATCGAAAACTGATGCGGGCCATCGTCTTCGACCCGGATGCGCCCCGCCGCTTCGCGTTCGCAGAGGTTGCAGAACCGGTGCCGACGCGACCGGAGGAACTGCTGATCGAGGTCCGGGCCATCTCGCTGAACTTCGGCGAGGTCAGTCACGCCGACAACGCCGACGGGATCGGCTCCGTCCCGGGCTGGGACAGCGCCGGGGTCGTGCTCACGGCCGCGGCAGACGGATCCGGTCCGCCGGTGGGCACCCGGGTGGCCGGCCTGGGCTGGTCCGGCGGGTGGGCGCAGCGACGGGTGCTGAACTCGGCGAACGTGGCGGTGCTGCCGGACGATGTCGACTTCGAGACCGCGGCCGCACTGCCGGTCGCGGGGGTGACCGCCGTGCAGACCATCCGCGGGCTGGGCCCGGTGCTCGGGCGGCGGGTGCTCATCACCGGGGCCTCGGGCGGGGTCGGCCGGGTGGCCGTGCAGCTGGCTTCGCGGGCCGGGGCACACGTGATCGCCGCGGTGGGCAGCCCGCAGCGGGGCGCCGGTCTGGCCGAACTCGGAGCGGGTGAGGTCGTGGTCGGGCTCGACGGTGTGGCGCCGGTACACGGTGTGCTCGAGCATGTCGGCGGCACCATGCTCGCCGAGGCGTTCCATCTGCTGCTCGACGGCGGAACGCTGATCGCCACCGGCTCGGCGTCCGGGCCGCAGACCACGATCGACTTCGAGGCCGAACGAATGATGTTGAAGCGCACCACAATCAAATCGTTCATGGTCTCCTGGCCGGTCGGGGAGGATCTGCAGTACGTCGTCGATCTGGCCGGACGCGGACAACTGGACCCCCAGATCGGCCTGCGTGACTCCTGGGAGAACCTGGACGGCGCCATCGATGCGCTGCTGGGCCGGCGGGTACCCGGCAAGGTTGCGCTCACGCTGGGCTGAGCGGCCGACTCAGCTGGCGAACAGTCTCGCGGTGCGCTCCTCGTGACGCATCCCGCTGATCTCCAGCGCCGGGGCCACGCCGTCCGCCACGGCGGCATGGCGTCGGTGGTGCCGCCGCACACCGCGATCAGGTACGGGTGCCGCGCGCCGCGATGCCGACGGCGCACGCGGTGGCCGCCAGTTGCCTGCCCGCCGATACCGAGGCCGTGCGGGCGTTGTCGAACAGCTTGTAGGAGGCGATCAGCTCGTCGTGGTACAGCCACTCCTCCAGGCCGTCGCTGTGCACCATCCGGCCGGCCGGAAAAGCGCTGTCGTGCAACTGCAGCCACAGCGCAACCGCGGTGGCGTGCGCACCGCCGGCCATCACATGGAAAGTGCGATGGCCAAACTCGGTGCCAGTAACCGGGCAGCCTGCGGGTCGGCCGCGGCGACCTGGGGCCTGCTCTCCGGCCGTTTGCTCGTCGGTCAGGACCCGCGCAGTTCCAGCCGGAGCAGCCGGTCATCACCGGGCCGCGGTTCGGTACCACCCCAGGTGGCCTCGTCGGTGTTCGAGGTCAGCAACCACAGCGCCCCGTCCGGGGCCACCTCGACGGTGCGGATCCGTCCCCATTCGCCGGTGAAGTGCGCGACGGGGTCTCCGGCGGTGCGACCGCCGGACACCGGGATCTGCCAGAGCCGCTGGCCCCGAAGACCCGCCATCCACAGCGAGCCGCCGGCGTAGGCCAGTCCCGACGGGGATGCGTCGTCTGGATGGATGGTGACGATCGGATTCTCCCCGAGGTCACCGTCGCTGCCTTCGGCGACCGGCCAGCCGTAGTTCGCCCCGGGGCGCAGCACGTTGACCTCATCCCAGGTGCGGTGCCCGAACTCCGAGGCGTACACCGTCCCGTCTGGCCCGAACGCGATGCCTTGGACGTTGCGGTGACCGATCGAGAAAACGGGTGTGCCAAAGGGATTGCCGACGGCGGGGGACCCATCGGCGCGTACCCGCAATACCTTCCCGTTCAGTGACGTGGGGTCCTGAGCATATGACCCGTTGAAGGCGTCCCCGGTGCCGACCCACAGGTTGTCGTCCGGGTCGAAGGTCAGGCGGCCACCGTGATGGCGATTGCCCGTGGCGATACCGTCGATGATCGCCGGGCCGACGGTGAACGAGGACACCGACCTGTCGAACTCCAGCGCCACCACTCGGTTGCTGGGTTCTCCTGAGACATAGGCGAAGACGGTCCGATTAACCGCGAAATCGGGTGAGCTCGCCAAGCCGAGCAGACCGCCTTCGGCAGTCTGCGGCACGTCGGTCACGACCCCGACCGGTGTGACGGTGCGGCCGTCGGGGGAGATCCGGTGGATCTCGCCGGTGTCGCGGCTCGACACCAGCGCCGAGGAGTCGGGCAGGAAGGTTAGTCCCCACGGCATCCGCAGACCGGTGGCGAGTTCGGTGACCTGCCCGATCGACGGAACTGGATTCGTCGGTGCTTGCCCACATCCGGTGGTCAGGGCCAACGTTGCGATGACCGTCGGCATCCATCTGGTCGTCATCGTCAACTCCTGACCAGGCTCAGAACGTGTGCCCGCAGTTCGGCGAACTGTGGAAGAGCCTTGGTGGTGAGTTGGTTGCGGGGCCTGGGCAAATCCACCGGCACCGTTTCCAGCACTACGCTCGGTCTGGCCGACATCACCACGATGCGGTCGCCGAGGTACACCGCTTCGTCGATGTCATGGGTGACCAGCACCATGGTGACACCGGTGGCGATCTGCACCTGCTGAACGAGGTCCTCCAGGTCGGCCCGCGTTTGGGCGTCGACTGACGCGAAAGGCTCGTCGAGCAGCAGTATCTCGGGTTGGTAGGCCAGGCCGCGGGCGATTGCCACCCGCTGCTGCATGCCGCCGGAGAGCTGCCACGGGTAGCGGGTGCCGAACCCGGTCAACCCCACCTCGTCGAGCGCCCTGGCCACCCGCTGCTTACGGTCGGCCGGCGACGGGAACTTGTTGCGCAGCGGCAGGGCAACGTTACGGTCGACGGTCAGCCACGGCATCAGCGAGCGACTGTAATCCTGGAACACCGAGGCCATTTTCTCCGGCGGCTCGGTGACGAGCTCACCGTCGAGTACGACAGTGCCTGTCGTCGGCGTCATCAGGCCACTCAGGCACTTCAGCAGCGTGGTCTTACCCGCCCCGGACGGCCCGACAATGCAGACGAATTCCCCGGCGTCGGCGTCCAGGCTGAGGTCACGGATCGCTTCGACCTGCTGGTTTCCTGTTCCGTAGGTCCGGTGGATGTTCTTGACGGACAGCATCAATGATTCCTTTCGGTCATGCCGATATGCCAGCGCAGAACGCGCCGCTCCGCGAGGGCGAACAGTGCGCTCAGTGTCACTCCGAGAAGGCCGAGGAGCACTGTGCCTGCCCACATCTGGGGTATGTCGAACGCGTTGCGCGCGCTCATGGTGACGAATCCGATGCCGTTGGCCGTGGCGTAAAGCTCGGTGATGACCATCATGATGAAGCCGATGCCCAACGCCGTCCGGATGCCGGCGGTGATCTGTGGTGCCGCGGATGGCAGCAGGATGTGTGTCAGCCGTTGGGTCCGGGTCAGCCGAAAACTCCTGGCCACATCCTCCAACTGGGGGTCCACGCCGCGTACCGCGTCGACGGTATTGAGCAAAACCGGGAACAGGCAGACGAATCCGATGACCACGATCTTGGCGTTGTCGCCGATGCCGAACAGCAGGACGCTGATCGGCACCAGGGCGGTGCCGGGTATGGAGCGGCCGAACTGCACGAGTGGGTTGAGGGCGTCGGCCAACCTCCGGCTACGCCCCAGTGCTACTCCGGCGGCCACCCCGGTCGCCGTTGCCAGCACCAGAGCGATCAGCAGTCGGCGAAGACTGGGGATAACGTCGGCGGAGAGCTGAGCGAATATCCATGTCTCGCCGAATGATTCGAACACATCGGGTAGCGGCGGGTAGAAGGGTGAGGTGCTGCCCACCGACGTCGCCCACCACAGCAGGACCAGCGCCACCGGGATCACGAGACGTAAGCCGGTCCTCGCCATGGTGCTCATATCGTGACCACCCGGTGTGCGGGGTGCCACCGCAGCGCGCGGTGTTCCAGTCGTTCGAACACCGCATTCAGCAGTACCCCCAGTAGTCCGGTCAAAACGATCACCCCGTAGGTCGCAGCGTAGATTCCGTTGGCGGCGTAGGTGTTCAGCGTGTTACCCAGCCCGGGGACGGCGCCGATCAGTTCGACGGCGATGACCGCGAGCAGGGTGATGGACGACGCAATGCGCACGCCCGTGCCGAAGAAGGGCAGCGCACTGGGCACGGTGACCCACGCGAGCCGCTGCAGCGCCGTCAATCCGTAGACGCGTGCGGTGTCCACGGTCACCGGGTCGACGGCTTTGATCCCGTAGAGGGTTTGTAACAGGACCGGCCAGGTGGCGGCCACCGCTGCCAGGATGACCACGACCTGGGGTCGTGCCCCGAACAGCAACAGCATGATGGGCAGATACACCACTACGGGAATGGGGCGGAAGAACTCCACGGTGCCGATCAACAGTTCGTTGACTGCCGGTATGGACGCCATGGCGGCGCCGATCGCCGTGCCGGCCACGATCCCGACGGTCAGAGCGGCGCCCCAGTGCATCAAGGTCAGTCCCATCACGGTCCACAGATCTGCGGTGGTGAGGTTGGCCAGCAGCCAGGCCGCGACCGTGGAGACCGGTGGGAGCTCTGGTGGGAATACCCCACTGAGCGAGAGCAATTCCCACGTCACGAGCAACGCCGCGGTGGTGAGTGCGGGCGGCAAGAGCTTCATGCCGATCACCCCGTCACCTGCAGATCGCGTGGCGGATTCGCGACGTCGGTGGCATCAGGGGACTGCGACCAGGTGAAATCGTCGACTTCGGGTGCACTGTCAATGCGCCCGTAATCGACCATCAGTCGGGTGGTGAGCGCGGCAGCGCGGCGTTCGATGCCGGTGATGAACCATGGCACCGGCAGTGCAGCGACGGTTTCCGGGGGCGCACCTGTCGTGTCACTGATCGTCTGCCGAACCTCGGCCGGGTGGTTGTTGGCGTACTCGGTCGCTTCCTGCAGGGCGGCCAGGAAGCGGTGCATCACCTCGGGGTTGCGGTCGACGAACTCCTTGGAACCCATCAACACCGTGGCGACACTGCGTGGGCCCAGGGCGGTTGTCGCGGGGTTTCCCAAGGTACGGAACCCGCTACGCAGCAACTGCCCGGCGAACGGCTCGAGTGTGCTGACTGCGTCGACCCGGCCCTGCCGAAGAGCTGCGACCTGATCTTCGAACGGCACGGCCACCACGGAGACCCGGTCGGGGTCACCGCCGGAACGGCGCACCGACTCCAGGACGGTCAGGTCGAAGAAGCTGCGCAGACCGTTGACGGCCACGGTGTGGCCGGGTAGGTCTGCAAAGGATCGGATCGGGCTGTCGTCGGCGACCACCACCGAGAATGCATCGCCTTGCGGCGAGCGGTAATCGGTGGCCAGCGAGGTGACGACCTCGATCGGAAAGCCGGCTGCGACTGCGGTGGGGATCGCCGTGATCTCACTGACTGCCAACTGGATCTGGCCGTTGAGGAGCAGCGCGACGCTGGCCGCGCTGGCTCCGGCCCCAGGGACCTGCACGATTTCGAGACCGTGGTCGGCGAAGATTCCGCGGTTGACGCCGAGCGTCAGCTGGGCGTTGACTGCCGTCGGACTGTAGTCGACGGCCAGTCGGGTCAGTCCGGACTCGGTGACCTCGACCCGGCCGAGATCGGTCGAACAGCCACTGACGGTGAGGCCGACCGCCGCCACTGCGGCACATAAAGTTCCGTGGCGCCTCATACTGCACCGCCGTTGACGAACACGATTTGTCCGTTGACCCATCGGGCAGGACCGGCGAGAGCCGCCACGGATGCGGCGACATCGGCGGGTGAGCCGATGCGTTCCATCGGGGACAACCCGGCGATATGGTCGACGAGTTCCTTCGATTTATCCGCCAGGAACAGCGGTGTGGCGGTAGGCCCGGGTGCGATGGTGTTGACGGTGATATCGCGGCCACGCATCTCCCGGGCGGTCACCAGGGTCATGGCTTCCACCGCACCTTTGGACGCGGCGTAGGCGGCGTAGTTCGGCGTCTGCAATCGGGTGATGGACGTCGAAAAGTTGACCAGCGCGCCACCACTGCGCAGATGCCGCACCGCGAGTTGGGTGACGACGACGGTTCCGCGGACGTTGATGCGGTGCATCCGGTCGAAATCGGCCAAGTCGAGGTCGGCGACCGGGGTCAGCACCATGATGCCCGCGGTGTTCACCACGACGTCGATGCCGCCGTAGCGGGCGACGGTCCGCTCGAAAAGTGCTGCCATATCGTGCTCATCGGCAACATCGCCACCGATGGCCGTGGCTTCGCCGCCGGCCTCGGTGATGCGCTGGACGGTATCCGTGGCACGGCTGGAACCGGTCTTGTAGTGCACCACGACGGCCATCCCGTCGGCGGCCAGCCGCTCACTGACCGCGCGTCCGATACCGCCGGACCCGCCGAGGACGATAGCCACCCGTCGGTCGATCTGCCTGGTCGTTGTCATTGATACCACCTTCGTGTTAGCGATGATGTTATCGACGGTAGCATTTAAGCGTTGATCGCGCTAACGCAATTGATGCGGGAAACCAGAACTGGCCACTCACGTAGCAGTGAGTGGCCAGTTCCGGGGGCGTCAGATCAAGCTCGGGCGGTCAGCCGGTCCAGCCACTCCGCGAGAAGCGTGACCTCGGCGGCGGTGAGCGCAGCCGGCGGTGGGTCCAGCAGGGCCTTCAGGGCGACTGCGCGGGGTCCGACACCGGTGGTGTCGGCGGTCTCGGCGCCAGTGGTGATCGATGTCAGGATCGCCTCTCGGGTCGCCGCCGACAGGTCTGGGTCGCGTTCGGGGGCGGGCGTCGAGAGCAGGGTGATGGTCACGCCCCGGCACGCCGAATGCATCATCGCGGCAGCACGTTCCACGCCGACCCGCAGGCGGCCGGCCTCGGCGATCCGTCGGACCAGTCCGAGCAGAATGGCCTCACCTTCGGCGACCCCCTGTGGGGTCGCGCCCGGCCGGGGGTCGCCGTAGAGCACGGTATAGACGTGCGGATTGCGCAGGCCGAATTCGACATGGGTGTTCCAGCCGGTGCGCAGATCCTCCACCGGGTCGTCAGTGTGTGGGCGGCTCCGCTTGGTGGCCAGATAGTCCGCCAGGCTACGGCTGGCTGCCGCGTCGAGTAGTTGTCGCATATCGCCGAAATGTCGGTAGATCGTCGGCGACTGCACGTTGGCTCTGGCGCTGACGGCGCGGGTGGACACGGCCTCGCGCCCGTCGGCGGCCAGGATCTCGGCGGCAGCCCGCAGGATTCGCTCCGGGGGATCCACCTCTGCCTTACTCGGGTTGCCGCTCATCCGCCCCTCCTCATCGATTGTTGATGTTAGCGCAGATAGCGCTGTTCCGTAGGCACTGCCAACAGGCCGGCGGCCCGGCCCGGGCCTGAGGTGAACGGGAGCGGGATGTGCAACTCTCTGCCACGCCAGGACGCGGGCACCGGGAAAGTCGCACTCACGCTGTGACTTTGGGCATCTGGGAATAGATCGGTCGCCCGCGGCGCTGTGTAGCGGGTGATCGACCAGACCTACCGCCTCCCGTCAGATGCCAAACTTCTCACCCCGGTGCGCGTCGGTGCGATCGAGGCGACGAATCGGATCTTCATGGCGCCGCTGACCCGGTCGCGCGCCCAATCCGACGGCACCCCATCGGATCTGGCGGCCGAGTACTACGCCCAGCGTGCCTGCGCCGGCCTCATCGTCAGCGAGGCCACCGCCATCTGCGAACAGGCCAACGGCGCCTACATGTTCACCCCGGGCATCTACACCGACCGGCAGCAGGGCGTATGGGCCGAGATCGCCGAAGCGGTGCACGCCCGGGGCGGGAAGATGTTCGTCCAGCTGTGGCACGTCGGCCGGATGGCGCATCCGGAGATCAGCGGCTTCGAAACCGTCGCCCCGTCTGCCATCGCCGCCGACATGGTGGCCCACACCCCGTCGGGCAAGCAGGCGCTGCCGGTCCCACGGGCGCTGCGGGTCGACGAGATCACCTCGATCGTCGAGCAGTTCCGTTGCGCCGCGCGCCGCGCCGTCGACGCCGGTATGGACGGGGTGGAGATCCACGCCGCCAACGGCTACCTGCTGCACGAGTTCCTCTCCGATGCCACCAACGTGCGCACCGACGCCTACGGCGGCACGCCGGAGAACCGCGCCCGGCTGACGGCCGAGGTGATCGAGGCCGTCGCCGAGGAGATCGGCCCCGACCGGGTCGGGGTGCGCATATCGCCCGGGGGGACGGCCGGGGACATGCGCGAGAACGATCCGGTCAGCACCTACGAGGCGCTGCTGAACCGCATCGCCGGCCTGGGCATCGCCTATCTGCATGTGCTGATCGACCCGTCCTCGCAGACCTTCGGCGCGATCCGCGCGCTGTGGAGCGGCACCGTGGTGCTCAACACCGGCCGTGACCGCGACACCGATTTCCGCGAGCTGGAAGGCCTGGCCGAGTGGGGTGCGGTCAGTGCGGTGGCGGTGGGGCGGGCCTATCTGGCCAACCCGGACCTGATCGACCGGCTGCTGCTCGGGGCCGGGCTCAATGAACCCGACGAAAGCACGTTCTACGCTTCCGGGCCGGCGGGGTACATCGATTACCCCGCCCTCGCGGGCCTGGAGGGGTCCCGCACCGCCTGAGGCGTGTGGGGTGACGGACAGCGCAGATCAGACGCCCAACCAACAGGTTGGTTTGCGATCCTGTTAGGCTGCGCGACCAGTGGAACACCGTCCTGATGGACGTCCCCTGTCACCCACCCGAAAGGGAACAACACATGTCCGAAGCCTTCATCTACGAGGCGATCCGCACCCCGCGCGGTAAGCAGCGTGGCGGCGCCCTCAACGAGATCAAGCCCGTCAACCTGGTTGTCGGCCTGATCGACGAGATCCGGGTCCGGTTCCCCGACCTGGACGAGAACCTGATCAGCGACCTGATCCTCGGTGTGGTCTCCCCGGTGGGCGATCAGGGCGGCGACATCGCCCGCACCGCCGGCCTGGTGGCCGGTCTGCCCGAGACCACCGGCGGCTTCCAGCTCAACCGGTTCTGCGCGTCGGGCCTGGAGGCTGTCAACCTGGGCGCCCAGAAGGTGCGTTCGGGCTGGGACGACCTGGTGCTCGCCGGTGGCGTCGAGTCGATGAGCCGCGTCCCGATGGGCGCCGACGGCGGCGCCTGGGCCGGTGACCCCGACACCAACTACCGCATCGGCTTCGTCCCGCAGGGCATCGGCGCCGACCTGATCGCCACCATCGAGGGCTTCTCCCGCGAGGACGTCGACGCCTACGCCGCCCGCAGCCAGGAACGCGCCGCGGCGGCATGGTCGGGCGGCTACTTCGCCAAGTCGGTCGTGCCGGTCCGCGATCAGAACGGCCTGGTCGTGCTGGACCACGACGAGCACATGCGTCCCGGCTCCACCGTGGAGAGCCTGGGCAAGCTCAAGACCGCGTTCGACGGTATCGGCGCGATGGGCGGCTTCGACGACGTGGCGCTGCAGAAGTACCACTTCGTGGAGAAGATCAACCACGTCCACACCGGCGGTAACAGCTCGGGCATCGTCGACGGCGCCGCCCTGGTGCTGATCGGCTCCGAGGAGGCCGGCAAGTCGCAGGGCCTGACCCCGCGCGCCCGCATCGTGGCCACCGCCACCTCCGGCGCCGACCCGGTCATCATGCTGACCGGCCCGACCCCGGCGACCAAGAAGGTGCTCGACCGCGCCGGGCTGACCGTCGATGACATCGACCTGTTCGAGCTGAACGAGGCGTTCGCCTCGGTGGTGCTGAAGTTCCAGAAGGATCTGAACATCCCGGACGAGAAGCTCAACGTCAACGGTGGTGCCATCGCGATGGGCCACCCGCTGGGCGCCACCGGCGCCATGATCACCGGAACCATGGTCGACGAGCTCGAGCGTCGTGGCGCGAAGCGTGCGCTGATCACGCTGTGCGTCGGCGGCGGCATGGGCGTGGCCACCATCATCGAGCGCGTCTAGGGAGACTGAAAAAACATGGCAGAGAACACTATTCAGTGGGACCAGGATGCCGACGGCATCGTCACCCTGACGCTGGACGACCCGACCGGTTCGGCCAACGTGATGAACGAGCATTACAAGGAATCCATGCACAACGCCGTCGAACGGCTGGTTGCTGAGAAGGATTCGATCACCGGTGTCGTCATCGCCAGCGCGAAGAAGACCTTCTTCGCCGGTGGTGACCTCAAGGCGATGATCAACGTCGGCCCCGAGGACGCCGCGGCGTCGTTCGCCGAGGTCGAGGCGATCAAGGCCGACCTGCGCAAGCTGGAGACCCTGGGCAAGCCCGTCGTGGCCGCCATCAACGGCGCGGCCCTCGGTGGCGGCCTGGAGATCGCGCTGGCCACCCATCACCGCATCGCCGCCGACGCGCGCGGTGTCGTGATCGGCCTGCCCGAGGTGACCCTGGGCCTGCTGCCCGGCGGTGGCGGCGTCGCCCGCACCGTGCGCATGTTCGGTGTGCAGAAGGCCTTCATGGAGGTCCTGAGCCAGGGCACCCGGTTCAACCCGGCCAAGGCCAAGGAGATCGGCCTGGTCGACGAGCTGGTCAAGTCGGTCGACGAGCTGATCCCCGCCGCGAAGAAGTGGATCAAGGAGAACCCCGAGGCCGGCGTGCAGCCGTGGGATGCGAAGGGCTACAAGATGCCCGGCGGCACCCCCGCCTCGCCCGGCCTGGCCGGCATCCTGCCGTCCTTCCCGGCGCTGCTGAAGAAGCAGCTCAAGGGCGCCCCGATGCCCGCGCCGCGGGCCATCCTCAACGCCGCCGTCGAGGGCGCACAGGTCGACTTCGACACCGCGACCCGCATCGAGAGCCGCTACTTCGTGCAGCTGGTGACCGGGCAGACCGCCAAGAACATGATCCAGGCGTTCTTCCTGGACCTGCAGGCCATCAACGGCGGCGCCTCGCGGCCCGACGGCATCGCCCCGCAGGAGATCAAGAAGATCGGCGTGCTGGGCGCGGGCATGATGGGCGCCGGAATCGCCTACGTGTCGGCCAAGGCCGGCTACGACGTCGTGCTCAAGGACGTCACCATCGAGGCCGCCCAGAAGGGCAAGGCGTACTCCGAGGGCATCGAAGCCAAGGCGCTCAAGCGCGGCAAGACCACCCAGGAGAAGTCCGACGCGCTCCTGGCCAAGATCCACCCGACCGCCGACCCCGCCGATCTCAAGGGTGTCGACTTCGTCATCGAGGCCGTCTTCGAGAACCAGGAACTCAAGCACAAGGTGTTCCAGGAGATCGAGGACATCGTCGAGCCGAACGCGCTGCTGGGCAGCAACACCTCCACCCTGCCGATCACCGGTCTGGCGACCGGCGTGAAGCGCCAGGAGGACTTCATCGGCATCCACTTCTTCAGCCCCGTCGACAAGATGCCGCTGGTGGAGATCATCAAGGGCGAGAAGACCTCTGACGAGGCGCTGGCCCGGGTGTTCGACTACACCCTGGCCATCAAGAAGACCCCGATCGTGGTCAACGACAGCCGCGGCTTCTTCACCAGCCGCGTCATCGGCACCTTCGTCAACGAGGCGCTGGCCATGCTGGGCGAGGGCGTCTCGGCTGCCACCATCGAGCAGGCGGGCGCCCAGGCCGGTTACCCGGCCGCGCCGCTGCAGCTCTCCGATGAGCTGAACCTGGAGCTCATGCAGAAGATCGCCGGCGAGACCCGCAAGGCGACCGAGGCGGCCGGCGGCACCCACGTCGCGCACCCGGCCGAAGAGGTCGTCAACAAGATGATCGAGATCGGTCGTCCGTCGCGCCTCAAGGGCGCGGGCTTCTACGAGTACGTCGACGGCAAGCGCGTCGGCCTGTGGCCGGGCCTGAAGGAGACCTTCAACTCCGGTTCCACCGAGATCCCGCTGCAGGACGCCATCGACCGCATGCTGTTCGCCGAGGCGCTGGAAACCCAGAAGTGCATCGACGAGGGCGTGCTCACCTCGACCGCCGACGCCAACATCGGCTCCATCATGGGAATCGGCTTCCCGCCGTACACCGGTGGTTCCGCGCAGTACATCGTCGGTTACGAGGGCCCGCTGGGCGTCGGTAAGGCCGCGTTCGTGGCCCGGGCCAAGGAGCTGGCCGCCCGCTACGGCGACCGTTTCAACCCGCCCGCCTCGCTGGAGGCCTAGCCGGACAAGACCAGGAACCCCCGGGCCCACCGTCCTCGAAGCGGCGAGCCCGGGGGTTTCTTGCTGTCCATGTGCGCTCCGGTGGGGGCACGCCGGCATCTGCGATGAGTTTCGCCGGTCGTCGTGGTCGGATCGGAGTGCACACACAACAGATATGGTCGGCGCTGGACCGGCAGGTGGCCGACGGCCGCATCCCCGGCTATGTGGCCGCCGTCCGCCGCGATGGCGTCACGGCGGTTCAGGCGTCGGGACTGAGGTCGTTCGATACGGATGCCCCGCCGATGCGGGAGGACACCCCGTTCCGGATCGCCTCGCTGTGCAAACCTCTGGCGGCGGCTCTCACGCTGTCGCTGATGGAGGACGGGCTGCTGCGCCTGGACGACGAGATCCGGCGCTGGCTACCCGAACTCGCCGAGCCGGCGGTGCTGCGCCGGCCGGACGGCGCACTGAGCGACACCGTCCGCGCCGACCGTCCCATCACGGTCGCGCACCTACTCACGATGACCGCGGGCTGGGGCGTGCTCTTCGACGAGTGTGCGCTGCAGTCGGCCATCGAAGAACAAGGGATCGGCTCCGGCCCGGTACCGCCGCAGATGACCGGTGACGAATTCATCCGCCGGCTCGCCCAGTTGCCGTTGGCATTCCAGCCCGGAACCGGTTGGCTGTACGACACCTCATTCAAGGTGCTCAGTGTGCTCCTCGATCGTGTCAGCGATCTTTCGCTGGGAGAGCTTGTGGCCCAACGCATCACCGGGCCCCTCGGGATGGCCGACACCGGTTTCTGGACCGCTGCCGATCGGTTGCCCACTGCGTACCGGCCGACACCGGACGGAGTCGAGCTCATTGCGCTGCCGGACGGCGCCTTCACACAGCCGCCGCAGTTCGAGGAACTCAGCTGTGGGCTGGTGTCCAGCGGGCCGGATCTGTTGCGCTTCTTCTCGGCGCTGGCCGACGGCGGCGACCCTGTCCTCAGTCCCGAGTCGGTGAGGATGATGACGACGGACAGCCTGACCGTCGAACAGCGCCGACAGGCGCTGCCGATCCTGGGCGCGGGGGTGTCCTGGGGGCTGGGCACGGCGGTGGACGTGGCGGCCGTGCGGCCGTGGATGCGACCCGGCCGGTGGGGCTGGATGGGTGGCACCGGGACCACGGGGCATGTCGCTCCCGACGGATCGGTGGCGGTGTTCCTGTCCCAGCGCGAACTCGCCGATGCCCAGGACGGATTCGACGAGTTCTGGACGGCCGTCGAAGGGCCGACGTCACTTCCGGGGTGTTCGGCCGTTTCGACGTAGGACGACGCTGTCGGCTGGCGGTCGCACGCCGTGCGCGAGCCCGTTGCCGGTGTGCAGGCCCGCGACGAACGCGGCGAGGGTGCGGAAACGCTTGCGTGTGTTCGTCATGACTCCGACGATGCCGAGTCGTCGCGCCCGAGAACAGTGGCACCAGTGCCCGCCTTCGTTAAGATAGTGACATGCATACCGTGGCGATCCTCGCCTACGACGGCATGACCGGCTTCGAATCGGGCCTGGCCACCGAGATCTTCGGGATGGCCGAACTGCCCGGGAAGTTCTCCGCGGGCGTCGCGCCGCCCGGCTACGCGGTGCAGCTGTGTTCGGAACAACCGGAGGTCCGGATGCTGGGCGGGGCGGTCATGCGCACCTCCTATGGCATCGAGGATCTGGCGAACGCGGACACCGTGCTGATCCCCAGCGTGCGTGACGTCGGCGCGGCCCCGTCGCCCGAACTCGTCGAGGCCATCCGGGCCGCCGACGACCGGCAGGCACGGCTGGTGTCGATCTGTTCGGGTGCCTTCGCGCTGGCCGCCGCCGGGGTGCTGGACGGCCGCGCGGCGACCACCCACTGGATCTACGCCGACCAACTGCAGCGGCAGTACCCGGACATCGACGTCGACCCGGCGCCGCTGTACGTGGACAGCGGCCGGGTGCTCACCAGCGCGGGATGCGCCGCGGGGCTTGATCTCTGCCTGCACATCGTGCGCACCGATCACGGGATGCGGGTCGCCAACGATGTGGCCCGGCGGCTGGTGATCGCCCCGCACCGGGCGGGCGGGCAGGCCCAGTACATCGACGCCCCGGTACCCGAACCGACCGCCGACGGTCGCATCGCGGCCGGAATGGCTTGGGCCCTCGAACATCTCGACAGACCCATCACCCTCGACGAACTGGCCGCGCAATCGGCCATGTCCCGGCGCAGCTATCTGCGCCAGTTCGCGAAGGCCACCGGCACCACGCCCATCAAGTGGCTCATCGAACAACGCGTGCAGGCCAGCCTGGCGCTGCTGGAGTCCGCCGACCTGTCCATCGAACAGATCGCGGCCCGGGTCGGTTTCGAATCGCCGGTGACCTACCGTCACCACTTCACCCGGCAGATGCGCACCACGCCCAGCGACTACCGCAGTTGCTTCACCGGCTGATCCCGGTGCCACAATGAGCCGGTGACCGAAAGCTTTACCGAAAGGTTTGCGGCACGGCTGGCCGGTTACGGCGACCGGCCGTGCATCGAGTTCGAGGGTCGCTGGTTCTCCGGGGCCGAGATCGCCGGATACGGCTCCGGACTCACCGGCCTGCTGGAGCGGGCCGGACTGGACGCCCGCGCACCGGTGGGGCTGGTGGTGCGCAATCGGTATGCGCACGCCGCCGCGACCATCGGGCTGCTGGCGGCCGACCGGCCGGTGGTGATGATCTATTCCTTCCAGTCGCCCGAGGCGATCGCCGCCGACATCGAACGGCTCGACGTCGCGGCGGTGCTCGCCGACCCGCAGGACTGGACCGACCCGGTGACGGCCGCCGCCGAGGGCATCGGGGCGGCCCGGGTGGAACTGGGCGCCCGGGCGCCGACGCTCGCCGGCGTCGGGGTGCCACGGCCGCGCCGGCCGATCGGCGGCGCGCTGGCCATCCTCACCAGCGGAACCACCGGGGCGCCAAAACGATTCGTGGTCCGCTCGGCGGTGCTGGAGCACACCGTGTTCAGCGTGACGGGTGGGCAGGCCGCCCCCGACGAGCCGCCCGAGCTGGCCTACTGGCCGCTCGGCGGGATTGGCGGTGTCTGCCAGCTGGTGACCGCCATCTACGTGGGCAAGCGGATGGCGTTGCTGGAGCGGTTCAGCGTGCCGGCCTGGGTGCAGGTGGTCAAGACCCACCGGTTGCGCCGGGTGGGTGTGCAGCCCGCCGTGGTGCGCATGCTGCTGGAGGCCGATCTGCCCGCAGCGGACCTGTCCTCGCTGGATTTCGTGATGTGCGGATCGGGTCCGCTGGATGTCGCGACCCGCGACGCCTTCGAGCAGCGTTACGGTGTGCCGGTGCTGACCGCCTACGGCGCAACGGAATTCGCCGGTTCGGTGTGCGCCTGGACGCCGGATCTGTACCGCGAGTTCGGCGCGCGCAAACGTGAGAGCTCGGGCCGGGTGCTGCCGGGGGTGCGGGTCCGGATCCTCGACGCCGACACCGGCGCCGAGGTGCCCACCGGGCAGTCGGGCATCCTCACCGCCCAGGTGCCGCTGCTGGGACCGGACTGGATCCGCACCACCGATATCGCGTCCATCGACGCGGACGGGTTCATCACCCTGCACGGCAGGGCGGACGGGGCGATCAACCGCGGCGGTTTCAAGATCCTCCCCGAAACGGTGCGGGCCGTGCTGATCTCGCATCCGCAGGTGCGTGACGCCGGGGTGGTGGGGGTGCCGGACGGGCGGCTCGGGGAGGTGCCGTTCGCGGCCGTGGAGACCGTGGCGGGTGCCCGCGTCACCGAGGACGATCTGCTGGCCGTGATCCGGGAGGCATTGCCCGCGCACCACGTGCCCGTCGCGGTGGCATTCGTCGACGAGCTGCCCCGCACCCCGTCACTCAAGGTCAGCGTGCCCGGGGTGGCCGCGTTGTATCGACGGGCGTCATAAAGCAGGCTGGTGGCCATGCCCGGTTTCACCACCGTCGCCGACGGCCGATTCCTCGGCCGCCAGCACATCCGGTTGTTGCGCATCTACCTGGCCGCGACGACCTTCCTCTACACCTACGGCGTGGTGTTCACCCTCTTCCCGGTGCGGACCGACCTGGAGTACGGAAACCCGGTGGGCGGCATGATCGCCATCGCACTGGGCGTGGCGGCGCTGATCGCGCTGGCGGTCCGGCCGGGCCGTGCCGGCTTCGCCACCGGCGCGGCGGTGCTGGCCACCCCGATCGTGCTGGCCTATCACGTCACCCTGACCGCCCAGTACGTCTGCCTGATCGCGCCGATGTTCCTGGCCATGTATCTGCGGGCCTTCCACCCGCCGCGGCGGGCGTGGGTGTTGATCACCCTGCTCACCGCGGCCTGCGTGGCGGCCGTCGCCGTCTCTCCGGCACCCCACGTCACCGTCATCACCTACCTCATCGTCATCGTGGCGATCTTCGGCGCCGCAGAGTCTTTCGGGTTCCTGATGCGGGCGATGTTCACCGCCGCGTGTACCGACCCGCTCACCGGGGTGTCCAATCGGGCCGGGTGGGAGATCGACACCGCCGAGCTCGTCGCCCGGTTCCGCTCGGCGCCGGTGCCAGTCACCGTCATCGCCCTGGACATCGACGGCCTCAAGAACCTCAACGACACCTACGGACATCAGGCCGGGGACCGCCGGATCGCCGAGTACGCACGGGCCTGGGCCCGGGCGACACCGCGCGATGCCGTGGTGGCGCGACTCGGCGGCGACGAGTTCGGCATCTGTGTGGTGCACCCGCAGGCGGTGGTGGTGCAACGGCTGCTCGACGAGATCCGGACGCAGACACCGGGGGTCAGCATCGGCACCGCCACCGGCTCGTCGGTCACCGCCGACATCGCCGCGCTGTACGCCGAGGCGGACGCCGAGCTCTACCGCAGCCGCGGAATCCCGCTACGCGACGAGCTGGGTCCCCGTTAGAAGCCGCCCAGGTCCGCGGACAGCCAGTGCTGGGGCTTCACGAACACCGCGATGCTGGGACCGTGCTCACGGCGGGCCATCTCCAGATACGGTTCGACGGCCTCGGGCGGAAGGTAGCGCCGGGTCATCTCGACGAGCTGCTCGTCGGTGCCCTCCTCGATACGGCTGACCGGGCCGTCCACCGCGACGTAGCGCACGGTGGGTTGGACCCGGTCGACCATCAGCGAGCAGTGTCCGGCGGCCTCGAGCAGCCGGTGCTTGCGTGACCCGGCTCCGGTGGTGAACCAGAGCTCACCGCCGGGGGAGTACTGGTACCAGATCGGCACGGTCAGCGGACCGCGGGTATTTCCCCTGATCACCGACAACGCGGCGACATGGGGCTCGGCGAGGAACTCTTCGCGTTCTTCCCGAGACAGTGCCATGGCTCTAGAGGCAGGGAGTGAAGAACAGCAGCTTCGGCCCGCAGATGCCCGAGCTGCCCAGCTTGGGCAGACCGATCTTCGGGTGCGGGATGCCGATCTTGGGCAGGCCGACCTTCTTGGGGAAGATCCGCGGGTGCGGGGGCATCTTCAGGTTCGGGAGCTTGGGCAGGCCGATCCGCGGGGACGGCAGTGCGCGGGCCACCTGGGCGACGTCATTGGCCGCCGAGAACGTCCGGGCCACGCCGGTGGCTGCGCCGCCGGCCGCGCCGGCCATGTTCATCACGCGGGCGCCGCTAGGAGCAACTCCGTTGAGGAGGGCGATGGTGGTGGCCACGTCGGCGGCGGCGGCGGTGGCCAGTACCGGCCAGCCGAGCACGGTGTCGGCCGTACCGACCACCGAGTTCCACACCCGGGTGCCCTCGGGGATCATCTGGGCCTGCTTGGCCAGCTGCCAGGCGCCGCCCATCTGCTCCGGCGTCAGCTTGGCCACGGCCGGGGTCTCGGCCTTCTGCAGCGCGGCCGACAACAGCGACTGGCACTTGCCGGTGTCGGCGTTGCGGACCTGCGACTTGTTGCAGCTGTCGACGCAGCTGCCGTTGAATTCGGACTGACCCGGCGCACAGGTCGTCTCGGCGACGCTGGGTGCCGCGGTGGCGACCGAAATGGCTGCCAGGGGCATCAGCGCCGCGAACGTGGCGGCCGCGAGGCGACGTGTGAAGGCGGTCATGACCAGTCCTCAGCGTTGGTACAGCGAATGATTTCTGGCAAGTGTAGACGATTTAAGAATGGGCCGGGTGGGCATAGAGTTTGTCCCTATGCGCTTCGGACTCTTCATTCCGCAGGGTTGGCGACTCGACCTCGTCGACATTCCCACCGATAAGCACTGGTCAGTGATGCGAGACCTGGCCACCTACGCCGATAACAGCACGTGGGACTCGGTGTGGGTCTACGACCACTTCCACACCGTCCCGGTGCCCACCGATGAGGCCACCCACGAGGCCTGGACGCTGATGTCGGCCTTCGCCGCGGTCACCGACCGGGTGAAGTTGGGGCAGATGTGCACGGCCATGAGCTACCGGAATCCGGTGTATCTGGCAAAAGTTTCCTCGACAAATGACATCATTTCCGGGGGCCGCACCCAGATGGGTATCGGCGCCGGCTGGTACGAGCACGAATGGCGCGCCTACGGCTACGGGTTCCCGTCCGCCGGTGAGCGGCTGGGCCGTCTCGACGAGGGTGTGCAGATCATGCGGGACGCCTGGCGGGACGGCCGGGTCACCTTCAAGGGCAAGCACTACCAGGTCGACGACGCCATCGTTGCCCCCAAACCGCTGCAGGACGGCGGCCTGCCGCTGTGGATCGCCGGCGGCGGCGAGAAGGTCACCCTGCGCATCGCGGCCAAGTACGCGCAGTACACCAACTACAGCTGCAACGCCGAAGAGTTCGCCCGCAAGTCGCAGATCCTGGCCGAGCACTGCCGCGACGTCGGCACCGAGTACGACGCGATCGTGCGGTCGGCCAACTTCAACGCCGTCATCGGCAGCTCCGAATCCGACGTCAAGGAGCGCCTCGAACGCATCCGGGCCCGGCAGGTCAGCCGGGCGGGCGAAGCGGCGGTCGACGCCATGCTGGCCAATGTCGCCTCGCCGGACTCGGCGACCGGCACGCCCGAACAGGTCGTGGCGCGGCTGCAGCGCCTGCGCGACCTGGGCTGCGAGTACGCCATCCTGTACTTCCCGGAGGCCGCCTACGACAGGTCGGGCATCGAGATGTTCGAGCGCGAGGTCATCCCGGCGCTGAGTTAGGGCACTCTCGACACCTGGTAGTGCAGGATCAGCCAGCCGTCGGCGGTGCGGGTGAGCAGCACGCTCAGGTTCAGCGGCAACGCCGAACCGTCGGGGAATTCGAAATCGGCCCGCAGGTAGCCGAGCAGGATGCCGTCGGCGGGTGTGCGGGTTTCCAGGATGCGGTAGCGCACCGTCAGCCCGGGCGGTTGGGACGCGTAGTAGTCGCGCACTCCGGCGCGCCCCACGGTGTAGGGCCGCAGTCCCTGGAAGACGGCGTCTTCGGTGAAGACCTGGGCGACCCGGTCCGGATCGTGGGCGTCGATCCCGGCCTGCCAGACGTCGAGGACGCTGCGCAGCTCGTGCTCACCGTGGCCCATGATCAGTGCCCCGCGCTCTGGCCGCCGTCGACGTGCAGGATCTCGCCGGTGACGAACCCGGCGTTCTCCAGATAGAGCACCGCGTCCACCACGTCGTCGAGTTCGCCGATGCGCTTCTGCGGGTTCAGCTGGGCCAGGCTGTCGTATTCATGGTCGCCGTGCATCGGGGTGCGGATGATGCCCAGGGCCACCGCGTTCACCCGGATGCCGCGGGTGGCGTACTCGACGGCCAGTGACCTGGTGGCCGCATTCAGCCCGCCCTTGGTCAGCGATGCCAGCACCGAGGGCGCCGCGGAGTTGGCCTGATCGACCAGGCTGGTCGATATGTTGACCAGATGGCCGCCCTGGGGCATGGCGGCGACGGCGGCGCGGGACACCTCGAAGAAGCCGCGCAGGTTCACGCCGGTGATGGCGTCGTAGTCCGCGTCGGTGTATTCGGTGAACGGTTTGGCGATGAAGATGCCGGCGTTGTTGACCACGGTGTCGACGCGCCCGAACCGCTCCAGCGCGGCCTCGACGATGCTGCGCCCGACGCCCGGTTCGCCGATGTCACCGGCGACGGTGAGCACCATCGGGTCGTCGCTCGCGCCGATACTGCGGGAGTTGGCGACCACGGCGTAATCGGCCTTGCGGTAGCCGGCGACCAATGCGGCGCCGATGCCCTGAGATGCGCCGGTGATGATCGCGACGCGGGTGGGATTGTTCATGGCTGGACCTCTTCCGGGAGTTTCGTGGACCTGCTGATGCACGGCTCAACCGGAATCGCCGCGGCGCCGATGCCGGGCCGGTGGGACCGGAAATCTCGCTGGTAGGAGGCTGTGACTACTACGCTTGCCGGGTGGAGCTGCGGCAGCTGCGATACTTCGTCACCGTCGCCGAGGAGTTGAACTTCGGCCGGGCGGCGCAGCGCCTGCGTATCGCGGGACCGTCGCTGTCCCAGCAGATCAAGACGCTGGAACGCGATCTGAAGGTGCAGCTGTTCGACCGGGACCGCCGCTCGGTGGCCCTGACACCCGCCGGGGTGGCGCTGCTGGCCGAGGCTCACTCACTGGTTCGTCAGGCCGATGAGTTCCGAAGGCGCGCAATTGGATTGGGCTCCGGTGCGGATGCCGACGATCCGGTGCGCATCGGCTGCGTCAACTGGTGTCCGGTGGACTGGTCCGAACGGGCCGCCGGGGTCGCCACCCTGCGGGTCGACGCCTGGGTGATGCCATCGCACGCCCAGGCGGCCCGGGTCGCCGACGGCAGTCTGGACCTGGCGATCTGTTGGGTGCAACAGGACGACCTGCAGGCGCTGAGCCTGCACTCCCGCCTGGTCGGGGTGGACCGACTGTATGCGCTGAGTCCCGGTGGCGATGACTCGCCCGTGGACGCGAAAGACACCGTGGCACTTGTGGATACCGATACCGCGAGCTGGTCGTCGTGGAATCGCTACGCCGAGCGGTTCGCGGCCGCCACCGGCGCCCGGGTGATGCGCACCGACGACGGTGGTGTCACCGGGCCGACCTTCTTCGAGCATGCGCGTCGGCTCGGCCGGCCCGTTCTCAACAATCCCAAGGGACAGAACGACACCGAGCCCAGGGACCTGGTCCGCCGACCGGTGGTGCGCCCGACGCCGTTGTGGACGTGGTCCCTGGTGTGGCGGCGCGACGAAGACCGGGCGAACGTGCTCGCCGTGGTCGACGCCCTGGTCCGTGACGTCGGCGATCTCGGGATCGGCGCGCCCGGCAGTTGGCTGCCGGACCGGGATCCTTACCGCTGACACCACAACCCCATTGCTGCCAGCCGGAAATTCTGCGTCCGGGGGATGCGCCCGGCGGTTGGGCGCCGTTGACTGTGAACACACACGAAAAGGGGTCGGACATGAGCGAGAACATCACGGTATTGGTCACCGGGGCCAATCGGGGGCTGGGCAGCAAGATCGCGGCGGAATTCGTCGCCCGCGGCGCCAAGGTCTATGCCGCGGCACGCAAACCGGAGAGTGTCGACGCGGCCGGGGTCATCCCGGTGCAACTCGACATCACCGATCCCGAATCGATCCGACGGGCCGCCGAGGTCGCGAACGATGTCACCGTGCTGGTGAACAACGCCGGCATCTCGACCCGGGCCAATCTGCTGACCGGTCCGATGGAGGACATCCGCGCCGAGATGGAATCCCACTACTTCGGCACCCTGAACGTCATCCGGGAGTTCGCCCCGGTCATCGAGCGCAATGGCGGGGGTTCGATCCTGAACGTGCTCTCGGCGCTGTCCTGGAAGCATCCGGCCGGCTCCGGTGCGTACGCCGCGGCAAAGGCGGCCGCGTGGGCACTCACCGACGCGGTACGTGAGGAACTCGGCCCGCGGGGTGTCACCGTCGCGGCCCTGCATGTCGGCTACATGGACACCGACATGGTGAGTTACATTCCGGCAGACCAGAAAACCGACCCCGCGGTGGTCGCCCGGATGGCTGTCGACGGGGTGCTCGGCGGGGCCACCGAGATCCTGGTCGATGACACCGCGCGACGTGCCAAGGCCGCCCTTTCGGGGGCCGTGTCATAGTGAGGCCTCATGGAGAAGATTTCACTCACCGCGTTGGCGCGTGAGCACCTGGAAAAGGCCCGCGCCGCCAGCAGTGGGCGTAGTTCGCATACGGTCTACGGCGGCCACGAGCACAGTCTCCGACAGGTCCTGCTGGCCCTGACCGCGGGCAACGGACTCGACGACCACGAGAGCCCGGGGGAGGCGACCCTGCAGGTGCTGCAGGGCCGGGTCCGGCTGTCCACCGAGCAGGCCGGCTGGGAGGGTTCAGCCGGCGATCATCTGGTGGTGCCGCTGACCCGGCATGCGCTGGCCGCGCTCGAGGATTCGGTGGTCATTCTGACCGTCGCCAAGAAGCTCGGCCCGCACGTCTAGAAGGGGCTCGAGTTGGACTGCCACTTGGCTTCTTCGGGGCGTGCCCCGAAGCGCCGGGCGTAGTCCTCGTGGAGGCGTGCGTTCTTCTCGCGGTTGATCGCGTCGACGAGGTTGGGGTCCAGCCCGTGCTGGGCGAGCCGGTGCCGTCGCCACACCTTGTTCAGCACGTAACCCATGATCACGGCCCAGATGTAGATCGGCACCGTCATCTCCAGGTGCACGTACAGCGAGGCCGGCAGCAGCCACAGCGGCGCGAGCAGTAGCGCCGGCGGGATCGAGTAACGGATCATGTGCCGACGGATGGCGCCCGGGCCGGCCAGGTCGTTGGTCACCCACTCGCGCATGGAGTCGGGCAGGCGCTTCCCGTACGCGTAGAGGAGGCGTTGGATCCGGGACGGTTGTGTGGCGGCCATGATTTACATCGTACCCTAATGATTAGCGGACTAAGTAGTACGCTGTGGGGATGACCACCGTTCTGCCTGCCTCCGGCAGCGATGTCGATCCACTCGCCCTGGAGCATCAGGTGTGCTTTGCGCTGGCGGTCACCAACCGCGCCGTGCTGGCGGTGTACCGCCCCCTGCTGGAACCGCTCGGGCTCACCCATCCGCAGTATCTGGTGATGCTGGCGCTGTGGGACAACGCCAAGACGGGTGCCGACGCGCTATCGGTCAAACAGATCGCCGCCCTGCTGCAGATGGATCCGGCCACCACCTCGCCCATGCTCAAGCGGCTGGAGGCGCTCGGGCTGGTGGCGCGTACCCGCAGCGCCGCCGACGAACGGGCCATCCTGGTCAGTCTCACCGAGGAGGGCGCCGCGCTACGGCACCGGGCCGTGGACATCCCGCCCACGGTGGTGGCCCGTCTGGGGGTCGAGCTGTCCGAGCTGGAGCACCTGCACTCGGTGCTCACCCGGATCAACACCGCCGCGCTGGCCGCCGGCGCGCTGGACTCGGCAGACTCCTAGATCGCCGGGCCCAGCAGGTCGTCCGCATCCTTGATGACATAGCCGTAGCCCTGCTCGGCCAGGAAACGCTGCCGGTGCGCGGCGTACTCGGCGTCCAGGCTGTCGCGGGAGACCACCGAATAGAACACCGCACCGCCGCCGTCGTGCTTGGGGCGCAGCAGCCGGCCCAGTCGCTGGGCCTCCTCCTGGCGGGACCCGAAGGTGCCCGAAACCTGCACGGCCACAGACGCTTCCGGGAGGTCGATGGAGAAGTTCGCCACCTTGGACACCACCAGCGTCTTGATCTCGCCGCTACGGAACTGGTCGAACAGCTGCTCACGTTCGGCGTTCTTGGTGGACCCCTGGATCACCGGGGCGTTCAACTCCTGACCCAGCTCGTCGAGCTGATCGAGGTAGGCGCCGATCACCAGGGTCGGTTCGTCCTTGTGCCGCTCCAGGATCGACTTCACCACCGCGATCTTGGTGTGCGCGGTGGAGCACAGCTTGTAGCGCTCCTCCGGCTCGGCGGTCGCGTAGATCATCCGCTCGTTGTCGGTCATCGTGACCCGCACCTCGATGCACTCGGCCGGTGCGATCCAGCCCTGGGCCTCGATGTCCTTCCACGGCGCGTCATAGCGCTTCGGCCCGATCAGGGAGAACACGTCGCCCTCGCGGCCGTCCTCGCGGATCAGGGTCGCGGTCAGGCCGAGCCGGCGGCGCGACTGCAGATCCGCGGTCATCCGGAACACCGGCGCGGGCAGCAGGTGCACCTCGTCGTAGATGATCAGGCCCCAGTCGCGGCTGTCGAACAGCTCGAGGTGCTTGTACTCACCCTTGGTGCGGCGGGTGATCACCTGATAGGTGGCGATGGTGACCGGGCGGATCTCCTTGCGTTCCCCGGAGTACTCGCCGATCTCCTCCTCGGTCAACGAGGTCCGGGCGATCAGCTCGCGCTTCCACTGCCGGCCCGCCACGGTGTTGGTGACCAGGATCAGCGTCGTCGCCCCGGCCTTGGCCATCGCGGCCGCACCGACCAGCGTCTTGCCCGCGCCACAGGGCAGCACCACCACCCCGGAGCCGCCGGCCCAGAACGAGTCGGCGGCCATCTCCTGGTAGTCGCGCAGCGCCCAGCCGTCCTGGGCCAGGCTGATCGGGTGGGCCTCGCCGTCGACGTAGCCGGCCAGGTCCTCGGCCGGCCAGCCGATCTTGAGCAGCATCTGCTTGACCCGGCCGCGCTCGCTGCCGTGCACGATCACGGTGTCGTCGTCGAGGCGCGCCCCCAGCATCGGGGCGATCTTCTTGTTGCGCAGCACCTCCTCCAGCACCGCGCGATCCAGGCTGACCAGCGTCAACCCGTGCGCCGGATGCTTGATCAGCTGCAACCGGCCGTAGCGGGCCATGGTGTCGACGATGTCGACCAGCAACGGCTGCGGCACCGCGTAGCGCGAGAAGCTGACCAGCGCGTCGACCACCTGCTCGGCGTCGTGGCCGGCGGCGCGGGCGTTCCACAGCGCCAGCGGGGTGATCCGGTAGGTGTGGATGTGTTCGGGGGCGCGTTCCAGCTCGGCGAACGGCGCGATCGCGGCGCGTGCCGCCCCTGCGAGTTCATGATCGGTTTCGAGCAGCACAGTCTTGTCGGACTGGACGATCAGGGGCCCTTCGGTACTCATCCCGACCATTATCCAGAGTCGGCCGACACCACGGAGGTCACGCGGTGGATGGCAAACTCTCGGACCCGGCCCGAGGCCGGATCGAAGGCGGTCAGCTGGCCGCCGCGGATGTTGATCGGCGACACCACGCGCTGGGTGGCCACCCCGGCCGGGTCGACGTAACCCATCACCACCGAGGTCTGCTCCAGGGCGGCCTGTTGCAGCAGCGCCACCAGCACCGCGGGGTCCAGTCGCTCGCCGGACCGCGGGGCCGCGGCCACGCTGCGCATCACCGCGACGATCGCGCCCAGGGTCTGGCTGGGGGGAGCGGTCAGCGGCCGGAACACCCGGCGGCGCCCCGGGGCGGGCACCCGGGCGCCGCGAGCCCGGATGTCGACGACGGCCCCGGTGGAATCCTCGGCGGCGGGTACGAAACCGCCGGCCCGCAGCGCGGCCAGCACATCGCCGATGGCCGACTGGGACACCGCTACGGTCGGCGCCAGGATCCGCAGCTCCAGCGGTTCGGCCGCCGGCGACGCCATCGCCTGCGCCAGCAGTGCGGGGTCCTCGCACCGCACGAACGACGTCGCCATGCCGACCCGCAGCTGCCCGTGCCGGCGCGCCACATCGTCGATCAGGTACGTCAAGCCTTGCGGCACAGGTGTTTTCGAGTGCTTCTCGAAGAAGGCGTGCAGGCCGCCCGCGGTCTGCCCGGCATCCAGTGCCCGCCGGATGGACGCTTCACTGATCCGGTAGACCATCGCCGCGCCCGCCGACTCCACGGTGGCCACCATGTCGAGTTGCTCGGCGAGGTCGCGGATCAGCGGACCGGGCACCACCACGGTCAGATCGGCCTGCAGCAGGAAGTGGTCCAGCGGTGCGGGCAGCACCTTGGCCATCGCGTTGATGACTTCTTCGGCGGCGTCTTCGGTGCGCTGGGCCAGCAGCATGCGGGCCGGGGTCGCGATGGCCCCGCGGCCGACCAGTCCGACGGCGTGCGCCTCGCGCAGCAGATTGGTCACCGGCTCCAGTTGCAGCCGGGCCGACCAGCGCGGGCGCTGCCACATCATGGCCTGCGCCGCCGACTCGGGCTCCACGCCCGCGCCGGGCGGCAACCCGTTGAGCACCGTGAGCAGTAGCCGCCGGTCCAGCGGGGCGGCGGTGGAGTACAGCGCGTCCGACAGCACACCGAAGGGTTTGCCGTCGGGCCCGCGGCTGCCGATCAGGCTGGGCCGGGCCGGCAGGTTCAGCCAGGTCCACGCGATCAGGTGCCAACGCGCGGCGGTGGAGATCTCGATGAACCGGTCCGCGGCGATCGTCGGCGCCCAGTACGGCGCGTTGCCGTCCGGCGGCTCCGGATCCGGTGTGCCGGGGGCGATCAGTCCGGCGGCCGCGGCCACCTCCAGGATCAGGCCGAGCCGCTGCTCGTCGATACCGGTGGACTTGGTGAGTTTCTTGACCTCACGGACCCCGAGCCCGCCGGCCTTCAGCTCGGGCACCGGCGCGTTCGACAGCGCCTCGATGAGCACGTCGACCTCGCGCAGCAGGTCGATCGCGGCGCCCGCGGCGACCGAGTCCACGTCGGCCTGTGTGGTGGTGTGCCGGGTGGGGTCCGGTGTGGTCAGCCCGACCGGGCCGGGCAGGTCGCCGCGCATCACCTGGGCGACCACCCGGGGCAGGATCACGGTGTCCCCGGAGTCGCTGGGGATGCGGTGCAGCAGACCGGCGGCGAGCAACCGCTGGACCGGCCGGTCCGGGTCGGTGCCCGGGACGGCGTCGCGGGTGCGCCCGACCGGGGACCCCTCGACCAGCCGGGTGAGCAGTTCGCGGGAGGGCTCGTCGAGGCCGTCGAGCAGTGCCGGGATCTCGTCGGCGGGCGGGTCGGGCTGATCGGGGACCGCCTGACCCGGGTACCAGGGCAGCCCGGCCGCCACCTCGGCCACCACGCGCAGCGAGTCCTCCCCCCAGATCAGGGCCCGGTCCTGCAGTTCGGCGAGCGCGGCCTTCAGCTCGGCCGGCTCGGCCCGGTCGCCGATGAACTCCGCCAGCATGTCCCGGGGTACCGGTGCGGTGTTCGCGTGCAGCACCAACAGCGCGTCGAGCACCGCGAGCTGCAGGAAGTTCAGCCCGTCGGTCGCGGCCTTGACCGACTGGCGGGCCTGGGCCCGGGCCGCGAGCGCGGCGATGGTGCCGGGCGGCGGCTGGGTGAGGTCGGGCCGGCATTCGAGCAGCCGGACCAGGCTGTCGTCGGGCAGCTCGGCGAGCCAGACGCCCAGTGGCACGGTCTGGGCTGGAATAGTCATTGCTTGACCAGCCTAGGGCAGCGTCCCGCTCTCGCCACCGCTCGTAGTACCTGCCACAATGTCAGGCGTGGCAGACAACAAGCAGTACGTCGACAATGGTTGGCCCGAGGTCGCCGATGGTGATCACGCCGTGAGCGAGCTCGTGAGCGACCGCACCGGATCGCTGTCCCCGTTCGGTGAAGTGACCTTCCCGCTGCCGGCAGAGCAGCTGCCCTATCTGCATCCGGTCACCGTCGTCAACAAATAACCGGTGAGCGGGCTCTCGCACCTCGACGAGTCGGGCGCGGCACACATGGTCGACGTCACCGCCAAGACCGCCACCAAGCGCACCGCGGTGGCGCAGGGTGTGGTGACCACCCGTGCCGACGTCATCGACCTGATCGCCGGCGGTGGCCTGCCCAAGGGTGACGCGCTGCCGACGGCGCGGGTCGCCGGCATCATGGCGGCCAAACGCACCAGCGATCTCATCCCGCTGTGCCACCAGCTGGCACTGACCGGGGTCGACGTCGACTTCGCCGTCGGCACCACCGACGTCACCATCACCGCCACCGTGCGCACCACCGACCGCACCGGCGTCGAGATGGAGGCGCTGACCGCGGTGAGCGTGGCCGCCCTGACCGTGTACGACATGATCAAGGCCGTCGACCCCGCCGCGCGCATCGAGGACATCCACGTGCTGCGCAAAGAGGGCGGTAAGACCGGAACCCGGCAGCCATGAGAACGGCCCGGGTGATCATCGCCTCCACCCGCGCGGCCACCGGGGTCTATGAGGACCGCACCGGGCCGGTGATCGTGGACTGGCTGACCGGCCGCGGCTACGAGGTGCCCGCCCCGGTGGTGGTCGCCGACGGCAGCGCGGTCGGCGAGGCGTTGCAGGCCGCGTTCGACGCCGGCGTGCACGTCATCATCACCTCCGGCGGGACCGGAATCTCACCCACCGATCGCACCGCCGAGGCCACCGCCGCGCTCGTCGACTACCAGATTCCCGGGCTGGCCGACGCCATCCGGCGCTCCGGGCTGCCGCATGTGCCGACCTCGGTCCTCTCACGCGGCGTGTGCGGGGTGCGCGGGCGCACCCTGGTGGTCAACCTGCCGGGATCGACCGGCGGGGTGAAGGACGGCCTCACAGTGCTGGCGGGCGTTCTCGACCACGCCGTGGACCAACTCGCCGGGGGAGACCATGCCAGGCGCTGAAGTACTGCGGGTCGGGCTCTCCGGGGAGCCGATCTCACTGTCCGAACACGAGGATCTGGTGGCCCACGCGTCCGCCGGCGCCGTGGTGGGGTTCTCCGGCGTCGTCCGCGACCACGACGGCGGGCGGTCGGTGACCCGACTGCAGTACGAGGCGCACCCGTCGGCGCTGCAGACCCTCACCGCCGTGGTGCACGAGGTGGCCGGGGAGTGCGAAGGCGTGCGGGCGATTGCGGTCAGCCACCGCATCGGCGATCTGCGCATCGGTGACGCGGCGCTCGTCGTGGCGGTGGCCGCCGATCATCGGCGGGCGGCGTTCCAGACCTGCGCGCTGCTCGTCGACGTCGTCAAGGAGCGGCTGCCGGTGTGGAAACACCAGCATTTCGCCGACGGATCCGATGAATGGGTCAACTCGGCCTAGAAACATGGGCCCGAGAAACACCGAAGCCGCACACCTCGCGGGAGTGCGGCTTCGGAATCGAACGACTTACGGGGCCGGCAGCGGTGCACCCGGGGCCGGGGGAGCCGGCGGGGCGATGACCGCGCCCGGCGGCAGTTCCGGTGCGGTTCCGGTCAGCGAGCGCTGAGTGGCCACCGCGAGCAGGGCATCCCGGCCGGAGATCTGCTGGGACTGCACGGCGTCCCAGATCTGGCGCAGGTAGCTGACGTTGGCGCTCTCATTGGGCAGCGCGTTCGGGTCCATGGTGGTGCCGGGTGCCAGGTTCTCCGGGCTGATCAGGTGCGGGACACCGTCGGCCGGGAGCGGCAGCTGGCCGGAGATGGCCTGGTTGGCGACATCCATGGCCGGCTGCGGCAGCTCGACGCCGTTGAGCGGGGCCAGCGGATCGGGCGCCGGAGCGGCGACCGCTTCCGGAGCCGGGGCCGGAACCGGGGCGGGCGCCGGAACCGGGGCGGGTGCCGGCAGCACCGGCTCCAGCGGCATCGGTGCGTCGTGCAGGGCCCACAGCTGGGGCTGATCGGCCGGGGCCGGATCGACCGCGACATCCCAGTCGGCGACCTGGATGATCGGCAGCGAGGCCAGCTGCTCGGGCGTGAGCGGTGCGTCGAAGGCGACGGGCTCGGCCGGGGCGGGCGGCAGCGGTGCGTCGATGGGCAGCGGGGCCGGAGCGGCCGACAGCGCGACGTCGACGGGCTCGGCCGGGGGCAGCGGCGCTTCGACGGGCAGCGGCGCTTCGACGGGCAGCGGGGCGTCCAGCGGGACGGCTACCGCCTCGGGAGCCGGGGGAAGGACCTCAGGGGCAGGCGGCAGCGCCTCGGGAGCCGGTGCCGGGGGCAGCGGGGCATCCAGCGGCAGCGGGGCATCCAGCGGCAGCGGGGCCGGCGCGGCGAAGGCGTCGAACGGGGCGGGCGGCGGCGGCGGGGCGTCCGCCGGCGGCGGCGGGAGCTCACCGTTGATCAGCGGGTTGTCGAGCGCCTGCGGGGCGGGCTCGTTCACCACGTTGCGCGGGGTGGCACCGGACAGACCGCGTCCGCACGTGGGCCACGCGCCCTTGCCCTGGTTGGCCAGGACGCGCTCGGCGACGGCGATCTGCTCTTCCTTGGTGGCCAGGTAGGCGGCCGGGGCGAATTCGCCGCCGCCGTGACCCGACCAGGTGCTGGGGGAGAACTGCAGGCCGCCGTGGTAGCCGTTGCCGGTGTTGATGGCCCAGTTACCGCCGGACTCGCAGCTGGCGACGGTGTCCCATTCGCCATCGGTTGCAGCGCCGGCCTGACCGGCGAGTGCGAGGCTGCCGCCACCGAGAACTGCACCGGTGAAGGCGATTTTCGCGACGCTTACAGAAGATGATGTGGGCTTACGGTGCCGTCCACTCATAAAACGCAAAGTTCCTCTCGTCAGCGCCCGCGAGGTCAGCTGTCGGGTTCGGGCTGGAGAGGTTGCCCGGCCTCCGTGTTGTGCACCATGTGCACTACTTCGGCTTCACCCCAAGGAACCGGTACTGCAGTTCCTGGTCTGCTTGTCGGCGGACCGGTGGGTCCCCCGCCTCCATCCAGTGGTTCGTGTTGGCCCTCGGCTGATGGATGGAGCTCGGCGCAATCAGACGAGGCAGGCCAATCGATTTGGGTCGACCGGCTTGGCACGACGGTAACGGTTCTCGGGTCGACCGTCACCTCGACGCGGTTCCGGCGTTTCCTGTGGCTGCAAACTCTGAGAGGACTTTAAAGGCGCAGGCGATTCGGGCGTTTCCGCAGGTGCTTTCACCACTCAAACCGCAGGTAGCCAGCCCGTGATCATTTCGTTATGTGACGTAAATCACGACTATCCGCCGGCGAACGGGGGTAATACATCCACCGTTTCGGTTGTTTGGAGCGCGACGTTTTTATCTCGTACCGCGACACCGTCGCGCAGGAACGAGCAGCGTGCAAGGACTTTCGCCAACTCGGGCCCGCGCTGGGCGAGGCCCTCGACGAGGGTGTGAACGGTGGTGCCCGTGGGGCAACGCAACGTTTCGGTCTCGATCCCCGCGGCGGCCCGCGCGGCCGCGAAGTATCGAACGGTGATCTGTAGTTCGGACATGCTCAACCGCCGATGGCGCTCATCGGCCGGGCCGGCTGGATGAAGCTCGGATCGTTGATGCCGTGCCCGGCCGGTTTGGCCCACATCGCCGTCCGCCAGGCCGCCTCCAGCGCGTCGTCGTCCGCGCCGCCACGCAGCAGGGCACGCAGGTCGGTCTCGGTCGTGGAGAACAGGCAGCTGCGGATCTGGCCGTCGGCGGTGAGCCGGGTGCGGTCGCACGCACCGCAGAACGATTCGGAGACCGAGGCGATGACGCCGACGGTGGCCTCGCCGCCGTCGACCCGCCACAACTGTGCCGGTGCCGATCCGCGCGGGCCGGGGTCGGGTTGCAGGTCGAAGTGCCGGCGCAGGGTGCTCAGCACGGTGTCCGCCTCGATGGTCTTCGCGCGGGTCCACTCGTGCCCGGCGTCCAGCGGCATCTGTTCGATGATCCGCAGCTGATAGCCGTGCTCGAGACAGAAGGACAGCAGCGGCACCACATCATCCAGCCCGGTCCGCGGGTCGAGCACCGCGTTGACCTTGATCGGCCCCAGGCCGGCCTCGGCGGCGGCGGCCAGCCCGGCCAGCACATCGTCCAGTCGGTCGCGGCGGGTGATCTGGGCGAAGTGCTCGGCGTTGACGGTGTCCAGCGAGACGTTGACCCGGTTCAGTCCGGCCTGCTTCAGCTTCGCGGCGTGTCGCGCCAGCCCGAGGCCGTTGGTGGTCACCGCGATCTCGGGACGTGGCCGCAGCGCGGCGGCGGCCGCGATGGTCTGCGCCAGGTGCGGGGACACCAGCGGTTCACCCCCGGTGAACCGCACGCTGGTGATACCGAGTCGGGTGACCGCGATGCGCAACAGCCGGGCCAGCTCGTCGGCGCTCAGCAGCTGGCTGTCGGGCAGCCACTGCAGGCCCTCGGCGGGCATGCAATAGGTGCAGCGCAGATTGCAGCGGTCGGTCAGGGACACCCGCAGATCGGTGGCGATCCGGCCATAGCTGTCCAGCAGCGGGCCGTCGGCGGGCATCCCCGGGGCGGGGGGTCGGCCCGGCATCGGCAGTCCGAGGTTGGTCAGGGTCATCGCGACACCCCGGCAAAAGGCTCGTCGGTGGGAACGATCTCCTTGCCCAGCGGCATCAGCGACACCGGGATCAACTTGATCGTCGCGATCGCGAGCGGGATACCGATGATCGTGATGGCGTACGCGATCGCGGAGAGCACATGACCGATCGCCAGCCAGATACCGGCGACGAGCAGCCAGATGATGTTGCCGACGGTGGCGCCGGGTCGCACGCCGGGCTTGTCGACCACCTTGTAGCCGAACGGCCACAGCGCGTAGAGGCCGATGCGGAACGCGGCGAAGCCGAACGGGATGGTGACGATGAGGATGAAACAGATGATCCCGGCCAGGAAGTATCCCAGCGCCAGCCAGAGGCCACCGAAGATCAACCAGATGACGTTGAGTACTAGGCGCATGGTCTCCTCCAGGCTGTCGCATTAGCCTACTTGTTAGGATCTTCCCCATTGCGTCCTGCGCAGGCGGGACGCATTACTTATGTGATCTATCAAGACGGACGGGTGAGCGCAGTGCCAACCGGCAAGGTGAAGTGGTACGACTCCGAGAAGGGCTTCGGTTTCCTTTCTCAGGAGGATGGCGAGGACGTATACGTGCGTGCGTCGGCGCTGCCGTCGGGTGTCGAGGGGCTCAAGGCCGGCCAGAAGGTCGAGTTCGGCCTGGCCGCCGGGCGTCGCGGCCCGCAGGCGCTGCAGGTCAGGCTGCTCGATCCGCCGCCGAGCCTGTCTCGGACGCGGCGCGAAGCGGCGACCGTCGAGCACAAGCACACCCCGGACGAACTGCACGGCATCATCGGTGACCTGATCACCCTGCTGGAGAACACCATCCAGCCCGAGCTGCGCAAGGGTAAGTACCCCGACCGTAAGGTCGCCCGCCGGGTGTCCGAGGTGGTCAAGGCCGTCGCCAGCGAACTCGACGCCTGATACCCCGCCGGCGGGGCACACTGGCCGGATGGCCTACGTGAACCCCAAGGGTGACTTCGACCGGGACACCGACTACCTGACCGACCGGATCACGGCCGACGGCCGGGACGGGTATCCCGTCGAACCCGGCCGGTACCGGCTGGTGGTCGCGCGGGCGTGCCCGTGGGCCAACCGGGCCATCATCGTGCGGCGCCTGCTCGGCCTGGAAGACGTTCTGTCCATTGGTTTTTGCGGGCCCACCCACGATGAGCGCAGTTGGACGTTCGATCTGGACCCCGGTGGTGTGGACCCGGTGCTGGGCATCCACTACCTGCGCGACGCCTACGACAAACGCATCCCGGACTACCCGAAGGGCGTCACGGTGCCCGCGATCGTCGACGTGCCCACCGGCGAGGTGGTCACCAACGACTTCGCGCAGATCACCCTGGACCTGTCCACCGAGTGGACCGCCCATCACCGCGAGGGCGCCCCACAGCTCTACCCGCAACCCCTGCGGGCCGAGATCGACGAGGTCGCCCAGCGCATCTACACCGAGGTGAACAACGGCGTGTACCGGTGCGGGTTCGCCGGTTCGCAGGACGCCTACGACGCGGCCTACGACCGGCTGTTCACCGCGCTGGACTGGCTGACCGAAAGACTCGGCAAGCAAAGGTATCTCGTGGGCGACACCATCACCGAGGCCGATGTGCGGCTGTTCACCACGCTGGCCCGGTTCGACCCCGTTTACCACGGGCACTTCAAGTGCAACCGGTCCAAGCTCACCGAGCTACCGGTGCTGTGGGCCTACGCCCGCGACCTGTTCCAGACCCCGGGCTTCGGCGACACGGTCGACTTCGTGCAGATCAAGGCGCACTACTACATCGTGCACACCGACATCAATCCCACCCGGGTGGTCCCGAAGGGTCCCGAGCTGGGTGGCTGGCTCACCCCGCACGGGCGGGAGGCGTTGGGCGGCAGGCCTTTCGGTGACGGCACCCCGCCCGGCCCGACGAAGCCGGGTGAAGAGGTCCCGGCCGGTCACCGGGCCGGCTGAAAGTCCGTCACCGACTCCGAATACTCTTCGTCCGCATCCCAGCTGGTGCGCACCGACCACTCGGCGTGCGGCACCGGGAACTCGTTGCCGTCCTCGTCGCGCACCAGGGTGGGCAGCTGCACGACGATCCCGGTCAACTTCCCGAAACGGGCGTCGACGCTCGGAATCTTGACCGTCCGCGCGGCATTCGGGAGGAAGCCCTGCACCACCGGCGCGGCGGCGTCCTCGTAGGTGCGCACCAGCAACCAGGGGCCCCGGGCGATCGCCGGGTCGACGGCCAGCTGCACCGGGTGCCGCGAGTTCAGTGCGAGATCGGCGGTGTTCTGCGGGAAGTCGCAGTCGTCCAGGTCGAGCACCGGGCAGTACAGGAACGGGCCCACCCGGACGGTCTGCCCGTGCGAGTAGGCGCTGATCTCGGGGTAGTGCGGCCCGCTGTTCCGGCTGAGTTGCCACACCAGCAGGCCGGTGCCGATCGATGAGAGCAGGGCCAGGGCCGCGAGAATCGCCACGCCTTTCTTCATCGCATGCCCGCCGCAGTGCTGCCGGGATGATTCACATGTCCGCCTTCGGTTTCGGCCAGGACGGGGCGGTTGCCGCCGAACCCTGGGATGAGCGATGCGCCGTTGTAGCTGACCAGCGTCTGGGCCAGCCCGAGAATCAGGATCGCGGTGATGGTGGTGAATCCGGCCCACAGTTCGGTGTAGATCAGTACGCCGGTGGCGCCACCGATCACCCAGGCCAGCTGCAGCACCGACTCCGACCGCCCGAACGCCGACGCCCGGGATTCCTCCGGCAGGTCGTCTTGCAGTGACGCGTCCAGGGAGGCCTTGGCGATGGCGCTGGCGCCGGAGGTGACCAGGGTGGCAGCGGCGGCCACCAGCAGGTTGCCGCTGAGCGCGGTGGCCAGCGCCACCAGCGTCACCGCGATGGCGGCGCGCACCACCAGCAGCGCCGGGCGGCCCAGCTTGAGCCGGGCCGCGGTGAAGTTGCCGGCGAAGTTGCCGACCGCGGCGGCGGCGCCGATCAGGCCGAGGATGCGCAACTGCTCCCAGCCGCCGTCCCCGTGTGACTTGGCCACGAAGGCCGGATAGAGGAACAGGAATCCCACCATCACCTTGATGGTGCAGTTGCCCCACAGGGCGGTGATGATGTTGCGGCCCAGCGGCTGTCGGGCCGCCTCGCGTTGCGGGTGGCGGCGCAGCTGATCGGTGCCGCCGTGATAGCTCAGGGTGGTGGGCACCTCACCGGCGGTGACCTCCACCCACTTCGGGATACGCATCGACAGCACGGCGCCACCGATGGTCGCGGCCACCAGCACATACAGCGCACCGGGCAGCTCGGCGAGCTTGAACAGATACTGTGCGCCGGCCGCGATGCCGCCGCCGATCACCGTGCCGCCGAGCAGACCGAACGTCGTCAGCCGCGAATTCACCCGGACCAGGTCGATGCTCGGTGGCAGCACCCGCGGTGTCACGGCGCTGCGTAACACGCTGAATGATTTGGACAACACCATCATTCCCAGCGCACAGGGATAGAGCACCCAGGACGGGAAGCTCCCATCTGCGCCGTTGAAGTTGGCGATCAGCACCACCACCAGCACCGTGCGCAGTGCGAACGACGCCGCCAGCGCGACCCGCCGGCCATGCTGCAGACGGTCCAGCGCCGGCCCGATCAACGGGGCGATCACCGCGAACGGTGCGATGGTGATGAGCAGATACAACGCGACCTTGCTCTTGCTCTCGCCCGAGGCCGCCGCGAAGAACAACGTGTCGGCCAGGGCGACCGCCATCGCGGCGTCCACGGCGAAGTTGGCGACCACCGGCCACGTCAGCGCCGTCAGCCCGGATTTGTCCGCACCGTCCGCGGTCGCCGCCCGGTGCACCAGGCCGTACATCTTCGAGCCCATCTCCCGGCTGCGCGCCGCGGCCGCGCGGGTCACGGTGATGCGCTCACCCGCGGCCGTGCCGACGCGGGGCGGGGGTTCGGTCCGGCGCTGGCCGGCCTCGTCATCCAGCGGCGGCAGCCAGCGGTTCGCGCTCGGTGTCTGCTGCCTGCGCGCTCCGTGCCGGGGCATCTCCCCGTCGCTCGGATAGTTGGCCATACCGGGATGCTCATCGCCGGACGGCGGCCGCGGCGGGTAGTAGCGGGGATCCCGGGAAGACACGCCACCGATTGTTCCCTAAACCCGAGGCCGCCGCGTGCAGGCCACCGGTGTGGCTCTGCCGCGCATGGTCAGGCAATATGGACACCGATGGACAGCATGACCGAAGCGACCGAACAGGCCCCGGGCACCGAGCACTCGCAAGAGCGGCCACCGGCGCTGGAGGCACTGTTGATGGGCGCCGTCGACCCCGCCCGCACCGCGATCGAGGAGTTCAGCGGCGACGACACCGTCGGCGAGTACCTCGGTGCGGTCTTCGAGGACCCCACCGCGGCAACGCACCGCTTCCTGGCTGTGCTGCCCGGCTATCAGGGTTGGCAGTGGGCCGTGGTGGTGGCCGGCTATCCCGGCACCGACCACGTCACCATCAGCGAAGTGGTGCTGGTGCCCGGTCCGACGGCGCTGCTCGCGCCCGAGTGGGTGCCCTGGGACCAGCGCGTTCAGCCCGGTGACCTCGGCCCCGGCGACCTGCTGGCCACCGCGCCGGATGACCCGCGGCTGGTCCCCGGCTACATGTCCAGCGGGGATCCCGAACTCGACGAGGTCGCCGGTGAGGTCGGGCTGGGACGCCGCCGGGTGCTCAGCCTGGAAGGCCGACTGGAGGCCGCCCAACGTTGGCACGAGGGCGAGTTCGGCCCGTCGTCGGCGATGGCCCGCGCGACCCGCCGGGTGTGCCGCGACTGCGGCTTCTACGTGCCGCTGACCGGATCGCTGGGCACACTGTTCGGGGTCTGCTGCAACGAGTTGTCCGCCGACGGCCGCGTGGTCGACTGTGAGTACGGCTGCGGTGCCCATTCGGACACCCCGGTGCCGGCGGGCGGCGGTTCGCCGCTGTACGTGCCCTACGACGACGGCGTCATCGACCCGACCTAGCCGCGTTCGGCGGTCTCTTTGATCCGCGACAGCGACTCGTTCATCCCGTCGACGAGTTCCACCTCGAAGCTGGGCACCCCGCCCATCGCGGCGTTCACCAGCACCGTCGAGACCTTCTTGATCCCGTTCGGGGCGCGCCGGCTCTCCACGACCCGGGTCCCGCCGTCGACCGGCTCGAGTTCGTAGCTCCATTCGGTGCCGTTGGCGTCCACCCGGAAGGTCAGCCTGCGCTCCGGATCGACCTCGACGATGGTGCACGTCGTCGGCCAGAACAGCAGGCCGCGCCGGTTGAAGTTGATGGTCCGGGCGCCTGCCCGCAGCGGGCCGAACACCTTCATGGCCCGGCACTGCGGGCTCCACTCCGGCATCCGGCGCAGGTCGGAAACCAGTTCCCAGACCTTGGCCACCGGCGCATCGATCTGGATCTCCGCTTGCAGCAGGGGGGCTCCCATAGGTGTGCTCCTCGAATCTCAGGTCAGTCCCTGCTGCGCACCCCGATCGCCGCGGCGCGCGGCGCGTCGTTGCAGCAGGAAAATGGAGGTGCCGAGCAGACCGACACCGAGGCCGGCCACCGTGGTCGGTCGCCAGTCGTGCAGGCAGGGAACGGTGAATGCGAGCAGCACCGCGATCAGCCAGCCCACCGCGATCACGCCGATCACCGGCACCGGCTCGAGCAGCCGCGGGGGCAGCGCAGGCGGCTCCGGCGACGTGTTCGCAGACATCAGGATTCAACCTAGCCGATGCCCGCTGGGTATTGTTCGGACCTGTGGCAGACGATGGCGACCCCCGGCTGGCGAGTGATCTCTCGCTGGCTGTGGTCCGCCTGGCCCGTCAGCTCCGCTTCCGGCGGCCCGATTCGCCGGTGTCGCTGACCCAGTTGTCGGCGCTGGCCACGGTGGCCAAGGAGGGGCCGATGACCCCCGGCGCGCTGGCCGCTCGTGAGCGGGTCCGCCCGCCGTCGATGACCAGGGTGATCGCCTCGCTGGTGGACGTGGGGTTCATCGACCGCACCGCCCACCCCGACGACGGCCGGCAGGTGCTGATCACGGTGTCGGCCAGCGGCACCGAGCTGATCGAGGCCGAGCGCCGGGCCAGCCGGGAATGGCTGGCTCAACGCCTTGCCGAGCTCACCGCCGATGAGCGGGCCACGTTGCTGGCGGCCGCCGATCTGATGCTCGCCATCGTGGACGAAGGCGCCTGAACTGGCCGACGTATTCGATATCGAGGATCCCGCCGATCCGCGCCTCGATGATTTCCGTGACCTCAACAGCGTCGACCGTCGCCCCGACCTGCCCAGCGGCAAGGGACTGGTGATCGCCGAGGGTGTGCTGGTGGTGCAGCGCATGCTGGCCTCCCGGTTCCGTCCCCGCGCCCTGCTGGGCACCGACCGTCGACTGGGCGAACTGGCCGCCGACCTGGAGGGCGTCGAGGTCCCGTACTACCGGGCGTCGGCCGAGGTGATGGCGGCCGCGGTGGGCTTCCACCTCAACCGCGGCGTGCTGGCCGCCGCGCCCCGGCCCGGGGAACTCTCGGTCGACGAGATCATCGCCGGCTCGCGCACCGTCGCGGTGCTGGAGGGCGTCAACGACCACGAGAACCTGGGATCGATCTTCCGCAACGCCGCCGGGCTGGGGGTCGACGGTGTGCTGTTCGGCACCGGCTGCGCCGACCCGCTGTACCGGCGCGCGGTCCGGGTCTCGATGGGGCACGCGCTGCTGGTGCCCTACGCGTGGGCGCAGTCCTGGCCCGACGATCTGCAGGTGTTGCGTGACAAGGGTTTCCGGGTCCTGGCGATGACGCCGAACCCGTCCGCCCCGACGCTGGCATCCGCGATGGCCGAGCTGGCCGGGGAGAAGGTGGCGATGATGGTCGGCGCCGAGGGCCCCGGACTCAAGGAACACACGATGCGTTCCGCCGATGTGCGGGTGCGGATTCCGATGTCCCGAGGCACCGACTCGCTCAATGTGGCGACCGCCGCCGCGCTGGCCTTCTATGAGCGCGCTAGGTTGGATCCGTGACCAGAGCCGAGACGCCATGGGGGACCGGCCTTACGGTCGCGGGTTTCGTCGCGGCCGTGGTCGGGGTGGCGATCGTGGTGCTCAGCCTCGGCCTGATCCGGATCCACCCCCTGCTTGCGGTGGGTCTGAATCTGGTCGCCGTCGGCGGACTGGCCCCCACGGTGTGGGGCTGGCGCCGGTTGCCGGTCTGGCGGTGGTTCGTCCTCGGTTCGGGCGTCGGTGTGGCGGTCGGCTGGGTGACAGTGCTGGCGCTCGCCTTGTCCTGATGCGCCGCCGTGCGTTCGGGCCGGCCGTGCACGGATTCCTGGATACCATCCGCGACGGGCACCCGAGGACGCCGCTGGTCGTCATCGGTCCGCTGTACTGCCCCATCCACGAGTCCACCCCGGTCCCGGGAAGCTTTGGCGTCGAAGCGCTTTCGTCGGGCGCGGTGCGCTTCATCGCGCTGGGAGACCCCGCCGATGCGCTGGTGCAGAACCGCGCAGCGATTCGCAGGTGTCTCAAGCCTCTTTCAGGTCGAGACCCGACAGTGACGGCGGCAGGTCTCGGTGATGCAGCACGCCGAGGCGCTGGGTGGCGCGGGTGAGGGCGACGTAGAGTTCGGCCGCCCCACGCGGTCCGTCGGCGAGGATCCGGTCCGGCTCGACCACCAGCACCGCGTCGAATTCCAGGCCCTTGGTCAACGCGGCCGACACCGCTCCGGGCACCCCGGGCGGTCCGATGACCACGCTGGTGCCGTCGCGGGCCGCTTCTTCGGCCGCGAATTCCGCTATGGCAGCTGGTAGTTCGTCCTCGGTGACCTTCTTCGACCATGGTTGGACGCCGCACGAACGCACCGACACCGGTGGCTGGATGCCGGGGGCGAACTCGGCGAGCACCGCGGCCGCGACGGTCATGATCTCGGCCGGGGTGCGGTAGTTCACGGTCAGCGGCCGGTAGACCCAGCGGTCGGCCACGTAGGGGGCCATCATGGCCTCCCAGCTGCGCGCCCCGGCCTCGGAGCGGCGTTGCGCCAGATCGCCGACGATGGTGAACGAGCGGGCCGGGCAGCGTCGCATCAACACCCGCCAGTCCATCTCGGAGAGCTCCTGGGCCTCGTCGACCACCACGTGACGGTAGGTCCAATCCCGGTCCGCGGCAGCACGTTCGGCCAGTTCACGATTGTCCTGTTCGATGAACCGGTCGGCCAGTTCCTCGGCGCCGATGAGGTCGGCGGCGATCAGGTGGTCCTCATCGTCCATCAGGTCCTCGCGGGCCACCATCAGGTCCAGCACGCCGGCCGCGTACGCGGCCTCCTCCTGACGGTCCTTCTCCGCCGCGGCATCGGGTTTGATGCCGCCCAGCAGGTCCACCAGCTCGTCGAGCAACGGGACATCCGAGACCGTCCAGGCCCGGCCGTCGGCACGCAGCAGCGACTCGTCGGCGCCCGCGGCCTTGAGCCGTTGCGGGGATTCGTAGAGGTCGGCCAGCAGGGCTTCCGGGGTGAGCTCGGGCCACAGCTCGTTCAACGCGGCCTTGAACCCGTCGTGGTCTTCGAGCTCGTCGATCAGCTCGGCGCGCAGATGCTCCCAGGCCTGCTTGTCGTCACGGGTCAACCAGCCCTTGCCGATCCGGGCGATCGCCCGCTCGGTCAGTGCCCAGGTCACCACATCGACGAACACCGCGCGGGCGTCGTTGTGCGGCATCCCGGCGTCGCGCGCCTCCTGGATCGCCCACCCGGCGATCCCGGCGTCGATCTGCACCGTGACGTCGGCCAGTCTGATCGGCAGCGGCTCCGCGGGGGTGCGCTGCCGGTCGGCGACCGCGGCGGCCAGCACCTCCAGCATCCGCAGCGAGCCCTTGGCCCGGGCGGCCTCGGGCGTGTCCTCGGCGGTGGTGTGCAGACCGGGGACGAGGTCGCCGGTGGTCATGAACACCACGTTGGTCTCGCCGAGGGAGGGCAGCACCCGGCCGACGTGGTTGAGGAAGGCCGGGCTGGGCCCGATCACCAGCACACCGTGGCGTTCCATCCGCTCCCGCTGGGTGTACAGCAGGTAGGCCACCCGGTGCAGCGCCACGACGGTCTTACCGGTGCCCGGGCCGCCCTCGATGATCAACACACCCGGATGCTCGAGCCGGATGATCTCGTCCTGCTCGGCCTGGATGGTGGCGACGATGTCGTTCATGCCCTCGGTGCGCGGGGCATTGACCGCCGCGAGCAGTGCCGCATCGCCGCGCTCACCGGTGTCCGGCCGACCCAGGACCTCGTCGGTGAAATCCAGCACCTGACGTCCGCGGGTGTGGAACTGGCGGCGCCGCTTCATGCCTTCCGGACTGGCGGCGGTGGCCACGTAGAACGGCCGGGCGGCGGGGGCACGCCAATCCAGCAGCAGCGGCTCGTAATCGTTCTCGTTGTCGAACAGTCCGAGCCGCCCGATGTAGGACCGCTCACCATCGACGCTCTCCAGTTGCCCGAAGCACAATCCGCTGTCGGCCACGTCGAGCCTGCTGACCTCTTTGCCCAGCGCGCGAACGTGGGCGTCCCGGTTCACCAGGGTCGAGCCGTCCTGCTTGTCGATGTCCCCGCGCAGCGCCTCGGCGTAGCGGTCCTTGGCGCGCGCCCGGTCCTCGTCGAGGCGGGCGTACAGCGCGTCGACATACTGGCGCTCGGCCTGCAGTTCGGCTTCATAATCGTGGGTTGTCATGTGCCCCTTGTTATTTCGTATGTTCTTGGCAGGCGCTCAGTAGCATCGCCGCGGCCGTCTCTGCCCCGTCGGTGCATATGGTGTCGGCCGCGGCGATCGCTCGGTTTCGGGTCGCGGGAGTGAGTACCAGCCTAAGCGCCCGCGCGAGTGAGGTCACCTTCGGCGTCGGGTCCGGGTGCGCGACGACGATGCAATCCGGCGACCCGGTCGTCGATCCCGCCCAGTAAGAGGCGTTCGCTTTCTTGTGTCAGTCGTGGGCGAGCGCGCGGTCTGCCAGCGCGCCCATCGCCGGTGTCAGCAGTTCGGCGTACTGACGGGTCAGATGGCCGGCGTCGAAGTACACCATGGTGTTGCCGATGATGGACGGGCAGCGGTCCGCGCTGCAGAACAGGTCCGTCACGTCGGCGTACTGACCGCCGGCCGCCTCGGTGGCGGCTCGCTCCGCCTCAAGCCCGGGTCCGTGGGCCGGGTTGCGCCGCGCGGTGCACGCCGTGGCGTCGTCGAGGTGCCCGGACAGGCACAGTGGCACCGGGCCCGGCGGATCCGGGGTCGTACCGAGCACGAGCGCCTTGGCGCCGGTGCCGCGGAGTTCCCGCACCAGACCGTTGAGGCTGTCCAGCCAGGCCTGGTCGTAGCGCTTGAGGCCCGGGATCAGCACGTGGGCGCCGTCGGCGTCGTAGGCCCGGGATGTGCTGACGACGATGAGCTGGGGTTTCTCCACGGCCAACCGGGCCAGGATGCCCTCGCGCCAGGCCGCGCACCGCTGCATCTGTTCGGCGAGCCGGTTGAAGTGCGCGTTGATGCGCAGATCGGTGATCGGGCAACCCGCCTTGGCCATCATGATCAGACGCCAGTGTCGCTGGTCGGCGAGTTGCAGGAACGCCGGGTTGAACATGGCTGCGCGGGAGTCGCCGATCAGCGCCACCGTGGTGTCGGAGGAGGTATCGCCGGCGACGCACTCCGGGTGACTGGAATCGAAAGGCAGCACGCGCAGGCAGCCCTTGGTCAAGATGCCCATCTGCTGGGCCCCCTGGTCGGTCAGCGGCGGATCGAGATTCGATGGGACCTGTTCCACATCAAGAGAATTCGCAACCGCCGCCTGCACCTGGTCGAATACGTCCGCGACCTCGGCGTCGTACGCGGCCAGGCTGGAGCCCGGCGGGACGGGTGTCGAGGTGATCGTGACCGGTTTGATCGCCGGGCCGTGGCCGACCGGGTGCGGCGTCCACGTCATCAGTACCGCGCCGACGGCCACCGCGATCGCAGTGGAGACGGCACCGAGGGACAACCCGGCCCGAGGGGAGTTGCGGATGCGATCGGCGAACCGAAGCGGGTTCTCGACGTATCGCAAGGTGAGCAGCGCCAGGCCCAGTGAGACCAGGACCGCGGCCAGCTTGGTGCTCAGTCCCACCTGATGGCCCAGCAGCGGAGGCGTGAGCACCAACACCGGCCAGTGCCACAGGTACCAGGAGTACGACACTCTGCCGATCCATCCCATGGTCGCCAGACCGAGCAGGCGGCCGCAGCCCTGTGTCGGCGCGGCGCAGCCGGCGCCGATCACCAGTACTGCACCCAGGGTGGGCACCATCGCGGCGAACCCCGGGTAGCGGGTCTCGCCGGTCAATTGGGTGCAGGCCACCAGGATCAGCACCAGTCCGGTCCAGCCGAGGAACGCCGCGGCCGGCGCCGGTAGCCGGCGCCAATAGATGACGGTGAGCGCGATCAACCCTCCGGCGGCCAACTGCCAGGCCCGGGTGGGCAGCGAGAAGAACGCCAGGGGAGGGATCAGGTAGGTGAAGAACACCGACAGCGCCCACGACCCGATCGCGACCAGCGCAAGCACCACCAGATATGGCCGCACGGAGGCCGTGGCCCCGGTCTTGTCGGTGTGCTTGCGTCGACGCCGGATGATCCACGCGGTGCCGATGATGAGCAGCGGCCACACCAGGTAGAACTGCTCCTCGACGCCCAGCGACCAGTAGTGCTGGAACGGCGAGGGGGACAGCACACTCTGATGGCCGAAGTACTTCACGCCCGAGCCGATGAACCAGTAATTGCTGATGTAGAGCGCACTGGTGATGCCGTCGATGGTGACCGAGCGGACCTGCAGCGGAGGCAGCAGCAGCGCCGCGGCGATCATGGTGACGACGCCCACCAACGCTGATGCCGGCAGCAGCCGGCGGGCCCGCGCCGCGAAGAAGTTGCGCAGCCGGACGGACCCGGACGTGCTGGCCTCCCGCCAGAGCAATCCGGTGATCAGGAATCCGGAGATGACGAAGAAGACGTCGACACCGACGAACCCGCCGCCCAGGCCGGGCAGGTCGGCGTGGAACAGCACGACGGCCAGCACGGCGACGGCGCGAAGGCCCTCGATGTCGGGACGGAACGACTTGGCTGCCGAGGCCTGAGGGTTCAGTTCCGGTGGCCGGGTGGGTTCCCGCTGGTCGGTGGTGCTCACCGCCACGCTCGCCACTGTCGAACCACGTACCCCCGCTTGACCATCTTTCCCCCACTGATTGCTGGAAAGAAGATAGCCGTCCCGGCGCGACCCCGCACCACTTTGATCTTGATGTTCACTGAAGTGTGTGCATCGAGCACATGGTCAGCAAAATTCTAGAGCTGACCAGCAAATAGGCGGCCATCGGAAAAATGGCAGAATGACGCATTTGTTGTCCAACTGGCGCGTCCGTGTGGCCGGTATCGAAATTTACGTGTGCGTGAAAACTTTGCTACGGCAAGTAGTGGTTCGCTGAGCATGGCGCGACCGTGTCGTATCTCGGGGCGCGCATGCGGTGATCGGCGGGTGGGACTCGCGAAGGCTCAGGTGAGTGCGGCATCGAAGCAGATGCGCATCATTTGTTGAAAACGGCCCGAACCGGCCCAGGCGGCTGGACCGTGACGGCACGGCCCGACGGCGCCACCGAATGGATCTCGCCGACCGGGCACACCTATGTCGCCACCCCGGGGGTGGCAATTCTCTTCCCGCACTGGAACATCACACGGCTGTTCCGCCACCGCGACCCATCGGCCTCGTCGAGCGCGGCATTCGAGATTTCAAGATGCCCACCCGCCAGCGCACCCGCGCTCAAGAACGCGAGCAATGCATCGATGCCGAACGCGAATACCGAACGCGTCCGCAACGCCACCGGGATCGCGCTGGACGGGGACCCGCCGTACTAGGGGATCAGCGCTGGGTGCCGGACCGCACGCCCAGCAGAACGTCTTCCCAGCCCGGGATGGTGGGCTTGGCCTTGCGGGCGCGGCGCGGCTTCGGGGCCGGTGCCTCGGCCACTTCGGCTTCAGCCTCGGCCTCTGCGCTGGGCGCCACCGGAGCCTGTGCGACGGGAGCCTGCGGGGCAGGCGCCGGGGGAGCGGGCGGGGCGGGAACCTGGGCTACCACCGGCGCTGCAGCTGGGGCGGGGGCCTGCGGGGGAATCTGTACCTGGGACGGATGCACCGGCGCCTGGGCCGGGGGCTGCGCGACCGGCGCGACGTCGAAGTCGAGCTGGGCAACGGCGGCCACCGGACGCAGCGGGCGCGCGAAGCTGGGGTCGATCAGTTCCGAGGCACTGTCGTCGAACGCGGTGACGGTGCCGCCGTGCGCACCGGGCGTGAAGCGGAAATGTGCGTGCAGATCCGACTTACCGGCCTTCCAGGCCAGCTGCACGGTCCAGCGCCCGTCCTCATTGCGCCACGCATCCCAGTTGGTCGCGTTGGGATCCAGCCCCCGCGAGATCAGCGCAGTGGTCACGGTCTCCAGCAGCGTCAACACCGACGGCCCGTCGGCGAGCACCGGGTGCGCCGCGGTCGCCAGCTCGGCCGCGCGGGAACGCTCCAGCAGCACGGGGTTGGCGAACCGCTGGATCCGTTCGATGTCCTCGCCGGCCAGCGCCGCCACCTGCTCCACGGATGCGCCCGCGCGAATGCGCGACTGGATCTCCTTGGGGCGCAAGCCTGGGCTCACCTCGACCTCGATCTCGGTTTGATTTGAGGTGGCCTTGTCGCCGCGTACCGCGGCGCGCAGACGATTGTCGACACGGATGGCGAAGTTGTCGCCGGAGTCGGAGGCCTCGCAGATGATGCGCTTGCCGTCCACGTCGAGCCCGACGACTTTGAGTTCTCGCATAGTGACCTCCTCTGCGCACCCTACTTTGTTATCGGCCCGTTACCGCGTAGACACGCAGGGACCCGGAGGAAGCCGCGCTCAGATTCTTTCCACGACCCAGTCGACACACTGGGTCAGGGCGCTGACGTCCTCGGGATCGACCGCCGGGAACATGGCCACTCGCAGCTGGTTGCGGCCCAGCTTGCGGTAGGGCTCGGTGTCCACGATGCCGTTGGCCCGCAGTACCTTGGCCACCGCCGCCGCGTCGACCGCGTCGTCGAAGTCGATGGTGCCCACAACCTGCGAGCGCAGCTTCGGGTCGGCGACGAACGGGGTGGCGAACGACGCCGCCTCGGCCCACGTGTACAGCCGCGACGAGGAGTCGGCGGTGCGGCTGACCGCCCAGTCCAGGCCGCCGTTGCCGTTCAGCCAGTCCAGCTGCTCGGCCAGCAGGATCAGCGTGCCGATGGCCGGGGTGTTGTAGGTCTGGTTCTTGAGGCTGTTCTCCACCGCGATGGGCAGCGACAGGAAGTCGGGCACCCACCGGCCGGTCCCGGCGATCGCCTCGATGCGGGCCAGTGCGGCCGGGGACAGCACCGCGATCCACAGGCCGCCGTCGCCGGCGAAGTTCTTCTGCGGCGCGAAGTAGTAGGCGTCGGTGTCGGTGATGTCGACCGGCAGGCCGCCGGCCGCCGAGGTCGCGTCGATGACCACCAGCGCATCACCGGCGGGCCGCTGCACCGGCAGCGCCACACCCGTGGAGGTCTCGTTGTGTGCCCAGGCCACCACGTCGACCGACGGGTCCGAGGTCGGCTCCGGTGCGCTGCCGGCGTCGGCCTTGACGATGATCGGATCACCGACGAACGGGTTCTTGGCCACGCACGACGCGAACTTCGAGCTGAACTCGCCGTAGGTCAGGTGCAGCGAACGCTTGTCGACCAGGCCGAACGCGGCGGCATCCCAGAACGCGGTCGAGCCGCCGTTGCCCAGGATGACCTCGTAGCCGTCGGGCAGCGAGAACAGCTGCCGCAGACCGTCGCGCACCCGGCCCACCAGGTTCTTCACCGGGGCCTGGCGGTGTGAGGTGCCGAACAGGTCCCCGGCGGCAGCCAGCGCGGCGAGCTGTTCGGGCCGAACCTTCGAGGGGCCGCAACCAAAGCGTCCGTCTTTGGGCTTGAGTTCGGCGGGGATCGTCAGTTCGGCCATGTCGTCAGATTATCGGCCGAGGGCAGCCAGCCGAAATTAGCCGGCCTGGGGCGCCACGTAGGTCGGTTGGTACGGATTCTGTCCGCTCTCGATGGCCTTGGCCTTCAGGTAGGCGTCGACATCCGGGTAGCCGGGGATCTCGGCCTGCTTCTGCAGGGCGACCTGACGGGCCCGCGCCGCGTTGGCGTCCTTGAGCCCCTCGTCCACGACCGGCAAACCCTCGCAACGGCTCGGGAAAACCGACCTGATCACGGCTTCCGTTTGGGGTCTCGGCGCCGTGGGCATCCCCGGGCAAAGGTGCGGATCGAGGTGTGGACATTTACTCGATACCTGCGGTACCGTCTAGACAATAGGCCGGTCGATGTAAACCTCATGGAGGATCCAGATGGCTCGAACCAAGATGGTCAGGCGCTGGCGACGCAATATGGATGTCAGCGACGACCCCCGGTACGTCGAGATGCTCGCCACACTGTCCGAGGGGTCGGTGCGGCGGAACTTCAACCCGTACCAGGACATCGACTGGGACTCTCCGGAGTTTGCCGTCGTCCCGAACGACCCGCGGTGGGTCCTCACCGACACCGATCCGCTGGGTCGGCACCCCTGGTACCAGGCGCAGTCGCTCGAGCGTCAGATCGAGATCGGCATGTGGCGCCAGGCCAACGTGGCCAAGGTGGGTCTGCACTTCGAGAACATCCTGATCCGCGGCCTGATGGAGTACTCGTTCTGGGTGCCCAACGGCTCCCCGGAATACCGCTACTGCCTGCACGAGGCGGTCGAGGAGTGCAACCACACCCTGATGTTCCAGGAGATGGTCAACCGGATCGGGATGGATGTGCCCGGCATGCCGCGGCTGCTCAAGTGGGCGCAGCCGATCATCCCGCTGGCCGCCGGTCCGGCGCCGATCCCGTTCTTCTTCGGGGTGCTCGCCGGCGAGGAGCCCATCGACCACACCCAGAAGAGTGTGCTGCGGGAGGGGCGCAACCTGCACCCGATCATGGAGCGGGTGATGGCGATCCACGTCGCCGAGGAGGCGCGCCACATCTCGTTCGCCCACCAGTACCTGCAGAAGCGGGTGCCCACCCTGCGCCGTCGCCAGCGCTTCGGGTTGTCGCTGTTAGTCCCGCTGACCATGCGCATCCTGTGCTCGGCCATCCTCGTTCCGCCGAAGGCGTTCTGGAAGGAATTCGACATCCCGCGCTCGGTGCGCAAGGACGTCTTCTTCCGGGCTCCGGAATCACGAAAGATGTTGCGCGACATGTTCTCCGACGTCCGCATGCTGTGTGAGGACACGGGCCTGATGAACCCGCTGGCGAAGCTGATCTGGAAGATCTGCAAGATCGACGGTCCCGCCAGCCGCTACCGGAGCGAGCCGCAGCGCGAGCACCTGGTGTCGGTCGCCTAGGCCCGCGCATGCCACATGTCATCACCCAGTCGTGTTGCAGCGACGGGTCCTGTGTCTATGCCTGCCCGGTCAACTGCATCCATCCCTCACCGGATGAGCCGGGGTTCGCGACCGCAGAGATGTTGTTCATCGATCCGGACGCGTGCGTGGACTGCGGCGCCTGCGTCAGCGCATGCCCGGTCGGGGCCATCTCGCCGGACACCAAGCTGACCGAGAACCAACTGCCCTTCATCGAACTGAACGCCGGTTTCTATCCCAAGCGGGAGGGGAAGCTGCCGCCGACGTCGAAGCTGGCCCCGGTGCTGGTGGCCCCGAAGATCGATGTGCGGCGCAGCGGCCCGCTGACGGTCGCGATCGTCGGAACCGGGCCGGCCGCGATGTATGCCGCCGACGAGCTGCTCACCCAGCGTGGGGTCCGGGTGAACATGTTCGAAAAGCTACCCACGCCTTATGGATTGGTGCGGGCGGGGGTGGCGCCGGACCATCAGAGCACCAAGCGGGTGACCCGGTTGTTCGACAAGATCGCCGCGGAACCGGGGCTGCGAATGTTCCTGAACGTCGAGGTGGGTGAGCACCTCAGCCACGCAGACCTGCTCGAACACCATCACGCGGTGCTTTACGCCGTCGGCGCACCCGATGACCGACGGCTGGCCATCGACGGCATGGACCTGCCGGGCGCCGGGACCGCCACCGAGGTGGTGGCCTGGTTCAACGGCCATCCCGACCAGGCCGATCTGCCCGTCGATCTCGGTCATGAGCGGGTGGTCATCGTCGGCAACGGCAACGTCGCGCTCGACGTGGCGCGCATCCTGACGATGGATCCAGATGCTTTGGCCCGCACCGATATCGCTGGTCATGCGTTGGCAGCACTGCGGTCGTCCAAAGTCTCCGAGGTGGTGATCGCGGCCCGGCGCGGGCCGGCGTTCTCGGCGTTCACGCTCCCGGAACTGATCGGGTTGACGTCTTGCTCTGAGGTCGTCCTCGACGCCGCCGACCACCAACTGGTGCTCGCCGACCTGGCCACCGAGCAGGACCGGCTTACCCGCAACAAACTGGAGATCCTGGCCAAGCTGGGGGACGCCTCGGCACCGATCACCGGGCCCCGAATCCGGTTCGCCTACAACATGACTCCGCAGCGGGTTCTGGGCGATCAGCGGGTCACCGGGATCGAGTTCACCGTCACCGGGACCGACCGGACCCGGGTGGTGGACGCCGGCATGGTGCTGACCTCGATCGGCTACCGCGGCAAGGCGATCGCCGACCTGCCGTTCGACGAGGACGCCGCGGTGGTGCCCAACGACGGTGGCCGGGTGCTCGACGCTGCCGGTGCGTACGTGGCGGGCTGGATCAAACGTGGCCCGACCGGGTTCATCGGGACCAACAAATCCTGTGCCGCCGAGACGGTGCGCAACCTGGTGGAGGACTACAACCGAGGACGGCTCGGCGACCCGGCCCATACGCCGGCGGCGCTGGACAAGCTGGTCCGAAGCCGCCGGCCCGCGGTTGTTGACGCCGCGGGCTGGCGTGCCATCGACGCCGCGGAGATCGCCCGTGGCGGCGGGCAGCGACCCCGGGACAAGTTCACCGACATCGCCGACATGCTGGCCGCGGCGGCGACCGCGCCCCGGCCGCCGGTGCACAAGCGCCTGCTGGCCGGATTGCTCCGCTAACCTCTGTGAAAGTCCGGTAGCGCGGGCACCGACCGTGTAAGCAAAGTGCATGGGTAGCGGTCGGGTCGCGAGTGTCGCAGTGGTGATCGGCATCTGGTCGGCCGGCGGGCTGGGGTCCGCGGGGCCGGCATGGGCGGACCCCGGGACGGAGAGTTCGGCGACGGAGCGTTCGGCGACGGACTCGGCCTCGACATCGGACTCGGTACCGACATCGGACTCGGAGGCGGAGTCGGAGTCGAAGCCCGAGAGCAAGCCGGACCTCCAGGCTCCCGAACCCGAACCCGACGCTGCGCAGATTCCGGAGGCTGCCGAGGCCGAGGCCGAACCCGAAACACGCCAGGAACGGAAGAGCAGCCGCAGGTCCGCTGCGCAGCGCCGATCAGCGCTCCGGGCCGAAACCAGGACCGAAGCCCGGGTCGAGGCCACCTCGGACGACAACACCGATACGCGCGTGGCCACCAGCTCGATGTCCGAGACGCCCCCGGTTGCACCGAGACAGACTACGGTCGCGATCCCGACCGGGTCCGACACCGCCGCCCTGGTCTCCGCTGCCAAGGCGCCCGTGACGTGGACATCCACCCTGCCCAACCCGGCCACCGCGATCCGCTACGCGATCAACGTGGTCCGCAGCCTGGTCGGCGCCGTCCTCGCGCCGTTCGCGGCGGGGCTGCCGGCCGGGCCCGTCGGCCCGCCGTCGGCATGGGCGGTGCTGGCCTGGGTGCGCCGGGAACTGTTCAACGCCACCCCACGGATCGAGGACGTCGGTGAGACCACCCAGACCACCACCGGGCTGGTGCTCGGCAACGCGGGCATCTCCGATCCCGACGGGGACCCGCTGAAATTCTCGGTGGTCGGCCGGCCGCGCAACGGTGGCACCGTCCAGATCAACGAAACCACAGGTGATTTCATCTACCGGCCGACCAACGCGATGGCGGCCGTCGGTGGCACCGACACGTTCACGGTCGTCGCCGACGACCAGCGCGCCGGCGTGCACTGGCACGGCCCGCTGGGCATCCTGGCGCACATCCCGATCCTCGGTAACCTGCTGCGCCCCGGCGGCGGGCACGCGGTGGCCCGCACCATCACCGTCACCGTCGATCCGGTCGAGGGGGTCGACCTGTCCTTCCCCGACGACTTCTACTGGGGCGTGGCGCACGCCGGGTTCCAGGCCGAGGGCGGGCCCGGATCCCCGGTCGACCCCAACTCCGACTGGTACAAGTGGGTGCACCATCCGCTCAATCAGTGGCTCGGGCTCACCAAGGGCGTTCCGGAGAACGGGCCCGGCACCTACGTCTCCTACGATTCCGACGCGGCACTGGCCAAGAACGAACTCGGGATGAACACCTTCCGGATGTCCATCGAATGGAGCCGGATCTTCCCGAACTCCACTGCGTCCGTAGACATCTCGGATGAGGGCGGTGGAGTGAGCCTGGCCGACCTGCAGGCCCTGCAGGCGTTGGCCGACCCGGTCGAGGTCGCCCACTACCGGGCGGTGTTCGATTCACTGCGCGCGCACGGACTGGAGCCGCTGGTCACCGTCAACCACTTCACCCTGCCGGTGTGGATCCACGACCCGATCACCGCTCGCCCGCTCATCCAATTGGGTCTGCCCGCCCCGAAAGCCGGCTGGCTCTCGGCCGAGACGCCGGTCGAGTTCGAGAAGTACGCTGCCTTCCTGGCCTGGACCTACGGCGACCAGGTGGACAACTGGGTGACGCTGAACGAACCGTTCCCGCCCCTGCTCACCGAGCTCCTGGCCATCCCCGGGCTGGTGCCGAGCTGGCCGCCCGGGGTGCTGCGCCCCGACCTGGCGGCCCGGTTCGTGATCAACGAGGCCAAGGGGCACGTCGCGGCCTATGACGCCATCCACAAGTGGGATGACACCGCCTTCGTCGGGATCGCCAACAACATGATCCCGGCGCGGCCGGCCAATCCCCTCAACACGAACGACATCGCAGCCGCCGACGCCTGGAACAAGGTGTTCAACCAGTGGGTGCCCAACGCGGTCATCCACGGCTGGGTGGACGCGAACTTCGACGGGGTCAAGACCGCCGACGAGATCCGCCCCGACTTCGCGGACAAGGTCGACTTCCTCGGCGTGCAGTACTACGGGACGCAGCCGATGGGCGGGTTCGGGTTCGCGCCGTTGCCCGGATACAACTTCCTGCAGGGCATCCCGTTCCGCTGCCAGGCCTCGTCGCCGACCTGCAGCGACTTCAACCAGCCGATGGATCCGGGCGGTTTCCGGGAGGTGCTCGAAGTCGCTGCCTCCTATGGCAAACCGCTGTGGATCACCGAGAACGGCGTCGCCGACAGCGGGGACACGAAGCGCCCGCCCTACATCGTCAACCACCTCGCGGTGGTGCAGGACCTGGTGGCGCACGGCGCCGACATCCGCGGCTACACCTACTGGTCCTTCGTCGACAATGTGGAGTGGGCCGACGGCTACCACCTGCAATTCGGGCTGTACGGCTCGGACCCGAACACCCCGGAACTGGAACGCACCCCCAAGCCCGCCAGCATCGCCGCGATCAGCCAGATCACCAAGGCGAACGCCCTGCCGGCGAGCCTGTTGGCGCTCTACCTCGGGCTCACGAGAATTGCTGCATAGCCGTCTGCAGTTCCTCCTCGCTCACCTCGCGCACCGGCTGGCCCAGCGACCACTTGTGGCCGAACGGGTCGCGCAGCACGCCGTAGCGGTCACCCCAGAACATGTCCTCCACCGGCATCACCACCTCCGCGCCGGCCTCGACCGCGCGGGCAAACGCGGCGTCCACATCGGGCACGACGAGGTGGATGGTCACCGGCGTCCCGCCCAGCGCCTTCGGGGTCTCGGACTGCCCGTCGCAGTACTCCGGGTAATCGTCGGCCAGCATCACGGTGCCCCCGTTGATCTGCACCGCCCCGTGCACCAGCCGGCCGTCCGGTCCGGGCATCCGGCCCAGCTCGGTGGCCCCGAACGCCTTGACGTAGAAGTCGATGGCAGCGGCGCCGTCATCGACGACGAGGTGCGGCATGACGGCGGGGGTTATCTCGATGGGCATGGCATCCTCCTGATTCGCGGCAACTGACGATCGGTTAGACCCGGCGGACGGGCCGATCTCATCGCCGCGGACGAAAACAGAAGGAAAACAGGTATCCGACTACGCTATGGCGGGCAGTGTCCGGCGGACACGCTGGCAAACATGAGGCAAAACGATGAGCTGCCCTGGGTCCCGCGCAACCCGATGCCCTACCGCGATCAGATGAAGGCACTTCGGTCCTTCAACGCCGGTTTCGAGATGTTCCGCGATTCCGGCGGGCCGGTGACCCGGGTCAAACTCGGCCCCCGCTGGTTGATGCCGGAACTGGTGGTGACCAACTCACCGCAAGGCGGTCGTGACGTGCTGGGCCGACCGGACACGTTCGTGGACAAGACCATGTTGCACCGGGAGATGCGTCACGTGCTCGGCGGCAATCTGTTCGACCTCATGCATGACGAGTGGCTGCCGCGCCGGCGGGCGCTGCAGCCACTGTTCACCAAGAAGCACGTCGAGGCCTTCGGCGGGCACATGGCGCAGGCCGCGCATGCGGTGGTGGATACCTGGGAGGAGGGCCAGCGCCTCGATCTCGACTTCGAATGCCGGCGGCTGACCCTGCGGGCGCTCGGACGTTCGGTACTCGGCATCGACCTGGACCAGCGTGCCGACGCCATCGGCGAACCGCTGCGGGAGGTGCTCACCTACATCGCCGACCGCGCGACCGCCCCGATCCGGGCCCCGCGCTGGCTGCCGACACCGGCCCGCGCCCGGGCCCGGGCCGCCGCCGCGGCGCTGCGGGGGCTGGCCACCGATGTGCTGGCCGCCTGCCGCGCCGCCCCGGACTTCGATGCCCCCCTGGTGCGTGCGCTGCTGGCCGCGAAGGATCCGGTGACCGGCCGCGGCCTCACCGATGAGGAGATCCGCGACGAGCTCGTCGTGTTCATCGCTGCCGGGCACGACACCACCGCGACCACCCTGACGTATGCACTGTGGCAGCTGGGTCGCAACCCGCAGATCCAGGAGGCCGTGCGCGCCGAGGTGGCCGAGTTGGGGGACCGGGAACTGACCTGCGCCGACATCGCCGACCTGGGTTACACCGTGCAGGTGCTGCGGGAGGCGTTGCGGCTGTGCCCGCCCGCGCCCGGTGCGGCCCGGGTGGCGGTGCGTGACGTCGTCGTCGACGGTCACCGCGTCGCGGCGGGAACCGTCCTGCTGTTCGGGATCTACGCCGTGCAGCGCGATCCGCAGTTGTGGGACGACCCGCTGATGTTCGACCCGGAGCGTTTCCGCCCGGAGGTCGCCAAGCGCCTGAACCGATGGCAGTACCTACCGTTCGGGGCGGGGCCACGATCATGCATCGGCGACCACTTCGCCATGCTGGAGGCGACGCTGGCCCTGGCGACCATCGTGCGTCGCGCCGAATTACATTCGGAGAACGAAGAATTCCCGGTTGCGACGCCGTTCACCATGGTGGCGGCGTCGCCCATCTGGGCGTCGGTGTGCTGGCGGCGCCCTCAGACCACCGAGTACCCCGGCGGCAGCGCGGACCTGCCGGTCAGCGCCGTCAGCACCGTCTCGCCCTGACCCAGCCGGACGGCCACCCGGGCCGCCAGCACGGTGGCCTGCTCCAGCACATCGGGCGGCAGTGCGAATTCGCAGCCGGCGGCGCGGGCGATGTCCAGACCGTGCACCGCCAATTCGAAGACCCGGGTCTGCAGATAGTTCGACAACCGGATGCCCAACCCGCCGATGACACTGATCACCGGGTCCCCGGCGGCCTGCACATCGGCCAGTGCCCGGGCGGCGAGCCCGTCGACCGTGGCCACCGGATCGGATCCGAGATCGCGCCCGGCCGCGCGGCCACGTTCGGTGACGGCCTCGGCCCCCGCAGCCCCGGTGTACTCCCGGACCCACACGTAGTAGGCGACGGCGTCGGTGACGTCCTCCCGTTCGGCGGGGGTCCGAAGGTATTCGCTCACGGTGATCAGTGAGCGCGAGGTGTGCCCGACCAGTGCCCGCATATCCCAGTCGCCCAGCCCGGGTCGGTCCCAGCACGTCTCGGGAAGATCACCTGTCAACTGGGTGAAAGCCGTTACCGCCGAGGCGAATACCGAAGTGGTCATGAGTGGTCGATGCGCTCCCATCCGGTGACCGAGGACGCCGGGCGGGGCCCCGGCCCGACGTACACCGCCGACGGGCGCACCAGCTTGCCCAGCCGTTTCTGCTCCATGATGTGCGCGCACCAGCCGGCGGTGCGCCCGCAGGTGAACATCGCCGGCATCGTCTGCGGCGGCACCCCGGCGAAGTCCAGGATGACCGCGGCCCAGAACTCGACATTGGTCTCGATGGCACGGTCGGGCCGGCGTTCGCGCAGTTCGGCGAGCGCCGCCTGTTCGAAAGCGGCCGCCACCTCGAACCGGGGCACCCCGAGGCGCTGTGCCGTGGCCCGCAGCACCCGGGCGCGCGGATCCTCGGACCGGTACACCCGGTGCCCGAAGCCCATCAACTTGTCCTTGCGGTCCAGGATGGCCTTCACCACCACGCGGGCATCGCCGGCGTGCTCGGCGTCCTCGAGCATCGGCAGCACCCGCGCCGGTGCCCCGCCGTGCAGCGGGCCGCTCATCGCGCCGACCGCGCCGGACAACGCGGCCGCCACATCGGCGCCGGTGGAGGCGATCACCCGCGCGGTGAAGGTGGAGGCGTTCATCCCGTGCTCGGCGGCGGTCACCCAGTAGGTATCGATGGCCTCGACATGCCGCGGGTTCGGTTCGCCCTGCCAGCGGGTCATGAAACGTCCGGTGACGGTGGAGCATTCGTCGATCGACCGCTGCGGCACCGCAGGCTTGTGCATACCCCGCGCGGACTGCGCGACGTAGGACAGCGCCATCGCCGAGGACCGGGCGAGCTGTTCCCGCGCGGTACCGTCGTCGATGTCGAGCATCGGTGCGTACCCCCAGATGGGGGCCAGCATGGCCAATCCCGCCTGCACGTCGACCCGGACATCGCCGGAGCGGATGGGCAGCGGGAAGGGTTCGGCCGGCGGTAGCGGGTTCTCGAAATCGCCGTCGACCAGTAGTCCCCACACATCGCCGAAGGTGACCCGGCCGGTCACCAGGTCCTCGATGTCGACACCGCGGTAGCGCAGGGCGCCGCCGTCCTTGTCCGGCTCGGCGATCTCGGTGGTGAACGCCACCACTCCTTCGAGGCCGGGCGTGAAATCGTCGGGAATCGGTGACTGCTCTGACATACGCCGATTCTCGCACCGATCGCCCGCGTTCGAGGTGGGCGTACCGTTTCGCGCATGGGACCCGAACAGCTGGCGCGGATGCGCGCGGAATACGGATCGGTGGAAAAGGACGGCAGCCCGGATCTGGATGCCGACTGGGTCGCGCAGGGCTGGGTGGTGTTGTTCCACCAGTGGCTGGCCGACGCGCACGCGGCCGGGCTGTCCGAACCCAACGCGATGGTGGTCGGCACCGTCGACGCGCAGGGGCGTCCGGTCACCCGCACCGTGCTGTGCAAGAGCGCCGAAGAAAACGGGATCACGTTCTTCACCAACTACGACTCGGCAAAGGGTGAGCAGTTGGCAATACAGCCGTATGCCTCGGCGACGTTCCCGTGGTACGGCCTCGGACGCCAGATTCATGTGCGCGGACCGGTGATCCGGGTGTCCGCGCAGGAGACGGCGGACTACTGGTCCAAGCGTCCACGTGGTTCGCAGTTGGGTGCCTGGGCCTCGAGGCAGTCCGCGCCGATCGAGTCCCGGGCGGCGCTGCTGGAACGGCTCGCCGACGTCAGCGCACGCTTTGCCGACGTCGAACAGGTTCCGGTACCGCCGAATTGGGGCGGATACCTGATCGAGCCCGAGGTTGTCGAGTTCTGGCAGGGCCGGGAAAACCGCGTGCATAACAGGATTCGGGTCACTCCGGCCGACGGGCGGGTGCAGAGGCTGCAACCGTAGGGTTTTCGCGTCGCGCAACGTTCACCTGCGTACGATGCGTGGACTCTCGGCCCCGCAGGTTAGGATGACCGTCGTGTCCGGCGCGAGCAGGGGAACCGATCTCGGTTTGCGGGAGAGAAAGAAGCAACGCACTCGAGCGATCCTCATCGATGCGGCGCTACGGCTTTGTCTGGAACAGGGCTACGAGCACACCACCGTCGATCAGATCGCGGCGGCCGCCGAGGTATCCCCGCGTACCTACAGCCGGTACTTCGCCACCAAAGAGGCAGTCTTCCTGACACTCCTGGACGACGTCTCCGAGCAGGTCGCCGTCGAAGTCGGCCGGCTGCCGCACGGCACCGGCCCGATCGAGGCGCTGCGGTCGGCGCACACCGCGGTGCTGACCAGGGTGCTCGACCGCCGGGGCGGTGCCGTCACCAGCGATCGGGTGGCGCTCATCCTGCGGATCTTCAACAACGCGAATGCCTTGCAGCAGAGCGCATTCGAATACCGGTCGACAGTGGTGGCCGGTGCTCTCGCCAAGCTGATGGGCGTCGAGATCGGTGACCGCAGGCTGCAACTCGGTCTCTCGGTGTTCTCCGTGCTCATCGTCACCGCCTGTGCCGATCTGGTCGCCGACGCCGAAGGGGCGCCGCTGGGGCCGGCCCTGATGATCGAGCGCATCAACGAGGCGTGTGAGCAGGTGGCCGGCTTCGCCGCCGAGCTGTTCAGCACCGGCCCGGGTGGCGCGGACGTCGTGACGAATGCCTGAGCGTCCGGTCAGCGGGCTGCGGGAACGCAAGAAACTCAGAACCAGGGCCACCCTGATCGAGACCGCGGCCGAATTGTGCGAGAAGCAGGGGTTCGACAACACCACGGTCGAACAGATCGCGGCCGCCGCCGACGTGTCCCCGCGCACCTTCTCCCGGTACTTCCCGACCAAGGAGGCGGTGTTCTTCGCGATCGTCGAGGAGACCGCGGACGTCATCGCCTCGCTGATCGAGACGCTGCCCACCGACATCACCGAGTACGAGGCGATGCTGCGAGCCCACCTGCAGGTGCTGGCGCCGGGGCCGGACGGCCGGCCCACACCGGACTTCCACCGGATGGCGGCGCTGGTCCGGATCTCGAACTGGACCGCGATCATGAACGCGGCGACCCGGGGGTTGGGGACCCCGGGAAATCCGCCGATCGAACCTCAGATCCTCGGCGCTCGGATCACCGCAGCATATGAGACCTTCACCCGGACGTGGGGCCCGTGGACCAGGGGGGCGCAGGCGGCCGAAACCCCCGACCGGCAACCCCCCGCAAGCGTGCCGGATTGTTAGCGACTACCGTCCAGTATCAAGAGACGGGTTCCGCCCGCCTCACTCCTCCCGACGCCCAGAGAAGGGGTTCCAGTGGCAGACAACTCCAGCCCTGACGAGAAAGCCACCCTGTCCTATCCGGGTGGCTCCCTGGACTTGGAGATCGTGCGCGCCACAGAGGGCTCCGACGGCATCGCGCTGGGGCCGCTGCTGGCGAAGACCGGTTACACCACGTTCGACGGTGGTTTCGTCAACACGTCCTCGACCAAGAGTGCGATCACCTACATCGACGGTGACGCCGGCATCCTGCGCTACCGGGGCTACCCGATCGAGCAGCTCGCCGAGCAGTCGACCTTCATCGAGGTCAGCTACCTGCTGATTTACGGTGAACTGCCGACCACCGACGAGCTGGCCTCGTTCACCAACCAGATCCAGCGGCACACCCTGCTGCACGAGGACCTCAAGCGGTTCTTCGACGGGTTCCCGCGCAACGCGCACCCGATGCCGGTGCTGTCGAGCGCGGTGAACGCGCTCAGCGCCTACTACCAGGACTCGCTGGACCCGCTGGACAAGAAGCAGGTCGAGCTGTCGACGATCCGTCTGCTGGCCAAGCTGCCGACGATCGCCGCCTACGCCTACAAGAAGTCCGAGGGGCAGCCGTTCCTGTACCCGGACAACTCGCTGACGCTGGTGGAGAACTTCCTGCGCATGACGTTCGGCTTCCCGGCCGAGCCGTACGAGGTCGACCCGGAGATCGTGCGGGCCCTGGACATGCTGCTGATCCTGCACGCCGACCACGAGCAGAACTGCTCGACCTCGACGGTGCGCCTGGTCGGCTCCTCGCAGGCCAACCTGTTCACCTCGATCTCCGGTGGCATCAACGCGCTGTGGGGCCCGCTGCACGGCGGCGCCAACCAGGCCGTGCTGGAGATGCTGACCAAGATCCAGAACTCCGACGGCGACGTCAAGGAGTTCGTCCGCAAGGTCAAGAACCGCGAGGACGGCGTGAAGCTGATGGGCTTCGGGCACCGGGTCTACAAGAACTACGATCCCCGCGCCCGCATCGTCAAGGAGCAGGCCGACAAGATCCTGGCCAAGCTCGGTGTGGACGATCCGCTGCTCGACATCGCCAAGCAGCTCGAAGAGATCGCGCTGACCGACGACTTCTTCGTGGAGCGCAAGCTCTACCCGAACGTCGACTACTACACCGGCGTGATCTACCGGGCGATGGGCTTCCCGACCCGCATGTTCACCGTGCTGTTCGCGCTCGGCCGGCTGCCCGGCTGGATCGCGCACTGGCGGGAGATGCACTCCGAGCCGGGCAAGATCGGCCGTCCGCGCCAGATCTACACCGGCTACACCGAGCGCGATTACGTGGACCTGTCCGGCCGCTGACCCCTTTTCGCCCAAACGAACAAACGGGTGCAAAAGGTCGAGTGGTTTTCGTCCTTTCGTCGATCTCGGCGGAATGCTGTTTGACCAGCAACAGTTGTAGATTCACAATAGTTGCGTGAATGAAACCATCAGCACGCTGACGCCCCGGCGTAAGGCGATCGTCCTCGCGTCGTGCTGTCTGAGCCTGCTGATCGTGTCGATGGACGCGACCATCGTCAACGTCGCCATCCCGTCCATCCAGACGGATCTCGGGGCCACCGCATCCCAGTTGCAGTGGGTCATCGACATCTACACCCTGGTGCTGGCCTCGCTGCTGATGCTGTCCGGCGCCATGGGGGACCGGTTGGGGCGGCGCCGGGTGTTCCAGACCGGCCTGGTCGTCTTCGCGCTCGGCTCGCTGCTGTGCAGTCTCGCCCCGGGCATAGACGCCCTGATCGCCGCGCGCTTCCTGCAGGCCGTCGGCGGCTCGATGCTCAATCCGGTGGCGCTGTCCATCATCTCCCAGGTGTTCACCGGGCCCGTCGAACGCGCCCGTGCCATCGGTGTGTGGGGTGGGGTCGTGGGCATCTCCATGGCCCTCGGCCCGACGGTGGGCGGGCTGCTCATCCACCTGATCAGCTGGCGGGCGGTGTTCTGGATCAACCTGCCGATCTGTCTGGCGGCCCTCGTGCTGACCGCGATCTTCGTCCCGGAGACCCGGTCGGCGACCATGCGCACCATCGACCCCATCGGGCAGGCGCTGGCCGTGGCGTTCCTGTTCGGCATGGTGTTCGCCCTCATCGAAGGGCCCGCGTTGGGCTGGGGTCACCCCCGCGTCGTCGTCGCGGCCGTCGTCGCGGTGCTGACCTTCGTGGCATTCCTGCGCTACGAGGCGCGGCGGACGGACCCGTTCATCGACCTGCGTTTCTTCCGTAGTGTGCCGTTCGCGTCGGCGACCGTGATCGCGATCTGCGCGTTCGCCTCCTGGGGTGCGCTGCTGTTCATGATGTCGCTCTACCTGCAGGGTGCGCGCGGCTTCTCCGCCATGCAGACCGGGCTGATCTACCTGCCGATCGCGGTCGGCGCCCTGGTGTTCTCCCCGCTGTCGGGACGGCTGGTGGGCCGGTACGGGGCCCGTCCGTCGCTGCTGGTGTCCGGGGTGATGATCGTGACGGCCTCCATCGTGCTGGCACTGCTGGGTGAGTCGGCGCCGGTGTGGTCGCTGATGGCGGTGTTCGCGGTCTTCGGCATCGGCTTCTCCATGGTCAACGCGCCGATCACCAATACGGCGGTCAGCGGGATGCCGTTGGACCGGGCCGGCGCCGCCTCCGCGGTGACCAGCACCAGCCGCCAGATCGGCGTGAGTATCGGTGTGGCGCTGTGCGGTTCGGTGGCCGGCGCCGCCCTGGCCGGGCACGGTGACTTCGCCGCATCGGCCCGCCCGCTGTGGTTGTTGTGCGCCGCCCTCGGGATGGTGATCGTGGTCCTCGGCGTGGTGTCCACCTCGGCGCGGGCCATGGACTCGGCCCGGCGGCTGGCCCCGCTCATCGACGCCCCAGCCGGTCCGGGGAGCAAGGCGGCCACCGATGTCTGAACTCGCCGACGACGTATGGCGCCGGATGGCCGCGGTGGTCCACCAGAACCGGGACGGCTGGAAACGGGCCGTCATCGAGCAGTCCGGTCTGCCGTTCAGCCGCATCCGGGTCCTCAAAAGGCTTGCGAGTGAGCCGATGACGGTCAAGGGGGTGGCCGAGGCGGCCGCCATGGACGCCCCCGCGGCCACCGTCGCGGTCAACGATCTGGAGGAGCGCGGGCTGGTGATCCGGCAGACCGATCCGGGTGATCGACGGTCGAAGACGGTCTCGCTCACCGCCCGTGGGCGCGAGCTGCTCGCCCGGATCGACGCCGTCGAGGATCCCGCGCCCCCGGTGGTAGCGGCCTTGAGTAAGACGGATCTCGTTGCGCTGCAGGATCTTCTGGGGAAGTTGAGCTAGCTCTCCAGCACGGCCATCGCCGCGTTGTGCCCACCGATACCCGACACTGCGCCGCCGCGCCGAGCCCCCGACCCGCACAACAGGATCGCATCGTGCCCGGTTGCCACGCCCCAGCGTTTGGCCGGGGTGTCCAGGTCCTCGTCGTCCTCGGCGAACGGCCAGCCCAGCGCGCCGTGGAAGATGTTGCCCGCCGTCATGCCGAGCGCGTCCTCCAGGTCGCCGGTGGTCTTGGCCTCCACGCACGGACGGCCGTCCGCGTCGGTCATCACGACGTCCTGAATCGGCTCGGCCAACACCGAATTCAGCGAATGTAGAGCTGCCGCAGTAAGTTTGATGCGCTTGGTGTCCGGGTCCAGATCCTCGAGCAGGCGGTGCGGGGTGTGCAGGCCGAACACCGTCAGGGTATGGGCACCGCTGCTGCGCAATGGTTCGGACAGGATGCTCGGGTCGGTCAGTGAGTGGCAGTACACCTCGCACGGCAGCGGATCGGGCAGCTCACCGGCGGCCGCCGTGGCGTAGGCGGTGTCCAGCTGCCGCATGGTCTCGTTGATGTGGAAGGTGCCGGCGAAGGCCTGCTCCGGGCCCACCCACTGGTCGCGCAACCGGGGCAGCCGTTCGAGCATCAGGTTGACCTTGATCTGCGATCCCGGAGCGGTTTCCGGCTCGGGCTCCCCGAGCAGTCGTGCCAGCACCGCCGGGGTGACCCCGGCGAGGACATGCCTACCGTGCACGGTGTGCTCGCCATCCTGGGTGCGGTAGCGCACATCACCGTCGGGGCTGATCGCATACACCTCGGCCCCGGTGATGATCTCGGCGCCGAAGCCGCTGGCGGCCGCGGTGAGCGCGCCGGTGACCGCACCCATCCCGCCGACCGGGACGTCCCAGTCGCCGGTGCCGCCGCCGATCAGGTGATACAGGAAGCAGATGTTCTGGATCAGCGACGGGTCGTCGGTGGCGGCGAAGGTACCGATCAGCGCATCGGTGGCGATCACCCCGCGCACCAGGTCGTTGTGCACCGACTCGGCGATGGCGCGGCCGATCGGGGTGTTGATCAGGGTCTCCCAGCCGGCGGCAGCGGCCGGGTCCGCCGAGCTCAGCACCCGGTCCCGGATGGCCGAGCGGGTGCTCAGCGGGGACAGCAGCGTGGGCCACACCGCCGCGGTCACCAGCTGCGCGCGCCGGTAGAACTCGGTGAACCGGGCCTCGTCGCTTCCGGCGCCGATGGCCGCGAAGGTGTTTCGCGCTCCGATCAGCAGTCCGGTGGCGCCCCGGGTGGCCGGATCCGGGGTGTAGGACGACGCGCGCCGGCGAGCCAGCCGGATCCGTGCGCCGAGGTCGTCGATGATGCGCCGGGGCAGCAGGCTCACCAGATAGGAGTAGCGGGACAACCGCGCGTCGATGCCGTCGAAGGCGTGCGCCGACACCGCCGCGCCACCCACATGGTCGAGCCGTTCCAACAGGGTGACCCGGCGACCCGCACGGGCCAGGTACGCAGCGGCGACGAGGCCGTTGTGCCCACCTCCGACGATGACGATGTCTTGGTCTGCGGCCACACGCCAAGTCTGCCCGACTACGGTAGGAAACCATGGCAACGAAACCCGAGATTGAATTTCCCGATGGCCCGGCGCCCACCGAGCTGGTCATCGAAGACGTGACGGTCGGCGACGGCGCCGAAGCGGTGCCGGGCGGCACCGTGCAGGTGCACTACATCGGCGTGGAATACGACACCGGTGAAGAGTTCGACAGTTCCTGGAACCGCGGTGAGGCCATCTCGTTCCCGTTGCGCGGGCTGATCCAGGGCTGGCAGGACGGCATCCCCGGCATGCGTGTGGGTGGACGGCGCAAGCTGACCATCCCGCCGGAGCTGGCGTACGGACCGGCCGGCGGCGGGCACCAGCTGTCCGGCAAGACCCTGATCTTCGTGATCGACCTGCTGGCCGCACGCTAGCCGGTGCCGGGCTCGACCGACTTCCATCGGCGTCCGCCGGGTGCGGGATGGCTGGCGGCACTCATCGTGGTGCCGCTGGCCCTCGCACTGATCGGGACCGCGGTCCGCGACGACACATCGGACTCGGCGCTGCCGAACCCGATGATCAGCACCGCACCGACCTTGACCCCGGCGAACGGCCGCGCAGGCGTGGTGATGGCGCCATTCTCGTTGCAGCACAGTAACGATGACGTCGTCGTCAGCGGTCAGGTGCCCGACGAACCGACCAGAACCTTTGCCCTGGACCGGGTGCGGACGTTGCTGCCGGGGTCGAACGTCATCGATCTGCTGAGCGTCATCGGTGGTATCACCGCGCCCGATCTGACCGGGCTCGACGGTGTGCTGATCGCGGGGTCGCCGTTGCCGGACTTCGGGTTCAGCATCAACGGCGGGGACGTCATCCTCACCGGCACCGCCGAATCCGAGGACGTCACCGCCCGGGTGGAGGATGCCGTGCAGGCCGCCTGGCCCGATCTGGCGGTGGTGGACGACATCGCGGTGATCACACCGGGATTCGCGCCTCCGCAGGCACCGGTGAGCCCTGGGTTGAGCGGGGAGTGTGCCGACCTGCAGCAGGACATCTCGGGTCTGCTGCGCACCCCGATCCAGTACGAGGCCGGCGGGGCCCGGATCGCGGAGAGCTCGGCACCGCTGATCGCCGAGTTGGTCAAGGAGCTGAAGGCCTGCCCGCAGGCGCGGGTGTCGATCACCGGGCACACCGATGACACCGTCGCCGATGCGGCCGGCATCGAGTTGAGCGCCCGACAAGCGAAAGCCGTTGCCGACGCCTTCATTCGGCAAGGGGTGTCGGCGGATCGGGTGACCTCGTCCGGCGCCGGCGCGACCGAACCGATCGCGGGCAACGACACCGAGGCGGGCCGGGCGCAGAACCGGCGCGTCGAGATCACGGTCAGCTGAGGGGAACGGCGTGGAATTCGTGCTGGAGTGGTTCTGGTATCTGCTGGCGTTCGTCGCCGGCTCCGCGGTGGCCTGGGGTGCCACCGTGCTGCTGATCAAACCGGCGAGTGAGGACGAGCCCTCATGAGCATGGCGTTGCTGGCGCTGTCGTTCCTGCTCGGATTCGTTCTGACGTTGGCGTTGACGGTGCGGAGGTCCTCACGCTAGCCAACTCACGCAGCCCGGAAATTGGTGATCGGGCGGGTCGCTGAGCTCACGTAGGTTGTTGACTGAGGGCTTGCAGCGCACGTGAACGGAGGTTGCTGGTGGAGGTCGACCCCGAGATTCTGCGTGCCTTCGCCGGTCAGGTCGATGTCGCGTCGGGACTGATCATCGAGGGGGATGTCGGCGGAAACGGGGGGACGGACTCCGGTCTGGTTTCGACTTTCGAAGGAATCTTCTGAACCATGCTGCCGTCACGCTCTCGGCTTGAACGGTGGAATCCCGACTCCTTGTCGTTCACCGGCGCGCACATCAAAGCCGGTGGCCAGGCGGTTGACGATGCTGTGGTGCGGGTCCGAGACAACCTCGGTGTGATGCCGGAGACCAAGGCGTGGTCGGGAGCGGCTCACGACGAAGCCGACAAAATGTTCGGCAGGGCGACGGAGCAGACACGTGATTTCGCGGAGCACAACGGGAAGATCGGCCAGGAGTTCGTCGATGGTGCGGGTTCGATCGGAGGGGCCCGAACAGGGCTGTTGAACAAAGCCGACGAGATCGACAGGGGAGACTTGTACGTCTCTGATGGGTGGGTCGTGCTGATCAAGGCGGCGCCGATGTCGGAGGAGAAGGTCGCAGCGCTGATGGCGTTGATCGAGGCCGAGCAGGCGGTGATCAATGAACTGTTGCTGGCCGTGGGTGCCGCTGATGACGCCGTCGCTGACGCGGTGATGGCTGGAGCAGCGGAACTCGGATTCGTCGCGCCCAGTACAGATGGACTGGGCGGCTTGATGATTGCGGGTCTACAGCGCCCCGATGACGAAGTGCCGAACCCCTCGAACCATATCGGGCTTTTTCAGCAGGCCGTGATGCGGGGCGAAGAGATGGCAACGACCGTTCGGGAGGTCAAGGAGGAAATCGTCAATCACCGCGGGGATTACGGCGAGCCGCGGAAGACACTGATCATGCAGGACGGCAGCAAGCAGGTCCTCTGGGAATTCGGGCCGCCGGGACACCGACACATGACGACCACTCACTACGATCCCGACGACAAGATGATCACCACGACCGATTCATGGATCGACATGTGGGGCAACAAACGGCTGGATATCGAGTGGGCCGACGGCACCATGCTCAACGGTTCGGAAACCCCGGACGGTGTCATCAAGATGGCGTTCACACTGCCCGATGGCCGCTACGGCGTACTGCCGCCTGACAACCCGTTGCTGACCGGCGCGGTGCCCACGACGGTTGGTGGTGCCATGACAGGCCTGAGTGCGCACGTCGGGCGTGGCGGCAGCCTGCCGATGCTGGACGTGGATGCCACCAAGAATGTCGGTGCCGGAGCGAAATTCGGAGGACCCGCATTGGGCGTCTTGACCACGGCGTATTCAATGGCTTCGGCGGAGACTCCGTACGACGCATGTGTTTCGGGGTTCGCGGGTGGTTTTCAGATCGTCGGCGAGATCGGCGGGGGCGCTGCCGGTGCGGGTGCGGGCTCCCTGGTTCCCTTCGGCCAGGCCGTAGCGGTTCCTGCGTTGGCAGTCGGCACCGCCTATCTAGCAGGAGATTGGATGAACACGTTGGGTACAAAGGTCGGCGAAACGTTCTGCAAATGACCTCGATGACTCGACCTGTGCACTGGCGGGACCGCAGCGTGATGATCGCTTTCGCGCTAGTGGTGTTCGCTGCGTCGGGAGTGGCAGCGGTGGTGATGACGGTGGATCGATTGCAGCGCGGTGAATATCTCACGGCCGTGATCACTTTCGGGGCCACGGTGTTCTGCGTATCCAGCGCATTTCTGACCGCACGCCTGCGGTTCATGTCGATACCGATGCGGCCCGATGTGGGTTCTGCGGGGACCGTTCTGCTGCCGGACTCGCTGACCGTAGGGCTTGTAGCCGCGGTTTTTGTATCGGGTTTGCTCGCCGGCCTGCCCTACGTTATCTATGTTCCGCAAGGTGCGGTTGACCTGTCGTTGAGTCGTGGACAGCAGGTTTTCAGTCCCATTCTTATCGGACTGTTGGTGGTTTTCTGTCTCGGCGGACTGATCGCGATAGCTCGGCGGCGCGGGATGGGGCATCTTCGGTTGACGGCTGAGGGGTTCGAGGTGGTCGATGTTTTGTTCACCCGCCGAGGATCTTGGGAAGACGTCATCGATGTCACCGACCAGACTCCGGACAAGAATCTCCGTCATCCGATCGTGCTCGTCGTGAGGGATGCGAAACCGATTGTGATCAACAACGCCAGCGGGTTCGTCCCCAACGGTGCGGCGTTGTACTGGATGGTCCGGCATTACTGGCTGCACCCGGAGAACCGGGACGAGCTCGAGGATGGACGAGCGCTCGACCGCCTGCGCAACGAGCGGTTCGCCGTCGAGTAGCGGTCCCGTTAGTTCGTCGGGCCGGGCAGGCGCAGCAGCAGCCGGGTCCCACCGAGCGGGCTCTCCTCCAGCGAGGCTGTACCGCCGTGCAATTCGGCCTGCTGAGCGACCAGGGCCAGGCCCAGCCCGGAGCCGGAGTGCGATGCGGTGGACCCACGGGAGAACCGCTCGAACACCTTGGTGCGCTCCTCTTCGGGGATCCCGCAGCCGTCATCGTCGATGGCGATCTCGACTCCCTCGCGGGAGCTCACCGCGGACAGCTGAACCCGCTTGGCGTCGCCGTGCTTGACCGCGTTGGCGATCGCGTTGTCGACGGCCAGCCGCAGACCGGCGGCCAGGCCCAGGATGAGCACCGTCGGCGCGGGCACCAGTGAGACGTCGAGGTCCGGGTACACCCGCATGGCGTCGTGGGCGGCGCGGTCGAGCAGCTCGGTCAGGTCGACCGGGGCATGGTCGTCGGAGGTGGACAGCTGCCCCTGCGCGAGGCGTTCCAGCGCGGACAGCGTGGCCTCGATCCGCGACTGGGTGCGGATGACATCGCCCAGCACCTCTTTGCGTTGCTCGTCGGGCATGTCCAGAGTGGCCAGCACCTCCAGGTTGGTGCGCATGGCGGTCAACGGGGTGCGCAGTTCATGCGAGGCCACCGCGGCGAAGTCTCGCGCCGATTCCAGCGCGGCCTTGGTGCGCTGCTGCTCGTCGCCGATGCGGGCCAGCATGCCCTCGACGGCCTCGCCGATCTCGGTGGCCTCCCACACCCCGCGGACCTGCACCTCCTCCGGCTTGGACTGCGCGTTGATGGCGCGGGCCTGCTGGGCCAGCCGCCGGAACGGGGTGATCATCACCGCCGAGATCACCCACCCGACCACCAGGGTGCCGCCGATGACGCCGCCGCTGATCAGCAGAACGCGTCGGTGCTGGGCGTTGATCTGCCGTTCGGTCTCGGTCAAGGTCGCGCCGAGCGCCACCGAGGCCTGCCCGGCGGTGAAGGTGCGCACCCGGTACTCGACGCCGTTGATGGTGGTGGTGGCGAAGCCGTCCGGGAACTCCGGCAGCACGATGTCACCGGGGATCGACACGGTGGCGCCCCCGATGCGAGCGGTGCGCACCAGGTCGGGGTCGGCCACCGGTGCGTCGGTGTCGGCCTTCATCGCGCTGGACAGCAGGGTGCTGACGTCCCCGAGACTGCTGATCGAGTCCAGTCGGCGGTCCAGCTGGCTGTACTGCTCGTTGGTGATACCGATCCACACCCAGGTGCCGATGATGATGACGGTCGTGACCACTCCGAGCGCCGAGACCACCACGATCGAGCGCAGTGACAGGATGCGCTTGGGCAGCCCGAGCATCCGGTACAGCCGGTCGTTCAAATCCACGGGGTCAGTCTGACCTACTGGGTCCGCAGCACGAAGCCCACACCGCGCACGGTGTGCAGCAGCCGCGGTGCGCCGCCGGCCTCAAGCTTGCGGCGCAGGTAGCCGATGAACACGTCGACCACGTTGGTGTCGGCGGCGAAGTCGTAGCCCCACACCAGCTCGAGGAGCTGCGCGCGGGACAGTACCGCGGTCTTGTGCTCGGCCAGCACCGCCAGCAGGTCGAACTCGCGTTTGGTCAGGTCCACGTCGGTGCCGTTGACGCGGGCGCGCCGGCCCGGGATGTCGACCTCCAGCGGGCCCACCGAGATGGTCTCCGAGGAGAACGTCGCGGTGGATCCGCGCCGGCGCAGCAGCGCCTTGACCCGGGCCACCAGCTCCTGCAACACGAAGGGCTTGACCAGGTAGTCGTCGGCGCCGGCTTCCAGACCGGCGACCCGGTCGTCGACGCTGGTGCGGGCCGAGAGCACGCAGACCGGAACGTCGTTGTCCATGGCGCGCAGCGCGGTGACCACGCTGACCCCGTCCAGGACCGGCATGTTGATGTCCAGCACGATCGCATCCGGACGGTTCTCGGTAGCGCTGCGCAGGGCTTCGGCGCCGTCCACCGCGGTGGAGACCTCGAAGCCGGACAGCCGCAGGCCGCGCTCCAGCGAGGCGAGGACGTCCGGGTCGTCGTCGACGACGAGAACCCGCGGGGAGGCCGAGGCACCACTTTCCATGCAGCCAATACTGCCTGAAAGACCACGACAACCGGGGGAGGCCTGGGTATCGGCGGTGCGGGAAGTTTCTTGACCTCATCCATTGTTGAGGTTTTAGGTTGGCCGCACGCCGGAAATAAGTTGTCGGCACCGTGCGATAGAAATCAAGATGAGCAGGGGAGGTGGTGCGTGTGCAGGGACTCCATTCGGAACCGGCGATCGCGCCGCCACCGAAGCGGATCAGGACGTCGTCGGACATCCTGCGGCTGCTGCCGTACCTCAGGCCCTACAAGGTGCGCTGGATCGCGATGGTGGTGGCGGCCTTCGTCAGCCTCGCCGCGACCATCTCCGTGCCGCTGATCACCAGGGCGGTCATCGACGGGCCGGTCCGGGAGAAGGACGCCGCGGGCCTGTGGACGCTGGGGTTGGCCGCCGTCGCGTTGCTGATCTGCGAGGCCGTGCTCTGGTTCGTCCGGCGCTGGCTGGTGGCCCGGGCCACCATGGGTGTCGAGGCCGACATCCGTAAGGACCTCTACGCGCGGCTACAGATCTTGCCGATGTCGTTTCACGGAAACTGGCAGTCCGGGCAGTTGCTGTCGCGGGTGATGAACGATCTGAGCGCCATCCGGCAGTTCCTGTCCTTCGGGCTGCTGTTCCTGATGCTCAACATCGTCCAGATCATCGCGGTGACCGCGATCCTGCTGGCCATGTATTGGCCGCTGGGGGTGGTCGTGGTGGTGGCGATCGTGCCGATCACGTGGGCGGTGCTGCACTTCCAGCGGCAGTTCACCCAGCTGTCGCGGCAGTCACAGGACCAGGCCGGCAATGTCGCCACCCACGTCGAGGAATCCGCGCTCGGGCTGCGCGTCATCAAGTCGTTCGGCCGCGAGGAGCACGCCTACCGCGGCTTCGACGAGCGGGTCACCGGGCTGTACGACACCGAGGTGCGCAAGGTCGCGGTGTCGGCCAAGTTCTGGACGCTGCTGGAGGTCATCCCCAACATCACGCTGATCATCGTGCTCGGCGTCGGCGCCTACGCGACCGGTCACGGCTACATCAGCATGGGCACGCTGGTCGCGTTCATCACCATGATGCTGTCGCTGGTGTGGCCGATCGCCTCGCTGGGTTTCCTGCTGTCCATGACCCAGGAGTCCATGACGGCCGCCAACCGGGTCGCCGAGATCTTCGACGCCCCGCGCGAGATCACCGACGGCCCGCACACGGCGGCCGCGCACGGCGGGCGGCTGGAACTCATCGACGTCGGCTTCCGGTTCCCGGACTCGGACACCTGGGCGCTACGACACGTGAACCTGACCGTGGAGTCCGGGGAGACGGTCGCCCTGGTCGGGGCCACCGGGTCGGGCAAGTCGGTGCTGGCCGCGCTGCTGTCCCGGCTACACGACGTCAGCGAGGGCGCCATCCTGGTCGACGGCACCGACATCCGCGAGCTGTCGCTACCCGCGCTGCGGCGCACCGTGGCCACCGCCTTCGAGGACCCGACGCTGTTCTCCATGTCGGTGGCCGAGAACCTGCGCCTCGGCAACCCCGACGCCACCGACGAGGACCTGGCCCGGGGCATCGACGTCGCGTCGGCCGAGTTCGTCTACGACCTGCCGTTCGGTCTGGACACCCGCATCGGGGAGCAGGGCATGAGCCTGTCCGGTGGTCAACGGCAACGTCTTTCGCTGGCCCGCGCGATCATCGCCGACCCGCGCATCCTGGTGCTCGACGACACCCTGTCCGCGCTGGACGTGCACACCGAGGCCGAGGTCACCGAGGCGCTGGGCCGGGTGCTGCGCGATGTCACCGGGATCGTGGTGGCCCACCGCGCGTCGACGGTGCTGCTGGCCGACCGGGTGGCCCTGCTGGAGAACGGGACCGTGACCCGGGTCGGCACCCACCACGACCTGCTGGCCGAGGCGCCGGAGTACCGGTACCTGCTGGCCGCCGACGAGGAACTCGCCGGGGTGCAGTCGATGAGCGGCAGGTCCGAATGAGCGTCACCGACTGGCGGGGTCAGGCGGTCTCCGCCGACGACGAGAACCTGCCCATCGACGAGTCGATCTCGCGGCGCCGGGAGGCCCGTTCGCTGCTGGGGTCGCTGCTGAAGCCGTACTGGCCGGCGCTCGCGGTGCTCGCGGTCGTCGTGGTGGTGGAGAACGCGGCCCGGCTGTCGGTGCCGCTGCTGGTGCAGCGCGGCATCGACCACGGCATCCCGCCGATCACTGCCGACGGCAACGCCCATGACCTGCTGCTCATCCTGGCGGCGCTGTGCACCGTGGTGGTGCTGCAGGCCGTCAGCCGGATGTACTTCCTGCGCCGGTCGGGCCGGATCGGTCAGAAGGTGCTGATCGAACTGCGCCGCAGGCTGTTCCGGCATTTCCAGCGGCTCGACGTGGCGTTCCACGACCGCTACACCTCGGGCCGGGTGGTGGCCCGGTCCACCAATGACGTGGACGCCATCCAGGACATGCTGGCCACCGGGTTCGACGGTCTGATCACCGCGGTGCTCACCATGTTCGGCACCGCCGTGCTGCTGGTGGTGCTGGACTGGCGACTCGGGCTGGCCTGCCTGTGCGCGTTCCCGGTGCTGGTGCTGCTGACGTGGTGGTTCCGCAACGAATCCTCGCGCACCTATCTGAAGGTGCGTGAGGCCGCGGCCCTGGTGATCGTGCAGTTCGTGGAGACCATGACCGGCATCAAGGCCGTGCAGGCCTACCGCCGCGAACCGCGCAACCAGGAGATCTTCGAGGACGTCGCCGATCAGTACAAGACGATCAACGAGCGGGCGTTCAAGCTGCTGGCGATCTTCATGCCGGCGGTGCGGCTGACCGGCAACCTCACCACCGGCGCGGTGCTGCTCTACGGCGGCTACCTGGTGCTGGAGGATCAGATGACGCTGGGGACGTTGACCGCGTTCCTGCTGTACCTGCGGATCTTCTTCGAGCCGATGCAGGAGATCTCGCAGTTCTTCAACACCTTCCAGTCCGCGTCGGCGGCACTGGAGAAGATCGCCGGAGTGCTGGCCGAAGACCCCGGCATCGAGGATCCCGCGCATCCAGTGAAGCTCTCGGATGTGTTGGGTCACATCGTCTTTCAGGATGTGCACTTCTCCTACGTGCGGGACCGGCCGGTGCTGCCGTCGTTGACGCTGGATATCCCGGCCGGGCAGACGGTCGCACTGGTCGGGACCACGGGCGCGGGCAAGACCACCATCGCCAAACTGCTGGCCCGGTTCTACGACCCGGTCTCCGGTGCGGTGACGCTGGACGGTATCGATCTGCGCGATGTCGCGCAGGCCGACCTGCGCTCGCAGGTGGTGATGGTGACCCAGGAGAACTTCATTTTCGAGGGCACCATCGCCGACAACATCCGGTTCGGCCGGCCCGACGCCACCGATGCCGAGGTGCGCGAGGCGGCGGTGGCCGTCGGAGCGGACCGGTTCATCGACGATCTGCCGGAGGGGTACCTGACCGACGTCGCCAAGCGCGGCGGCCGGCTCTCGGCCGGGCAGCGTCAGCTCATCGCGTTCGCTCGGGCGTTCCTGGCCGATCCGGCGGTGCTGATCCTGGACGAGGCGACCTCATCATTGGACATCCCCAGCGAACGAATGGTGCAGCGCGCCTTGGCCACCGTGCTGGCCGACCGCACCGCCGTGGTGATCGCGCACCGACTGTCTACGGTGCAGATCGCCGACCGGGTGCTGGTGCTCGAGCACGGCGAGGTCGTCGAGGACGGGCCGCCGGAGGAGTTGATCGGCGGGGACGGGCAGTTCGCGGCGCTGCACCGGGCGTGGGTGGAGTCGTTGGCCTGAGCTAGGGAATCAACCGGGCTCGGCGCGCCTTCGACACCGCCTCGTGCCGGCTGTGCGTACCCAGCTTCGACGCCGCGCTGCGCAGATAGCTCTTCACGGTCTCGGGCTTGAGTGAAAGCCGCTGCGCGGCTTCGGCATTTGTGCAGCCCAGCGCGATCTGCGACAGCACGTCGAGCTCGCGCGGCGTCAAACCCAGATCCTCGTCCACCGGCGCGGACAGCAGGTCAGCCAGCCGGTTCAGCTCGGCGCCGGTGTCGGCGTCGACGCGAGAAGCCAGCGTGCGCAGCCCGGCGTACACCTCCCGGACGGCTTCCGGATTGGCCGCACCGGTCTGCTGCGCCTCACGCAGCCGCAGCCGGCGGTCCACCTCGTCGCGGATGCGCATCTCCTCGGCGAGCCGGTGCGCGGAGCCGACCATCAGGTCCGCCGCCCGCCCGGCGAACGGCGCGCCCGAGCGGTAGGCGCCGTAGAGCACGGCCCGGGGCAGCCCGTCGACGACCACCGGCACCGCGAGCACCGACCGGATGCCCTCGCTCAAAACCGGGGCGTCGTAGTCGTGGGTGATGGTCGAGGCATTGCGGTAGTCGGCCACCGCCAGCGGGCGGCCGGCCACCATGCTGGCCCCACCCAACCCGGAACTGGCCCGCACCACCAGCCCGCGCAGCATTCCGGTCCGGGTGCCGACGAACTCGCTCAACAGGCAGGCGTCACCGTCGACCTCGCCGCCGAACAGCACCGGCACCCCGGCCTCGGCCGCCACCCAGCGCAGCTCGGCGCGCACCGCATCGGTGTCTCGAGGGCGGAGCAGCGGTGACAGGGGAGCCACGGTGTTCCCCTCTTTCGGGGGTAGCGGACGGGGGACTGTGACCTAGATCCTAGTCGGCATGAGCAGCAACACAGATCTCTATCGCGACGCCCGGGATCAGCTCGTGGACGTGATCAGCGATTACGACAAGGCCGTGGCGACGTTCCGCTGGCCCGCCATCACCGGATCGTTCAACTGGGCGATCGACTGGTTCGACGTCATCGCCCAGGACAACCACCGTCCCGCCCTGTGGATCGTGGAGCAGGACGGCAGCGAGACCAAGCTCAGCTTCGCCGAGATGGCGCAGCGCTCCGACCTGGTCGCCACCTGGCTGCAGAGCCTCGGCGTCGGCAAGGGCGACCGCGTCATCCTGATGCTCGGCAACCAGGTCGAACTGTGGGAGTCCATGCTGGCCGTGGCCAAGCTCGGCGCGGTGGTCATGCCGACCACCGGCGCGCTGGGCACCGCGGATCTGGCCGACCGGATCGAGCGCGGCGGCGCCCGGTTCGTCATCGCCAACGCCGCCGATGCCGGCAAGTTCGAGGGCATCGACGCCGAGTTCACCCGCATCGCCATCGGTGAAGCAGACGGCTGGCACCGCTACGCCGACGCCGCCGACGTCAGCTCCGCCGGCCCGTTCGAGACCGTCACCGAGGTCGGCGACCCGCTGCTGGTGTATTTCACCTCCGGTACCACCAGCAAGCCCAAGCTCGTCGAGCACTCGCAGGTGTCCTACCCGGTCGGGCATCTGTCCACGATGGCCTGGATCGGCGTCACCCCCGGCGACGTGCACCTGGCCATCAGCTCCCCGGGCTGGGCCAAGCACGCCTGGAGCTGCTTCTTCACCCCGTGGATCGCCGAGGCGACCATCTTCGTCTACAACTACGACCGGTTCGACGCCGCGGCCCTGCTCGAGCAGCTCCACCGCGCCGAGGTGAACACGTTCTGCGCCCCGCCGACGGTGTGGCGGATGCTCATCCAGGCCGACCTCGGCGCCAAACCCGAAGGGCTGCGCGAGATCCTGGGTGCCGGCGAGCCGCTCAACCCGGAGGTCATCGGCGCCGTCGAACGGGCCTGGGGCCTGACCATCCGGGACGGGTTCGGGCAGACCGAGACCACCCTGCAGATCGGCAACACCCCCGGCCAGCCGGTGAAGGCGGGCTCGATGGGCCGCCCGATGCCCGGGGTGCCGGTGGTGCTGGTCGACCCGCTGACCGGCGATGTGGCCGACGAGGGCGAGATCTGCCTGGATCTGGTCGACCGACCGTTGAATCTGATGACCGGATACCTGGGCGACCCGAAGCGCAACGCCGCGGTGATGGCCAACGGCTACTACCACACCGGCGACGTCGCGAGCCGGGACGAGGACGGCTACATCACCTACATCGGCCGCACCGATGACGTGTTCAAGTCCTCGGACTACAAGGTGTCGCCGTTCGAGCTGGAGAGTGTGCTCATCGAGCACCCGGCGGTCATCGAGGCCGCGGTGGTGCCCCAGCCCGACGACACTCGACTGGCGGTGCCGAAGGCCTACGTGGCGTTGGCCTCGGGCTGGCAGGCCGACGCGGACACCGCGAAGTCGATCCTGGAGTACTCCCGCGATCATCTGGCCCCGTACCTGAAGGTCCGCCGGGTCGAGTTCTTCGAACTGCCCAAGACCATTTCCGGCAAGATCCGGCGCGTCGAACTGCGCAGGCGCGAAGATGAGGCACATGCCTCGGGCAGCCCGATCGAAACCGAGTACCGATACGAGGATCTGGTGATCTGATGCAGAGTTACGACGCAGGCCCGACCGACCATGAAGCGGGCACGGCGCCCCTCATCGAGGACACCATCGGTGCGAACTTCGAACGCACCGCGGCCGCGCATCCCGATGTCGAAGCGCTGGTCGATGTCGCGCAGGGACTGCGCTGGACCTACCGCGAACTCAACGACGAGATCGACGTGGTGGCAAGGGGATTGCTGGGCCGCGGGATCGCCAAGGGTGACCGGGTGGGTATCTGGTCGCCCAACTGCGCGGAGTGGACCATCGTGCAGTACGCGACCGCGAAGATCGGCGCGATCCTGGTCAACATCAACCCGGCCTACCGCACCCACGAGCTGAGCTACGTGCTCAACCAGTCCGGCGTGCGGATGCTCATCTCGGCGACCTCCTTCAAGACGTCGGACTATGTCGCGATGGTCGGTCAGGTGCGCGCCGAGGCGCCGACGCTGCGCATGGTCATCTTCCTCGGTACCGAGGACTGGGCCGCATTGCGGGACGCCGCCGTCCCGGCGCAGCAGCTGCGGGAGCGGATGGACAGCCTGTCCAACACCGACCCGATCAACATCCAGTACACCTCGGGCACAACGGGTTTCCCGAAGGGTGCGACGCTGTCACACCGCAACATCCTGAACAACGGATTCTTCGTCACCGAGGGCATCAATCTCAAACCCGGTGACCGGCTGTGCATCCCGGTGCCCTTCTACCACTGCTTCGGGATGGTGATGGGCAACCTGGGCTGCACCACCCACGGCGTCACCATGGTGATCCCGGCGCCCGGCTTCGAACCCGGTATCACGCTGGAAACCATCGAGGCCGAACGCTGTACCGGGGTGTACGGGGTGCCGACGATGTTCATCGCCATGCAGAACCATCCGAGCTTCGCCGATCGGGATCTGTCGAGTCTGCGGACCGGGGTGATGGCCGGCGCGGTGTGTCCGATCGAAGTGATGAAGCGTTGCATCAACGAGATGCACATGGCCGAGGTGGCCATCTGTTACGGCATGACCGAAACCTCGCCGGTGTCGTGTCAGACCCTGCACGACGACGATCTGGAACGCCGTACCGCCACCATCGGCCGGGCGCACCCGCATGTCGAGATCAAGGTCGTCGACCCGGAAACCGGGGACATCGTGGAGCGCGGGCAGCCCGGAGAGTTCTGCACCCGTGGCTACTCGGTGATGCTCGGCTACTGGGAGGACCCGGAGAAGACCGCCGAGGCAATAGATCAGGACGGCTGGATGCACACCGGGGATCTGGCGGTGATGCGCGAGGACGGCTACTGCACCATCGTCGGCCGGATCAAGGACATGGTGATCCGCGGTGGGGAGAACGTCTACCCCCGCGAGATCGAGGAGTTCCTCTACGCGCACCCGGATATCGAGGACGCTCAGGTCATCGGGGTGCCGGACACCAGGTATGGCGAAGAGATCTGCGTCTGGATCAAGTTGAAGCCCGGCGCCGAACGATTGGACGCCGAGGCCATCCGTGAGTTCGCGACGGGCCGGTTGGCGCACTACAAGATTCCGCGGTACGTGCATCTGGTCGACGAGTTCCCGATGACCGTCACCGGCAAGATCCGCAAGGTGCAGATGCGCGAGGAGAGCGTCCGGATCCTGGGGCTGGCGAACTCGTAGTTGCGCTGCGGGCGGCCACCTCTGGTGGAAGAGTTGGTGCATGCCCGCCGTGCAGCCTGCCACCCTGGGACGGCGGGTGTGCGCCGTGCTGGCGGCGGGATCGGCCGTGCTGCACCTGATGATGCTCGGCCACGCCGGTAACCCGGTGCTGGGCGTTCTCATCGTGGCGATGGCGCTGGTGTGCCTGTACTGCAGCTACGAGTTGTGGCGTGCCGGGTCGCTGCGCACCTGGTGTGTGGTCGCGGTGATGAACCTCGCCATGATCGGCGCGCACTGGTCGCTGCCGCAGCACCGTCACGGTGCGGTGAACCTGCAGGCCGACCCGGTGAGCGCGCTGATGGGTGTGGCGACCACGGTGTCGCTGGCCGAGGCCGTCATCGCGGCGGCGGTCCTGGTGGTGGCCACACGTCGGCGTGCGGCCAGGTTGTTCTGACCCATCGGCAAGAATGGGGGGCATGAGCGACGCTTGCGAGCGATTCATCAGCCGAACATGCGGTAACCGAGCTTGCGAGGCGGCCGCATGAGCTACCCGCCGCAGGTGCCCCCGCAGGCCCCGGTCTGCTACCGCCATCCCGGTCGCCAGTCCTACGTGCAGTGCACCCGGTGCGGGCGCTACATCTGCGGGGACTGCATGAACTCTGCCGCGGTGGGCCATCAGTGCCCGGAGTGCGTGGCCGCCGGCGCGGCCACCGTCAAGCCGGTGCACGGCCGGTTCGGCGGGAAGGCCGCCTCGGACACCCCGGTGATCACCTACACGCTGATCGCGCTCAATGTGGCGATGTTTGTGCTGCAGATGGCGTCCGGGCAGCTGGAGAACCGGCTGGCGCTGTGGCCGCCCGCCGTCGCCGGCGGCGAGTACTACCGGCTCGTGACGTCGGCCTTCCTGCACTACGGCATCGCGCACATCCTGTTCAACATGTACGCGCTGTACGTCATAGGCCCGTCGCTGGAGCGGCTGCTGGGACGGGTGCGGTTCGGAGCGCTCTACGGGCTGAGCGCCCTCGGCGGCTCGGTGCTGGTGTATCTGATCTCCCCGCTGAACACCGCCACCGCGGGCGCCTCGGGTGCGGTGTTCGGATTGTTCGGTGCGATCTTCGTGGTATCCCGCAAGCTGAACCTGGACGTGAAATGGGTCATCGGTCTGATCGCGCTCAACGTGGTGTTCACCTTCGCCGCGCCGTTGATCGGTGCGGGCGCGATCAGCTGGCAGGGCCACCTCGGTGGCCTGGTCACCGGTGCCCTGGTGGCCGCGGGATTCGTCTACGCCCCGCGGGCGCAGCGCACCCTGATCCAGGCCGCGGTGACGGGTGGGCTGCTGGTGTTGTTCCTGGCGCTCATCTGGTGGCGGTCGGCGGAGTTGCTGGATATGTTCGGCGGGTATCTGAACCTCCGGTGAGGTGTGCTGAGATTGGGTGGTGCCTGATCCTGAACCGGCGGTCACCGCCCGCGGTATCCGAATGCGTGGTCCCTGGGGCCCGGTCTACGGCCCCATCGATCTGGACGTCGACGCCGGCGGGGTGACCGCGCTGATCCATCCGGCCGGCACCGGGCGCACCGCACTGTTGCTCACCCTGGCCGGGCGGATGCGCCCGGTGGAGGGCACCCTGACCGTCTTCGGCCGGTCCGACATCCGCAAGATCTTCAAGGTCTCGGCACTGGCCAACATCGATGCACTGGACAAGATCGCCGAATCGGTCACCGTCGGTGACCTGATCACCGAGCAGTTGCGCTGGGACGCACCGTGGTACCGCTTCATCGGCAAGGCCGAGCAGTCCGACCTGGAGAAGATCTGCGCGTCGACGTTCGGTGCGGCGGCGCTGCCGGAGCTGACCGCGTACTTCGACGAGATCGGTGAGCTGGCGCAGGTGCTGCTGCGAATCGCGCTGGCCAACACCGGGACTCCGCCGCTGCTGGTGGTCGGCGACCTGGACGGGATCACCGACGACGAGAACCGCGCATTCGTGCTGGACCGGTTGACCGTGCTCGGCGAGCACCAGACGGTGATCACCGCATCCGCCAACCCGGTTCCCGGGGCCCGTGCCGAGATCAAAGTAGAGGGTGACTAGCCGATGCTTGCTGGAATGTCTTTGGGCACAGATCTGAAACGTTTCTCCCGCGGGGCCATGCCGCGGCTCGCGCTGGCGGTGGTGGTGCTGATGCCGCTGCTCTACGGCGCCATGTACCTGTGGGCGTTCTGGAACCCGTTCGACGCCGTCAACAAGGTGCCGGTGGCGTTGGTCAACGAGGACAAGGGCACCGTGGTGGACGGCGAGACGCTCGACGCCGGCGCCGACGTGTCCGACGCGCTGGTGAATTCCGGGCAGCTGCAACTGCATCTGGTCTCGGCGGCCGAGGCCGCCGACGGGCTGAGCAGCGGCAAGTACTACTTCACCGTGACGCTGCCGGAGGATTTCAGCGCCAACATCGCCTCCCCGAACAGCGATGCGCCGCAGCAGGCGCACATCGACTTCAAGTTCAACGACGCGAACAACTACCTCGGCTCGATCATGGGGCAGAACGCCGCGCGCGAGGTGATCAACCAGGTCAACGCCAGCATCGGGGAGCGCACCCTGGAGACGGTGCTGACCGGTCTGAGCGACGCCGGTGACGGCCTGGTCCAGGCCGCCGACGGGGCCGAGCAGCTGGCGACGGGCAACGCCGAGGCCAACGACGGTGCGCAGCGCCTCGCGGCCGGGGCGGGGGAGTTGACCGCCGGGTTGAAGACCGCCCGGGACGGTTCGGCGCAGCTGATGGCCGGGACCCGGCAGCTGGCCGACAAGGTCGACACGGCCACCGGCCCGCTGCTGGAGATGCTGGACCGGCTGGCCGGTGCCCAGCTCAACCCCGACGAGGTCGCCCACGTCGCGCAACGGCTCAGCGCTGCGGTGCGATCCACCACCGACCGGATCGCCGCGCTGAACGTCGACCAGCTGCACGCCGCGGCGATCGTGGACCAGGCTCTCGGCATTCTGCAGACCAGCCCGGACCCGTCGGTCCGGGAGGCCGGTGACGTGCTGGCGGGTGCACAACGGTTGCTGCGCGCCAACGGGATCGACCCGGCCACCGATGCCGGTCTGATCCGGTTGCGCGACAGTGCCGCCCAGTTGGAGAACGAACTGGGTGACCCGAACAGCAAGCTGCGGGTCTTCATCACCCGCGCGCTCGACGGGGGTCTGCGCAGCGATGTGGTCGCCCTGCAGGAGGGGGTGGACCGGCTCGACAGCGGGACGCATGCGCTCAACCGCGGGTTGGTGCAGTTGGCCACCGGGGGTGCCCAGTTGTCCAGTGGTGCAAACCAGCTCGTCGACGGCACGAAGAAGCTCGCGGACGGCAGTGAGGAGCTGGCGACCAAGCTGAAGGAGGGTTCGGCGCAGGTGCCGAGCTGGACCTCGCAGCAACGCACCGAGGTGGCGCGCACCCTGGCCGCGCCCGTCGGGCTGAACATGCAGACCGACAATCCGGCGGCCACCTTCGGTACCGGATTCGCGCCGTTCTTCCTGCCGCTGGCGTTGTTCATCGGCGCGCTCATCATCTGGATGCTGCTCAAGCCCATGCAGTCGCGGCCGATCGTGCAGGGTCTCGGTGGGCTGCGGGTGGTGCTGGCCTCCTACTGGCCGGCGCTGCTGATCGTGCTCTGCCAGGTCGCGGTGATGTACCTGGTGGTGCACTTCGGGGTCGGGTTGAAGGCCAAGCACACGCTGGCCACGGTGGCGTTCCTGCTGTTGATCGGTGCGACGTTCCTGGCGATCATCCAGGCGTTCAACGCGCTGTTCGGGGTGGCGGTGGGCAGGGTGGTGACGCTGGCCTTCCTGATGCTGCAGCTGGTGTCGGCCGGTGGCATCTATCCGGTCGAGACGACCGCCAAACCCTTCCAGATCCTGCACCCGTACGACCCGATGACGTACGCCGTCAACGGGTTACGGCAGACCATCGCCGGCGGTGTGGACTCCCGGCTGTGGATCGCGATCGCGGTGCTGGGCGGACTGCTGGTGGCGGCGCTGGCCGCGAGTTCCTGGGCCGCGCGCCGGGACCGGCAGTACACGATGGAGAGACTGAACCCGCCGATCGAGGTGTGACCGGCGGGGCGCAATCGCCGGGGCACTCAGCCCGGCAGCCCGATCTTGCGGAACCGGTGCAGCCGGGTACCGAGCCGCTCGATGCCCGACATCGTGCGCAGCCGGTGCAACTCACCGGCGATGGTCGCCGACAGCCGGGTGGTGAACTCCATCGGCTCGTCGGCGGCGTCCGGCAGCTCGGGCACGATGGCGTCCACGATCCCGTTGCGCAGCAGATCCTTCGACCGGATCCCTTGGGCCGCAGATAGTTCCGGGGCGTGCTCGGTGTCGCGGAAGACGATCGCGCTGGCCCCTTCCGGCGGCAGCGGTGCCAGCCAGCCGTGCTGGGCGGCCAGCACCCGGTCCGCGGGCACCATCGCCAGCGCCGGGCCGCCGCTGCCCTGCCCGAGCAGCACCGAGACCGTCGGGACCTCGAGTGTCACCAATTCCGCCAGACAGCGGGCGATCTCACCGGCCAGCCCGCCCTGCTCGGCATCGGCCGACAGCGCCGGGCCCGCGGTGTCGATGAAGGACACCAAGGGCAGCCGCAGCCCGGCGGCCAGCGCCATCCCGCGCCGGGCCCCACGCAGAGCCTCCGGGCCGAGCATGCCGAGCCGACGCTGCCCGAGCACCACCGCGGGCTGACCACCGAACCGGGCCAGCGCCACCAGCGTCTGCCCGGTACTGGTGCCGTGCTTGATCCCCGGGTCGCTTCGCTCCTGCCCGCCGGTCGCCGACAACACCACCGGGTCGGTCGCCCCGTACCGCAGCACGTACTCCGCGCCGGGCCGGTCCGGACGCCGGGATGCCAGCACCGAATCCCAGGCCGGGATGTCGGGTGTGTCCGCGGTGAAGGGGACCGGCGGGGGCGGGCCGGGCGGATCGCAGATCACCCCCAGCGTGCGGCCGAGCACCGCGCGCAGCGCGTCGAGTGCCACCACCCCGTCGATGACGCCGTGCCGGTACAGGTTCTCCGCGGTCTGGACCCCGGGCGGGAACTTCTCGCCGTAGAGGTGCTCGTAGACCCGGGGACCGAGGAAGCCGATCAGTGCGCCGGGTTCGGCGGCGGTGACGTGCCCGAGCGAACCCCAGGACGCGAACACCCCGCCGGTGGTGGGGTGGCGCAGATAGACGATGTAGGGCAGGTGCTCGCGTTTGTGCAGTTCCACAGCGGCGGCGATCTTCACCATCTGCAGGAACGCGACGGTGCCCTCCTGCATGCGGGTGCCGCCGGAGGCCGGTGAGGCCAGCAGGGGCAGCCGTTCGGCGGTCGCGCGGGTGACGGCCGCGGTGATCCGCTCGGCGGCGGCCACCCCGATGGATCCGGCCAGGAAGTCGAACTCGCAGGCCAGCACGGCTACCCGCCGCCCGAAGACGGTGCCCTCCCCGGTCAGCACCGACTCGTCGAGCCCCGACTTCACGGCGGCCGCGGCCAGCTCGGCGCGGTAGGAATCGGACTCGGCGACCTGCAGGGGAGCGCTGTCCCAACTGCGGAAGGAACCCTCATCCAGGACGGCATCACGTAGTGCCAGCGCACTGCTCACGGCTAAAGGCTATATAGGCTGGGGTTCATGATTGGAGTGACCCGCGAAGGCAATGTCCTCACCCTGGAGATGCAGCGCCCCGAGCGCCGCAACGCACTCAACGCCCCGCTCGTCGACGGACTGCGGGAAGAGATCGAGAAGGCCAGCCAGGATTCCGCGACCACCGGTGTCCGGGCCATCGTGCTGACCGGGCAGGGCCCGGTGTTCAGCGCGGGCGCGGACCTCTCCGACGCCGAGGGCGTGGCCAGGGATCTCCCGGAGAAGGCCAAGGAACTGAACCTGGCCATCGACGCCAGCCCGGTGCCGGTGATCGCCGCCCTCAACGGACCCGCGATCGGGGCCGGGGTGATCCTGGCGATGATCTGTGATCTGCGGGTGGCCGCTCCGGGCACCTTCTTCCAGTTCCCGATCGCCAAGTACGGGCTGGCGCTCGACAACTGGTCGATCCGCCGGCTGGTGTCGCTGGTCGGGCACGGCCGGGCCCGCGCCATGCTGATCGCCGCCGAGCGCCTCGACCTGGAGACCGCGACGCAGACCGGGATGGTCAACCGGGTCGGCGATCTCGCCGACACCCAGGCCTGGGCAGCCGAGATCGCCGGGTACGCACCGCTTTCGGTGGCGCACTCCAAACGTGTCCTCAACGACGACGGCGCGTACGAGGAGCCCTGGCCGGCCCACAAGGAGGGCTTCGACAAGGCCTGGGCCAGCCCGGACGTGATCGAGGCCCAGGTCGCCCGGATCGAGAAGCGCACACCCAAGTTCCTCGGGGCCTGATGTTCGGGCAGGCGGCACGGGTGCTCGGCGGGACCGCGGCGGTGGTCGCGGGCGGCTGGGTACTGCGTGCCGTGCAGGGCGCCCCGACCGCGCTGGGCGCCGCCGACATCGGTACGGCCGCCAAACGCTCGCCGAACTACCGCGACGGTGTGTTCGTCAACCGGGAACCGGCCTCGCCGGCCCAACTGACCCGGGCGGATCAGTTCGCGCTGGTGCGCGATGTGCTGACCGGCGGCCAGGCCCAGCACCCGCCGCGGGAGATCCCGGTCGTGACGCCCGCGCTGGACGTCCCGCCCGCCGATGTGGCCGTCACCTGGTACGGGCATTCGTCGGCGCTGATCGAGGTGGACGGCTACCGGGTGCTGGCCGACCCGGTGTGGAGCCGGCGCTGCTCACCGTCGCGGGTCATCGGCCCGCAACGCCTGCATCCCGTGCCGGCCGAACTCGACGAGCTGCCCGCCGTCGACGCGGTGATCATCAGCCACGACCACTACGACCACCTCGATATCGACAGCATCAAGGCGCTGGCCCGCAGCCAGCGTGCGAAGTTCTACGTCCCGCTGGGAATCGGGGCGCATCTGCGCACCTGGGGTCTGCCCCCGGAACGGATCGTGGAACTGGACTGGGACGAGGGCGCCGACCTGGGGTCCCTGCGCCTGGTGTGCACCCCGGCCCGGCACTTCTCCGGCCGCTTCCTGACCCGCAACGTGACGTTGTGGTCGTCGTGGGCGCTGATCGGGCCGCGGCACCGGGTGTTCTTCGGCGGGGACACCGGCTATACGACCGCCTTCACCGGGATCGGCGACGCCTACGGACCGTTCGATCTGACCCTGATGCCGATCGGGGCGTATCACCCCGCCTGGCCGGACATCCACATGGATCCGGAGGAGGCGGTGCGGGCGCACCGCGATGTCACCGACACCGGGCTGCTGGTGCCGATCCACTGGGCGACCTTCCGGCTGGCCCCGCACCCGTGGTCGGAGCCGGTGGAGCGGATGCTGGCCGCGGCCGCCGCCGAGGGGGTCGCGGTGGCCACCCCGAAACCGGGTCAGCTGGTCAGCTCCGCAGCGATCGATGCGTGGTGGCGGGACTGACCGGCTAGCGTTGACGCCGTGAGACTGATCTTGTGCGTCGCTGCGGCGGCGCTGGTGGCCGGTTGTGCCTCCGTGCCGGCACAACAACCGGCCGTGCCGGTGGGCTCCGATGTGCCCCCGCCGCTGGTGCCCGCGATGCCCTTGCCGGACAACGCCGTCGAGAATGCGGTCGGCAAACTCGATGGCATTGCCGAACGGCTGCTGACGGAATCCGGGGTACCCGGGCTGGCCGTGGCCGTCGTGCACCAAGGGAAGACGTTGTATGCCAAGGGCTTCGGGGTGAAGGACATCCGCACCGACGAGGCGGTGGATGCCGACACGGTGTTCCAGCTGGCCTCGGTGTCGAAGTCGGTCAGCAGCACCGTCGTCGCCCAGCAGGTCAGCGAGAAGGTGGTCGGCTGGGACACCCCGGTGGTCGACAAGCTGCCGTGGTTCGAGTTGTCCGACCCCGTGGTGACCCGGATGGTCACCGTCGGCGACCTGTTCTCGCACCGCACCGGTTTGCCCGACCACGCCGGCGATTATCTGGAGGACATCGGCTTCGGGCGTCGGGCCATCCTGGAGAAGCTGCGCCAGCTACCGCTCGATCCGTTCCGAATTTCATACGCTTACACCAACTTCGGACTGACCGCCGGGGCAGAGGCGGTGGCCGTGGCCGCCGGCAAGAGCTGGGACCAGCTGGGCCAGGATGCGTTGTTCGGGCCGCTGGGCATGGATTCGACGAGTTACCGCTTTGCCGACTTCGCGGAACGTCCGAACCGGGCAGTGGGGCACACCCGGGTAGACGGGGCGTACCAGCCCCTGATGGTGCGTGAACCCGATGCCCAGGCGCCGGCAGGCGGCGTGAGTTCCTCGGTGAACGACATGACCCGATGGTTGGCGATGGTGCTGGCCGAGGGTGCCCATGACGGCAGCCAACTGATCGATCGCGAGGCGCTGTTGCCCGTGCTCAGCCCGCAGATCCTGTCCAGCCCGCCCAGCGAACCGGCGATGCGGTCGGGTTTCTACGGGTTCGGCGTCAACCTGAGCACCTCGTCGGGGGCCCGCACCGAGGTGAGTCACTCGGGGGCATTCGAGTCCGGTGCCGGAACGAACTTCCTCATCCTGCCGTCGGCAGACGTCGGTATCGTCGCACTCACCAACGGCACCGCATCCGGGGTGCCCGAGGCGCTGACCGCCGAGTTCAGCGACCTCGTGCAGTTCGGCGAGGTCCGCGAGGACTGGTACAAGCTCTACAAGAATGCGCTGCTACCGATCAGTGCGCCGGTGGGCTCCCTGGTCGGCAAGCCGCGGCCGGCCGACCCGGCCGCCGCCCAGCCCCTGCCGACCTACGCCGGTGTCTATCAGAGCGAGTACTGGGGTCCGGCCACCGTGTCGGAACGGGATGGGAAACTGGCACTGGCACTGGGCCCGCGTGGCGACAGCTTCGAGTTGGAGCATTGGGACGGCAACGTCTTCACCTTCACCCCGATGAGTGAGAATGCGCCGCCCGGAACGATTTCGAAGGCCACGTTCGACGGGGACAAGCTCACCGTGGAGATCTGCGACGAGGACGGGAAGGGTGCGTTCTTGCGATGAGCGCTTGCGCGAAGAGAGTAGAGCACCGATGAACGCTCGCGTGAAGAGACCGGAGCACTGGTGACCACGATCGTTTCCGGGCTGACCGACGCCGAGGTCGCCGAGCGGGTCGCCGCGGGTAAGACCAATGACGTACCGACCCGGGCGGCACGCAGCGTCTCGGACATCGTGCGTGCCAACGTGTTCACCCGGATCAACGCCATCCTCGGGGTGCTCTTCGCGATCGTGGTGGCCACCGGGTCGCTGATCAACGGGCTGTTCGGACTGCTCATCGTGGCCAACAGCGCGATCGGCATCATCCAGGAACTGCGCGCCAAGAACACCCTGGACAAGCTGGCCATCGTCGGGCAGGCCAAACCGCTGGTGCGCCGAGCCTCGGGCACCGCGGCGCTGCCACCCAGCGAGGTCGTCCTCGACGACATCATCGAGGTCGGGCCCGGTGATCAGATCGTCGTCGACGGGGAGGTGCTGGAGGAGAACAACCTTGAGGTCGACGAGTCACTGCTGACCGGTGAGGCCGACCCGATGGCCAAGGACGCCGGGGACACGGTGATGTCGGGCAGCTTCGTGGTGGCCGGCAGCGGTGCCTACCGGGCCACCAAGGTCGGCCGCGAAGCGTATGCGGCGCGGCTCGCCGAGGAGGCCAGCAAGTTCACCCTGGTGAAATCCGAACTGCGCAGCGGCATCAACAAGATCCTGCAGTTCATCACCTATCTGCTGTGGCCGGCCGGCGCACTGATCATCTACACCCAGCTGTTCACCACCGACGCCGGCTGGCGGGAATCGGTGCTGCGGATGGTCGGCGCGCTGGTGCCGATGGTGCCCGAGGGCCTGGTGCTGATGACCTCCATCGCGTTCGCGGTCGGGGTGGTGCGGCTCGGGCAGCGGCAGTGCCTGGTGCAGGAACTGCCCGCCATCGAGGGGCTGGCCCGCGTCGACGTGGTGTGTGCCGACAAGACCGGCACGCTGACCGAGAACGGGATGCGGCTCAGCGAGCTCAAGACATTCACGGACACCGACGCTGCCCAGGTGCTCGCCCAGCTGGCCGCCGACGACCCCCGGCCCAACGCCAGCATTGCGGCGATCGCCGAGGCGTACGGCACCGCTCCCGGCTGGACGGCCACCGCGTCGGCCCCGTTCAAATCGGCCACCAAATGGAGCGGCACGTCCTACGGCGAGCACGGCAACTGGGTGATCGGCGCCCCCGACGTGCTGCTGGATCCGTCCTCACCGGAAGCCGAGGAGGCCGAACGGCGAGGCGCCGAGGGGCTGCGGGTGCTGCTGCTGGGGTCCAGCGACCGCAGCGTCGACGCCCAGGATGCGCCCGGGACCGTCACCCCGGTCGCCCTGGTGATCCTGGAACAGCGGGTCCGCCCCGATGCCCGCGACACCCTGGAATACTTTGCCTCCCAGGACGTCACGGTGAAGGTGATCTCCGGTGACAACGCCAAGTCGGTGGGCGCGGTGGCCGGCACCCTCGGCCTGCACGGGGAGACGCTGGATGCCCGTCGACTGCCCGAGCAGCCCGACGAACTGGCCGCCGCGGTCGAGCAGTCCACCACCTTCGGCCGGGTGCGTCCCGATCAGAAGCGGGCCATGGTGCACGCGCTGCAGTCGCGCGGGCACACCGTGGCGATGACCGGGGACGGTGTCAACGACGTGCTGGCACTCAAGGACGCCGATATCGGCGTCGCGATGGGGTCGGGCAGTTCCGCATCGCGGGCGGTGGCCCAGATCGTGTTACTGGACAACAAGTTCGCCACGCTGCCCTATGTGGTCGGTGAGGGCCGCCGGGTGATCGGCAACATCGAGCGGGTCTCCAACCTGTTCCTCACCAAGACGGTGTACTCGGTGCTGCTGGCCGCGCTGGTCGGCATCGGCGGGGTGTCGGCCAAGCTGTTCGGCTCCGACCCGCTGCTGTACCCGTTCCAGCCGATCCACGTGACCATCGCGGCCTGGTTCACCATCGGCATCCCGGCGTTCATCCTGTCGCTGGCACCCAACAACGAACGGGCCCAGCCCGGCTTCGTGCGCCGGGTGATGACCTCCGCGCTGCCCGCCGGGGTCATCGTCGGGGCCAGCACCTTCATCTCCTACCTGCTGGCCTACCAGGGCCGCGGCGCGAGCGCGATCGAGCAAAGCCAGGCCTCGACCACGGCGCTGATCACCCTGCTGGTCGCCGGGGTGTGGGTGCTGGCCGTGGTCGCGCGCCCGTACCAGTGGTGGCGGGTGGCCCTGGTCGCGGTGTCCGGGCTGGCCTACGTGGTGATCTTCTCCATCCCGCTGGCCCGGGAGACCTTCCTGCTCGACCCGTCGAACCTCGCGTTGACGTCGATGGGGCTGGGTATCGGGGTGTGCGCCGCGGTGCTCATCGAGGTGGCCTGGTGGGTCGAGGGCCGGATCGCGGGCGAACCCCGGCGGTTGTGGCGCTAGGGTTGAATCATGGGATTTCTGGACAAGGTGAAGGGCCTGCTGGCCCAGAACACCGACAAGGTGGACATGGCGATCGAGAAGGCCGGCGACCTCGTCGACAAGAAGACGCAGGGTAAGTACGCCGAGCACGTGGACAAGGTGCAGGAGGCCGCCAAGAAGGCCGCCCGCGATCAGACCGGCGACCCGCAGGTGCCGCCGAATCAGCAGTCGGGCCAGCCGCCGGCCTCCCCGCCCGCACCGTAGATGGCCAAGCTTTCGGTCTCCGTCGACGTTCCGCTGTCGCCGGAGCAGGCCTGGGACGCTGCCTCCGACCTGTCCCGATTCGACGAATGGTTGAGCATTCACCGGGTGTGGCGGTCCACGCTGCCCGAAACTCTGGAGAAGAGCACCAAGATCTCGTCCATCGTCGAGGTCAAGGGCATGGCCACCCGGGTCAACTGGACGATCGTGAACTACAAGCCGCCGGAGTCCATGACGCTCAACGGCGACGGTGTCGGCGGGGTGAAGGTCAAGTTGATCGCCCGGGTGAAGCCGGTGGTCGACGGAGCCGCCGTGCAACTGGACATCCACCTCGGCGGGCCGGCCCTGTTCGGGCCGATCGGCATGATCGTGGCCGGCTCACTCAAGAGCGATATCCGGCAGTCCCTCGAGCAGTTCAAGAAGGTCTACTCCTAGGCCCTCCACTCGCGGCCCCTGCTCGCGGGCGAAACTCGCGTACCCGTCGCTGCGGAGGCCGGCGGTTTCAAGTCGTGGTTGCAACAGCGGGTGGTTTAGGCGGGTCTGACAGTAATGCGTCGAGGGCTTCGGCGGGTGTTCTCCAGCCCAGGGTCTGGCGGGGTCGGTTGTTGAGTTTGGCGGCGACGTAGTCGAGGTAGTCGGCGGGAAAGACCGATAGGTCAGTGCCTTTGGGGAAGTATTGGCGCAGGAGGCCGTTGGTGTTCTCGTTGGTGCCTCGTTGCCAGGGTGAGTGCGGATCGCAGAAGTAGATGTCGAGATCGGTGGCTGCAGCGATCTTGGCGTGGTTGGCCATTTCGATGCCCTGGTCCCAGGTCAGCGTGCGGGCCATGATCGCGGGCAGCTGGGCGATTTTGGCCACGATGGCCTCTTGGACTGCCAGGGCGCCGTGGTTATCGGGTAGGTGCAGCAGGATCACGAACCGGGTGCTGCGTTCGACCAGGGTGCCGATCGCGGACTTGTTTTCCGTTCCAGTGATCAGGTCGCCTTCCCAATGGCCGGGGATGGCACGATCCTCGACCTCGGCAGGCCGGTCACTGATGCTGACCATGTCCCGGATACGCGGGCGTCGCTGGTCGGGGCGGTGCTGCGGTTTGCGCAGTGCTCGACCCGTGCGCAAACACGTGTGCAAGTCGCGGCGCAGATTCCCCTTGCCCTGCACGTAGATTGCCTGGTAGATCGTCTCGTGCGACACCCACATCTCCGGATCGTCGGGGAACTCCCACCGTAACCGGTGGGCGATCTGGGCTGGGCTGTGCTGTTCGTGGCCCAACCGGTACTGCACGGCATCGCGCAGCCGCGCATTGGTGGCCAGCTTGCCCGCCTTGGGGCGTCGAGCCCGGTGCTCGGAGCGGACCTGGGCCAGCAACGCGTCGTACTTCAACCTCGTGGTGCGACCGCTCTGGCGGGCCCCGAAGCGTTCCTTGCGCCGGTAGCCGGACTTGCCGCCATTGTGGGCGGCGATGGCACCATTGACGTCGAGTTCGTATTTGATCGTCGAGGCCGGCCGGCCCAAGCTGCGCCCTATCGAGTTCAGCGATTCATAGTTGTGCACGCCGATCTGGATCCGGATCCGATCAGCCAGATCCAGGCGCCGTCGCCGACCGTTCTTCCTAGGGGCAGTGAACTGGGGTTTCACCCCGCCAGCGTCAGCGAACCACGTGACCCCAGTCGTTACCGACACGCCGGCAGCCACAGCGGCCTGACGTTCGGTCAGGCCGGCACCGATATGACCCCAAAACGCTTCACGAACAGACCTGAGCGATCTCCGAGACAACAGCACTCCTCAAGTAGTGCTGTTGCATCCACCCCTTGAAGCCAAGGGCCCCGCCGACGACGGGTACGCGAGTTTCGCCGCGGGTGGGTGGGATCAGCCCGAGCTCAGCGCGAAGTCCGCGAAATCGAAGCCCGGCACCACCACGCAGGTGACCAGCGTCGGCTCATCGTCGCGCGGCCTGGCCCGCTGCCAGTGCCCGGGCGGCACCACGAACTGCGGGGTCTGTCCGGCGGTGATATCGGGGCCCAGCGGCACGGTGTCGGCGCCCGCCTGCTCGCGGCCGACCTCCAGCAGCAGCGGGCTGCCCCGGTGCCACAGCCACAATTCGGCGCTGCGCACGGTGTGCCAGGCGGACTGCTGGCCGGGCATCAGCAGGAACAGGATCGCGGTCCCGGCCTGGCGCGGTCCGGTGTAGTCCGAGGGCAGCGCCGACTGTGGGAACGTCAGGTCGCTGCGCCAGGTCTCGCGAAACCAACCACCCTCCGGGTGCGGGGACAGGTCGAGTTGCCGGGCCCAATCGGGTAGATCGGTCATGGGGACCCAGGGTACGCAGCGTCACCCGATAATCTGGGGCGCATGGCTCGATTGCGTCCCGGTTGGCTGGTTGCGTTGTTCGCGCTGGTGCTGGCCGTGAGTGCCTGGTTCCCCTGGCTGACGACGGCCGACGGGCGGGCCAACGCGATCGGCGGCAAGATCGGCACCATCGCGGTGCCGCCGCCGGGCTTCGGGGTGGGGCAGCTGATCGTGCTGCTGGCCGCCATCCTGATCGTGGCCGCCGCGATGGCCGCGCGGGAGCTCTCGGCGAAGGTGGCATCGTCTGCGGCACTGGCGATCTCGGTGATCGTCGCGGCACTGCTCGGCTGGTACTTCCGGCTCTACGTGCACACCCCGGTGGCCGTCGGCTACGGCATGTATCTGGCTGTGGCGATGACGGTGCTGGCCATCATCGGTTCGGTGGCCACCATGGTGGTGGCCTGGCGGCAGACCCGATGAGCTTCGTGGCGCCGGTGACGTTGACCGGGGGCCGCCGGGTGACGCTGGAACCGTTGCGTGACGGGCACATCGGCGAACTCGCCCCCGCGTCGGCGCGGGCGGGATCGCCGTGGTTCACCAGCGTTCCGACGCCGGACACCACGGCGAACTGGGTGCACACCCGGTTGGCCGATCCGGCGGGGTGCACCTTCGTGGTCCGCGGACTCGACGGCGCCGTCATCGGATCCACCAGTTATCTGAACATCGACGGACCCAACCGGCGCCTGGAGATCGGCGCCACCTGGTACGTGACCGAGGCCCGGCGCACCGGCGTGAACACCGAGGCGAAGCTGTTGCTGCTCACGCACGCCTTCGATGCACTCGGCTGTGTGGCGGTGGAATTCCGCACGCACTTCTTCAACACGGTCAGCCGCACCGCCATCGAGCGTCTCGGCGCCAAGCAGGACGGCGTGCTGCGCAGTCACCAACTGCTGGCCGACGGGTCACGCCGGGACACCGTCGTGTATTCCATCCTGGACATCGAGTGGCCGGCGGTGCGGTCCAACCTGAAGCACCGGTTGGACCGCACCGGCTCGGACTAGTCGGCGTCGACGGTGGGCGCCTCGACGGACTTCTGCCCGCTGTGCGCCACCTCGATCTTGCGCGGCTTCGCCCGTTCGGCCAGCGGTATCGTCAGGGTGAGTACCCCGTTCTCGTAGGTGGCCGAAATCGCCGCGGTGTCAATGCCTTCGCCGAGCGAGAGCTGGCGTCGGTAGCTGCCGAAGAAGCGCTCGTTGGCGAACCACTGCACCGAGTCATCGGAGCGGGCGGTGCGGTGTGCGGAGATGGTGAGAGTGCCATTGTCGACGTTGATGTCGACCGAACCCGGGTCGACGCCCGGCAGGTCCGCGGTCAGCACGTAATGGTCGTCGATCTTGCACAGGTCCATCGGCATGAACCTCGGTGTCCGTGACGAACCGGACTGGCCGGTGAGCAGATCACGGGTCATGGAGTCCAGGTCACTGAAGGGATCGAAGCGAAGCACAGCAATCCACCTCCTCGTCGATCAAGAGCCCACCACCCTGGCGGGCAGCCAATCACTGTGCGACACCTAAGTTAGCACTCAAGGATCGAGAGTGCTAGTCCTTTTTCACATGATTTCCGCGCAGTGTGGCGTTGCACTGATCACAGGCCAGGGCCGCGACAAAGGCTGTGCCACAGGCGGTGTGGGTCAGCTCCACGGCCGGGCCCTCCGCCGCGACGTACCAGCGCTGGGCCCAGGCCAGCGCGGTGAGGATGACCGGGAGCACCGCTCGACCCTTCTCTGTGAGCCGGTAGGCCCCGCCGTCGGTGTCCAGCACCGCGTTGCCGACCAGCAGCTGCAACCGGTCGGCCAGCGAACCCGGCGGGGCGCCGAGCTGGCCGGTGAAGTCGCTGAACCGGGTGGTCCCGACGAAGGCCGCGACCATGATGGCGAAGGCCCACCGGTTGCCCAGGATGCCCATCGTCTGCGGGAACAGGTCGGGCTGGCTGCCGCGATCGGAGTGCGACCGGCGCCGGGTGGTTCCCACCGGCATCGACCGCGGCCAGGATCCGCTCGGGCCCCACTGTGCGACAAGGTGTTTCTCATCGGTCCGATCCCCGCAGCCGCGACAGGTCAGCACCGGGGCGAAGGTCTGCCCGCAGGTGCCGTGCCGCATCGCCGGCAGCGCCTCGGCGTGGTCGGGCACCCACTGGCGTTCCCACTGCCAGATCGACACCAGCACCGGCCACAACGCCAGGCCCCGCTCGGTGGGTACGTATTCGAACCGGGGTGGCCCGGCCTGGTACTGGCGCCGGGTGAGCAGATCCTGCTGGACCGCGACGACCAGGCGCCGGGTCAGCACGGAATGTGAGATCGGCAGTCGTTCGATGAAGTCGCCGTACCGGCGGGCGCCGAGCAGTGCCTGTTGCATGATCAGCAGCGTCCATTCATCGCCGAGCAGGCCGAGCATCCGCCCGACGGCATTGGTGTCGCCCGGCGCGAGCGGGGTACTAGTCAACGCCCACCCAGCGTCGCAGTTCGTCGCCGGCCGCCCAGGTGCAATGGGTACCGCTGGAGATCCGTTCGGGCAGAGCGAGTTTGCACACCGGGCCATCGGAGAGCCGGGCCGCATCGAAGACCAGGCAGTAGGAGGCGTCGGCGTTCATGTCGGTGGTGAGCGTGACCAGATACCCGTCGTCCTCGCCGGCGCCCCCGACACGGGGCGCCATGGCGGTCTCGCTGCCGTAGACGCCGTCGGCGAACGCGAACCGCTGCTCGGCGCCGGTGTGTAGATCGTGGCGGACCAGCCCGTTGAACAGGAACCAGCCGGGCTTGCCGGTGGCGGCGTAGGTGTAGCGGTAGGGCCGGCCGGCGTAGGCCGAGTTGATCATGCCGAACTCGGTGATGCTGTCGGACAGTTGCTCCTCGCGCGTCTGGCCGGTCACCAGGTTGAACCGCCACCGGTGCAGTCGGGTCTGCATGCCGTCCAGCGACAGACCGCGGAAGATGCGCTGCCACTTGGGGTTCATCCCGAAGGCGGCGCCCTCGGTGGGTTCGGGGTCACCCTGGAAGAAGCCGTCCAGCACGATCTCGTCGCCGTCCTCGTAGGCGTTGGTGAAGTGCAGGACGTAGGTGGTGTCGGCCTCGAACCACAACACATCGCCGGGCCCGCCGCGGCGCGGCAGCACCGCGAACCGGGACGGCATATCGCGGTGCAGGCGCGGCAGGTGCACATTGTGCTTGAGAAACTCTGCGTCCCAGAACAGCGGAAAGTCGTTGAGGATCACGTAGTTCTCGGTGAACGCCATATCGTGGGGCAGCCGCGGCCCGGGTAGTTCGACGTCCACGTAGTGCACCACGGAGTTGGTGTCGTCGACCACCCCGTAGTGCAGGTAGGGCGCGTCCTTGCCGTAGTTGAAGAACAGCAACTCGCCGGTGGCGTCGTCCACCTTGGGGTGCGCCGACACGCCCAGATCGGTGGGAAAGCCCCCGCGCCAGCCCTCCTTGCCCAGGGTGTCGCCGGTGTACGGGTCGATGCGGTACAGATCGCCGCACTGGTAGAAGCTGCTCAGTGCGACCCCGCGGTGCACCGCGATATCGGTGCTGGAGGCGTCCTTCATCAAGGTGCGCGCGCCCCAGCCGTGCTCGCGCTTGGCGAATTCCACGGGTTCGGCGATGCCCGGCCACAGCGGCCCGCCGGCCTCGTTCTCGGCCAGGAAGCCGTCGGTGCGGACGAACCTGTTGCGGTAGAATGCCTTACCGTCCCGGAAGCCGACGATGTGCAGCATGCCGTCGCCGTCGAACGGGTGATAGGCCTTGAACGCCGGATGCAGCGGGTTCTCGGTGTTGCGCAGATACACCCCGTCCAGATCGGCGGGGATCTCACCCTCGACGGCGACCAGATCGTCGGCGTTCCACTCGCTGGTCTGCGGGCGCCAGGCTCCGGTGCGGTACGGGTGGTCGTCGTCCTCGGGCAGTGTGGACAGGAACTTGGTGACGATCTCGGTATTCACTCAGACCTCCCTGGCGGAACGGATGACGAAGCTCACGGTGGTGGCGGTGCTGCCGCCGAAGTTCAGGGTGGCGAACGTCTTCGCGCCGTCGACCTGATAGGCGCCGGCGGTGCCACTGACCTGTTTGGCGGCGTCGAGCAGCATCCGGACGCCGGTGGCGCCGACCGGGTGGCCGCCGCCGATCAGCCCGCCGCTGGGGTTGACCGGCAGCCGCCCGCCGATCGCGATCTCGCCGTTCTCGATGGCCTTCCAGGATTCGCCAGGACCGGTGAGTCCGATGTGGTCGATGGCCAGATACTCGCTGGGCGTGAAGCAGTCGTGCACCTCGATGCCGTCCAGGTCGTCGAGGGTGATGCGCGCCCGGTCGAATGCGTCGAGGGCGGCCCTGCGCACATGCGGCAGCACATAGGGTTCCCCGGCGCTGCGGTCGAGCTTCTGGCGCAGACCCAGGCCGACGGTGCGGTGTCCCCAGCCCTCCACGCGCCCGAGCGGTCGGGCGCCCGGGTGGGTGCGCAGGTAGGCGTCGTTGACCAGCACCAGGCCCGCACCGCCGTCGGTCATCTGGCTGCAGTCCAGGCGCCGGATGCGGCCCTCCACAACCGGATTGGCGGAGGGCGCCGACCAGTCGCGGGTCTGGGCATTCGGGTTGGCCCGGGCATTGGCGTAGTTCAATGCCGAGATGGCGTCCAGGTGCGCGTCGTCGAGGCCGTAGCGGCGGTCGTACTCGTCGGCCACGGCGGAGAACATGTACGGCCACATGAACGTCGCGTCGGCGCCCTCGTGCCCGGTCCAGGCGGCGGTGCCGAGGTGGGCCGCGGCCGTGTCGCCGGGTACCGCCTTCTCCAGTTCCACGCCCACGACCAGTGCGCTGTCGTAGGCGCCGGAGCGCAGATCGGCGATGGCGGCCAGCACCGCGACGCTGCCCGAGGCGCAGGCCGCCTCGTGCCGGGACGCCGGGACGTCCCACAGGGCGTCCTCGACGGTGGCCGGCATGGCGCCCAGATGGCCCTGGCCGGCGAACAACTCCCCGAAGGCGTTGGCGACGTGCACGACGCCGATGTCGGAGGCCGGCGTGCGGGCCGCCGACAGCGTGCCGGTGACGACCTCGGCGGTCAGGTCGGCCAGATCGCGGCCCTCGCGGTGCAGGTTGCGTGCGAAGTCGCTCTGATACCCGCCGAGGATCCACACCGAGGAACTCATGCGGGCCGAGGCTACTACAACTAAGAGAGTCAGTCGGGGGAACTCTCCGATCTCACGTTCGGTCGCGCCCGGACGTCTACAGAATGTGACCGTGGACCGACCCTTCGAGGACATCGTGACCGAGTACGGCCCGCTGGTGCTGCGGGTGTGCCGGGCCGTCGTCGGTCCGGTCGAGGCTGACGATGCCTGGTCGGAAACCTTCCTCTCCGCCCTGCACGCCTATCCGGACCTGGCGCCGGAGACGAACATCGAGGCCTGGCTGGTGACGATCGCGCACCGCCGGTCCATCGACGTCGGCCGCGCAATCTCGCGGGCGCCGGCCCCGGTGGCCGAGGTCCCGGAGACGGGACACACCCAAGACGCCGACGCTGCCGACCCGGACCTGTGGGCCGCCCTCGCCGCGCTGCCGGACAAACAGCGCCGCACCCTGGCCTACCGCCACCTGGCGGGTCTGCCCTATGTCGAGATCGCCGGCCTGCTCGGTGGGTCCGCCGAGGCCGCCCGCCGCGCCGCGGCCGACGGCATCAAGACGCTGCGCACCACCTATCTGAAGGAGCGAGCATGACCGAGAATTTCAACGCGGCGATCTTCGATGCGGTGCCGGCCGACGAGGCCACGCTGGCCCGGTTGCACCGGCGCCTGGAACACGATGCGGGTGACGCCGGGCTGCTCGACGTGGCGTACCGGACCCTGGACACCGCGATCGGCCGGCTGCTGCTGGCGCGCACCCCCGTCGGTCTGGTGCGGGTCGCGTTCCTCGGCCAGGCCGGGGAGAGCCCCGAGCTGGCCTCGCTCGCCCAGCGGATCAGCCCACGGGTACTGCACGCGCCGGCCCGGCTCGACGACGCCGCGGCCGAGATCGACGAGTATCTGCGCGGTGTGCGCACCCGCTTCGACCTCGCCCTGGATCTGCAACTGACCGACGGCTTCCGGCGCAAGGTCGTGGAGCAGCTGCAGCGCATCGAGTACGGGCACCGCGAGAGCTACGCCGCCCTCGCGGCATCGGTCGGCAGTCCCCGGGCGGTGCGGGCGGTGGGCAGCGCCTGCGCCCGCAATCCGCTGCCGGTGGTCATCCCGTGTCATCGGGTGGTTCGCACCGACGGTTCGATCGGGCAGTACGCCGGCGGAGCCGCCGCCAAGGCCGTGCTGCTGGCCATGGAGGCGGCCTGAGCTCGAGGTGATCGAGCGGCAAAACCCCTGGTACGCTGAGGTACCGCTGATTCGGCGGAGTGCGGATTCGGCGTGAGGTGAAGATCGGGTGAGGCTGGCCAGAGCGAGCGTGCTGCGGCTCAGCCTGCTGGCGCTCGGCCTGTTCGTGGTCGGCACCAACGCCTTCGTCATCGCCGGTGTGCTGCCGCAGATCGCGCACACCCTCGGCGTCGGCCCGGGCACCGTCGGCTACTCCATCTCCATCTACGCCGCCGTGGTCGCTGTCGCGTCACCGCTGGTGTCGGTCACCTGCGGCCGGTTCGCCCCGGAACGGGTGATGGCCACCGGTCTGGTACTCATCGCGGCGGGCACCTTCCTGGCCGCGGCCGCGACCAGCTTCCCGATGTTCACCGCGGGCCGCGTCGTCGCGGCGTTCGGTGGGGCGGCGCTGGTGCCCCCGGCGCTCGCCGCCGCCCCCGCGCTGGTCCAGCCGGCGCAGCGGGGCCGGGCCATTTCGGTGGTCGGCCTGGGCTTCACCCTGGCCATGGCGGTCGGTTCGCCGGTCGGCACCGCGCTGGCCGATATCGGCGGCTGGCGGCTGCCCCTGTCGGTGCTGGCCGGGATGGCCGCGGTGCTGGTGCCCACCATGCTGTTCGTGGTGCGCGACGTGCCGCGCGGCGCAGGGGTGAACCTGCGGTCGCGCGCCACCGTGCTGGGGGACCGGCGGGTCGTCTTCGCCATCGCCGCCTCGCTGTTGATGACGCTGGCGTTCAACATGGTCTACATCTTCAGCGCCGTGATCACCCACGACGCCACCGGCGGTGACCACACCCGGCTCGCGGCGCTGCTGCTGGTCTACGGACTCGCCGGCGTCGTGGGCAATTTCCTGGGCGGCCGGCTGGCGGATCGTCTCGGCACCCGGCGCACCCTGGAGATCGTGCTGGCGGGCCAGACCCTGGCCTTCCTCGCGCTCATCCCCGCCCACGGTTCCTACCTCGCCACCGCGCTGTGCTTCGCGCTGTCCGGCGTGTCCGGGTTCGCCGCGTCGGTGGCCATCCAGGTCCGCCTCGCGCTCATCGATCCGCGCTTCGCGAACGTGGCACTGGCGTGGTACTCGACGGCGATGTACCTCGGTATCTCCATCGCGCCGCTGATCGGCGCGGCGGCGCTACCGCACGGATTTCCGGTGCTGCTGGCCGCCGCGTCGGTGTCCATCCTGGTCGCGGTCATCGCGTCCGAGGTCAGTCACGTGCGACGGCGTGATTACGATGAGGAAGCCCGAGACCAGGATCTGGTCTGCGCGTCGGCGACGCGCAGCTAGACTCCGGGTGCTCGGAGACAGCGGAGGAATGATGAGTAACCAGCCGGGACCGGCCAACGGGGACATCCAGGAACGCCGCGTGGGTGATATCAGCGTGGTCGCGGTGAGCGGGACGGTGGACATGATCACCGCGCCGAAGTTGGAGGCGGCCATCGGGTCTGCCGCAACGGGCGAGCCATCGGCCATCGTGGTGGATTTCACCGAGGTCGAATTCCTCGCCTCGGCGGGCATGGGCGTCCTGGTGGCCACCCACGGTGACCTCGCTCCGGCCGTGAAACTCGTTGTCGTCGCGGACGGCCCGGCCACCAGCCGACCACTCAAACTGGTCGGTATCGCCGATGTCGTCGACCTCTACGCGACCCTTGATGATGCCTTGGCCGCCTTGCAGAGTTAGAAAACTCAGCGAACGGGTAGCCAGCAGGTCGACATGACAGAGCAAGGCGATTCCGCAGCAGCATTCGCGAAGATCGGCGTCATCGCCGGACCCGAACTCGCGTCCCAGATCCGGCAGGAGCTTGCCCACTGGCTGCAGCAGTATTTTCTGCTGGACGCCGAGAAGTCCAGTGATGTGCTGCTGGCCGTCTACGAGGCTCTCGCCAACGCGGCCGAGTTCGCCTATGACGGCGCCGACCAGCCCGGCCCGATGCATGTGCGTGCCGCCCACGACCCGGACACCTCCGTGCTCACCGTGACGGTCAGCGATGAGGGACGCTGGCGGGTCAAGGATCAGAACGTGCACAATCCGGCGCGGGGTCGGGGAATCCCGTTGATGCACGCGCTCACCGACCGCACCGAGATCGACTCCACCCCGGCAGGCACCGAGGTGCGCCTGCACTGGGATGACATCGCTCAGAACTGCGGCAGCCGCACGACCTGAACGAAGAACTCGTCGATCTGGCGTACCGCGCTCATGAACTGATCGAGGTCGACGGGTTTGGTCACGTAGGCATTGGCGTGCAGCTTGTAGCTGCGCAGGATGTCCTCTTCGGCCGACGACGTCGTCAGCACCACGATCGGGATGTGGCACAGATCGGCGTCGGACTTGATCTGCTCCAGCAGTTGCCGGCCGTCGTACTTGGGCAGATTGAGATCGAGCAGGATCAGATCGGGCCGGGGCGCATCGGCGTAGGCGCCGCGCCGGTAGAGGAAGTCCAGGCCCTCCTCGCCGTCGTGGGCGACATGCAGATTGTTCTTGATCTTGTTGTGCTCGAAAGCCTCCCGGGTGATCAGCTCATCGCCCGGGTCGTCCTCGACGAGCAGGATGTCAATCGCGCGGGTGTCATCGGGATAGCTCATCGGGTTCCTTCCAGCAGGGGTGCCAACGCGTCGTTGGGCGCGGTGGTGGGGGTCAGGGGCAAGGTGAACTGGAATCGTGTCCCGTCCTGATAGGACGTGTCGATCCAGATCGTCCCGCCGTGGTACTCCACGATCTTCTTGCACAGCGCCAGCCCGATCCCGGTGCCGGAGTACGCATCGCGGCCGTGCAGCCGCTGGAAGATGACGAACACCTTGTCGGCGAACTCCTCGCCGATGCCGATCCCGTTGTCGGTCACCGTGAACAGGTACTTGTCGGCATGCTCACCGGTGCCTTCGCGGCACTCGATCTCGATGCGGGGCGGTACACCCTCGCGGTGGAACTTCACGGCGTTGCCGATCAGGTTCTGCCACACCATGACCAGTAGCGTCGGGTCGCCGTCGATGGTGGGCAGCGGCTCGGCCGGGCGCACGATCTGCGCCCCCGACTCGCCGATCGCGGTGGTCAGATTGCCCATGGCGGCATCGACGACGGAGTTGAGGTCCACCTCGGTGGTCTTCGCGTTGAGCCGCCCGACCCGCGAGAAGGTCAGCAGATCGTTGATCAGCACCTGCATCCGTTTGGCGCCGTCGACGGCGAAACCGATGTATTCGGTACCGCGCTCATCGAGTTTGTCGCCGTAGCGCTTCTCCAGCAGCTGACAGAAGGAGGCCACCTTGCGCAGCGGCTCCTGCAGATCGTGGGATGCGACGTAGGCGAACTGCTCGAGTTCGGCGTTCGAGCGCCGCAACTCATCGGCCTGTTCGGCGAGCGCGGCCTTCGCGGTCTGGGATACCTCGAGTTCATCCACGATCCGCTGCCGCATGTCCTCGACACTGGCGCCGATCGCCCGGATGTCGCGGGGCCCGCGCGGAATGATGCGCTCACCGAAGTTGCCCTCGGTGATCCGACGGCAGGCGGCGGCCAGCGCTCCCAGCGGTGCCGAGACGGCCGTGCGGATCACCACCGCCAGCAGCACCGCCATCGTGAAGAAGGCCAGGATCATCGTCAGCATGACCGCGTCCCGCCAGCCGCGGATCTGGTCCAGATGTGCCAGACCGGCCACCCGGGCCTCGCTGAGGTGCTCGTTCTGCCCGGCGAACAGATCGCGAAGACGGTCGAAGAGCACCCTGCCCTCTTCGGAGTTCTGCTCGGAGACGTCGGCCGGATTGGCCGGCACGACGCTGGTGACCATGGGGTCGGCGTATTCGGCGCGCCAGGTCGCGGCGGCCGCATCGATCGCGTCGAGATCGGCGAGCAGGTCGGGGTACGAGGACAGGCTGTCCCGGATCTGTTGGGCCGCAGCAGCCTCGGCGGTGCGCCCGTCGTTGTAGGGGTCCAGGAATCGAGGGTCGGCGGTGAGCAGGTAGCCGCGGACCGCGGTTTCCTGATCCCGCAGCGCGGCCTGCAACTGATAGGCGGCGATGCGCGCCGGCTGAATCGTGTCGCGGATCTCGTTGGACACCGTGTCGGCCCGGCTCACCAGGACGGTGGCGCCGATCGCGCCGACCAGCACCACCAGACCGATGACGGAGAGCACAAGGTTCTGCCAGCCCTGCACGGTCAGCTTCATGAGCTTGAACGCTCCACCCGGATCACGGCGATATCGTCGGTGAGCCCGCCGTGCAGTTGTGCCCGGGATTCGGCGTGCTCGATGAGGCCCTCCACGAAGTCGCGGCCGGGCAGGTGGGCCAGGGATCGCGCCATCGCCAGCAGCCCCTGCTCCCCGAGGCGTTCATCGCCGCGGCCGGAGTGGCCCTCGAACAAACCGTCGGTGAGCAGTAGCAGGCCGTACCCCTCGGGTAGCTCGTAATGTTCGACCGGCCATTCCCGGGCGCCGAGGCCGAGTGCCGCGCCGGGCTTGGGTTCGAGCCAGTCCACCGTCCCGTCGCCCTGCAACAGCATGCCGGGGTGGCCGGCCCGGACCGCGGTGAAGCGTCCGCTGTCGGGTTCCAACGCCACGCTCAGCAGCGTGGCGAAGATCCCCCGGCTCGGGCGTTCGGTCGTCAGGATCCGGTCGAGTTCGCGCATCCGCTCGTTGCCGCGCAGGCCGGCGAAGGTCAGCGCGCGCCAGCCGATGCGCAGGGCCACCCCGAGTGCCGCCTCATCGGGGCCGTGGCCGGCGACATCGCCGATCATCACGTGCACCGTGCGGTTGGCGGTCTGCACGACGTCGAAGAAATCGCCTCCGACCAGGGCGTCCTGCCGGCTGGGGCGGGACCGGGTGACGATCTGCACCCCGGGGGATTCCTCCAGCACCGGCGACGGCAGCAGGCCGCGCTCCAGGCGGGCGTTCTCCATGGCGCGCAGCCGGCTGGAGTGCAGATCGACGCTGGCCAGCTCGGCGCGCTTGCGTTCGATGGCGTAGAGCACGGCGCGGCGCAGGGTGTCGGGTTCGACTCGGCCCTTGACCAGGTAGTCCTGGGCACCCGAGGACACCGCGGATATGCCGAAATGTTCATCGTTGAGCCCGGTGAGCACGATGATCGGGACGGTGGGGTCCAGTTTGCTCAACTGGTGTACGGCATCCATGCCGCTGGCATCGGGCAGGTTCAGGTCCAGCAGGATGCAGTCGGGGCGATGGGTGGTCAGGGTCCGGGCGGCATGCGCGATGGACGGAGACCAGACGAAGTCGAATTCCCCGGTGGTGTCCGCGATCAGCTCTTCCACCAGCAACGCGTCGGCGCGGTCATCCTCGACCAGAAGCAGGGACAGTCGTCGTCCACCGGCGGCGGTGGCAACATTCGGGCCCGGTGAGGGCAGTGGGTTCTGTGGTGCGCGCATGGGAAAATCAAGTCCTCCCCCTGGGGCTTTCGCCCCGGTCGCGCCGTAATTCGGTATGACAGTCAACGGCTACGACCTTACCCAGACACCCGCGGGACGTCCGAGTCGAACGCGTTTTCCGTCGTGCGCTGGCCCATACTGTGCGGTTGACGTGCGAAGTCACACTCAGGTCTGCCCGACGGACCGTACCCACCCGACGGCCGGAATCGGATCGCCGTCGCCGGCCACTGCCCGGTGGGGTGGTAACCGATTTTCGCCCGGAGTGCCCCCGGCAGGATTCGAACCTGCGACACCGGCTTTAGGAGAGCCGTGCTCTATCCCCTGAGCTACGGGGGCGGGGACCTGTTTGCACAGGCGCTCAAGACTCTAGTGGATCGTGGGCTGCCGGCGCGTCCAGGCCTGTTCCCACTGCCGCGTCAGCGCGGGATAGACGACCAGGTGCCGGAACGGCGCGATCGCGGCCAGGTAGGCCCGGCCGAGCGGGCCGTCGGGCTTCACCAGCACCGCCATCTGCAGCGCATACCCACCACCGGCGTTGTGCACCCAGCCCAGATGCGCCACCCCGTGCACGGTCCGGTTGCGCACCTCCAGTGCGATCTCGTCGGGTAGTTGGTACAGCAAGGTGAACGGTAGGCCGCGCACCGCTGTATCGGTGCCGGGCTGCAGGAGGTCGGCGGGCAGCCGCGCGCTCAGGGGCTGCGCGCCGGGCGGTACTTCGTCCCAGCCGAACACCCGCCCGAGTTTCCAGCGCACCGCGAACAGCAGCCGGGTCAGGCTGTGGGGCTTGGGTTGGGCGCCGGCCGCCTGAATGACGGCGAACATGGCGGCAAGGTCACCCGGCCCCGCACCCGGCGCCCGGAACGACCAGACGTCGAGGATCTCGAAGTCCGTTGTCAGCTCGTGGATGCGCCACGGCTGACGGGTATGGACGGCATCGGGAATCTTCATATCTCGACTGTGTGCCGCGCCGGCGGCCCGCCGCATCGGTCTCAGGTCGCTGGGACCTCATCCCGGAGGATGAGCGAGTCCGGACTGGTAGGCCAGGATCACCGCCTGAACCCGGTCCCGCAGACCGAGTTTGGCGAGCACGTGCCCGACGTGGGTCTTGATGGTGGCTTCGGCCAGATGCAGCCGGTCGGCGATCTCGCGATTGGTTGCCCCGGTGGCGATGTGGAGCAGGATGTCCAACTCACGGGGAGTCAGCACGGCGCGCACGGTGTCGGCCCGGTCGCCGCGGGCGGGGGAGGCGGCGACGTGTTCGATGAGCCTGCGGGTGGTCGACGGTGCGATCACCCCGTGACCGGCGTGCACGGTGCGGATGGCCTCGACGATGTCCTCGCTGCGCGCGTCTTTGAGCAGGAACCCGCTGGCCCCGGCTCGCAGCGCGGGGAACGCGTACTCGTCGAGGTCGAAGGTGGTCAGCGCGATCACCCGGCATCCGGGCTGTTCGGCGGTAATCGTCGCCGTGGCGGCGATGCCGTCGAGGTTGGGCATGCGCAGATCCATCAACACCACATCGACCCGTCGTGATCGCACCAACGCGAGCACGGCATGCCCGTCGGCCGCCTCGCCCACCCATTCCAGATCGTCCTGACTGTCCACCATCATCCGCAGCGCCGACCGGATGAGCTCCTGATCGTCGGCCACCGCCACTCGGATGGCGCTCACAGCGGCAGCACCGCCTGCACCCGCCAGGCACCGTCCACCGGTCCGGTGGTCAATGCCCCGCCGGTTGCCGCCACCCGCTCGCGCATACCGGTGAGTCCGCGGCCGGGAGCCGCCGCGGCCGGCGTCATCACCGATGTATTGCTCACCGTCACAACGAGTTTCCCCGATCCGCACTCGACCCGGACATGTGCGGCGGCGCCGGGTCCGCCGTGGCGCGCCGCATTGGTCAAGGCCTCCTGCACCACCCGGTACACGGTCAACCCGAGCGCCGAGGAGATCCGCAGATCCTCGGGCATGCAGAGTCCGGTCGGTACCCCGGCGCCGCACATCCGGTCGACGAGCGCGGGCACCTCGGCCAGCCCCGGCTGCGGTTCGGCGGGCGGGTTGTCTTCGGCCGACACGTCATCACGCAGCACCCCGAGCAGTCCGCGCATCTCGGCCAGCGCCTCGCGGCCCACCTCCGCGATCGTCGTGAAGATCTCCGGGGCCCGCTCCGGTGAATTCGGGACGACCAGCCTGCCCGCTTCGGCATGGCTGACCATCACCGCCACCGAATGTGCCACCACATCATGCATTTCGCGGGCGATCCGACGGCGCTCGTCGGCGGCCACCCGTTCTTCGAGCTGGACCGTCCAGGCCGCACGGGTGGCCCGGTAGCGGCCCAGCGCCCAGGCGGCGACCGTCCCGCCGACGGCCGTGGTGCCCAACATCAACCACCAGGCCCAGCCGGCGACCGGCATCCCGCGGTAATCCCACAGTCGGGCGACGGTCAACACCGACCCGACCAGGCCGATGGCGAGACCGATCCTGGGCCACGGCGCGTCGGTGTGTGCACTGACGGAGTAGAGCAGCACGAAGAAACACAGACTGCTCGGCAGCAGGATGGGGCTGTAATCGGTGGTGTCGATGGCGGCCGTGGCGGCGGCGAGATTCGGTGCGGCGACCAGGATCAGGCAGGCTGCTGCGCCGCCGGCGAAGGCGGGAACCGGCCACCGCCGCGCCGCCGCGACGCCGATGTGCAGCGCGAGCAGAGCACAGGCAAGCGCTACCCGCCACCCCATGGCGAGGGCGCCGTCCCGGATCGCCGGCACGCCGACGGGCAGCAGCACCAGGGCCAGGACCGCGGCAAGGGCCGGTTGTCCCACCGTTTCGAGCCTGTTCGGCACCCCATCACGTTAACGCGTTCTCCTCACACCGCGTCCAGTCTCGGGTAGAGCACCTCCTCGACGATGAGTTGCACCGCCGCGGCGATGGGAATGGCGACCAGTGCGCCGACGATCCCCAGCAGCGCGGCGCCCATCAGGACGGCGACCACCGTCGTCAACGCCGGCACGTGAACCGCCCGGCCGATGATCCTGGGTATCAGCGCGTAATCCTCGACGAGCCGGAACACCACGTAGAAGACGATGGTCGCAATGCAGATCGGGAGCGACACGGTCAGCGCCACCGCGGCCACGATCACGCCCGCGATGGTCGACCCCACGACCGGCACCAGATCGAAGAGGGCGACCATGATCGAGAGCAGCAGCGCGTAGGGGACATCGAACACGGCCAGCCAGATCAGCGTCGCCGCCCCGGCCAGCAGCGAGATCAGCACATTGCCCAGCACGTAGGCGCCCACCTTGGCGAAGATCTCATCGCCGATGAGGATCGTGCGCGGGCGCCGGCTGTGCGGGACGAGGCGGTAGAGCGTGGCGCGGATCCGCGGCATATCGGCCAGGAAGTAAAGGGTCAAGACCACCGTGATGAGTGTGTCGCCCACCACCCCGAGGACTGCGGTGCCGGCGCTGAGCACCTGGTGGAGCGCCGATTCGTCGATGCCGCCGACCGCGTCGGAGATGTGTTGCTGCAGATGGAAACGCTCGTTCAGACGGCCGATGACCGACGAATTGTCCTGTGCCTGCTGCAGATACTGAGGTGTGTGGTTGATCAGGTGGTCCACCTGCTGGGACAGCGGTGGGATGGCCGCGGCGGCGAATGCCCCGATCCCGGCCAGGAACACGACGAAGACCAAGGCTGTCGAGAACCACCGGCGCAGACCGTGATTGACGCACCAGGACACCACCGGCTCCAGGCCGAGTGCGAGGAAGAACGCGACGCCGATCAGCACCAGGACCGAGGACATCGCGGAGACGAGTTGTACCGCCCCGTAGGTGACCGCGACCCCCGCCGAACCGGCCAGGCCGATGAAGAACGGGGAACGCCGGTCGAATCGTCTCCCCGGTGCGCCGAGCGGCTGCTCGGGCGAAGTCATCTCCGCCGCTTGCAGTTCCGCTTCGGCGACCGGGCCCTCGTCCTCGGTGTGCGGCTGGGCGACCAGATCGTCATGGCCGTCCTCGGCCGACGGTGGTTCACCACCGCCGGGCGGCGCCGCGTTCATGGGTCATCAGCCGACCGGCGACGGCACGGCCGCCGAACCGATCTTCACCCGGTCCCAGGCGCGATGCAGACCCAGGGCGGCGGTGAGCCGCGCGGTGAAGTCCTTGTCGACCTCGTCGGCGAGTTCGATACCGGGCCCCTTCAGCGGGATCTTGACGGCCTTGAGGACCGCGCTGCCATCGCCCCACGCGGCCAGCGCTTTACAGTGCCGGAAGGCCTCGTGCAGCAACACCACCAGCTTGGGGTCGGGCGAGGTGCCCCCGGCGATCACCAGCGAGTCGAACTCGATCGACCGCGCCGTCGCGAAGGTGCGGTTGACGATGACGCTGCGCCGCCCGGACTTCAGCACACCGCCGACCGGTGCGATCACCAGCGGGATGATCCCGAGAGCCTCAGCAGATTTGGCGAGTCTGGCGACGCCGGCCAGATCCGACCCGGCGTCGGCGATGATGCCGATCTGCCGGCCCTTGACCGGGCCGGGCGCGGTGAGGACCTGCGACAACGCCGGGGACAGCGGGACGTCCCGTGGCGGGTTTCCGGACGGGGCGGGCAAACCCAATGCGGCGGCGACCTTTTCGCACAACTCGGTGTCCACGTTGGCCAGCACCTGCAGCTGCCGTTCCTTGATGCTCTGCTCGTACACCTTGCCCAACTCGAAGCTGAACGCCTCGGCGACGTGCGCCTGCTCGATCGGCGACAGGCTGCGGTAGAACATGGCGGCCTGGGTGAAGTGATCGTCGAACGACGCCGGTTGGGCGCGTTCCACCGGGCCCTCGACGGCGCGGGGCACCTGCACGTAGCCGCCCTGCCGCTCGTCGGCGGGCTGCGGCTCGTCGCCGTCGATGCTGTTGGGGTGATAGGGCGCCTGCCCGGTGTGCACCGCGGTCTGGTGCATGCCGTCGCGCAGCATATCGTTGACCGGGCAGTGCGGGCGGTTGATGGGCAGTTGGGTGAAGTTCGGCCCGCCGAGGCGGGTGAGCTGGGTGTCCAGGTAGGAGAACAGCCGGGCCTGCATGAGCGGGTCGTTGGTCACCTCGATGCCGGGCACCAGGTTGCCGGTGTGGAAGGCGACCTGTTCGGTCTCGGCGAAGAAGTTGGTGGGGTTGCGGTCCAGCGTCAGCTTGCCGATCAACTGCACCGGCACCAGTTCCTCGGGCACGACCTTGGTGGGATCGAGCAGGTCGATGCCCTCGAAGGTGTCCGTGCCGTCGTCGGGCATGACCTGGATGCCCAACTCGTACTCCAGCGGGGCGCCGGCTTCGATGCCGTCGGCCATGTCGCGGCGGTGGAAATCCGGGTCGCAACCGGCGGCGATCTGGGCTTCCTCCCAGACCAGGGAGTGCACCCCGGCGACCGGCTTCCAGTGGAACTTCACCAGGCTGGTCTCACCCTTGGCGTTCACCAGCCGGAAGGTGTGCACGCCGAACCCCTCCATGGTCCGGAACGATCGCGGGATGCCGCGGTCACTCATGTTCCAGAACACGTGGTGGGTGGCCTCGGTGTGCAGGGACACGAAATCCCAGAAGGTGTCGTGCGCCGACTGTGCCTGCGGGATCTCGCGATCCGGCTGCGGCTTGGCCGCGTGGATGATGTCGGGGAACTTGATGCCGTCCTGGATGAAGAACACCGGCATGTTGTTGCCGACCAGGTCGAAGGTGCCCTCGTCGGTGTAGAACTTGACCGCGAAACCGCGGGTGTCGCGCACGGTGTCGGCGGACCCGCGGGATCCCAGAACGGTCGAGAAGCGGGTGAAGACAGGGGTTTTGGTGCCCTTCTTGCCGAGGAACCCGGCCTTGGTGACCGAGGCCGCGGTGCCGTAGGACTCGAAGGTGCCGTGCGCGGCCGCGCCGCGTGCGTGCACGACGCGCTCCGGGATCCGCTCATGGTCGAAGTGGGTGATCTTCTCCCGGAGGTGGAAGTCCTCCAGCAGGGTGGGGCCGCGGCGGCCGGCCTTGAGCGAGTGATCGGTGTCGGGTATGCGCACACCCTGCGCCGTCGTCAGAAACGTGCCGGACTGTGCCCGCGGATCCGTACCGAACAGTCCGTTGCCGTCGGGACCGGTCGGGCCGACCTGGGCCGGGGCTGCTTGATCGCGCTTGCGGGGTGTGGGCATGGCATTCTCCGAACGAAGACGTGGCTGCTGACGGCCCGGTGGAAACCGGTGCCTCAGTGAGGTACCCAGCCGTCGGCCCGCGAAACTATCGGAGCGCGGCGATGACCTTCCCGAACGCCTCGGCGTGGTTGGCCTGCACCACGAGATAATTGGCGCCGAGGGTGTCGCGAACCCCGCGCACCTTTGCGGCCATGTCGGTCACCGATCCCGACAGCACACCGGGCAGCGCCAGCAGTTGCTCATCGGTCAGACCGGGCGCATAGTGCCGGGTCATCGCGAGATTGGGCACCCCGGAGCCATCGGTGGGCACCGCGGTGATCGCCACGTTCAGCTCGATCTCACCGAACCGCGCGCCGGCCGCCTCGCGCAGGAACGCGATCCGCTCGGCCAGCGCCGTGCCGGTGACGCCGACGATGGACGCCCACCTGGCGGCCACCGTCAGCAGCCGGTCACCGCCGCCGGCGATCATGATCGGGGCGCCGGGCACGTGCTCGGTCAGGTACTCGACCACGTGCTCGAGGTACTCGATGCGGCGGCGGGCAGACGGGAAGGGCAGCTCGGCGGCCTCGAACTCCTCGCGCACATAACCGGCGCCGAGCCCGACCTCGAAGCGTCCACCGGACAGGTCGTGCAGCGCCGCCACATCGCGGGCCAGCAGGGCCGGTTTGTAGAAGCAGGCGTTGAGGACGAAGGTGCCCAGCCGCAGCGTCTGCGAGGCCGCCGCCACGGTCGCCAGCACCGGCATCGGGGCGGGCGCGCCGAGATGGTCGGGCACCAGCAGCACGTCGTAACCGAGGTCCTCGGCCAGCCTGGCCGCATCGCGGACCTTCGCCGCCGATGAGGTGTCGCGCAGGCCGAGGCCGAAACGGAAGTCGCGGGGCATGACCCGACGGTAGCGCGGTCAGCTCAGCGGCAGGGCCGCAAACGGGGTGCCGCTGGGTTGGGTCGAACCGGTGCCCGGCTCGACGGTGAACGCGAGCGTCGTGGAATCACCGAGATCCGGCAGCACCGCGGTCGTCGACGGGGCCACCGCACCGGCGTCCATCACCCCGGCCGAGTGCGGCCCGGCGTCGTCGATCAGCCACATCTGATAGACGGTGCCGGATTCCGGTGGGGCGACATTGTTCATCACCAGCACGCCGGCGTTGCGCTCCCGGGAGAAGACCACGGTCGCGGTCCCGCCGGTCGGGATGTCGCCGGACACCGTGCGGACGTCGGGTGCGGCGAAGATCTGCTCGGCGGTGGTCGCCGAGGGCGCCGGCCGCAGATACCAGCCGACACCGAAGATGGCGACACCGATGACGACGGCCGCGGCGGCGGCCGCGACGGTGGTGGACCAGCGGCGCCGGGGCGGGCGGAGCCGGCGCACCGGGTCCTCGGCCGCCGCGGTGAGCACGCGGTCGCGCAGGTGCGGGGGCGGTTCGGCGGCGGTGGTTGCCGAGACCCGGGCCATCGCCTCGCGCACCTGCCGCACCTCGACGGCGAAAGCACCGGAGATGTCATCGGGGGCCGAGCGCAGCCGGTGTTCGATGTCGGCCCGTTCGGCATCCTCGACGGCGTGCAGGGCGTAGGCCGTGGCGAGTGTCAACAGATCGTCGGTCGGGGTGGTCATGGCGCCCCCAAGCAGTTACGCAACCCCCGGATGGCGTCGCGCATCCGGGATTTGATGGTGGCGAGGTTCGCCGACAGCCGGGTCGAGACCTGGACGTAGGTCAGTCCCTCGTAGTAGGCCAGCTGGATGCACTCGCGTTGCCGGTCGGTCAGGCTGTCCAGACAGGCCGCGACCTGACGGTGCTCCTCCCGGCTGAGGACGCCGTCGGCGACCTCGTCCACCGGGAGTTCGACGGTGGACGCCCCGTACCGCGACTCCCGGTCGGTGGCGGCCTGCTCGGAGCGGACCCGGTCCACCGCGCGGCGGTGCGCGACGGTCATCAGCCAGGACAGCGGGGTGCCGGCCGACGGGTTGTAGTCCGCGGCGTTGCGCCACACCTGCAGGTAGATGTCCTGGGTGGTCTCCTCGCTGTACCCGGGATCCCGCAGCACCCGCGTGACCAGGCCGTACACCCGGGCGCGGGTCTCGTCGTAGAACTCGGCGAAGGCGTCCACGTCGCGCTGCGCGACCCGGCGTAGTAATACGTCCAGGTCTGCGGCCACGTCCGGTAGCCTAGCGGCCGGCAACGTCACGGTGGGCAACACCGGGTTTTCCGTCCGGGTCATGGGTGGCCTCCGGTCGGGGCGAAGGTCCACTGGTAGACGTCGAGGTACCCCGAACGGAATCCGGCCTCCGCGTAGGCGAGGTAGAGCTCCCACATGCGCTGGAAGGTGTCGTCGAAACCCAACGCCGAAAGCGCCGGTGCCCGTTGGACAAAGCGTTCACGCCACAGCCGCAGGGTTTCGGCGTAGCCGTGCTGCAACGAGAACATGTCGACGGTGCGCAGGCTGGTGGACCGCTCGGTGATCCCGACGACGGCCTCCACCGAGGGCAGTAGTCCGCCCGGGAAAATGTACTTCTGGATCCAGGTATAGGTGTTGCGGGAGGCCAACATTCGGTCGTGCGGCATGGTGATCGCCTGCAGGGCGACCCGGCCCCCCGGCCGTACCAGCTTGTCCAGGGTGCCGAAGAAGACCGGCCAGAACCGGTACCCGACGGCCTCGATCATCTCCACCGAGACCACCGCGTCGTAGCGGCCGTCGACATCGCGGTAGTCCCGCAACTCGACGTGCACCCGGTCGGCCACCCCGGCGGCAGCGGCCCGCCGGCGGGCCAGGTCGAGTTGTTCGGTGGACAGGGTGATGGTGTGTACCGATGCCCCGCGCCGGGCCGCGCGGATGGCCAATTCGCCCCAGCCGGTGCCGATTTCGAGCATCCGGGTACCCGCGGTCACCTGCGCGACGTCCAGCAGGCGGTCGATCTTGGCGCGCTGACCGTCGGCCAGGTCGGACCAGCTGGGGCGGCTGGTCTGGAAGAGCGCGCTGGAGTAGGTCAGCGTCTCGTCCAGGAACTCGGCGAACAGGGCGTTGGAAAGGTCGTAGTGTTCGGCGATGTTGCGCCGCGACTGGGCGGGATTGTTGTGCATGGAGCGTGGGTGGCGCACCACCGCCAGCGGGCGCAGCGGTTGCAGCGCACGAGGTATCAGCACATCGACGGAGGAGGCGAATTCGGTCAGCAGCGCGGGCAGATCGCCGGACGTCCAGTCGCCGGCCATGTAGGACTCGCCGAACCCGATGAGCCCGTAGCTGCCGACCCGCCGGAACAGCGCGTCGGGCCGGTGCATGGTCAGCGTCGGCAGGGTGGGGTCGGCGGCGCCCACGATCGATCCGTCGGGGTACTGCAGCCGGACCGGCAGCTGACGTACCGCGCGCCGCAGCAGCGCCTCGGCGACGCGGCCCTGCGCCGCGCCGACCGGACCTCTGGGCACCCGCGTGATCTGCGACCATCGATTCGAAGTCAGCTGCGCCGCAGAGCCTCCGGTGGTGTCCAGCGTCATCGGTGGGTGACCTTCCTGTTCTGCGGGGTGGGGGTGCTTCTCGGGATGACGGGAAGTCCGCGCAGCCACAGCGCGATGCCGTGCAGCCGGATCTGGACCGCACCCATCAGCGGGGCCATCGGCGCGCGGAGCTGCATGCGCGCCACGGCCATCGCCGTCGCCGGCAGCCGCCGGCCGTGCAGCGTCGCGGCGAACACCATCTTGTGGTCGCGGTGCCAGGAGATGGCCAGTTCCGCGGTGTCGCCCGGACGGGGAGCGTCCACCAGGTAGTAGCCCTCGATCTCGTTGAACGGGGATACGTAGAACTGCTTGGGCACCGCGGTCGGCCCGGTTTCGGTGGGCGGCAGGAGATAGGCGTGCCGTCCGCCGTAGGTGTTGTGCACCTCGGCGATGACGTGCCGCAGCGTGCCGGCGGGGTCGTGGCACCAGAACACGCTGATCGGGTTGAACACGTGGCCCAGCACCCGGGCGTTCAGCAGGGCGGTGACCCGGCCGCCGGCCAGGTCGACGCCGTGTTCGAGCAGGAACGCCTCGACCCGGGCCCGCAGCGTCGGGGGCCCGTCCTCGGCTGCCGAGAAGTGGTCCTGCGCGCGGAAAACGGCGAAGGGACGCAACCAGATCGGCAGCCGGGGCAGGTCGTCGATGTCGACGTACCAGCTGTAGCTGTGGTGCTGGAATTCGTTGCGCAGCGGAGAGTGCCGGACGTGTCCGATGCGGGTGCGGTAGAGCGCCGCCGGTGAAGGATCGCGCGAAGAGTGTGGGTCGGTCACAGCGACACCGACTCCCGGTCGGAGGCGGCCGGCCAGCGCGCGCCGAGGCGTTCGGCCGCGCGCAGACCGGCGGCCGCGCCGTCCTCGTGGAATCCCCACCCGTGGTAGGCGCCGGCGAACACCACCTTGTCGTCATCGATGGTGGGCAGCAGTCGCTGCGCGGCAACCGATTCGGGTGTGTAGAGCGGATGGTCGTAGATCATCTCGGAGAGGACCGTTTTCGGGTCCACCCGGTCGCGCCCACCCAGGGTGACCAGGAACCGTCGCGGTCCGGTCAACCCCATCAACCGGCTGATGTCATAGGTCACCAGCACCGGTCCGTCACCCGGGGTGCTCAGGTAGTTCCATGACGCGCGGGCCCGCGGGTGGGTCGGCAACAATGATGTGTCGGTGTGCAGTTGGGCGTGATTGGCCGAGTAGCTGATCGCACCGAGGGTGTCGCGTTCGCGGCGGGTGGGTTCGGCCAGTGCGAGCAACGCCTGATCGGGGTGGGTGGCGATCACCACGGCGTCGAACTGGCGGGGTTGCCCGCTCCCGGCGGTGATCTGTACGCCGTGGCGGTTGCGGCGCACCGACCCGGCCGGTGTGCCGGTGACGACCTCGTGCACCCGCTCGGCGATGGCCGCGACGTAGGTGGCCGACCCGCCGACCACCGTCTTCCAGGTCGGTGACCCGAAGACCGTCAGCATGCCGTGGTGCTGCAGGAACATGAACAGGTAGCGCGCCGGGTAGCGCATGGCCTCACCCGGGGCGCACGACCAGACCGCGGCGACCAGCGGCGTCATGAAATGGTCGACGAAGTAGTCGGAGAAGTCGTGCAGCTCCAGGAACGCCCCGAGGGTGTCGGCGTCGTCATCGGTGGTCTCCAGCAGCACGGTCGCCGCCCGGTGGAATCGGGTGACCTCGGTGAGCATGCGCAGATAGCCGGGGCGGGCGAGGTTCGACCAGGACGGGAACAGCCCACCCAGCCCACGAGCGCCGGCGTACTGCAGGCCGATGCTGTCGTCGCGCACCGACATCGACATATCGGTTTCGTGGGTCTGCACGCCGAGTTCGGCGAACAACCGGCACAACGTCGGGTAGGTGCGGTCGTTGTGCACCAGGAATGCGGTGTCGACGGCGACGGGGTTGCCGCGGCCGTCGTCGACCAGCTGGGTGTGGGCGTGGCCGCCGAGGCGGGTGTCGGCTTCGAACAGCGTCACCCGGTTGCTCGCCGACAGCACGTACGCCGCGGTCAGTCCGGCGACACCGCTGCCGATGACGGCGATTTTTCGTTCCACGACCGGTATTCGGTGCCGGTGCCGCACCGGATGGGTCGGGTTTTGTTCAGGGTGACCAGGCTCTGGCTGCTGCGGCCAGGCCGTCGATCAGCGCCGCTGTCGGCGGGGCGAGGCCGTCCTCGTTCGCCATCCCGCTGCGGGGGCTGATGCCACGCACCCGGGGCGGCAGTTCGAGCTGGACACCGCCCCGGCGCGGCAGGTTCACCGGGTTGTCCGGGTGCACACCGCGTAGTTCGCGGGGGATGGTGTCCAGATCGGTGATCAGCTGGTGGCCGGGCACGCTGAGGTGGCGGGCCAGATGCCCGGCCAGCTCCCGGTTGCCGCCGCCCGCCAGCAGGTGGGTGCTGCGCCCGATGCGGCCGTAGCCGTGCAGCGAGATCACCGTGTCGACGTGGTCCAGGAACGCGGCCAGCGCGCCGGACTCGGCGGGCCGGTAGAGCCGGGAGGCCAGGTGGTGCGGGTAACCACCGGGATGGCGCACCGTGTACACGGAGGCGCCGCAGGCGCGGGCAGCGCGTTCGGCGATGACGTCGGTCATCTGTTCCAGCCCACCGCCGTGGATGGCCAGAAACCCGAACCGGGACGCCAAGGTGGCGTCCTCGACGACATCCGGATCGCCGAGGAGCTCGGAAAGGGATTGCGGGGCAGCCGGATCAGGGTGGGTGTCCCGGCTGGGCCAGGTCGCCGGATCCCACCGGTGCAGGAAATCGAGCCATCGTTGGGGTAGTCCGTGATGGCGCGCCCCGTCGATGATGCGTTCCAGGTACCCGGGCCGTGGCGGGCCGGGCTCGACCCGCGGGTCGATGTAGACCCAGGCGGGGTCCGGGCCCGCGGCGGTGTGTACCTGCAGGCGGTCGCGGCGGTAGCGGACCGGGACACCCTCGGCGCTGTCGAGCACCGTGAGGTCGTGATCGCTCACGCGCCACAGCACACCGTGCACGACGGCGCCGGCGGCCGGTTCGACGGTCGCCACCCCGCGCTCGTTGATCAGCCAGTCGTGGTCGGCCAGGGTGGCCGGCCGGGGGTCGACGGCATCGGGGCAGCGCCGCGCCATCTGCCGCATGCACAGATTGGATCCGTACGCGAAATACAGATGCTTCAGCACGTGGTTCAGATCAGCCCCGGACGGTCAGATAGATCAGTACGACGTTCAGCACGGTGATCACACCGGCCACCAGCCAGCCTAGGCCCGTCGTCACCCGGTGGTTGGCGTCCGCGCCCATCAGGGTCCGGTTGCTGGTCAGTCGGATCAACGGGATCAGGGCGAACGGGATGCCGAAGGACAGCACCACCTGGGAGAGCACCAGCGCTCGGCTGGGGTCCACGCCGATGGCCAGGATGACCAGTGCCGGGATCAGGGTGACCAGTCGGCGCAGTAGCAGCGGGTAGTTGCGCCTGAGCAGACCGGACATGATCATCGCGCCGGCGTAGGCGCCGACCGAGGTGGAGGCCAACCCGGACGCCAGCAGACCGATCGCGAAGAACAGTGCCACCGTCGGTCCGAGCTCGCTGCTGACCGCGGCGTGCGCGCCCTCGATCGAGTTGGTGTTCTCCATGCCCTGCAGGTTGGTCGCCGCCACCAGCAGCATGGCCAGGTTCACCGCGCCGGCGACCAGCATGGCCGCACCGACGTCGTATTTGGTGATGCGCAGCAGGCGTTTGCGCGCCGGACCCGGCTCGAGGTGTCCGTGCCGGTCCCGGGCCAGCCCGGAGTGCAGGTACACCGCGTGCGGCATCACCGTGGCGCCGAGCATGGCGGTGGCCAGCAGTACGCTCTCGGCTCCGTCGAACCGGGGGAGTAGGCCCGAGGCCACCTCGGAGGCTGTGGGCGGGGCGACGAACAGACTGGTGAGGAAGCCGATCGCGATGATCAGCAGCAGGCCGGTGATCACCCGTTCGAACACCTGCTGACCGCGGCGGTTCTGCACGGCCAGCAGCCCGAGCGAGACCGCACCGGTGATGATGCCGCCCACCAGCAGCGGCAGGTCGAACAGCAGATACAGCGCGATGGCCCCGCCGACGATCTCGGCCAGATCGGTGGCCATGGCGACCAGCTCGGCCTGGATCCAGTAGGCGATGCGGGTCCGCGTGCGGGTGTGATCGGCGACGGCCTCGGGTAGGGAGCGGCCGGTCACCAGGCCCAGCTTGGCGGACAGGAACTGCACCAGACCCGCCATCACGTTGGCCACCAGGATGACCCAGACCAGCAGGAATCCGTACTGCGCGCCGGCACTGACGTTCGCGGCCACGTTGCCGGGGTCGACATAGGCGATGGCCGCGACGAAAGCCGGCCCGAGCAGATACCAGCCCGGCCGGGCACCCGAGGCAGTGGTTTCCCGCAGCAACCCAGCGCCTTTCTATCTGGCGAATAGAAAAGTTAGGTTAGCCGAAATCTGCTGTGGTCAACAGGTGGGTGGCGCCGGCTTCACCGGCGACCGGTCCCTGCACGGCCGTAGCCGCCCGCTGTCCTCATGCGGTGGGCCGAGGTCCGGCGTACAACCCTTTTCCGGTGATGAGCGGCAGGTCCAGGGTGGTCCGGATGCCGGGATCGGCGGCGACGACAGCGGGTATCGCGTTGACCACCCGGGCGGCGGTGGCCGCCAGTCCGGCGTGGTTGTGGTCGCCCTTGCGGCTGCTCAGGCACAGGTCGAGCGCATAGGACGGTTCGCCGGTGAGCTCGACTCGGTAGGACCCGCCCTCCTGCGCCGGCTGCGGCCAGTCGGGGCACAGATCGGCGCGCAGCCGGGTGACATGTTCGAGCACCACGGCGGGATGGTCGCCGACCATGCCGCGGACCTCGAAACGCATCGCCGCCGTCGATCCTTTCGGGATGTGCCCGGCCGCGACCTCGAAGTCCTCCGGCGCCGGGACCCGGACATGGGTCTCGGTGACCTCGTCGAGTTCGATCCCGAGTCCGGCCGCCAGTTGTCGGACCACCGAGCCCCAGGCCAGACTGAGCACGCCGGGCTGCAACAACATGGGCAACTCGTCGGTGCTCTTGCCGAAACCCATCACATCGAACATCACGGTGGCACTGTCGTAGGTGGCGTAATCCACGATCTCCATGCACCGGATCTGCTCGATGCTCTGGCAGGTGCCCGCAAGGGCAAGGGGCAGAAGATCATTCGCAAAACCGGGATCGATGCCATTGACGAATATGGCCGCAGATCCGGCTTTCGCGGCATCCTCGATCGGGGTGACGAGTTCGGCCGGCAGCACTTGCCACGGGTACTGCAGGAACACCGCGGAGCTGCCCACCACGTTGACCCCGGCGGCCAGGATCCGCCGGTAATCCTCCAGTGCATCGGGCAGCCGGTTGTCCGCCATCGCGGTGTAGACCGCGCAGTCCGGCTTGGCGGCGAGGATCTCGTCGAGATCGTCGGTGGCGGTGATGCCGGTGCGGACCTGCAGTCCGGCGAGTTCACCGGCGTCCTTGCCGGCCTTGGCTGCCGAGGACACCCAGACCCCGGTCAGTTCGTACCGCTCGTCGTTGATGAGTTGGGCCAGGGCATGGCGGCCGACGTTTCCGGTGCCGATCGCGGCGACGCGAATGGTCATGGCGGTCCTTACAGGTCGGGGATCGGCAGGTCGAGGTTGGGGAAGGTGAGGCCGCCGTCGACCTCGAGGGTCTTGCCGGTCAGATAGCTCGCCGCCGGTGACGCCAGATAGACCGCGGCCGCGGCGATATCGGTGGGGTCGCCGAGGCGGCGCATCGGGGTGGCCTTCTCCATCGGGCCGCGCAGCGCCTCGTTGGAGGCCACCACGTCCAGTGCCGAGGTGAGGATCGATCCGGGGGCGATCGCGTTGACCCGGATCCGCGGGCACAGGTCCAGTGCGGACAGTCGGGTGTAGTGCGCGAGCGCGGCCTTGGCGGTGCCGTAGGCCGCGAAGGCGCGTCCGGCCAACCGGCCCATCGTGGAGGTGATGTTGATGATGGACCCGCCGCCGGAATGCTCCAGCATCAGCGGGACCGCGGCGGTGGTCAGCGCGTGCGCGGTGCCCACGTTGAAGGTGAAGGCGTCCTTGAGGTCCTTGGTGGACGTGTTCAGCAGTGGCCCGGGCATGGTGCCGCCGACGTTGTTGACGACGATGTCTAGTTTCCCGAACGCCTCCACGGCCTGCTGTGCGAGGGAGGCCGTGGATTCCGGGTGGGCCAGGTCGGCCACCACGATGTGGGCCCGCCGCCCGGTCGCGGCCACCTGCTCGGCAACCTCCTCGAGTTGGGCCTGGGTGCGGGCCGCGATCAGCACGTCCGCACCGGCTTCGGCGAATGCGACGGCGATGGCGGCGCCCAGTCCGCGGCCGGCCCCGGTGACGACCGCCACCTGATCGTCGAGTCGGAATTTATCCAGGATCATGCATGCCTCATCTCTGTGTCGGCGTCACGGTAGCAAGGCCGTGCGAGCGGGGTGGGTGATTTCTGGAACACGTTCTAATTTGGCCGGGTGGCCAGTTTCGGGCGATCCGGGCCGTTGACACCGGTGCGGACACCGGTTTTACTCGGTCCATGTTCGAGATACCCGTCGTCGGCTCAGTGGGGCACAGCGGCGGCTGACGACGTCTCGAACCCACTGAGGGAGCGCCATCTTTCGCTCCGGTAGCTCAGTTGGTCAGAGCAGGACCCTTATAAGGTCCCGGTGAAGGTTCAATTCCTTCCCGGAGCACGCGTTTCGCACAGCAGCTATTTCTTCGCGGCGGCCTTCTTGGCCGGTGACTTCTTGGCGGCCTTCTTCGCCGGCGCCTTCTTGGCGGCGGCCTTTTTCGCGGGGGCCTTCTCGGTGTCGGACTTGCTCGATTCGCGGGCCTTCACGCTGGCCTCCAGCTTGGCCAGCAGATCGGACACGTCCTCGGTCTCGTCCAGGTCGGTGGGCTGCTCCTCGACGGTAAACGCTTCGCCACCTTCGAGTTTCGCCTGTACCAGTTCGTGCAGCTGTTCCTGGTAGTCGTCGCGGAACTGATCGGGTTTGAAGTCGTCGGTCATGGATTCGACGACCTGGCCGGCCATCTTCAACTCCGCGGCCTTGATGTCGACTTCCTTGTCGAGCGACGGGAAGTCCGGGTCGCGGATCTCGTCGGGCCACAGCAGGGTGTGGATCACCATGACGTCGCGCTTGCTGAAGTCCTTGACCCGCAACGCCGCCAGTCGGGTCTTGTTGCGCAACGCGAAGTGCACGATCGCCACCCGATCCGTCTCGGCCAGTGTCTTGGCCAGCAGGACATACGATTTGGTGGACTTCGAATCGGGTTCCAGGAAGTAGCTCTTGTCGTACATCATCGGGTCGAGCTGATCGGCGGGGACGAACTCGACCACCTCGATCTCGCGGCTGCGTTCCTCGGGCAGCGTGGCGATGTCCTCGTCGGTGATGATGACCGTCTGCCCGTCATCGGAGTCGTAGGCCCGCGCGATGTCGCGGTACTCGACCACCTCGCCGCAGACTTCGCACACCCGCTTGTAGCGGATGCGCCCGTTGTCCTTCGCGTGCACCTGGTGGAACTTGATGTCGTGGTCCTCGGTCGCGCTGTAAACCTTGACCGGCACGTTGACCAGACCGAAGGAGACCGAGCCTTTCCAGATCGACCGCATAGGTAACGGTAACAGCGGGTAATACGCTCATGTGGTGGAGCGCTTCGGCCGGGTCAAACTGACCAATCCGGACAAAGTGCTCTATCCGGCTGTCGGCACCACCAAGGCCGAGGTGTTCGACTACTACCTGGCCGTCGCCGACGCCATGCTGCCACACATCGCCGGGCGCCCGGTCACCCGCAAACGGTGGCCCAACGGCGTCGAACAACCCGAGTTCTTCGAGAAACAACTCGCCTCCTCGGCGCCGGACTGGCTGGACCGCGGCTCGGTGACCCACCGGTCGGGCACCACCACCTACCCCGTCATCGACACCGCCGAGGGGCTGGCCTGGATCGCCCAGCAGGCCTCACTGGAAGTGCATGTCCCGCAGTGGCGGTTCTCATCGGGCGGGCGCAGCGGGGCAGGTGAGATTTTTGGTGATCCCGGGCCGGCCACCCGCATCGTGTTCGATCTGGACCCCGGCGAGGACGTCACGTTCCGTCAGCTCTGCGAGGTCGCCCACGAGGTGAAGGGGTACGTCGAGGACATCGGCCTGACGGCGTATCCGTTGACCAGCGGCAGCAAGGGGCTGCACCTGTACGTGCCGCTGGCCGAGCCGATCAGTTCGCAGGGCGCCTCGGTGCTGGCCAAACGCATTGCGCTGGCGCTGGAGAAGGCGATGCCCAAGCAGGTCACCGCCACCATGACCAAGAGCGTGCGGACGGGCAAGGTGTTCCTGGACTGGAGCCAGAACAGCGCCGCCAAGACCACCATCGCGCCGTACTCGATGCGCGGCCGCCACGAGCCGACGGTGGCGGCGCCGCGGACCTGGGAGGAGATCGCCGACCCCGACCTGCGGCACCTGCGTTTCGACGAGGTGCTGGAACGGGTTGAGCGCGACGGTGATCTGCTGGCGGGGCTCGACGAGCCACTGCCGGAATCCGACCGGCTGACCACTTACCGCAGTATGCGCGACGCCGCCAAGACCCCGGAGCCGGTGCCGAGGGCCGCGCCGGCGGTCGGGCAGGACAACACGTTCGTCATCCAGGAACACCATGCCCGGCGATTGCACTACGACTTCCGGTTGGAACGCAACGGGGTGTTGGTGTCCTGGGCGATCCCGAAGAACCTGCCCGAGACCACGGCGGTCAACCATCTGGCCGTGCACACCGAGGACCACCCGCTGGAGTATGCCTCGTTCGAGGGTTCGATCCCCAAGGGTGAGTACGGCGGCGGTGAGGTGTACATCTGGGATTCCGGCACCTACGAGGCCGAGAAGTTCCGGGACAACCCGCCGGACGGCCCGGACAAGGGTGGCGAGGTGATCGTCACGCTGCGCGGGGCCAAGGTGCAGGGTCGTTACGCGCTGATCCAGACCGGCGGGAAGAACTGGCTGGCGCACCGGATGAAGGACCAGGCGCAGCCGAGCGCCAAAGACCTCGCACCGATGCTGGCCACCCACGGTTCGGTGGCGAAGTTGAACTCGGTGACGTGGGCGTTCGAGGGGAAGTGGGACGGCTACCGGCTGCTGGTCGACGCGGATCACGGTGCGCTGCAACTGCGTACGCGCAGCGGGCGGGACGTGACCCAGGAGTACCCGCAACTGAGGGCGTTGGCCGCCGATCTGGCCGACCATCACGTCATTCTCGACGGGGAGGTGGTCGCACTCGACGACGGGGTGCCCAGCTTCGGGGCGATGCAGAACCGGGCTTCGGGCGGGAACATCGAGTTCTGGGCGTTCGACATCCTGTATCTCGACGGCCGATCCCTGTTGCGCGCCAAGTACACCGATCGTCGACGGATCCTGGAGACACTGGAATCGGTGGGGAACCTGATCGTGCCGGCGCAGTTGCCCGGTGACGGTGCCGCGGCGTTGGAGTATGCGGCCGAGCGGCGGTGGGAGGGTGTGGTCGCCAAGAAGCGGGACTCCACCTATCAACCCGGCCGGCGCTCGCAGTCCTGGATCAAGGACAAGCTGTGGCTCAGCCAGGAGGTGGTGATCGGCGGGTGGCGGGCCGGTGAAGGTGGACGCACCAGCGGGATCGGGGCCCTGGTGGTGGGTGTGCCGGGTCCGGACGGCCTCGACTTCGCCGGTCGGGTGGGTACCGGATTCACCGAGAAGATGCTCAAAGATCTACGCGCCACGCTGAAGCCGCTGGAAACCGACGAATCACCGTTCGCCAAGCGGCTTTCCGGCCCGGACGCCAAGGGCGTGACGTTCGTGCGCCCGGAGCTGGTGGGGGAGGTGCGCTACAGCGAGCGCACCTCGGACGGCCGGTTGCGGCAGCCGAGCTGGCGGGGGCTGCGTCCGGACAAGACTCCGGACGAGGTGGTGTGGGAGTAGCTCAGCGGGCGAGGGAGTCGGCCATCTCCGCGAGTCCGTCGGCCAGGTCGACCGACGGTGTGTAGCCGAGTTCGCTTCGTGCCGCGGTGATGTCGTAGCTGCGGTCACGGCCCATGAACGTGGTGATCCAATTCGTCAGCATCGGTGGCTCGGGTCGGCGCAACAGGCGTGCCCCCGCTTCGAAGACCGCGCCGAGGGGGGCCGCCACCGCGAACGGCACACTGCGGGCCGCGCGCACATCCGCGCCCTGGGTTGCCAGCAGCGGGGTGAAGAATTCGCGGGCCGGCAAGGGAGTGCCGTCGGTGACGTAGTACGCGCGACCGGCACGGCCACGGGTGAGCGCGAGACGGACGGCCTCGGTCAGGTTGTCGACGTGGACGAAGTCGACGGTGTGCCGGCCGTTGTCGATCCAGCTGAACCGGCCCGCTTCCACGGCGGCGACGAAGTCGGCCAGGGTGGACATGCCCGCACCCCAGATGAACGGGGGACGAAGGGCCACCGTCGTCATCGTCGGGGTGTCCACGCCGAGCAGGGTGCGCTCGGTGGCGAGCTTGACGCGGCTGTAGGCGATATTGGGCCGACCTTCATCGGTGCGCTCGTCGACGACCGGCGCGCGCTGGGTGCCGCTGGCCACGCTGGCGGCACTGATCAAGACGAACCTGCTCACCCCAGACGAGGCGGCGACCCGGTGGAGGGCGACGCTGGGCTCGAGGTTGGTGCGGCGGAAGAGGTCATCGGGACCCCAGAACGCCATGTGGGCGGCGCCGTGTACGACGGCGTCGACCCCGTGCAGTGCCGACGTCCACCGCGGTGGTGGATCACCTTCGACCAGTTCCGACAGGTCGCCGAGAACCGGCTGCGCCCCGGCCCGGCCGACCAGGTCGGCGGCGTGGTCCGTGCGGGCGAGTGCGCGCACCTCGTGCCCCGCGCCGACCAGTCGCCCGATCAGGTGCTGCCCGACGAATCCACTGCCACCCGTGACGAATACTCGCATCTTCTTCTCCATTCATTCGGTATCAAATCATTTGATATCAAACTATATGATCACTGATAGTATTTCGTCAACGTGAAAGAGGCGATGGGTGGACGCGCTGCGTCAGGTGCATCGGCGCAGCGCGCAGGGCGCCTGGCCGACGCGTTCGGGCGCGCCGGCAAATCGGTTGTGCGGGCCTTCGACGACCGACTGGGGGAGCACGGCGTCTCGACTCCGAGATCCAAATTGCTCGCCGAAGTGGCTCGGATGCAGCCGGTCCGGCTCGCGGATCTGGCCCGGGAGGTCGGGGTCAGCCAGGGAACTGCGTCGACGTTGGTGGAGGCACTCGTGCGGGACGGGCTGGTCGCCCGTGGTGTCGACGACAAGGACCGCCGCGCGATACGCCTTACGACCACGCCCGAGGGGGAGGCGCAGGCGCGAAACTGGCTCCGCGACTACGTCGTCGTCGCGGGAGAGATCTTCAGCTGCCTGACAACCGAGGAACAACGCCAGTTGACCCGACTGCTCGATCGGATCGCCGAGTCCCTGGATCCTCCGGGCTAGCCCTCTGAACGCAGTAACTTCGCGGCCAGATCCCGGCGTGATCCAGAGCAGGCAACGCATCCTCGACATCGTGCGCAGCTGGCCCAATCAGACCGAGATCGCCGTCCCGGGAACACACTTCGTCCAGGAGGACAGCGCGGACGAGATCGGCGCGGCCATCGCCGCATTTGTCCGCACGCTCGCCCGCGGTGGCGCTTCCAGCTAGCCGGTATCGGGGAATGCCCGGTAGCGGCGATGAAACAGACCGTCCAGGTGGACAAAGGTATTGACCAGACCTATTGGCCGATGGATGGGAAGAGCCCGATGCCTGACTTCACCGATCTCCTGCGACGGGCCGGCGCGCTGGCCGGCGTCATCGTGCTCACGGTCGCGCTCTTCACCATCTCACCTGCCGGAGCCCGTGCGAATCCGCCCGACGGCGTCAAACCCACGGTGGTCCTGGTGCACGGCGCGTGGGCCGACGCGTCGAGCTGGGACGGCGAGGTGGCTGCGCTGCAGCGCCAGGGCTATGACGTGCGCGCCATCGCCAATCCGTTGCAGGACCTCACCACCGATTCCGAATACGTCGCCAACTTCCTGCGATCGCTGTCCGGGCCCATCGTGCTCGTCGGGCACTCCTACGGAGGTTCGGTCATCACCAACGCCGCCGCGGGCAACGGAGAAGTCAAGGCGCTGGTGTACGTCGATGCCGCGGCACCGGCCGTCGGGGAGACCAACGGGTCCTTGAGCGGATCGGATTCGGTGCTCAAGCAGAAGCCCGAAGGTGAACTGTTCGAAAGGCTTTCGTCCGCCCAAGGCGAGGATCTGTACCTGAAGAAGGACATCTTCCTGCGCTATTTCGGTAGCGACCTGCCCATTGAGGAGGCGACGCGGCTGTGGGCCACTCAACGGGCGGCGTCGACGCGAGCGTTCGAGACGCCCTCCCGGTTCGCGGCCTGGGAGGCGATCCCGTCGTGGTACTTCATCAGCAGCGGCGACCAGATCATCACGGCCGCGTCGGAGAAGGCCATGGCGCAACGGGCGCACTCCCACGTCACCGTCTTCGACGGCGGGTCACACCTCACCCTGATATCACACCCGGACGCGGTGACCGCGGTGATCGATCAGGCCATCGATTCGGTCCGGTGAGCGAAGTCGTAGTTGACAACGTCATATGAGGGGTCCATGCTCGCTAATATGACAACGTCACATGAAACTACGGCCGAGGCTGCCGAACTCTGGCGTCTGGTGGACCGCGTCGAAATCGCGGACGTACAAATGCGATACGCGACGGCGGTAGACTCGCGTGACTGGGAACTCTTCCGTGACTGCTTCACCGACGAGATCGAGGGTGACTACAGCTCGGTGTTCGGCACTCCGCCCGCACGGCTAAGGGCGGACGACTTCGTCGCGGTGATCGCGCCGGTGATGGGTGCCCTCACCGCAACTCAGCACATGATCACGAACCTCACGGTCGACTTCCACGATGCCGATCACGCGACCGTCGTGGCCTACGTTCGCGCGATCCACCACAACACAGCGGCCGACGGCGGTACCGAACAGACCGTCTACGGCTATTACACGAATGCGTTCGTGCGTACCGGTAAGGGGTGGCGGATCTCGAAGGTCAAACTCACGTCGCGGATCCAGACTGGCAATCCGGGAGTGTTCGGCGCACTCCCGGCCGCGGGATGAGCCGCGCCGAGGCGGCCGCTGCGACGCGCCGTGCACTGCTCGACGAAGCCGCAGCTCTGCTGGATGCCGGCGGCCCGGCGGCGGTGACGCTGCGCGAGGTCGGCGCGCGGGTGGGCGTCAGTCGCGGTGCGCCGTATGGCCATTTCGCCGACAAGGAGACCCTGCTGGCGGCGGTCGCGGCCGAAGGGTGGCAGCGAATCGGCGACGAAATGCAAAGGCTGCGAGGCGATTCCGGGCTCTCGCCTGAGCAGACCCTACGCGCGGCATTGCTCATCGTCATCGCCGTCAGCCGCGAGCGCCCGCATCTGTATCAGCTGATGTTCAGTCGGCCTCTTCGTGATCCCGGGGCCATCGTTCGCGCAGCGCAGCGCACATGCGACGAGTTTCTCGGCATCGTCGCCGCGGTCACGGGGGAGGACGAGGCCAGTCGCCATGCGGCCGTTCTATTGACCGCTGCCCATGGTGCCGCCGGCCTGGAAAACAGTGGGCTACTCGACACGGACAAATGGCAGACCACCGCCGACGAACTCATCGATCTACTGCTCGCGACGACTGTTCGCGGCTGAACTGTTCGACCAGCAGCCGCAGCCGTTGCGCCTCGTGGCCGGGCCGCAGCCGGCCCGCCCGGCTGAGCGCGACCAGTCCGTGCAGCGCGGCCCAGAACACCTCGGTGAGCGCATCTGTGTCCTGATCGCCGGCGACAAGACCGACGGCCTGGCGTAACTCGGCGAACGCCGACTTGAGGTCGGGCGGGGTGTCCTCGGCGGCGAAGTGCAGGGCAGTGGCCCGGGTGAACATCGCGTCATACACCGCCGGGTGGGCGCGGGCGAAATCGAGATAGGCCTGCGCGGCCCGGGACAGGGCGTCGCCGGTGACGGCGGGGGTGGCGCGGATCGCCTCGGCGAGCTCACGGAAGCCGTCGATGGCGACCGCGTCGGCGATCTGCTCCATGCCGGTGAAGTGCTTGTACAGCACCGGTTGGCTGTACTCGATCTCCGCGGACAGCCGCCGGGTGGTGACGGCGTCCCAGCCCTCGGCCTCCGCGATCCTGCGGGCGGTCGTGATGATCAGCGTTCTGCGGGCGGTTCGCTCCCGCTCGCGTCGATTCTCCGAGGCCATGCCGCAACGGTAGCACCGCTAGAAGTGCTAGCGGCGCTATTGACACGACGATGGCCGCGGGGTTAGCGTTGCTAGCACTACCGGTGAGGGGTGCGGGGAATGGACATCGACCTGCTTGTTCGGGGCACGGCACTGGTCGCAGTGCTGAGCACCGCGGTGGTCTACGGCACCGACGTGTTCTGCGCGGTCGTGCTGCGGCCGGCCCTGGCCGCGGTCGACGACGACGCACTGGTCGCGGTCATGGGGCACGTGCATCGCTACGGTGACAAACGGATGCCCGTTCCGGGTGCCCTCGGGATCCTGGCCGCCGCGGCCGCGACGGTGCTGGCCGCGATGGCCGGGCACTGGGCGCAGACGATTGCGGCGGGCGTCGCGCTGGTTCTGCTGATCATCTGGATCGGGCTCTACACGCAGGTGAGCGCGCCCATCAACCGGGAACTGACCGAAGCCGCGCACGTCGGCCGGTCATTGCCGAACGGCCGTGCGCTGCAGGATAAGTGGGACGGCATCATCGGGGTACGCGCGCTGCTGCAAGGTCTGGCCGTGGTGGCCCTGTGCGTGGCACTGGCCCTCTGATGCTGCAGCTCAGGATCTACACCCTGCGATCGCGGCAAGCGCTACAGCTGTACGCGGGTATCCACTGGACACGGCATGTGGAAACCTTCGCGGCGTTCGGCATCGCCACCGAAGGTGTCTGGACGGAGCAGTCCGGCGGTGCGAACCGCCTCGTCGCGCTGATTCGGTACCCGGCCGGCGCCGACCCGGACGAACTCACCCGCGTCGTCATGGGCAGTCCTGAATTCGCTTCGGACATGGCCGGTTTCGATGTTGGTGCGATCACCGACGTGCAGTCGGTGCTCCTCGAACCCAGGAGTCTGCCATGACCGCCATCGCCTACATCCTCGCCGGTCTCATCGGCGCAGCCATCATCGTCATCGGGGCACGATTCCTCATCGCACCCGGCGCCGCGGCCGCCGGTTACGGCGTCCAGTCCGACGTGGTTGATCGGTCCGTCCTGGCCTATATGAGGGTCAAGGGTGTCCGCGACATCGCGTCCGGGCTGATCGTCCTCATCCTGATGGCCGCGGGCGCACCGCATCTGCTGGGCTGGGTGCTCCTGGCGGCCACCATCATCCCGATCGCCGACCTGGCCATCGTGCTCGGTGCCGGCGGCCCGAAGTCCATCGCGTGGGGAGTGCACGGCCTCACTGCCGTCGTCATGCTGGTGGCGGCCGGGCTCCTGTTGATGTCGTGAGCGTCAGAGGGCGAGTGCTTGCTGCAGACCCCGGGTGGCCAGCACATCGGCCAGCTCGTTGTCCGCGATCCCCGAATGCCCCTTGACCCAGAACCATTCGACCCGGTGCTGTGCGGACGCAGCTTGAAGCCGCTGCCAGAGATCGACATTCTTCACCGGCTGCTTGGCGGCGGTCAGCCAGCCGTTGCGCTCCCAACCGAACACCCATTTGGTGATGCCGTTGCGCACGTAGGTGCTGTCGGTGTGCAGATGCACGAGCATCGGGCGTTTGAGTGCCTCCAGCGCCATGATCGGCGCCATCAGTTCCATCCGGTTGTTACTGGTCTCGCCGGGTTCTCCGCCGCACATTTCGCGGACATGTTCGCGGTGGCGCAACACCGCGCCCCAGCCGCCGGGCCCCGGATTCGGGCGGCAGCCCCCGTCGGTGTGGATGATGACGGGGTCCTCGGTGGAGCTCATGGGTTCAGAGGATAAGCGTGACGGTGGGCAGGAGCGCAGCGACCGGGGCGAGTGTCACGAGATCATCGCCGTGCGGACCGACATCCCGAGTGCCCGGTTGTCCAGCGTGGTGATCCGGCGGCCCGGCTGCACGGCGTCCTTGACCGGCGAGGTGCGGTCACCGAAGAAGGCGGCCGTCGCATCGATGTCGGCGACGGTGAACGTGACGCCCCACAACGTCGAGGGGCCGTCGGAGGCCGAGTCGGGGGAGCCGACCACCTCCAGGATCACCTCGCCGAGCCGGAAGAAGATCTGCCGGATGGGCCGCCCGCCGAGTTCGCCGTCGCGTTCCCGGCGCGGGTCCGCCCCCACGGCGGCCAGCGCCGCCACGGTGCGTCCCAGGTCCGGCGAGAACAGCACGACGTGATCGATCGACGTCACTCCATTGGCGTGCCGGTCCGGAACGGTCGCCTGCGCCTGCGACGCTGTCGTCGGAATACCGTCGATCGGATCGTCGGACGGCAACCCTGACAGCGACCACCCGACGATGCCGGCGCCCCGCTCGCGCCCCACCAGCCGAAGGCCGACGCCGCCGACCCGCACCACCCCGTCGCTGAGGCTGAAACCGGCCTCGATCCAGGCGTCCGCCGGGTCGGCGATCTGTAGTTCATCAACGGCGAGGGCCATGGCTGCCATTCTGCCGGTCCACCATCGTCATTTGCTGACCGGCCGACCAGGACCTGTGACCGGGTGGAATCGGGGCGCGGTCAATAGTACTGACGCAAGCGTCATTAACGAGGTAGCCTGGTGGGGCTTTGCTGGTGTTCAGAATGGGGCAATGACGGTGGCCACTCCTGCTTCCGGGTGGTCGGTTCGCGCGAACCACTACGAATGGATCACCGACTACCTGTCCGAACGCGGAGCGACCGGCGCCGTGCGCGCGGTGATGGCCGGGGTCGCGGTCTCGTTCGCGATATGCCTGGTCGTGCTGCTGCGCAGCGTGGACGGCCCGCCCGCCGGCGCGCCGTTGATCATGATGTGGCTCGCCATCATCGGCGGCCTCGCGAGCGCCGCCGTGTGGGTGCTGTCCTGGCCCACCCGGCGCCAGTCGGTGGTCATCGCCCTGCTCGCCATGGGGTCGGTCGCGTTGGCGTGCCTGGCGTACCCGGATCCGCAGGGCGCGCTGACCGGCTGCATCGCATTCGCCACCACGGCCGCCTACATCGCGTTCTTCCACTCCACCGCGCTGGTCATTCTCAACTTCGTGGTGGCGGCCTCGGTGGCGGTGGTCGCGGCGTCCCGCATCGCCCAGTCCGGGCACCTCGCGCTCGCGGCCGTGGACCTGTTCCTCGTCGCGCAGATCAACATCGTCATGCCGGTCGCCATCCACCTGCTCGTCCGCGCGTTGGGTGCGGACCTCGAACGAGCCGGCCGGGACCCGCTGACCGGGCTGCTGAACCGGCGGTTGTTCCAGCGCCGGGTGCCCCGGATGGTGCACGACCGCAACGTTGCGCCCGGCGATCACCTCGTTGTCGCGATGATCGATCTCGACGAGTTCAAGCGGCTCAATGACACCTACGGCCACCAGGTCGGCGACGACGCGCTGGTGGCCGTCGGCCGGGCGCTCAGGCGCGCTGTCGCCGACACCCCTGCGGTGATCGCGCGAAGCGGCGGCGAGGAATTCGTGGTCGCGGCCGTTTACGAGACCGCCGATCCCCGGGCGCTGGCCCGGCGGGTGTGTGAAGGCATCGCCGCGCTCCCGATGTCGGTCACCGCCAGCGTGGGCACCGCATCGGCGCCCATCCGGAGTTTGCGCAGCCCGTCGGTGCATCTCGGGTCGTATGTCGAGAGCCTGGTGGCGGATGCCGACGAGGCGATGTACGCGGCCAAGCGCGCGGGCGGCAACCGGCACAGCCACTATTGCGGGTACTGACGCCCGGGTTATCCACAATCGCGGGTCTATCCACAGGCCGGGGTGTGTCCCTGGCGGGTCGACCCGGGCGCGCCGATAATCGAAAGTATGTTCGAGCATCAGATGTCTGCGGTGGTGGCGGCGGGGACCGTCGCGGCCCGCATCGACGCGTACGCGCGGCTGGAGAACTCGGCGTGTGCGGCCCGGCTGGCGGCGATGGCCGACATGCTGGCGGCGGCCCATGCCGAGGACGGTTCGGCCGACCGGGAACGGTGGCGGTTCGACAACTGGTCGGCAGTCTGTGCACACATCGGTGCGGCGCAGGCGATCACCAGCGGGACGGCGTCGGGGTTGCTGATGGACGCGGTGGCGTTGGCGGAGCGGTTGCCGAAGGTGCGGGCTCTGTTCGCGGCCGGGGTGCTGTCATACCGGGTGGTGCACCGGATCTGTATGCGCACCGCGCTGGTCAAGGATCCCGGTGCGCTGCGTGCGGTCGACGTGGGGCTGGCTGCGGAGTTCGCCTCGGCCGGTGCGATGTCGCAGGAACAGCAGGACACCGCCATCGACGCGCTGGTGCTGCTGCACGATCCGTATGCCGTGCGCCGCAGCGAATCAGCGGCGCGCAGTCATCGTGTCGACGTTTGTGTCGAGGGTGGTTCGGGCACGGCGTACCTCAATGCGACGTTGTCGGCCACCGATGCGCAGGCGGTGGACGAACGCGCGGATGCGCTGGCGCGCACGGTGTGTGAGCACGATCCGCGGCCGCTGCAGGTGCGGCGGGCCGCGGCGATGGGGGCGATGGGATTCGGGTGGGACCGGCTGCCGTGTCTGTGTGAACGCGAGGACTGTGGGGCCGCGTCCACGCCCGCCGGCGGTGGCGTGGTCATCTACGTGGTGGCTGATCCGGAGGCGGTCGGGGCCGGCGGTCCCGCACCCGGACCTGAGTCAGTGCCCCCGGGACCCGAGCCCGAGCCGCCGGGACCCGAGCCCGAGTCTGCCGCCGCTCCCGGGGTGGGTGAGCTGGCTGCGCAGCGCCGCGCCCTGGTAACCGCGCCGAAACCGGTGCTGGCCAAGCCGTGGTACCTGCACACCTGGGCGGAGTTGGTCGCGGCGTACGCCGCCGACCGCGGCGAGTTCAGCCCGGCCGGGCCGGGGCTGGTTCTGGGTGGGCCGATGCTGCCGGCGGCGGTGGTGGCCCAACTCGCACTGCACGCCCGCATCCGGCGGATCGCGCATCCCGGTGAGGCGCCCCCGGAGCCCCGCTACCGCCCGTCGAGAGCGTTGGCGGCGTTCGTCCGCTGCCGGGACGGGACGTGCCGATTCCCGGGCTGCAGCCGGCCGGTGGCCGATATCGACCACACGGTGCCCTACCCGTACGGGCCGACGGCGGCATCGAACCTGATCTGTCTGTGCCGTGAACACCACTTGTGCAAGACGTTCTGGCCGGGCTGGTCGAGTCGACAGTTCCCGGACGGGACGGTGCAGTGGACCGCGCCCGACAAACGCGTCCACACCACCTATCCGCGCAGTCGGCTGCTGTTCCCGCGCCTGTGCGCGCCGACGGCCGTCGTCACCGCGAGGGTGCCGGTGAAAACTACTGCGGGACTGCGCATGCCGCGTCGAGAGCAGACCCGCGCGCAAGCGCGGCGCCGGCGCATCGATGACGAACGCCGGGCCAACACCGCCTGGGTCGAGCAGTACCTGCGCGACTGCGTCCCGCCGATATGACCGGCCGGCGGCGGCAGCGATTGCTACTCTCCCGGGGTGATTCGCATGCTCGCCGCGCCTCTGGCCGTCCTCGCCGCACTGTCCTATGCCCCGGTAGCGAACGCCGAGCCGGAACGGTACGCCATCGGCATGTGCTACGACACCGAGAATCCGCTGCCGCAGCGCCCGGCGTACTTCGACTACAACTGCGACGGCACCGGCGTGCTGCATCACATGGACTGGTCGTCGTGGGACGCGCACGGCGCGCACGGCGTGGGCACCGACATCTCCGTCGAGTGCCAACCCAACTGTGCCGAGGGGCCCCTGCTGATCAATCCCGTTGTCGTGCACGCCTGGAACCCGCAGCCGTCCAGCAGTCCGGCCTGCGCGCCCGACGCCCGGTTCTACGCCGACATGACGATCGCCTACCCCGAGAATGTGCCGCCGTGGATCCAGCCCGGAACCGAGTGGTACCCGGGCACGGACTTCGTGCTCGTCGACGGGATGCCCGCCGTGCACTACTCCGGGCTCACCTCGAACTGCGAGGATCACCTTCGCTGACACCGTCGGGCGGTAGCAGCAGGTCGGCCACGCCGTCGGCATCCTGACGGCTCACCTCCTGTAACCGCTCCGCGTATCTCAGGTCGTCACGCCACAGCCGGTGCGCCGCATGCCGCATGAACGGCCTGATCAGCGACTGCGCCGGGACTGCGCGGGCAAACCCCGGACGGTCGGAATGCGCGATGACCGCCTCGATCACCGTGCTGCGCGGCCGCCCGTCAGGCCCGGTGCCATTGGGGGTGGCGTGCGTTTCCACCACACTGCCGCGGCCCTCGCCGTCGATGATCCGCATGGTCAGGGTGCGCGGCTCCGGGCTGGTGAACTCGGCGATCACCGGCACCCCGAAGCGCCCCATCCGGAATGTCACCGCGACGAGGAAGCGGTCCTCCTGCTCGGGCAGGTCGGGATCCTCGGCAGGCGCGCTCAACACCTCCAGCCGGGTGAAGGAGTACGGGTGAAACCACCCGCCATGCCACGGATCCATCCGGTTGCCGACGATATCGACCGGCTCGCATGTGCCGGACAGGCTGGTGACCGCCACAATCCACGGTTTACCCGGCCGGGCCGACAGCACCGGGGCGTCGGTGGGCGGCTCACCCCCGATCCGATCCAGCCGAACCCACACCAGCACGCCGTCATCGACGGTGGGCAGCGCCGGCCAGTCCGGGCGGGACCGGCCGGTGAACCGCAACCCGTGCCACGGGCAGACCAGCTGCCCACGATCCACCACCCCGGTGCTCAAGTCCGCGCCCAGGTGCGGACACCTGGCCGGACCGGCGTGCAGGGCCCCGTCGTCGTCACGCCAGCACACCACCTCGGCCCCGGCCACCCGCGCCCCGAAGGGCTTACGGCCGACATCCGAACTCGCCCCCAGCACAAACCAATTCCCGCTCGGCCGGCTCTGCGAGCGGGCCAGTGCGGCGGCGATCACCGAGGGCGCCGCCTGACGGTGCGTCGGAGTCTGCCTGCTCCACTGGATGCGGGGGAGCAACTGGAACGGCCACGCCTTCATGCCCACACCCGCCCGTCACTGCGGTCGGCCCGGCCGGCCAACCGGCGCAACACCGCCGACCGCCCCCGCACCGGCACCGTGTACATATCGTGCCCCCGCACGCCGAACCGGTCGAGCAACGCGTTCGCCGCCGCCAATCCGGTGGTGGCGGCGCGTTCCATCAGCGCCACCGGCAGGTCGATCCGGATCCCGTCACCCGCGAGCACCAAGCCCTCCTGTGGGGTCCGCACGGTCGGTCGGCGGGCGAAATCACCGGGACCCAGCCGCGGGCAATCGCTGTGGCACAGCGTCACCTCGTGCACCACGCCGGCCCCGGCCGTCTCCGGATAGAGCTCGTGCAGCCGGGCGTCGAGTTGTGCCCGCAGGCCCGCGCTGTCCTCGGTGACCGAGTAGGCGTGCAACTCCACCACCGCGCCCCCGGTGCGCTGCGCCCAACTCGTGGCCTCCGCCTCGTACCGGTTCAGCACGCTGATGTTGTCCAGCGGTGGCAGCCCGCCCGTGCCCAGGAAGGCCGGCCGGTCGGCCAGCACCGGGCGGTCCAGCCACAACCGGCGCACCACGAACGGCGCCGCCGAACCGAGTTCGCCGATCCGGTAACGCCATTCGGGGTCCCCGAGTCCCGGTGAGTCCGCGACGATGCGCTGCAGGCCCGGCACCTCGGCCGCGATCACCACGCCGTCGGCACGCACCGTGCCGCCGGACCCGTCGGTGACCACGAATCCGGTGCCGTCGGCCGTCACGCTGTGCACAGCCGTGCCGGTTCGTACCTGCACGTCATGCCGGCGCAGGTACCGTTCAAGCGGACGCCAGAGGGCCACATCGAAATTCGAGGTGGCCACGTCGAACACCAGGCCCTCGCTGGAGCCCAGGAAGTAGATGTGGAACATGGTGGCCAGCTCGGCAGCCGACAGCGCTTCGGGCCGGGTGAAGAAGCTCCGGGAGAACACCTCGAACGCCAGGTGCCGGGCGGCCACCGGGAAGTTGATGTCCTGCAGGAATGACTCGGCGTCCTGTTCATCGAGCTGCCAGTAGGTCTGCGGCACCGACACCTTCGCCAGTGGTGCCGCGGCCTTCGCGTCCAGATGCATCAGGTCGCGCACCCGGAAGGTCGGGCTGCGCAGCGCGAACGCCATCGCATTGAACGGCGGTGTGCGCGGCAACCCGCGGAAGGTGTCGCGGCGCCCGTCCCCGTCGACCAGCGGGTAGTCGTCCAGTGGGACGAACATATCCAGATCGGTGTCGATGCGGCGCAACATGTTCCGCAGGTTGTAGTACTGGCGGAAGAACGCGTGGAAGCCGCGGTTCATGGCGGTGGGTGTGCCGTCGGGCAGCGTCTCGGTCCACCCGGCGACGCGTCCACCCAGATGAGGTTCGCGTTCGTACAGATGCACCTGCACGCCCCGCTCGGCCAGCGCGGTCGCTGCCGCCAGGCCGGCGATACCCGCGCCGACGACGGCCACCGTCGGGCGGGCCGCAAGATATGCGGCGTGCGGGAGACCCGGTGTGGCCGGATGCAGCACTCTGCGGTGATCGGTCATGCTGCCGCCCTGCCGAGGAAGGTGTGCACGATCCCGCTCTGCCATCCGGGCATGCTGACACTGCGGACATCGATGAAACCGTTGCGCTGCAGCCGGTCCCGGAACTGCATCGCACCGTCGAATCCGGTGACGCTGCGGCGCAGGTAGCGGTACAGCGCGGCATCGCCGGTGCGGATCCGGCCGGCCGGGATGATGACGGCCCAGCAGACCGCATTCCAGATCGCGGTGGCCCGGCGGGAGTCGCGCACCGAATACTCGTGCGCGGCGAAGACCCCGTTGGGTGCGAGCAGCCCGCGAAGCTCCCGTAACACCGGGTCGGGGTCGGGCAGATTACGCACCAGATAGGCGGCCAGGATGCCGTCGAACGGGCCGTGCACCCCGCAGGACCGCAGATCCTCGGCCCGGCTCTGCACGAAGGACACCCCCGCGGGCCAGTCCTTCGCCCGGGCCCGGGCCAGCATGCCGGCCGACCCGTCGACGGCGACGATCTCGGCGTGCGGCGCTGCGGTCAGCAGGGCGGCGGTCGAAGCGCCTGTGCCGCAGCCGATGTCCAGCAGTCGCAGCCCGCGACCGCCGCCGGGGAGTTCCATCCGCCGGGCGGACAACCGGAGGTGCTCGTGGTAGCCGGGGTTGGCGCCGACCAGCTCGTCGTAGGAATCGGCGCCCGCGTCGAAGGCCTCCGGGACGTTGTACGGGGTGGTGTTCATGCGGCGCCCCGCCGGTTCCCCGACCGCACCCACAGCAGCAGCACCGCGGTGATCATCGCCCAGCCGAACAGGAAATCCTCGATGGGGATGTCCCAGGGAAACCGGATACCGGTGGAGTGCTGTTCGTTGTACAGCACGATCGGTGCGCTCAGCTTGGTCAGCCAACCGTCGACGAGCACCTGGAATCCGAGCACGATCGCGATCGACACCCAGTACGCCGGCCGGCGGAACAGTCCGGTGTGCAGCACCCGCAACTCCCAGACGATGACCACCAGCACCGCGATCACCGCCGGCAGGGTGTAGCCGAGGCCGGTCACCGGTTCACCTCCTGATCGGAGCGGCGCCGGGCCAGCCAGGCCAGGATGGTGCTCACCGCGGAGTAGGTGAGTAGCCCGCACAACGGGATGACGATGAAGAACAAAAGTTCCTCCACCGGGAACACCCCGATGTGAAAGCCGGTGACGTACTGCGGGTTGTAGGACCAGACATCGCCGAGGATCGCCAGCAGGTCCCACAGCACGAACACGGCCGCCACCGGCAGGATCGCCGCGGCGGTACGGCGCAGCTGGCGGTAGACGCCGTCCCCGAACACCTCCAGCGGGGCGGTGAGAACCAGGCAGGAGCCCATCAGGATCAGGTAGTGATAGGCGTCGATCTCAGACCTCCCCGCGGCGGGCGCGTGCGCGCCAGGCGTTGACCAGTCCGCGGCCGGCGACCTGCAGCCGCCGGACATTCGATACCGTGGCGCGCTCGCTGAACACCTCGTAGTTCATCTCCTCGATGCAGTCGAGGATCTCCGAGTACAGGGTCAGCGCGGCGCGGATGCACGGCCGCGAATGCGGGTGCAGCATGGGGATTCCCCGTTCGGCGTGCGCGTAGATGCGCCGGGTCAGCCCATGCTGCTCGACCAGGGCGGCGCGCAGCCGCGGATCGGTGCGCCGGTGGCGTTGGCACCACAGCAGCACCTCGCGGTCCACGCCGTGGGCGGCCAGCTCGTCGGCGGGCAGGTATACCCGGCCGCGGGTCAGGTCCTCGTCGATGTCGCGCAGAAAGTTGGTGAGCTGGAATGCCTTCCCCAACGCTGCGGCGTGCGGTGCGGCCTCCTCGCGGGGAACCACGGTGCCCAGCACGGGCAGCAGCTGCAGACCGATCACCTCCGCCGAGCCGTACATGTAGCGGTCCAGCGCCGCCCGGTCCGGGTAGTCGGTGATCGTCAGATCCATCCGCATGGAGGCCAGGAAGTCGTCGAACAACTGCCAGTCCAGCTGATAGTGGCGGGCGGTGTCGACGACGGCGTCCAGCACCGGATCGTCACCGGCCAACCGGTTCTGCACGAGCCGGGCGAACAACGCGTCGGCCAGCCCCTGCAGTTCGGCGGCTCGCTCCTCGGTGGTGCGGTCGTCGAAGCCGTCCAGCATGTCGTCGGCCCGCCGGGCGAAACCGTAGAGCGCGTGCACCGCGGGGCGCTGTCGCGGCGACAGCAACCGGGTCGCCAGGAAGAAGGTCTTGCCGTGTGCGGCATTGAGGGCGCGGCAGCGTTGGTAGGCCTCGCGCAGTCGTTTGTCCTGTACCCCTGCCGCATCGAGTTCGGAGTGGATCATGTGCGGGCCCCCATCATCGAGTTGCTGGCGATCCGGTCGGCGGCCAGCCGGCCGGACACGATGGCGGTCGGGATCCCGACCCCGGGCACGGTGGACGAACCTGCCAGCACCGCGTTGTCGATACCGCGCACCGTGTTGCCGGGCCGGAACGGTCCGGTCTGGCCGAAGGTGTGCGAGAGCGCGAACGGGGTGCCGGCGATCATGCCCTGACGCGCCCAGTCCTGCGGCGTCACCACATGCAGCACCTCGGGGTCGGCACCCAGATGCGGCAACCGGGCGGTCACGGTGTCCAGCATCTGTGCGGTGTACGCGTCCCGGTCGGCGTCCCAATCCTTGCCGCCCACCGCGGTATTGGGTGCCGGGGCGAGGACGTAGAGCAGGTCGCGGCCGTCCGGGGCCAGCGACGGATCACCGGCGGTGGGCCGGGTGACCAGGAGCGACGGATCCACCATGGGCCGGCCCTCGTCGATGATCTGGTCGAATGTCCGGGCCCACTCGTGGCCGAACAGAATGGTGTGGTGTGCCGCATCCGCTGCGGGATCCGCGGCCCGGCAACCGATATGGGCGACGACAGCGGACGGCGCCGGCCGTAACCGGGTGGGCCGGCGCGGGGTGCGGCCCAGCAGCCGGTAGGTGTCCGGCAGTTCGGTGGTGAGCACCACCGCGTCGGCGGGAAAACGCTCCCCGGTGTCGGTGCGCACCGCGGTCACCCGGCTACCGGAGCGCTCCAGCGCGGTCACCTTTGCGTCGTAACGGAATTCGACGCCGGCATCGGTAGCGGCGGCGGCCAGCGCATCGGGCAGCGCGCGCATCCCGCCGCGCGGGAAGTAGACGCCGGACACGGTGTCCATATAGGCGATGACGGCGTAGGCGGCCAGCGCCCGGCTCGGCGGCACACCGACGTAGAGGGCCTGGAAGGTGAAGACCCGCAGCAGCCGGTCGTCGGTGATGAAGCGCCGCACCATCGGCTCCCAGCGGCGGAACCCGCCGATGGCGGCCAGTTTGGCCAACTGCGGGGTCAGCAGGGACAGCGGCGAGTCGAAGTTGGCGGCGATGAAACCGTCGAACTCCAACTGGTAGAGACGGGCCAGCCAGTCCCGCAGCCGCAGGTAACCGTCGGCCTCGGCGCGGCCCGCGAACCGTTCGATCTCGGCCGCCATGGCGGCCGCATCGCTGTGCACGTGCAGGCTGCTGCCGTCGGCGAACGACGCCCGGTAGGCCGGGGCGACCGGGTGCAGTTCCAGCCGGTCGGCGGTGGATTCCCCGACGGCGGCGAAGGTTTCGTCGATGATGTCGGGCATCGTCAACACGGTGGGCCCGGTGTCGATGCGGTAACCCGATACGTCGGCGCGACCGACCCGCCCGCCGGGGTGCGATCCGCGCTCGACGACGGTGACCCGGCGGCCGCGCCCGGCCAGATGCAGCGCCGCGGACAGCCCGGACAACCCGGCACCGACCACCACGACATGGTCGGTGCGGCCGCCGACGGTGCGCATCAGGAGACCCGTTCGGTGCACGCCGAGGCCATGGTGATCAACGCCGAGCGCGCATCGGGACGGAGCCGCGCCTCGTCCAGGCTGTCCAATGCCTGCACCGCGGCGGCGAATCGTCGGTGGATCATGTCCTCTATCCGTTGCACGGTTCCCACCTCCGAGATCAGGGCCTGCCATCTGGTCACGTCGTCGGAGCTGAGCTGCTGCGCCGTCATGAATTCCTTGAACTGGCGCTGCTGCGCGCCGCCGGCCAACCGGTAGCCGGCGACCACCACGGTGGTGGCCTTGCGCGCGACCAGATCGGTGCCCGTCGGCTTACCCGTCGTGCGGGGCGCGCCGAACACCCCGAGCAGGTCGTCGCGGAGCTGGAAGGCCTCACCGATGGCCTCGCCGTAGCGGCCCAGCACCGCGATCACCTCGTCGTCGCACCCGGCCAGCGCGGCGCCGATCTCCAGCGGCCGGCGCACCGTGTAATTCCCGGACTTGCGGCGCGCCACGTCCAGCACATCGTCGAAGTCGGGGAAGCCCGCGCTGTCGTTGACCAGGTCGGCGAACTGCCCGATCGCCAGCTCGGTCCGCATGGCGTCGTAGCGCGGCCAGGCCCGGGCCAGGGCGGCCTCCTCCAGCCCGCTCTCGCGCAGCATCTGCTCGGCCCAGACCAGGCAGAGATCGCCGAGCAGCACGGCCGCGGACTCTCCGAACCGCGCCGAGGATCCGGGCAGGCCGCGCTCGCGGTGCCAGCGTTCGAAGGCGCGGTGCGCACTCGGGCGTCCCCGTCGCATCGAGGATTCGTCCATCACGTCGTCCTGCAGCAGCGCGAAGGCGTGCAGCAGCTCAAGGCTGGCCGCGGCCCGCAGCGCGGCGGCATCAGGCCGCGCACCGCATTGCCAGCCCAGGTACAGGTAGGTCGACCGCAGACACTTGCCCTCGGCGAGCATGCCGCGCAGCACCAGTTCGGCGATGTCGACGTGCGCCCCGTAGAGCGCCTCGCGGCAGTTCACATCGAGGAACTCGGTGACCGCGCCGAGCACCGATCGGCGCAACGGCGCCAGCCACCTTGCTGCCGTGGGGCCTGCGACGACGGGGGGCTCGGTCGCGACCTCGGATCGGGATGCCATCGGGCCTGTAGTTACCCGCTTTCGCGGGTTCTAAGCATCACCGCCGGTGTTTGTCGTGACGGTGGTCGGGTAGTCGTTTGCCGTGCCCACCCACCATCCGCACAACGCACCCCGACCGCCCGGCGACGATCACCCAGAAGGCGGCGCCCGCAACGGCATTCGACGGACGGTCCTCATCCTGGGCATTGTGGCGCTGCTGGTCGTCGCGGTCGTGCTGATCGCCGGCGGTTTCATCGGCTGACGATCAGGGCACCTCAGGACCGAGCGAAGGAAGAGGATTGGCCCGATACCTGCTTGCCGTCAGCCCGATACGGGGACACGTGCTGCCCATGCTGGACATCGGCGTCGGACTCCGCGAACTCGGCCACCACGTCACCGTGCTCACCGGCGCCGGTTACACCGGCCCGGTCCGCGCGGCCGGTCTGTCGATGAGGGCACTGCCCGCCGAGGTCCGCCTCGACCCGCCGTCCGCGGCGCCGGCAGCATTGCGCCGGCTGCCCGTGCAGTTGCGGCGGTTCTGGCTGGGGCGCGCCGAACTGGACACCGTGTTTGCCCGCCCGCTCGGCGCGCAATCCCGTTCCCTGGCAGCGGCGCTGCGGGATCTGCCCGCCGACGCGGTGCTGGCCGACATCACCTTCACCGGGGTGCTGCCGATGCTGCTGGGGGACGCGCCACGGCCGCCGGTGGTGGTCTGCAACGTGGGACCGCTGACGCTGTCGGGCGCCGAGGTCCCGCCGTTCGGGATGGCCCGCCGCCCGGAGCCCGGGGTCGACTATCGGCCCATGACGACCGTCGCACATCGCGTGATCATGCGCGGCAGCCAACGCAGATTCGACCGGGCGCTGGCCGCGGCGGGCTCGCGGTCATCGCCGGTGTTCATCAGTGACTGGCCCCGGCTGGCGGACGGGATCGTGCAGCTTTCGGTCGAAGACTTCGAGTATCCGCGTTCGGACCTCCCGCCGAGCGTCGAGTTCGTGGGGCCGGTGCTGCCCGGTAAGGGCAAGGTGGACAAGGGGTTACCGGATTGGTGGCCGGATCTGCACGGGGCCGAGGCGGTGGTCCACGTCACCCAGGGCACGTTCGACAACACCGATCTCGGCCAGCTGATCGCCCCCACCCTGGAGGCGCTCGCCGAGCGTGAGGATCTGCTGGTGGTGGTCAGCACGGGCCGCCCGGATGCCCGGTTGTCGGTGCCGGCGAATGCCCGGGTGGCCGACTGGGTGCCCTACTCGGCGCTGATGCCGATGGTCGGTGCGATGGTGACCAACGGCGGTTACGGCGGGGTGCAGTACGCGTTGAGCCACGGTGTGCCGTTGGTGGTCGCCGGTGAGACGTCGGACAAGGCCGAGGTCGCGGCCCGCGTCGAGCACACCGGGGTGGGTGTCGACCTGGGAACCTCGACACCGTTGGCGGCATCGATCGGTGCCGCCGTGGACCGGGTGCTCGGAGATGGCCGTTACCGCGAGGCCGCGGCGGGCTTGCGCCGGGCGATCGAGGCGACCACCCCGGTGGATTCGATTGCCAATGTCCTCAAGCGCTGTGGTGAGTAGCGTGAAGCCATGACTGCAGAACTCCCGGAAGAGACCGGAGGGGCTTACAGCCCTGAGGAAGAGGACCAGCTGTCAGCGGAGGACACCCTGCTGGACCGCGGGGTCGACGATCTGCTCGACGAGGGATACTCGCCGCCGGAGCGCTGGCGGGACCCGCGTGAGCACGAGACCCTCGATCAACGATTGGCCGACGAGCAACCGGACCAGGCCCTCGATGACGGCGACGGCCGCGACGAGCAGTTCGGCGAGGACGAGGTCGGCGCCACCAGGTCCGGCCGGCTGGTCGCACCCGACGCCGGCTTCGGTGAGGATGACGAGCCCGCGCTGCTGGGCCGCGATGTCGGCATCGACGGCGGGGCGGCCTCCGCGGAAGAGGCCGCCGTGCACGTGATCGAGGATTAGCGGCGCCGGCGGGCTGGGGGTAACTCCCGCTTGCGGGGAGAGCGTAGCGACCCGGGGTCAGGACCGCCGCTCGAGCAGCACCGAGACGGTGAGCACCAGCAGCCCACCCACCGCCAGCATCGCCCCGGCGGCGGCCGGCGCGGTGTAGCCGTACCCGGCGGCGATCACCAGCCCGCCGACCCAGGCGCCGGTCGCGTTGGCGAAATTGAACGCCGAGTGCATCAGGGCGGCGGCCAGGGACTGCGCATCGTGGGCGACATCCATCAGCCGCGACTGCAGCGCGGGCGCGATGGAGGAGCCCACCGCGCCGATGCAGAACAGGCCCAGCAGCGCGGTCCACGGATTGTGGGCGGCGGCCACGAACGCCGCGAGGACGATGGTGAGCGCGATCATCGAGGCGTACAGCCAGCCGACCACCGAGATGTCGGCCATCTTTCCGCCGACCAGGTTCCCGACCACCATGCCCACGCCGAAGATCATGAGCGCCAGCGGAATCATGCCGCGTGACAGGCCCGCGACGTCGGTCAGCGTGGTGGCGATGTAGGTGTACACCGCGAACATGCCGCCGAAGCCGATCATCCCGACCAGCAGGGCCAACAGCACCTGCGGGCGCTTGAGCGCGCCGAGTTCGGTGAGCGGACTCGTGACGTGCATCGAGTGCATGCCGGGCAACCAGAACCACAGCGCAGTCAGGGTCACCAGGCCGATCGCCACCACGAGCCCGAACGCGCTGCGCCAGCCGAAGTGCTGGCCGAGCCAGGAGGCCACCGGCACTCCCAGCACGGTGGCGACCGTCAACCCGGTGAGGACATGCGACACCGCCTTGGCCCGATTCTGCGGGCCCATCAGATGCGCGGCCACCAGGGCGGCGATCCCGAAGTACGCGCCGTGCGGGAGGCCGGCGATGAAGCGCGCGGCAATCAAGGTGCCGTAGGTGGGGGCGAAGACGCTGGCCAGGTTGGCCACGGTGAACACCACCATCAGGCCCAGCAGCAGGTTCCGGCGCGGCATCCGGGCCGTCAGCGCGGCGATCAGTGGCGCCCCGATGACGACACCCATCGCGTAGGCCGAGATGACATGGCCGGCGACCGGTTCGGTGACGCGCAGGCCGGCGGCGATGTCGGGCAGCAGGCCCATCGCCACGAACTCGGTGGTGCCGATCGCGAAACCGCCGATCGCCAGCGCGAAGACCGCAAGCCACCGCACCGTCGGGTCGGGGGCCACGACGGACTGCGGGCGGGTGGGGCGGTCGAGGCGGGATGTCACCGGCCAAGCGTAGAGCGACTTACGTCTCATCATCAAATCAGTTTTGCTTTTTTCCGGCGAAAGTGGCGAAACTTACGCCGTCGTGGTCCAATCGATGGCATGGCCGGCGTTGGCGAGGTATTCGCCCTGATCAGGGAGCGTGGGGAGATCACCCGCGCAGAGATCGCGGCCCACACCGGACTGTCCCGCACCGCGGTCGGAGCGCGGCTGGCGGTGCTGCTGGACTCCGGGCTGGTCGTCGAATGTGAACCTGCGCCCTCGACCGGTGGCCGCCCGGCGACCCAGTTGAGCTTCAACGCGGACGCGGGAGTGGTGCTGTCGGCGGCGGTCGGGATCAGCCGCACCCGGCTCGCGGTGTGCAACCTGGCCGGCACCGTCCTGGCGCTGACCGACATCGACCAAGAAGTCGCGCTCGGCCCCGACGATCTGATGCCCGACGTGATCAAGGGTCTCGACGTGCTGCTGGAACAGTTCCCCGGTGTCACCGTCTACGGGGTGGGGCTGAGCCTGCCGGGCGCGGTGGATGCCGAGCGGGGGTGCAGCTGCGGTTCGGCGATCCTGCGGGGCTGGGACGGCGTGGACCTGCGGCCGTATTTCGGCGGGCTGCCGCGGGCGGGCACGACGGTGGTGCTGGGTAACGACGCCAACGCGATCGCCCTGGCCGAGCGCGGCGAGGCCGCCGATGTGCTGGTGCTCAAGGCCTCCAGTGGGCTGGGGGCCGGCATCGTCGCCGGTGGTGTGCTGCTGCACGGCGCCAATTCGGCCGCGGGCGAGTTCGGGCACAACAAGGTCCTTGCGGCACAAGGAGTCCCGTGCCGGTGTGGGGACACGGGCTGCCTGGAGGCCGTGGCCGGTGGCTGGGCCATCGTGCGAGCGCTGCAGCAGCAGGGGCGCTCCGTCCGGCATCTGCGCGACGTGGCCGAGCTGGCCCACGACGGTGATCCGGAGGCGCGCCGGATGGTGCGCGACAGCGGCCGCCATGTGGGGGAGGGCATCGCGCCGGCGGTGAACCTGCTCAACCCGGCGCTGATCGTGATCGCCGGTGACATGGCGGGCGTGCACGACATCTTCGTGGCCGGTCTGCGAGAGACGCTGTACGGCAACGCGACTGCGCAGGCCACCGGCGATCTCCGGGTGCGCCCGGCGACCCACGGCGACCGTTCGGCCACCGTCGGGACGGCGATGATGGTGCTGGATCAGGTACTCGGTCCGGCGGCCGTCGAGGCCCTGCTGACCTGACCGGTCAACCGAGTTCGGTCTGCTGGTAGAGCGCAAGTCGCCACTGGCCGTCGCGGCGGTGATAGACGCTCGACATCGTGCCGGTGAACGCGGGTTCGGGACCGTCCCGGTACCCGGTGCCGGTGTAGACCAGCACTGCGTTGTCGGCGTCGATCCGGATGCAGCGGACGTCACTGATCTGGTAGCTACGCCACGGCGGCGACTGGGACAGCGCATCCACCACGGTGTCGCGGTCCATGACCATGCCGTTGGCCAGCACCATCACCGCGTCTGCCAGCATGATGCGTCCGTAGAACTCTGAACCGGTGGAATCGCACAGCGAATCCCAGCCCGCCCGTTCCGCTTCCAGTAACTCCTCTTCCATGGGTACCGGGTACCCAGGTTGCGGGCTATCCGTTCGCTTTGGCGATGACGTTCTCGGCGAACCACTCCAGGTTGCGGATCTTGGCGTCCAGCGGCTCGGTGTCCTCACCCTTGATGTAGGGAATCCGGAAGCCGACGATGACGTCGGTGACGCCCTTGTCCTCCAGGCGCTTGATGCCGTCGAGGCTGAACCCGTCGATCGAGATGACGTGGATCTGGAACTCGTCGGCCTGCCCGATTCGCTCTTCCTCATCCCGGAACTTGGCCAACTTCGCCAGCAGCGGGTCGAGTTCGGCCGGGTCGCCACCGCCGTGCATCCAGCCGTCGTTGCGGGCGGCCCGGCGCAGCGCGGCGTCGGCGTGCCCGCCCACCAGGATCGGCACCGGCTTGGTCGGCGCGGGCGTCATCTTGGTGCTCGGGATGTCGTAGAACTCGCCGTGGTACTCGAAGTAGTCCCCGGAGGTCAGTCCGCGGATGACGTCGATGCACTCGTCCATCCGCTTGCCGCGGCGGGCGAACGGCACACCCATCACCTCGTAGTCCTCCGGCCACGGGCTGGTGCCGACGCCGAGACCCAGGCGGTTGTCGAACATGGCGGCCAGCGAGCCGGCCTGCTTGGCCACCAGCGCCGGCGGGCGGATCGGCAGCTTCAGCACGAAGATGTTGAAGTGCAGGCGGGTGGTGACCGCGGACAGTGCGCCGATCAGGGTGAACGACTCGATGAACGACTTACCGTCCAGGAACTCCCGGTTGCCGTCCTCGGTGTAGGGATACTTCGAATCGGACACCTCGGGGTAGGCGATACTGTCCGGGATCGTCATCGCGTGGTATCCGGCCTCGTCAGCGGCTTTCGCCAACGGGATGTAGTACTTCGGATCGGTCATGGCTTCCGCATAGGTGAACCGCATGGTCCAGATACTAGAACACGTTCTAGTTTCCCGATGTGGAACGGCGCGGCAGGATGGGCACTGTGCCCAGAGCGTGGCTGACCCGCAACGTCCGGCTGCTCTCGGCGGTGTCCTTCCTGCAGGACACCGCGAGCGAACTGCTCTACCCACTGCTGCCGATCTATCTGACCACCGTGCTGGGCGCGCCGCCGGCCGTCGTCGGGGCGATCGAAGGAGCCGCCGAGGGCGCGGCGTCGATGACCAAGCTGGCCTCCGGGCCACTGGGTGACCGGTTCGCCCGCCGTCCGCTCATCGCCACCGGTTACGGCATGGCCGCCCTCGGCAAGGTGATGGTCGCGGCGTTCGTGTCCTGGCACGGGGTACTGGCCGGCCGGGTGGTGGACCGGCTCGGCAAGGGGCTGCGCGGCGCACCGCGAGATGCGTTGCTGGTGGCCGGAATCGACGATGCCGCGCGCGGCCGGGTGTTCGGATTCCACCGCGCGATGGACACCGCCGGGGCCGTCGTCGGCCCGCTGATCGGGCTGGCCGGCTACGAACTGCTCGACCACCGGATCGGCCCGCTGCTGTGGATCGCGGCCGTGCCCGCCGCCCTCAGCGTGGCGTTGGTGTTCCTGGTGCGTGAACCCAGGCGGGTGCAGACGACAACCGGGACCCGCGAGCCCGTCTTCGCCCGGGTCAAGGATCTGCCGCGGCGGTACTGGCGCATCTGCGCCGCGCTGGTGGCCTTCGGTCTGATCAACTTTCCCGACGCACTGCTGCTGTTACGGCTCTCCGAGATCGGCTTCTCCGTCGTCGACGTCATCCTGGCCTACGTCGGCTACAACCTGGTCTATGCACTGGCCAGTTTTCCGGCCGGGCTGCTGGCCGACCGGATCGGCCGGATCCCGGTGTTCGGCATCGGGCTGGTCTTCTTCGCGATCGGCTACACCGGCCTGGGTCTGACCACGGATCGAGGCGCGGCGTGGCTGTTGATCGGCGTCTACGGACTGTTCACCGCCTGTACCGACGGGGTCGGCAAGGCCTGGATCTCCTCGCTGGTCGGGCCCGACCTGCAGGCCAGCGCCCAGGGTATCTACGGCGGCGCCAGTGGTTTCGCGATCCTGTTCGCCGGGGTCTGGGCCGGGCTGGCCTGGGGTTCCGACGGCACGCTGCCGCTGCTCGTCTCGGGAGTGGCGGGCGCCGGGTTCGCGGTCGCGATGCTGGTGGTGGGTTACCGGGCGAAGGGCGGGGTGCCGACGCCGGTGATCGAGTAACCACCCTGCTGGGTGCGCTCGGTGAAGCGGGCCATGGCCGTCTGCTTGTCGACGGTCACCGCCAGTGGGCTGCGCGCACCGTCCGGTAGCATGTCGAAAACCGTGCCCTGCCAATGGTATCGGCCGTCGATCGGATCCAGGTGCCCGGTGAGGCGGACCCGGGAGATCCGGCCGTCGACGGTCGCCGGGCCGTCGTAGATCTCCGGTTCGTCGTCGGCCTCCAGGCGGCCGGCCGGCGCGAGGGCGCCGGAGGGCAGGAACCCGCAGCGCCGCCACATCCGCCGGGCGATCGGGCCCATCAGGCCGACCTCTTCCAGGAAGGCGGCCAGCGGTGCGAATCCGGCGATCTGCACCTGCAGGCGGTGCGGGGAACGCCGCGCCATCCGGCGCGCCGCCCGGGGATCCAGCCCGACCCGGGCGTACTGCACCCCGTTGGTGAACAGGAACCGGAAGAACGGGCCGCCGAGGCCGTTCAGGTTGCCGACCCAGAATCGCTTGAACCGCGACATGGACGGGACACGCTTGCGCAGGCCGTCACGGGCGAACTGGATGTGCCGGGCCTCCTCGGTGACGTGGATCCGCATGAGCCGCTGCACCACCGGCTGCAGTTGCTCGTCGTCCATCATCTGCCGCTGCATGGCGTCGAAGATCTCCTCGCCGATCAGGGCGGCCACCCACAGCACCGAGCCGCGGAACGCGAACGGCAGGCTGTTGATGATGAGCCGCTGATAGAGCTTGGGGCGCACCGGATCCGCGCCGACCTTGGCGATGGCCTTGCCGAACATCACCATGTGCCGGGTCTCGTCGCCGAGTTCGGTGAGCTCGTAGTGGGTGGTGGCCGCGGTCGGGTCCTGATGCATCATCTTGCGCAGCAACGCCTGGTTGAGGATGTTCTCGAACCAGATGCCGGCCGACAGGGTGTTCACCAGTTCCTGGCGGGACAGCTCGATCTGCTCGGCCCGGCTCATCGACTCCCACAGCGGTGTGTCGTACAGCGACACCACCCGCGGTGGCAGAAAGAACTTGTCCGGGTCCAGCGGGGCGTCCCAGTCGATGTCGACGACGGGCGCGTAGGACCGGCGTACGGAACCCTTGAGGAGGCGTTCGGCGAACTCTGCGCGGGTGGTCTGGCCCCTTACCGAAGCTGTCATGAACGCACGCTACGTCCGATACCGGAGGTAGTCAATACCGACGGTACTGGGTAATTCTCCGCGGTATCGCACGGCTAGCCTTCGCGGATGCGCACAATTCACGTCATCGGTATCGGCGCGGGCGATCCGGACTATGTAACGGCGCAGGCCATCTCGGCGCTCAACGACACCCAGGTCTTCTTCGCCATGGACAAGGGCGACGCCAAGGGCGATCTGGTGGCGCTGCGCCGGCACATCTGTGAGCGCTTCATCGACCGGCCCGGTTACCGGTTCGTCGAACTGCCCGACCCCAAACGCGCCACCGACGTCCCCTACGAGCAGGCGGTCGCCGACTGGCACGCCGCCCGCGCCCGACTGTGGGCGCAGGCCATCGAGACCGAACTCGGCCCCGACGACGTCGGCGCCTTTCTGGCCTGGGGCGACCCGTCGCTGTACGACAGCACGCTGCGCATCCTGGACCGCGTCGCCGAACACGTGGACTTCGAGTTCGACGTCATCCCGGGCATCACCGCCATCCAGGCGCTCACCGCGCGGCACCGGATTCCGCTCAATGACATCGGTGAACCCGTGCTCATCACCACCGGTCGCCGGCTGCGCGAAGAGGGGCTGACCGGGGCGGCCGTGGTGATGCTCGACGGCGAATGCTCATTCCGCACCGCTGCGCCGGACACCCGCATCTGGTGGGGTGCCTACCTCGGCACGCCCGACGAGTTGCTGGCGCACGGCACGGTGGCCGAGGTGGGCGAGCAGGTCGCCGAAATGCGGGCCGCAGCAAGGGAACGGCACGGCTGGATCATGGACATCTACCTGCTGCGCACGGCAGACTGAGTCGATGAGCGCAGCTTGCGGAGCGAATGGACAGCCGACATGCGGTAGCCGAGCCTGCGAGGCAACCGCATGAGCGCAGCTTGCGGAGCGAATGGACAGCCGACATGCGGTAGCCGAGCCTGCGAGGCAACCGCATGAACTTTCTGCTGCGGGCCGCACTGACCGGAGTCGCGTTGTGGCTGGTGACGCTCCTCGTGCCCGGCATCAGCATCGTCGGAGGCGATACCACGCTGCACCGGGCGGGCATCATCTTCGTCGTCGCCGTGGTATTCGGGGTCGTCAACGCGGTGATCAAGCCGATTGTGCAACTCATTTCGATCCCGCTGTACATCCTGACGCTGGGATTGATCCACATCGTCATCAATGCGTGGATGCTGTGGATCACGTCCTGGATCACCGAGCACACCACGCACTGGGGTCTGCAGATCGACCACTTCTGGTGGACCGCCATCTGGGCGGCCATCGTGCTGTCCTTCGTCAGCTGGTTGCTGTCTCTGATCGCCGGTGATGCGAAAAAGGTTGTGCGGTAACGGGTCATCCCTGCTGCCAGCAGGCGGCCAGGGTGGCGAAGGCGCGCTGCTCGGTGGCAGCCACCGTGGGCCACAGCCGCTCGGCCTGCGCGCGCTGATTCGGTGAACCGCCGATCGCCGCCTGGTAGGCGTCCAGCATCGCCAGGGCATTCACCTGCAGATCCCGGCGGGCGGCCAGGGCCGGGGCGCTGGTGACCTCCTGTGCCCGCAGATGAGCCTCGGTGGCCTCGATCGCGTCGTCGGTCGCCGTGATGGTCGCCTCCAGGGACCGGGGATGTCGCCGGCGCAGGGCCAACCAGTACACCAGAAGCGCCACCGCGCAACCGATCAGCGTGTCCAGGCCGCGGGCCAGCAGGTACTGGCCCAGATCGGGCACCGGCCGCCCACCGGAGGCGATGGTGAGCGCCAGCGGGGTGATGAAGACGACCGCGACGGCGTAGTTGCGCACCACGAACATCTCGATGGTGAACTGCAGCAACGCGATCAGGGCGACCAGCCACCACCCCTGCGGCTGCCAGGACAGGATCGCCGCGGCCAGACCGAGGCCGATCAGCGTGCCGGCCAGCCGCTCTATGCCGCGCGCCACGGTGCGGGCCCAGTTCAGCCCCTGGTGCAGCATCAGCACCGCGGCGGCCATCGCCCAATACGTGTGATCGGACACCAGCAGCAGGGCCGCCAGCCCGGCCAGCGCCACCGCGATCCCGACGAGGCCGGCCAGCCGCCATGATTCCGAACCCGGAGTCAGCGCGCGGCGCAGGAGCGCGATGGTCCCGGGCCGGCCCAGCGGCAACCGGACATCGCGCGCGGGCTCGGTCACGTCGGTGAGATCCGGGCCGTCCGTCGAGGCATCCACCGCGTGCACGGCCGCGGCGAAGGCCCGGTGCAGGCGCAGGTTCTCCATCCGCAGCCGGGCCACCGCACCGTCCGGGCGCACCTGCGCCGGCTGGAAGACGACCAGCGTGGTCCAGGCCTGGTGCAGGGCCCGCGCCGCCTGATGCCGGTCGGCGCAGGTGCGGGTCTGCAGGTAGCGGTCCACCGCGGCGCGCGCCGCCTGCACCGCCATGTGCTCCGGCCGGCGCAGCCCCCACAGCGCGCCGACCAGGTGTACCAGCCAGGAGAACGCGCCACCGGCGAGCACCAGCGCTCCGATGTGCCACGGGGACAGATGCGCACTCGCCGTCGCGGTGCCGGCGGCGCACCCCAGCACGAACATGTACGCGCCGGGCGGCCCGACGGTGAGCGCGTGGCACACCAGCGCGGCCAGCATGGCGATCACCGTGATGGTCACCAGTCCCAGCCAAGGGATCGCCGCGGCCCAATCTCCCAGGGCCACCCCGGCGGCCAGGAACACCGCGACACCGGCGAGGTACCCGGCCCGGTTGCGGTAGGGGCGGCCGCTGCCGTACAGCGAGGTGAACCCGCCGATGACCGCGATCAGGCCGGCGCCGGTGTCGCCGCACAACCAGCCCACCAGAACCGGCACCGACATGCAGATTCCGGCCCGCAGCGCGAACTTCCACCGGCCCGGCGCGGGGTTGAACACCAGGAAGCGCCGAATGACGGAGGGCACACAGCTGACGATATCGGTGCCCGGGCGGGCGATGGGTGAGTCACACTGGGGTATGCCAGAACTGCCCGAGGTCGAGGCGCTCGCCGACCACCTGCGCCGGCATGCCGTCGGCCGCAGCGTCGTACGGGTCGACATCGCCGCGCTGTCCGTCCTGAAAACCTTCGACCCGCCCGTCACCGCCCTGCACGGACGGCAGGTCACCGGCGCCGCGCGGTGGGGCAAGTATCTGGGCCTGCAGGTCGAGGACAACGTCCTGATCACGCACCTGTCCCGAGCGGGCTGGCTGCGCTGGTCGGACAAGCTGGCCCCGGACCCGCTCAAACCGGGCAAGGGGCCCATCGCGCTGCGGGTCCACCTGTCCGGCGAGGAGCCAGGTCAGACGGTGGGTTTCGACCTGACCGAGGCCGGTACCCAGAAACGGCTGGCGGTCTGGGTGGCCGGCGATCCGCTGGACGTGCCGCAGATCGCCGGGCTCGGCCCCGACGCGTTGGCGTTGGATCCGGAGGCGTTGGCGAGCGCGCTCAAGGGCCACAGCGGACGGATCAAGACGGTGCTCACCGACCAGAAGGTGATCGCCGGGATCGGCAACGCCTACAGCGACGAGATCCTGCACGTGGCCAAGCTGTCGCCGTTCGCGACCGCCGACAAACTCTCCGACGCCCAGCTCGCCGACCTGCACGACGCGATGTCCTCGGTGCTGACCGATGCGGTGTCCCGATCGGTGGGGCAGCAGGCCGCGACGCTCAAGGGCGAGAAACGATCCGGGCTGCGGGTGCACGCCCGCACCGGCCTGCCCTGCCCGGTCTGCGGGGACACCGTGGCCGAGGTCTCGTTCGCGGACAAGTCCTTCCAGTACTGCCCGACCTGTCAGACCGGCGGCAAAGTGCTCGCCGACCGCAGGATGTCGCGGCTGCTCAAATAGCTGCCGGCCAGGGCCGCCGACCCCGCGGGCCGGCCGGACTTCGTCGACTGCGGCGTCGGTGTTTCTTGCCAGCTGTTTAACTCGGTTATTCTTCTGCGCATGACCCGCCAGAAGATCCTCATCACCGGTGCGAGCTCGGGACTGGGTGCCGGCATGGCCCGCGCCTTCGCAGCTCAGGGCCGGGACCTGGCACTGTGTGCCCGCCGTGTGGAGCGTCTCGAAGAGCTCAAGGCCGAAATCCTGGACAAGCACCCGTACGCCAAGGTAGCCATCGCCGCGCTCGACGTCGACGACCACGAGGCCATCCCGCGGGTGTTCAACGAACTGTCCGAGGAACTGGGCGGCATCGATCGGGTGATCGTGAACGCCGGCATCGGTAAGGGCTGGCCGCTGGGGCAGGGCAAGCCGTGGGCCAACAAGGCCACTATCAACACCAACCTGATCTCCGGCATGGTGCAGATCGAGACCGCGCTGGAGATGTTCCACAAGGCCGGCGGCGGGCACCTGGTGCTGATCTCGTCGGTGCTGGGCAACACCGGGGTTCCCGGCGGCAAGGCCGCCTACTGCGCGAGCAAGGCCGGCATGACCTCGCTGGGCGAATCGCTGCGCGCCGAGTACGACAAGGGCCCCATCCGGATCACCGTCATCGAGCCCGGCTACATCGAGTCCGAGATGACCGCGAAGTCGGCGACCACACTGCTGATGGTCGACAACGAGACCGGCGTGCGCGCCATGGTGGCGGCCATCGAGAAGGAAAAAGGCCGGGCCGTGGTGCCGAGCTGGCCGTGGGCGCCGCTGACGCAGATCATGCGTCTGCTACCGCCCAAGTACACCAAGAGATTTGCCTGATTTTTCGGTCCGGTCATGTTTAGGCCCCCCGGGCCGGTGGAACCCTCACCGCATGATGGTGAAACTGACGAAGATGATGCCCGCACTGTTCGCCGGTGCCGCGGGAGCTGCGATCGCGTTCTCTCCCGTCGCCGGTGCGATCCCCGAGCCGCCGCCGCCGCCGGCCTGCGTGAACCCGGACGGCACCCCGTGCGTGCTGCCCGGCTCCGCAGGCCCAGGCGGCGCCACCGGCCAGATTCCCGGTGGTCCCGGCGGCACAGCCGGACCCGGTGGTGCCCAGGGAGCTATCCCTGGCGGCCCGGCCGGTGAAGCCGGTCCCGGTGGCGCCAGCGGCGTGATACCGGGCGGACCGGCCGGCACGGCTGGACCAGGTGGCGCCAGTGGCGTGATCCCCGGTGGCCCGGTCGGTAGTGCCGGTCCCGGTGGCGCCAGTGGTTGCATCCCGGGTGTCGGGTGCGCCACCATCCCGGCTCCGTAACCGATAACCCCCGCGAAACACGCGTACCCGCGCGCAATTGCCCACTTGGCTTCAAGGGGTGGATGCAACAGCACTACTTGAGGAGTGCTGTTGTCTCGGAGATCGCTCAGGTCTGTTCGTGAAGCGTTTTGGGGTCATATCGGTGCCGGCCTGACCGAACGTCAGGCCGCTGTGGCTGCCGGCGTGTCGGTAACGACTGGGGTCACGTGGTTCGCTGACGCTGGCGGGGTGAAACCCCAGTTCACTGCCCCTAGGAAGAACGGTCGGCGACGGCGCCTGGATCTGGCTGATCGGATCCGGATCCAGATCGGCGTGCACAACTATGAATCGCTGAACTCGATAGGGCGCAGCTTGGGCCGGCCGGCCTCGACGATCAAATACGAACTCGACGTCAATGGTGCCATCGCCGCCCACAATGGCGGCAAGTCCGGCTACCGGCGCAAGGAACGCTTCGGGGCCCGCCAGAGCGGTCGCACCACGAGGTTGAAGTACGACGCGTTGCTGGCCCAGGTCCGCTCCGAGCACCGGGCTCGACGCCCCAAGGCGGGCAAGCTGGCCACCAATGCGCGGCTGCGCGATGCCGTGCAGTACCGGTTGGGCCACGAACAGCACAGCCCAGCCCAGATCGCCCACCGGTTACGGTGGGAGTTCCCCGACGATCCGGAGATGTGGGTGTCGCACGAGACGATCTACCAGGCAATCTACGTGCAGGGCAAGGGGAATCTGCGCCGCGACTTGCACACGTGTTTGCGCACGGGTCGAGCACTGCGCAAACCGCAGCACCGCCCCGACCAGCGACGCCCGCGTATCCGGGACATGGTCAGCATCAGTGACCGGCCTGCCGAGGTCGAGGATCGTGCCATCCCCGGCCATTGGGAAGGCGACCTGATCACTGGAACGGAAAACAAGTCCGCGATCGGCACCCTGGTCGAACGCAGCACCCGGTTCGTGATCCTGCTGCACCTACCCGATAACCACGGCGCCCTGGCAGTCCAAGAGGCCATCGTGGCCAAAATCGCCCAGCTGCCCGCGATCATGGCCCGCACGCTGACCTGGGACCAGGGCATCGAAATGGCCAACCACGCCAAGATCGCTGCAGCCACCGATCTCGACATCTACTTCTGCGATCCGCACTCACCCTGGCAACGAGGCACCAACGAGAACACCAACGGCCTCCTGCGCCAATACTTCCCCAAAGGCACTGACCTATCGGTCTTTCCCGCCGACTACCTCGACTACGTCGCCGCCAAACTCAACAACCGACCCCGCCAGACCCTGGGCTGGAGAACACCCGCCGAAGCCCTCGACGCATTACTGTCAGACCCGCCTAAACCACCCGCTGTTGCAACCACGACTTGAAACCGCCCCATCCGGCACAGCGGGTACGCGTGTTTCGGCGCGTCAGGCGGCTTTCAAAGTGACCGGCAGGGCATGCAGACCCCGCATCAAGGTGGTGGCCCGGTAGGCCGGCGGCTCGGCCGTGTCCAGACGGATGTCGGCGAACCGGGACAGCAGCTTGCCGAACGCGATCTCGGCCTCCATCCGGGCCAGCGGGGCACCCAAGCAGTGGTGGATTCCGTGGCCGAAGGCCATGTGCCGCTGGCCGTCGCGGGTGATGTCGAAACGGTCGGCGTCCGGGAAGTAACGCTCGTCCCGGTTCGCCGACAGCAGCGCGATCAACACCAACTCGCCGGCCGGTATCTCGGCCTGCCCGACGGTGACGGGTTCTGCGGTGAACCGGATCGTCGCGGTGTTGAGCGGGCTCTCGAACCGCAGCATCTCCTCGATGGCGCCCGGCAGCAGGGCGCGGTCCGCGCGCAGCGCGGCGAGCTGATCCGGGTGGCGCGCCAATTCGAGGATCCCGTTGCCGATGAGGTTCACCGTGGTGTCGTATCCCGCGATGATGAGCAGGAAAGCGGTGCCGAGCAATTCCTCCTCGGACAGTTGATCCCCGTCATCGCGACGACCGATCAGGCCGCTGAGCAGATCCTCGCCGGGCTGTGACCGTTTGATCGACATGACATCGCGCAGCAGTTCGGTCAGTTCGCGCTGTGCCGGTCCCACCACCTCGGCATCGGTACTGGTGAATATCGGCAGGACCAGAGACTTGAACCGGTCCCGCTCCGCGGTCGGCACCCCGAGCAACTCGCCGATCACCCGGATCGGCAGCGGCTGGGCCAGCGCCGTCATCAGATCGACCGGAGTGCCCGGATCGATCGCGTCGAGCAACTCCTCGGCGATCTCCTCGACGCCCGGACGCAGCCGCTGTACCGCATGAGCGGTGAAGGTCGCGGTGACGAAGCGGCGCAGCCGGGTGTGGTCCGGTGGATCCTTGAACAGCATGTTGTTGCCGAGCACCGAACCGACCGTGGTGGCCGTGCCGGTGGGGTACAGGCCGGCCGCCCTCACCCCGTCCTTCTTGATCCGGGGGTCGGTCATCAGGGCTCGGGCCTCGTCGTAGCCGGTGATCAGCCACGCCCGCAGGCCATTCCACATGGTCACCTGATGGGCCGGGCCGTCGTGGCGCAGCTGCCGATAGACGGTGTGTGGATCGTCGACGAACGATTTGGACAGGAACAGCATGGTTTCGGACCTACTTCGAGTCAGACCTGTTCGGGTGGGGCAATGCCCAACCCAGGCTGATGTACCGCCGGACCGGCATCCAGGTCGAGATCTGACTAGGACCGTCCCGGCCCCCTTACGCCGTGCTCGGTCAGCCTGCGCAGCGCCTGCTCGGGCGGCGACCCGGGATCGGCCCAGTAGACCACCATGATGTTCGCGCTGCCCCGCAGCATCAGATGCTGGAAACGCAGATCGAGGTCCCGGCCACCGGGTGGTTGACATCGGCCACCCGTCGAGGAGTACCGACATCGGCGGGCTGGATCTTGCTGCGGCGGCTGCGAACTCGCTCAGGGGATCGGCTTTCCGCGCCACGGCTCACAGTGCATTCACAGGTCGGGTGTGCTCAGGCCGATAAAGGTGGCACTCGCTCACCTAGGAGGATCGTTGCCTTCCCCGGGCGCCGGGCGCTGCGTTGACTGGCCGACGACCGATGGTGAACCCGACCGCTGGAGAGAGTTGATGACGAGTTCTGTGCCGACCGAGACCGCCGACTACCACCTGATGTCCACGATGTATTCCGGATACTGGGTCAGTCAGATCGTGCGGGCCGCCGCACTGTTCAATCTTGCCGACCATCTCGGCGCCGGAGTGGACACCGCCGAGGGGGTCGCCGACGCCGAATCCCTCGACCAGGACGCCACCCGCCGGCTCATGCGGACCTGCTGCTCGCTCGGCCTGCTGACCTCCACCGACGGTGTCCGCTTCGCGGCCACCTCGCTGCTGGGCACCCTGCGCCGCGACGATCCGAACTCGTTGCGGGGCATGGTCCTTGCCATGTGCGCACCCGGTCATTGGCAGACCTGGGGCCGGTTCCCGGACGCCGTGCGCACCGGCGACCGGCAGGTCAAGGCCGCCCTCGGCGAGTTCGACACGATCTTCGACTACCTCGCCACCCAGTTCGACGAGGCGAGCGCGTTCACCGAGGCCATGTCGAACCTCAGCGCGGCCGCTGCGCTGGAGATCGCGCAGGTGATCGACACCACAGGTGTCGACCGCGCGCTGGACATCGGCGGCGCGAACGGCGAGGTGATCCGGGCCATGATGCGGGTCAACCCGCGGCTGCGGGGCGGGGTCTACGACCTGCCGCACGTGGTGGGCGAGGCGCTGGCCGCCGCGCACCGGGACGGACTGCTGCCGCGCTTCACCGCCCTCGCCGGCGACTTCTTCGACTCGGTGCCGCCGGCGGACCTGTACCTGCTCAAATACGTGCTGCACGACTGGGACGACGCGAGCTGTATCCAGATCCTGAAGAATTGCCGGGCCGCGCTGCGCAACGGCGGCCGCATCTACGTCATCGACCACCTCGTCGGCGCCCCCGGTGATCCGGGCACGGCTCCGATCATGGACATGAACATGCTCGTCATGACCGGTGGCCGGGAGCGCGACGCAGGCGAATTCGACGCCCTGTTCGCCTCGGCGGGCCTGCGCTGCACCGACATCCAGACCGCCGGGGAGTTCGCCGTCATCGAGACGCGGGCGATCTGACGTCAGGCGGTGCGTCCGCGCTGGGTGCGGTAGCGGCGCACCAGCGCGTCGGTGGAGGTGTCGCTCTGATCGGGCGGCGCGGCATCGTCGGTGAGCACCGGCAACAGGGCCTTGGCTTGGGTCTTGCCCAGTTCGACTCCCCACTGGTCGAACGAGTCGATGCCCCAGATGACGCCCTCGGTGAAGACCTGATGCTCGTAGAGCGCGATGAGCTGGCCGATGACCGACGGGGTCAGCTTGGTGGCCAGGATCGAGGTGGTCGGCCGGTTGCCCGGCATCACCTTGTGTGCGACGACGTCGGCGTCGGTACCTTCGGCCGCGATTTCCTCGGCGGTCTTGCCGAATGCCAGGACCTGGGTCTGGGCGAAGAAGTTGCTCATCAACAGGTCGTGCATGCTGCCCGTGCCGTCGGCGGTCGGCAGATCGTCGGTGGGCTCGCAGAACCCGATGAAGTCTGCCGGGATCAGCCGGGTGCCCTGGTGCAGCAACTGGTAGAAGGCGTGCTGGCCGTTGGTTCCCGGTTCGCCCCAATAGATCTCACCGGTATCGGTGCTGACCGGGGTGCCGTCGGCGCGCACCGACTTGCCGTTGGACTCCATCGTCAGCTGCTGCAGGTAGGCGGCGAACCGGGATAGATCGTTGGAGTAGGGCAGCACCGCACGCGACTGCGCGCCGAAGAAATTGTTGTACCAAAGCCCGATCAGCCCGAGCATCACCGGCGCGTTCTCGGTCAGTGGTGCGGTGCGGAAGTGCTCGTCGACCAGATGGAACCCGGCCAGGAACTCGGCGAAGCGTTCCCGGCCGATCACCGCCATCACGCTGAGCCCGATGGCGCTGTCCACCGAATAGCGCCCGCCGACCCAGTCCCAGAAACCGAACATGTTGGCGGTGTCGATGCCGAACTCGTCGACCAGCTTCTTGTTGGTGGAGACCGCCACGAAGTGCTTGGCGACGGCGTCCTCGCCGAGTGACTCGATGAGCCAGCGCCGCGCCGCGGTGGCGTTGGTCAGCGTCTCCAGTGTGGAGAACGTCTTGGAGGCGATGACGAAAAGCGTTGTGGCCGGGTCGAGACCGTCGAGCTTGGCGACCAGGTCGGCGGGGTCGACGTTGGAGACGAACCGCGCCGAGATACCGGCATCGGCGTAGTGGCGCAGCGCCTCGTACACCATCACCGGGCCCAGATCCGAGCCGCCGATCCCGATGTTGACCACGCAGGTGATGCGCTCACCGGTGGCCCCGGTCCACTGTCCGGAACGCAACCGGTCACAGAAGTCACCCATCGCGTCGAGCACCTCGTGCACATCGGCGACGACGTCCTGACCGTCCACCTCCAACACCGCATCCCGGGGCAGCCGCAGCGCGGTGTGCAGCACCGCACGGTCCTCGGAGGTGTTGATGTGCGCGCCGGCGAACATCGCGGCACGCCGGCCCTCCAGGTCGGCCGCGACGGCCAGATCGGCCAGCAGATCCAGGGTTTCGCGTGTCACCCGGTGCTTGCTGTAGTCGATGTACAGATCACCCACGGTCAGCGTGAGCTCGGTGCCGCGGCGCGGGTCCTGCGCGAACAGCTCCCGCAGAGTTTGCCCGGCGATCGAGTCGTGGTGGCGTGACAAGGCCTGCCAAGCGGGGGACGCGGTGATGTCAGCACTCATTCTGCTGACCTTAGTGCGGCAACCGTTTCGAGGGTGTACATGATGGATGTATGAGCATCGAAGACTTGATCGCGTCCGTGCCCACCGGCCTGTGGATCGGCGGTGAAGAGCGGGGTTCGGCGTCATCCCAGACGTTCGATGTGCTCAATCCGGCGACCGACGAGGTGATCACCTCGGTGGCCGACGCGACCCCCGCGGACGGCATCGCCGCGCTGGACGCGGCGCAGGCAGCCCAGGCCGACTGGGCGGCCACCCCGGCGCGCGAGCGCGGGGAGATCCTGCGGGCGGTGTTCGAAACGCTCACCGCCCGAAGCGAAGATCTCGCCACCCTGATGACCCTGGAGATGGGCAAGGTGCTCGCCGAGAGCCGGGGCGAGGTCAAGTACGGCGCCGAGTTCTTCCGCTGGTTCTCCGAGGAGGCGGCACGCATCGACGGCCGTTACACGCACAGCCCGGCCGGCACCGGCCGCATCCTGGTGACCAAGATGCCGGTCGGTCCCTGCTACGCCATCACCCCGTGGAACTTCCCGCTGGCGATGGGCACCCGCAAGATCGGCCCGGCGCTCGCCGCCGGCTGCACCATGCTGGTCAAACCCGCCCAGGAAACCCCGCTGACCATGCTGCTGCTGGCCAAGCTGATCGACGAGGCCGGACTGCCCAAGGGGGTGCTCTCGGTGCTGCCGACCACCAAGCCCGGCGACCTGACCGGCGCGCTGATCGACGACGGCCGGCTGCGCAAGCTGACCTTCACCGGCTCCACCGGGGTGGGTAAGGCGCTGGTGAAGCAGTCCAGCGACAAACTGCTGCGCACCTCGATGGAACTCGGCGGCAACGCCCCGTTCGTGGTGTTCGACGACGCCGACGTCGACGCCGCGGTGGAGGGTGCGCTGCTGGCCAAGATGCGCAACGGTGGTGAGGCCTGCACCGCGGCCAACCGGTTCCACGTCGCCAACGCGGTCCGCGAGGAGTTCACCGGCAAGCTGGTGAAGCGGATGAGCGAATACACCCTGGGCAACGGGCTGGAGGAGTCCTCGACGCTGGGTCCGCTGATCTCGGCCAAGCAACTCGGCATCGTCGCCGACCTGGTCTCCGATGCGGTGTCGCGGGGCGCCGAGGTGGCCGTCGGTGGTGTGGCGCCGGGCGGGCCCGGGCATTTCTACCCGGCCACCGTGCTGGCCGATGTGCCCGCCGACGCCCGCATCCTCAAGGAGGAGGTGTTCGGACCGGTCGCGCCGATCACCGGGTTCGACACCGAGGAGGAGGGCATCGCCGCGGCCAACGACACCACCTACGGCCTGGCGTCCTACATCTACACCCAGTCGCTGGACCGGGCGCTGCGGGTCGCCGAGGCCGTCGAGGCCGGCATGGTCGGGGTGAACCGGGGCGTCATCTCCGATGCGGCCGCGCCGTTCGGCGGGATCAAGGAGTCCGGGTTCGGTCGCGAGGGCGGGTCGGAAGGCATCGAGGAGTACCTGGAGACCAAGTACATCGCGTTCACGCCCTAGTCCCACCGCGATTTCGGCGCGCTGACGTTCGCTTAGCGAACGTCAGCGCGCCGAAATCACAGGTAGTGGTCTAGTGGCCGAGGCGGCCGCGGCCGAGGCGGAGCAGCAGCATGGCCAGGTCTTTCCCCTCGGGGCCGAGCTCGCTGTAGCGCTCGATGACCTTCATCTCCCGGCTGTGCACCAGTTTCGTGCCGCCGGAGGCCATCCGGGCCTTGCCGATGATGCGGGACACCTCGGTGCGGCGCTTCACGGCGGCCAGGATCGCAGCGTCCAACTCGTCGATCTCCAGGCGGAGGTCGTCGATGTTGGCGGCGGGCTCGTCAAGCACGATCCGAGTGTGCCACCCGACGCAGATTCGGTGCAAAGCCGGGTCACGGGCATGTCACCGTTCGACGGTAGATTCGACACCGAAATGACATCTCTTTTCCAGCCCGCCCAGCCCGCTCAGCAGTCCGTGGGCACCACCACCGTCGACGACCTGCTGGAAGGGCTCAACCCGCAGCAGCGTCAGGCCGTCCTGCACGAAGGGTCCCCGCTGCTCATCGTGGCCGGCGCCGGATCCGGCAAGACCGCGGTGCTCACCCGGCGCATCGCCTACCTGCTGGCCGCCCGCGATGTCGGCGTCGGCCAGGTGCTGGCGATCACCTTCACCAACAAGGCCGCCGCCGAGATGCGGGAGCGGGTGGTCCAGATCGTGGGCCCCAAGGCCCGCAACATGTGGGTGTCCACATTCCACTCCACCTGCGTGCGGATCCTGCGCAATCAGGCCTCCCTGCTGCCGGGGTTGAACTCCAACTTCTCCATCTACGACGCCGACGACTCCCGGCGACTGCTGATGATGATCGCCAAGGACATGGGCCTGGACACCAAGCGGTATTCGCCGCGGTTGCTGGCCAACGGCATCTCCAATCTGAAGAACGAACTCATCGACCCGGACCGGGCGCTGTCCGATCTGACCGACAGCTCCGACGACATGTCCAAGACCGTGGCCTCGGTGTACGGCGAGTACCAGCGCCGCTTGCGGGCGGCGAACGCACTGGACTTCGACGACCTGATCGGCGAGACAGTCGCTGTGCTGCAGGCTTTTCCGCAGATCGCCCAGTACTACCGGCGGCGCTTCCGGCACATTCTGGTCGACGAATACCAGGACACCAACCACGCCCAGTACATGCTGGTCCGCGAGCTGGTCGGCCACGCCGACCCCGATGATCCGGCCGCGGTGCCGCCGTCGGAGCTGTGCGTGGTGGGCGACGCCGACCAGTCGATCTACGCCTTCCGCGGCGCGACCATCCGCAACATCGAGGACTTCGAGCGCGACTACCCGGACGCCACCACCATCCTGCTGGAACAGAACTACCGCTCCACGCAGACCATCCTGAACGCCGCCAACGCGGTCATCTCCCGCAACACCGGCCGCCGCGAGAAGCGGCTGTGGACAGACTCCGGGGAGGGCGAGCTGATCGTCGGCTACGTCGCCGACAACGAACACGACGAGGCCCGCTTCGTGGCCGAAGAGATCGACTCGCTGGCCGATAAAGGCGAGATCAACTACTCCGACGTGGCGGTGTTCTACCGCACCAACAATTCGTCGCGGGCGCTGGAAGAGGTGTTCATCCGCGCCGGCATCCCGTACAAGGTCGTCGGCGGCGTGCGCTTCTACGAGCGCAAGGAGATTCGCGACATCGTCGCCTACCTGCGGGTGCTGGACAACCCCGGGGACGCGGTGAGTATGCGCCGCATCCTGAACACCCCGCGCCGCGGCATCGGGGACCGGGCCGAGGCCTGCGTCGCGGTCTACGCCGAGAACACCGGCGCCACCTTCAACGATGCCCTGCAGGCCGCCGCTGAAGGGCGGGTGCCGATGCTGAACACCCGCTCGGAGAAGGCGATCGCCTCCTTCACCCAACTGCTCGACAGCTTGCGCGCTCGCCTCGACGGTGAACTCGGCGACCTCGTCGAAGCCGTGCTGGACCGCACCGGATACCGGCGTGAGCTCGAATCCTCCACCGACCCGCAGGATCTGGCCCGGCTCGACAACCTCAACGAACTGGTCAGCGTCGCCCACGAATTCAGCACCGACCTGGCCAACGCCCAGGCGTTGCGGGAGGAGGGCGGCGACCCGCAGGACGAGGACATTCCGGACACCGGGGTGCTTGCCCAGTTCCTGGAGCGGGTGTCGCTGGTCGCCGACGCCGACGGGATCCCCGAGCACGAGTCGGGCGTGGTCACCATGATGACCCTGCACACCGCCAAGGGCCTGGAGTTCCCGGTGGTTTTCGTGACCGGCTGGGAGGACGGCATGTTCCCGCACATGCGGGCACTGGGAGATCCGACCGAACTGTCCGAGGAGCGGCGGCTGGCCTACGTGGGGATCACCCGGGCCCGGCAGCGGCTGTACCTCAGCCGCGCCAAGGTGCGCTCGTCCTGGGGACAGCCGATGCTCAACCCGGAGTCACGCTTCCTGCGCGAGATACCCGAGGACCTGATCAACTGGCGCCGGGTGGAGACACCGTCGTCCTCGCTGAGCGCCCCGGTCAGCACCGGGCGGTTCAGCGACAACGTGCGGCCGGCGCCGACGAAGGCCCGCAACCGCGCGATCATCACGCTGGAACCCGGGGACCGGGTCACCCACGACAAGTACGGGCTCGGCCGCGTCGAGGAAGTGTCCGGGGTCGGGGAGTCGGCGATGTCGCTGATCGACTTCGGCAGCGCCGGACGGGTCAAGCTGATGCACAACCACGCCCCGGTGCAGAAACTCTGAGTCCGGCGGGCCGGAGCGCAGCGACCGGGGAATCTGGCTAGCCGCGGCGGGCCCACTCGCGGGTCTGCGGCAGCAGGGTGGCCACGATCGCGGCGACCGGCAGCGCAGGCAAGGCATAGACCACCGGGTGCAGCTTGGCCCCGGCCAGGAACAGGCTGCCGAAAATGAGCAGTCCGATGGTGGCGCCCACACAGATCAGCAGGCGGCCGAACTGCCGCTGCAGCAGCAGCGCGATCAGGCCGCCGATCCCGGCCGCCGCGGCGATGGCGGTGAGGAAGCCGATGGCGACGCAGAACAGCCGATCGGTGCGCCACCAACCGGCGATCAGATCGGTGGCGATGACGGCGGTGGCCCAACCGGACAGGATGCTCAGGGTGGCGGCAGCGATCGCGGTGCCCGGCCCGGCGGCCCGCCGCGGGGGCACGGCGAGGGGCGTGGGACGCGGGATGTAGGCCGTCGGCTCGGGTGTGTCCGGCAGGGCGGCGTCGACCGCAGGGAACGAACCGGTCGGCTGCCGGCGGATGATGCGGGTGGCATCGGGTGACGGATCCGGATTCACATCACCCAAGGTAGTGAATCGACCGACGCCCGCTGTTCTAACCGACGTAGCTGCCGGGGGACAGCCCGCGCTGCGCCAGCCACGGCACCGGATCGATCCGGTTGGAGCCGTTCATCAACACCTCGAAGTGCAAGTGCGGGCCGGTCGAGTTACCGCGGTTGCCCATGGTGGCGATCTGATCGCCGGCCATCACCCGCTGGCCCTTGCTGACCAGCCAGGTGTTGATGTGGCCGTAGAGCGTGACGGTGCCGTCCGAGTGACGCAGTTTCACCAGGGCGCCGTACCCGGCGGTCGGGCCCACCTCGATGACGACGCCGTCGCTGGCGGCCAGGATCGGGGTGCCGATCGGGCCGGCGACGTCGATGCCGCCGTGCAGCACGCCCCAGCGGTAACCGAACCCGGAGGTCCAGACACCCTTGGTCGGCATCGCGAACAGCGGCCGCGCCAGGCGCGCCTCGCGCTCGGCCCGCTCCTGGGCGAACGCGGCGGCCTTGGTGATCTCTTCGGCGTGCACGGCCGAGGAGGAAACCGGCTGCACCGCGACGATCTGCATGCCCTCGGCCGAGCCGCTGATCGCGGCGCCGTTGACGAGTGCGTTGTCCGCCGCGAGCACGGTGTCCGGGGCGGGAGTGGTGTTCGAGTTGCTCAGCGAGTACGCGCCGGAGGCGGTCGCGCCGGCGGCCATCGCCGCGATCATCAGCCGGCTCTTCGCCGCGCCGACGGTCTGCTTGCGGTGTGCGCCACCGGCCCGGTGCGCGCGCATGTCGATCACATCGGTCAGCGCGGTGCCGTCGCTGAGGTCGGTGTGGCTGTCCCGGTAGGCGCGCGAAGAGACGCCGTGGGCATCGGACTCGGCGTCGGCCTGGAATTCGGTGGGAATGACCAGTCGCAGCGGCACCAGATCATCGGTGTCGTGGAGGTCGTCGAGTTCGGGGGCGGCGATCACGCGCTGCTCTTTGTCGAACGCGGAACTGTCCCGGAAGTCCAGCTCATCGAGGTCGCCGAACTCGTTGAACGGAATGATGTCGGTGACTTCGGCCGGGGACGGGTCGGGGCGCCGGGTCGTCGCTGCTCCCCTGCGGGATCGGGACGAACTGTGCTCAGCCAACCTGGAATATCCTTCGTGCCGTGACCTGACCGTTATCAAGACCAGTAGGCACGTTAACCAAATCCCAATGTTGGTGGCAACTCAAGCGGCCATTCCCGCTCGTATTGTGACTTGTATCACCCGACGGTCCCGGTGAGATGTACCACATGAGAGGTGGGCGATGCGGGCGCCTGCCACCGGGGTGGATACAGTGCCACCCGAGCCAGTTGCGGCCACCGAGCCCGTCCGGCGCACACTCTGAAGTCAATTCGGAACATCAGAAGTCAGTAGACAGACACGCCATTTAGGAAACTCATGGATCTGTTCGAATATCAGGCGAAAGAGCTGTTCGCCAAGCACAACGTCCCCACCACCCCCGGCCGGGTCACCGACTCCGCCGAGGACGCCAAGGCGATCGCCGAGGAAATCGGCAAGCCGGTGATGGTGAAGGCACAGGTCAAGGTCGGCGGCCGGGGTAAGGCCGGTGGCGTCAAGTACGCCGCGACCCCCGAGGATGCGTTCACCCACGCGCAGAACATCCTCGGCCTGGACATCAAGGGCCACGTGGTGAAGAAGCTGCTGGTCGCCGAGGCCAGTGACATCGCCGAGGAGTACTACATCTCCTTCCTGCTCGACCGCTCCAACCGCACCTACCTGGCCATGTGCTCGGTCGAGGGCGGCATGGAGATCGAAGAGGTCGCCGCGACCAAGCCGGAGCGCCTCGCCAAGGTGCCCGTCGACGCCGTCAAGGGTGTCGATCTGGCGTTCGCCCGTGAGATCGCCGAGAAGGGCCACCTGCCCGCCGAGGTGCTCGACGCCGCCGCCGTCACCATCCAGAAGCTGTGGGAGGTGTTCATCGGCGAGGACGCCACCCTGGTCGAGGTCAATCCGCTGGTGCGCACCCCGGACGACCAGATCCTGGCCCTGGACGGCAAGGTCACCCTGGACGCCAACGCCGACTTCCGTCAGCCCGGCCACGCCGAGTTCGAGGACCGCGACGCCACCGATCCTCTTGAGCTCAAGGCCAAGGAGAACGACCTCAACTACGTCAAGCTCGACGGCGAGGTGGGCATCATCGGTAACGGTGCCGGCCTGGTCATGTCGACGCTGGACGTCGTCGCCTACGCCGGTGAGAAGCACGGCGGCGTGAAGCCCGCCAACTTCCTGGACATCGGTGGTGGCGCCTCGGCCGAGGTGATGGCCAACGGTCTGGACGTCATCCTGGGCGACAGCCAGGTCAAGAGCGTGTTCGTGAACGTGTTCGGCGGCATCACCGCGTGTGACGCGGTCGCCAACGGCATCGTCAAGGCGCTGGAGATCCTGGGCGACGAGGCCAACAAGCCGCTCGTCGTGCGCCTGGACGGCAACAACGTCGAAGAGGGCCGCCGCATCCTGGCCGAGGCCAACCATCCCCTGGTGATCCAGGCCGAAACCATGGACTCCGGCGCCGACAAGGCCGCCGAGCTGGCCAACAAGTAAAGGAGAACTTGATATGTCGATCTTTTTGAACAAGGACTCCAAGGTCATCGTCCAGGGCATCACCGGCGGCGAGGGCACCAAGCACACCAAGCTGATGCTCAAGGCCGGCACCCAGATCGTGGGCGGCGTGAACGCGCGCAAGGCGGGCACCACCGTCAAGCACGAAGATAAAGAAGGCAACGAGATCGAGCTGCCGGTGTTCGGCAGCGTGGCCGAGGCCATGAAGGAGACCGGCGCCGACGTGTCGATCGCGTTCGTGCCGCCGGCGTTCTCCAAGGACGCCATCATCGAGGCCATCGACGCCGAGATCCCGCTGCTGGTCGTCATCACCGAGGGCATCCCGGTGCAGGACAGTGCCTACGCGTGGGCCTACAACGTCGAAAAGGGCGAGAAGACCCGCATCATCGGGCCCAACTGCCCCGGCATCATCACCCCCGGTGAGTCGCTGGTCGGCATCACGCCGAACAACATCACCGGCAAGGGCCCGATCGGACTGGTCTCCAAGTCCGGCACCCTGACCTACCAGATGATGTACGAGCTGCGCGATCTCGGCTTCTCCACCGCCATCGGTATCGGCGGCGACCCGGTCATCGGCACCACCCACATCGACGCCATCGAGGCGTTCGAGAAGGATCCCGAGACCAAGCTGATCGTGATGATCGGTGAGATCGGCGGCGACGCCGAGGAGAAGGCCGCCGCCTACATCCAGGCCAACGTCACCAAGCCGGTCGTCGGCTACGTGGCCGGTTTCACCGCTCCCGAGGGCAAGACGATGGGCCACGCCGGCGCCATCGTGTCCGACGGTGCGGGCACCGCCGCGGGCAAGCAGGAGGCCCTGGAGGCCGCCGGCGTGAAGGTCGGCAAGACCCCGTCGGAGACCGCCGCCAAGGCGCGCGAGCTGCTCGCAGGTCTGTAACAGCTGCACACCGGAAAGGCCCCCGCCACGTGCGGGGGCCTTTCTTGTTGTCGGGCCCGGGGTCAGAGGTGGGCGGCCAGGAAGCGCTCCACGGCCCGGTACATGTCGATGCTGTTGTCCGGGTTCAGGAAGCCGTGCCCCTCGTCCTCCTTGACCATGTACTCCACCTCGACACCGCGGGCGCGCAGCGCGGCGACCATGTTGTCGGATTCGGCCTGCACCACCCGGGAGTCGTTGGCGCCCTGCACCACCAGCAGCGGGGCGCGGATCTGGTCGACGCGGGTGATCGGGGAGCGGGCCAGCAGGTCGGCCTCCTGCTCCGGATCCGACGGGTCTCCGGCGTAGAGGTGCCAGTTGTTGGCCAGGAACCGGCGGCCGACATCGGGCAGTGTGCGCATGAAGTTGGGCAGGCTGGAGATCCCGACGTAGTCGATGGCCGCGGCGAACACGTCCGGAGTGAACGTCACGCCGACCAGTGCGGCATACCCGCCGTAGGAGCCACCGAAGATCGCCACCCGGTCCCGGTCGGCGTAGCCCTGCTTGACCGCCCAGTCCACCGAGTCGATCAGATCGTCGTGCATCTTGCCGGCGAGCTCACCGATGGCGGCCTGGGTGAACGCCGTGCCGTAGCCGGTGGAACCCCGAAAGTTGATCTGCAGCACCATGTATCCGCGATTGGCCAGCAGCTGTACCTCGGGCTGGTAGGTCCAGATGTCACGGGCCCACGGGCCGCCGTGCACCAGCAGCACCATGGGCAGATTCTCCGGCGGGACGCCGACCGGCAGGGTCAGGTACCCGTGCAGGTCCAGACCGTCGCGGGAGGTGACGGTGACCGGTGTCATCGGGGCCAGCGCGGCGGGATCCAGGTGCGGGTAGGGCCGGAACAGCAGCCGGCTCTCTCCGGTCACCCGGTCGTAGAAGTAGGTGGCGTGGGGATCGCGGTCATGGCTGAAGCTGACGACCCAGCGCTGTCCGCTGTCATCGCAGGAGATACCGGCGAGATCCCCGTCGGACAGTCCGGTGAGCGCCGTCAGCACCTCGGCGAAGTCCTCGTCGAGGGCGTGGATCACCTGGCGCTCACCGTAATAGCGGGCACCGATCAGGTCCCCGGTCTGGGTGCTGAGGATGAACGGTGACGGCAGCATGATCTGCGCGCCGAGGTCGTACTCCGGGTGGCTGTCGACGATGGTCTCCTCGCCGGTGCCCACGTCGAGGCGGGCCAGTCGCAGGCGGTCGCTGCCCTGGTAGGAGCCCAGCCAGATCCCGGTGCCGTCGGGGGACACCGCGAGCGGGTAGATGCCCAGCGGGTAGTCCCGGCCCGGATAGACCCGGATGGTGCGCAGGCTCTGGGTCCCCGAAACCCATTGCGCTATCTCGATATCGCCGTCGGCGGTCAGAGTGTTGGTGAACAGGTCCCCGCTCGGACCGCTGATCCAGGCGATGACGGTGCCCGGGTTCTCGGCGAGCAGGGTCAGTTCTCCGGTGGCGATGTCGAGTTCGAAGGCGTCGACCAGTTCCGGGTTGCGTGCATTGTGTTGCACGACGGCCTTGCCCGGCCGGGTCTTCAGCAGTTCGAAGGAGGCGCGGGCCCGGGGGAACGGGGTGAGGTCCACCGCGGACCCGTCCGGGTCGTCGGGATCCACCCGGTAGACGTGCCAGTGCTCGTCGCCGCCGTTGTCCTGCATGTAGAGCAGCCACCGCGAATCATGGGTCCAGCTGAAGATGTGGACGCTGCGGGTCTCGTCGGCGGTGACGCAGCGGGGCTCGGCGTCCCCGGCCAGGTCCTGCACCCAGATGTTCAGGCGGTTACGCCACGGCGCCAGATAGGCGATCCGGGTGCCGTCCGGGGAGATCTGGGCCCCGGCCCGTTCCGGTGGATTGAAGAAGTCTTCGACGGGGATGATCGGCGGGCGTTGCGAGGTGACGGTCACGAGGTCCTTCCGGTCGGTGTCACTTAGTGACAACTACACCGTGTCACTAAGTGACAGAACCGTCAAGCTGGGTTATCGCGATCAGCGGTCGCGGAAGCGCAGCACCTGCCGTAGAAGTGGATCGGTCAGGTCGTACCAGGATGACCGCCGATCGGCGCAGTCCTTGTGGGAGGTGACCCAGTGCGACTCGCCGAGGCGGCCGAGCACGGCAGCCGCGGCCTGGTTGGAGACTCCCACCGCGGCAGCGAGATCGGACACGGTCCGCGGTGCGCCGGCGCGGGCCAACTCGACGATCAGGCGCTGTTCGCTCGGCGGCAACTCCCACAGGCGCGCCTGATGCAACGGGGCGAGCCGGTCGAGGACCGCCTCGACCGCGGGCGTGACGGCCCGCAACATCGGGATATCGGCGATGTCGGCCAGCATCTGCCAGACCCGCGGGGATCCACCCAGGGCTGTGTGGATATCGGCGATTCGCGCTGCCCCCTCGGACGTTTCGGCGAACGCCGCCAGCGCCGGTGCGCGGTGGGCGAGGAGTTCTGCGACCTCCGGCACGGTCAGGTCGGTCAGTGTCTCGACCATGAACGATCCGTACCAGGGGAAATCCCTCGAGGTCACTCCCGCGAAGAGCGCGGGCGCGGTGGCGAAAATGGTGATGGCGGTCGAGGTCTCGACCCACGCGCGCAGGCTGCCCTGTCCGTCGCGGCCCAACCGGTGGAAGACGCGGTCGAGGTTCTCGAGCGCGAGCAGCAGCATGCGGCCGGCTGCGGCGGACATGATCGCCTGCTCGATGCCGATCGCATCACGGTCATGGCGCATCGACCGGGCCGCATCGGCCGTGTCACCGCCGATCGCCCGGGCGATCTCCACCAGCAGGTCCAGATAGCCGCCGATGGCCAGGGTGTCTTCCGGGATCAGTACCGGCAGAGTGCGTTCCGCGGTCTGGGGATCGGCGAGGCTACGGTGCACGACCAGCCGCAACGTGTGCGTCTTGCCCGCACCCCGCGGTCCGATCAGCATCGTGTGCGGGCGTGCGCCGTCGCGGGCGGCGCCGGCGATCCGGGTGGTCAGCGTATCGAGTAGATCCGCCCGCCCCACGGTGTGCGCTTCGAGCTCGGCGGGATCGGCTGTCGCGGGGGAGTACACCGGGTGGGTCATGTCGTCACCGCCGGATCGCGCGCCACGCACGCTGGACGAGTGCCGAGGCGAAGCGGTCCCGGTCACCGGTACGGACCAGATAGTGGTCGAGTTCGAGTCGTTCGATGAACGACACCAGTTCGTCCCGCTCGCCGATCGGTATGCCGGTGCTGCGCACCTGCGCGAGAACCTCATCGACATCCAGTGGGGCGGGGGCGTGGGCGTAGATGTCGAGCAGTTTGGCGATGACGGGGGCGTCATCGCCGTAATAGTGCGCCAGGCGGTCCCGGTAGTGCCGAAGGTCCCAGGGGTCGGTGGGGTCTTCGATGGCGGCGGTCACCAGATCGGGAACCTCTGCAGGAGAAAGGATTCGGCGACCACCGCGGTACATTGCCAGCGAGGCGGCCACCAGATGCTGGATGTAGTAGGGGACGTTCTCGCCCGCCTCGGCCACCGCGGGTGCCAGGTGGTGCGCCGTCTCGGCGCTCAGCCCGCCGCCGAAGAGCAGGCACTCGGCAAGGTAGGCCGCATGGTCGGCGCGGATCGGGCCCACGGTGATCTTGCGGATGTCGTTGACGGTGCTCGGTGCATCGGGTGACACGTGGTGGAAACCGATCGATCCGGACAGCACCGTGGCCACCGCGGCGCCGTGCTCCTGGCGGAACCGGCGCAGTGTGTGCAGGAAGCTGTCGCCGGAACCGCGCTCCTGGCGCTCCAGATTGCGGGCGAGCACGGTCACCTCGTCGATGAACAGCACCACCTGTCTGTGGCCGGCCCGGTCGACCGCGCGTTCGAGGAGCTGATCGAGCGCGGCGGCCGCGCGTCCGTCGCGCTCCACCCGGACCGGTCCCGCCGTCAGGGTGACGCGCAGTCTGGACAGCTCCTGGGCCCAGGCGGGTTCGGCATTGGCGAGTTCGGCGGCGAGCGCGGCGACGAACTCCGCATAGGTCTCGCGCTCGGCGCTGGCGGCGATCACCACGGCGCCGAGGCGGCGGGCGTCGCGCTGCACGACCCGTGACAACGAGGTCTTGCCGTGTCGCCGGTCGCCGACCAGGACGGCCCCACTGCCGGGTAGTGAATCGATGACCGCCTCAGCGTCACGGATCCGCCCGACGACGTCATCGGGCTGCACGATCCCGCCGACGACCAGGGACATCGGGCGTATCGGCCAGCTCATCCGGCAATAATACGCTGAAAAAGTTGTACGACTCAGGAAGTGTACATATATCTAGTTGTACATCGAGGTTGTTGTGCAATGGGGCTGTGGGCGATCATGCGAGCGATCGGTTAGCCTGGCGAACTAACACCCTTCAGGAGGTCTCATGGTGGATCCGCGCACGCCGGTCATCGTCGGCGTCGGACAGTTCACCGAGCGCATCGACCTACCGGGCTACCGCGGTATGTCCTCGGTGGAACTGGCCACCGAGGCCGCCCGGGCGGCGCTCGCCGACACCGGTGCCGATGTCACCGCGGTTGCCGAGGCGATCGAGGTGTTCGCCGCGCTGCGGCAGTTCGAGATCAGCACGCCGTTCTCCGCGGCGCCCCTGGGATGCTCGGACAACTACCCGCGTTCGGTCGCGGCCCGCATCGGGGCCGACCCGGCCCGCGCGGTGCTCGAACCGCTCGGCGGGAGCGGCTCGCAGAAGGTGGTGACCGAATTCTCCGCCGCGATCGCCGCCGGGGACGCCGAGGTGGTGTTGGTGTTCGGCTCCGAGAACGGCTCGACGCTGCGCCATTTCGCCGGTCGGGACGACAAACCCGACCACTCCGAGCAGATCGGCGGGCAGCTCGAGGACCGCGGCTACGGGTTCGAGCAGTACATGGACGAGTACACCGCCACGCACGGGCTGACCGGCGCGCCGGTGCAGTACGGGCTGCTGGACAACGCCCGGCGGGCCGGGTTGGGCGCCACCGTCGCCGACTACCGAACCGCCATGGCCGAGTTGTTCGCACCGTTCTCCAAAGTCGCTGCCAAGAACCCGTTCTCGTCATCGCCGGTGGAACGCTCGGTTGACGAGCTGGTCACCGTCACGCCAGAGAACCGGATGATCTGTGACCCCTATCCGCGGCTGATGGTGGCCCGTGACCAGGTGAACCAGGGTGCGGCGGTGCTGATCATGTCGGTGGCCGCGGCCCGCCGGCTGGCGGTGCCCGAGCAGAACTGGGTGTACCTGCACGGCCACGCCGACCTGGTCGAACAGCCGCTGCTCGACCGCGAGCAGCTGGGCACCAGCGTGTCCGCGGAATATGCTGTGGCAGAAGCACTTCGGGTGGCCGGTATCGGGCTGGACGACGTATCCACCTTCGACCTGTACAGCTGCTTCCCGTTCCCGGTGTTCACCGTCTGTGACACCACCGGGCTGGCCACCGACGATCCCCGCGGCCTCACGCTGACCGGCGGGCTGCCGTTCTTCGGTGGGCCCGGCAACAGCTACTCGCTGCACGGCATCGCCGAGACCGTGCTGAGCATGCGGGACAATCCGGGCCGGTTCGGTCTGGTCGGCGCCAATGGTGGTGTGATGAGCAAGTATTCGGTCGGGGTGTACTCCACGCAGCCCGTCGAGTGGGCCGCCGACCGAAGTCGCGAGTTGCAGGCCCAGATCAATGAGCGGCCGAGGATCGCGGTCACCCGCCACCCCGAGGGGCGGGGCAGCATCGAGACGTACTCGGTGCGCTACGACTGGCCCGAGGTCACCGGCGTCATCATCGGCCGCCTCGACGCCGACGGCAGTCGCTTCATGGCGTTGACCACCGACGAGGACCTGCTCGCGCTGATGACCGACGGTGACCCGCTCGGCGCGGCGATCATCGTGACACCGGGCGAGCAGAAGAACCACGCGCGGCCGGCCTAGGCGTCAGCGCGGAGGAGGGGGCCCAGCCCGCCCGCCCGGCCCACTGGGCCGTCGCGGCGGAGGTGGGTTGGTGTCGACGTTCTTCGACTTGTCGGCCACGCCGATGGTGATCGCGATGTCGATGCCCGTCTGCGGGGTGCCGCCGGCCGACGCCAGCTGGGCGTTCCAGCCGTCACCGAAGACCATGTCCGAATCCAGGCTCAGCGCAGCGAGATTGCCGATGCTGGCGGCGTAACCGTCATCGAAGGCATACACCGCGGAGGCCACCTTTTCGGGTAGCGCGATCTGCGAGGTCAGTCGGGCCTGCGCGCCGGCGACCGCGGTCTCCAGCGAGTCGAACACCTCGAATGAAAATGCGGCCACCGGCCGGGATAGGTGGCCGGGAAGATGGTGCGGAAGGTGACCACGCCGTCCTGGCCGGCGACCTGCACGCCGCGCAGATAGTTCTGCTCGGTCGCGCCCTCGCTGTAGAGCGAATACCGGCCTTCCCGGTCGCACTGCCAGAGGTACAGCGCCATCCCGGCGCCGGGGACACCGCCCTCGGCCAGGTCCTGCAGGGTGATCGTCAATGTTGCGGGCACACCCTCGGCGACACCGCGCAACGAGCCGAAGCTGGGGGTGATGTCACTGCGCACCACACCGGATTCGATCAGCACGTTGGGGCCGTTGGAACCGTCGCCGGGGTAGGGGCCCATGGTTTCCTGCGGAGCCGCCGGGGCAGCCGGTGCCGCGGCGGACGTGTTCGTGCCGCACGCGGCCACCGCCGACAGCCCGGCCACCGCGCCGAACCCCAGCAGGATCCGCCGCCGCGACATCACCGAGACGTCGTAGCCGAATCCGCGGTCGTGTTCTTCGGTCATGTCCTCATCGTGGACCGCCGAGGTGGTATGACCGTGGGTGCCGGATGAGAACCAGCTATGAGATTCAGACCAGCTGGGTCAGCTTGCCCGCCAGCCGCTCCACGTAGGCGGCGACCTCGGCCTCGGGCTTGTCCGGCAGCCCGAACAACACCTCGGTGACGCCGAGATCCCGCCAGTGGGCCAGCTTTTCGGCGTCGGGCTTGAAATCCAGTGCCACGATCTGCGGAGCCCCGTCGCGGCCGGCGGCGGCCCAGGTGTCCTGCAACAGCTTCACCGGCTCGTCGATGTCGAAGTCCCGTGGGGTGGTGATCCAGCCGTCGGCGGACTTCGCGATCCACTTGAAGTTCTTCTCGGTGCCCGCCGCGCCGACCAGCACCGGGATGTGTGCCTGCACCGGCTTGGGCCAGGCCCAGGATGGCCCGAAGTTCACGAACTCGCCGTCGTAGGACGCCTCCTCCTGCGTCCACAGGGCCCGCATGGCCTCCAGATACTCGCGCAGCATGGTGCGCCGGCGGCCCGGCGGCACCTTGTGGTCGGCCAATTCGTCGGTGTTCCAACCGAATCCGACACCGAGGCTGACCCGCCCGCCGGACAGGTGGTCCAGGGTGGCGATGGACTTGGCCAGGGTGATCGGGTCGTGCTCCACGGGCAGGGCGACGGCGGTCGACAACCGCACCCGCGAGGTCACCGCGCAGGCGGTGCCCAGGCTGACCCACGGATCCAGGGTGCGCATGTAGCGGTCGTCGGGCAGCGACTCGTCCCCGGTGGTCGGGTGCGCGGCCTCCCGCTTGATCGGGATGTGGGTGTGCTCGGGCACGTAGAAGGTGGTGAAACCGTGGTCGTCGGCCAGCTTGGCCGCCGACGCCGGAGCGATACCGCGGTCACTGGTGAAAAGTACGAGCCCGTAGTCCATGATCAGAATTAGAACGTGTTCTAGTCCGTCGCACAAGGGTGCGCCGTCAAGCCGTTCGGTTCAGCCGGATCGATATTGGTGACTTCGGGTGCGGGAGTTGATGCGATGGCAGCCATGACGACCGAACGCATCGCCGAGCAGATCAAGTTCGCCTACTGGGTGCCCAACGTCAGCGGTGGCCTGGTGACCAGCGATATCGAGCAGCGCACCGACTGGAACTATGAGTACAACAAGAAACTGGCGCAGACCGCGGAGAACAACGGGTTCGAGTACGCGCTGTCCCAGGTGCGGTACGAGGCCAGCTACGGCGCGGAGTTCCAGCACGAGTCGACGAGCTTCAGCCTGGCGTTGTTGCTGGCCACCGAGCGCCTCAAGGTGATCGCCGCGGTGCACCCGGGACTGTGGCAGCCCGCGGTGCTGGCCAAACTCGGCGCCACCGCCGATCACCTGAGCAGCGGCCGGTTCGCGGTCAACGTGGTGTCGGGCTGGTTCAAGGACGAGTTCACCCACCTCGGCGAACCGTGGCTGGAGCACGATGAGCGCTACCGGCGCAGTGCGGAGTTCCTGCAGGTGCTGCGCAAGATCTGGACCGAGGACGAGGTGGACTTCCGCGGCGACTTCTACCGCATCCACGACTTCACCCTCAAGCCCAAACCGGTCAACATCGCCGACCGCCCCAACCCGGAGCTGTTCCAGGGTGGCAACTCCACCGCCGCGCGACGCAACGGCGGCCTCTACGCCGACTGGTACTTCTCCAACGGGAAGGACTTCGACGGCATCACCGAGCAGCTGGTGGAGGTGCGCGATCACGCCCGCACGGTGAACCGGGAGGTCAAGGTCGGGCTCAACGGCTTCATCATCGCCCGCGATACCGAGAAGGAAGCCCGCGAGACGCTGCGGGAGATTGTCGCCAAGGCCAACAAGCCCGCCGTCGAGGGATTCCGGGACGCCGTGCAGCAGGCCGGGAACTCGACCGGGGACAAGAAGGGCATGTGGGCGGATTCGTCCTTCGAGGACCTCGTCCAGTACAACGACGGATTCCGTACCCAGCTGATCGGAACTCCCGAGCAGATCGCCGAGCGAATCGCGGCCTACCGCAAACGCGGCGTCGACCTCATACTGGGCGGCTTCCTCCACTTCCAGGAAGAAATCGAGCACTTCGGGCAAAAGGTGCTGCCCTTGGTCCGCGAAATCGAGGCCTCCGAACAGACCCGCGCCGACGCTGCGGTGCTCGTATCGGCCTGAACCGTGATGCCCCGGGTTGCGCTAGCGTGGTTTGAAATCGCTCACACAGGAGAGTCATGACCTACCCGCCCGGTAATCCCGGATATCCGCCTGCCCAGCAGGGCAACCAGTACGCGCCGACCCAGCAGTACGGCAAGGTCGGCGAGCCGCAGGAAGGTTCAGCAGGTTCATCGGCGGGCCCGAGCAAGCTCCCGCTGTACCTGACCGGCGTGGTCGCGGCGCTCGGTCTGGCGACCTACGCCTTCAACTTCGGCCCGATGCTGACCATCAGCAACTCGGACTTCCCGCAGTTCGGCAGCGCCAGCGGCAGCACCCCGGGCCTCGGCCTGGCGGTTGCGGCCTCGGTGCTGGCCGCGCTGCTGGCCGCTGTCGGCCTGCTGCCCAAGCAGAAGCCGGCCACCGGATTGGTGGCGGTCGTCTCGACGCTGTCCTTCCTCCTGGTGCTGGCCGAGGTCATCAACGCCCCGGCCGGGTTGTCCATCGGCTGGGGGCTGTACCTGATCATCGCCACCACGGTGCTGCAGGCCGGGGTCGCCATCGCGGCGCTGCTGTTCGACGCCGGTGTGCTCAGTGCGCCGACGCCCAAGCCGCGCTACGAGCAGCCCTACGGCCAGTACGGCGCCCCGTACTACGGTCAGCCGGGCCAGCAGTACGGCGCGCCCACGCAGCAGCCGCAGCGTCCCGGGTATCCGTCGCAGTACGGCGGCTACCAGGGTGGCCAGAACACCGGTGGTTTCCCGTCCGCGGGCCAGAGCGGCGGGCACAGCGCGCCCGAGGGCCATCGGGCCCAGGGGCCCCACGAAGGGCACAACGGGCCGCCGACCCCGCCCACCGGCTTCCCGGCCTTCGGTCAGCCATCCAGGGCGGGCGAAGCGACGGGGTACGGCCAGGGTTCGGGAGCGCCCACCACCGGGCTTCCGACCCAGCCGCCGTCCTCGGCGACACCGCCTGAGTCTTCGCCGCAGTCCGGCACCAGCTCGTCGTAGTCTGGGCGTCGCGCATCCGGACGTCGGATGCGCAGACGCGCGCGAGGAGCGACCCAGCAAGTGGTGGACAACCGGTCAGTCGGCAGCCGTCAGGCCCGAGACCTGCTCAGGGTCGCGTTCGGGCCGTCGGTTGTCGCGCTGGGCGTGATCGCGGCGGTGACGCTGATCCAGCTGCTCATCGCCAACAGCGATATGACCGGCGCGTTCGGGGCGATCGCCAGTATGTGGCTGGGCGTGCACCAGGTGCCGGTCTCCATCGGCGGCCGCGAGCTCGGCGTCATGCCGCTGCTGCCGGTGCTGCTGATGGTGTGGGGCACCGCGCGCACCACCGCGGCCGCGGCGGCGCGCTCCTCCTGGTTCGTCATCCGCTGGGTGGTGGCCTCGGCGCTGGGCGGCCCGCTGCTGATCGCGGCCATCGCGCTGGCCGTCATCCACGACGCGTCCTCGGTGATCACCGAACTGCAGACCCCGGACGCCTCCCGGGCATTCGCCGGGGTGCTGGCGGTGCACGCCATCGGCGCGCTGATCGGGGTGGCGATGACGGGCCGCTTGCTGACCCTGCCCTGGATACCGCGCTGGCTGCCCGACGCGCTGCGCGCCGCGGCGACCGGGGTGCTCGCGCTGCTCGGGCTGTCCGGGGTGGTGGCCGCCGGGTCGATCATCGTGCACTGGGGCACCATGCACGAACTCTTCGGCATCACCGACTCGATGTTCGGCCAGTTCAGCCTCGCCCTACTGTCGGTGCTCTACATCCCGAATGTCCTGGTCGGGACGGCCGCCGTGGCGGTCGGGTCCAGCGCGCACATCGGGCTGGCCAATTTCAGTTCCTTCACCGTGCTGGGCGGGGACATCCCGGCGGTGCCGGTGCTCGCCGCGGCTCCCACCCCGCCGCTCGGGCCGATCTGGGTGGCGCTGCTGATCGTCGCGGCGGTCTCCGCGGTGGCGCTGGGCCAGCAATGTGCGCGCCGCCCCGAACCGCTGCCGATCGCCGCCGCGAAGCTGACCGTCGCCGCCGCACTGTCCGCGGTCACCATGGCACTGCTGGGCTACGCCGGTGGTGGGCGACTCGGCAACTTCGGTGACGTCGGCGTCGACCAGACCACCTTCGGGCCGGCGGTGTTCGTGTGGTTCCTGTCCATCGGTGGGCTGACGGTGGCGATGGCGGGCGGATTGGTGCGCAGGCCGAAGCCGGTCAAGCCGGTGCCGGTACCCGGACCGGAGGGCGACGCGGACGAGGACGCCATCACCGACGTCGTCGATCTGGAACCGCCCGCCGACACCATCGTCCTGGGCGATCCCTCGGTGTTCGACGACCCGGTGTTCGACGACCCGGTGTTCGACTCGCCGGACGAGCCGACGCCGCCCGCGCCGGTGGTCTTCCCCGACGACGCCGGGTTCGATGCCAGGTTCGATTCTGAGTTCGATCCGGAGGAGCACTTCATGGTCGACGGCGACATCGGGGACACGACCGCCCAAAGACGGCCCGAACAGGACGACTAGGCTGCTGCGAGTGCAGCAGCAACCAGTCCGAGTGCCGGCGACCGTGCCGGCCCGACTGGTGGTACTGGCTTCCGGTACCGGATCGCTGCTGGCGTCGGTGCTGGAATCGGCCGTCGGGGACTACCCGGCCCGCGTCGTGGCCGTCGGCACCGACCGCGCCTGCCCGGCCCTGGACGTCGCCGTGTCGGCAGCGCTCCCGTCGTTCCGGGTGCGCCTGGCCGACCACCCGGACCGCGCGGCCTGGGATGTCGCGCTCACCGAGGCGGTCGCCGCGCACGAACCCGACCTGATCGTCAGCGCCGGGTTCATGAGGCTGCTCGGCCCCGAGTTCCTGGGCCGCTTCCACGGGCGGGTGGTGAACACCCACCCGGCCCTGCTGCCGGCCTTCCCCGGGGCGCGGGCGGTTCCCGATGCGCTCGACTACGGAGTGCGCGTCACCGGATGCACCGTGCACCTGGTCGACGCCGGCGTGGACACCGGCCCGATTCTGGCGCAGGAGGCGGTGGCGGTGCGCGACGATGACACCGCAGAGACATTGCACGAACGCATCAAGGTCGTCGAACGACGGCTGCTGGTGGACGTGCTGGCCGCGCTGGCCACGCGCGGTGTGACCTGGACCGGACGAAAAGCGATGTTCGGATGTTGAGGAGAGACAGCAATGAGTGACCAGCGGCCGATCAGGCGTGCGTTGATCAGTGTGTACGACAAGACCGGGCTCGAAGACCTCGCCCGTGGTCTGCACGAGGCGGGCGTGAGCATCGTCTCCACCGGTTCGACCGCGAAAACCATTGCTGCCACCGGTGTCCCGGTGACCCCGGTGGAGGACGTCACCGGCTTCCCGGAGGTGCTCGACGGCCGGGTCAAGACGCTGCACCCCAAGGTGCACGCCGGCGTGCTCGCCGACCTGCGCAAGCCCGAACACGAAGCCGCGCTGGCCGATCTGGGCATCGAGCCGTTCGAGCTGGTGGTGGTGAACCTCTACCCGTTCAGCGAGACGGTGTCCTCCGGCGCCGGACCCGACGAGTGCGTCGAGCAGATCGACATCGGCGGCCCGTCGATGGTGCGCGCGGCCGCCAAGAACCATCCGAGCGTGGCCGTCGTCGTCGACCCGGTCGGCTATGACGGTGTGCTGGCCGCGGTGCGTGCCGGCGGTTTCACCCTCGCCGAGCGGAAGAAGCTGGCGGCGTTGGCCTTCCAGCACACCGCCGAGTACGACGTGGCGGTCGCGGGCTGGATGGTTTCGGTGCTCTCGCCCGAGGAGCAGGACACCGGCCTGCCGCGCTGGGTCGGCTCGGCGTCACGGCGGACCGCCGTGCTGCGCTACGGCGAGAATCCGCATCAGCGGGCCGCGCTGTACCGCGACGACACCGGCTGGCCGGGCCTGGCGCACGCTGAGCAGTTGCACGGCAAGGAAATGTCCTACAACAACTACACCGATGCCGATGCGGCCTGGCGGGCCGCGTTCGACCATGAGCAGACCTGTGTGGCGATCATCAAGCACGCCAACCCGTGCGGTATCGCGGTGTCCACGGTGTCGGTGGCCGATGCGCACGCCAAGGCACACGCCTGTGATCCGTTGTCGGCCTTCGGTGGAGTGATCGCCACCAACACCACCGTCAGCGTGGAGATGGCCGAGACGGTGGCCGACATCTTCACCGAGGTGATCGTGGCGCCCGCGTACGAGCCCGGTGCCGTGGAGGCGCTGTCGAAGAAGAAGAACATCCGCATCCTGGTGGCGGCCGAACCGCAGGAGGCCGGCATGGAGTTCCGCCAGATCAGCGGCGGCCTGCTGGTCCAGCAGCGCGATGCGCTCGACGCCGACGGCGATGATCCGAACAACTGGACGCTGGCGACCGGCGAGCCCGCCGACCCGGCGACGCTGGCGGATCTGGTCTTCGCCTGGCGGGCCTGCCGCGCAGTGAAATCCAACGCCATCGTGGTGGCCGCCGACGGCGCCACGGTCGGCGTCGGTATGGGCCAGGTCAACCGCGTCGACGCGGCGCGGCTGGCGGTCGAGCGCGGCGGGGACCGGGTGCAGGGCGCGGTGGCCGCCTCGGATGCGTTCTTCCCGTTCCCGGACGGCCTGCAGACCCTGACCAACGCCGGGGTGAAGGCCATCGTGCATCCGGGCGGATCGGTGCGCGACGACGAGGTGACCGCCGCTGCCGCGGCTGCCGGTATCAGCTTGTACCTCACCGGTGCACGGCATTTCGCGCACTGATGACCAGCTACCAGGACGCGCCGCTGCACAAGTTCGGCGCCTACTCCACGGTGGGCATCGGCGGGCCCGGCGATATCGTCATGGTCGCCGGACAATTGGGTAACGACGCCGACGGCGCGTTCTCACCCGATGGCGTCGAACAGGTCAAGGCCGCCTACGACAACATCGGGGTGGCGTTGGAGGCCGTCGGGCTGGGCTTCGCCGACGTCATCGGTTTCCGCACCTATGTCGTAGGGCGCGAGACGATCCCGGAGTTCGTGGCCGGCCGTGACGCGAGGTTCGGTGAGCTCTACCCGTCCGGGGTGTACCCGCCCAACACCCTGCTGATCGTCAGCGGGCTGGTGGCCGAGGACGCCCGGGTCGAGATCGAGGCGCTGGCGGTCCGTCCGGCCCGCTGAACACTCAGGCGCTGGCCCGGTAGGGCACCTCCGGCACTGGTCTCCGGGGTGGGTGGGGCTGGTCAGTCCATGGTGGGGATCACGAAATGGTCGGTGCTCTCCTTGAGCCCCGACGGCCAGCGCTGGGTCACGGTCTCGGTTTTCGTGTAGAAGCGGATGGAGTCTGGTCCGTGCTGGTTGAGATCGCCGAACCCAGAGCGTTTCCAGCCGTGCGCGCTCCCGTCATGGCAGGACGACGATCTTGCCGCGGAGGTGCCCGGCATTGCTGATGTGGAGGGCAGCAGCGGTCTCCTCCAGCGGGAACGCACGCCAGATGGGGACGATGAGCGTTCCCTTCTCGATGAGCGGGACGATCTCGCGCAGTGCAGGGCCCCGTTCGTCACCGGTTCCGCCGGCGAAGACTTGAATTCCGGTGTCGGCGGCATCGAACGCGACCAGGGTCAGCACCCGCTCGGGGCCCCCGGCAAGTTCGATGGACAGCGGGATCTCGCCACGGCCGGACGCGTCCAGGACGGCGTCCACCCCGTGGGGCGCCATGCCGCGGACACGTTCGAGAAGTCCGTCGCCGTAGCTGACGGGCTCGGCACCGATTGATTCCAGGTAGTCGAAGTTGCGTTCGCTGGCCGTACCGATCACCCGTGCTCCCCGCGCGACTGCGAGTTGAACTGCGAACGTGCCTACCCCGCCGGCCGCGGCGTGGACGAGCAGCGTCTCGCCTCGGCGAACTCGGAGCCGGTTGAGTACCGACCATGCGGTACCGCCGGCACCGGCCACGCTGCCGGCCACTTCCCAGCTGACCTCGGCAGGTTTCATGACCAGGTTGGCCGAATCTGCCAGTGCGTACTCGGATATCGCGGGTGTCAGTGAACTACCCAGGACCTCATCACCCACCTGGAATGATTCGACGCCGGTGCCGACTTGCTCGACGATCCCGGCCAGATCCGACCCGAGCCCGGCGGGCAAGGTGAGTGGCATGACCTCCTGCATGAAACCTTGCAGGATCTTCGAGTCGATGGGGTTGACGCCGGCTGCCCGTACCGCGACGCGCACCTGCCCGGGGCCGGGGTTCGGCACCGGGGCGTCGACCACACGGAGCACATCGGGACCGCCGTATTCGTGAAACTGGACTGTTCGTGCCATCGGGTCATCTCCAATTTGTCTGGCTTGAGGGTGCTTTGCATGTGCTGTGGCGATCCGCCATGGTCATCACCCGGTGTGCGGTGCGCCCTCGGCGGGGATGTCGCCGAATCGGCCGGCCTGGTAGTCCGCGTATGCGCGGAGGACTTCCTCACGGGTGTTCATCACGAAGGGCCCAGACTGAACCACGGGCTCTCGGATGGGGCGGCCGCCCAGTAACAGAACTTCCAGGTTCGGCGCCGCGGCGGATTGGCTCTGCTGGGCGGCCAGGGTTATAGCGTCCCCCGCACCGTAGACGGCGAGTTGACCCTGGTGGATCGGTTGCGCCGGGTTGCCGACGGTGCCGTTCCCGGCGAGCACGTATGCCAGCGAATTGAACTCCGCCTGCCAGGGCAATTCCAGACGCGCACCGGGGCTTACGGTGGCGTGCACGACATTGATCGGTGTGTAGGTAGTTCCCGGCCCGGTGTGCCCGGCGATGTCTCCGGCGATCACCCGGACCAGCGCGCCGCCGTCGGCTGAGGACAGTAGTCGGGTCTGCTGCGCGCGGATGTCCTGATAGCGAGGCGTGACGAGCTTACTGGCGCGCGGCAGGTTCACCCACAGTTGGACACCGTGGAACATTCCGCCGGAGACGACGAGTTGCTCGGGTGGCTTCTCGATGTGCAGGATGCCGGCGCCCGCGGTCATCCATTGGGTATCGCCATTGGTGATCGTTCCGCCGCCGCCGTGCGAGTCACTGTGCTCGAAGGTGCCATCGATGATGTAGGTGACGGTCTCGAAGCCTCTGTGCGGATGCCACGGGGTTCCGATGGGTTCGCCTGGTGCCCAGTCGATCTCACCCATCTGGTCCATATGGATGAACGGGTCCAAGGCCGTGTGCGGGACTCCGGCGAATCCGCGTCGCACGGGGAACCCGTCCCCCTCGAATCCGGACGGTGCGGTGGTGATCGACCGCACCGTCCGTTGCGTGCCGGAACCTGGAATCGGGATGGGGATGCGGGGCAAAGTGAGCGTGTCCGCGGTGATGGCTGGCATATTCTGTTCTCCTGTCGGTTGGCTGCAGTGACGTGCGGGCCGAAACGCAACCTCTCGGTTACCGGTTTCGCAGGCGGGCGACGACGAAATCGGCGGCCTCCTCGGCCATGCCGTTCACCGTGTATGCGCTGTGGGCGCCGCGGTCAAGGCTGCCCGGTTCGCAGATCGGGTCTCGCGGGGCACACAGATCGATGGTCCTGCCAGTGAAGGTGGGGCCGATCTCGAGGGGAGGCGCGTCATGGTGCAGCAGCCTCAGGATCGTCGGTGCGGGTTTTCCGAACAAGACGACCGCAGTTACTCGCTCGGCGACGTCCGGAGGTAGAACGGTCAGCGCGTATCCGGGCGGAACAGTGTCACTGGTGACGTAACCGCTTACGGCCGCGCCCTGGGAATAGCCGCCGACGATGATATCGGTGGAGGGGCAGTTGGCCGCAAGATGACGAAGGCGGTTGCCGACATCGTGGATTCCGTCGACGGCACGATCGAACTGTAAGGATGCCGGATAGTTCACGGCGTGGACGCCCACGGTGAGGTCGAGCGGCCGCTGGCGCAACGCTTCTACGAAGGCCCCACCGACCTTGCCGACCCCGGGACCCTCGAAGGTGCCGCGGGCGAAGACGACCTCGACATCGGCACAGTCGGCGATCGAGGCGGCCGTCGGCTCCCCGTTCGCCTGTCCCGGGGTGGCGCCGATGAACAGTGCGGCCACCGCGGCGCCGGCGGCCATCGCGTAGAGCGGTAAGCGCATCAACTGATGGTTCGATTGCACTGCAACTGATTTCGAATCTCTCGTGCATTTCATGGCGAGTGTGTCCTCTTGGTCGGTGATGGTTGCGAGTTGCGTTGTCCTGCGGTGCGCACAGATTCGACGAGGGCGGGCTCGTGGGGCGACTTCCTGGCCGAAGCGGTTCAGGTTGCCGCTGAGTGCTGCAGCGCCGTCCGCGTGTTGTCGCTACCCTGCTTGTTGCCGGAAGTACCCGCGGTCGGCGGCGACGGCAGCCAACAGGACGCGCAGCTGGGATCGGCCGCGGTGGATTCGTGACATGACGGTGCCGAGCGGTGTGCACATGATGTGGCTGATCTCCTTGTGGGAAAACCCCTGAATGTCGGCGTAGTACACCGCCATCCGAAACGCGACGGGCAAGGCATCCAATGCGTTCCTGATGTCGTCGTCGGGCAACAACTCCAACACCTCCATCTCCGCGGAGCGCAGTGCTCTCGGCGAACGCCCGAGGTCGGAGGCCCGCTCCCAGTCGTAGATCGTCTCGGCGGGCACTTCGATGGGCCGCCGCATCTTTTTGCGGTAACGATTAATGTGGGTATTGGCCTGGATGCGAAAGAGCCACGCTCTGAGATTGGTTCCTTGTCGGAAGGTCCTGAAACCCGCGTACGCCTGCACGATGGTCTCCTGCACCAGGTCTTCGGCGTCAGCGCGCTGCAGGGTCAACCGCATTGCCCCACTGAACAGCGTGTCCAAAAGCGGGATCACGTCACGCTCGAAACGCGCCGCCATTTCGGCGTCGGTCTCCTCCGGGGCCGGCGCGAGGTGGCCTTTGATGTCTGGAGGTACGGCGGTTCCGAGGTCGATCATGACGGTCTCCTAGTGATCTTCGGTCAGTCTGAGCAACGGAATTGACAGGGCGGGTGCCAGGCGGTTCTGAAGTGTGACGATGGCGTGTAACGGCCGCAGGTGGATCGACAGCGAGGCGACCTTGCCTTCGGCGTTGATGCCGATCAGATCCACGCCGTCGATCTCGGCGACACCGATCTTGATGTTCGTGATGACCGCGAAGTGTCCATCTCCCGAGATGATTTCGGTGACGGTGTACTCGTCGAAGGCATCGATGGACTGAGCCACCACCTTCGCGACCTGTTCGCGGCCGACGAATGGCTCAACGGCGATCGGGTTCTCGAGGATCACATACTCGGCGAGTTGAGCTGCTGCGCCGGCGGCATCGCGCGCTTGCACGGCCGCCAAGAATGCCGATAATCCTGCTGGAATCTCATCCATAGTCATTGACTTCCGTTGGTTTTCAGGGTCTTGCTGGATGTAGGTGTGCCGCGGACGAGTCGGAGAAGCCGGCTTTCTTCCGTGCCATCAGGTTCGCAGCGTCGGCGGCACCTTCGCGTCGGTGAGAGTCCCTTACGTAGTCGTCGGCCGTTACCGTCCTGGCGGGGATGTCACCGTCCGGGCGCAGCCATCGGCGCGCGCCGAAGCGCCCTCGGTCGCGCTATCTCGAACCTGCCTGGCGATCGCCTCTATCGAGATGTGTCGTACCCGAGCTCACCGATCATCGAGATGGACGCGTCGAGGATGGCGCGACGCGACTGCTCGTTGCGGTTGAACCGTAAGCGAGACGACGTGACCATAAAAGCAATAGGTCCGGTCCGTATTGACGCGAAACGGTCCGTCTCGTATCGTTTGCGGCGACCGGCGCGGCGCTCCCGGCAAGGTCCTCGATACCTCTGATGAACGAATAGGCGCCCCGTAGAAGAGGAACCCAGTCGTGTCTGTCGATCTCATGGATCCAGGCGATGAGACTTCGCCCCCGCGACCGATCCCCGCGCAACGGATCCTGCGTGTGGCGGACGCCTCCACTGGCCCGTCCCGAACGCCGATCGAGCAGAAAGCCGCGGGCCTGTTGGGTCGACGCGCAGAGTGTGACGCGATCGGCAAGATCCTGGCCGAGGCATCGACGGGGCGCAGCGGGGTGCTCGTGCTGCGCGGGGAAGCAGGCATTGGAAAGTCTGCGCTGCTGCGGCACGCCCGCGACTCCGCGGTCTCATTGGGGATCCGGGTGGAATCGTCGGTCGGCGTGGAGTCCGAGACGCAGTTCGCGTTCGCCGGCTTGCACCAGCTTTGCGCGCCGCTACTCAGCCGCGCAGAGACGCTGCCAGACCCGCAACAGACTGCCCTCGACGTGGCGTTGGGCCGCCAGGGCGGTGCCGCGCCGGACCGGTTCCTGGTCGGGTTGGCCGTCCTGAACCTCCTCGCAGAGGAGGGCCCGTTGCTGTGCATCGTCGACGATGCGCAGTGGCTGGACCAGGCGTCGGCGGAGGTTCTTGCGTTTGTCGCGCGACGGGTGGCGGCGGAGCGGCTGGTGCTGATGTTCGCGTTGCGCGACCCCTGTGAACACGGCCGAAATGCGTTTGTGGGGTTGCCCGAATTACGACTGGACGGACTGGGCGAGGCCGACGCACGGGCCTTGCTGGCCACGGCTGTTCGGGCACCGCTCGATCACGGGGTCCGCGACCGGATCGTGGCCGAGGCGCGCGGTAATCCGCTGGCGCTCTTGGAGTTGCCCAGCAGCGTGCAGATGGCGGGTGGTTTCGAACTCCCCGACGCCATGAGCGTCCCGCGCCGCATCGAGGACAACTTTCGACGACGCTCGGGCAGCCTGCCGGCCGAGACGCAGCAGTTGATGTTGGTGGCTGCGTCCGAGCCGACCGGCGATGCGGCCTTGCTCTGGCGCGCGGCCGACCATCTGGGGATCGACCGCGAGGCGGCCGCGCCCGCGGAAACCGCAAGGCTGCTGGAGATCGACACCCGAGTTCGGTTCCGGCATCCGCTGGTGCGCTCGGCGGTCTACCGTGCCGCCACGGCACCGGAGCTCCGGCGGGCCCACGACGCCTTGGCTGTCGCTACCGACCCGCAGGCCGATCCGGACCGCCGCGCCTGGCACCGCGCGCAGTCGGTGCTGGGCACCGACGAAGAAGCCGCCGCGGAGTTGGAGCGTTCGGCCGATCGTGCGCTGGCCCGTGGCGGGTTCGCCGCCGCAGCAGCGTTTCTTCGACGCGCGACCGATCTGACGCCCGAGCCCGCAAATCGGGCCAGACGTGCACTGGATGCCGCCAACGCCAAGCACTGTGCCGGTGCGCCCGAAGCCGCACTGGAACTGCTGGAGAGTGTGGACGCCGGGGGACTGGATGCGCTGCAGCGCGCCCGTCTGGAACTGCTCCGCGCCCAGATCACCTTCCACCTCACCCAAGGCAGCGAGGTGCCGGGGATGCTGCTGGGCGCCGCGCGGATGATGGCTCCCCTGGATCTCCCGCTCGCTCGGGAGACCTACCTGCAGGCCTTCGACGCGGCGACCTTCACCGGGGGCTCCGGTAGCGGCCCCGGCCTGCTGGAGATTGCCGAAGCTGTCAGGGCCGCACCGATGCCGCCCGGGGCGCCCGGGCCGGCCGATCTGCTGCTCGGCGGATTGGTGGCCGTCCACACGCAGGGATTCGAAGCCGGTGCGCCCGTCCTCAGGCGGGCCGTGGAGGCGTTCCGCGAGCAGGTGTTTCCGGTCGAGACCGTCCGAGCCGGCGACGCCGGCAACTGGCTGTGGCTGGCGACGCGAACCGCCATCGGGCTGTTCGAGGACGAGTTGGCCATCGTGTTGGCCGACCGGTACGTGCGACTTGCGCGCGAAGCCGGTGCCCTCGCCACGCTACCCGCTGCGCTTGTGGTTTCGGCGTGTGTGCGGGTCTACACCGGTGAGCTTTCCCTCGCCGCCGAGTTGGCGGACGAGGCTGCTGCGTTATCACAAGCGTCGGGCGCGATGCCTCTGAGTTTCCCGCAGACGTACCTGGGTGCGTGGCGCGGCATTGATTTCGAGGCCACCGATCGGTACGACGCCGGGGTAGGCGAGGCAACCGAACGCCGGCGGAGTATCGAGGCCACCGTGGCCCTGGTGGCGATGGCGGTGCTCCACAACGGCCGCGGTAACTATCCGGCGGCGCAGAAAGCCGCCTCCCGAGCTTGTGAGACATACGAGCCGTCGATCAGGTGGCAGGCGCTCCACGAACTCGTCGAGGCGGCCGTGCGAGCCGGCGATCCGGAATCTGCTTTGAGCGCAACCGAAGAACTCTGCGCGAGGGCACACGTCACCGGTACCGACTGGGCGCTCGGAATCGCTGCGCGCTCGCGGGCGCTGACCACCGCCGGACCTGGCGCAGAACAGCACTACCGCGAAGCCATCGAGCGGCTGCGACGCTGCCGAATGGTCGCCTTCCTCGCCCGCACCCACCTCGTCTTCGGCGAGTGGCTGCGCCGCGAAGGCCGCCGCCACGACGCACGCGAACAACTCCGCACCGCGCACGAGGTGCTGTCGGGCATGGGCGCAGAGCCGTTCGCGGCCCGCGCCGCCCGCGAGCTACGCGCCACCGGCGAGCATGCGCGGAAACGGACCGCCCAACCCACCGACGCGCTCACCGCTCAAGAACTGACCATCGCACGACTCGTCGCAACCGGAGCGACCTCCCGCGAGGTCGGTGCGCAACTCTTCCTCAGCCCGCGCACGATCGAAGCCCCTCTGCGAAACATCTTCCGGAAACTCGGCCTCACCTCGCGCCGACAGCTCAAGGAGTTGCCTCTGCCCTGACTGGACGGGGCCGGAAACGGCGGTCGTTCAGGCAGCCTGGCTGGCCTCGGCGGTGACGTGCTCGACGAACGAGGCGATCTCGGCGATGGCACGCACGGCGTCGGGGTTCAGGTCGAAATACAGCTGGAACATGTGCATCGTCTTGTCCCACACCTGAACCCACACCGGCACACCGTCGGCGGCGAGCCGATCGGCCAGCACGAAAGTGTCGTTGCGCAGCATCTCGTGGGTACCGACCTGCAGCAGGAACGGGCCCAGCCCGGTCATGTTCGTCTCGGCGGGCATCACCGGCACCGGCCGGGTGCCGTTCACCGTCGCGAACACGTCGTAGATGAATTTCACCGTCGACGCCGGGAACAGCACGTCGAAATGTTCCTTGATGGCCTGGTACTTGATCTCCATGTCGGCGGAGGTCAACGCCGACAACAGCACCTGCCCGGCCGGGACCGGAAGCCCGGCGTCCCGCGCCGCGATCGCGGTGTCCGCGGCGATCAGCCCGCCCGCCGAATCGCCGGCGAACACGATCCGCTCGGGCGGCACGCCGGTCGCCAGTACGAACCGGTAGGCCTCCAGGCCGTCGGCCACCGCCTCCTCGATGCTGGCGTGCGGGGCGAGCCGGTAGCCCACATTGAAGACCCGGGCGCCGGTCGCGGCGGACAACTTGGAAGCGAACCGCCGGTAGCTGTTCAGGCCGAGCGTCACCAGCGCCGAGCCGTGGAAGTAGATGATCACCCGGTCCGAATCCGCACTGCCGGGTGCGACCACCCACTCGGCCGGGCAGTCCGGTAACCGGGTGGGGGTGACGACCGTGCCGCGCAGCGGCCGCAGCACCCGCATCGGTGCATCGATGATGTCGAGGCGGGCGCGCTGCAGCGTCGCGGGCCGGATCCGGTTGATCACCAGTCCGAGCACGGTGAGCACCCCGAGCACGGGGCGCACGAAGATCGCCGAGAGTGCGTTCAGCAACCGGGTCTGCCACGAGGCCGGCCCGAACTGCACCGTTGAGGGCCGATCGCGCCATTCGAGCAAATTCATGGGACCCAGGGTACCGGGTAGTTGGCGGCGGGTGAGCCCGCCGAAGCGTCAGGTGGGCAAGCTCATATTCGACAGCCGTCGTAGCGTGGACCTCGTGACGTCACCCAACGATCTGCCCCGCACCCTCGGCGAGCTCCGTTCCTCGGGCCATCAGGAGCGCAGCATCAAGCAGGAGATCAGGGAGAACCTGCTCGCCCGACTGGCCGACGGCGAAGAGATCTGGACCGGTCTGTTCGGCTTCGAGGACACCGTGCTGCCCCAGGTGGAGCGTGCACTCATCGCGGGCCACGACTTCGTGCTGCTCGGTGAGCGCGGCCAGGGCAAGACCCGACTGCTGCGGTCGCTGATCGGGCTGCTCGACGAGTGGACGCCCGTCATCGAGGGCTCCGAACTGCACGAGCACCCCTACAGCCCGATCACCCCGGAGTCGATCCGCCGGGCCGCGACCTCCGGCGACGACCTGCCCATCGGCTGGATCCACCGCAGCGAGCGCTACACCGAGAAGCTCGCGACCCCGGATACCAGTGTGGCCGACCTGGTCGGTGACATCGACCCCATCAAGGTCGCCGAGGGGCGCAGCCTCGGCGACCCGGAGACCATCGCCTACGGCCTGATCCCGCGGTCGCACCGCGGCATCGTCGCGGTCAACGAACTGCCCGACCTCGCCGAGCGCATTCAGGTCTCGATGCTCAACGTGATGGAGGAGCGCGACATTCAGGTTCGTGGCTACACGCTGCGGCTGCCACTCGATGTGCTCGTGGTGGCCAGCGCCAACCCCGAGGACTACACCAACCGCGGCCGCATCATCACCCCGCTCAAGGACCGGTTCGGCGCCGAGATCCGCACCCACTACCCGCTCGAACTCGACGCCGAGGTCGGCGTCATCGCGCAGGAAGCGCACCTGTCCGCCGAAGTGCCGGAGTACCTGCTGGCCGTCATCGCCCGGTTCGCCCGCGGGCTGCGCGAATCCACCGCGGTGGATCAGCGGTCCGGTGTCTCGGCGCGTTTCGCCATCGCCGCCGCCGAGACCGTGGCCGCCTCGGCCCGGCACCGCGGCGCCATCCTCGGCGAGCAGGATCCGGTGGCCCGGGTGGTCGACCTCGGCACCGTGATCGACGTGCTGCGCGGCAAGCTGGAATTCGAATCCGGTGAGGAGGGCCGCGAACAGGCCGTGATGGAGCATCTGCTGCGCCGCGCCACCGCCGAGACCGCGTCCCGGGCACTGGGCGGTATCGACGTCGGCCCGCTGGTGACCGCCGTGGAGTCCGGATCCCCGGTCACCACGGGGGAGCGGGTGTCGGCCAAGGATGTGCTGGCCGCGCTACCGGATCTGCCGGTGCTCGACGAGATCGCCGAACGCCTCGGCGCACAGACCGAGGGGCAGCGGGCGGCCGCCGTCGAGTTGGCCCTGGAGGGCCTGTATCTGGCCAAGCGCATCGACAAGCAATCCGACGAGGGCGAAACCGTCTATGGCTAAACACCTCTCCAGGTATTCGCGCTACACCGGCGGGCCGGACCCACTGGCCCCGCCGGTGGATCTGCGTGAGGCGCTGGACGCGATCGGTGAGGACGTCATGTCCGGTGCGTCCCCCCGCCGGGCACTGCAGGAGTTGATGCGCCGCGGCACCGAGAACATGCCGGGCGCGGATCGGCTCTCCGCCGAGGTCAACCGCCGGCGCCGGGAATTGTTGCAGCGCAACAACCTCGACGGCACCCTGGCCGAGGTGAAGAAGCTGCTCGACGAGGCGGTGCTGGCCGAGCGCAAGGAACTCGCCCGCGCGCTCGACGACGACGCGCGTTTCGGCGAGATGCAGATGGAGGCGCTGTCGCCGTCGCCGGCCAAGGCGGTGCAGGAACTCGCCGAATACGACTGGCGCTCACCGGAAGCCCGGCAGAAGTACGAGCAGATCAAGGATCTGCTCGGCCGGGAGATGCTCGACCAGCGCTTCGCCGGGATGAAAGAGGCGCTGCAGAACGCCACCGACGAGGACCGCCAAGCCATCAACAAGATGCTCGACGACCTCAACGATCTGTTGGAGAAGCACAACAACGGTGTGGACACCGACGAGGATTTCGAAAAGTTCATGGCCGAACACGGCCAGTACTTCCCGGAGAATCCGCGCAATGTCGACGAGTTGATGGACTCGCTGGCCAAACGCGCCGCGGCCGCCCAGCGGTTCCGCAACAGCCTGTCCGAATCGCAACGCGCGGAACTGGATGCGTTGGCCCAACAGGCCTTCGGGTCGCCGTCCCTGATGAACGCGCTGAACCGGTTGGACGCCAACCTGCAGGCGGCGCGGCCGGGTGAAGACTGGAGCGGCTCCGAGGAGTTCAGCGGGGACGATCCGCTGGGCATGGGCCAGGGCACCCAGGCGCTCGCCGACATCAGCGAGCTCGAGCAGCTGGCCGAGCAACTCTCACAGAGCTATTCGGGCGCCAGCATGGAGGACGTCGACCTGGACATGCTGGCCCGCCAGCTCGGCGAAGAGGCTGCGGTCAGTGCCCGCACCCTCGCCGAACTGGAGCGCGCCCTGACCGACCAGGGCTTCCTGGACCGCGGCTCCGACGGCAAGTGGCGGCTCTCACCCAAGGCGATGCGTCAGCTCGGCCAGACCGCGCTGCGCGACGTGGCGCGCCAACTGTCCGGGCGCCACGGTGAGCGCGAGACCCGCCGGGCCGGGCCCGCCGGGGAGCTGACGGGCGCCACCCGCCCGTGGGCGTTCGGTGACACCGAACCGTGGAACGTCACCCGCACGATCACCAATGCCGTGCTCCGGCAAGCCGGTGGGCACGATGGCGGCCCGCTGCGGATCAGTGTCGAGGACGTCGAGGTCTCCGAAACCGAGACCCGCACCCAATCGGCCGTGGCGCTGCTGGTGGACACCAGCTTCTCGATGGTGATGGAGAACCGCTGGTTGCCGATGAAACGGACCGCGCTGGCGCTCAACCATCTGGTGAGCACCCGATTCCGGTCCGACGCGCTGGAGATCATCGCGTTCGGCCGGCACGCCCGGACCGTCACCGCTGCGGAGCTGACCGCGCTGGAGGGGGTGCGCGATCAAGGCACCAACCTGCATCACGCGTTGGCGCTGGCAGCCCGGCATCTGCGCCGCCACCCCAACGCGCAGCCGGTCGTCCTGATCGTCACCGACGGTGAGCCGACCGCGCACCTGGAAAACGGATACGGCACAGGGCTCGATTCGGTGGCTTCGCCACCGGAAGCGTTCTTCTACTACCCGCCGCATCCGCGCACCATCGCGCTGACGGTGCAGGGCTTCGACGATCTGGCCGCGCTCGGCGCGCAGCTGACCATCTTCCGGCTGGGCAGCGATCCCGGGCTGGCGCGCTTCATCGATCAGGTCGCGCGGCGGGAGGGCGGCCGGGTGGTCGTCCCCGATCTGGACGGGCTGGGGGCGGCCGTCGTCGGCGACTACCTCCGAGCGCGTCGGCGATAGCCGATTTCAGCAAATAATTAGTTGGACTTGCGTTTCTTGCGCTTGACGCCGACGCTGCCCCACAGCGAGAACCCGCGGATGGTCACGCACGGCGCACCGGGCGTGCCCTGTTCGCTGACGTGGTCGAACGAGCCCATCACGCCGTGTCCGCAGACCGCGACGTTCACCTCCGGCGGCACCAGGATGGTCTGGCCGCCGAAGATCGAGATGGACCGGATGTCCACCTCGGGGGAGGTGAAATCGGCGTACCGCAGGTCGATCACCCCGCCGCCGAACAGCGCGAACGCCGTCAGCCGCTTCGGTACGTTCCAGCGCCCGCGCCGCTCGAAACCGCTGAGTATGGCCAGCAGCACCGTCGACGGCGCCGGTGTACGCGGCCCGGAGGTCGTGGTGGTGGCGAAATCCGGCAGATCGACCGACAGGCGGGCCAGGTCGCCGTGGGTGGTGGCGGCGTAGGCCTTGGCCAGGCGCTGCTCGTACTCGTCGGTGGTGAGCCGGCCCTGGGCGGCCGCGTCGGTCAGCAGTTGGGCCACCTGGATGCGCTCGGCGTCGCCGGCACGCGTCGAGTCGTTCTGCGAGGACGGAGTGCTCATCTGCGTCCTCGGTTCTTCGAACAGGCGCTCATCAGGGACGAGCCTACGTCGCACGCCGGTATATGCAAGCTCGTCTTACAAACTGGCAAACCCGTGGCGGGCGCTCACACCCAGTCCGGACTGCGTTTCTGCAGGAAGGCCAGCATGCCCTCGCGGGCTTCGGCGGAACCGAACAGGTCGGCGGACTGCGTGGTGAGCTGCTCGGCGCGGGCATCGAATCCGGCCAGGATCGGCGCGGTGGTCAGGGCCTTGGACGCCGCCAGCCCTTGGGGGGACGCCTTGGCGATGTCGGCGGTGAGCCCGGCCACCTCGGTCTCGACGTCCTCGGCGGCGATGCTGATCAGCCCGATCTCGGCGGCCCGCTGCGCGCCGAACTTCTCGCCGGTGAGGAAGTACCGCCCGGCGGCGCGGGCCGTCATCTTGGGCAGCAACGTCAGCGAGATGATCGACGGGGCGACGCCGATGCGGGCCTCGGTGAGCGCGAAGGTGCTCGCCCGCCCGGCCACCGCGATATCGCACGCCCCGATCAATCCCATACCGCCGGCCCGGACGTGACCGTCGACGGCCGCGATGACGGGGACCGGGGCCTCCAGGATGACGCGCAGCAGCCGGGTCATCTCCCGCGCACGGGCGACGGCCACATCCCCGGGGTCCCGGCCGGCCGCCTCACCGAGGTCGGCTCCCGCGCAGAACGTCGGTCCGGTGTGCCCGAGCACCACCACCCGCGCCCCGGCCGCGACGGCATCGTCGACGCCGCGGTGCAGCTGTTCGACCAGCGCGGTGGACAGCGCGTTGTGGTTGTGCGGGGAGTCCAGCGTCAACCGGGCGACCCGGCCCTCGAGCCGGTAGCCGACCAGCATCAGTAGGACCGGGGCAGACCGAGCGAGGTCTGCGCGACGAAGTTCAGGATCATCTCCCGGCTGACCGGGGCGATCCGGGCCAGCCGGGACGCGGTCACCGCGGCGGCGATGCCGTATTCGGATGTCAGACCGTTGCCGCCCAGGGACTGCACGGCCTGGTCCACCGCCCGCACCGAGGCCTCCCCGGCGGCGTACTTGGCCATGTTCGCCGCCTCGGCGGCCCCGAAATCGTCCCCGCTGTCGTAGAGCGCGGCCGCCTTCTGCATCATCAGCTTCGCGAGCTCGATCTCGATGTGGTTCTGTGCCAACGGGTGTGACAGACCCTGGTGCGAGCCGATCGGGACCTTCCAGACCTGGCGGGTCTTGACGTACTCGACCGCCTTGTCGATGGCGAACCGGCCCATCCCGATCGCGCTGGCCGCGCCCATGATCCGCTCCGGGTTGAGCCCGGCGAACAGCTGCGCGATCGCCGCGTCCTCGGACCCGACCAGCGCATCGGCCGGCACCCGGACGTCATCGAGGAACACCTGGAACTGGGCTTCCGGGCTGATGATCTCCATGTCGATCTTGGTCCAGCTCAGTCCGGGGGTGTCGGTGGGCAGCACGAACAGCGCCGGCTTCAGGTTGCCCGTCTTGTGGTCTTCGGTGCGGCCGACCACGAGCACCGCCTGCGCCTGATCGATACCGGAGATGAAGGTCTTCTGGCCCTTGATGATCCAGTCGCTGCCGTCTCGGCGCGCGGTGGTGGTGATGCGGTGCGAGTTGGAGCCGGCGTCGGGTTCGGTGATGGCGAAGGCCATGGTGATCGACCCGTCGGCGATCCCGGTGACCCAGCGCTTCTTCTGCTCGTCGGTGCCGAACTTGCTGATGATGGTGCCGTTGATGGCGGGGGACACCACCATCATCAGCAGCGGACAGCCACCCGCCGACATCTCCTCCATCACCAGTGACAACTCGTACATGCCCGCCCCGCCGCCGCCGTACTCCTCGGGCAGGTTGACCCCGATGAAGCCGAGTTTGCCGGCCTCCGACCATAATTCGGTGGTGTGTCGGCCGGACCGCGCCTTCTCCAGGTAGTAGTCCTGGCCGTAGTGGGCCGCCATGGCCGACACGGCCTTGCGCAGCGCCTGCTGCTCCTCGGTCTCGATGAAGCCGGTCATGATCGATCTCCTTGGGTGTTGTCGATTCGGGCCAGGATGGTGCCGACCTCGACCTGTTGGCCGGCCTGCACATTGAGTTCGGCGAGCACACCGTCGCTCGGGGCGGAGATGGTGTGCTCCATTTTCATCGCCTCCAGCCAGATCAGTGGCTGCCCGGAGGTGACGGAGTCGCCCGCGGCAGCGCCCACCCGCACCACCGAACCCGGCATCGGAGCGAGCAGAGAACCGTGGGCCAGGGCCGAATCCGGCTCGGGGAAACGGGGTCGGCAGGTCAACCGGGCCGGTCCGAGCGGGGAGTCGACGAACACCTCGTCTCCGTAGCGGGCCACCTCGAACGTCTGCTCGGCGCCGTCGACCGACAGCACCACCCGGGTGGCGCTGCTGGAGCGCACGGTGACGTTCTCGATGTCGGGCAGTTCCACCCCGGTTCGGTCGAAGCGGTAGCGCACCGTCAGTTCGGCGCCGGCGGCATCGAGATAACCGCGGGACTGGTAGCCCGCGGCGAGGTTGCGCCAACCGCTGGGTGCCGGACCGAACGCCGTTGCGGTGCTGCGATTGTGGGCGGCGTCGGCGAGTGCGGCGGCCAGCGCCGACAGCGCTGCGGTAGCCGCCGGCGCGGCGGCCAGATCGGCCAGTCCGTGGGTGTCGAAGAACGCGGTGTCGGTGTCGCCGGCCAAGAACGCCGGGTGTCGCAGCACGTTGACCAGCAGATGCCGGTTGGTGCCGACGCCGTGGATGCGGGCGCGGGCCAGCGCGTCGGCCAGCACCGCCGCTGCCCGCGCCCGGGTCGGTGCGAAGGAGATGACCTTGGCCAGCATCGGGTCGTAGAACACCGAGATCTGCGAACCGTCGACGATGCCCGAATCCAGCCGGATCCCGACCTGGCCGAGGGTGCCGAACTCGGTGCGCACGCCCGGCACCCGGAAACGGTGCACGGCGCCGGCCTGCGGCTGCCAGTCCCTGGCCGGGTCCTCGGCGTAGAGGCGGGCCTCGATGGAATGCCCGGTGGCCGCGGGCGGGTGCGGCCCGAGCGGGCTGCCGTCGGCGATGTCGATCTGCAGGGCGACCAGGTCCAGTCCGGTGGTCTCCTCGGTGACCGGGTGTTCCACCTGCAGTCGGGTGTTCATCTCCAGGAAGAAGAACTCGCCCTGATCGTCGGCCATGAACTCGACGGTGCCGGCGCCGGTGTAGCCGATCGCGGAGGCGGCCAGCCGGGCCGCCTCGAACAGCTTGGCCCGCATTCCCGGGATCCGCTGTACCAGCGGTGAGGGGGCCTCCTCGATGACCTTCTGATGCCGGCGCTGGATGGAGCATTCGCGTTCACCCACGGCCCACACCGTGCCGTGCCGATCGGCCATCACCTGCACCTCGATGTGGTGGCCGCCGGTCAGGTAACGCTCGCAGAACACCGTCGGGTCACCGAACGCGGACTGCGCTTCCCGTTGGGCCGCGGCCACTTCGGCGGGCAGCGCCGCCAGCTCGCGCACCACCCGCATACCGCGACCACCCCCACCGGCGGACGCCTTGATCAGCACCGGCAGCTCGGCGGACGTCACCGCGTCCGGGTCCAGTTCGGCCAGTACCGGCACGCCGGCGGCGGCCATCAACTTCTTGGCCTCGATCTTGGAGCCCATCGATTGCACGGCCGGCACCGGTGGGCCGATCCACACCAGCCCGGCCTCGGAAACCGCGGCCGCGAAATCGGCGTTCTCGGAAAGGAATCCGTATCCCGGGTGGATGGCGTCGGCACCGGCGGTGCGGGCCGCGTCGATGAGCGCGCCGGGGTCGAGGTAGCCGTTGCGGCCGGGCAGCCGCACCCGCAGATCGGCCTCGGCGGCGTGCGGGGATTCGGCGTCGGGGTCGGTGTACACCGCGACGGTGCCGATGCCCAGACGCCGGCAGGTGGAGAACACCCGGCGAGCGATCTCGCCGCGGTTGGCGACCAGGATCCTATGAATCATCGCTGTGCTCTCCGCTCTTCGCGCAGGCGCTCATCACAACCTCTACATCCGGAAGACGCCGAAGTTCGACGTCCCCTCGATCGGTGCACTGGCGATGGCGGACAAGCACATTCCCAGCACGGTGCGGGTGTCCCGGGGATCGATGACCCCGTCGTCGTAGAGCCGGCCGGACAGAAACACCGGCAGCGACTCGGCCTCGATCTGCGCCTCGACCGCGGCCCGCAGCGCGGCGTCGGCGGCCTCGTCGACCTGCTGGCCGCGGGCCTCGGCGGCGGCCCGGCTGACGATGGAGAGCACGCCGGCGAGCTGGGTGCCGCCCATCACCGCGGATTTCGAACTGGGCCAGGCGAACAGGAACCGGGGGTCGTAGGCGCGCCCGCACATTCCGTAGTGCCCGGCCCCGTAGGAGGCGCCGATCAGCAGCGAGATGTGCGGCACCGTGGAATTGGAGACGGCGTTGATCATCATCGACCCGTGTTTGATCATGCCGCCCTCCTCGTACGCCTTGCCCACCATGTAGCCGGTGGTGTTGTGCAGGAACAGCAACGGGGTGTTCGCGCGGTTGGCCAGTTGGATGAACTGGGTGGCCTTCTGGGCTTCCTCGGAGAACAGCACCCCGCGCGCGTTGGCCAGGATGCCGACCGGGTAGCCGTAGATGTCGGCCCACCCGGTGACCAGGGATGAACCGTAGAGCGGCTTGAACTCGTCGAAATCCGAACCGTCCACGAAGCGGGCGATGACCTCGCGCGGGTCGAACGGGATGCGCAGGTCGGCGCCGACGATGCCGAGCAGTTCCCGCGGGTCGTGCGCGGGCTCGACGACGGGCGCCGGTGCCGGCCCCTGCTTGCGCCAGTTCAGCCGTGCCACGATGCGCCGCCCGATCCGGATGGCGTCGGTTTCGTCGTCGGCCAGGTAGTCGCCCAATCCGGATGTCCGGGCGTGCATCTCGGCGCCGCCGAGGGATTCGTCATCGGATTCCTCGCCGGTGGCCATCTTGACCAGGGGCGGCCCGGCCAGGAACACCTTGGAGCGTTCTCTGATCATCACGATGTGATCGGACATGCCCGGCACATAGGCGCCGCCGGCGGTGGAGTTGCCGAAGACCAGGGCGATGGTGGGGATCCCGGCCGCCGACAGCCGGGTCAGGTCGCGGAACATCCGCCCGCCCGGGATGAAGATCTCCTTCTGGGTGGGCAGGTCGGCGCCGCCGGATTCGACCAGCGATATCACCGGCAGCCGGTTCTCGAAGGCGATCTGGTTGGCTCGCAGGATCTTCTTTAGCGTCCACGGGTTGCTGGTGCCGCCCTTGACGGTGGGATCGTTGGCGACGATGACGCATTCGACGCCCTCGACCGCGCCGATCCCGGTGACCACGCTGGCGCCGACGGCGAAGTCGGTGCCCCAGGCGGCCAGCGGACTCAACTCCAGGAACGGCGAGTCCGGGTCCAGCAGTAGCTCGACGCGTTCGCGCGCCGTGAGCTTGCCCCGGGCGTGGTGGCGCTCAACGTATTTGGCGCCGCCGCCGGCCAGCGCCTTGGCGTGCTCGGCGGCGAGTTCGTCGAGCCTGGCCGTCATGGCCGCCGCGGCCTCGGTGAAGGCGGGGGCGTCCGCGTCGAGGGTGGTGTGCAGGCGTGTCATCGGAACCCCAGGGTCTTGGCGGCCAGCGAGGTGAGGATCTCGGTGGTGCCGCCGCCGATGCCCAGGATGCGCATGTCCCGGTACTGGCGCTCCACCTCGGATTCGGTCATGTAGCCCATCCCGCCGAACAGTTGGACGGCCTGATTCACCACCCATTCGCCGGCCTCGACGGCGGTGTTCTTGGCGAAGCAGACCTCGGCGATCAGGTCGGTTTCACCGGACATCTCACGCGCCACCAGGTGGTGGGTGTACACCCGGGCCACATCGATGCGCCGGGCCATCTCCGCCAGGGTGTTCTGCACGGCCTGGCGGGAGATCAACGGACGGCCGAAGGTCTCCCGGTCCCGGCACCACTGCACGGTGAGGTCCAGGCAGCGCTGGGCGCTCGCGTAGGCCTGGGCCGCCAGGCCCACCCGTTCGGCGACGAACGCCCCGGCGATCTGCGCGAAGCCGCTGTTCTCGGGGCCGACCAGGTTGGCGGCGGGCACCCGGACATCGGTGTAGGACAATTCGGCGGTATCGCTTGAGCGCCAACCCATCTTGTCCAACTTGCGGCTCACCTCGAACCCGGGGCTGGGTTTGTCGATGACCAGCAGCGACACCCCGGCCGCCCCCGTCCCGCCGGTGCGCGTGGCGGTGACGACGTAGTCGGCGCGCACGCCGGAGGTGATGTAGGTCTTGGCCCCGTTGACGATGTAGTCATCGCCGTCCCGGGTGGCCCTGGTCTTGAGGTGCCCGACGTCGGAGCCGCCGCCGGGCTCGGTGATGGCCAGCGCGCCGATCAGATCGCCGCGCAGGGTGGGGTGCACGTAGGTGTCGATGAGGCGCCGGTCGCCGGAGGCGATCATGTGCGGTACCGAGATGCCGCAGGTGAACAGCGAGGCGAAGGTCCCGCCGGGCACACCCGCCCGGTGCAGTTCCTCGCAGATGATCACCGCGTCGGCGGCATCGCCGCCGCCACCGCCGACCGACTCCGGGTACGCCGCGCCCAGTAAACCGGCGGCCCCGGCCTCGGCATGCAGCTCCCGCGGTATCTCCCCGGCCCGCTCCCACTCCGATGCGTAGGGCAGGATCTCGCGTTCGGCGAACGCCCGCACCGTCTTTCGCAGGGCTTCACGTTCGGGGGCATGCCAGAGGCTCGTCCTCATTGCTCGGCTCTCCCTCGCCCCGGTCCTCGCTCGTGCCTCGCTGCGATCCTCACGTGGGTTCGCCAACGCATCACAACAGCCTTTCCGGGATCTCGATATGTCGGGACCGCAGCCATTCGCCGAGACCTTTGGCCTGTGGGTCGAACCGGGCCTGGTAGGCGACGCCCTGCCCGAGGATGCCGTCGATGACGAAGTTGACGGCGCGCAGATTCGGCAGCAGATGCCGGGTCACCGGTAGGCCGGCCGTCTCGGGCAGCAGTTCGCGGACCTTGTCGACCGTCAAAGTGTGTGCCAGCCACGCATATTGATCGTCCGATCTGTTTCCCGTCGCGTCGCTCGCCCCGGCGCGAACCCACACGCCGACATTGGCCGATCCGCCCTTGTCCCCGCTGCGGGCACCGGCGATGCGGCCCAGCGGTACCCGCACGGCCGCGCCTTCCTGCGGCGGTTCGGGCAGCGGCGGCGCGGCGACCGGTTCGACGGTCAGGGTCTGGGCGGCGGGTGCGATGGCCACGCGGGTGCCGTCGGCATGCACCGAGATGTGCGGGACCAGTGCGGCGTCGACGTATCCCGGGGTGAACACCCCGTAGACCTGCCCGTCGCCGGGCGGTGCGGTGGAGGTGAAGCCCGGGTAGCTGGCCAGGGCGAGTTCGACCGCGGCCGAGGAGAACTGCCGGCCGACCACGGCCGGGTCGGGGTCGCGGACCACGCAGTGCAGCAGGGCGCTGGCGGTTTCCTCGGTGTCGGCGTCGGGGTGGTCGGTGCGCGCCAGCGTCCAGACCAGCTCGGCCGGGCGCACCGGCAGGTGGGATTCGAGCTGGCTGCGCACCAATGCGGCCTTGGCCTCGATGTCCAGCCCGGTCAGCACGAACGAGGTCGCGTTGCGGAAGCCGCCGATGCTGTTCAGCGACACCTTCAGCGTCGGCGGGGGAGCCTCGCCGCGCACCCCGCTCACCCGCACCCGGTCCGGCCCGTCTTGGGACAGGGACACCGAATCCATCCGCAGCGTGACATCCGGATTGGGGTAGCGGGCCCCGCCGATCTCATAGAGCAGCTGGGCGGAGACGGTGTCGGTGCTGACCAGTCCACCGGTTCCGGGGTGCTTGGTGATCACCGAGGAACCGTCGGCCGAGATCTCGGCGATCGGGAAGCCCGGGTGATTCAAGTCCGGGATCTCGGTGAAGAAGGGGTAGTTGCCGCCGGTGGCCTGGGCGCCGCACTCGATGATGTGGCCGGCCGCGACGGCACCGGCCAGCGCGTCGTAGTCGGTCGCCGCCCAGCCGAAGTGGGCGGCGGCGGGCCCGACGGTCACCGAGGCATCGGTGACCCGGCCGGTGACGACGACGTCGGCGCCGGAGGCCAGGCAGTCCACGATGCCCCAGGCGCCCAGGTAGGCGTTGGCGCTCAGCAGCGGTGCCATCCCCCGGGTCGCTCCGCTCTTGCCCGCCGGTCCGGGAAACCCGAGTTCGTCCGCGCGGGCCAGCAGGTCGTCCCCCTCGACGTGGGCGACGTTGACCGCCAGGCCGAGCCGCTCGGCGAGCGCGCGGACGGCGCCCGCCAGCGCCGCGGGGTTGAGGCCGCCCGCGTTGGCGACGATTGTCACGCCCTTGTCCAGGGCGGTGCCCAGGCAGTCCTCCAACTGGCGCAGGAAGGTCTTGGCGTAGCCCAGGTCGGGGTTTCGGGCGCGGTCGCGGGCCAGGATGAGCATGGTGAGTTCGGCCAGGTAGTCACCGGTCAGGTAGTCGAGCTCCCCACCGTCGAGCATCTCGCGCATGGCGCCGATGCGGTCACCGTAGAACCCCGAGCAGTTGCCGATCCGCACCGCCGCAGTCGTCACCCGTACCCCCTCGCACCGCAACCAACCGGTAGGTAGATTACTCGGTACCGACGGTATCGAGTCAAGGGTTGACGGCGCTTTTTGGAGGCTACGCAGCTGTCGGGCTATTCTGTTGAGTAATTGCCGCCGCCCATCGAAATCTGGGCGTGCGCATCTATGCCACCAGCAGTACTCAAGAGGAGACCTCGAACATGGCTGTGCCCAAGCGCCGGATGTCGCGCTCGAACACCCGTAGCCGCCGCGCGCAGTGGAAGGCCGAGGCCACCGGCCTGGTCAACGTCACTGTCGCCGGCGCCCAGCGCAAGGTGCCGCGTCGCCTCCTCAAGGCCGCGCGTCTCGGCCTGGTCGACCTCGACCGCAAGTAGCCGCTCTGTCGGCCGTGCGGCTCTCAGGTCTGTCTCAGACAGAGGTATGACACTGTGGCTGTGCGCATTCTTGTCGTTGACGACGATCGCGCGGTGCGCGAATCCCTGCGCCGGTCGCTTTCGTTCAATGGATACTCCGTCGAGCTCGCTCAAGACGGTGTCGAAGCCCTCGAGGCCATCTCCGCTGATCGGCCGGACGCGCTTGTCCTGGATGTGATGATGCCGAGGCTCGACGGCCTCGAAGTGTGCCGTCACCTTCGCAGCACCGGTGACGACCTGCCCATCCTGGTGCTCACCGCCCGGGACTCGGTGTCCGAGCGGGTGGCCGGCCTGGACGCGGGTGCCGACGACTACCTGCCCAAACCGTTCGCGCTGGAAGAACTGCTGGCCCGGATGCGGGCCCTGCTGCGGCGGCGCGTGACCCCGGACGAGCCGGCCGAGTCGCGGGCGTTGGCATTCTCCGATCTGAGCCTGGACCCGGTGACCCGCGAGGTGTCCCGCGGAGACCGGCAGATCAGCCTCACCCGTACCGAGTTCTCGCTGCTGGAAATGCTCATCGCCAACCCCCGGCGGGTGCTCACCCGCAGCCGCATCCTGGAAGAGGTGTGGGGATTCGACTTCCCGACCTCGGGCAATGCGCTGGAGGTGTACGTCGGCTATCTACGTCGCAAGACCGAGGCAGAGGGCGAGCCGCGGCTCATCCACACCGTGCGCGGGGTGGGGTATGTGCTGCGTGAAACACCGCCCTGATGCCGTGGTTCGCGAAGTTGTTCAAGAGGCCGGCGAAGCTGTCGCTGCGGTCCGATAGCCACCGGCGATACACCCGCAACGTCAGTGCGGTCTCGCTGCGCTGGCGGGTGATGCTGCTGGCCATGTCCATGGTCGCGATGGTGGTGGTGCTGATGGCCGTCGCCGTCTACGCCGTGGTCTCGCGATCGGTGTACGACGACATCGACACCCAGCTGCACAGCCGGGCGCAGCTGCTCATCGAGAGCGGATCGCTGTCCGCCGATCCGGGAAAGGCCATCGAGGGCACCGCCTACTCCGATGTGAACGCGATGCTGGTCAGCCCGGGCCGCTTCGTCTACACCGCCAACCAGCAGGGCCAGACCCTGCCGCTCGGCGCCCCCGAGAAGGCCGTCGTGCAGGGCGAACTGCTGATGTCGCTGCGGACCGTCAACAATCAGCGGGTGCTGGCCGTGCACCTGGCCGACGGGAACTCCCTGCTCATCTCCAAGAGCCTGGCCCCGACCCTGGCGTTGTTGAACCGGCTGGGCACCGTGCTGGCCATCGTCGGCGCCTCCGGCATGGCGGTGGCCGCGATCTCCGGCGGCATGGTCGCCCGCGCCGGGCTGCGGCCGGTGGCCCGGCTGACCCAGGCCGCCGAACGCGTCGCCCGCACCGACGACCTGCACCCCATCCCGGTGATCGGCACCGACGAACTCGCCCGGCTCACCGACGCCTTCAACATGATGCTGCGCGCCCTGGCCGAGTCCCGGGAACGCCAGGCCCGGCTGGTCACCGACGCCGGGCACGAACTGCGCACCCCGCTGACCTCGCTGCGCACCAACGTCGAGCTGCTGATGGCCGCCCAGGCGCCCGGCGCCAAGCAGCTGCCCGAGGGTGAGATGGCCGAGTTGCAGGCCGACGTGATTGCCCAGATCGAGGAATTGTCCACGTTGGTGGGTGATCTGGTGGACCTGACCCGCGACGACGCCGGCGTGGCGATCCGGGAGAAGGTCGACCTGTCCGATGTGGTGGATCGGGCCCTTGAGCGAGTCCGCCGCCGCCGCAACGACATTGAGTTCAACGCCGAGCTCATCGACTGGGAGGTCGACGGCGACATGGCCGGCCTGTCGCGCGCTGTGCTCAACGTGCTCGACAACGCGGCGAAGTGGAGTCCGCCCGGGGCCAGTGTGCTGGTGCGGTTGCAGCAACGCGATGCGCTGCACGCCGAACTGGTGATCTCCGATCACGGTCCGGGCATCCCGCCGCACGAGCGCGAGCTCGTCTTCGAACGCTTCTACCGCTCGACATCGGCGCGTGCGATGCCCGGTTCCGGGTTGGGTCTGGCCATCGTCAAACAGGTCGTCCTCAAACACGGTGGGACGCTTCAAATCGAGGACGCCGTGCCCGGAGGCGACCCGGCGGGCACCTCGGTCCGCATCGTGCTGCCGGGCCGGCGGGTGCTGCCCGAGAGCGCCGCGGTGACGGCACCGTACGCGGCCGCGTACGGCGGGTCCACCGGGGTTTCCCCGACACGCGCCGACAAATCGATGGACGGTACGTCGGCCGGCGCAGACAATAGATAACCTCTCACCCGGGGGAACGGCGTGGGGAAGCTCAGGACATCCTGGGTGGCCATACACCAATTCTCTAAGTGGATTCTCAGCCCGGATCGGCACTGTTTGGCTGTCCGACGCGTTGAACAGATGACTCCAACCGCTGAAAGAAAGAGCGCCGAGCACCATGACGAACGACCCGAGGTACACCCAGCCTCCGGCCCAGCCCGGCTACCGCACCAACGAGCCGACCTACGAGCCGACCTACGACTCGAGGACGGGCTACACGGCTCCTCGCGACGCCTATCAGCACACCTATCAGCAGCAGTCCTACGACTGGCGCTACGCCCAACAGTCGCAGGGTCAGCAGCCGCGTCCGCAGTACGACCCGTACCGCCCGACCGGCGCCGCTTCGTCGAGGCCGCAGAAACGTTCGGGGACAGGCGCTTTGGCAGCCGCCGCGGTGGCGATCGCGGTCGTCTCCGCCGGTATCGGCGGCGGGGTCGCGGTGTTGGCTCAGCCCGATCAGCCGTCGACCAGCTTTTCCAGCAGCAGCGGCGCCACCCCGGGTATGCCGGCGGCCAGCCTGCCGGTCGGTTCGGTGGAGCAGGTCGCGGCGAAGGTGGTCCCCAGTGTGGTCAAGCTGGAAACAAACCTGGGCCGGGCGTCCGAGGAGGGCTCGGGCGTCATCCTGTCCAGTGACGGACTGATCCTCACCAACAACCACGTGATCGCCACCGAAGGCGCCCCGGGCGGCGGCCGTCCGCAGACCAAGGTGACTTTCGCCGACGGCCGCACCGCGCCGTTCAAGGTGATCGGCACCGACCCCTCCAGTGACATCGCGGTCGTGAAGGCCGAGGGCGTGTCGGATCTGACGCCGATCGCGGTCGGTTCGTCGGCCGACCTGCGCGTCGGACAGGACGTCGTCGCGATCGGCTCCCCGCTGGGACTGGAGGGCACCGTCACCGTCGGCATCGTCAGCGCACTGAACCGTCCGGTCGCCGCGGGCGGGGACCGGCGCAACCAGAACACCGTGTTGGACGCGATCCAGACCGATGCCGCGATCAACCCCGGTAACTCCGGCGGCGCGCTGGTGAACATGAACGGCGAGCTGGTCGGGATCAACTCGGCCATCGCCACCCTCGGCGGGGACTCCGCGGCCTCCCAGAGCGGTTCGATCGGCCTGGGCTTCGCCATCCCGGTCGATCAGGCCAAGCGCATCGCCGACGAACTGGTGCAGAACGGCAGCGCCTCGCACGCCTCCCTCGGGGTGCAGGTCGGCAACGACGCCTCGGTGGACGGCGCGAAGATCGTCGAGGTCACCGAGGGTGGCGCGGCCGCCGCGGCCGGCCTGCCCAGCGGCGTGGTGGTGACCAAGGTCGACGGCCGTGTCATCAACAGTGCGGACGCCCTGGTGGCCGCGGTGCGGTCGAAGGCCCCCGGCACCAAGGTGACGCTGACCTTCGAGGGATCCGGCGGCTCCGAGACGCTGGACGTCACCCTGGGCAAGGCGCAGCAATGACCGGCGGGCTGGATTTGACCTTGCCTGGGTCGTTGGCATCGGCCGGATATACGGTGACAGGCATGGAACAACCTGGGGAGCTGGTCGGGCGGGCGCTCGTGGTCGTCGTCGACGACCGGACGGCACACGGAGAAGAGGACCACAACGGGCCGCTGGTCACCGAGCTGCTCACCGAGAGCGGCTTCCTGGTGGACGGCGTGGTGGTGGTCGCCGCCGACGAGGTGGAGATCCGCAATGCGCTGAACACCGCGGTGATCGGGGGCGTCGACCTGGTGATCTCGGTCGGTGGGACCGGGGTCAGCCCCCGCGACGTCACGCCCGAGGCCACCGTCGAACTGCTCGACCGCGAGCTGTTGGGCATCTCCGAGGCCCTGCGTGCCTCCGGACTGTCGGCCGGCATCGTGGACGCCGGAGTGTCGCGCGGGCTGGCCGGGATCTCCGGCAGCACGCTCGTGGTGAACATCGCCGGCTCCCGCGCCGCGGTCCGGGACGGGATGGCCACGCTCAACCCGCTGGCCGTTCAGGTGATCGGGCAGCTGTCCAGTCTGGACATCTGAGGCTCTTAAAAATGCGAGTCGGAACGGTAACCATGCAGGTCTACGCACCCTTTTCGGGCGTCGTAAGTTACGTGCAGGTGAACGGTAATCCCACTGCTGATGTGACCTTGGTCACTCGGGGGGGTGTGGAGTGACCGGCTCCGAGCGGCCCACCAGGGATGCAGTTAACGCCATCTTCGGGGAGGAAATGCCGCGCACCACGCGGGACGAACGCGACCCGGAGGCCCCGGAGGAACGTTTCGATCGTGATGAGTGGCTTCGGGCTAATGTGCCCCCGCACCATGGCTGAGCAGTAATTTCAGGTTGATCGGCTGGAATCTCGGTGATCCCAGCCGATCTTCTTGTTTGCTCCGCCGCGCGAGGCAAAGAATGCGCCGCTAAGTTGTCCCGCCGCCCATGAAGGCTGCGATACCTGCGTATGGCCAGGCCAGCAAACGGTTGACGGACCCCGACGGATGTCCGGGGGGCTGCCCCTTCGCGTTGCCGGGTCGGTGCGCCCCCGTTATGTTCCTCCTGTCAACGATGAGCAAAGCGTAAGAGCAACATGTGGAGTTTCTAATTCCCATCACATGAGGATCTTGCGAGGTGTGAAGTCTCGGTAGGGCCGGGATCCGCATCGACAACACACACGGTTGACAGCACACCAACCGTCGGCACAGCTAGGGAGATCATGAAGGTAATCAGTCGGGTGCTAATCGCGATGATCGCGGCCATCGCGTCGCTGTTCGTGAGCACGGGCACCTCGAACGCGGGTCTGGACAACGAGCTGAGCCTCGTGGACGGCAAGGACCGGACTCTGACCATTCAGCAGTGGGACACCTTCCTCAACGGTGTGTTCCCGCTCGACCGCAACCGCCTGACCCGCGAGTGGTTCCACTCCGGCAAGGCCAAGTACATCGTCTCGGGTCCCGGCGCTGAGGACTTCGAGGGTGTGCTGGAGCTGGGTTACCAGGTTGGCTTCCCGTGGTCGCTGGGTGTTGGCATCAACTTCAGCTACACCACCCCCAACATCGCGTTCGACGGCCAGGACTACGGCTACGCGGGCCCCGGCGGCATCGACTTCGACGTCATCCCCGCCATCGTGACCCCGCCGCTGTTCCCCGGCGCCTCGATCAGCGCTGACCTGGGCAACGGCCCCGGCATCCAGGAAGTCGCCACCTTCTCCGCCGACGTCGCCGGCGCCGAAGGTGCGGTCGCGGTCTCCAACGCTCACGGCACCGTGACCGGTGCGGCCGGTGGCGTGCTGCTGCGTCCCTACGCCCGCCTGATCGCCGCAGAGGGTGACAGCGTCACCACCTACGGCGAGCCCTGGAACATGAACTGATCGTTCACTCCTGACCCGACGTCGCCATGTGGTCCGCGCTCCGACAGGCGGACCACGTGGTGACGGGTGGGACTCCACTAGCAGGGAAGGATTGGGTCATGGCCCTATCGAAGAAGCTTGCAGTTCTCGGGTTCGGATCGTTCGCCGGTGCCACGCTGCTGGCTGGTCTGGGCAGCGCCACCGCGAGCGCAGAGGTGCAGGAGTCCGCTCCGGCGCCGTATGTCACCAGCCGGCAGGCCATCCTGATCGACGACAACGCGCTGCGCGTCGCCGATTACGGCCAGGCACGCGGGTTCCTGGACACCCGCAATGCCGAGTCCGGTGTGGTGCACGCACAGGGTGAGGGTGTCCATGTCGACACCATCAAGGCTGTGCCGGGCACCAAGGCTGCACCGTTCAACCTCGATTCCAACGGCGCCTTCGTCTTCAGCCCGCCCATCGGCGACTGGTGACCCAGGTTCTGTAGACGTTCGACGCGTTCGCCCGGCCGGAGAAATCCGGCCGGGCGTTCTGCTGTCCGGAGGCGGCCTGCCGGTAACCCGGCCGGCGGGCGGTCTTCGCGTTAGTATCGGAACCATTCGACATCCACGCTGGATGTCACGCGAGGAAGTGGTGCTCATGGCTTCTCTGAAGAGGCTCGCAGTTCTGGGGTTCGGCTCCTTCGCCGGAGCGACGCTGCTGGCTGGTCTGGGCAGCGCCACCGCGAGTGCAGAGGTGCAGGAGTCCGCTCCGGCGCCGTATGTCACCAGCCGGCAGGCCATCCTGATCGACGACAACGCGCTGCGGGTCGCCGATTTCGGTGAGGCCCGCGGGTTCCTGGATACCCGCAATGCCGAGTCCGGTGTGGTGCACGCACAGGGCCAGGGTGTGCACGTCGACACCATCAAGGCGGTGCCGGGCACCAAGGCCGCACCGTTCAACCTCGCGAGCAACGGGGCCTTCGTCTTCAGCCCGCCCATCGGCGACTGGTGATCTGATTCTTGACCGCAAAACGCCCGGCTGGATCACCAGCCGGGCGTTTTTCTTGGGTGGGTGACTTCTAGGCGTCGGGATCGACGCGCTGTTCGGCCGAAGGCCCCGGACGCGAGGCCAGCAGGTCACGGATCTCGGTGAGCAGCACCACCTCCGCCTCCACGGTCTCCTCTTCCTGCTTACGGAACCTGCTGTAAGGCAGCACGACCAGGAAGTACACGACGGCGGCGACGAGGACGAAGTTGATGGTCGCCGACAGCAGGACGTTCAGATCGATGGTCTGATCCCCGCCGATCGGAATGCGCAGGACGCCGTAGTCGGACTCGCCGCCTGCGCCGATGCGGTTGATCAGCGGCTGGATGATGCTGTCGGTGAAGTTGGTGACGAGCGCGGTGAACGCGGTACCGATGACCACCGCGACCGACAGGTCGACGATGTTGCCGCGTAATAGAAATTCTTTGAAACCCTTGATCATGCGGGGACCCTTCCAGCAAGTGGGGTGGCCGCCAATTGGTGGCCGTTAAACCCAAATACCCTAGCTGAGTGCTCGGGTGCGGTCGTTCAGTGAAATGTGACTGTGATCTGTCGGGTCAGTGCCGCGCCGGCCACCGCGTTGGCGGCATGGCGGGGTAGAACGACCAGCACCACCCGCTCCGAGGCCCCCGCCGGACCGGCGGATTCGGCCGAGACCAGGGCGACGATCGCCGCCGTGGCGATCACCTCGGGCGGGGAGTCCAGGCCCGCCTGGGTGCTGCCGGCGGCGAGCACGTCGACGACGTCACCCGGGCGGATCAGGTCGACGAGCGCGTCGTCGGCCAGGTGTAGCGGCACGATACGCGCATCGGGGCCGGCGCTGGCCTCGGTCAGTCGCGACCCGAGCAGCCGCACATCGGTGATCACCTCACCGCGCCGGGTCGGGCCGGCCAGGGTGGCTCCGAACGTGTTCTGGATGTCGCGCGATGCGCCGTCGGGAATCGTTGCGGCCAAACGTGATTCGACACCGACGTCGGCGTCGGTGAGTGGGGTGCCGGGGGAGAGGTCGCGCAGCGCGACGATCACGTCGTGGCGTTGTCCGGCCGGGTCCGGGCGCAGCGCCGCAGCGGCCGCCAGGACGACGAGGAGCCCGGCCGCGGTGCGGCGGGCGGCGACCGTGCGTGACCAGTCCGGACGGACCGCGCGGCGCAACCGGGCCAGCGGCGACGGATTCAGCGATTCCCCCACCGAGGCAACGCTAGGCCGATCGGGGCGCCAGGGGCAGCCACCGATCGGCTACCTGTGGATAAGTTCGCTAGCTGGACGCGGCGGCGGCCGGAGCGGAACTGCTCGACGAACTCGACGAGGATGCGGTCGAGCTGCTGCTCGACGAGTCCGAAGAGCTCGAGGATGGCGTGGTGGAGCTGTCGCTGCTCTTCGAAGCGCTCGTGGTGCTGCTCGACTTCGAGGAGTCGCGGCTGTCGTTGCGATAGAAGCCGCTGCCCTTGAACACCACGCCCACCGAGCCGAACAGCTTGCGCAGCCGTCCATTGCACTTGGGGCATGTGGTCAGCGCATCATCGCTGAACGCCTGGACCTCGTCGAACCGATTGTCACACTCGGTACACGCGTAGGAATAGGTAGGCACGAAAACCTCCGAGACTGTCAAACCTTCTAGCACTCTAGCGGTTCAAGTGCTAGAACCGCTACGTGGGATAGATCATTCCACCGACCCCAGCGCCACCAGTCCGCGCCCGGGCGTGAGCGCATGGGTCATCGGCACGTCGTGCGGTTCGGCGGGGAGTTCGTCGACCACTTCCTCGTCGCGTACGACCGCGATCAGGCGGGCGGACGGGGCCGCCATCGGCAGTGCCCGGTCGTAGAAGCCGGCGCCGCGGCCCAGTCGCACCCCCCGGCGGTCGACGGCCAGTGCGGGCACCAGAATCACCGACGCCTCGGCGATGGATTCCGGTGCCAGCCAGGGCGGCGGCGGTTCGCGTAGGCCGAACGGGGCGGGCACGAGCACGCCGGCCCGGTACTCGGCCCACTGCATCGGCATCCCGGTGCGGGCGATCGGCACCAGCACCCGAACCCCGGCCAGGCTCAGGCCGTCCAGCATCGGCACCGAGTCGCCTGCGGCGGCACCGGGTTCCGACCCCACCGGGATGTAGCCGCACACGGTGCCCGCATCGGCGGCGAGTGCAGATATTTGCGTTTGCAGAGACTTGGTTTCGGCGGCCCGCGCGGCAGTCGGCACTGCCCGCCGAGCCGCAAGAATTCTCGTTCTGAGCGCGGGTTTTGTCAGGATTGCCACGTTTGCGCCGACACCCTTCGCCTTGATGACCGTTGGGCATTAATGTGTCAACGATGGCACAGGCACAGGTACCGATCCCGCGGACCGCCGTAGTCCCCGCGGCCGGTCTGGGGACCCGTTTTCTCCCGGCGACCAAGACGGTCCCGAAGGAATTGCTGCCGGTGGTGGACACTCCGGGCATCGAACTCGTGGCCGCCGAGGCCGCGGAGGCCGGCGGCGAGCGGCTGATCATCGTCACCTCCGAAGGCAAGGACGGCGTTGTCGCGCACTTCGTCGAGGATCTGGTTCTCGAGGGCACGCTGGAGGCCCGCGGTAAGCACGTGATGCTGGAGAAGGTGCGCCGCGCACCGGCGCTGATCAAGGTCGAGGCCGTGGTGCAGGCCGAGCCGTTGGGCCTGGGGCACGCCGTCGGCTGCGTCGAGGACCGGCTGCTGCCCGACGAGGACGCCATCGCCGTGCTGCTGCCCGACGATCTGGTGCTGCCGACCGGGGTCCTGGAGACCATGTCGAAGGTGCGCGCCAAACGCGGCGGATCGGTGTTGTGTGCCATCGAGGTGCCCGGCGATGCGATCAGCGCCTACGGCGTGTTCGACGTCGAGGTGGTGCCCGATGCGGCGAACCCGAACGTCCTGAAGGTCAAGGGCATGGTGGAGAAGCCCAAGCCGGAGGACGCCCCCTCGCACTTCGCCGCGGCCGGACGGTACGTTCTGGACCGGGCGATTTTCGACGCGTTGCGCCGTGTCGAAAGGGGTGTCGGCGGCGAGATCCAGCTCACCGATGCCATCGCTCTGCTGATCGAGGAGGGCCATCCGGTGCATGTGGTCGTGCACCGCGGCTCCCGACACGACTTGGGAAATCCCGGCGGCTACCTCAAGGCTGCGGTTGACTTTGCGCTAGAACGCGACGACTACGGACCCGAATTGCGGCGATGGCTGGTCGAGCGATTGGGCCTGGCCGAGAAATAACGGCAGCACGGCGGGTCTTGGACAGGAGAAAGGCATGCGGTGCGGTCGGTTGAGGAGCAGCAGGCTCGAGTAGCGGCCGCTGCGGTGGCTCCCCGTCCGGTGCGGGTGGCGATCGCCGAATCCCAGGGCCTGATGTGCGCCGAAGAGGTGGTCACCGAGCGTCCGCTGCCCGGCTTCGACCAGGCGGCGATCGACGGCTACGCGGTGCGCAGTGTCGATGTGCTCGCTGTCGGCGGCACCGACGACGACGGGCTCCATCGTGAGGTGAGCCTGCCGGTCGTGGGGGAGATCGAGGCCGGAGCGCGCACGCCCAGCCGGCTGCAGCCGCGGCAGGCGGCCCGCGTGCAGACCGGGGCGCCGATGCCGACACTCGCCGATGCGGTGCTCCCGCTGCGCTGGACCGATGGCGGACAGTCCCGGGTCCGGGTGTTGCGCGGGGTGCGTTCCGGCGCGTATGTGCGCCGCACCGGCGACGATGTGCAGCCCGGCGACGTCGCGGTACGCGCGGGCACCATCATCGGCGCGGCCCAGGTGGGCCTGCTCGCGGCGGTCGGCCGGGACAAGGTGATGGTCCATCCGCGGCCCCGGATGACGGTGATCTCGGTGGGTGGCGAGCTCGTCGACGTCACCCGCACGCCCGGCAACGGCCAGGTCTACGACGTCAATTCCTATGCGCTGGCCGCGGCCGGTCGCGATGCCGGCGCCGAGGTGAACCGGGTGGGCATCGTCGACACCGACCCGGCCAAGCTGCGTGAGGTCGTCGAGGGGCAGATCAGTCGTTCGGAAGTCGTGGTGATCGCCGGAGCGGTCGGCGGCGCCGCCGCCGAGGCGGTGCGGGGGGTGCTCGCCGAGCTCGGCGAGATGGAAGTGGTGCGCATCGCCATGCACCCCGGGTCGGTGCAGGGCTTCGGCCAGCTCGGCCGCGACGGGGTGCCGGTGTTCCTGCTGCCCGCCAATCCGGTGAGCGCGCTGGTGGTGTTCGAGGTGATGGTCCGGCCGCTGATCCGGATGTCGCTGGGGAAGCGTCAGCCGATGCGCCGGATCATCCAGGCCCGCACCCTGGCCCCGATCACCTCGGTGGCCGGCCGCAAGGGCTACCTGCGTGGTCAACTGATGCGCGATCAGGACACCGGCGAGTACCTCGTGCAGGCGCTCGGTGGCGCGCCGGGCGCCTCGTCGCACCTGCTTGCCACCCTGGCCGAGGCCAACTGCCTGGTGATCGTTCCCAGTGAGGCCGAACAGGTCCGTACCGGCGAGGTCGTCGATGTCGCCTTCCTGGCTCAACGCGGCTGACGCGTGAGCGACGCTTGCGGAGCGAACCGAGAGTCGGCATGCGGGAGCCGAGCCTGCGAGGGTGCCGCGTGAGCGACGCTTGCGGAGCGAACCGAGAGTCGGCATGCGGGAGCCGAGCCTGCGAGGGTGCCGCATGAGCCGCTGGCGCACCAGCCCGGCGCACCCGGGGTGGCCGGTCCCGGTAGGGCCCATCCGGATGCCGGGCGGCATGGTGGGGCTGCGCCCGGTGCGGCTGCGCGACGGCCCACAGTGGAGCCGGCTGCGCCTGGCCGATCGTGAGCACCTGGAACCGTGGGAGCCCAGTTCGGAGGCGACCTGGGAGATGCGTCACGCGCTCTCCTCGTGGCCGACGGTGTGCTCGGGCCTGCGCGGCGAGGCGCGGCGCGGGCGGATGCTGCCGTTGGTCATCGAGGTGGACGGGCAGTTCGCCGGGCAGATCACCATCGGCAACATCACCCACGGCGCGTTGCGTTCGGCGTGGATCGGCTACTGGGTGGCCCGCCAGTTCACCGGGGGCGGGGTCGCCACCGGTGCGCTCGCGCTCGGGCTCGACCACGCCTTCGGGCCGGTGATGCTGCACCGGGTGGAGGCCACGGTGCGGCCGGAGAACGCGCCGAGCCGCGCGGTGCTGGCCAGGACCGGTTTCCGGGAAGAGGGCCTGCTCAAGCGGTATCTCGATGTGGACGGCGCCTGGCGGGATCACCTGCTGGTGGCGATCACCGTCGAGGAGGTCCAGGGTTCGGTGGCCGCCGCGCTGGTGCGCTCGGGCCGGGCCAGCTGGACCTGAATTTTCTGGCGAAACTCGCGTACCGGTTGTCGGAACGGCCCCGAATACCGCCATTTTGCGTGTTTCGGCGACACCAATTGTTACTCGTGTGACTTATGTGGCTGATGGTGCTTGTATCCGGTGAATTACAGGTGTGTAATTGACCTCGGCGCGCCGCGGACGGATGCGCTGGTCACAGACCTAGCCTAAGGGGAAAGGAAAGGCATCATGCCAAGCATCCCCCAATCTCTGTTGTGGATCTCCCTCGTCGTGCTGTGGCTCTTCGTGCTGGTGCCGATGCTGGTGAGCAAACGCGACAATGTCCGCCGCACAAGCGATGTCGCCTTGGCGACCCGGGTGCTCAATTCCGGGCGCAACGCCAGGCTCCGGCGCCCCCGTGCCGCGGCCGGGCATCACAGTGATCCGGACTGGCGGCCCGCCGAGGACGAGTACGAACCCGACTTCGATGAAGACGATCGCCCGCGGTCGGTGGTACTGGCCGCCGCGGTCGAGGAGGTCGAGGAATCGCCCTACCTCGACGTGGACGTCGTCGACGAGGACTCCGGCGCGCTGCCGATCGGTGAGTCCTTCCAGCGGCAGGCCCAGGCCGAGGAGCCTGAGGAGCTGACCCTCGACTTCGACGAGCGGGAGCCCGAGACGGCCTCGCAGCCGGTGGCCGAGGCCACCGAGGAGAGCCTCGACGACGTCACCGAGGACGCCGCGGAGGAGGCCACCGAAGAGGTCGCCCAGGGCGAGGAAGCCGACGAAGCCGATGAGGCCGACGACTACGAGTACGTCGACGACACGTCCGGTCTGGAGGCCGAGGACGGCCTCGAGGACGGCCTCGAAGACCCCGACGAGCCGGCACTCGCCGACTCGATGGCCTCGGCCCGGCGTAACCGATACGAGTCCAAGACCGCGCAGGCGGTGAGCGCGCGCAAGTACACCTTCCGCAAGCGGGTGCTGATGTCGATGGCCGTGGCGATGGTGCTCTCCGCGGTGCTGGCCGCCGTGGTGTCGCCGGCGCTGTGGTGGCTGGTCGGCGCGGTGGTCGCGGTGACCGTGCTGTACCTGGCCTACCTGCGTCGTCAGACCCGGATCGAGGAGCAGTTGCGGCGCCGGCGCGCCCAGCGCGTGATGCGGTCCCGGCTCGGCGTGGAGAACACCGGTGACGGCGAGTTCGACGTGGTGCCGTCGCGTCTGCGCCGTCCGGGTGCGGCCGTGCTGGATATCGACGACGAGGACCCGGCGTTCGAGCATCTGGCGTATGCGCGGTTCGCCCGCGCCTACGATCTGCCGCGCGCGGCGGGCCAGTAGCGGCCGGTTTCGGCTGGGGCGGGTGGTACTGGTAGCCTGCTATTCGTTCAAGGGGCTATAGCGCAGTTGGTAGCGCGTCTCGTTCGCATCGAGAAGGTCAGGGGTTCGATTCCCCTTAGCTCCACAGTGAAATGGCAGACCAGGCAACTGGTCTGCCATTTGTGTTTTGTCCCGCTACAGTCTGCCCATGAGTGCTTGGCTGGTCAGCCACATCCCGGCCGGCTGGCTTCTCGTCATCCTGATCGTCGCGGTGGCCGGCGGGGCGGTGCTGCTGCAGCGCGTCGTCCGTCGCCGGTTCCCACAGCTGACAGGTGAGGAGCACAACGACGTCACCCGGTTCACCTACGGGGTGATCGGCTTCGTCTACGCGTTCTTCATCGGGTTCGTCGTCTCGGCGATGTGGGGCCACATCAACACCGCCGACGCCAACGTCCGCGCCGAGGGTGCGACGGCGGTGCAGTTGGCAAGAGACACCGCCGTTTTCAGTGATCAGGACGCCGGGCGCCTGCGCGGCGCGCTGCTGGCCTACGGGAAGGCGGCGCTGGCGGAATGGCCCGGCACGGGCGGTCACCGGAGCCCGGAGGCGGATCGTGCGCTGTCCGACCTCTACCGGGCCTACGAACAGGTCACGCCGGTGACGGACACTCAGAAGGCGCGTCTGGCAACGTCATTGACCAACCTCGACAAGGTCGGTCAGGCCCGGACGGTGCGGATTCTGCAGGCCCGCGGCGACGACGGCGCGCCCTGGCCGCTGTGGGCGGTCATCTTCCTGACCAGTGCGCTGGTGCTGGGCACCGCCATCATCTACGGCGTGGAGAAGCCGTCCCTGCACTATCCGATGGTGGCGATCGTCGGCGTCCTGGTGGCCACCAACCTGTTCCTGATCCTGCAGTTGGCCCACCCGTTCGTCGGCGACGCGGCCACCTCACCCGATCCGCTCCGCGAGTTCGTCCGGGTGCTCGAACAACCCGGCGGTTAGAGCCGGTGCATCTCGCGGGCCATGGCGGCGTCCTGCATGAACGTCTCCCGCTTCACGGCCCGGTGGTCGGCGTCGCGCCGCCACCGGCGCACTGACTCGGTCAGGCGTGCCCGCCAGCGCTGAGAACTGATGCGCGGTAACGGTATCGAACTGAGCGGAGACCCTCGTAGGGGTTGCGCCTGTGTCATGATTCGACGCTACGAATCCGGCGCCGCCCGGGCATCGTGCCCGGGGGCGATCTTGATCTGCGACTCCGGGAGGTGCGGGCTCCACCCGGGGTATGAGAGCCATGTCCAGCGATATGCTCGTGCGCATATCGAACCATGGGCCGCCGCTAATTGACGCGAACATCGCTGCCTGCAGAGATGGATTCTCGGGCAAATCGGGAAACCGGCCACGCAACGGAACTCGATCCGCTAGGGATGTAGGCATGTGGGTCGAGAGATACATCGGTCGGGTCGGTGCACTTGCGGTAGCGCTGGGGGTGGGCGCGGCCATCGCGGGGTCCGGCTTCGGGGTTGCCCACGCCGACGACGGTGGCGCCACGGCCACCGATTCGTCGCCGAGTTCCGCGGAATCTCCGGGTTCGGCGACGCCCGACGACACGCCGGAGAAACCCGACGAACCGGAGAAGCCGGCGGAGCCGCAGGACACCGCCGTGCAGGACGAGGCGGAGGCGAAGCCGCTGAAGGGGCGCACCGTCACACGCGCCGATCGCCCGCGGCGTGGGTATGAGCGCTCGACCGTGGACGAACAGGTCGCCGCACCCGCACCACCGAAGAAACCGAAATCCGCGGACCCCGAACCCGCACAGGCGAAGCCCGACGCGGCGCCCGCGGCACCGGAACCGGTGCCCGTATCGGGATCGACCGCGCCTCGGGATCGGTCGGTCACACCCGAGGTGCACGCCACCGCCGGGCCGTCCGCGCGAGTCGAGAGAGCCTCGGCCCGTGCATCGTTGGGTCCCGATGCCGGTCCATCCGAACGCCTGCCGGGTGTGGGGCCGCAACTGTGGACCCTGGCGGCCTTCGCCCGCCGCGATCTGGAGCCGAGATCGGCGGCCACGCCCGCTGCCGCCGAGGTGCAGAAGTCTGCGGTGGTACCCGCGGCGGCGCCCGGGACCGTCACCTACACCGCCGGGCCCACCCTGTTCGACCGGGTCGCGGTGGTGGCACTGCGAGTGATCCGCGAGGTGTCCAAGTTCCTCGGGGTGAACCTGTACGGCCAACTCGGTAAGGCGATGGCCAGTTCGAACCCGCCGTTCTTCGCCAGGTTCGGGCTCGACGTCAAACGCACCGAATTCGAGGTTGCGCCCGGAAACGCCTGGAAGGTTTGGGAATTCACGCCCCGGGAGCCGTCGGGCAAGACCGTCATCGCGGTGCACGGCGGGGGGTTCATCCTGGAACCGATCGCCCTGCACTGGATCGACTACGCCGACATGGCGCGGCGCACCGGGGCGACGGTGGTGGTCCCGCTCTATCCGCTGGCCACCACCGAACGCGGCGCCGCGGTGAACATCGTGCCGGGCATGGCGGATTTCATCGCCGCCCGGATCGCCGCGGACGGCGCCGAGAACGTCAGCATCTACGCGGACTCGGCGGGCCCGAACCTGGCGCTGGGCGCCATCCGCGAGATGGTGCTGCGCGGTGACGAACTGCCGTCGAGCATGGTGCTCATTTCGTTCACCCCGGATCTGTCGCTGTCGAACCCGGCCGCGTTCGAGATCGACGACCCCATCCTCGATCTGGACAATCTGGAGTTCTACTCCGGCGTGAACCACTGGGGTGACGGACTGGATCCCCGGGACCCGATGATCAGCCCGCTGTTCCTGGAAGAGGAAGTGCTGGCGGCACTTCCGCCGACCACGATCTACGTCGGGTCGCTGGAGTTCGTGCTGCCCGATACGCTGCTGTTCCACCAGCGGGCCGTCGCGGCGGGCGCGTCGGTGTCCACCGTCGTCGGCGTCGGCCAGTACCACGACTGGCCGATCGGCGGGCTGCCGATCAACTCGCAGGCGCCCAAGGTGCGTAAGGCGATCTTCCGTCAGCTCGGCTTGATCGCCTGACCGAATCCCTTCTCGGCCAGGTACGTCCGCACGTCCTCGTCGAGTTCGACGCCGAAGGACCGCAGCATCCAGCCCAGCGTCTCGTAGGCGCCGACGGTGAAGATCGCGTCCAGGATCTGCTGGGTGTCCAGGTGTTGGGTCAGGGTGGCCCAGGTGGCCTCCCCGATGACCCCGTCGCCGACGAGTTCGTCGGCGGTGCGCAGCAGCGCGGCGTCGGCGTCGGACCAGATCGGTGACTGCGGCCCGACCTCGATCTCGGCGACCTCCTCGCCGGAGATGCCGACGTCCCCGGCGATGACCACGTGCTGAGCCCACTCGTACTCGGACTCCCGCAGCACCGCGGTACGCAACACCAACAGCTCGCGCTGGCGTGGGGTCAGCGTGGTGGCCCCCAGCAGATGCCCGTTGAAGGTGAAGAAGGCCCGCGAAAGCTCCGGGTGATACGCCATCGCGCCCAGCACGTTGAGACCCTTGGGGCGCCCCTCGGTCGGCAACGGGGGATGACGGCGCACCGGCGGGTTCATCGCGGCCAGGGCGTCGCGCATCTGTGGTGGCCAGTGTTTGGTTCGCAGCGGTTCAACGCGGGTCATGAACGGCCGTTCCTCTCGTCGTGGCGGCCGTCGACGATGACACCTGCGGCGTCCTCGATCGGCCGGATGATGGTGGTGAAATCCGAGTCGGCGCCCTGATCGGCCAGGGCGGTCTCCCAAGCCTGCCCGACGGCCTCGGACACCTGCAGGTCCAGACCAAGATCGGCGGCCTCCTGCAGACACAGCCGGAGGTCCTTGACCATCAGGCCGGTGGCGAAGCCGAAGTCGAAGGTGCGCGGCAGGACGGCGCGGGGGAACTTGTCGCGGCTGGCGTGGGTGGCGCCCGAACCCGCGTTGAACACCTCGATCATCACGTTCGGGTCCAGACCGGCCTTCACGCCGAGCACCACCGCCTCGGCGGTGGCGGCCAGGGTGGTGGCGGCCAGCAGATTGTTGGCCAGCTTCATGGTCTGCGCCGCGCCGGGTTGCTCGCCGATGAAGATGGGTCGCCCCAGGCGCTCCAGCAGCGCGCGCAGCGTGTCGAACGCATCCCGCGGCCCGGACACCATCAGCGCCAGTGTGCCGTTCTGGGCGCCGCGCACCCCGCCGCTGACCGGGCAGTCCAGCGCGGCGATCCCGGCGGCGGCCAACAGCGAGTGGTTCCGGGCGGCCTGCTGGGCGCCGACGGTCGACAGGTCGACATAGTGCGTGATGCGGGAGCCGCCGGCCACGGCGGCGGCCACCTCGGCGGCGGCCTGCAGCGAGGGCAGGCTGGTCAGCACCGTCTCGGCACGATCGGCGACCTCGGTCGGGGAGGCGGCAGGCGTCGCGCCCAGCCCGGCGGCGCGCTCGAGCACCTCGGCCCGGGTGTCGAACACCGTCAGCGGATGCCCGGCGTCGAGCAGGCGACGTGCCATCGGGAGGCCCATGTTCCCGAGGCCGATGAAGCCGACGGTCACGCGGCTGATGGTTCGCTCGCAAGCGTCGCTCACTGCTCGTCCAGTTCGGTGAAGACCTCTCGGGCGATCCGGAAGCTGTCCACCGCGGCGGGCACCCCGGCGTAGACGGCCACCTGGAGGAACACCTCGCGCATCTCCTCGCGGCTCACCCCGTTGTTCAGGGCGCCGCGGATATGGGTGCGCAATTCGTGCGGGCGGTTCAGCGTGGCGATCATCGCCAGATTGAGCATGCTGCGGGTCTTGAGTTCCAGCCCGTCGCGGCCCCACACCGCGCCCCAGCAGTACTCGGTGACCAGATCCTGCAGCGGGCGGGAGAACTCGTCGGCGGTCTGCGCTGCGCGCTCGACGTACTCGGTGCCGAGTACCGCGCTGCGGATCTCGCGACCCCTGTCGTAGGTCTGCTGGTCCATTCCGGGTCCACCCTTCGAGTCGGCGGGCCCGATGGCGTCAGCTCGCGGCGGGCTCCTGCAGCTGCCACAGTTCGTTGGACAACAACCTCTGCAACTTATCCAGTACCGCGGAGACTTCGGTGTCGGTGCCCACGAATCCGGCGTAGAAACCCATTCCGAACATCAGCACCAGCAACATCTCGACCAGTGCGGAGGCGTCGGCTTCGTCGGAGAGCTCGCCGTTGGCGACGGCCTCGCTGACGGCGGTGCTCAGGAACTGGCGCACATCTTCGCGGGGGGTGTAGTCGTCGTTCTTGAGTTCGGGGTGCCGGAAGGACTCCAGCATGGAGGTGACCAGGAACGCGGCCGCCGAATCGGACTCCCGGTGGGCGGCGAGCATCCCGTTCATGAAGGACGACAGTTTGCCGAGCAGACTCGTCTCATTCGCTGCGGCGGCCACGCCGGCCTCGAACATCACCGTGCTGGTGCTTGCCAGCACATGACTGTAAAGATCCCGCTTGTTGGTGAAGTAATGGTTGATTGCCGGACGGGTGAGATTTGCGCGTTCGGCGATCGCCTGGAACGTCGAGGCGTCGTAGCCAAGTTCGCTGAAAACCTGCCGGGCAGCAGAGATTATCCGTTCACGGGTTTCAGCACCGTTAGCTGCTCGGGGTCGCCCGCGAGTGCGGCGCAGCGAATGTGTCATACGCGGAGTTTGCCACACCGATCTGACTCATGCGTAGAAAACCCCCCGAAGTGCTTGTTTTCACGACTACATAGCAAATGCCAGGAACGAGGTTGTTGCCACCCCTGACCTCCCCGCCGTAGCCTCGTGTGGTGTCCGGAGTGACCGCTGTCCGCGCCGACGAACTGGCCGCACTGGAGTTCTTCGCCGGTTGCCCCGCGGCCACCCTGCTACCCCTCGCCGCGCAGGTCGAACCGTTGGCTGCGTCGCCCGGGCAGGTGCTCATGCGGCAGGGGGATGCGGCCCTGACCTTCCTGCTGATCGCCGCCGGCGAGGTGACGGTCACCCATATCGGCGACGACGGGGAAGAGTCCGTCGCGCACCTCGGCGCCGGTGACGTCGTCGGTGAAATCGCCCTGCTGCGCGACCGGCCGCGCAGCGCCACGGTGGTGGCGGGCAGCGAGCTGACCGGATGGGTCGGCAACCGGGACGCGTTCGCGGAGATGCTGCACCTGCCCAAGGTGATGGAGCGGCTGGTGCGCACCGCGCGCCAGCGGCTGGCCACCTACATCACACCCATCGAGATCGCGCTGCGCGACCACCTGGTGCTGCATCTGCGGCCGGTGCTGCCGGGGGACAACGTGCGCACCGTGGGTGGGCCGATCGAGTTCTCCGCCGAGACCCTCTACCGCCGCTTCCAGAGCACCCGCGCGCCGGCGCCCGCGCTGATGGCCTACCTGTTCGAGGTGGACTATGTGGATCACTTCGTATGGGTGATGACCGCCGGGGCCGACGGACCGGTGGTGGCCGACGCCCGCTTCGTGCGGGAGGGCCACGGGGTCACCACCGCGGAGGTCGCGTTCCTGGTCGCCGACATCTACCAGGGCCACGGCATCGGCACCTTTTTGCTGGAGGCGCTCGCGGTGGCCGCGCACGTCGGCGGCGTCGCCCGTTTCACCGCACGGGTGCTGAGCGACAACTACAGCATGCGCTCGATCATGAACCGGGCCGGTGCGCACTGGGTGCGCGATGATCTGAACGTGGTCATCACCGAGGTCGACGTGCCCGGGCGCGACGCGCTGACGATGAGCCCCGACGTGTACCAGCAGGTCGCCGATATGGCCCGGCGCGTGATGCGGACGGTGAGTTGATGCCGGGCCGCCGGCCGCCGCTGAGTAAGGACACCCGGTTGTGCATCTCGCTGGCGGCGCGGCCCAGCAATATCGGCACCCGGTTCCACAACCATCTGTACGACGAACTCGGCCTCGACTTCATCTACAAGGCGTTCACCACCACCGATATCGCCGGGGCGATCGGGGGAGTGCGGGCCCTGGGTATCCGCGGGTGCTCGGTGTCGATGCCGTTCAAATTCGACGTGATGGCGCTGGTCGACGAGATCGAACCCTCGGCGCGGGTCATCGAGTCGGTCAACACGATCGTCAACGACGACGGCCGGCTGACCGCGTCGAACACCGATTACCTCGCCGTGCAGGCACTCATCGCGCAGCACGGGCTGGACCCCGGCGACCAGGTCATCATCCGGGGCAGCGGCGGGATGGCCAGTGCGGTGGCCGCGGCCTTCGCCGGCGCCGGATTCGGCGCCGGCACCATCGTGGCCCGCAACGGCGCCGCCGGGCGGGCGCTGGCCGACCGGGTGGGCTGGGATCACGCCCCCGAGGTCGGTGCGCGCCGCGCCCCGATCCTGGTCAACGTCACCCCGATCGGGATGGCCGGAGCCCCGCAGGAGAGCGAGCGGGCCTTCGACGACGACGCCGTGGGCGCCGCGGATGTGGTGTTCGACGTGGTGGCGATGCCCTCGGAAACCCCGGTGATCACCGCCGCCCGCGCGGCGGGGGCCAAGGTCATCACCGGCGCCGAGGTCATCGCCCTGCAGGCGGCCGAACAGTTCGAGCGCTACACCGGTGTCCGGCCGACGGCCGAGCAGATCGCCGCCGCCTCGGCGATCTCGCGGGCCTAGCCGCGCCTACGGCAGGATCGTGGTCTCGTCGTCGATGGCGGCGGTGGCGTCCATCAGCGGGCCCATCTGTTCCTCGCTGCCCTCGGCGTTGATCTGCAGCACGTAGACGCCGTCGTCGGTGGGGATGACCGTCGTCTTCTGCGCGACGAGCAGGTTCTTGCCGTCCTTGACGTAGGTGCCGCCGACCTGGACGGCGTCGAACCCACCGAGCTTGCCGGGCTGGCCCTCGTTGCCGCCGTCGTACTCGGGCAGGTTCTGCAGTTCGCCGGGCGCGAACTCCAGGATCTTGGCGCCGTCGACGTCACCGGTGAGCTTGGACATGATGGCGGTGATGGTCGGGGGCGGCGGCGGCATCGACGGGTCGGTGAACACGATCTGGCTGAACGCCCAGGCCGGGGTCCCCGGGCCGGCGTCCACCCATCCCGGCGGCATCGGCAGATTCACCGTGGGGGCGTCCGGGTCACCGCGCTTGACCTGAGCCTCGGTGATGTTGTTGTCCTTGATGTATTCGGCGATGGTGTAGTTCTCACCGGCGGGCTCGGCGGCGGCGCTGGTTTCCGCCGCGGCCGAGGTCTCGGAGGTGGTGGTGGTCTCCTCGGCGCTGCCGTCGGCTTCGGTCTTGGTGTCCGAGCCGCAGCCGGCCAGGGCAAGGCTGAGCGCCGCGGCCGCCGCGGCCACACCGCGCACCGTCGTCTGCTTGTTCATCACGTCTCCTGTCGTGGGCGATCTTGTGCGCGAGGTTACCGGTCGGTGCCGGGCCCGGCGGGTTGTCCGGGCTTCTGCGAGCCCGCGTGTGGTACCACAGGCTATGCGCGGCTACGTGATCGTCCTGGGGGCCGTCCTGACCGTCGTCGGATGCGCCGGGACGGAACCGGATGCACCGCCGGCCACGGCGGGCAGCTCGGTCGCGGCGGGCTCCGCGGTGATCGACCCGGCCGCGGTGGCGCGGGTGCGCAGCGAGCTGCCGCCCGGCTACGAGGTGGGCGACCTCGCGGATCATGCTGCCCCGGCGTCGTTCTGGGGTATGAAACCGGACTGGACCGCCGTGCCCGAGCAGTGCGGCGTGCTGGCCGACCCGGGCCCGGGCGCCGCGGTGCGCGGCTGGTCGGCCTCGGGGCCGGGGGGCATCGTCTACGCCACGGTGACCGGGCCCGGGACGCACGCGGCGCTGCCCGAGGGCTGCGAGGCGTGGACGCTGACGGGTGGGCGCACCACCGCCGAGGTGAGCGCGGTGCCGCCACCGGCGATCGACGACACGCCGACGGTCGCGATGAGCACCGTGGCCACCACGGTGGTGGAGGGCGGCACCGAGACCCGCTCGCACGCCGACACCGTCAGCGCCTATCTGGACTCGGGATACGTCGCGTCGGTGACGGTGGTGACCGATCCCGGGTCGGCGCTGCCGGCGCTCGGGCCCGACGTCGCCGCGCGCCTACTGGCGCAGACCGTCACCGAGATTCGTGGGGCAGGCCGGTAGATTGGCGGCGATGTCTGTCCCACGGGTGCTCGCCCTCACCGCCTGCGTTGCCGCGCTGACCGCGTGCACGGCAGCCGAACCGGACGCCGACGCCGGGATCACCGGTGTCTTCGAGGTGAAGCCGACGTTCGGCGACGAGTTCCAGGTGACCACCACCGGACCCACCGGCATCGACCCGAAACTGCTTGCGCCCCAGACAGTGCCGCCCGGGGTCAAGGTCGAGCCCGCCGGCTGCGCGAAATTCGCCGCCGGACTTGCCATCCCGGCCGGAGCGCAGGGCAACATGGCGGCCACCACCGCCGAGGGCAAGGGCAACCGCTTCATCGCGATCGCGGTGGAGACCTCCGAGCCGGTCCCGGCCAACGATCCCGGACCGGACTGTCAGAAGGTCGGCTTCGGCGGGCCCGGGGTGCGTGGTCTGGTCGAGGTGGTGGAATCCCCGCAGATCGACGGTGTGCGCACGCTGGGGACCCACCGGGTGGTGCAGACCGTGGTCGACGGGAAGCCGCACAGCGGTGAATTGTTCAACTACGTCGCGAGTTTCGGCTCGTATCTGGTGATCGTGACGGCCAACCCGCTGGTGGTGCCGAACACTCCGGTGGCGCCGGTGGACACTCAGCGGGCGCGCGACCTGCTCACCGCGGCGGTCGCCGCGGTGCGCGGCTAACGCACGTCGCGCGGCCGGAACTGGATGCTGATCCGCGGACCGGTCGGGCGGGCCGTCTTCGGGACGGCGTGCTCCCAGGTGCGCTGACAGGATCCGCCCATCACCAGCAGGTCCCCGTGCCCCTGCGGTAGCCGCAGGGACCGATGTCGCCGGCCGGGCGGCTCCGGCGAACCTCCGCCGGTACGCGGGCGCATCGCGAACGTGCGGCGCGCGCCGAGGCTGACGATCGCGACCATGGTGTCCTCGGTGCTGCTGCGCCCGATGGTGTCGCCGTGCCAGGCCACGCTGTCGGCGCCGTCGCGGTACAGGCACAGTCCGGCGCTGGTGAACGGTTCACCGAGTTCGCCGGCGTAGATGTCGTTGAGCCGTCGGCGCAGCCGGGCGAGCGCCGGGTGCGGCGCCGGGCCCGCCGTGAGGTCGTGGTGGCTGACCAGGCGGGGGACGTCGAGTACCCGCTCGTACATCTGCCGACGCTCGGCGCGCCACGGGATGGCGGTCATGAGCTCGTCGAACAGCGTCGCCTGTCCGTCCAGCCAGCCGTTCAGCCAGCCGGCGCGTACGTCGATCCAGGCGCCTGCGCCCAGGTCACGACGTTCTTCGAGGTCGAAGAGCGACCCTTGAACGGCCAGAGACACCACACCAGGGTATCGCACAGGCGTTCGATTTCTACAGGTTGGCCGCACCGGGTCCGTGATCGGCGAGGACGTCGCTGGGATTGGCCAGCTGGCAGGCCTTCAGGCTCAGGCAGCCGCAGCCGATGCAGCCGGTGAGATTGTCGCGCAGTCGCTGCAGGTGCAGGATCCGGTCGTCGAGGTCCTGACGCCAGCCCGCCGAGAGACGGGCCCAGTCCTTGCTGGTGGGCACCCGGTCCTGCGGCAGCGTCGCCAGGGCGTCGCGGATCCGGGCCAGCGGGATGCCGAGACGCTGCGACATCCGGATGAACGCGACCCGGCGCAGCGTCTCGCGCGGGTAGCGGCGCTGGTTGCCGGAGGTGCGCCGGCAGCTGATCAGGCCCTCGCGCTCGTAGAAGTGCAGCGCCGATACCGCCACTCCACTTCGGAGTGACATCTCACCCGGTGTCAGATCGTGCGTCTCCATTCACCTCAACCATAGTTGAGATACCGTTGCCAGGATGGTTGCTCTGGGCTCCGACTCCGAGGTCGGCACGCTGCGCGTGGCGATCCTGCACCGGCCCGGCGCCGAACTGCAACGGCTGACGCCGCGCAACAACGACGCGCTGTTGTTCGACGGGCTGCCCTGGGTGGGCCGGGCGCAGGAGGAGCACGACGCGTTCGCCGGGCTGCTGCGTTCGCGCGGGGTCGAGGTGCTGCTGCTCGGGGATCTGCTGGCGCAGGCGCTGGCCTCCGGCGCCGCACGGATGCACGGCATCTCCGCGGCCGTCGATGCGCGTCGACTGGGAGTGCCGCTGGCCCAAGAGCTTTCGGCCTACCTGCGCACGCTGGAGCCAGCCGGCCTGGCGCACGTGTTGATGGCGGGGATGACGTTCACCGAGTTGCCGTTCGCGGCCGATGAGCTCTCGCTGGTGCGGCGCATGCACCACGGCGGTGACTTCGTCATCGACCCGCTGCCGAATCTGATGTTCACCCGCGACTCCTCGTTCTGGATCGGCCCGCGGGTGGCGATCCCGTCGCTGTCCCTGCCTGCCCGGGTGCGCGAGACCTCGCTGACCGATCTGATCTACGCGCACCATCCACGGTTCCTCGGGGTGCGACGGGCCTACGAGTCGCGGTCGGCGCCGGTGGAGGGCGGCGACGTGCTGCTGCTGGCCCCGGGTGTGGTCGCGGTCGGGGTGGGGGAGCGCACCACGCCGGCCGGCGCGGAGGCGTTGGCGCGCAGCCTGTTCGACGATGAACTGGCGCACACCGTGCTGGCGGTGCCGATCGCGCAGGAGCGCGCCCAGATGCACCTGGACACCGTGTGCACCATGGTCGACGTCGACGCGGTGGTGATGTACCCGAACATCGTCGACTCGTTGTCCGCGTTCACCATCCGCCGGTCCGCCGGTGGGGTGCGCATCGATGACGAGGCACCGTTCGTGCGGGCCGCCGCCGACGCGATGGGCATCGACCGGCTGCGCGTCATCGACACCGGCCTGGACCCGGTCACCGCCGAACGCGAGCAGTGGGACGACGGGAACAACACCCTGGCGCTGGCCCCGGGCGTCGTCGTCGCCTATGAGCGCAACTCGCAGACCAATGCGCGGCTGGCGGACTCGGGCATCGAGGTGCTGACCATCGCGGCCTCGGAGTTGGGCACCGGCCGCGGCGGCCCGCGGTGTATGAGCTGCCCGGCGGCCCGGGACCCGGTGTAGTTTCCGGTCGCCGGTTTCTACGTCCGGGTCGCGGATCCCGCTCCATCGCCGCCCTGGTATAGAAAACGGCGGGCACCTACCGCCAGGACGGCAGCCAGATCTGCATCTGCCAGGTGCTCTGCGAGATCGGCAGCCCGGTCAGGATCGGGTACAGCCAGGCGAAGTTGGTGATCACCAGCGCCACATAACAGCTCACCGCGATCAGGCCCAGCGTCCGGCGCTCGGCATTCTGCCGCGGCTGGTACAGGATGTCGCCGAGGATCAGCGCTATCAGCATCACCAGGAACGGCGCCATCGCGGTGGCGTAGAAGAAGTACATCTGCCGGTCGATGTCGATGAACCAGGGCAGGAAACCCGCCGAATACCCCACCAGCACTGCGGCATACCGCCAGTCGCGACGCACGAAGGTCCGCCAGCACGCCCAAACCAGCACTGGCACCGCGATGAACCACATGGTCGGTGTGCCGACCAGCATCACCGCCTTCACGCACGACTCCGCGCCGCAGCCCGCGACGTTCTGCTGGTCGATCGCGTACAGCACCGGCCGCAGCGACATCGGCCAGGTCCACGGCTTGGACTCCCACGGGTGGTGGTTGCCCGCGGCATTGGTCAGCCCGGAATGGAACTTGTACACCGAGGACGTGTAGTACCAGAGCGAGCGGATGGCGTCCGGCAACAGCCCGCCCTCACCGATGCTGCGGCCCACCTCATGCCGGTACACCCCGGTCTCGGAGGCGAACCAGCGCGCATAGGAGGCCAGATACACCGCGAACGGGATGAGCACCAAGGCGTACACCGACGGCACGGCGTCCCGGCGCAGGGCGCCCAGCCATGGCCGCGGCACCCGGTACTGACGCCGCGCCGCGATGTCGAAGGCCAGCGTCATCACCCCGAAGAACGCGATGAAGTACAGACCCGACCACTTGGTGGCGCACGCCAGACCGAGCAGCACGCCGGCGCCGAACCGCCACCAGCGCACCCCGAGCCGCGGCCCCCAGGGTGTCTCGGCGATGCGGCCCTCCATCAGGGCGACGTGCATGCGCTCGCGGACCTGATCGCGGTCCACGATCAGCGCGCCGAACGCGGCGACGACGAACACCACCAGATAGACGTCGAGCAGCGCGGTCCGCGCCGAGACGAAGCTGACTCCGTCGGCGATGAGCAGCAGCCCGGCGATCGCCCCGACCAGCGTCGAGCGGGAGATCCGCCGCACGATCCGGGCCACCAGGATGACGATGACGACCCCGCACACCGCCCCGGAGAACCGCCAGCCCAGCCCGTTGTAGCCGAAGATCGCTTCGCCGACGGCCATCAACCCCTTGGCCAGCGGCGGGTGCACCACCAGCCCGTATCCGGGGTTGTCCTCCAGACCGCCGTTGCCCAGCATCTGCCAGGCCTGCGGCGCGTAATGCTTCTCGTCGAAGATCGGGGTGCCGGCGTCGGTCGGCGAGCCCAGGTTCAGAAAACGGGTCAGCGCAGCCAGCGCGCCGATGATGGCCGTCATGACCCAGCCCTGCAGCCGGTCGACGGGCCCGAAGTCCGGCACCGGCACGAGCGGTCCCGGGCTGATCACGGGTGCGGCGCGCTCCGGAAGCACGGTGTCGGGAGCGGTCATCACCGACGATCGTAGGCTTTCCCTGTGTCAGACCCCGAGTCGCTGCGCTCCGGCCCGCCGAAACAAGACGGCCGACTGCTCCTGGGAGCCACCCCTCTGGGCCAGCCCGGGGACGCCTCGAAGCGGCTCGTCGAGGCGTTGGCGACGGCGGACATCGTCGCGGCCGAGGACACCCGCCGGGCCCGCACGCTGGCCGCGGCGCTGGACGTCACGCCCGCCGGCCGGGTGCTGAGCCTGTTCGACCAGAACGAAGCCTCCCGGGTGCCGTATCTGCTCGACGAGATCCGCGCCGGCGCCACCGTGCTGTTGATCAGCGACGCGGGCATGCCGCTGATCAACGATCCGGGCTACCGGCTGGTGACCGCGTGCGTGCAGGCCGGCCTGACGGTGAGCTGTCTGCCCGGCCCGTCGGCGGTGACGACGGCGCTGGCGGTGTCGGGGTTGGCCACCGACCGGTTCTGCTTCGAGGGTTTCGCGCCGCGCAAGCAGTCCGCGCGGCGCGGCTGGCTGAGCGAGCTGGCACGGGAGCAACGGACCTGCGTGTTCTTCGAGTCGCCGCGCCGGCTCGCCGACACTCTGCGCGACGCCGTCGAGGTGCTCGGCCCGCAGCGCGCGGTGGTGGTCTGCCGCGAGCTGACCAAGACGCACGAGGAGATCAAGCGGGGCACCCTCGGGGAGCTGGCCGACTGGGCGGCCGACGGGGTGCTCGGCGAGATCACCGTGGTGCTGGCCGGGGCGGTACCGCAGGCGGACGTGGCGACCCTGGTGGCGCAGGTGCTGGAGCTGTCCGCCGACGGGGCCCGGGTCAAGGACGCGTGCGCGCAGGTGATCGCCGCCAATCCGGGGGCACCGTCAAAGCGCGAGCTTTACGACGCCGTCCTGCGCGCCAGAGGCTAGCTGCACGGTGGGTGCCGCCTTGTGTAGGCACTCCTGCCACTCGGCGAGCGGATCGGAGTCGGCGGTGATGCCGCCGCCCACCCCGAGCACCGCCGCTCCGTGCGCGTCGAACTCGACGGTCCGGATCGCCACGTTCAATTCGGTACCGGCGCTGGGCGAGGCCAGACCGACGGTGCCGCAGTAGATTCCACGCCGTTGCGGTTCCCAGTCCAGCAGCAGCTCGCGCGCGCGGCCCTTCGGGGTGCCGGTCACCGAGGCCGGTGGGAAGGTGGCGTCGAGCACCTCGGCCATCGGCACCTGCACCGGGATGCGGGCCGCGACCGTCGACACCAGATGCCAGACGCCCGGCGCCGGGCGCACCCGCAACAGTTCCGGCACGGTGACCGACCCGGTGACCGCGAGGCGGCCCAGATCGTTGCGCACCAGGTCGACGATCATGATGTTCTCGGCGACGTCCTTGACCGAGGCGCGCAACCGCGCCGGCGACTCATGCAGGGGCAGCGTGCCTTTGATCGGGCTGGAGATGACCGACTCGCCGCGCCTGCGCAGGAACAACTCCGGGGACAGCGAGGCCACCGCACCCCAGCGACCGGCGATGTAGGCGGCCCGGGCCGGGGCGGTCCGGGCCACCGCGTCGACGAAGAAGTCCAGTGGGTCACCGGTGATCCGGCCGCGGAACTGGGTGCACACGCACGCCTGGTACACCTCACCGGCCGCGATCGCCTCCAGGCAGGCGGCCACCCCGGCCAGATGGGCGTCCCGGTCGGGTGCGGTCCAGTCCATCGAGTACCGCCCGGGCCGGGCTTCGCCGACGCCGGACAGCCAGTCGGGAAGGGCTGCCCCGGACAGGCTTTCGTGCCACCACAGGCCGTCGGCGTCCTGTCGCAGCACCGCATCGGACCAACCGCCCGCCGCCTCCGGGATGCGGGGCGCGCCGCGGCCGTCCGGGTAGGACAGGTAGCCGAACCAGCCGCCGCCGACAGCGGCCGATTCCCCGGGCGGCACGTCGAACACGTCGGTGCCCGACACCGCGTCCAGCGACGGGGCGATGACGGCCTTGGACCCGAACCAGTCACCGATCAACGCGGCCGGGCCCGCCACGCCGTGGCGGCGTGCGGCGTCGGCGACCCAGCGCAACACCCCGGGGGCGTCCCCGAGTGGGCCGAGTCGGTCGATTCGCACCGACCTAGCGTGTCAGAAGCTAGCGGCTGATCGCGCGGGGGATGGTCGCGGTGACGAGTTTCTCCGGGTTGCGCATCGCGTAGAAGTGCGAGATCCGGCCGTCGGTGATCTCGACGGTGATGATGCCCTCGAAACTGTCGCCGAGGTAGAGCTTGAGCGCGGGCGCATTGTTGTAGCTGGCCAGTTCGACGCGCCCGTCCTCGCCGGACATCCGGAACAGCCCGAGGATGAGCCGGGCCACCCGGTCCGCGCCGTGCACCGGGCGTCGCGCGGCACTGACCCGGCCGTCGCTGTCGGCGGTCCACACCACATCCGGGGCCAGCATGGCGATGAGCGCGTCGACGTCGCCGGTGGCGGCGGTCATGAAGAACTGGGCGGTGAGCGCCTCGGTGACTGCGGTGTCCACCGGTTCGAACCGCTTGCGCCGGGCGTGCACGTGCTCGCGGGCGCGGTGGGCCAACTGGCGGACCGCGGCGGTGGACTTGCCGACCGCCGCGGCGATTTCGTCGTGCCCGAACCCGAACACCTCGCGCAGCACGAACACTGCGCGTTCATCGGGGCTCAGCGTCTCCAGCACCACCATCATCGCCATCGACACCGACTCGGCCAGGATCACGTCCGAGCCGGCGTCCTGCGCGTCCACCAGCAGCGGTTCGGGCAGCCAGGGGCCGACGTACTCCTCCCGCCGCCGCGCCGCCGCGCGCAACGCGTTGAGGGCCTGCCTGGTCACCAGCTGGGCCAGATAGGACTTGGTGTCGCGCACCGTGTCCAGATCCACCTCTGCCCAACGCAGATAGCTTTCCTGCAGGACATCGTCGGATTCGGTTGCCGAGCCCAGGATTTCGTAGGCGATGGTGAACAGCAGCGGCCGCAGGGCGGTGAACCGGTCGGTGTGCTCGGTCATGCCCGGACGGCCTCGGTGCCGGCCAGGCGCCGGGCCCGCTTGCCGCCCTTGAGCCAGAAGTAGGCGCCGGGCCTGCGGGCCTCCTTGCGCAGGAACGACAGCGTGCCCTTGCACACCTGTTCCTTGATCAGCGCCGCGGTGCGGCCGCCGATGTACAGCGGGATCGGAGTGTCATCGGTGCGGGCGAGCTGGATGGTGCCGCCGTCCCGGCCGATGCTGATGCACTGCCCGGTGAAGGCCTGGTTGACCGGGGCGGGGTCGGTTCCGGCCAGCCGTGCCAGCACGGTGTTGGCGGCCTGGGCGCCCAGCGGCAGGGCGGCCTGGCAGCTCATCCGCAGCGGCAGCCCCGACGGTGCGGCCGCATCGCCGGCGGCGATCACCCGGGCATCGTCGATGCTGGTCAGTGTCTCGTCGGTGAGCAGCCGGCCCAGCTCGTCGGTGCGCAGACCGCTGTCGGCGGCCAGCTTGGGCACCCCGAATCCGGCCGTCCACACGGTCACCTCGGCGGCCAGCGTGCGCCCGTCGGACAGGGTGACCGCGTGGGCGTCGACGCCGGTCACGGTCGGGCCTTCGATGACGGTCACACCCAGTTCGGCGAGTTGTCTGGCGACCGACTTGCGGCCCGGCCCGCTCAGCGACGGTCCGAGGATCGGGCCCGTGACGAGGGTCACCGGCCGTGTCCCGGCGGACTCGGAGGCGAACTCCGAAGCCGCTTCGATGCCGGTCAGCCCACCGCCGACCACCACCACGGGTGCCGACACCGGGACGTCCTGCAGGCGTGCGGCGAGGCGGCGGGCATCCTCCAATTCGCCGAGGCGGTAAGCGGATTCGGGTGCCGCGCCGCTGGTGCTGCCGACCGCGTAGATCAGGTAGTCGTAGTCCAGGGCGGTTCCGGAGGCCAGCTCGAGGCGGCGGGCGGCGGTGTCGATGCGGGTGGCCTTGTCGACCACCAGCCGAACCCGCTCCCCGAGCAGTTCGGCGTAGTCGGCCACGGCGTCGTCAGTCCCGATCGCGAGCTGGTGCAGCCGGATGCGTTCGACGAACTCCGGCCGGGCGTTGACCAGGGTGACTTCGAGGTCCCCCCGCTGCAGCAGGTGGTTGGCGGCCAGCACGCCGGCGTAGCCGCCGCCGATGACGATGACGTGGGTCTTCTCGGTCATGGTGCTCTCCTGTCTGAGATCGCTATGCCCTCAAGACACCGGCACCGGCCGGAGTGTGACACCGCACCCGCAATTGTGGCCCAGATCACTGGATCGGGGCCCACGGCGGCTAAATCAGGCCCAGCGCCAGCATCGCGTCGGCCACCCGGATGAACCCGGCGATGTTGGCCCCGGCCGCGTAGTTGCCCGGCTGACCATAGTCATCGGCGGTGGTCAGACAGTTGTCATGGATGCGGCCCATGATCTCGGCCAGCCGGGCCTCGGTCTCCTCGAAGGTCCAGGAGTCGCGGGAGGCGTTCTGCTGCATCTCCAGCGCGCTGGTCGCCACCCCGCCGGCGTTGGCGGCCTTACCCGGTGCGAACGTCACCCCGGCCTCGGCGAAATACTTCACCGCGTCGGGGGTACACGGCATGTTGGCGCCCTCGGCGACGATCAGGCATCCGGATTCGATCAGCGCGGTCGCGTCCGTGCCGGACAGTTCGTTCTGGGTGGCGCACGGCAACGCGATGTCACAGGGCACCTGCCACACGCTGCGGCCGGTCACGAAGTGCGCATGGCTGCGGGCATCGGCGTACTCGGTGATCCGGCCGCGGCGCACCTCCTTGATCTCCTTGAGCAGGTTCAGGTCGACACCCTTGTCGTCCACGATGTACCCGCTGGAGTCCGAGCAGGCGACCACGGTGCCGCCGAGTGCCTGCACCTTCTCGATCGCGTAGATGGCCACATTGCCCGAGCCGGACACCACGACGCGCTTGCCGTCGAAGGAGTCGGATCTGGCCCGCAGGATCTCGTCGACGAAGAAGACCGTCCCGTACCCGGTGGCCTCGGTACGGACCTGGGAGCCGCCCCAGGTCAGTCCCTTGCCGGTCAGCACGCCGGCCTCCCAGCGGTTGGTGATCCGCTTGTACTGGCCGAACAGGTAACCGATTTCGCGTGCGCCGACGCCGATGTCACCGGCCGGGACATCGGTGTACTCACCGATGTGGCGGTAGAGCTCGGTCATGAAGGACTGGCAGAACCGCATGATCTCGTTGTCCGAGCGGCCCTTGGGGTCGAAGTCCGAGCCGCCCTTGCCGCCGCCGATGGGCAGGCCGGTCAGCGAGTTCTTGAAGATCTGCTCGAAGCCCAGGAACTTCACGATGCCCAGGTACACCGAGGGGTGGAAACGCAAGCCGCCCTTGAAAGGTCCGAGCGCGGAGTTGAACTCGACGCGGAAGCCCCGGTTGATCTGCACGGCGCCGCAATCGTCGATCCAGGGCACCCGGAAGATGATCTGCCGCTCGGGTTCGCACAGCCGGCGGACCACGGCGTTGTCGGCGTACTCCGGATGCTTGGTGACGACCGGGTCGAGGCTGGTGAGGACCTCGTAGACCGCCTGGTGGAATTCGGTCTCGCCCGGATTGCGCTGGGCCACTTCGTCATAGAGGTCGTGCAGTTTCTGGTGCATGCCGGTCATCTCACTCCGTTTGGTATCTCGGGAACACCCCTTCCGGGGTGGGTAAAGCGGTCCCGGCGCTCAGGCGGGCACCGATGGCGGTGAAGTCCCGCCGATCCGCCGGTTGGCCCAGGAGGTCGAGCAGTTTGGCGGTGGAGGAGGGCATCACCGGCTGGCTCAGCAGCGTGGCGATGCGGACGGTCTCCAGCGTCGTGTAGAGCACGGTGGCCATCCGCGCCGGGTCGGTCTTGCGCAACACCCACGGCTCCTGGGCGGAGAAGTACTTGTTGGCGGCGCTGAGCACCGACCAGATGGCGTCCAGCGCAAGGTGCATGGCCTGCTCGTCGTAGCACGCGCGCACCCGTTCCAGCAGCGCGTCGGCCGCGGCCAGCAGCGCCTCGTCCTCGGCGGTGAACGGGCCCGGCTCCGGCACCACGCCGTCGAGGTTCTTGGCCACCATTGACAGTGAACGCTGCGCGAGATTGCCCAATTCGTTGGCCAGATCGGCGTTGACGCGCCCGATGATGGCTTCCTCGCTGTAACTGCCGTCCTGGCCGAAGGGCACCTCGCGCAGGAAGAAATACCGCACCGCGTCCACACCGAAGGTGTCGACGAGCACCAGTGGATCCACCACGTTGCCCAGCGACTTGCTCATCTTCTCGCCCTTGACGTTGATGAACCCGTGCGCGAAAACCCTTCGTGGCAAAGGGATTCCGGCGGACATCAGGAACGCCGGCCAGTACACCGTGTGGAACCGGATGATGTCCTTGCCGATCATGTGCAGATCGGCCGGCCAGTACTTCTCGAACGATTCCGAGGCGGTGTCCGGGAAACCCACGCCGGTCAGATAGTTCGTCAGCGCATCCACCCACACGTACATGACGTGGTCGGGATGATCCGGTACCGGCACGCCCCAGTCGAAGGTGGTGCGTGAGATCGACAGGTCCCGCAGGCCGCCGGAGACGAAGCTGACCACCTCGTTGCGCCGCACATCGGGGCCGATGAACTCCGGATGCGCCTCGTAGTGGGCCAGCAGCCGGTCGGTGTACTCGGAGAGCTTGAAGAAGTAGGTCTGCTCCTCGGTCCAGGTCACCTCGGTGCCGGTCTCGATCGCGGTGCGTGTCCCGTCGGGCGCCACTTCGGTCTCGTCCTCGGCGAAGAACCGCTCGTCGCGCACCGAGTACCAGCCCTGATAGCTGCCCAGGTAGATGTCGCCGGCCTCGTTCATCCGGCGCCAGATCTCCTTGGACGCCGCGTAGTGGTCGGCGTCGGAGGTGCGGATGAAACGGTCGTAGGAGGCGTCGAGGCGTTCCTGCATCCGCTCGAACACATCGGAGTTGCGCTTGGCCAGCTCCGCGGCGGTGATACCGAGCTTGGCGGCCGTCTCGGCCATCTTCAGGCCGTGCACGTCGGTGCCGGTCAGGTAGCGGACGTCGTAACCGTCGAGGCGCTTGAACCGGGCGATCGCGTCGGTGGCGATGTACTCGTAGGCGTGCCCGATGTGCGGGTCGCCGTTGGGGTAGGCGATGGCCGTCGTGACGTAGAACGCGCGCGGTGCGGCGGACACAGAAGACTCAGTCATTTGGTCTCACCTTATGGTGTTGCGGTGAGCTCGAAAAAACGCCGGGAGAAGCCACCCGCCCCCGAGCCGCTGGCTCCGCTGATCGATGCGCACACTCATCTGGACGCCTGCGGGGCGGAAACCGCCGAGGACGTCGCGGCCATCCTGGACCGGGCCGGGGCGGTCGGGGTGCAGGCCGTCGTCACCATCGCCGACGATCTGGACGCGGCCCGCTGGGCCGCTGCGGCCGCCGACTGGGATCCGCGGGTGTACGCCGCCGTGGCACTGCACCCGACCCGGGCCAATGCTCTGGACGACGCCGCGAAAGCCGAGCTCGAGCGGCTGGCCGGGCACCCGCGGGTGGTCGCCGTCGGCGAGACCGGGATGGACATGTACTGGCCCGGCAATCTGGACGGCTGCGCCGACCCGGCCGAGCAGCGCGAGGCTTTCGCCTGGCACATCGACCTTGCCAAGCGCACCGGAAAACCGCTGATGATCCACAACCGGGACGCCGACGCCGAGGTGCTCGACGTGCTGGCCGCCGAGGGGGCGCCCGAGACGGTGATCTTCCACTGCTTCTCCTCTGACGCCGAGATGGCGCGTACTTGCGCAGGGAACGGTTGGCTGGTCAGCCTGTCCGGGACGGTCAGTTTCCGGAACGCGCACGCCCTGCGCGAGGCCGCCGCCGTGGTACCCGAGGAGCTGCTGCTGGTGGAGACGGATGCCCCGTTCCTCACCCCGCACCCGTTCCGCGGCGCACCCAACGAGCCGTACTGCTTGCCGTACACGGTGCGCGCACTGGCCGACATCCTGGACCGCAATGCCACCGAGGTCGCCGAGCTGACCTCGGCGAATGCGGTTCGCGCCTACAGGTTGGGTACCGTGTCGGGTTGGCGCGCGTAGCGGATATTCGTTACCGTCCTGTTATCGAACCCGGATTGCCTGAGCCGGTCAACCCGACCGTTCACCGGTGCCGCGTTCACAATTCTGGGACCACAGCTTTGAATGTTCTGAACAAGATTCATGAGACGCGCTCGCCGGCACTGCGGTTGGTGGTGGGTGCGCTACTGCTCACCCTGGTGTTTGCCGGTGGCGTCGCGGTGGCCTCGCACAAGACCGTCACGCTGAACGTCGACGGCACCGAGGTGCAGGTCGCGACCATGAAATCGCGGGTCATCGACGTCATCGAAGAGAACGGTTTCACCGTGGGCGACCGCGACGATCTGTTCCCGGCGGCCGACGCGTCGGTGGCCGAGGCGGACTCCATCGTGCTCCGGCGCAGCCGCCCGCTGCAGATCTCCCGGGACGGCCAGAACAGCACCGAGGTGTGGACGACCGCGAGCACCGTGCAGGAGGCGCTGGCCCAGCTCGCGATGACCGACACCGCCCCCGCCGCGGCCTCCCGCGGCAGCCGCGTGCCCCTGGCCGGGATGTCATTGCCCGTGGTCAGCGCCAAAACTGTGCAGCTGAACGACGCCGGCCAGGCGCGTACCGTGCGGCTGGCGGCCCCGAATGTGGGCGGCCTGCTGGAGGCCGCCGGGGTGCCGCTGCAGCAGCGCGACACCGTGGTCCCGGCGGCATCGTCGCCGGTCATCGAGGGTATGCGCATCGATGTGACCCGGGTGCGGATCCAGAAGGTCACCGAGCAGTTGCCGCTGCCGCCGGCCGGCACCCGCATCGAGGATCCGACGCTGAACATGAGCCGTCAGGTGGTCGAGGACCCCGGCACGCCGGGATTGCAGAATGTGACGTTTGCTGTCGCGGAGGTGAACGGCGTCGAGACCGGCAGACTGCCAGTAGCCAATGTCGTTCTGAATCCGGCTCGTGAAGCTGTGCTGAGAGTGGGCACCAAACCGGGCACCGAGGTGCCGCCGGTATCGCAGGGACACGTCTGGGATGCCCTTGCCCGGTGCGAATCGGGTGGTAATTGGGCCATCAATACCGGCAACGGATATTTCGGTGGTGTTCAATTTGATCAAAACACCTGGGAGCGGCAGGGCGGTCTGAGGTATGCTCAGCGAGCAGATTTGGCGACCCGCGAAGAACAAATCGCGATTGCTGAAGTGACGAGGGCACGCCAGGGCTGGGGTGCCTGGCCAACATGTAGCGCGAGATTGGGGTCATCGTGACGATCCGACTGCTCGGGCGGACCGAGATTCGGCACCTTGCCCGGGAGATCGATTTCCGGCCGCGGAAGGCGTTTGGACAGAACTTCGTCCACGATGCCAACACCGTGCGCCGCATCGTGTCCGCATCGGGTATCCACCGGCAAGACTCGGTGATCGAGGTCGGTCCCGGCCTCGGCTCGCTGACTCTGGGGCTGTTGGACCGGGGCGCCCGCGTGACCGCGGTGGAGATAGACCCGGTGCTGGCCCGCCAGCTCCCCAAGACGATCGCCAACCACTCGCACAGCGAGATCGGCCGGCTGACCGTCCTGAACCGCGACATCCTCACGCTGAAGTCCGAGGATCTCGACGAGATGCCGACCGCGCTGGTCGCGAACCTCCCGTACAACATCGCGGTGCCCGCGCTGCTGCACCTGCTGGCCGAGTTCCCGTCCATCAAGACCGTGATGGTCATGGTGCAGGCCGAGGTCGCCGAGCGGCTCGCCGCCGAGCCCGGTGGCAAGGACTACGGCATCCCCAGCGCGAAGGTGCGCTTCTACGGCGAGGTCCGCCGGTACGGCATGGTGTCGCCGACGGTGTTCTGGCCGATCCCGCGGGTCTACTCCGGTCTGGTCCGCATCGACCGCTACGAGGCGTCCCCCTGGCCGACCGACGCGGCGTTCCGCGAGCAGGTCTTCGAGCTCATCGACATCGGTTTCGCGCAGCGCCGCAAGACGTCGCGCAATGCTTTCGCCGAGTGGGCGGGTTCGGGCAACGAGTCGGCCGAGCGTCTGCTGTCGGCCAGCATCGACCCGGCGCGACGTGGCGAGACCCTCGGGATCGCCGACTTCGTCCGGCTGTTGCAGCGGTCCGGCGAGTTGGCGGGGTCGCACACGGCCGAGCCGGAGCCCGAGGCGGTCGAGGCGCCGGCCGAGCGCGCCAGCGATTCCGCACTGAGCTGAGCCTAAGCAAACCCGGTTATCCGGCCTGATCCGGTGGCGAATCATGTCGCCGCTGGAAAACCCGCACGTTTTACATCGGTGTGATTCTTGACACATCGTGGCGGCAAACATTAGCGTGGGTTTCCGGCGGCGGGATCTGACGAGGGGTATCTCAACGCTCATTGGTCGGAGCTCGACTGGTCGACATCTCCGGCGTGGCGGTAGTGTCGTCCGGTGTCTGCATCCGGCGGTGATACCGCAACCGAGTGGGTGCCCACCGGTTCGGTGACGGTGCGCGTTCCTGGGAAGGTCAACCTCTATCTGGCGGTCGGGGACCTGCGCGCCGACGGTTATCACGAACTCTGCACCGTCTTCCATGCCGTCTCGCTGTTCGACGACGTCACCGTGCGCACCGCCGACGTGCTGTCGCTGGAGATGTCCGGCGAGGGGTCGGAGTTCCTGCCCACCGATGAGCGCAACCTGGCCTGGCGGGCCGCCGAACTGCTGGCCGATCACGTCGGCCGGGCACCCGACGTGGCCATCTCGATCTCGAAGTCCATCCCGGTGGCCGGGGGCATGGCCGGCGGCAGCGGGGACGCCGCGGCGGTGCTGGTCGCCATGAACCACCTCTGGGAGTTGGGCGTGCCGCGCCGCGATCTGCACGCCCTGGCGGCGAAGCTCGGCAGCGACGTGCCGTTCGCCCTGCACGGCGGTACCGCTCTGGGCAGCGGGCGCGGCGAGGAGCTGGCGACCGTGCTGGCCCGCAGCACCTTCCACTGGGTGTTGGCCTTCGCACAGCAGGGCCTGTCCACACCCGCGGTGTTCGGTGAGATCGACCGGCTGCGGGAGAGCCCCGACCGCGGGCTGCCGCCACGCCTGACGGACGTCGAACCCGTGCTGGCCGCGTTGGCCTCGGGTGACCCGCAGGAGCTCGCGCCGCTGCTCGGCAACGATCTGCAGCCGGCCGCGCTGAGCCTGCGGTCCGATCTGCGCCGCACCCTGCGCGCCGGGGAAGAGGCCGGTGCGCTGGCCGGGATCGTGTCCGGTTCGGGCCCCACCTGTGCCTTCCTCTGCGCGTCGGCGGCGGACGCTGTGGACGTCGGGACGGCGTTGAGCGGGGCCGGGGTGTGCCGCACGGTGCGGGTGGCCAGCGGCCCGGTGCACGGGGCCCGAGTGGTGCCCGACCCGATGCGCTGAGCCGGCCAGCACTGCGTTGTGACACATGCCTCAATCGGCCCAAGCGTTTGGCAGTTACTTAAGGGTCTCTTAAGATGGTCGACGGTGGAAACTGGCCGGGTAACCGGTCGGTGACCACCGTTTCGAGACACAAATGCTTCCCAATTGTGTGTGCGCGCCTCTCCTGGAGAGGGCACCAGCAGGCGGAATATAGGGAAACGCGCAATGAACCTGGGGTCGGCGTCGCAGCCGACCCGGCCCCAGACACCCAGGAGGTTGCCGTGAGCCGATTTACCGACAAGATGTACCGCAGCGCCCATGAGAGCGCGCGGGGCATGGTCACCGGCGAACCCTACGAGCCCGTCCGCCACACCTGGCTCGAAGTCCACGAGCGGGCTCGTCGGGTGGCCGGCGGACTCGCCGCGGCAGGCATCGGTCCGGGCGACTCGGTCGGCGTGCTGGCCGGCTTCCCGGTCGAGATCGCCCCGACCGCCCAGGGCGTGTGGATGCGCGGCGGCAGCCTGACGATGCTGCATCAGCCGACCCCGCGCACCGACCTCGCGGTATGGGCCGAGGACACCATGACCGTCATCGGCATGATCGAACTCAAGGCCGTCATCGTCTCCGAACCCTTCATCGTGGCCATCCCGGTGCTGGAGCAGAAGGGCATCAAGGTCCTCACGGTGGCCGATCTGCTGGCCTCCGATCCGATCGACCCGGTCGAGACCGGCGAGGACGATCTGGCGCTGATGCAGCTGACGTCGGGATCCACCGGATCCCCGAAGGCGGTGCAGATCACCCACCGCAACATCTACTCGAACGCCGAGGCCATGTTCGTCGGCGCGCAGTACGACGTCGACACCGACGTCATGGTCAGCTGGCTGCCCTGTTTCCATGACATGGGCATGGTCGGCTTCCTCACCATCCCGATGTACTTCGGCGCCGAACTGGTCAAGGTCACGCCGATGGACTTCCTGCGCGACACCCTGCTGTGGGCGCGGCTGATCGACAAGTACAAGGGCACCATGACCGCGGCCCCGAACTTCGCATACGCGCTGTTCGCCAAGCGGCTGCGCCGCCAGGCCAAGCCGGGCGAGTTCGACCTGTCCACGCTGCGCTTCGCGCTGTCGGGCGCCGAGCCGGTCGAGCCGGCCGACGTGGAGGATCTGCTCGACGCCGGTAAGCCGTTCGGGCTGCCGTCCTCGGCGATCCTGCCCGCCTACGGCATGGCCGAGACCTGCCTGGCGGTGTCGTTCTCGCCGTGCAACGCCGGTCTGGTGGTCGACGAGGTCGACGCCGACCTGCTGGCCGCGCTGCGCCGGGCCGTGCCCGCCAGCAAGGGCAACACCCGCCGGCTGGCCTCGCTGGGCCCGCTGCTGCAGGACCTGGAGGCCCGCATCGTCGACGAGGACGGCGCGGTGCTGCCGACCCGCGGCGTCGGTGTCATCCAGCTGCGCGGCGAATCGGTCACCCCCGGCTACATCACCATGGCCGGCTTCCTGCCGACCCAGGACGAGAACGGCTGGTATGACACCGGCGACCTGGGTTACATCACCGACGAGGGCAACATCGTCGTCTGCGGCCGGGTGAAGGACGTCATCATCATGGCCGGCCGCAACATCTACCCGACCGATATCGAGCGTGCCGCCGGCCGCGTCGAGGGTGTCCGTCCGGGCTGCGCCGTCGCGGTTCGCCTGGATGCCGGTCACTCCCGCGAAACCTTCGCCGTCGCAGTGGAATCCAACCAGTACCAGGATCCCACCGCGGTGCGTCGCATCGAGCACCAGGTCGCCCACGAAGTGGTGACCGAGGTGGACGTGCGTCCGCGCAATGTGGTCGTGCTGGGGCCGGGCACCATCCCGAAGACCCCGTCGGGCAAGCTGCGCCGGGCCAATTCGGTCGCGCTGGTCACCGGCTGACCTGCTCCCCGCCTCTGCTGGGCGGTCCCCTTTTCGGGGGACATCTGTTCTGAGTGGCTCATCACGCCGCCATCTCGTCCTATGCTCCGGAGATCGTTCTCTCGGAGGAGGCAGTGTGGTTGTGATCCGCGGAGTTTCGGCAGGCGTGTTGTTGGCCGCCGCGTCGGCACTGGGTGTCACCGCCACGCTGTACGGGGCCAGTCCGGCGGTGGCCGGCGGCCCCGGCGGCGTCGTCGAGGACACTGTCGTCTCGCGAGCTGTGGGCTCCGGCTTATCGGGCGGACTACTGGCGGGATACACCGCCACCGGACCCACCAACGAGGCGGCCGCGGCTGCTGTGGTGTCGGTCTGCCAACAGGCCGGTGCCGAACAGTGCAGCAGTGACGAGGTCACCAACGACATCTTCTGCGTGGTGACGGTGGGCGCCGACGACGGCAGCGGCATCGTCGCAGGCGGGGCCGGCGCAACAGTGGAAGAAGCCCGAGGCGATGCGTTTTCAAATGCGGTGCGGGCCGGCGTGAATCTCGACCCGGCCGCCCGGGTACTGGCGTCGTCGTGCCCGTGAGAATCCCCGCAGTGGAAGGTGCCATGACCCATCGTGCGAAGTACCCGATATTGATCCTGGTGACGAGTGGTGTTGCGGCTGCACTCATTTCGGCTCCGGTCGCCGCCGCCGTGCCGACCTGCAAGGACGCCGGCAGCGTCACGCGGTGCCAGACCAACGGCAGCGTGTCGATCAAGGCGGTGCCGGGGACCCGAGCTCCCAACGTGGCCGAGTCCATCCCGCGCGGCAACAACAGGTCGGGCATCATCCTGTCCTGGTGACCCGGTCTGCCGCGAGCGCGCGGACCGTCGACCGGGTCGGTAGCGTTGTTGAGGTCCGTACGCTGGTCGGATGGACCGGTTTTCGCACGCGCTGTTCGGCTGGCTCGGCGTGCTCGGTGCTGTCATCTCGGTGGTCGCCATCCTGACCCTGGACGCGATCCTGGGCGGCCAATCCCATCGGCCCGGCCGAACCCTGCGCCGCGCCACCATCTCCGAGTACGTCTACACCGACGGCGGGTGGGCCTTCCTGACCGGGGTGCTGGCGCTCGCGCTGGGGTCGACGCTGCTGTTGCTCGGCCTGATCAGTGCCGGGCTGGTGCAGCCGCTGTCGGTCGGCTCGATCCTGATGGCGCTGTGGGTGATCGGGCTGCTGGGGGTGGCGGCCTTCCCGAAGCGCAACTGGGAGATCGGGCCCAGCACAAGCGGATCCGTGCACCGCATCGCCACCCTGCTGGCGTTCGTATCGCTCCCGGCCGCGGTCCTGACGATCGCGCGCAGACACCGCGGCGCCCGGCCCGCGGTCTGGCTGGCCTACGGTTCGCTGGGCTGGCTGGGGGTGTTGTTCGGCGCCATCGCGGTCGGCATGGTGACCGACCTGTCCTGGTGGCGCATCATCCCGCTGGGACTGGTCGAGCGCGGCATCGTCGCGTTCGAGGTGGGCGCGGTGATCGCGCTGGGGGTGTGGTTGATCCGCGGACAGTTCCGGCCGGACCGGCAGCCGGAGACGGCCTGAAGCTACCAGGCGTGCACGGTGTTCTGCGCGGCCTCGACACCGAGCTGCAGGAGCAACTCGGTCGCGTCGGCGGCCTGCTCGCAGATGGTCGGCACCTCGGGCCGTTCGATCGAATTGAACGGTTCCAACACGTAGGCGGCCGGGTCCTTGCGCCCGGGCGGGCGGCCGACTCCGATGCGGACGCGCTGAAAATCCTTGGTGCCCAACGCGGCTGCCACCGAGCGCAGCCCGTTGTGCCCGCCTTCGCCGCCGCCGAGCTTCAGCCGGATCCGGCCGAACTCGATGTCGAGCTCGTCGTGCAGAACCACGACGTCGGCGGGGGCCACCGAATAGAACTTCGCCAGCGGGCCGACCTGGCGGCCCGACTCGTTCATGTAGACCCGGGGCTTGGCGAGCACCACGGACCGACCTCCCAGTCGGCCCGTGGTGACTTCCGCTCCGGACTTCTTGTGCACCTTGAACCCTGAGCCGATGCGCTCGGCCAGGATGTCGGCGACCATGAAACCGAGGTTGTGCCTGGTCTTGGCGTAGTTCGGCCCGGGATTGCCCAGGCCGACCACCAACAACGGTTCGGCCACGGTGACTTGTTACTCGGCGGCTTCGGCTTCGTCCTCGGCGGGCGCTTCGGCCGGCGCGGCGGCTTCGGCGGTCTCGCCGGCGCCTTCGCTCTCCAGGTCCTCAGCGGTCGGCGCGGCGACGACGTTGACCACCAGGGTCTCGGCGTCGACGACCAGGCTGGCGCCCTTGGGCAGCTCGACCTCGCCGGCGGTGATCTGGGTGCCCGCGGTGAGGCCCTCGACCGACACCGTCAGCTCCTCGGGGATGGACATCGCCTCGGCCTCGATGGAGATCGTGTTGGCTTCCTGGGTGACCAGGGTGCCGGGGGCGGCCTCGCCTTCGACGACGACGTTGACGTCCACGTGCACCTTCTCGCCACGCACCACGACGAGCAGGTCGACGTGCTGGATGTTGCGGCGCACCGGGTGGATGTCCAGCGCCTTGGTCAGCGCGAACGTCTCTTTGCCCTCGATGTCCAGCGTCAGGATGGCGTTGGTGCCCGCGTGGCGCATCACGGCGGCGAAATCGCGCGCGTTGAGCTCCAGATGCTGCGGCTCGGTGCCGTGGCCGTAGAGCACGGTGGGGATGAGGCCGTCGCGGCGGGCCTGGCGCGAGGCGCCCTTGCCCGTGCGGGTACGCACGGTCGCGGTGAGCTTGTTGGGGGCCGAGGTCTTGGCCATGTTCTCTACTCCTGTGCCGGTATGGGAAACGCACGGCCAGGGAAGAACAAACAGGTTCCCGTCGATAACGGTGGTCGAGCCACCCTCGCCGTGATGCCCACCAGGCTAACCCAGGGGGACCTCAGATCCGAAATTCGGTGCCGGTGAGCTGGGCGGACAGCTCCCACAGTCGGGATGCGGTCCTGGTGTTGCGGGCCAGCGGGCTGCGCGGGCTGGGGCCGGTGGGGCCGAGCTGGCCGAACCGGGGTCCGATGAAACTGTCCCCGGGCACGTCCGCGGACGCCGCGTACAGGGTCTGGCGGGCGCCGAACGCGGCGTCGGTGGCGACCCGGTTCGCGGCCTTCCAGAACACGTCGCCGGTGGCGTTGCCGGTCTGGCCCTGCAGGTTGGTGGCCGAATACCCAGGGTGGGCGGCGACCGCGCGCACCGGCGATCCGGCCGCGCGGAGCCGGCGCTGCAACTCGCTGGTGAACAGCAGGTTGGCCAGCTTGGACTGGCCGTAGGCCAGCCACGCCGAGTAGGGCCGGGCCTTCCAGTTCAGATCCGCGCAGCTGATGGTGCCGAGCAGGTGCATCATCGAGGGCACCGTCACCACCCGATCGGTGATCTTGGGCAGCAGCAGATTGGTCAGCGCGAAATGCCCGAGGTGATTGGTGCCGATCTGGCTCTCGAAGCCGTCGACGGTCTGGGCGTAGGGCACCGCCATGATGCCGGCGTTGTTGATCAGGACGTCGACGGAGTCGGTCTCCTCGGCAAAGGCGCGCACCGAGGCCAGATCCTGCAGGTCGAGCCTGCGGACCTGCACATCGCCGGTCATGGTCGTGGCCGCGTCCTGCCCCTTGTCGAGGTTGCGGACGGCGAGCACCACCGACGCGCCGGCCCGGTCGAGTTCGCGGGCGGTGTGCAGGCCCAGCCCGCTGTTGGCGCCGGTCACGATGACACGACGGCCGGCGAAGGACGGCAGATCCGCGGCGGTCCAGGAAGGCATGTCAGCACCAGTAGCCGGATCGTCGAGCCGCACCCCCGGGACGGGAAACGTGCCCGGACCTACTTCGGGGCTCGTTGTTTACCTGCGACGTCGAACCCCGAGATGATCTTCTCGATGGCCGGGCCCTTGGACTCGGCGTCGTCGGCGAAGCTGGTGACGGTCAGCTGCACCAGGTAGCGCTGCGGCGTGCTGTCCGGCGTCTTGGGCTTCGAGCCGGTGGCGAACACGATGCGGTTGTAGGCCTGCATGCGTTGCCCGTTCAGGTCATAGGTGCCCTCGATCATCGAGGACGGGAATCCCTTGAAGTCCTCGCGAGAACCGTTGAGCTTCTTGAAGTTCTGCGACATCTCGGCGTCGACGTCGGCGTGCTTGAGCGCCTCGGCGACGTCGAAGTCACCGTCCAGGGTGAACACCATCAGCATGGCGGTCGGGTAGGTCTCGCCGTCGGCGATCACCCGGGTGCCGGGCGCCAGATTGATGTTGGTGTAGTCGCGCCAACCCTCGGGCCGGGGCACGGTCACGGTCAGATCGGCGAGTTTCTCCGGGGCCACCGGTCGGCCCTCGACCCCGACGCTCTCCAGGTACGCCGACAGCGACACGGACTCCTGCGCGGACGCCGCCGTCGGCCGCGCCGGGGCGGTCGCCAGCAACGACTGGTAATCCGGGGTGGCGGCGCCGCAACCGGACAGCAGCGCCGCCGTCAGCAGCGGAACCGCCAGCAGCGCCCTGCTCACAAGATTTCGTTGACGTTCTCGATCGGGCGCGCCAACCGGGTGCCCTTGTCGGTGACCACGAACGGCCGCTCGATCAGGATCGGGTGTTCCGCCATGGCGTCGAGCAGTTCGTCGTCGGTGGCATCCGCCAAACCCAGTTCGCCATAAAGCGATTCGCGTTTGCGCACGGCGGTGCGCACATCGATGCCGGCGTCGGTGATCATCGCGACCAGCTCATCCCGGGTGGGCGGGGTCTTCAGGTACAGCACGATCTCCGGCTCGATGCCGTTCTCGCGCAACAGATCCAGGGTCTTGCGCGAGGTCGAGCACTTCGGGTTGTGGAAAATGCGGGCCGCCATCTAGGCGGATCCGTCGAACAGTCCGGTGACCGAGCCGTTGTCGAAGACGGCGCGGATCGTGCTGGCCAGCAGCGGCGCGATGGACAGCACCGTCAACTGTGGGAACTTCTTGTCCTCGGTGATCGGCAGGGTGTTGGTGACGATGACCTCGCGCGCACCCGAGTCGGCCAGCCGCTGAGCGGCCGGGTCGGACAGCACGCCGTGGGTGGCGGCGATGATGACGTCACCGGCGCCGTCCTGCTTGAGCAGCTTGACCGCGCCGGCGATGGTGCCGCCGGTGTCGATCATGTCGTCGGTGAGGATGCAGGTCTTGCCCTTCACATCGCCGACCACGCGGTTGGACACCACCTGGTTGGGCACCAGCGGGTCGCGGGTCTTGTGGATGAAGGCCAGCGGGACGCCACCGAGGGAGTCGGCCCACTTCTCGGCGACCCGGACACGGCCCGAGTCGGGGGAGACGACGACCATGTCCGATTCGCGGTACTTGTCGGCGATGTAGCCGCACAGCAGCGACTGTGCGCGCATGTGGTCCACCGGCCCGTCGAAGAAGCCCTGGATCTGGTCGGTGTGCAGGTCCACGGTGACGATGCGGTCGGCGCCGGCGGTCTTGTACAGGTCGGCGACCAGGCGCGCGGAGATGGGCTCGCGGCCGCGGTGCTTCTTGTCCTGCCGGGCATACGGGTAGAACGGCAGGATCGCGGTGATGCGCTTGGCGCTGCCGCGCTTGAGCGCGTCGATCATGATGAGTTGTTCCACGAGCCACTGGTTCAGCGGCGCGGGATGGCTCTGCAGCACGAACGCATCGCAGCCGCGAACGGACTCGTCGAAGCGGACGAAGATCTCACCGTTGGCGAAGTCACGCGCGGTCTGCGCGGTCACCGGCACATCGAGTTCTTTGGCCACCTGCTCGGCCAGCTCGGGGTGCGCCCGGCCGGAGAAGAGCATCAGATTTTTGCGGTTGTCGGTCCATTCGTGGGCCATCTCTTGTGCCTTCGCCGTTCGGGGATCGATACGGGCCAATCGTACGGGCCAGTAACTGCCCGGCGTCCCTGGGTTACCAGATTGCCAACATCAGGCATCGGGTTCGGGTGCCCCGGCGCGGCGGGCGGCGTCGGCGGACGCACTTGCTGGGCGCTTGCGAAGTACCCAGCCCTCGATGGTGCGTTGAGTGTTGTCCGAAACGGCCAGCGCGCCGGGCGGAACGTCTTCGCGCAGCACGGTGCCCGCGCCGGTGTACGCGCCGTCCCCGACGGTGACCGGCGCCACGAACATGGTGTCCGAACCGGTCCTGACGTGGGAGCCGATCGTGGTGCGCCGCTTGGTCTCCCCGTCGTAGTTGACGAACACGCTGGAGGCGCCGATGTTGCTGTGCTCGCCGATGTCGGCGTCCCCGACATAGGTCAGATGGGGCACCTTGGTGCCCGCGCCGATCACCGAGTTCTTGGTCTCGACGAACGCGCCGAGCTTGCCGTCCGCCCCGAGTCGGGTGCCCGGCCGCAGATAGGTGAACGGTCCGACGGTGGCGCCCGCGCCGATGACGGTCGCCTCACCGTGCGTGCGGATGACGGATGCGCCGTCACCGACCTCGACGTCGGTCAGCGTGGTGTCCGGACCGACGGTGCAGCCGGTGCCGATCGACGTCGAGCCGAGCAGTTGGGTGCCCGGCGCGATGACGGTGTCGGGCCCGATCTCGACGTCGACGTCGATCCAGGTGGTGCCCGGGTCGGTGACCGTCACCCCGGCGAGCTGGTGGGCGACGATGGTGCGGCGGTTCAGTTCCGCGCCCAGCGCGGCGAGCTGGACGCGGTCGTTGACGCCGGAGACCTGCACGGCGTCGTCGAGGTGCTGGGCGAGTACCGCGTGCCCGTCGGCGCGCAGGATGGCCACCGCGTCGGTGAGATAGAGCTCACCTTGGGCGTTGTGGTTCTGCAGCCGGGTCACCGCGGACCGCAGGGCGACCGCGTCGAATGCGTAGACACCGGCGTTGATCTCACGAATGGCGCGGTGTGCTTCGTCGGCGTCGGCGTGTTCGACGATGGCTGCCACCGCACCGTGGGCGTCCCGGACGATGCGGCCGTAGCCGGTCGGGTCGGCCAGGGTCGTGGTCAGCACGGTCACCCCGGCGCCGTCATGGGTGTCGACCAGCGCCGCCAACGTCGTCGACTCCAGCAGCGGGATATCACCGGAGGTGACCAGCACGGTGCCCGCGAAGTCGGCCGGCAGACCGCTCAGCCCGATTTTGACGGCGTGCCCGGTACCGAGCTGTTCCTCCTGGACCACCGTGGTGATGTCGCTGCCCGCGCGGTCGGCGATCCGGACCACCTCGGGGCTGACCAGCTCACGGCCGTGGCCGACGACGACGACGATGTGCCGGGGTTCCACCGCGGTGGCGGTGTGCAGGGCGTGGGCCAGCATGCTGCGCCCGCCGAGGGGGTGCAGCACCTTGGGGGTGGCCGACCGCATCCGGGTGCCGGCCCCGGCGGCCAGGACGATCACGGCGATGTCGGTGGTGGACACGATTCTCCTCCTCCGCGAACGAGGAGTGCCTGTACGAGGACACGCCGTCGACGCTGTCGGTGTGGGGTCACTCGCGCGGTTGAGCAGCTGTTGAGCTCCGTCGCCAGGACTCGAACCTGAACTATCTGAACCAAAATCAGAGGTGCTGCCGATTACACCACGACGGACCGATCAACCCGAGACTCTAGTCGAACCCGTTAGGCTCCTCATCGTGGCAGCACCCGATAAAGAGAGTCGTGCGCCGCGCGCCCGCATGACCGGTAGCGAACGCCGCCAGCAGCTCATCGAGGTCGCCAAGTCGCTTTTCGCCGAGCGCGGGTTCGATGCCACCTCCATCGAGGAGATCGCGCAGCGCGCGAATGTCTCCAAACCGGTGGTCTATGAGCACTTCGGTGGCAAGGAGGGGCTGTACGCGGTCGTCGTCGACCGGGAGATGTCGGTGCTGCTGGACCGGATCACCGCCTCGCTGACCGAGAACCGGTCCCGGGTGCGCATCGAGCGGGTGGCGATGGCGCTGCTGACCTATGTCGAGGAACGCACCGACGGGTTCCGCATCCTCATCCGGGACTCGCCGGCCGGGATCACCTCGGGCACCTATGCGTCCCTGCTCAACGACGCCGTCAACCAGGTGGCCTCCATTCTGGCCGGGGATTTCTCCCGGCGTGGGCTGGACCCGGATCTGGCCCCGCTCTACGCCCAGGCGCTGGTCGGGTCGGTGTCGATGACGGCCCAGTGGTGGCTCGACGTGCGTGAGCCGCCCAAGGAGGTGGTGGCCGCGCACGTGGTCAATGTGGTCTGGAACGGGCTGACACACCTGGAAGCCAATCCCGAACTGGAGGACTGATTCAGGACGGGGGCGCGGCGTCGCGGGCCCCGCGCTTGTCCCCGGCGCCGATTTTCCCGCTCGTTCCGGCGCGAGGCAGGTCACCCCGGGCCGCCACCTAAGATGGGGGGCATCATGACCGCACCCGGGCACACTCATGTCCAAAATTCGATCGCGGGACTCGTCGACCTGGCGCTGAGCTCGCCCACCTTCACCGATCTGATCGACCGCGCGCAGGCCCGTCCGGACACGCTGGCGATGGTCGGCCCGGCCGGCGTCCGGCTGTTCGTCGCGGCGGCGCTGGCGCGTACCGGCCCGCTGCTGGTGGTGACCGCCACCGGCCGGGAGGCCGACGACCTGACCGCCGAACTGAAGGCCGTCTTCGGGGAGGCCGTCACGCTGTTCCCGTCCTGGGAGACTCTGCCGCACGAACGGCTCTCGCCCGGCGTGGAGACCGTCGGCGCCCGGATGATGGTGCTGCGCAGGCTCGCACACCCCGATGACGAACACCTCGGCCCGCCGCTGCAGGTCGTGGTCACCACCACCCGCTCGCTGCTGCAGCCGATGGCGCCCGCGCTCGGTGACCTCGAACCGGTCACGCTGACGGTCGGCGTCGAGGCCGATTTCGACGCCACCATCGCCCGGCTGGTCGAGCTGGCCTACACCCGGGTCGACATGGTCGCCAAACGCGGCGAGTTCGCCGTCCGCGGCGGCATCCTGGACGTCTTCGCGCCGACCGCCGAGCATCCGGTGCGCGTCGAGTTCTGGGGCGACGAGGTCTCGGAGATGCGGATGTTCTCCGTCGCCGACCAGCGGTCCATCACCGAGATCGAGGTCAGCCACCTGGTCGCGGTCCCGTGCCGGGAGATCCTGCTCACCGAGGCGGTCAAGGAACGGGCCCGCCAACTCGTCGACGCCCAGCCCCAGACCGACAACACCGTGGCCGGGTCCATCGGGGACATGCTGGCCAAGCTGTCCGAGGGCATCCCGGCCGACGGCATGGAGGCGCTGCTGCCGGTGCTACAGCCCGACGAGCTGACCCTGCTGACCAGCCATCTGCCCAAGGGCACCCCGGTGCTGGTGTGCGACCCGGAGAAGGTGCGCTCCCGGGCGGCCGACCTGATCCGCACCGGCCGCGAGTTCCTGGAGGCGTCCTGGTCGGTGGCCGCGATCGGCGGCGCCGCCCCGGTCGACGTCGAGGCGCTCGGCGGCTCGGGTTTCCGCGAACTCGACGAGGTCCGGGCGGCCGCCGAGCACTGGTGGACACTCAGTCAGCTCAACGACGAATCCGCAGTGGAACTCGACGTGCGCCCCGCCCCGTCGGCGCGCACCCAGCACGCCGTCGAGGAGATCTTCGCGATGCTGCGGGCCCACGTGCTGACCGGCGGGTTCGCCGCGGTGGTCACCCCGGGCGCCGGAACCGCGCACCGCGTCGTCGAGCAGCTCGGCGAATCCGACACTCCGGCAACCATTCTGGAGCCCGGAGCGCAGCCGGCGGCCGGCGTCGTCGGTGTTCTCAAGGGCCCGTTGCACGACGGTCTCGTGGTGCCGGGCGCAAACCTGGTGATCATCACCGAGACCGACCTCACCGGTAACCGGGTGGCCGCGACCGATGGCAAACGGCTTGCCGCCAAACGGCGAAACGTCGTCGACCCGCTGGCACTGGCCGCCGGTGACCTGGTGGTGCACGATCAGCACGGCATCGGCAAGTTCGTCGAGATGACCGAGCGGGTGATCGGCGGCGCGCGGCGCGAGTACCTGGTGCTGGAGTACGCCTCGGCCAAACGCGGCGGCGGTACCGACAAGCTGTATGTGCCGATGGACTCCCTCGATCAGCTGTCCCGCTACGTGGGCGGGCAGGCGCCCACCCTGAGCCGGCTCGGCGGCAGCGACTGGACGAACACGAAAACCAAGGCGCGCAAGGCGGTTCGCGAGATCGCCGGTGAGCTGGTGTCGCTGTACGCCAAGCGTCAGGCCGCGCCCGGGCACGCGTTCGGTCCGGACACCCCGTGGCAGGCCGAGATGGAGGACGCCTTCGGCTTCACCGAGACCATGGACCAGATGACCGCGATCGCCGAGGTCAAGGCCGATATGGAGAAACCGGTCCCGATGGACCGGGTGATCTGCGGCGACGTCGGCTACGGCAAGACCGAGATCGCGGTCCGGGCGGCGTTCAAGGCGGTGCAGGACGGTAAGCAGGTGGCGGTGCTGGTGCCCACCACGCTGCTGGCCGACCAGCATCTGCAGACCTTCACCGCGCGCACCGCCGGCTTCCCGGTCACCGTGAAGGGTCTGTCCCGGTTCACCGATCCGGCCGATTCCAAGGCCACCCTGGAGGGCATGGCCGACGGCTCGGTGGACATCGTCATCGGCACCCACCGGCTGCTGCAGACCGCGGTGCGCTGGAAGGACCTCGGCCTGGTGATCGTCGACGAGGAGCAGCGTTTCGGCGTCGAGCACAAGGAACACATCAAGAGTCTGCGCACCCACGTCGACGTGCTGACCATGAGCGCCACGCCGATCCCGCGCACCCTGGAGATGAGCCTGGCCGGCATCCGGGAGATGTCGACCATCCTCACCCCGCCCGAGGAGCGCTTCCCGGTGCTCACCTACGTCGGCCCGCACGATGACAAGCAGGTCGCCGCGGCGCTGCGCCGTGAACTGTTGCGTGACGGGCAGGCGTTCTACATCCACAACCGGGTCAAGTCGATCGATCAGGCCGCCGCGCGGGTGCAGGCCATGGTGCCCGAGGCCCGGGTGGTGGTGGCGCACGGCCAGATGCCCGAAGAGGCGCTGGAGAAGACGGTCGAGGGCTTCTGGAACCGCGACTTCGACATCCTGGTGTGCACCACCATCGTCGAGACGGGCCTGGACATCTCCAATGCCAACACCCTGATCGTGGAGCGTGCCGACACGTTCGGTCTGTCCCAGCTGCACCAGTTGCGCGGCCGGGTCGGGCGTAGCCGCGAGCGCGGCTATGCCTACTTCCTGTATCCACCGGAGAACCCGCTCACCGAGACCGCGCACGACCGGCTGGCCACCATCGCGCAGAACAACGAGCTCGGCGCGGGTATGGCGGTGGCCATGAAGGACTTGGAGATTCGCGGCGCGGGCAACGTGCTGGGCGTCGAGCAGTCCGGGCATGTCGCCGGTGTCGGCTTCGATCTGTACGTGCGGCTGGTCGGCGAGGCCGTGGAGGCCTACCGCGCCGCCGTCGACGGCAAAACCGTTGCCGCCGTTGAGGAACCCAAGGATGTGCGGATCGACCTGCCGGTGGACGCGCACCTGCCGCCGGACTACATCGGCAGCGACCGGTTGCGGTTGGAGGCCTACCGGCGGCTGGCCGCCGCCTCCGACGGTGCCGGTGTGGACCGCGTCATCGAGGAACTGGTGGACCGGTACGGTCCGCTGCCCGAACCGGCGCAACGCCTGATCGCGGTGGCGCGCCTGCGGCTGCTGTGCCGTGAGTACGGGGTCACCGAGGTGTCCACGGTGTCGGATTCCACGCTGAAGGTCGCGCCGCTGACCCTGCTGGACTCCGGGCAGTTGCGGCTCAAGCGGGTGTACCCGGGAGCGAACTACCGTGCCACCACCTCGACGGTGCAGATCCCGATCCCGCGGGCCGGCACCGGGGTGGGCGCCCCGCGCATCCGTGATCTCGAACTGCTGCAAGCGGTTGCGGGGCTGTTGCTCGCATTGGACGGTCGCCCGGTCAACGAGGTTGATATAACCGACCTGGGAGTTGGAGGTGGCGCGCAATGACAGTCGTTCTCGTCGACCCGCGCCGGCCCTCGCTGGTTCCGGTGGAGGCGGTCGGTCTGCTCGCCGGTGACGTGCGGTACACCGAGGAGATGCCGATCAAGGTGCCGTGGTCGCTGCCGTCGGCTCGGCCGTATCTGCCCGGTGATGACGACGCGGCCGCCGTGCTGCTGTCCTCGGACCCGGAGCACCCCGCGGTGCGGGCCCGGCTGGGCGCCGGGGCGACGCTGATCGCCGCGCCCGGCCCGCAGCCCGGTGAACGACTCGTCGACGCGGTGGCGATCATGGACAAGCTGCGCACCGACGGCCCGTGGGAGAGCGAGCAGACCCACGATTCGCTGCGGCGGTATCTGCTGGAGGAGACCTACGAGCTGTTCGACGCGGTGCGCGGCGGTGACGCTGCGGAGCTGCGTGAGGAACTCGGAGATGTGTTGCTGCAGGTGCTGTTCCATGCCCGCATCGCCGAGGACGCGCCCGTGCACCCGTTCGATATCGACGATGTCGCCGACGCACTGGTGCGCAAACTGGGCAACCGGGCCGCCGGTGTGCTTGCCGGCCAGTCGATCTCGCTGGAAGAGCAGCTCGCCCAGTGGGAGGAGCGCAAATCGCTGGAGAAGGTGCGGGCCTCCTGTATGGACGATGTGGCCACCGGTCAGCCCGCGCTCGCGCTGACCCAGAAGGTGCTCGAGCGTGCCGCGGCCGCGGGGCTGCCCGACGACCTGGTGCCGGACAGCCTGCGCGAGGTGCGCATCACGGTGGACTCCGATATCGAGAATGTGCTGCGAACAGCGACATTGGAGTTCATGGACACGATCCGCGCGGCCGAGAAGGCGGTCGCGGCCGCCCGCGGCGGCGGCCCGATCGGGGATACGCCGCCGGAGGCCATCAGCGCCGACGAGTGGCGCGCGCACTGGCCAGGCTAGTCGGACGCAAGGCGTCGTGGCGGGTCCGGCTCGTTCGTGTGTGCCGGTTCCCGCCGCTGGTTCGGCGTTCTCTGTGTAGTTGTCAAGGTGCGCGGAGGGTTTGGTTACGCGGCGGTGGGTAGGTCGGTCATGGTGCGTCGTGCGTGGGAGCGCAGGTGCGCCGGTTCTGCTTCATTGGGTTTGTGGGGCGGGATGAACCAGGGGTGGCGGTCGGGGCCGAGGTAGACCTGCCAGCCGCCGTGGTGGATCGCGGTGTGGTGGCGTCGACACAGCAGCACACCGTTGTCCAGGCAGGTGGTGCCGCCGCTGCTCCATGGGGTGATGTGGTGGGCGTCGCACCAGGACACCGGTCGCCCGCAGCCCGGGTGTGCGCAACCACGGTCGCGTGCTGCCAACCCTTGACGAATTGTGGGTGGGAACAGTCGCTCGCTGCGCCCCACATTCAGTGGCGCTCCCGCGTCATCGACAGTCACTACCCCGACAGTGCTGTCGCAGGTGATCAGGTCGGCGGTGGTGGCGGTGATGGGGCCGGTGAATCCGAGGGTGTCGACGAACCCTGTTGGCTGGGGCCGGATAAGGGTGACGTGCGGGAGCACGCCCCCGGAGGTCGGGCGCCGCGAGTTCGACAGGTAGGTTCGCACGACTTGACCGAGGGCGTCCGCGCGACGCTGACCGACAGGGCGCGGGTCCGGTGAGCCGTCCGGCAGCGGGACGGGCCGGCACAGCGGGTCCAATGCGGTGAGCAGTTCTTCGCCGGTGAGTGCATCGAGGTCCAGGGTGGCTGCAACGCGTCCTTCGTCGTTGACGACGAGCGTCATCTCGTTGAGGTCGGCGTTTTCCGCGACCGGCACCGACTGATCGTCTTCGGGTTGTACCCCGGCTCTGTCGATGGCGATCTCGCGGGCCTTCTCGGCCACCTGCGCCGGGGTGGTCTGGATCATCAGTTTGGTGACGACCTTGGACCGGTCTTCTTCGGACAAGGGCACTCTGGCGTTGATGTGGGTGACGCCGCGTCCGACGGCGTCGGCGAATTCGATGCCGACCCCGCCGAGGCGCTGGGCCTGGGTCAGGGCCGGCAGGGTGTGCGCAGCCCGGCCGACCCGCGCCGCCCGGTGTGCCGCGCCTGGAGAGACGCCGCAACTGGTCAGCAGATCGGCTCCCGAGTGCAGGTGCTTGCGGGCCGGGATCCCGAGTCGCTCGGTGGCCGCGGTCGCCTGGGCGATCACATGATCAAGGAGATTGCGGGCGGTGACTGCGGCCACCAGCACCGCGAGCAGGGGCTGCTCATCGAAGACCCGGCGGGGACAGTCCAGCAGATGAAACAGTCTGCGTTCGCCGTCTTCATCCGGAGGTCCAACAGCAAGGTCGTCGATCAACGCACCGATGAACGTTTCGAGATGGGTGGCGTCCATGACGGATACCGACTTTCACAGAAGGTGCACAACGGCACGATCAGGCAAGGCGGTTCGACCAGTCCCGCGGGACAGAAGAACCTCTCGGCGACCGGAGTCGCGGTCTGAAGCTCACCGTGGAGCGATGGGAGCCACGTCGCATTCGAACGTGTGTTCGATACTACGCGGGTTCAAACCGCCGCGCAAGTGTCATCTCCCAGGACATCGGTGGCAGTTCGGGTGGCTAGATGCGGTATGCGTCAAGTCATTGGCCGCGTCCAGTGTGGCCCGGTGTCGACAGCATGCACGCGACTCGATGCCACCGAGTGCGTGCTCCGCCCCATGTCGCGACCTCCGAGACGATGTCCTGCAACGCTATTGATGATGGCCGGGACCGCCCGTCTAGCCGAACAGTCCCTGCCCCAGCCAGCCGCCCTCGGCGACGCCGGGCAGCATCGCGAACGTCGCCGACCCGACGGTGGTGATCCACGGGTTCATCGCATCGGCTCCGGCCAGCCGCTGCTGCACCGGGACGAACTGGCGGGCCGGGTCACGCTGGTAGCTCGCGAAGATCAACCCACTGTCGGTGGTCGCCCCGGCCGCCGGCGGATCGTCGTAGTTGTACGGCCGGCGCAGGAACCGCTCGCCCTCGTGCACCGGACGGGCCAGCGCGATATGCGAATTCGGCGGGATGACCGGTATCCCGTTGACCTGCGCCTGCAGATCCGGCGGGTCGGATTCACGGGTCCCGGTCAACGGCGCACCGGTGTCCAGGCGCCGGCCCATCGCGAATTCCTTGCTCGCCCGGTCGAGTTCGTCCCAGGTGTCCATCTCGGCGCGGATCCTGCGCACCACCAGGATGGTGCCGCCGGCGAACCACGGCTGCCCGGCCCCGTCATCCCAGACGAAGCGGTCGAACTCGGCCGCGGTGCGCAGATTCGAGGTGCCGTCCACCTGACCCATCAGGTTGCGCATCGTCGCCCCGGACCCGTCGGCTCCGTGCGCGGTGCGGAAACCGCTCTGCCGCCAGCGTTGTACGGTCATCGCCCGCACGTTCTTGAGCAACACCCGGGCGGTGTGCGCCACGACCATCGGGTCGTCGGCGCAGATCTGCAGCAGCACATCGCCCCCGCAGAAGCGCCGGTCCAGCCGGTCGGTGCGGAACGCGGGCATATCGATCGCCGTGGGCGGGCGCCGGTGCGCGAGCCCGATCCGCTCGAACAGCGCCGGCCCGAGCCCGACACTCACGGTCAGCCGGGCCGGACGGTGTGCCAGTTCGGGTTCGGTGTCGGCCAGTGCCGGGCGGCCCTGGGTGAGCCGGGCCGCATCGGCCGACCACAGCTTGAGCACCGCGGCGAGCGTCTCCCGGGCGCCGCGGCCGCCCTCCGGGACCAGGTCGAGTGCCACGAACAGGGCGTGGGCCTGTGCGGGTGTGGCGATCCCGCCCTGATGCTCCCCGTAATACGGTTCGACCGTGTGGCCGAAACCGGCCGGGGTCGCGGACTGGGCGGCACCACACTGGGTGACGGCCGCCCCGGCGGCCAGCGCGGCGGCGCCCCCGGTCAGGAGGCGCCGCCGGTTCACGTCAACCATGGGGCTGATAGTTCTCGCCGGCCCCGGCGAAGTCGCGCACCTGCACGGTGACCGGCAGCGTGGAGCCGTCCTCGAACTGGAGCGTCAACTCGATGTCGGCCCCCGCGGACAGCGGCGCCGTGAGATCCATCAGCATCAGATGGTCCCCGCCGGGCACCAGGTCGTGGCTGCCGCCGGCCGGCAGCACCAGCCCACCGGCCTTGGGGCGCATCGTCTTCGCGCCGGTCGCCCCGGCCACCTCGTGCACCTCGACCATGCCGGCCGCCGGGGAGCTGCCGGACACGATGCGGGCCTCGCGCGGGCCGTCGTTGACCAGCGTGCCGAACACCGCGGCCATCTGCCCGTCACCGGCCGAGGCCCACTGGTCGTGGATGGACACCGACTCGGCCATTTGCTGGTCGGCGGGGGAGCCGCACGCCGAAAGTACCAGCACGGCAAGGAGTATCAGCACTCTACGCATCGGTGCGCTCCTTGCGTCGCTTGGCCGCGGCGATCGCGAGGTCCAGGACCACGAAGGCGGCCAGCGAGATCCCCAGCAGCGGCAGGAACCAGCCCACCGCCACCGCGGCGAGCACCAGCGCACCGATCGCGGCCGGGGGCAACCGTCTCAACCCACCGCGTATGGGTGGGCGACCCACCGCCCACGCCGATCCGCGGGTGGGGCGGCGCTGCCACCACATCCGGTAGCCACCGATGATCACCCCGATCAGTGCGACGGCGACACCGAGCAGCAGCAGCTGGTTGAGCAGCCCGAACAGCAGGCCCATGTGCCCCCGGATGCCCCAGTCGGCGAGCTTGGCGACGCCCGAATAGTCACGCCAGTAGTCGATCTCACCGGTCACCGAGTTTGTGACCGGATCGACCGATGCGGCGTTGGTGGTCAGCCGGTAGGCCTTGTCGATCTCGGCCACCGTGACACCCTGGCCGGGCCCGGCGGGCAGCGTCACCTCCAGCGGCGCCTGCACCCCGGCCGTCGCCGCGGCCCGCAGCACGGCCTCGAAGTCGATGACCCCCGATGCGCCCGAAGCCGGTGGCGCAGCGTGACCGGTGTGACCGGAGTGCGGGTCGGTGTCGAGTTGGGGACGCTGCCACTGCATCGCCGCCCGCAGATCGCTGACGTGTGCCCCGGCGTAGGTCGACCAGGTGATGCCGGTGGCCGACAGGAACAGCAGGCCGGCCAGCAGCCAAACCCCGGTGGCGCCGTGCCGGTTCAAGGTGCGGGCCCGGCTGCCCGGGCGGCCGCGGCCACGCCGGGCGGCCGTCCTGCTCAGCCACAACGCCACGCCGCCGAGGGCCACCACCCACAGCCAGGATGCGGCGAGTTCGCTGTAGATCCGGCCCGGCTCGCCGAGGTTCAGGTGCCGGTGGAAACCGTCGAGCCAGGTGCTCACCGGCAGGTAACCCAGCCAGCTGGTCTCGTCACCCAGCACCCGGCCGGTGTACGGGTCGACGAACACCGCGCGTTGCAGCTCGTCGTCGAGCGCCGGGTCGGCGAAGTACACCCGGGTGGACTCGGTGGGTGCCGCCGGCGGTCGCAGCCCGGTCATGCTCAGCTGCGGGAACGCGTTCTGCGCGGCGGTGATCTGGTCGCCGAGGGACAGCGGCCGCTCGGCCGCCGGCACGGTCAGGATGTCGCCGTAGACGACGCGTTCGATGCTCGGCGCCAGCGCGTACAGGCCGCCGGTGACCGCGGCGATCAGGATGAACGGTGCGATCAGCACGCCGGCATAGAAGTGCAGGCGCATCACGAACGGACGCCAATTGCGCCGCGGGGGATGGGGATCGGTGGGTGGAGGTGCGATGGTGTCATCGGGAAGGGACATGGACAGCCTTCGGCTTGAGATGTGGCAGATGGACGCGACGCCGCAGGACGCGGACGTGCGGACGGCCGCGACCGGCGGGCCGCGGCATCGTGAGAGCAGACGACCGCTAAGCGGTCGCGCGCTCACCCATCGGCGGGGCGCGCATGCCCAGCCCGGTGTGCCACAGAAGTGACTGTGCGACAACGTTGTTGGTGTGCCGCCGGATCCGTTTGGGCGCCGGGCGGGGGGTGCGCGTGGCGAACAGTCGCAGCCAGCGCAGCACCGAGGAGCAGACCAGGTACAGGTGTTCGACGGCGCCGATGGCGACTCCGAGCACCACCGCCGCGGCGGCGTGCGCCGCGAGCATCGACGGGCTCATGTCCAGGCCCGGTGACCCGTGGTGGCCGCCGGTCATCGCCAGGGTCAGGTGCCCGAGCAGTTGGGCGGCGCCCAGGGCGGCGATGAGACCGAGTCGCTGGGCGTGCCGGTTGTGCAGCCGGATGCCGGCCGCCGCCGCACCGGCGGTGGCGCACACCAGGAGTGCGGCCATCAGGGCGGCGCCGTGCGGGAAGGAGCCCGAGGCCGCCGCGTGCGCGCCGGTGGTGCCCGCCGCCGCGCTGACGCCGACCAGCGCAGCGCGCAGGCCGCGCGCGCGTGTGGTCGGCGAGGTCACCAACCGGACTCTACCGGGTGTCTACTACCGGTCCTAGTAGACCGATCAGTCCACGAGCTCATCGCCGAGGAACCGGTCATGGCCCATCACCCCGGGCAGCACGAAGAAGAACCCGCCGCCGACCGGCATGATGTACTCCTCGAGCGGCTCACCCTTGAGCCGGGCCTGCACCGCCAGGAAGCCCTTCTGCAGACTGCGCTGGTAGGAGATGAAGGCCAGGCCCTGGTCCAGTCGTCCGGCGCCGTCGAACCCGCGGGAGTAGTTGAACCCGCGGCGCAGGATGCGGTTCTGTTCGGACTCCGGGGTGCGCGGGTTGGCCAGCCGGATGTGGGCGTTGAGTTTGATCCGCTGACCGTCGGGGTCGGCGGCGAAATCCGGTTCGTCGAACTCGCCGGCCATGCCGAGCGGGGCGCCGCTGACCTTCGCGCGGCCGATCAGTGCCTCCTGCTCGACGAGCTGGGTGCGGTCCCAGAACTCGACGAAGTTCCGGATGATGCGCACGGCCTGATACGTCCCGCCCACCGTCCAGTCCGGCTCGTCGTCATCGGGCCCCACCCAGACGTGCCGGTCGAGCAGGGCGTCGTCGGAGACGTCGAGGTTGGAGGTCCCGTCCTTGAACCCCAGCAGGTTTCGCGGGGTGGCCGCCTCCGACACGGCGCCCGCCCCGATGCCGCGGGCGTACCCGTCGATCATCCAGCGCAGCACCAGGTCGCTGCGGGTGCGCCGCATCAACTGGCGCAGCGCGAACTGCATGGTGTCGTTGTGGCCGGCCTCGAAGATGACCGAGATGTCTCCGTGCGACAGCTTGGGGTCGAGGCGGTCGTTGGCCAGGAACGGCATGGTGATCAGTTCGCGCGGCTTACGGTCGGCCAGCCCGAACCGGTCGTCGAACAGGGAGGCGCCGACGCCGACCACGATGGACAGGTTGTCCGCAGGTGGCTTCTCGCCGAGGATCCCGGAGTCCACCGGCGGGTAGGCCGGGTCGCGGGTCTCCGGCGGTTTGCCGGCCATCAGCCCGCGGATCTCGTCGGTGAGTTCGCGCAGCGTCGAGGCGAGTTCGGCGCGGTTCCTGGCGTGCACGTTGAACGACGCGACCAGGCCCTGTTCGGGGATCGGCAGCGCGGTGATCCCGGGCTGGTGCGCACCCTCGAAGTCGATGAATCGTTCGGTCGGCTGTGGAACCTGCGGCTCGGGGCTGCAGCCCGCCACCGCTCCCGCTCCGACTGCTGCCCCGGCGCTCAACGCCCCGGCGACGAATCCGCGCCGGGAAATGCCACGGCTCATTGCGGCTGGCTCACTGCAGCTTCAGTACTCCCGAGACCTGCGACAGGTTCTCCGACAGCCCCGCCAGCTGGGCCTTGAGGGTGTCGATCACCTGGGGTGTGACGGTCACCTGCGGGCAGCGCGCGGACGGGTACGGGTCGTTCTCGGTGCAGAACAGCACCCAGCCGTCGCCGCGGCGCAGCGGGCCCAGGGTCTCGAACACCGAGTTGATGCCGGCCTCGATCTTGCCCAGGAGCGCCGGATCGGCCTCCACCAACGCGGGGCTCAGCTTGTTGACCGCATCACGGGCACCCTGCAGGTTCGCGTCGAAGTCCCACAGGTCGGTCTTGGCGTAGCGGTCCTCTTCACCGGTGATCTTGCCCTCGGAGACCTCTTCGATCAGTTCGGCCGCACCGGTCGACACGTCGACCGGCTTCACCTCGACCGCGGGGAACTGTTCCTTGAGCGCGGCGACGTCGGCGTCGAGCTGATCGGCGAACTGCGCGCCGCCCTCGGTGGTGTTCTTCTCGAACAGCAGGTACTCCAGGCGGTGCCAGCCGGTGAATGCCGGGTCGTCGACGCCGGCGAAATCGTCGACGCGGGCGTCGATCTTGCCGTCGATCTCCTCGACCAGCCCGGCGAGCGGTTCGATGCGTTCCCACGGCGCGCGTGACGGTGCGTAGGCGTCCTGGGCGGCCTGCAGATCGCCGGCCCGGACGGCGTCGGTGAACACCTTGACGTCGGCGACGAGGCGGTCGATCTGGGCGGTGGCGTAGGCCTTGTATTCGACGGCCGCCTTCTCGGTCAGCGGGTTGGCCGCCGCGGCCGCCGAGGTGGTGGCCGACGCGCCCGAGGTCGTCGTGGCGGTTGCGGTGTCCGACTCGCCGTCGGAGCCACTGCCCGAACATCCGCTGAGAGCGAGTGCTGCTGCGACAACCGGGATCTGCCAGGCGAAATGCCGTTTCATCGAACCTCCTAGGTGGCTGGGTGCACAGTACCCGTTCGATCAAGGTTGGATAGGCATACCTGCCTTAATCGGGGGATCGCGGGCCACGATCCGGTGCGGGCCCCCGTCGCCCCGTTACTCTTGAGCGGGGTTGAACGGCCGCTTCGATATCAGAAGCGCGGGGTTTTGAGGGAGTGCCTTGTCCGACGTAGGGAGTGTGTCGTCCCCGGCGTCGACCGTTCCCGCAGTAGCCTCGGCGCCCCCGGTGCAGTCGGCGACGCCCACCGAACCGCATCCGATGCGGGCCCGCTGGCTGCGAGTGACCGCCGTCGTGGTCGCCACGCTGCTCCTGCTGGCGTCCAGCTGTTCCTGGCAGACCGGCAATCCGATCCCCGAAGGGGTGCCGCCTCCGGCGGGCGCCCCGGTCCCCGAGATCGACACCAACGCCACCGGCCGGCCCGCCGATGCGCTCAGCGAGTGGGCCGCCGACCTGTCCCCGGTGGTCGGGATCCCGGCCAAGGCGCTGGAGGCCTATGCCTACGCCGCCCGGGTGGCCCAGGTCGTCAACCCGAAGTGCAACCTGGCCTGGACGACGCTGGCCGGTATCGGGATGATCGAGAGCCACCACGGCACCTATCACGGCTCCGCCATCGCCGCCAACGGCGACATCACACCGCTGATCCGCGGCGTGCAGCTCGACGGCACCCGCGGCAACATGGAGATCCTCGACACCGACAACGGCGAACTGGACGGTGACGCGCAGCTGGACCGGGCGATGGGCCCCATGCAGTTCATCCCGGAGACCTGGCGGCTGTACGGGGTGGACGCCAACAACGACGGCGAGATCAGCCCGGACAACTTCGACGACGCCGCGCTGTCGGCGGCGGGCTATCTATGCTGGCGGGGCAAGGACCTGTCCACGCCGAAGGGCTGGATGCAAGCTTTACGCGCCTACAACCTGTCCAATCAGTACGCACGCAACGTCCGGGACTGGGCCACTGCCTACGCCGAGGGACGCCCGCGGTAGCTCACGCTGAACGCACCCCCGCGTTGGCCAACCCTTAGGCTCTTGGTCGAGCGTCAGACCCGTCATCTCATCGTCGTGTTTCTAGGAGGAGCCCGTGCCCATCATCGAACAGGTCGGAGCCCGCGAGATCCTCGATTCTCGTGGTAACCCGACAGTTGAGGTCGAGGTGGCCCTGATCGACGGAACGATCGCCCGGGCCGCGGTGCCCTCGGGCGCGTCGACCGGCGAGCACGAGGCCGTCGAACTGCGTGACGGCGGTACCCGGTACGGCGGCAAGGGCGTCGAGAAGGCCGTGGAGGCGGTTCTCGACGAGATCGCGCCCGCGGTCATCGGCCAGTCCGCCGACGACCAGCGGCTCGTCGACCAGGCTCTGCTGGACCTGGACGGCACCCCGGACAAGTCCCGGCTGGGCGCCAACGCGATCCTGGGCGTCTCGCTCGCGGTCGCCAAGGCCGCCGCCGACAGTGCCGGGCTGCCCCTGTTCCGTTACCTGGGTGGACCCAACGCCCACATCCTGCCGGTGCCGATGATGAACATCATCAACGGCGGCGCGCATGCCGACACCGGTGTCGACGTCCAGGAGTTCATGATCGCGCCGATCGGTGCGCCGACGTTCAAGGAGTCGCTGCGCTGGGGTGCGGAGGTCTACCACTCGCTGAAGGCGGTGCTCAAGAAGCAGGGTCTGTCCACCGGCCTCGGTGATGAGGGCGGCTTCGCCCCGGACCTGCCGGGCACCACGGCCGCACTCGATCTGATCGGCACCGCCATCGAGGCGGCCGGCTTCAAGGTCGGCACCGATATCGCCCTGGCGCTGGATGTGGCGGCCACCGAGTTCCACACCAAGGGAACCGGTTACGCGTTCGAGAACGAGACCCGCACCGCCGAGCAGATGGCCGAGTTCTACGCCGGCCTGCTCGACGCCTACCCGCTGGTCTCCATCGAGGATCCGCTGGATGAGGACGACTGGGATGGCTGGGTCGCGCTGACCGCCGCCATCGGTGACCGGGTGCAGCTCGTCGGCGACGATCTGTTCGTCACCAACCCGGAGCGCCTGGAGGAGGGCATCGACAAGGGTGCCGCCAACGCGCTGCTGGTGAAGGTCAACCAGATCGGCACGCTGACCGAGACGCTGGACGCCGTGGCGCTGGCGCACAACAGCGGTTACCGCACCATGATGAGCCACCGCTCCGGTGAGACCGAGGACACCACCATCGCCGACCTGGCGGTGGCGGTGGGCAGCGGCCAGATCAAGACCGGTGCGCCGGCCCGCAGCGAGCGGGTGGCCAAGTACAACCAGCTGCTGCGCATCGAGGAGGCCCTCGGCGACGCCGCCCGGTACGCCGGTGACCTGGCCTTCCCGCGGTACGCGGTGGAGAGCAAGTAGTTTCGTTTCATGCCCGACGCGAAACGGCCCGATCCGCGCCGCCGCGGCCCTGCCCCCAGGCCGGGCAAGGCGGGCGCGGCGGGCCGTCCGCGGGGTGCGTCGACGCGCCGCGAGCCCCGGGCGATCGAGAGCCGAGAGGGTAAACAGGCCCGCGAGTCCGCCAAGGCGGCCGAGACCGGCGCCGAGGATTCCGGACCGGACACCGTCGCCGCGGCGATCCGCAGGTCGGTCACCGAAGCGAGCGAACAGCACGCCGATCAGCGGTTCGGGTCGGCGGCCCGGCGGGCGGCGATCCTGGCCGCGGTGGTGTGCGTCCTGACGTTGACCATCGCCGGCCCGGTGCGCACCTACTTCGCCCAGCGAACCGAGATGAATCAGTTGAAAATGGTTGAAGCACAACTGCGTTCGCAGATCGCCGATCTGGAGCAGCAGAAGATCAAGCTGGCCGACCCGGTGTTCATCGCCGCCCAGGCCCGGGAACGGCTGGGCTTCGTGATGCCCGGCGACATCCCGTATCAGGTGCAGCTGCCGCCGGGGGCCGCCGCCGAACCGGAGGCCGGTCCGCAAGCACCCACGGCCGTCTCCACCGACCCGTGGTACACCTCGTTGTGGCACACCATCGCCGATGCCCCGCACCCGCGTTCTCCTGTCATCCCGCCCGCGCCGGATGCTCCGCCCCCGCCCGCCCCGCCGACCCCGCCCGCCGGTGGTTGAGCCGGAGGACCTGGACGCCGTCGCCCGCCAACTCGGGCGTGAACCGCGCGGCGTCCTGGAGATCGCGTACCGGTGCCCCAACGGCGAGCCCGCCGTGGTGAAGACCGCGCCGAAGCTGCCAGACGGCACCCCGTTCCCGACGCTGTACTACCTGACCCACCCGGCGCTGACCGCCGCGGCGAGCCGGCTGGAGTCCTCGGGACTGATGCGGGAGATGACCGAACGGCTGGCGCAGGATCCGGAACTGGCCGCCGCCTATCTGCGCGCCCATGAGTCCTTCCTGGCCGAGCGGGACGCCATCGAACCGCTGGGCACCACCTTCACCGGTGGCGGCATGCCGGACCGGGTGAAATGCCTGCACGTGGTGATCGCGCACTCGCTGGCCAAGGGGCCGGGGGTGAACCCGTTCGGTGACGAGGCACTCGCGGTGTTGGCGGCCGAGCCCGGGATGGTCGGCATCCTGGACCCCGAGGTGTGGACGTGACCGTCGGCGCCATCGACTGCGGTACCAATTCCATCCGGTTGCTCATCGCCGAACCCACCCCGGACGGACTGCGCGACGTGCACCGCGAGATGCGCATCGTGCGGCTCGGCCAGGGCGTGGACGCGACCGGTGAGTTCGCGCCGGAAGCGTTGGCGCGCACCGAGGCTGCGCTGTCCGATTACGTCGACCTGATGCACGGACACGGGGTGGACAAGGTGCGCATGGTGGCCACCTCGGCGGCCCGTGACGCCGGCAACCGCGACGAGTTCTTCGCGATGACAGCCCGGCTGCTGGGCACGGTGTCGGCAGGCGCGGTGGCCGAGGTGATCACCGGTACCGAGGAAGCCGAACTGTCCTTCCGTGGAGCCGTCGGCGAACTGGATTCTGCCGCAGCGCCTTTCGTGGTGGTCGATCTCGGCGGGGGATCCACCGAGTTGGTGCTCGGCGGCGGGCCGGGGCACCCCGGGGTGACCGCCTCCTTCTCCGCCGACATCGGATGTGTGCGGCTCAAGGAGCGCTGCCTGCATTCGGACCCTCCGACCGAGACCGAGATCGCCGCCGCCCGTGCGGTCGTGCGTGAGCGGTTGGCCGAAGCGCTGCAGGCGGTGCCGGTGGACGGTGCGCACACCTGGGTCGGGGTGGCGGGCACCTTCACCACGCTGGCCGCGCTGGCGCACCGGCTGCCGGTCTACGATCCGGCCGCGATTCACCTGTCCCGTACTGCCTTCAGCGATCTGCTGCCGGTGTGCGCGGAGTTGATCTCGATGACCGGACCGGAGCGCTCGGCGCTCGGGCCCATGCACGAGGGGCGTGCGGACGTCATCCCGGGTGGGGCGATCATCGTGGAGGAACTTGCCCGGGTGATGGCGCAGCGGGCCGGCCTGGACGAACTCGTGGTCAGTGAGCACGACATCCTGGACGGTATTGCACTGTCCATCACCTAGCGTAGAGCGGGACACCTCAGGAGGGAGTGGCGTGAGTACCTGGAATCAGGGTGGGGGCCCGCCGCCCGTCGTCCCGCGTCCCCCGGCGAAGCGGGGGCCCAACGTCGGCCTCATCGTCGGGATCGCCGCCGCCGTGGTGGCGATCGGCGCCGGGGCGACGTATCTGGTGTTGCGGCCGTCCTCGCCGGACGAACCCGCGCAGCAGCAGGCGGCCGAAACAGCAACGGCGGAAACCACTTCCGCCGAGTCGGATGCCGACAATCCGAATTCCCGGCTGATGAAGGCGATCCCGAAGGGCTATCCGGCCGGGGCGTGTGAACCGGTGGCCAGATTGGCCGGTGCGATGTCGACCATCGCCTGCACCGTCAACAAGGATCCGGGCGGACCGATGTCGGCGACCTATTCGTTGCTGACCGGATCCGATGCGCTCAATGCGGCCATCGAGGACCTGGCGTCCACAACCACCGTGGTCGACTGTCCCGGCCGGATCCAGTCACCGGGTCCGTGGCGGCGCAATGCCACCCCGCACGAGGTCGCCGGAACCCTGGTCTGCGGCATCCAGAACGACAACCCGATGCTGGCGTGGACCAACATCGACGAGCAGATGATCGCCGTGGTGCAGGGTCGCCCGGCGGGGCCGACGCTGGACCACCTGTACACCTGGTGGTCCACCCACTCCTGACGCCTCAGAGCCGAAATCGGCGCCCCGGTCCGTCGCGGACCGGGGCGCCGATGTTCGTATGACGCGGGTACCGGTGCTTACGCCGGCGGCGCGACGACCGGGGTGGTGGTCGGTGCCGCGCCCTCGGGCAGCGGGGTGCCCTGGCTACCGGCCTCGGCCGGTGCGGCCTCCGCAGCCGGGGCCGCCTCCGGTCCGTGGGCGGTGCCTTCGGCCGGAGCGGCCGCCGCGGCCGGAGCCTCCTGGATGCCGGCCGGGGTCGTGCCGGGCTCGCCCTCGGGCAGCGGGGTGCCCTGGCTTCCGGCCGGGACCGGGGCCGTCTCGGGGGCACCCTCGGGCAGCGGAGTGCCCTGGCTACCGGCGGGCACCGCGGTCGGTTCCGGGGCGGTCGCCTCGGCCCCGGCGGGGGCGGCCGGCGTCTCGGGAGCTTCGGTGGTCGTGGTCTCCGCTGTCTCGGCGGCCGGCTCCTGGTAGCTGCGGGTTTCGCCGACCGCCGATCCGGTGCTCGGTGCGGGCGGCGGGGTGAGCCAGACGATCAGATCGTTGGCGTTGGTGGCGTAGACGACGCTGTCCGGCGCGGCACCGGTGACATCGAAGTAGATCTTGCCGCTGGTCTGCTGCCCCTGCGCCAGGGTGGACGGATTCACGCCCTGGGGGGTCGCGACACCGAACAGCGCGCGGTAGGTCTGGCCGTCGGCGGCCCGCGCGTTGAAGTTGGACACGATCGGGGTGGCGTTGCCCTGCAGGGCCTCATCGGTGGCGGTGGCCTCCCACAGGGTGCCCTGCACCGCGTGGGGGATGGTGTCGGTGCTGACCTGCAGCCCCGTCACCGTCCAGCCCTGGACGACGTCGCCGTCGATGAGCTTGGCCTGGCTGCCGAGCTCGGTGGTGTTCACGGCGATCTGTTGTTCGGCAATCGCCGTCGGTGCGGTGGCCGCGGTGATCGCCCCCGCGGCGGCAATGGCCGCGGCCGCAAACGCGGCCGCGATCTTGGTGGTATTCACGGTGTTTCACTCCTGAGTCGTCCGATAATCGGCGTCCCCCCCGGTGGGGTGCACACAATTAGCGAAGTTAGCAGGTCAGCAGGGCATACGGAACAGCGCAACTGTCCCGTCGGGTCAGTCTCCGCCACTTTGAGCCGTTGTTCAAAAATCGCGACACGGCAGTCCAGCAACCACGATGGGGCGCATACCTTACTTTGCTGCGCCGGTCAGCGGGTTCCCTGCCGGCCGGGTGCTAACTCGGTCGGGTTTGCTCCATACGCCTGTATTGCCGCTGCTGCGGTTATCGAAAGCGGTGCGGTGAACTCGGCCCCGGAGGCGGTCAGGCGGTGTCCTCGCGAGCGCCCTGGCTAGCGTGGCGGGGTGCACAAGTCGTCGGCGTCCGTGGTGCGGGTCCAGGATCTGAACGCGCGGTTGCGCAGAATCACGCTGCGGGTGGACGACCCCGGGGCGCTCGACGTGCGGCAGGCGGGTGACTCCGCGGTGGGGGTGTACTTCCCGGGCGGGCAGGGCCGAAACTACACCGTGCGCCACTGTGACGGTGACCTGATCGACATCGACGTGGTGCGCCACGGTCCCGGCGTCGCCACCACGTGGGCGGCCGGCGCCGGCCCCGGCGATCGCGTCGGGCTCGACCACGCGCGTTCCTGGTATCTCCCTGGCCCGGGCACCGACTGGCAACTGCTGGTGGCGGATCTGTCGGGGCTGCCCGCCGCCGCCCGCATCATCGAGAAGCTGCCCGGCGGCGTGCCGGTGACCGCGATCGTCGAGGTGGCCGAGGATGAGGACCTCGACTATCTGCCGACCCACCCGGACCTCACCGTCGTGGCCAGCGTCGGGACCGGAAACGGCTATGCGGCAAGCAATCTTGCGCATCTGGTTCGTGAGCTGGAGTTGCCGCCCGGTCGCGGGTACTGCTGGTTCGCCGGGGAGGCCGCCGAATCACGAGCCGTCCGCAAGTACCTGCGGGGTGCCGGCTGGGCGATCGATCAGCTCGACGTCACCGGCTACTGGCGACTGGATTCCGAAGCCTGGGACGACAAGTTCGCACTGGTGTCCGAGGAGGTCGCCGCCGTCTGGACCCGCGCGGTCGCCGGAGGAAAGAGCCACCGGCTGGCCGATGAGGAGTTCGACGAGGCCCTGGAACGAGCGGGCCTCTAGCCCCGCTCGGCGAACGAGTCCCACACCCCCTGCAGAAACTCGTCGTCGGATGCCGTGAACCAATAGCCCGGAACCAGATCGCGGTAGGACCTGGAACTGCTGCGCTCCGATGCGCTTTGCATTGCGCTGACTTTCAGCGCCCGCGCCGGAGCAACGGAGGCACCCACACCCGGGCCGGAAGTGGGTGCTTGTCCTTCGTAGGTGGCGGCGAGGGTGAAGTTGCGGATGCTTTGGGTGTTGCTTCTGCCGCCGGTGCCGGCGGTGAATCCGATGTGGGCGTAGTTGGAGTCGCCGAGGAACGTGTTGATGATGTTGGCGGTCAGTGGTGTTGCGGTGGGTTGGCCGTTGATGGTGTAGCTCATGGTTTGGGTGGTGGCGTTCCAGGTGACGACGACGGTGCGCCAGGCGCCGTTTTCGAGGTTGGGCAGTGCGGTGGGGGTGCTGGCGTAGGTGCCGTCGGTGTCGAGGAAGCCGGTGTGGTCGGCGGCGATGTCGGCGCCGGGCATGCGGGAGGTGTTCAGGTGTGCGGTGGTGCTGTTGTAGGTGTCGAATTCGATGGCGAGTCCGTTTTGGATTCCGCCGACGCCCAGGCCGCTGCCGGTGGTGCCGATGGCGTTGACGCCGCGTGGATCGTTGTGGAACACCAGGGCTGCGCCGTCGCCGCCGGAGTCGTTGGTGCCCAGGTTGATGTCGAAGGCGAGGGTGAAGTCGTGGCGCATGTCGATGCGTTGGGTCGACATCGCGGCGCCGGCTTGGTAGGTGGATTTGGTCAGGGTGAACACGTTGTTGGCGACGGTCGCACTGCCCTTCGGTGACAGCACCACCCCGGCCTGCGGCGTGACCGTGACGCTGACCTGTGCGGACCTCTGCATCGTTCCGTCGGAGATCGTGTAGGAGAATCCGTCGAATCCGAAGAAGCCGGCCCTGGGCGTGTAGGTGATGGTGTTGTCGATGTTTCGCGTCGCCGTGCCGTTCACCGGGTTCGTCACCTCGATGAGCGTCAGCGGGTCATTGTCGGGATCGCTGTCGTTCGCCAGCACATTGATGGTCACCGCCTTACCGGCTTGCGTCGTCGCCGTATCCGAACCCGCGAACGGCGGGTTGGCGGCGGGTGCTTGTCCTTCGTAGGTGGCGGCGAGGGTGAAGTTGCGGATGCTTTGGGTGTTGCTTCTGCCGCCGGTGCCGGCGGTGAATCCGATGTGGGCGTAGTTGGAGTCGCCGAGGAACGTGTTGATGATGTTGGCGGTCAGTGGTGTTGCGGTGGGTTGGCCGTTGATGGTGTAGCTCATGGTTTGGGTGGTGGCGTTCCAGGTGACGACGACGGTGCGCCAGGCGCCGTTTTCGAGGTTGGGCAGTGCGGTGGGGGTGCTGGCGTAGGTGCCGTCGGTGTCGAGGAAGCCGGTGTGGTCGGCGGCGATGTCGGCGCCGGGCATGCGGGAGGTGTTCAGGTGTGCGGTGGTGCTGTTGTAGGTGTCGAATTCGATGGCGAGTCCGTTTTGGATTCCGCCGACGCCCAGGCCGCTGCCGGTGGTGCCGATGGCGTTGACGCCGCGTGGATCATTGTGGAACACCAGGGCTGCGCCGTCGCCGCCGGAGTCGTTGGTGCCCAGGTTGATGTCGAAGGCGAGGGTGAAGTCGTGGCGCATGTCGATGCGTTGGGTCGACATCGCGGCGCCGGCTTGGTAGGTGGATCTGGTCAGGGTGAACACGTTGTTGGCGACGGTCGCACTGCCCTTCGGTGACAGCAGCGAGTCCGATGGCGGCGGGTTCTTCGACTCGATGAGCAACCGGGTGATGGTGCCGGCCATGTTCGCGACATACATGTATCCGTCCGGGCCCTGTTTGAAGGCGATGGGGACAGTTGTGCTGCGGTACAAGAATTTCACATCGCTGCGGTTGTTGGCATCGGCGACGAACACGGTGCCCGCGTTGACATCGGTGAAGAAGATGTCGTTGCGGAACTCGGCCGGATACCGTGACCCGGTGTAGGCCGCGTCGACACCCACGATCGCCCCGGCCTGGAATCCCGGCGCGCCGGGATCGTGCGAGAAAGCGCGATAGGCCGGAGTGATCTTGATGGTGCCGTTCGCGACCGCGGCGTAGAAGGCGGCGGCGCTGGGAGCATTGCGCGCGGCGTCCGCGGGAAGCGCGTCGTAGCCGGGGGTTTTGAGCAGGACACCGTTGTCGCCGCCCTCGAAGTACGGCCAACCGAAATTGGCTCCCGCGTGGCCGCTCTCGATCTCCTCCCAACTGAACCAGCCGGTGTTCGCCATGAACAACCGCCCATCCTCGGCGAACCCGATCGAGAACGGGTTGCGCAGGCCCAACTGGTAGACCTTGGCGTGGTTGGCGTTGAGGTCATCGCCGGGCTTGACGAAGGGGTTGTCGGACAACCCCAGTCCGGTCAACGGGTCGATGCGCAGGATCTTCCCGGAGAGACTGTTGATGTTCTGCACACTGACACTGCGCGGATCCGTCGCATTGAACGACGTGCCGTCGCCGATCGACACATAGAGCGCACCGTCCGGACCGAACGCCATCGATCCGCCGGCATGGCTGAGCGAATCGACCTTGATGTAGTTGTCGACGTACTGACCCGTCTGGGCGTTGAATCCGGATTCGGCCTGGCTGAAATTGCTTGTGCTGTCGACGACTCCGGCTCCGCTGATGTCTTGCAGGGTGCGCGGGGTCAACCCGGTGCCACCCGGAGCGGCCGGGGCGCCGCCGAGCAGGATGACCTCGCTGTTCGGTACGGCGGTGGTGTAGTTGGTCGCCGCATCGGCGGTGAAGCGAACCAGATAGGCAAAGCGGTTTCCGCCACCGTCGGGGCGCGCATTCGCGTTGGCCTGGCCCGCGGTACCGGCGGGATCGACGACATAGAAGGCGTAGAGGTAACTGTTCCCCGGCAGGCCTGGTTTACCGAAATTCGGGTGCAGCACGATGTCCATCAGGCCGCGGTCCTGAATGTTGTTCACCTTCGCGCTGATATCCACGAAGACGGTCTGAACGCCGGTATCGGTGTCGACGACCTTGATGATGCCGCCCTTCTCCGCGACGTAGATCAATGACGGATCGTGGGACGAGAACTCCATCGCCAGCGGTTGTCCCAGCCCCGATGCCACCACCTGTTGGGTGACGTTGTAATTCGAGGTGAGCGGCGGCGACGGCGGATCGACCACCGGAGTTTCGTCATCCAGGATGTCGACGCGTGCGGTCCGCGGATAGAGCAACCGCGAGCCGCTGTCCACGTTGATGATCGACACCACGAAGGTCTCGGTCGACTCCGCCAGAGTGTCGTTGACGATCTGGACACTGATGAAGACGCGGTCGACATTCACTCCCATGGTGATAGTTCCGCCCTGGCCGATGTAATCCACGCCGGCGGTTGCGGTATCGGAGGTGATTCCGTATTCGATCGTGGACTCCCGGGTCAGGTCGCCCGTGCGGACGATGGGAATCAGCACGGTTCCCGCGGCCTCACCGACGGTCGGGCTGGATTCGAAGAAGATCGACGTCGTCGGCTGCTCGATCAGCGCTGCGGGCCCCTGCTCGTCGACCTGCCCGAGCGGTTCCCCTTGCAGCGTCTGGGCCAGGCCGGCGAGCTGTGCGTGACCGGTGACCTGCTCGCTGAAGTGCCGGCGGGCAGCGGACCCGAGTACAGCCCACATCGCCGACGAGTCCAGCCCGATCGGGCCCGGGTCGTGAACCGGCGGGTGACCGTTGCCCACCAGCCGGAACTCCTCGGACGCGCCCGGCGTGGACCCGGTCGGTGCAGCGAAGACGGCCGCTGCGGTTCGGTTGCTCCATTCGGTGGTCTGGTCCGCTGCTACCGGGACCTCGTTCGAGGGTAATTGCACTCTGGGAGAAGCGATTCGGGTTCCGGATGCCGGGGCGACCGCCGGTCGGGACGCGAAGCGGCCGGGGACTGAGTCCGAGTCGGCCGGTGCCGCTGTCCGTGTCGGAGCCGTCGGTGACACGGCCCGTCTGGCGTCGCTGTTCTTCCCGGCCGGGGCCACCCACCGGGTGGGGGCGGTCGGCGATTCGGGGGACCGCTCAGGCGCGACATCAGCGCCGACGACTTGCGACTGCTCCCGGTCGGGTTCGACCACATCGTCGGCGGGGGTGCGCGTCGGCGGGTCATCGTCGGTGGCACCGGCCGGCAGCGCACTCGCGATATCCGGATCATCTCCGGATCCGTCATCGGGGGACGGGCCCGTCGGGCCGGTCGCGGCGGGTTCGTTCGACGTCGACTTCGGCGCGGGCGACGTCGATTCCGATGAGTCCCTCGAGTCCGAGGAGGATGACGAGGGCGTCGATGTGGTCTCCTCCGCCCAAGCCGCGCCAGGTGCGCCGACGATCACGCCGCCGATGCCGAGGGCGACCGCCAATGCTCCCACGCGGCCGATGTGTGCGGCATACGGTGCGGGCCCGGTGATGGGTCGCAACAACCCCCGACTACAGTTTGCTGAAAACATAATCAACCCCCCGGTTGTGTTTCGCACTTGCCGCCGATGGCGGCGATTCCCTGGCCACAATATCGCACCAAATTACCTGCTGAAACAAGAGTTTGAGGCATTTGCTGGGCAGGTAGGCTGATCTGGAAGGCCGTGAAAGGCAGTGGATACTACGCCGACAATCCGGGGTCGAACAGTTGCTATCGAACTAGTTCCATGGGTTGGGGAGAGCTAGTGCTACCCGCCGATGAGATCTGGTCCTGCCCGTGGATCGCGTCCCTTGCGGCCTGGATCAGGCCGGCCCGGGCAATTCGAACCGGTCGAGATGGCGGTCGATGAACGCCTTGGCCTCCCGGTGGCCGCGGGAGATGCCCAGGCCCTGTTCCAGCACCATGATGCGAGCCAGGCTGGCCACGATCATGGACATCACCACCGGCGGGAACGCCTCGGTGTCCACTCCGTGGGCGCGCAGTGCCGCGCTCAGTGTGGCCTCCTCCAGATCGCGGAACCGCTGCGCGTAGGCGGCGATCTCGCCGGCGATGGCCTTGCGGTGGTTGGCCAGCGCCATGAACTCCATCCACAGCTGGGCGCCGGTCGCGCTGTTGAGCTCCCACAGCGCGTGCAGGGGTGTGTCCTGCCCGAGCGTCTGACGCTGACGGTCCAGATTGATCTCGGCGCCGGCCCGCAACACGGCGAGGTACAGCTCGTCCATGCTGGGGAAGTAGTAGTGCACCAGCGCAGGTTTCACCCCGGCCAGCGCGGCCACCCGGCGCGAGGTCGCCGCGGCGTATCCCTCCTCCAGCATGATCTGGGCGGTCGCCCGAATCAGCGCGCGCCGAGCGTCGGAATCGCCTTCCCTTGACCGTCTTGTCGCAGGGCTGCTAGACATGGCCGCAGTCTAGATGTTGGGCGACTGCCCAGGAACTCCTAGGACGGTGGCATGACTGGACGGGTCGAGGGCAAGGTCGCATTCATCACCGGGGCGGCCCGCGGGCAGGGCCGCAGCCATGCGGTGCGGCTGGCTGCCGAGGGAGCCGACATCATCGCCGTGGACATCTGCGCGACGTTCGAGAAATCACCCGCACTCGGCGCCACCACCGAGGATCTGGCCGAGACCGCCGAGCTGGTGAAGAACCTGGGCCGCCGGATCGTCACCGCCGAGGTCGACGTGCGTGATCACGCGGCGCTCACGGACGTCCTCGACAGCGGCGTCGAACAGCTGGGCCGGCTCGACATCGTCGCCGCCAACGCCGGTATCGGCACCACCGGGGTCCGGCTGGACCGGATGGCCGAGGACCTCTGGCAGGAGATGATCGACGTCAACCTCAGCGGCGTCTGGAAATCGGTGAAGGCCGCGGTTCCGCACCTGTTGGCGGGCGGTCGCGGCGGATCGATCATCCTGACCAGTTCGGTGGCCGGCACCAAGGCCTACCCGCACACCGGTCACTATGTGGCCGCCAAACACGGGGTGGTCGGGTTGATGCGCACCTTCGCCGTCGAGCTGGGCCAGCACAACATCCGGGTCAACTCGGTGCATCCCACCCACGTCAACAGCCCGATGTTGATGAACGAGAAGACCTATCGGATGTTCCGGCCGGATCTGGAGAACCCCGGCCCAGCCGACCTGGAGCCGATCTGCCGGACCTTCCACGTGCTGCCGATCCCCTGGGTGAATCCGGAGGACATCAGCAACGCGGTGCTGTTCCTGGCCTCGGATGAGGCGCGCTACATCACCGGGGTGACCCTGCCCGTCGATGCCGGGAGCTGCCTGAAATGACGGTCTACTACGACCCGTACGACGTCGGCATCGTGCACGATCCGTACCCCACCTACGCCGCGCTGCGCGACGAGGCGCCGCTCTACTACAACGAGAAGTACCGGTTCTGGGCGCTGTCCCGGCACGCCGACGTCGAACGGGCGCTGTCGGACTGGGAGAGCTTCTCCAACAGCCGAAGTGACATCCTGGAGCTGATCCAGTCGGATTTCGACATGCCCGACGGGGTGATGATGTTCGAGGATCCGCCGGTGCACACGATGCTGCGCGGGCTGATGTCGCGGGTGTTCACCCCGCGCCGGATGGCCGAGATCGAGGACCAGATCCGGGAGTTCTGCGTGCGCTGCCTGGATCCGCAGATCGGCTCCGGCGGGTTCGACATCATCGCCGAGCTGGCCGCCATGATGCCGATGCGCGTGATCGGGATGCTCTTGGGCATACCGGAATCCGAGCAGGTCGGGGTCCGCGATGCCAACGACGCCAACCTGCGCACCAAACCCGGGGCGCCGATGAAGGTGCGCGATGCGGACAAGATCGCCGACGGCCGGATCTACGCCGACTACGTGGAATGGCGTGCACAGAACCCGTCCGACGACCTGATGACCGCACTGCTCAACGTCGAGTTCGAAGATCAGGACGGCGTGCTGCGCAAGCTCACCCGCAAGGAGGTGCTGCACTACACCCAGGTGGTCGCCGGCGCCGGGAACGAGACCACCGGACGGCTGATCGGCTGGCTGGCCAAGGTGCTCGCCGAGCACCCCGATCAGCGCCGTGATGTCTGCCGGGATCGGTCGCTGCTGAACCGCGCGATCGACGAGACGCTGCGCTTCGAACCCACCGGACCGCACGTCGCCCGGTGGATGGCAAGGGATTTCCAGGCATACGGGCAGACGGTGCCGGCCGGTGACGCGATGCTGCTGCTGTTCGGTGCGGCCAACCGCGACCCACGCCGCTACACCGACCCGGATAGCTTCAACCTGCACCGTGACACCATCAGCCACCTCACCTTCGGCAAGGGGCTGCACTACTGTCTGGGCGCGAACCTGGCCCGGATGGAGGGCCGTGTCGCCCTCGACGAGCTGCTCAACCGGTTCCCGGAGTGGGAGATCGACTACGACACAGCGCAGTTGGCGCCGACCTCGACGGTGCGCGGCTGGGAGAAACTGCGCATCACATTCTGACGCCGGTCAATAGTCGAATTCGGGATCGGTCGGCGTCGGCATCGCGATGACGCTGTCGGCGAGCTGCTCGAGTGGCGCCAACGCGGTGTGCAGGGCCTCGATCTCGACCGGGCTCAGCGACGAGGTGATCACCTCATACATGTTGGCGACGGCATCCTGCTGGGCGGCAACGCCTCTGGGGGTGATCGTCACCCAGATGGTGCGGTGGTCAGATAGATCCCGGGTCCGCCGGACCATGCCCAGTTCCACGAGTCTGCGCACCGCCTTGGACATGGTCGGCGGTGCGACCTGCTCTGCGGCGGCGAGATCGCTCATGCGCAACGGGCCTCGGTCGTTCAGCAGGTAGAGCAGCGAACACTGGGTGAGGGTGAGCGTGCCCCCGGCGGTCCGGTCGTACTCCTGGCGGCGCATGGTCGACATGATCCTGAAGAGCTGCCAGTGCAGTTTCTCCGCCGCGTCCGGAATCGTGCGCCCGGCGCTCAGTTGGGGCTGGTGCACGATTCGGCTCCGTCTGACGTGGCTCCTCCTGCGGTCGGTGGGGCCGGCTCGAGCGACAGCGTAGGTACTCACCGCTGTGAAATCGCTGAGAGCGAGCCGAGGGCCGGTGGGCGGCGCAGGGGAGCGCCCCTCGGATACGCGGACGCGGGTAGCGTCGTCGGGACGTCGCACCCAACGGGTCTTAATTAGTTGACCTAATAGTGAGTGCCGTATCTCTATTAATGTAGGCCAGCCTCACTTAAGTTGCGGATGCCATCAGGCACCCCCGCAAAATGAGGAGTAAAGCTGTGCATCTAGCAGTCAGCGCCGACTCGCCGGTGCGCGACGTTCCGTCGCGCGGCGCCGCGGCATCGCATCGCGTGAAGTTCATGGTCGCCGGCGTCGCCGTGGCGAGTGCCGGCGCACTGGCCGTCAACCCCGTGGTGGCGACCCCCGCCATGCCCACCCTGACCGACATCCGCTCGGCGGCGGCCGTCGAGCTGTCGGCGTTCGAGAACCCGCTCGAGGTGCTGGCTGCGACCATCTCCAAGACCGTCGGCCTGACCGCCGGCCTGGGCGGCGACGTCATCCAGGCCTCCGGCCAGGTGCTGCGCGGGCTCGGCAATCCGGCGCTGCACGCCGAGTTCGCGGCGTTCGTCCGCTCCACGCTGTCCAACCCGCTGGTGATCGCCGGTGAGGTCGTGCGGGCACCGTTCGAGTACGGCGGCCGCCTCCTCGCCGCAGTCCAGGACCTGGTCGGCGCCAACCTGGCCGCGCTCGCGCACTTGCCGGGTGTGCTGCAGAAGTCGCTGACCTTCGTCTCCCAGGGCAGGTTCCTGGAGGCCTACGGTGAGATCAACACCTGGTTCCTGGTGGATGTCCTGGGCGACGGGCGGGCGACCCTGCTCGACGCGTTCGCGATCCCCGGCGACTTCGCCGACGCCATCGGCGCCCATGCGCTCGCGCGGGTGTTCGACTCCGTGCTCAACCGCAACACCGTCGGCAACCTCGGTCGCGCGCTGCTCGGCCCGCTGGTCACCGCGATCATCCAGACCACCGAGATCTTGGACGCCACGCGGGGGGCTTTGGCGTCCGGAGATCTCGCAGGTGTGGCGAGCGCGCTGCTCAACGCGCCGGCCAAGATCGCCAACGCGTTCATCAACGGCTATGTGCCCGAGTTCACCGTCGACCCGCAGTGGCCGCCGCAGGTCTTCCCGGGCCTGCTCAGCGAGCGCGGCACCCTGGACTTCTTCCTGGTCCAGATCCCCAAGGCCATCGCCGCCGCGCTCGCCCCGCCGGCCCCGGCCGTGGCTCCCTTGGCGCTCGCCGCCGATGAGGTCACGGTGCCGTCGGTGACGTCGACCAGCTTCGGTTCCGACAACAACGCCGTCACGCTCGCCGTGGTCGGTGACGAGGACGAGTCGACCGCCGACGACGCCGATGTCGTGGCCGAGGTTCCGGCCGAGGACACCGCCGCCGAGGTTCCGGCCGAGGACGTCGTGGTCGAGGCTCCTGCGACCGAGGACGGCGACACCGGCGCGGTCGACGAGGACACCGCCGGGGACACCGCCGACGAGGACACCGCCGACGATGACACTGCCGACGATGCCTTCGCCGGCGAGGACGGTGACTTCGACGACGCCAAGACCGAGCCCCGCAAGATTCGTGGCGACAAGACCGCCGGCAACGGAGCCGGCAGCGATGCCGACACCGATTCCGGCGATGCCGACAGCGATGACGGTGCCGCCAAGCCCGGTAAGACACGGAGCGCCACGTCCGGCAGCGACTCCGCTGACAGCACCGCGGGTGCGGGCTCCTCGGACAGCGGCAGCACCGGCGGCGACAGCTCCGGTGACAGCGACTAGACACCGCTGACACAGCACCGCCAGAACACTGAAAGGCCCTTGGGGATCGGCGATCCCCAAGGGCCTTTCGTGTTCGGCGGGCAGGAGCGCAGCGGCCGGGGGATCAATCCACGGGTGGGTCAGCCCTTGAGGACCTTCTTGAGATCCTCGAGCACCGAGGGGTCCTCGATCGTCGAGGGCACCGGCTCATCCTTGCCGTCGGCGATACCGCGCATGGTCTTGCGCAGGATCTTGCCCGAGCGCGTCTTCGGCAGGGCGCCGACGATGTCCACCTTCTTGAAGCTCGCCACCGCGCCGATGTCATTGCGCACGGCGTCGATCAGTTCGGTGGTCAGCCCGTCGGCCGAGGCGCCGGACTTGAGCACCACCAGGCCGCGGGGTATCTGGCCCTTCAGTTCGTCGGCCACCCCGATCACCGCGCACTCGGCCACCGCGGGGTGCCCGGCCAGCACGGCCTCGATGGATCCGGTGGACATCCGGTGCCCGGCCACGTTGATGACGTCGTCGGTGCGCCCGACGATGAACAGATAGCCGTCCTCGTCGATGTAGCCGCCGTCGCCGGTCAGGTAGTAGCCGTCGAAGGCCCGCAGGTAGGAGGACACGTAGCGGTCGTCCTCGCCCCACAGGGTGGGCAGCGTGCCCGGCGGCAGCGGCAGCTTGATGCAGACCGAACCCTCTTCGCCCGCTTCGCATTCCGATCCGTCGGCGGTGAGGATGCGCACGTCGTACCCGGGCATCGGGACGGTCGCCGAACCCGGCTTCACCGGCAGCGCCTCGACGCCCATCGGGTCGGCGGCGATGGCCCAGCCGGTCTCGGTCTGCCACCAGTGGTCGATGATCGGGATGCCGAGCTTCTCGGCGGCCCACTCGTAGGTCGCCGGATCGAGGCGCTCCCCGGCCTGGAACAGGTACTTCAGATCGGAGAGGTCGTAGTCGGCCAGCAGTGCGGCGTCCGGGTCTTCCTTCTTGATCGCCCGGATCGCGGTCGGCGCGGTGAACAGTGCTTTCACCTTGTGTTCGGCCGCCACCCGCCAGAACGCCCCGGCGTCGGGGGTGCCGACCGGCTTGCCCTCGTAGATCACCGTGGTGGCCCCGTACAGCAGCGGCGCGTAGACGATGTAGGAGTGCCCGACCACCCAGCCGACATCGGAGGCGGCCCAGAAAACCTCGCCGGGCGCCATGTCGTAGATGTGGCGCATCGTCCACAGCAGCGCCACCGCGTGCCCGCCGTTGTCGCGGACGATGCCCTTGGGTTTGCCGGTGGTGCCCGAAGTGTAGAGCACGTAGAGCGGGTCGGTGGCGGCCACCGGCACCGGGTCGACGGGCTGCGCGTCGGCCATCGCCTGCACCCAGTCCACGTCGCGGCCCTCGACCAGGTCACACGGATGCTGCTCGCGCTGCAGGATCACGCACCTCGGCGTGGTGTGCTCGGCCAGCCGCAACGCGGTGTCGAGCATCGGCTTGTACTCCACGATCCGGGACGTCTCGATACCGCAGGACGCCGAGACCACGACCTTCGGCCGGGCGTCATCGATGCGGGTCGCCAGCTCGTGCCCGGCGAACCCGCCGAACACCACCGAGTGCACCGCGCCGAGACGCGCGCAGGCCAGCATGGCGATCACGGCCTCGGGCACCATCGGCATGTAGATGACGACCCGGTCGCCCTTGGTGACCCCGAGGCCGGCCAGTACACCGGCGAAGCGGGCCGTCTGGTCCAGCAGTTCGCGGTAGGTGAAGGTGCGCTTGGTCGCGGTGACGGGGGAGTCGTAGATCAGCGCGGCCTGATCGCCCCGCTCGGAGATGTGCCGGTCCAGGGCGTTTGCGCAGGTATTGAGCTCGCCGTCGGGGAACCACCGGTAGAACGGCGGGTTGCTGTCATCGAGTATCTGCTGCGGTTCCCGGGTCCAGGTGACGCACTTGGCGGCGTCGGCCCAGAAGGCCGACGGGTCGGTGATACTGGCGTCGAACAGTTCGCGATAGCCGGACATGGACATACCGTAATGCGCGTCACGTTGCGTGACCGTTGCAGCCCCGAATACGTCGGTCCAGCGGTAGCCGGTATGCGCCGAACGGCACGTCGACCGACCCGCCCCGGCGGGGTCAGCGCCTGCTGAGCATGTTCACGGCCTGTTCGGCCACGGCACTGAGCACCCGCCGGTCCCGGGTGGTCAGGGTGCGGCCCGCCAGGAGCAGCCAGTAGTCGTGGTCGACGACGTCGATGGCGGTGTCGGCCGCATCGACGTCGGTGCAGGGGTCCTGCCCGACGGAGGCCACCAGGTCGCCACCGGCGGTCAGGATGCTCACCGCCCGTTGTGAATATGCCTCCCGGACGCGCTCCAGCAGCACGTTCAGGTCGGCGTCGCGCAATGCGGAATCGGCGAAGGCCGCGAGCAGTTCGGCTTCCTGCGAGGCCCGCCGTGCCTCGGCCACCCGATCGGCGGCCCGGCTCACCACTGCGGCGACCCCGACCGCGACCAGCAGGAGCAGCAGGATCGTGACGACGCTGTCCGGGTCGTAGATGGTGAAGCTGTGTACCGGATTGACCAGGAAGTAGCTGAGCAGCAGCCCCGACAGCGCCGCGCAGAGCATGGCCGGGCCCACCCTGCCGACCAGCGCCGCCAGCAGCACCCCGGTGAAGAACAACGCGCTGTGGCCACCGATACCCAACGCTCCCGCCGGCAGCCACATCGCGAACCCGCAGATGAGTACCGGAATCGCCAGCGCCACAAGCCAGGACAGGACGCGTCTGCGGCGCGGGCCCAGCCGCGACCACGAGATGCCGGTGTGCGATTCGGGGTGCGGCACCATGTGCACGTCGACCCGGCCGGACCGCTGAATGACTTCGGCGCCGACGCCCTCGTCGAACATCCGCGCCCACCGCGACCGGCGTGAGGTGCCCAGCACCAACTGGGTGGCATTGGTGCTGCGGGCGAACTCCAGCAGCGTGCTCGCGACGTCCCCGCCGACCACGGTGTGCATGGTGGCGCCCAGACTGGCCGCGAGATCACGGACGGCCTTGCGCTCCTGCGGTGAGATGGCGGTCAGGCCGTCGCCCTGAATGACATGCACCACCTTCAATTCCGCACCGGAACGCGACGCGATCCGCGATGCACGGCGCACCAGGGTCTCGGATTCAGGGCCCCCGGACACCCCGACCACCACCCGCTCGCGGGCTTCCCAGGTGTCGGTGATGTTCTTGTCGGTGCGGTACTTGGCCAGCGCGGCATCGACCTGATCGGCCAGCCACAGCAACGCCAGTTGCCGCAGTGCGGTCAGGTTCCCGGGCCGGAAGTAGTCCTCCAGTGCCGCGTCGGCGCGCTCGCGCGGGTACACGTTGCCGTGAGCGAGCCTGCGGCGCAAGGCTTCCGGTGTGATGTCGACCAGCTCGATCTGATCGGCGGCCCGCACGATCTCATCCGGGATGCGCTCGGTCTCGGTGATGCCGGTGATGTGGCTGACGACGTCGTGCAGGCTCTCCAGATGCTGCACGTTGACAGTGGAGATCACCGTGATCCCGGCGTCGAGGAACTCCTCGACGTCCTGCCAGCGGTGCGCATGACGGCTGCCCGGGGCGTTGTCGTGCGCCAGGTCGTCGACCAGGACCACCTGCGGACGCCGGGCGAGCACCGCCGCGACGTCGAGTTCCAGATGCCGGCGGCCTTCGTGCTCGATGATCTTCGGGGGGATCACCTCGATGCCCGCGACCTGCTGGGCCGTCCGCGGGCGCCCGTGCGTGTCGATCACCGCGGCGATCACGTCGGTGCCGCGTTCCAACCGGCGGTGCGCTTCGGCGAGCATCGAGTAGGTCTTACCGACACCGGGAGCAGCGCCCAGGTAGATGCGCAGGTCTGCGCGTTTACGGCCGAGGATGCTCACCCGCCCATCATCCCCCGGGCCGGTCACTCCTGGAAGCGGTAGCCCATCCCTGCCTCGGTGATCAGGTGCTTGGGATGGGACGGGTCGACTTCGAGCTTGCGCCGCAACTGCGCGAGGTAGACGCGCAGATAGTGCGTCTCCTTGGCGTACGACGGCCCCCACACCTCTTTGAGCAGTTCCTCGCGCCCGACCAATTTGCCGCGGTGGCGCACCAGCATCTCCAGCATTCCCCACTCGGTGGGCGTCAGGTGCACCTCGGTACCGCTCTTGGTGACCTTCTTGGCGGCCAGATCGACTGTGAAGGAGGATGTTTCGACGACAGGCTGGTCCTCCTCGGTCGAGCTGCTGGCGCGCCGGACCGCGGCCCGCAGCCGGGCCAGGAACTCGTCCATGCCGAACGGTTTGGTGACATAGTCGTCGGCGCCGGCGTCCAGCGCCTCCACCTTGTCCGAGGAGTCGGTGCGCGCCGACAGCACGATCACCGGGGCGGTCAGCCATCCGCGCAGCCCGGCCAACACGTCGATGCCGGACATGTCGGGTAGACCGAGGTCCAGGATGACGACATCGGGGCGGTGATCGGCGGCCACCCGCAGGGCATCGGCGCCGGTGGCGGCGGTGCTCACCTCATAGCCGCGCACCGACAGGTTGATCCGCAGCGCCCGCAGGATCTGCGGTTCGTCGTCGATCACCAGAACCCGGGTCATCGTGATCCATCCCCGTCGCTTCGCTCGCCCGGGCCCGCCTCCGGTGCGGCCAGGTCGATCACCACGGTGAGCCCGCCACCGGGGGTGTCGGTGGCCGCGATGGTGCCGCCCATCGCGTCGACGAAACCGTGGGCCACCGACAGTCCCAGGCCCACTCCGGTGGAGTTGTCCTGGTCGCCCAGCCGCTGGAACGCGGCGAACAGCTGGTCCTCGGCGCCGCGGGCGATCCCCGGACCCTCGTCGACGATGGTGATCAGCACCCGTGACCCGATCTGGCCGGCGTTGACCCGCACCACACTGTCGGGGGCGTAGCGCAGCGCATTGTCGATGACGTTGACCAGGACGCGTTCCAGGAGACCGGCATCGGCGAGCGCCACCGCGTCACCGACCTCCACCTTCACCCTGTCCACTCCGCTACTGCCGAAGGTGTTGGTGCCCCGGCTGATACCCATCAGCGCGCGCGCGACGGCCTCTTCCACGTAGACCCGGCGCATCGCGGGTTTGACCACACCGGCGGCCAACCTCGAGGAGTCCAGCAGGTTGCCCACCAACGCGGTCAGCTGATCCACCGATTCCTCGACGGTGGCCAGCAGCTCGGCGGTGTCCTCCGCCGAGAATCCGATGTCGTCGCTGCGCAGGCTGGAGACCGCGGCCTTGGCCGCGGCCAGCGGGGTGCGCAGATCGTGGCTCACCGCCGAGAGCAGCGAGCGGCGCAGTTCGTCGGCGCGGGCGATGGCCTCGGCCCGCCCGGCCTCCTCGATCAGCTCGCGCTGGCGGACCAGGCCGGCGGCCTGTTTGGCCACCGCACCGAGCACCCGCCGGTCGCGGGCGGAGAGCCTGCGTCCGCCCAGCACCAGCCAGAACTCGTCGTCACCGGCCTCGACGGCGGTGTCGGCGTCGCCGAGGTCCAGGCACGGATCGTTGCCCGCGCAGGCGACGGCAGTGGTTCCCTCGGCGCTCTCCCGCAACAGGCTCACCGAACGTTGCGAGTACACCTCCCGGACCCGTTCGAGCAGGGCCACCGGGTCGGCCCCGCGCAGCACCGAACCGGCGAAGTGGGCCAGCAGTTCGGCTTCCTGGGAGGCGCGCCGGGCCTCCCGGGCCCGCTTGGCGGCCCCGTCCACCAGCGCGGCCACCGCGACCGCCACCACCAGCAGCACCGCGATGGTGATGGCGCTGTCGGGTTCGGAGATGGTGAAGGTGTGCCGAGGTTCGGCCAGGAAGTAGTTGATCAGCAGCCCGGACAGTACCGCCGACAGTGCCGCCGGGGCCGCCCCGCCGAGCAGCGCGACGGCCAGTACGCCGATGAAGAACAGGGCGCTCTCCCCGCTGAGCCCCAGGTACGGGTCGAGCACCAGGACGGCCATGGCGGTCAGTGCGGCGGGGACCAGTACGGCGGAGGTCCAGGACAGGGCATTGCGCTGCCATCGGTGTGAGCCGGGTGCAGTGGTCCGGCGGGATCCGCCATGGGTGACCATGTGCACGTCGATGCTGCCGGAGTTCTGCACCACCGTGGCGCCGATGCCCTCCTCGAAGATCCGCGCCCAGCGTGACCGCCGCGAGGTACCGACGACGAGCTGGGTGGCGTTCATCTGGCGGGCGAAGTCCAGCAGCGCGGCCGGTACGTCATCGCCGACGACGGTGTGCAATGTGGCGCCCAGGCTGACGGCCAGGTCACGGATGACACCCATCATGGGCGCCGACACCCCGGACAGGCCGTCGCCGCGCACCACGTGCACGACCATCAGCTCGGCGCTGGACTTGGATGCGATGCGGGAGGCACGGCGCACCAGCGTCTCGGATTCCCTGTCCCCGGTGACCGCGACCACCACCCGCTCGCGGGCCTCCCAGGTGGCGGTGATGTTGTTGTCCGAGCGGTACTTTGCCAGCGCGGCGTCGACCTGATCGGCCAGCCACAGCAGCGCCAGTTCGCGCAGTGCGGTCAGGTTGCCGCGCCGGAAGTAGTTCGACAGGGCCGCGTCGATCCGTTCGGAGGTGTAAACGTTGCCGTGGGACAGCCTGCGCTGCAACGCTTCCGGGGTGATGTCGACCAGTTCTATCTGATCGGCGGCGCGCACCACCTCATCGGGCACCTTCTCCTGCTGCTCGACGCCGGTGATCTGGGCGACGACATCGTTGAGGCTCTCCAGGTGCTGGACGTTGACGGTGGTGACGACCGTGATCCCGGCCTCGAGGAGTTCTTCGATGTCCTGCCAGCGTTTGGGATTCGCGCTGCCCGGGGTGTTGGTGTGCGCCAGTTCGTCGACGAGCACCACCTGTGGGCGGCGCTCGAGTACAGCGGCCACATCGAGTTCGGGGAACTTGGAGCCGCGGTATTCGATGTAGCGCGGCGCAATGATCTCGATGCCCTCGAGAAGCTCGGCGGTCTTCTTGCGGCCGTGGGTCTCGACCACGGCCGCCACCAGATCGGTGCCGCGCTCGAGTCGACGGTGCGCTTCGCCGAGCATCGCGAAGGTCTTGCCGACGCCGGGAGCCGCACCCAGGTAGATGCGCAGCTCACCGCGTTTCGGTCGGTCGGTCACCTGCTCATCATCCACCTAGATCGTCGCGGTGAACCGCAAGCTTCTCGCCGAGATCGTCGAGCGCCAGGTTCAACTGCGCCACGTTGACCCCCGGCTCGCCCATGAACCCCAGGGTGCGCCCGTCGGTGTGCTGATCGACGAGCGTGCGGACCTGCTCGGGGCTGATCCCGCGGGCCGCCGCGACCCGATCGACCTGCAGGGCGGCGTAGGCGGGGGAGATGTGCGGGTCCAGCCCGCTGCCGCTGGCGGTGACGGCGTCGGCGGGCACCGCGGGGTCGGCCCCGGCGCCGCGGATCGGGACGATCTGGCCGGGTGTGTGGTCGGTGCCGTCATTGCACCGCACCGGCACGCCGCGGTAGGTCGAGACGAACGGGGTGGATGGGCAGATCTGGTTGACGCTGATGACTTCGGTGGGTGCGCTCACGTTGCCGCGGGCGTCGCGGGGGCCGAGCACCGACAGCACCGCGCCCACGCCGTCACTCGTGCAGAACGGGCGGGCGCCGCTGACGCCGTCCAGTGCGCCGGCGGCCAGGCTGCGGGTGCACACCTCGGTCAGCAGGCTGGTCCGGGCGGCCGTGTCGACGATGTCCTCCGGCCCCAGGTTCGAGGCGCTGGTCGACAGCGGGTCGTAGCCGTCGCCGGCCGCCGAGGGCCGGGACTGGAAGTACTGCGGCAGCGGGTTTCCGTCGGTGTCGGTGAACAGCTGCCCGATCAAGCTGCTGCCCACCGGTTTGCCGTCGACCTCGATCAGGGAACCATCGGCCTTGTCGCGCAGACCGGGCAGTTGCGCCACCAGCCAGATGAACACCGGGTAGGCGATGCCCAGAATGACTGTCAGCACCAGCAGGGCGCGCAGCGCGGCGGTGTGCCGGCGGATGAGATTGGCGAAGTTCATGTCACATTCCCGGGAAGAGTTGGATGAGCAGGTCGATCAGTTTGATGCCGATGAAGGGCGCGATGATCCCACCCAGCCCGTAGACACAGAGGTTGCGGCTCAACAACTTCGACGCACTGCTGGGCGTGTAGCGCACACCCTTGAGCGCCAGCGGGATCAGCGCGACGATGACCAGTGCATTGAAGATCACCGCGGACAGGATGGCCGACTGCGGGCTGTGCAACCGCATGACGTTCAGCAGGTCCAGTCCGGGGAACAGCGCGACGAACAGCGCCGGGATGATCGCGAAGTACTTCGCGATGTCGTTGGCGATGCTGAAGGTGGTCAGGGCGCCCCGGGTGATCAGCAGCTGCTTACCGATCTCGACGATCTCGATGAGCTTGGTCGGGTCGGAGTCCAGATCGACCATGTTGCCGGCCTCTTTGGCCGCCGAGGTCCCGGTGTTCATGGCCACCCCGACGTCCGCCTGGGCCAGCGCCGGTGCGTCATTGGTGCCGTCACCGGTCATCGCGACGAGCAGTCCGGCGGCCTGCTCCTTCTTGATCAGCGCCATCTTGTCCTCGGGCGTCGCCTCGGCGAGGAAGTCGTCGACACCGGCCTCATCGGCGATGGCCTTGGCGGTCATCGGGTTGTCGCCGGTGATCATGATCGTCCGGATGCCCATCCGGCGCATCTCGTCGAAGCGTTCCCGCATACCGTGTTTCACCACGTCCTTGAGGTGGATGACACCCAGAGCGCGGGCCTGCCCGTCATGCAGCTCGCCGACGGCCAGCGGCGTTCCGCCCGCCGCGGAGATGCTCTCGACGAGATCGTCGAGTTCGGGGGGGACGGTGCCGCCCTCGGAGCGGATCCAGGCGGCAACCGACCCGGCCGCTCCCTTGCGAAGCCGGCGGTCGCCGACATCGACGCCGGACATCCTTGTGGTGGCGCTGAATTCAACCCAGGTGGCGTTCTCCAGCTCGCCCGGGGTGCGGGCCCGAAGACCGAACTCCTGTTTGGCGAACACCACGATGGAACGGCCCTCGGGGGTCTCGTCGGCCAGGCTGGACAACTGGGCGGCGTCGGCGAGCTGCTCGGTGGTGACACCGGTCAGGGGTGTGAACGCGGCGGCCTGCCGGTTGCCGAGGGTGATGGTGCCGGTCTTGTCGAGCAGCAGGGTGTTCACGTCGCCTGCGGCCTCGACGGCCCGGCCGGACATGGCGAGCACGTTGCGCTGCACCAGCCGGTCCATGCCGGCGATGCCGATCGCGCTGAGCAGGGCGCCGATGGTGGTCGGGATCAGGCAGACCAGCAGTGCCACCAGCACGATGCCGGTGACACCATCACCGTTGAGCGACAAGGAGTCCGGCACACCAGGGTTGTTGGCCTTGGAGAAGATGGCCAGCGGCTGCAGGGTGGCGACCGCGAAGACGAAGATGATGCTCAACGAGGCCAGCAAGATGTTGAGCGCGACCTCGTTGGGGGTCTTCTGCCGGTTGGCGCCCTCGACCAGGCCGATCATCCGGTCGATGAAGCTCTCGCCGGGTTTCTGGGTGATCTTCACGACGATGCGGTCGGACAGCACGGTGGTGCCACCGGTCACCGCCGAGCGGTCCCCGCCCGATTCACGGACCACGGGTGCGGATTCACCCGTGATGGCCGATTCATCCACCGAGGCAATACCTTCGATGACGTCGCCGTCACCGGGAATGGTCTGCCCCGCCTCGACGACGACGATATCGCCCCGCTGCAGCAGCGGGGCGGCGACCTGCTCCTCGCGGCCCGAGTCGGTCAGCCGGCGGGCCATGGTGTCGGTCTTGGCCTTGCGCAGGCTGGCTGCCTGCGCCTTACCGCGGCCCTCGGCGACGGCTTCGGCCAGGTTGGCGAAGATGACCGTCAACCACAGCCACCCGACGATCAACCAGGCAAACCAGCTGGAATCCAGCACGGCGCACCAGGTAGCCAGTACCGCCCCGATCTCGACGATGAACATGACCGGGTTGCGCCACAGCGTGCGCGGGTCGAGCTTGCGCAGCGCACCGGGCAGGGACTTGCACAGCATGCGCGGGTCCAGCAGCCCACCCCGGACGGACCTCTGGGGGTTGTGCGGCTGCGTCGTGGTGGCCGCATCGATGGTGGTGGCGGTGGGCATCAGTGAATTCCTTCAGCGAGGGGGCCGAGCGCAAGCATGGGCAGGAAGGTCAGCGCGACCAGAATCAGCGTCACACCGACCACCATTCCGACGAACTGCGGCCGATGGGTGGGTAGCGTGCCGGCGGACTCGGGTGTCTTGCCCTGCGCGGCAAGCGAACCGGCCAGCGCGAGCACGAATATGATGGGCAGGAATCGGCCGAACACCATGGCCAGGCCCAGCGCGGTGTTGTACCACTCGGTGTTGACGCTGATGCCGGCGAACGCCGAGCCGTTGTTGTTGGACGCCGAGGTGAACGCGTACAGCACCTCGGACAGGCCGTGCGGTCCGCTGTTGAGCATGCTCGCACGTTGTCCGGGCATGGCCATGGCCAGCGCCGTGCCGGTCAGTACCAGTAGCGGCGTGATCAGGAAATACGTTGCGGCGAACTTGATCTCCCGCGGGGTGATCTTCTTGCCCAGGTATTCCGGGGTGCGTCCCACCATCAGACCGGCCACGAACACGGTGATGATGGCCAGGATCAGCATGCCGTACAGGCCCGAGCCGACGCCGCCGGGCGCGACCTCACCGAGCTGCATGTTGAACATGGTGATCAGCCCGCCGAGGCTGGTGTAAGAGTCGTGGAATGAGTCGACCGCGCCGGTGGAGGTCAGGGTTGTCGTCGCGGCGAACACCGCGGAATCGGCCACACCGAACCGTTGTTCGACCCCTTCCATGGCCGATCCGACGGCACTGGGCACGGTGCCGTGCGCCTGCAGTTGGAACTGCATCAGGAGACCGACGCTCAACGTCGCGATGGTGCCCATGACGGCGACGATCGCCAGACCTTGACGGCGCCCGTGCTTTCCGCCGACCATCCGGCCGAAGGTGCGGGGCATCGCGAACGGGATGAGGCAGATAAGCAGGATCTGGAGGAAATTGGTCCAGCTGTTGGGGTTTTCGAATGGGTGCGCGGAGTTGACGTTGTAGAACCCGCCGCCGTTGGTACCGAGCTCCTTGATGACCTCCTGGCTGGCCACCGGGCCGCCCGGGATGGTCTGCTGCCCGCCGGCGATGGTGTTGACCACCTCGTCGTGCAGCGCAAAGTTCTGGATGACCCCACCGGCGATCAGGATGATGGCGCCGATGACGGAGATGGGCAACAGAATTCGCAGGCTGCCGCGCACCAGGTCGGACCAGAAATTGCCGAGGTCGCCGGTGCTGCGCCGGACCAGGCCGCGTACGAACGCGATCGCCACGGCCATCCCGACGGCCGCCGAGACGAAGTTCTGCACCGCCAGGCCGGCCATCTGGACCAGGTGGCCCTGGGTGGACTCCCCGGAATAGGCCTGCCAGTTGGTGTTCGTCACGAAGCTGACGGCGGTGTTCCAGGCCAGCGCCGGGGTCATCTGGGTGCCCGGGTCGTTCAGGTGCAGCGGCAGCTTGCCCTGCACGAGTTGGAGGACGAACAGGAACACGATGCTGACCGCCGAGAAGGCGAGCACGCTGCGGGTGTAGGCGCCCCAGGTCTGCTCGGCCTTCGGGTCGGCGCCGATCAGCTTGTAGATGCCGCGTTCGATGCGGGTGTTCTTCTCGCCGTTGTAAACCCGGTACATGTAGTCGCCCAGCGGCGCGTGGGTGGCGGCCAGCACGACGACGAGTGCTGCCAGGAACAGCAGTCCCGCGGTGGTGGTGGTCACTAGAACCTCTCGGGGAAGAGCAGGGCGGCGAACAGGAACAGGGCGATCAGACTCGCCAGCACCAGGCCGACGGTGTTGGCAAGGTTCACAGTCGTTCGACCAACCTCTGGACCAGGCCGAGCAGGGCGAATACCGCCACGGTCAGCGCGAGGTAGATGACGGTGGATATCGCTGTCGTCACGGTGTGATCAGCACTCCTGAAATCGTTGACGCAGACCCCGGAGGTGGTGGTCCGCGGACGCCAACGTATGCCGGTAAAGCCGGTCCGACCTGCGCGTTGATGGTTCCTTGACGCCCGTTACGGGCATCTTTACGGACTCCATGCGCGGGCACCCGCGCACGGCCGGCGTTACGAAAGCACACAGCGGGCACGCAGGCTCGGTGCGTACACCGGATGCATGACAGTTCTGCACAGGCCTCGACCGTGCGGCCGGCACCGACTGCCGGCCGCGATGCGGGTCATCCGGCGATTGTTACCGCTGGCCGGGTGCGGATTGCCCGCTGCAGTGCTCGGCGATCCTGCGGTGGCCGACTGGGTGCGGGCGCACGGCGTGACGGTGTACGCGGGCGACTCGACCGAGATGGACCTGGCGGGTTGGTGCCGTGTGCCGGTCGCTCAGGTGGTGCTGCGCTGCGGTGGGGCCGCCGAGCCCATTCGGGAAGCGGTGGCGGCCGGGGTACAGCGGTTCGTGGTGTCGACCGGCCAGCAGGCCGGCGTGCTCGTCTCCTGCGCGCCGCCCGGCACGCTCGTGCACGTGGACCACGGATGCCCGGCGGTGCCGGACGAGGGAGGCCTCGACGTGATCGGATTGCACAGCGACGTCGGAGGTTGCGCGCCCGTGGACTGGGGCACGGCTGCTGGGCAACTGCTGGGCCGGATCGCCCAAATGCGATCCGGCGGGCCGCCGTTGACCCGGATCAGCTTGACCGGCGGGCCCACGGCGGCCTGGATCGACGGTGACAAATCGGAGCTGGGTGCGATCGCGACGGCCGTCGACGAGGCGATCGACGAGGGCTGCGCCCGCTGGCGGGTGCCCCGGCCGTCGGTGACGTTCGTGCCCTCCGGGTCTGCGCCCGAGGTCAGGACGTCCTGGACGCCAACACCCCGCTGAGAGCGTCGCGGGCCCGGTCCAATACGGAGGCGAACGGACCGGCGGCGAAGTTGGCGGCGGCCGATTCGACGCCGGGATGCGGGTGGGTCGGGGCGATCCGTTCGGCGACCGCGACCGCATCGGCCAGCTTGTTCAGCTCGTCGTCATCCAATTCCGCTTCCAGTGCGGTGAATTCGAGCTCCTCCTCGGCCTCCGCGTGCTTGAGGACGGCGGCCTGGAGGTGAATGACTGCCTTGCTGAACTCCGCGCTGTCGCGCGGGAGTTGCTCGATGTCGCGCAACAGCACCTTGGCGTCGTGCTCCTCGGCGAGCCGCTCGTCCACGATCTGCGCGCCGCCGTCGATCTTGCGCCGGACCCGCGGGTGCACCACCATCTCCTCGGCCGTCTCGTGGACGGCGAGCATGGTGCGAAGACGGGTGAATGCCTGGTCACGGGTCTCGGCGCCGGCCGCGTCGAGAACTTCGGTGAAGAGTTCCCGAATCGTCGCGTGCTGGGCCTTCAGATAGTCGACGACATCGCCGGTCGAGCGGATGTCCGGTGCACTCATGATGAACCTCCCTGAGGCAGTGATCATTTGGATGGACGCGCCGGGGGGCTGTGGTCGCGTTGCAGCACTGGTACCCGACCCGGTCGGCGGCGAAACGGTTCAGGTTGCCGCGCACCGGGTACTTCAGCAGGCATGACCGCCGACGAGTCTTCACCTGTGCGCGCGATCGCGCTGGTCTGCAGCCTGAAACCGAGCCCGGCTCCCTCCAGTAGCGAGTTGATGGCCGAGCATGTCTTCCAGTCCCTTCGCAAGGAAGGCGCAGTATGCGAAGCGGTTCGTTGTGTGGACTTCCACATCGCCCCAGGTGTGGAGGCCGATATGGGCGACAGCGACCAGTGGCCGCAGATCCGGCAGAAGGTGCTGGACGCGGACATTCTGCTGCTCAGTACCCCGATCTGGCTGGGACACCCGTCATCGGTGACCCAGCGGGTGCTGGAGCGGCTGGACGCCGAACTGTCCAACACCGATGACCAGGGCCGACCCGTCATGGCCGGCAAGGTGGCGCTGGTCAGCGTCGTGGGCAACGAGGACGGGGCGCACAAGGTGGTCGCCGACGTGTTCCAGGGCCTCAACGATGTCGGCTACAGCATCCCGGCGCAGGGCTGCACGTACTGGACCGGCCCTGCCATGGGGTCCGAGGACTACAAGGACCTCGACGGGGTCCCCGAGCAGGTGGCCGCGACTACCGCGGCCGCCGCACGGAATGCGGTGCATCTGGCACGGGTACTCAAGCAGTCGACGTACCCGGCGTATGAGTAAGGAGGATGGCATGCCTGATAATTCGAGAGATCCGGTCGATCACGCCCGTACCTACCGGCAGCACGCCGGCGAGACGATGAAGGCCGGAAAGAACTCACCCGGCCTGATCGCGGTCGGGTTGGGCGTGCTCGCACTGGTCATCGGGTTGTTCTCGTTCGCCAACAGTTCGATGGCGGCCGGTGTCGTCGGCGTGGTGCTGGCTGTGCTGCTGATCGGCGGCGGGCTGGCGTGGCTGTCCCGTATGCATCGTAAAGTCGCTGAGCAGCAAGAGGAATGGGTGCGTAGTCACCCCGAGGCGACATTCGAGCCGCCGACCAGCTGACCGGGTGCGGTCAGGCGCCGCGATCGTCGCGGCCCTGGTGGTTGATGGCGCAGCGAATCGCGAACAGGGCGGCGGCGGGCGCGCCGAGCAGGATGAGCGCCGCCAGCAGGTCCATCATCGGATTCCGGCCTCGAAGACGCCCGGCGTCAGACGGTCGTAGACCCGCCACCAGGTTGCTTCGTAGTCGGCCGAACGGATTTCTCCGGCCGCCAGTTGTTCGTCGGCGCGAGCCATCGTGGTGCCCAGCGATCGGATGACCCGTGACCGGATGAGTGTCGGCACATCGTTTTTCGAGGCGAGTACGTGCACTTCCGCGGTGCGCACGCGCCCGCGGATGTCGCCGGCCCACACGTAGGCTGCCGCGCCGGCGGCCAGGTACCCGGCGGTGGCCCACCCCAGTGCTGTCCACGGATCGGTGGTGCGGGCCAGCACCATCAGGATCAGCAGCCACAGTCCGGCACCCCACATGGGCCAGCCGCGCCATAGCCGTACCCGGCGTCGTTCGGCGTGGGTGATGCCGGGCGGATAGAGCACGAGTCGGTAGCAGGTGCCGCCCCAGCGGACCGGGCGGATATCGATTGAGCCCCATGGCGTTATGCCGTCGAGAAGTTGGCGCCACATGCGCCGGGGGAGCGGGCCGCGCAGTTCGGTGTCGTGCATTGCTCCAGGGTGCTCGGTCCGCGGGGCACGTTTGGGTGGTTCATATGGAATCTTGACGGTGTCGGCGGATTTCCTGACGCGGATTGTTGCTCGGCCGAGGGCGATGCAGCTGCCGTCGCGACATCGATTCACTTGTCGGACCCCTCTGCGAGAATGTTGGTATGCCGCCTCCGACAACTCCTTTCGCCGAGAATTACGTCGAGCCGCGGCTGGATGCGTTGTTCGCGGAGATCGCGGAGCTGACCGGGCAGCGCAATGCCATCGATGGCCGGTTGGTGGAGATCGTGGCCGAGATCGACGGCAGAGGTGCGGCCGACGGCAACCCGCTGTGGGGTGGCACCGGATGCCGCTCGATCGAGGCCCTGGTCGCGTGGAAGGCCGGAGTGACCCCGCGCAATGCCGAGACCATGGTCGCCGTGGCGCACCGCCTCGACGAGTTGCCTCGTCTGGCAGAGGGATTGCGGGAGGGCCGGTTGTCGCTGGACCGGGTCGGGGTGATCGCCGAACGGGCCGGCGCGGGCTGCGATGACCACTACGCGAATCTGGTGCAGTACGCCACGGTCACCCAGCTGCGGACCGCGGTCAAGCAGGAACCCCGCCCCGATCCCGACCGCAAGCCCGAACCCAAGCGCGGGTTCAGTTCCTATGACAGTGAAGGGTATACGACGTACAAGATTCGGCTGCCGAAGCTGGAGGCCGCGAAGTTCGATGCGGCGGTGGCCTCGCACAAGGATGCGTTGGTCGCGGACTGGAGACGCGATCACGACGCCGGCGACAGCGACGATGAGCAGGCCGGTGCGCAGACCTGCGAGCAGGCACCGCCGTTCCCGGACACCACCGATGCGTTCATGAGCCTGATCGAGGCCGGCTGGGACGCTGACGCGGCGGCCCGCCCGCACGGTACCCGCACCACCGTGGTGGCGCATGTCGATCTGGACCGCCACGCCGACAAGCCGGTCGCCGCCCTGCATCTGGGAGCGGCGCTTACCGATGAGGAGCGCCGGTTCCTGCTCTGTGACGCCACCTGCGAGGTGTGGTTCGAACGCCACGGCACCCCGATCGGGGCCGGGCGGACCACCCGCACCATCAGCCGCCGACTCCGCCGAGCCCTGGAGTACCGGGACAAGACCTGTGTGGTGCCCGGCTGCGGGTCCACCCGCGGTCTGCACGCCCATCACCTCGTGCACTGGGAGAACGGCGGCCCGACCGAGCTGGACAACCTGGTGCTGCTCTGCCCATTTCACCACCGCATGCACCACCGTGGTGGGATCACCCTCACCGGGCCCGCCCACCGGCTCCGCGTCACCGACAGCGACGGCGATCCGATGACCGGGGCATCCCTGGCCCGCCCACCCACCACAGACCCACCAGACGTACCACCGTGCAAAGGACCGACCGGCGAACGCGCCCAATGGTGGTGGTACACACCGTTCGAACCACAGCCGCCACCGGCGCCGAACTAGGTAGCTACCTCGCGGCCGCCTACCGGTATCGCGGTATTCGATGGCTGGCCCGACTGCCGGGGCACGGGACAACTAGGCTCTGACCGGTACATGCCCCCATAGCCCAATTGGCAGAGGCAGCGGACTTAAAATCCGCACAGTGTCGGTTCGAGCCCGACTGGGGGTACCAGCTCAGGGCTTATATTTGTTTTGTCGCGGTGCTGATATGTATGCAGCTTGTAAGCTCGGGGCCGTGGAGACGACGTCAGTACCTGCGGATACCGAACCGGTCGACTTGGACGGCACACCCGCTGCGCGTTCCCATTCGCCCCGCGCCATAAGGCGCACGCCCGGTACGGGAGGTGTGATCGATCTATGGAAGGACAAGCGGGGTAGGCCCACAAAGCGCGCCACAGGCCGATGGGCGGAGGGCCTCGGGAAGCCGCAGGGTATAGGTAGCCGGTGGCGCGGCTGGTATGTCGGCGACGATGGCAAATCGCGAACAAAGGACTTCCGCACGGAGGTTGAAGCCGAGAAGTGGTCAAACACTGAACGCGGCAAGGTGGTCACGAATGTTTGGGTGAGCCCTGACGTAGGTGCCGACACCTTCCGAGTCGTTGCAGAGCAGTGGTTCAAGACCAAAGCTCACCGCAAGCCCAGTACGGTCGCTGGTTACCGCTCCATCCTCGATAACCTCGTGTTGCCCAAGTGGGGTGATGGGCCGGTGAAGGCCATCACCTATGGCGACCTGTCTGCGTGGATCGCAGAGCTGTCGGTGAATGGATCCCAGTCGGGCACCGGGCTCTCACCAAGCCGGATACGGCAGACGCATCAGCTGATGGGTGCGGTGTTCAAATACGCGGTGCGTGCTGGACTCGCGGCTAAGAACATCGCTGCCGAGGTTGAACGTTCGGAACTGCCCAGGGAGAAGAAGCAGAAAGAGATGCATTGCCTGATGCATCGTCAGCTACTCGACTTGGCTAGCGGCACAGGTCGGTTTGAAGCGCTTACATTGGTCCTTGGTTACTGCGGCCTTCGCTTTGGGGAAGCTGCGGCGTTGCGGCGCAGGGATATTGGCAATCGCGAGATCACCGTGAAGGCGTCGGCTACGAACGTGGCGAAACGGGGCATTGTGGAGACGGACACGAAGAGTGGGGAGGCGAGAACGGTCCCAGTACCAGCACCTGTTTGGGAGCGGTTGAAGGCGGAGCTGCCCTCCGATCCTGACGCCTATGTCTTCCCGTCACGCAAAGGTGGTGTGTTACCGCTTGGTGAGTACCGGTGGGCGTTCGACAATGCGCTTAAGCCACTTCGGGAAGCCGCTGCAGAGGAGCGGAAAGCGGAGCCGAAGGGCGAGGAGACAACACCGGTGTTCCCTTACGCCACACCGCACGACCTACGACACACGGCGGCATCGTTGGCTATCTCGGCTGGTGCCAACGTCAAAGTGGTGCAACGCATGCTCGGGCACGCCACGGCGACAATGACGCTGGATCGTTACGGGCACTTGATGAGTGACGATCTTGCTGGCGTCGCTGACGCTCTGGGTGAGGCAATCGCCGCCGTCGCTTAGCGCCTCCTTGGGAGGTTTCGATAGACCGCAACACTGGCGATCATCGTTCCACGTAAACCCCGGTCGCCGTGCGGTTCAATTTTCCCCGGAACCCAACTTTTCGGTTGCCTATCGTTGTTTCTGTTGGCAAGGCCGAGCGAACCGGCGCCGCGTGGCCAACGGATGACTTGTTGAGGGGAAGCGGAACGATTCCCCGCTGGAAGATGGAGCAGGACATGACCACTGATCTCTTGCGAACGAAGCAGGTGACTCTGCAGACGGGCATCCCCGAAGGAACATTGCGGTGGTGGCGTCACTGCAACGAGGGACCGCCCAGCTTCAAGCTCGGCAAGAAGACAGTGGTGTATCCCGCCGACAAGCTGGCGTTGTGGATCGCCTCGAACGAAGCCGTCAGCACGAAGGGCGCTCTGTGAGCCGAGAACCAGGTAAGCGACTCCGGCGCATACCAAAATACAAAATGGTCCGAGAAGAGTTCGCCAAGAGCCAGGCGAACAATCACAGCCTAACGCTGCGCGAACGGCTCTACTGGTTGGCTATGTGGCAGGCAAAGCCGAACGGGCACGCAACATTTGAAGACGGTAAAGTAGCCGAGATTCTCACCGTCGCACATCCCGGTGGGCGGATCGCCACGGCGAGTCCGCGAGGGATTCGCAAGGCACGAGGCGATGCAATCAAGTCGGGCCAGCTCCATCAGATGAGCGACGCGAACTGCCTCGTCCTTCCGGCTGACGCAGTCAGTAGCGGACTTGCGGGATCGGACGAACCTTGCCGTCACTGCATGGCGATTACGCCATCACCGACGACACACATCACTGTCCGTGACTACGACTCCGAGCTACTTGAAAGAGAGTCTTATAAGCGCGCCATGACTGCGCAGGCCAGGGCGGTTTTGTAGGAACGAACAGTTCCCTCAAGCGGAACCAAATGTTCCGCCTGACGCGTCGAGAAGGTGCCGTACGCGGCGAGTTCCGCGCTGATTATGACCGTCCCCTCACGCACACCGAGATCACGGGAATATGAAGTTGAAGCGGAACTTCTTGCTGGGCGTTTGCGGGGGTTTGCCGCGTTGGGTGCGCTAAGAATACGCAGGTCAAACCGTTGGTTATGTGAGGCGGGTTTCGACGGATGCCTGAGCTACTGCGCGCACTGCGGACCGAGGTGCCACACAAGCGGACACCGGATGCTCTTGCACGATGAAAGGCTGCATCTGATACGCCAGCACCAAGCTGACCCGCTCGCTTGGAACCGGAACTCTACGAGGTCAGGTCCGGACGGTAGCCCTCGTCTCGCGGGGGTTACCGGCGGCGTCGGTCCACGTGACGACGCACTCCACTGCGTCTGGCGATCCCATGGCCAGCAACAGAGGGAAACGTGCTTCCTGGCCGGGAGGTATGGTGCCGAGCGAGCCGTCCTCGCGGTGCACTTGGAAGAGGGCGTTTTCCGGCACGTTCAGGAACGAGAAGTCGACGTCTAACGCTGGGCCGCGGGAAGTGTTGTGGAGCACCAGCGACCAGCGGCGTTGCGTCCTGACGCGTCCTCTGTTGTCGGTTCGGACGCTCTCGCGTACCTCGACGCGGGGCCACACTCCCTCAGAGGGATCCAGACCATCCGGCTCCGCGTTCTTCGAGGACTCGACCGACTGCTGGAATTGCGCCGTTGCACGGCTGAGAAAATTGTTCACCTGTCCGATGAGATCGCCCGCGTTGGCGTACTCGAAGACTAGCGCCGTCTTGCGCAGGTCCTTCAGGTAGGCGCTGAGCCGCTGCCTCTCGTCCAGTGCCTGGCCGTCGAGAGGCGGGCGCGGAGTCGCGTTCACCAGCACAGCCACCGATTTCCCGGCCTCGACGAGTACCTGAATCTCCTCAGCCGTCCCGGATTCCGCTTCTCCGGTCGGCGTCCCCAGGCGGTCGTGGAAGAGCGCGACGGCAAGATCTGCCTCCTCCACGATCTGTTGATTCAGGATCGCCTGGGGTCGCTCGCCGAACTCAGCGACAGCGTGCTCAGTCCAGGAGACAGGCAACACGGTTAACCCGACCGCGCGCCCGAGGTTGAGATTCCACTGGCTGATCGTCTTGCGGATTACCGCCATGTCGCCGAGCGGCACGTCCCCAGGCGCAGATATGAGCAGGTGAAGCGCGAGCGTGGGATAGGCCATCGGTTGGGATCATCCTTACTATGTAGTGAGGGATTGTGTTGCGACGGACGCTCTCCCGCAAAACTTTCGCCGTCGCCGCCGGACTCTGCTCGGCCATTAGGCGGGCGAGAGCCAAGCGGGGTCGTCGGGCGAGGCGCGTGTCGGGGTCGACGGCAACAATTCCAGTCCCAGTTCCGTGCGCACGCTGTTGTAGAACTCGTCACGACACCGACGTGCCTTGTCCAGCCTCTTGTCGAAATCATCTTTGGAAATCGAACTCGGACCGTCTTGGATGGTGTGGAGCGCCCATACTGACTCCTGCCATCTGCGAGCCTTGGCGACAACCTCTGGTCCCGCCAAGAGCAGCACCTTCTCGAACTGCACTGACCGCTCGTCCTCGTACTCCGCGATTTCGATCACACCTTCGTGAGCCGCGATGGGATTGCTGGTCATGGTTGGCCAGTAGCTGCCCGATATTCGCAGACACATCCTCGACTGCATTTTGAGCGCAGCCGCATAGGCCACCAGGGCCTCGACCACACGTCCTTCCCATCGCGCACTCGCCTCACGCTTCCACTTCGTGCGCTCAATTAGGACTGTGGTTCCCAACGTGACCAAACCACCGACAATCACGCCAAGAATCGCGCCAATAAACCCACCCACTGATTGCCCCCCATGCGGCCGAATCGTACTGGCCACGCAAAGCCTTGGGCCAGCGTTTCCTCTCTTGACGAGACGTTTCTTCAACCGGAACTCCTTGCTGGGCGTTTGTGGGGGTCTGCGACGTTGGGTGCGTTAACGGACAATTTCGGAGAGAGGATGGGTCGCTGGCAGTACGAGGCGGACCTGATGGGGCCACTGGAGGCACCCCCTAGGGGGTCGCGATTACGACTCGACCTCCTGTGCCAGCACCCGATAGACCGTCGCCCGGCTGACGCCAAGGGTTGACGCGATAGTCGTCGCAGGTTCCCCTGCCGCGTGCATCCGTTGTGCCAGTGCGGCTTTCTGGGCGTCGAGAGCTTTGGGCCGGCCGATCGCCTGCCCACGTGCCTTGCGCGCCTCACGCGCCGCCGTACGGCGCTCGCGGCCAAGCTCAAGTTCAAGTTCAGCCAAGCTCGCCAGCACACCCGCGATCATGCGCCCAGTGGCGTTGGAGGTGTCGATACCTTCACGCAAGCTCCGCAGGACAATGCCACGCTCACCAAGTTCGCGGATTGTGGACATGACTTCGGCAGCGTTGCGGCCCAGTCGATCAATACCGACAACCACGATGGTGTCACCTTCTCGAGCGTAGTCCAGCAGAGCCACCAACCCAGGACGCTGCTCACGCGTGGACATACCCGAAAGCTTGTCCGAGTAGATGCGGTCCTGATCGACACCTGCGCCGAGAAGAGCGTCGGCCTGCTGATCCAAGGACTGATGACCAGTACTCACCCGGGCGTAACCCAGAACGGTCCCAGTGGCGGTGGGGGCGGTTGTCGCAGCCATGCAGACAGTGTCTCAAAAGTTGCACAACCCGTCAATATGCGACCGCTCTTTTGAGTCACCTTTTGACACAGACCCACCTGGGAGTTGATATCGCCCCTGTGGATGTCGGGGTCGTGTCTCAGTTGTTTAGTTCTGAGATGAAGCCAGTCGAGACACGAGAGCATCGATGGCTTCATGTGTGGCGGGTCGTCGTTTCGGTTCAAGGCATTCCGGGCGGTGCGCCTGGCGGCTGGTTGCAGGTCTTGCCGACCGCTGCGCGGTACACGGCTACCACGTCTTCGCGAGATACGGAGCCCACAGCTTTCGCAGCAATGATTTTTTCGTAGTCGCCACCGACCCAAAGCTGCTCGCATATATCCCACGCCCAATCGTTCAGCGTAACGAGCGGCCACTCTCCAAGCCCGACGCTATCAAGCCGTTTGAGCCAGTCAGTGGGGCCGTCTTCTTCGATTATCTGCCGCACCGATCTGGTTGATGGGGTCCCGTTGGCGGTGACAGTTGTGGTAACGGTCGTCGTGGCCGCCACCTCAGATGGAGTCGCGCATCCCGGCACGATGAGCGACATTGTCGCGCCAACAACAGAGACAAAGATGCGGGGTCTCATTGAGTGATTGCCTTCTTTCGGTCCCATGCCCACAAGTGGAAAAGCGGAATCAGAGTAGCTGTGTGGTCTTGAATCCGGCGTCGGCAAGGTGTTGGAGTTCAGAGGCGTACGACCTCGCCGGTGGTTTCTCGATCGTTAGGCGCGGCCTGCCTGAACCACCGACTGGGGCAGGCTGCACGTTCTTACTTCGGTCCCGTTTCCGCAGCAATGCCGAGACTTAGGGAGGGTCGTCTAAGACTGCTGCCGCAAACAACGCGGTATCCCTAAGGCCGGTTGATACCAATGAGCCAATTTGCGACATCCTGCAGGGCGCACCAAACCCGCCGTAGTGGAGTTTCGACGTTTTCGCTGTGCAATGCGGGATGCTGGGTTAGACAGAGGGGAGGCGTGCTTTGAGTGCTGCGGGTTTGCGGATCCTTCTGGACACAAACATTTTCATCGCGGCCGAAAGCGATAGTTACCCGCCCCACGTGAATGCTGACGCTGCAAAAAAGCTCTACAGTTCGGCCACGCAGCTAGGACACACGTTATGCCTGGGTTCCGGGATTCGCGACGACATTGCTCGTCATCGGGACGAGAACCATAAGCAGAAACGCCGACTGCAGCTCGCTCGCTATCACGTGCTGAATCCGATCGAGGTGCCTCCAGGGTTCCAGGCCAGGGCTGGCTATCCGCCCCGGATCAACGAGTCCAGTCGGGTTGACATGACTCTGCTGCTCGCTCTGGACCGAGGTGCAGCGCAATGGCTCGTGACGGAAGACTTACGAATTCTTCCGCATGCCAGAGCTTTGGGGCTGGAGGATCGAGTCTTCACATTGAGCGATGCGCTCGACGTGCTAGACCTTCAACAGCTTCGGCCGATAAGTGTCCCTGCAATCCGCACTGTCGCCGGTTACGAACTCGATCGCGATGATCAAATCTTCAATGACTTCGCACCCGAGTACAACATTCGCGCCTGGCTGCGAGAGAAGGTCGCGGCCGAGGAGCGTCCATGCTTGATTATGCGGGGGCCCGAGGGCGACTTAGATGCCGTTGTAATCCTCAAGGACGAGTCAGACGATACTTGGGACTTACCGGGTCGTGTGCTGAAGATTTGCACGTTCAAGGTGGCAGAGCGGGCCCGTGGGGTGAAGCGCGGAGAGTTGCTGCTTTGGGCGATCTTTGAGCACGCTCGTGTCAATGGGTTCACCTCCGTCTTTGTCGAGGCGTTCGAGCACGAGCATGAAGTCATTCACCTGTTCGCCAGTTTCGGGTTCATGCGGATCGCGAGTACGCGTCGAAAAGGTGAGGTCGTTCTCGCAAAGCGTATGTACCCCGAAGCTTCCTCCAGCCGGATCGAATCTCCGCTTGAGTTCAATATTGCCTACGGTCCTGGAGCGCTACAGCTCGACCGCGTTTTCCTCGTGCCGATCGTGCCTCGATGGCACCGGAGCCTGTTCCCAGTCGCCGACGACAGTCGCCAATTGTCTCTGTACGAAGGGCTGAGTGACCACGGGAACGCGATCCGCAAGGCGTACTTGTGTAAGTCCAACTCTCGCCAACTTGGGGCTGGAGACACGTTGCTCTTTCTGCGTACCCGTACGGAGCAGATGGTCAACGTAGTTGGAATAGTTGAAGATACGCTGCGTTCGTCGGATCCCACCGAAGTCCTTGCCTTCACCGGTCGGCGGACCGTCTACACTCCAAACGAGATTGATGGCATGTGCAGAAACGGGGCCGTTCTCGCGGTGAGGTTTCGGCTGGATCGTGTTCTCGACACGCCCATCGCCGCGAATGAACTGGTGCAACGCCGGGTGATGGCACGCTCTCCTCAAAGTATCCAACAAGTGAGAGACGGGGGTGCATTGTCGTGGTTGAAGGACGTCCTGTCCGACTAGCGCTTCTGTCCGTGCATCCCGAATACGCCAGTGCATTGGTAAGCGGGAGAAAGACTGTCGAATTCCGCAAGCGGCCACTTGCGCCGGACGTGACTCACGTGGTGATTTATGCAACACAGCCAGTCGCTCGAGTTGTGGGAGTGTTCTCCATTCGCGAACAGGTGATGGAATCGCCCCGCCAGCTATGGAACATGTTCCACAACGTTGCAGGTATCTCGAAAGCTAAGTTCATGGACTACTACCGGGGTTGCAGCACGGGTGTCGGGATTAGGGTCGGCGAGATGACCGGCCTCCCGGACAACTTCACACTGCAGGAGGCGTTCGGCATCAGTCGCCCACCGCAGAGCTTTCAATACTTCACCTTGCGGCAGACCGCGCCGAAACTTGCTGGGGTGCTTGTCTAGGTAGGTGAGCCTGGCCCCCCTGAGTCGTGGTGAGAGGGCGGGCTTGGGACGGTCACGGGACACGAGTCGATGAATCGTTGAGGTGTAGCGGATTGCCTGGCGGGGACCCCCTTGGTCTGCGGCAGGGGGACACCTCTTGCAAATCGCTGCCTCTCTCTCCGGCGAAATCGAAAAGTGTTTACATTTACAATTCGCCATTCGCCCACTGGCGGTTGTCTCAACTCCCGTCTCCGGATGCTGCAGATCGTGTTTCGCTCGGTGCTACCTGCATAGCTGGGTCCAGATGGGGAGTGAGCGCTGGAAGTCGATTCGTGGTTACTGCATGTGCTTAGGGCTTCGCTTGTGCAAACACGGTGTAAGCACACGTCGTCGAATGGCCCCTAATGACGCCAACGCAAGTTCGAATAAATGTGCAGATAAGAGCCATTTCTGCATCGGTACCGAGAAATACCAATGCATACAAACCATCAGATATGCGGACTTAAAATCCGCACAGTGTCGGTTCGAGCCCGACTGGGGGTACCGAGTAAGGCCTGCTAGGGGACTCGTCGTCGTGGCATGCCGCCCTTCCCGCACCACCCGGCTGATTGCGTGACTGAGGTCACACTGCGCCTCCCGGGCGGTGTCGTCAACCGCAGTTCTGATCGGACCTTCCCTGCAGGCAAGGCATTCGGATCGGCGACGGTGCCACCGTTCATGGACGTCGTCGGCTCGGCCGATGTGTCGACGGCAATCAATAACAGCTATCTCAGCATTGAGGCATCGGTCGCGGTAACCCGATAATCCGGCCGAAGTACAGGACGCAGCAAATTTTCATCGTCAATTTGTCCAACCGGTGGTGCGCCACGATCTATGGCCGGCCCCGGTCGCCCGGTCGGCGCTTCTAAGCGTGTGAGCACGGGTCTTGTACACCTTGTAGGCCCGAGTGTGCAATTTGGGAATGAACGTTAGTCATCGTTGTATTTCTGAGGTGGGCAAACATAAAGATCTGGTTACGAGATGGCATCGCCTGCGTTATTGTTGCGCCCGTCAATAGTTGCCTATGCAAGTAAAAAGGGGTCTCGTGCACATTTCTGTCCGTTCGCATCTCATCGCCGGTGTCGCGTTCGTCGGCGTTGGTGCGCTGGCGCTGATGCCGGTCGCTCCCGCGGCTCCGGCCGTCGAGTTACGGGCGGTGGTGAGCGACAACGTCGCGGTCTACGAGAAGTATCGCGACCCGGTGAAGGTGTGGACGACGACGCTGAAGGAATCGGTCTCCTACACCACTGAGATCGGCAAGGGCATTTTCACCGATCCCGCACCGGTGCTCAAGGAGGTGGTGAAGTCGCAGATCTACAGCACCATCGAAGTTTTCAAGTCGGTCGAGACTGCATATGTCAAGGCTGTGCCCGCGGTCGCGGAGATTCCCGAGGCGCTGTTGACGGCTATGGCTCAGCTTGCCCGTGGCGATGTGCAGGGCGCGGCCACGACGCTGTTCGACCCGGTGTTGACGCTCGGGCTTGCCGTGCTTGAACCCGGTGCCGCGGTAGTCGAAGCGGTCAGAACCGCTGTGGCCGACCTGTCCGCAGCGGTCGGGGTGCTCACCGATCCGGACACGCTGCGTGCCGTGGTGCTCGCGGCGACCGGACCGGTCCTTTCGGCGGTGAACGCGCTGATCGACTCGGCGGGGCTGGTGGTGGACGGCTTGTCCGGTGGCGATCTAGGCGCGGTGGTGAACGCGCTGGTGAACCTCCCGGCCGACCTGACCGGCGCGATTCTCAACGGGCACGGCACCGGCCTCGGCGGTGTCAAGGCGGTCGGGTTGCTCACCCCCTACGATCCCGAGCTCAAGGTTGCCGGACCGCTGGCCGCAGTGCAGGTGATCCGGGTGGCAATCGGTGAGGCGATCGCCGGTGTGCCGAACAGCGTTGAGCCCCAGCCCGAGCCCGAACCGGCCGAACCGGCCGAACCGGAGCCCCAGCCCGAGCCCGAGCCCGAGCCCGAGCCCGAGCCCGAGCCCGAACCGGAGCCGACGACTCCCGGCGACAAGGACGGCGACACGATCGTGATCGGCGACGGCGACGGCGACGGCGACGGCGACGGCACGATCGTGATCGGCGACGGCGACGGCACGATCGTGATCGGCGACGGCGACGGCGACGGCGGCACGACGATCGTGATCGAAGACGGCGAGAAGGACGGCGGCACGACGATCGACGACGGCACGACGATCGTGATCGAAGACGGCGAGGTGAAAATCCCGGTGGATGGCAACGGGAGTGATTCGGACGATGGCGGGGACTATGTGGTGATCGACGACAACGACGGATCTACCACGGTCGATGAGACCACTGATGCCGAGAAGGACGTCACTGTCGAAGACGACGGCACGACCGTCACTGTCGAGGAAGACACGTACGTCACCGTCAAGGACGGCAGCGTCAAGGGCGGCAGCGACAAGGACGGCGACACGTTTGGCACTGACAACGACGACGACAACGACGGCAAGACCTACGTGACTGCCGACGCGGCCGACACCTCTGCGGCCGTGGGACCCCCAACCCGCAGCGGACGTCTCGGGGTCAAGCGCGCCGATTCCGGTGATTCCGTGAAAGCGGGCTCGGCACAATCTGATTCGACGAACTGATCGTGTGGGATGGGGCTACCTTCGGGTGGCCCCATCCTCGCGTCGGTCCCAGCTGATCACCTGGCCGCGGTCACCGTGCGCCACCGTCGGTGGTGCCGGCAGAAGGCTTTCCGATTGCGCGCGTCGATTCTGCTGAGTCTTCGTGTCGGTCGATATCTACACTCCGAGTATGCGCATGCCTCGCGGAGTCGCAGAGTTCAACAAACGAGTCACCAACCCGGTGGCTCGCACGATCACGCCGTGGCTTCCGAGCCTCGGGACGCTCGAGCACGTCGGGCGGAAGTCGGGTAAGCATATCGAACGCCGCTGCTGGCGTTCAGAACCCATGATGGCTATGCCATCCTCATCGGCTACGGCCTGCAGACCGACTGGTTGAAGAATGTGTTGGCCGGCGGACCGACGGTGCTGCGAAAGCGCGGACGGGCTATCGCGCTCGTCAACCCCCAGGTGGTGAGCAAGGCAGAGGCCGCAGCCCTCGTCGTACCGCGTTCCCGGCTGTTCTACCGAGCGTTTCCCTACAACGAGGCAGCCCTGCTGCTGACGAATGCGGGTTCGGCAGGCTGACCTCGGGCCGCGCTCGGAGCCGAGCAACCGGACCTCAATCCGCCCGGTGCCGGCTCGAGCCGACTGTCCGCGTCTAGCTACCCAGCAACCCGCGGATCGCCGCGGCGAACTGATCCCGCACGGGTGCACCCGAGGCGACGATATCGACCAGGCTCAACGACAGGTGGTTGTGGCCCTCGGCGCGGATGTGTGTGGTGGGCACGCCGGCAGCCGCCAACCCGTCGGCGTAGGCAGCGCCCTCGTCGCGCGTGACATCGAACTCGGCGGTGACCACCACGGCCGGGGCCAGCCCGCTCAGGTCCTCGGCCCGCAGCGGTGCAACGCGCGGATCGGTGCGGTCGGCCGGATCCACGTACTGGTCGAAGCACCACGTCATCAAGGTCGTGTCGAGGCCATAGCCCTCGCCGTACTCGACGTAGGAGGGCCGGCTGATGTCGTTGTCGGTGACCGGCGTCAGCAGGGCCTGGCCGACCAGCTGCGGGCCGCCGGCGTTGCGCGCCAGTTGGGCCACCACGGCAGCGATGCCGCCGCCGGCGCTCCATCCCGCCACGATCAGCTGGTCTGCACGGCCGCCGAGGTCGGCCGCGTTCTCCGCAACCCACTGCAGCCCGGCAAACGCGTCGTCGGTCGCCGAGGGGAAACGGTGCTCGGGAGCGTGCCGGTAGCCCAGCGACAGCACGATCGCGCCGGTGCGCGCACACAGGTCGCGGCACAGCGGATCATCGGAGTCGAAGTCGCCGAGTACCCAGCCGCCGGCGTGGTAGTAGACGATCACCGGGTGGGGGCCGGGCGTCGCCGGCCGGTACAGCCGGTAGTTGAGCGCACCCGTGGCGCCGGGGAACTGGCCGTCGATGACCTCGCCCACCTCGGGGCCGGTCGGCCGTCCGTCGCCCGCGGCCAGGAACGCAGCGCGGGCCTGGTCGACCGAAAGTGACTCCAGCGGCGGAGCATTGAGGCCCGCCACCTGATCGAGAAGCATCTGGACATCCGGCTGAAGTTGTTGCACGGCGAACATCGTCGCACGCCCGCACACGCGCCTTGACGCCCGCGTGTGGTGTCGATGATCACCGGGTGTCGTCTCTCACAGCCCCCGAACAGCAGACCCGGCTCGACCCGACGGGTGCACTTGCGGCCCGCACTCTGACCACAGCGCCGTTTCGGACCATTCCTGTTGCAGGCGGCATAGCCTGCAAGTGGCGGCAATAGGCCGCCGGCAACGGGGACGGGTGGGAAGCGATGAACCGTCTACAGAACAAGCGGGTCGTCATCACCGGCGCAGCCAGCGGCATCGGCCGCGCGGCCGCCCAACTGATGGTCGCCGAGGGCGCCCGGGTGCTCATCGCCGACCTCAACGCCGACGCGGCGACCCGCGCCGCGAGCGAGATCGGCGACAACGCGCTCGGGATCGGCGTGGACGTGATGGACGAAAGTTCGGTCGCCACCATGATCGATCATGCGGTCGCCGAGTTCGGCGGCATCGACGTGCTGTGCAACCACGTGGGCGGCAGCAACCCACGCAAGGATCTCGACCTGCTGCGGCTGGACCTCGCCGAATGGGACAAGACCATGGTGCTCAACGCGCGCAGCACCGTGGTCGCCTCCCGATTGGCGTTGCCGCACATGATCGCCGACGGCGGTGGCTCGATCATCAACACCGTCTCGGTCGCCGGTCTGGCCGGTGACACCCTGCAGTGCGCCTACGGCGCGGCCAAGGCCGCCGTCATCCGGCTCACCCAGTACATCGCCACCCAATACGGTCGAAACAACGTGCGCTGCAACGCTGTTGCCCCTGGCGCCATCATGACCCCCGCCCTGCGCGACAACCTCCCGGCGGAGGCCATCGACGATATCCGCAGCCACAACGCACTCGACCTGATCGGCGACCCCGAAGACATCGGGTGGGCGATGGTGTACCTCGCCTCCGACGAGTCCCGCTACATGACCGGGCAGACCCTGGTGCTCGACGGTGGCTTGACCGCGCAGAGTCCGATCGCGGCCAGTCGCCGGCGACTGCTCGATCAGTGACCGCAGACGGCCTCAGCCCGACGGCGACCCGTACAGGCCCGGGCCGGTGATCTCGAGGTCCCGGAGGAACGGGCGAGCGGCCTCGTAGGACGTTTCGATGAGCGCGGCGGTGTGGCGGAAGTCCAGCGTCGACACCGGTTGGGCCGCCGGGCCGGGCAGGTACAACACCGGGACCGTTGCGGCGGCCAGCAGTGTCTCGGTCATGCTCTGCGCCCGCATCATCACCATCATCGAGTACATCAGTGACTCGGCGAGAGTTGCTGGGAAATATGGCATCTCACCGGGAAAGTTGCAATCGAGCACGACCACGGACCGTGCCCCCATGTCGACGGCCTGGCGGATCGGGACGTTGGCGACCAGCCCGCCGTCATACAGGTGCAGGCCGTCGAACTCGACAGCCGGGAAGATGCCGGGAATGGCGGCGCTGGCCAACAGCGCCGGCAGCAGCGGTCCCTGCCGTATCGGATGTGGTCGTGCGGTGGCGATGTTCGTGGTGACGGCGGCGAACGGAACGGCGAGGTCGGCGAAGTCCGTGCTCTCGCCCAGCGAATCGGCGATGAAGTGGGCAAGCCCGGTGTTGGGAAACAGATGGGTCTTACGGTGGCGCAGCGCCCCGGCCTGGACGAGCAGGTTGCCCGGGAAGACATCGTGGCTCTCCAGCCGGGCCCAGGTGTGCGACAACCGGTTGGCGGCCCCCTTCGGATCGATCGCGACGACGGCACCGTTGAGCGATCCGACAGAGGTTCCGGCGACGAGATCGGGGCCGATGTCGTGTTCACTGAGTGCTTGGAGCATGCCGACCTGGATCGCGCCGAGGCTGCCGCCGCCCCCGAGCACGTAACCGATGGGCCGGGGCAGATCCGCCAACTGCATGTTCACCTCCGGGCACCTGGTCAGGAGGACGGGTGCTGAGCGGACGCCACGGCCGGGCTGAGGTGAGCCCGCGTGAGTCGGTGGACCGGCGGCTCCGGCAGCACCGTGCGCCGCGTGATGCTCAGATCGGCGTCGACGTGCACCAGCTCGCCCGAGGGGAGCAGCTCCCACCGCTCGTCGTCCATCACCTCACTGGCGAAGACCACCGATGGCGAGGAGTCCAGGTCGCCGCTGTGCGCGGCGATTCTCTTGCTGTGCAACGCGAATCGCCCGCGGCCCGCACCGGTGCGGTCGAGGATGTACAGCTCGTGGGTATCGGGGTAGCGCAGCGCCCAGAGGTCGGTGGCGGTGGCGAGCAGGACGTTGACCGCGTAGATCGGGACATTCTCGCGCAGCCAGCTCAGCGCCTCCACCAGACCGGCGCCGACATCGCCGCCGTGACCGCGGACCGACGCGGTGATCAAGGCGAACACGCGCTCGGAGTCGGTGTCTCCGTGCACCAGGTCCGTGACGCCGAGTTCGGCGATCTTCGCGTCGAGCGTCTCGACGCCGCCCACCACACCGTTGTGCGCGAAGATTCGCCCGTCCTGCAGGAACGGATGGGTGTTGACGTCCTTGGGGGCGCCGTTGGTCGCGTACCGGACGTGGGCGACGAACGTCGTACCCGTCAGCTCGCGGGCTTCGGTCGCGAAATCCAGATCACGCCATGCGGCGATCGGCTGCTTGCGCACCACCGGTGTGCCGTCGGCCTCGAACACCCCCAGGCCGGTGCCGTCCGGGTTGCGCCTGCTCTGCGCGGCCAGGCTGTCGGGCGCGTTCAACAGCCAGAACGTCGCGGGGACGGTGTGGCCGGCGTGCAGGCTGAACAGGCGGCACATAGGTAGTTTCTACTCCTGCACCGACTGTCCGGATGGACATTCCGGCGTGCGCGTTCCCGACCATTCCGCCGTCCGGCGACATAACCTGCAAGCCATGGTCTGTCTCGCGCCGAAGGGTGCTCGATGAGCGAGCACCCTCAGCGCTGGTTCGCCGGCCTGGTCGCGATGGCCGTGCTGACCGGCTGCACCACCACCGCCACCGAACCCGGCCTGCGTCCCGGTCAGTTGCTCACCGCCCGTCCGCTGACCACCGCCGCCGCTCTGCCCAGCGCCGACACCCAATTGATCACCTACGTCTCCGACGACTCACACGGTGAACCCATCGTCGTGTCGGGCACCGTGTCGGTGCCCAGGTCGACACCACCCGACGGTGGCTGGCCGGTGATCAGTTGGGCGCACGGCACCACCGGGTACGCCGACACCTGCGCTCCCTCGGCCGACACCGTCGACGGACTCGTCCACGACTACGTCGGCCTGGTCACCCCCATCCTCGACAGCTGGGTGACGCGCGGCTACGCCGTCGTCCAAACCGACTACCAGGGGCTGGGTACTCCCGGCGGGCACCCCTACGTCGACGGCATCAGTGAAGCGAACACGGTGACCGACATCGTCCGTGCGGCGCGGGACGTCGATCCGCGGATCGGCTCCAAATGGGTGGTGATGGGCCACAGTCAGGGCGGGCAGGCGGCGTTGTTCACCGCGCAGGACGCCCAGGACCGCGCACCCGAGCTCAACCTACTGGCAGCGGTGTCCATGGCGCCCGGCGGCGTGGGAATCAACCAGGCCGTCGACCTCATCCGTGCCGGTAGCCCGGAAGCGCAAGCCGCACAGCGGTTTCTGCCGCTACTGGTCCTGGGAGCCGCGGTGGTGGACCCGTCGATCGAACCCGACCGGATCTTCTCCGGCCAAGCGCGCCCGCTGCTGACCACGGCACGTACCGAGTGTGTCGCGCAGGTGAATGCGCTTCCGCTCGTCCCGCCGGGCCAGGTGTTCACGCCGGATGCGGATCTCGATGGGCTGCGCGCCTATCTCGACCGCCAGGATCCGGTTCGCCTCGCCCCGCGGGTGCCGGTCATGCTCGTCCAGGGCTCCGCCGATGCCGCGGTATCCCCGGCCGGAGTCGACGAACTCGCGAAGGCGATGTGCGCGAAGGACGTTGATCTTGACTACCGGGTGTACGACGGCCAGGACCACCGTGGCGTCATCGCCGCCTCGCTCGGGGATGTGCGGAATTTTGTGGATACCGTGACGGCCGGGGAATCGGTCGATACCTGTCCGCACTGATCGGGCCGCAGACTGCGCGAGCACTCCGAAGCCGAGCGCGGCACCATACCGCGCGTATCGCTGCGGACGGGGACAGGCCACCGTTACGCTCCAGACGAGGACCTCATCTCGCGGCGCAACCGGCGGTCTATCGCGATCCGGGGTTCGAGCGCAGAGGAGACGTCATGCGCGAAGATGTGCTCATGTCCGATGCGGACAGCGCATGGATGATCGACATGTTGCTGGCGCTGCTGCAGACCCCGAGCCCGACAGGGCGCACCGATGCGGTGATGCAGATGATCGGCGGGGTCTTCCAGGACTTCGGTCTGTCGTTCTCACTGACCCGTCGAGGCGCGTTGATCGTCGAACTCCCAGGGGAATCGGCGACGACTGACCGGGCGTTGGTGGTCCACGCGGACACCACGGGCTGCATGGTTCGAGCACTCAAGGACAACGGTCGCCTCGAAGTGATACCCGTCGGCACCTTCTCGGCGCGCTTCGCAGCCGGTTCACGCGTTCGGATCCTCAGCGAGGACACCGAGAAGTTCATCACCGGAACCATCATGCCGCTCAAGGCCAGCGGGCATGCGTTCGGCGATGAGGTGGACAACCAGCCCACCGACTGGGACCACGTCGAAGTCCGCGTCGACCGGCAGGTCTCGTCCCGGGAGGACCTGATCCGGCTGGGCGTGAAAATCGGCGATTACGCCCCGCTGATGGCGAATCCGGTTCTGACCGAAGACGGGTTCGTGGTCTCCCGCCACCTCGACGACAAGGCGGGCGTGGCCGTCGTGCTCGCTCTGATCAAGAACCTCACCGACAACTCGGTGACGCTGCCGCACCGCACGGCAGTCATGGTCACGATCGCCGAAGAGGTCGGTTACGGTGCCAGCACGGGTCTGCCCGCCGATATCGCCGAGATGATCTCGGTCGACAACGCGGTGTGTGCGCCGGGCCAACACTCGGGGGAGGACACCGTGACCGTCCCGATGTCCGATCTGCACGGGCCCTACGACTACCACCTGACCCGAAAGCTCTGCCGGCTCGCCGAGGAGGGGGACATCCCGTTCACCCGCGATGTGTTCCGGTACTACCGCTCCGATGCGGCCGCGGCGATCGAAGCGGGTGCGAACACCCGCGCCGCGCTGGTTGGTTTCGGCGTCGACGGCAGCCACGGCTGGGAGAGAACCCACCTCGATTCGATGAAGGCGACCTACAGCCTGCTGCACGCCTGGATCCGGTCACCGCTGACGTTCGCCGAGTGGGATGCGAAGCCTTCGGGTGCCGGAGAATTGCGTGACTTCCCGTCGTCCAGACAGCCTGCGCCCCGGGAGAAGTGGGTGCAGCTATCCCGCAGCGAGCAACGATGACGCCTGCCCGCCGGGAACTCAGTATCCCAGCCGGCGTCCCACGGACTTGGCGGCCTCGATCGTCAGGAAGATGACGACCGCGAGCCCGCAGGCCACCGCCCACCCTCGCGGTGTGACCGGCGCCGAATGAAACCACGAATTCATGAACGGGGCGTAGACAAACGCTGCCTGCAGCACGAGCAGCGCAGCCGACATCCGCCACACCCACGGGTTCCCGCGGAACACCGCCGGTCGCAGGCTCGACGTGGTGATGAATCGGCAGTTCAACAGGTAGGCCAGCTGACCCAGCACCAACATGTTGACGGCAGCGGTCTGGGAGACGTCCTGCGGCTGGCCATCGGCGCGCGCCAGGAAGTAGACGGCCAGCGTGGCGCCCGCGACCAGCACCGACACCAGCGCGATCATCGCGAGGTCGATGGGCGCCACCAGCGACCGGTTGTGCGGCCGCGGCGGCCGGGACATCAGGCCGTCCTCGGCCTTCTCGAAGACCAGCGCCAACGACAGCGTCACCGCACTGATCATGTTCACCCACAGGATCTGTACCGGCTGCAGCGGCAACGCGAAGCCGAACAGGATCGCCACGAGAATGACCAGGGACTGCGATCCGTTGGCGGGCAACAGAAACAGCACCGACTTACGGATGTTGTCGTAGATGCGCCGGCCTTCTTCGACGGCGCGCTCGATGGTGGCGAAGTTGTCGTCTGCCAGCACGATGCCCGCGGCCTCCTTGGTGGCCTCGGTGCCTTTGATGCCCATGGCGACGCCGATGTCGGCCCGGGTCAGCGCCGGGGCATCGTTGACACCGTCCCCGGTCATGGCGACGATCTGGCCGGAGGCCTGCAACGCGCTGACGATGCGCAGTTTGTGCTCGGGGCTGGTCCGGGCGTAGATGTCCACCTCGTCGGCCATCTCGCGCAGCCGGGGCTGGCTCATCGCCTGCAGGTCGGAACCGGTGAGCACGGGTGGGTCAGGGGCATCGGTGATGCCCATCTCGCGCGCGATGGCGCGTGCCGTGCCGGCGTGATCCCCGGTGATCATCTTCACCCGGATCCCCGCGCTGTGGCATTTCCGGATGGCTTCGATTGCCTCGGGCCGCGGCGGGTCGAGGATGCCGACGACCCCGAGGAACTCCAGGCCGTCCTGCACGTCGTCGACCGAGATCGCATCGACGCCGGTGTCGCGGGCCGGCTTGCGCGCGGCGGCGAGTACCCGCAGTCCCTGGCCGCTGATCTCGTCGATGCGGCGGTCCCACATCGCTCGGTCCAGCGGTTCGAGCCGCCCATCCCGGCACTGGGTGGTGGCGCGGTCGAGCAGCCGGTCCGGTGCCCCCTTGACGTGCAGGACCCGGCCTCCGTCGGGGCCGGCATTGCGGGTCACCATGAACTTCTGGGCCGACTCGAACGGCAACTCGGCGAGCCGCGGGTAATCCGCGTCGTCGACGCCCGCCTTTTCCGCCAATGTTCGTAGCGCGCCCTCCGTGGGCTCCCCGACGATGTGCCAGCCGCCGTCCGCCTCGGTGAGCTGAGCGTTGTTGCACACCGCCATCGTGACGATGACGGCCCGCAGATCGGGGTGATCGTCGAGGTCCACCGGCACTCCGGCGAGTTCGACGGTGCCCTCGGGGCGATACCCCGTGCCGGTGACCGCGTAGTCGTGCGCGCAGGTCACCACCGATCGCACCGTCATCTCGTTCTGGGTGAGGGTGCCGGTCTTGTCCGAACAGATGACGTTCACCGAACCCAGCGCCTCGACGGCCGGCAGCCTGCGGGTGATGGCATTGCGGCGGGCCATCTGTTGCACGCCGAGCGCCAACGTCACCGTGACCACCGCCGGCAGCCCCTCAGGGACACCGGCGACGGCGAAGCCGATCGCCGCCGAGATCAGCTCTTCGATGGAGAAGTCATGGATCAGGCGGCCGACCAGCAGCATCAGTGCCGCCATACCGAGGATCACCAGCGACAGCTGCTTGCCGAACCGCTCGAGCTCCCGCGTCAACGGTGTCTGGATGCCGTGGACGTCGGCGATCATCTCCTGGATCCGGCCGATCTCGGTGGCCGTGCCCGTCGCCGTCACCACGCCGACCGCGTTGCCCGCGGTCACGATCGTGCCCGAGTAGACCATCGACGTGCGGTCACCCAGGTCGGCGTCGTAGTCCACGTGGGTGGTGCTCTTGGTCGCGGGTACGGACTCACCCGTCAGCGCCGACTCGTCCACCTGCAGGTTGGTCACCTCGAGGAGCCGCATATCGGCGGGGATCCGGTCTCCGGAGCTGATCCGCACCACATCGCCCACCACGATCGACTCCGAGTCGACGTCGACCCAGTTGTCGTTGCGGCGGACCTCGGCGCGGACGGACAGCATCGTGCGGATGCTGTCCAGCGCGCGCTCGGCTTTGCCCTCCTGTAGGTACCCCACGAGCGCATTGATCACGGCGGCGGCAATGATCACCGCGAAGTCCACCCATTCGCCGAGGATCGCCTTCAGCACGCCGGCGGTGACCAGGATGTAGATCAGCACGTTGTTGAACTGAGCCAGGAAGCGCACGACGGCTGAACGATGCCGGGGCGCGGGCAGCCGGTTGGGGCCTTCGGCAGCCAGTCGTGCCGCGGCTTCGGCATCGGTCAGGCCCGCCGGAGAGGTGCGCAGCGCCGCCAGGATCTCGGCTCGACTCCGCGCGTGGGCAAGGTTTGCGAAAGCCTCGGCCTCGGTGTCCACCTGCGATTGTGGACTCTGCATGCCCATGACTCTGCAGCGGCGGAGGCGGGTGCGCAAGCCCGGCGTCACGGTTTGTGCTTCCTGGAGTCAGAAGCATTGACCCTCAACCCGTTTCGCCGTCACTCGGCGCGGTCATGGAATCACCCCGGGCCTCGAGAGGCTCCCGCAGACCGGCCGTTTCGGAATCTGGCTTGGATTCGACCGTCCCAGGGGCTGTCCGAGCAGCGCCACGAGTGACAGTCTGGATGGATACCGGGCCTTCGTTCGGGCCGGACACGTGAATTGAGGAGCATCAAATGGCCGACAACCGTCTCAGCAGAGAATTCGACGCACTCTCGGAGAAGACCAAGGAATCTGCGAACAAGCTCAAGGCTTCCGCGGGACACGAGAAGGATCAACTGAAGGCGGATGCGGCCGCAGCACGCGAGCGTGCCACGTCGACCGCGGACCGTTTCAAGGAGAAGGTGGACGACGCCTCGGAACGGGTGTCCTCTCAGTGGGACGAGCTCCGCAACAGCTGGAAGAGCCACCTCGCCAAGGTGCGCTCCGACATCGAAGAGAAGAAAGAGGAGCACGACGCGAAATCCGCTGAACGCCAGGCCGAATGGGCTGAGGCGTACGCCGACGACGCAATCTGGTTCGCCGAGAGTGCGGTGGAGGAAGCAGCCGCCGCTTGTCTCGACGCCGTCTACGCACGCGCGAATGCCGACGCGCTCAAATCCAAGACTTCATAGCGCTGCTGCGGTCACGCAATCGGCGTGCTGCGTGCCCGAGGACCGCTAGTTGGGGGTGATCGTTTCCACGAACGTCCCGTCACCCGTGTTGAGCCAGGTGATGGTGCCGTTCTGGAACTCGGTGATCCAGCCGCCGTTGGCCGCGTCGGGGCCACCACCGGTCTCTTCCTCGCTGGCCGTGGGGAACCCGAGTTGTCCGGCAGGTCCACCATTTTCGTTGTAGACCCGCAGGATCTCACCCTGCACCAGCCAGGTGCCGGCCGACGGTGACGAGTAGATGGTGCCGTTGGCGAACGCCTGCACCGTGCCATCGCCCACCTTTTCGGGTGCCGCGGTGGGCGGGCCCAGCGTGTCCTGGCCGCCGGCGTCGGCATAGGCCTCGGCGATCGGCGGATCGAGGGTGACGGGGCCGATGCCCGGGGCCTCGATCGTGGTGGGGGCCCCGGCGACGGCCGAGGACATCGCCGTCGACGCGTCGCTGGCGCCCGATTTGACGGCGCTGGTGCCGGCGTCCATGGCCGAAGACGCGGCGCTCGTCGCGCTCGACATGGATTCTTTCGCCGAATCCTGGGATTCCTGTGAGCAGGCGACCACGGCGGCACCCGAAATAGCAAGTGCTGCAGCGACCGCACCGGTTCGTTTCATCGCTTTTTGATTCATTGGCCGAACGTAACACCGCGCACACCGCTACGTCAGCAACTCTTCGAGGATTGGGAAAGTGGGCCCGATGTCGGCACCGTGAGCGCGGGTTGTCGAGGGCACGGGACGGTGCCGCTGCCCTGGGTGGTCGAATATCATGATCAAAGTGTAAGCAGCAAAGGCGAATTGGTGAGGCCACGCTATTCGATCGGTTCGATGCCACTGCCGTGACGGCGTCTCGATCAGTGTGTCCTGATTGCAGTGGGAAGGAATGCAGTTAACTGGAAGACCGGAAATCGTTAACTGGAGAGGTGCCGCCGTCCACCGCGGATCTCTGCTCGTGCCGGCGGGGACGGACACGGGTCCGCGGGAGCCCGGCACGACGGGGCCGATGTCGTCGGAGCGCCCGATGACATCGGCGAAAAGCGGCGCGGCGAACGGCCAATCGCCGGGGGATAGGGTCTGATCGTGTCGTCCGATCGGTGGGAGATTGTGCTCGGCATCGTGGCGGGACTACTGGTTCTGTGGACGGTGCTGGTCATCGTGTTGTGGCGCGGCAAGCCCGACGACATCAGTTTGCGAAACGCGATGCGATTGTTGCCTGATCTGATCCGCCTGCTGAAAAGGCTTGCGGCCGACAGCGTCATGCCCCGGGGTGTGCGCATACGGTTGGCGTTGTTACTCGGCTACTTAGCCCTACCGATCGATCTCGTACCCGACTTCATCCCGGTGCTGGGTTATGCCGATGACGCAGTGGTCGTGGCGTTGATGCTGCGGTCCGTGACCCGGCGGGCCGGACCCGAGGCTCTGGAAAGGCACTGGCCAGGGACGACAGCGGGGCCGGCCGCGGTGCGGCGGCTGTGCGGCCTGCCGCAGTCGTCGACCTAGGCTTCACGCACCCGGAACGGCCTGGTCAGGCGGCGATATCCGCAGTACGCCGGCGGCGAATGAACACGAACCCGACGAACGCCAGCATCGAGGTCGCATCGAGCGGTGTGAGCGTGTATCCGAGATCCTGCATGAGGCCCCGCTCGGTCGCGGTCAGGGTGCGCGGCCCCGGTCCGAGGGGCACCCGCGGACTCGTCAGCGAGCGGTCCGCTCCGGCGGCCGCCGCACTGATGAGGTGGGACAGCGAGCTGCCCTGGGTCCAGGTGCTCGGGGTGTACACCGCCACCGCGCCGCCGGCGGCTCCGGCGGCATTGATGCCGCCGAAGAACAGCCCACCGTTGCCGCCCTGCAGATTGCTCGTCAGCGCCTTGTTCACTCGGAAGTCCGCGCCGATCAGCCGGGTGCCGTCGGAGGACTGCAGCAAGCTGTCGTAGATCGTCCATAAGCGCCGGGTCTCGATCGCCCCGGGCTCCACGTAGGACATCAGCCCGAAGGAATGCAGGAACTCATGCATCGCGACGGTGCTGAAGTCGTACTGCGATCCGGTGACAAAGTCGCCAAATGCCCACGGGTAGGCGAAATTCCAGTCGATGCGGCCGTCAGCCGCGGCCCCGTTCGCATCCAGGCCGGTCTGCAGTTTGTACTGCACCACCGTCGGGTGGAAGCCGGGGCTGGACGAGATGAGGGCACTGTCCGCCGAGGCCAGGAAGGCGGACGACGACGAACTGTGGCCGGTGATGTCGTAGGTCACCACCACCGGGGCCTTCACGATGAACTGGCTCACCAGGGTGCTGGCGGCTCGCTGCAGGGCGGTGCGGGCATCGGTGGTCCAGTACTGCGCCCCGGTCAGGTAGTTGAAGACGAAACTGACGGCATTCTGGTTCACCAGCAGGGACGCCGACGAGCCGGCGCCGCGGAAGGGGTCGAACAGATTGACATGCGTGCCGATGTCCCGGGCCGAGATCACGAAGTTGTCGACGCCGTTGAACCCGACACCCGGGGTGTAGGTGAACGTGCCCTGCTCGTCGACGATCAGGGTGCCCGAGGCGGGGCCGGTGACGATGATGTACCGAATCAGATCGCCCTCGAGATCGACCGCGCCCAAGGTGCCGACGATCGGGCCGTCACCGGTTCCGCTGATCTGCACGGGAGTCAGCCAGGGGGCCTGGTTGAACAAGGTGCGCCGGGTTCCGGCGAGCGATTCGTACATCCATGTCTTGACCGGTTTGGCCACCGGCAGCATCGAGATCATGGTCCGGTAGGTCGTCATGAGTGCGGCGATCTGATCGGCGATCGCCTGCCGCCGCGGATCGGGAGCGCCAACCGACACCACCACCGAACGTGGCGGGGTCACCGTCTCCGTGCTACCGGCGGCTTCGGCATTCGAACCGGTCGGGGTGGCGGCGGGGGGCTGCTGCGCCGATGCGGTGTCGGTGTCGGTGACGTCGTCCGTCGATGTATCGGCCGCGCTGTGGGAGCCGGTCGCCGACGTGGGCCGGACCACCGGCGCGTTCGTGGAGCCATCCGGTTGCGGGGCAGCGGATTCGTCGGTGCCGGCGGGCTCTGCGGGTTCTGCGGGTGTCGCCTCGGCCTCGGCAGGATCGTCGTCGGGGGCCGTGGTCTCATCGGTGTCCCCGGCCGCGCTTCCGCGCGGGGCCGACAGCTCGGGCTCGGCATCATCGTCGGCAGCGGAGGACTTGACCGAGCGCGGCCCCCTCGGTCCGGAGGTGCGGTCGCTCGAATCGTCCTTGGACTCGCTCCCCGCGGCGGTGGATGCCCCGGAGGTTTCCGAACCGGCGGAGTCGGTGTTGCCCGAGCCGCTGTCGGAGCCGGTGGAACTCGAGGAGGCGCCATCGTCGGCGGCGGCGACGCTGATCTCCGGTCCGGCGACCGACAGGCCCCACAGGGTCGCGGTCACGCCGGCGGACGCGGCCCCGGCGACCAGCCACCGGTGAACCGGGAGGACGTCGGACTGAAGCCTGCGTTGGCGCTTGCGCACCGCACGCTTCGTGTGCTTGCCCGCCACGATATTTACCCCTTACGTCAATTTCGCCAAAACTGTAACCGGTTATCGGGCCGGGATCGGCCGATTGACGCAGATCGGGGCGCGGGGCAGACTTCGGCGCCCTCGGCGCGCCTCGGGCGTTCTGGCAGACCGCGCGGGAAGATGCAGATGTGGTTGTTGATGCGAATGTGACCAATGAGGCTGTCGCTGCCGAGTCGCCAGATGAGCAGTCCACTGCCCGGACCGCGGCCGAGCCCGCAGCCCCGCAGCCGCCGGTTGCGCCGAAGCGGACTTGGTCGATGCCGAAGCCGCAGCTGGACAAGCAGCAGGTCGACCGGTTCGGGCGGGCCGCCGCCGACGTGGTGGTCAAGACGGCATCCGCCGTCGCGCGCGCCATCGCCGGGCTGGCCCGATACGTCGCCACGGTCGCCATGCAGACCTGGCGCGCGTTCGACGCCATCCCGCCGGCGCTGAAGATGATGTTCGTGGCGGGCGTCCTCATGCTCGCCGGCATCGTCGGGACCATCGCCCTCGCCGGCACCGCGAGCGTGATCTGCGCGGTGCTGGTGGTCCCGGTCGCCTCGATCACCCTGGGTGCCCTCGGACACCGCGCGATGGCCAAACCCGGCGCCGCTGCGGCGCCGGCGCCCGCGGTCGAGGTGCCCCCGTCCGACCTGTCGAGGTCGGTGCTCTATGTCGACAAGAAGCTCACCCTCGCCCTGAATGCGCTGGGCTCCGACCGGCATCAGCAGGCGGTGATCGCGCTCTTCCAGGCCAAGACCGCGGTCGAACTGGCGTTGGGGACCGAGCAGGACGAGGACGAGACCGACAACGCACCGGTGCAGGTCGACGCCTACCGGCTCAGGCCGCGCATCCAGCCCGGCCCGGCATCGAAATCGGCTATCTCAGAGAGCAATTCACTGGCGGCCTCATGAGCGGAACGCTCATCGGTCAGGTCGCCCTGATCGAGGACGACTACACGCTCGTCATCAACAGGGGCGCCGACGCCGGAGTGGTGGCGGGCATGGTGTTCGCCGTCTACTCCGGTGCGCCGCAGGTCATCACCGACCCGGAATCGGGCCGGGAACTGGGCAGGCTCAACCGCGAGAAGCTCCGGGTCCGGGTCTTCGACGTGGCGCCGCTGTTCGCCCGCGCGCACACCTTCGTCGACACCGGCGACCTCCACGGTCTGCTCGAACTGCCGTTCTTCGAGCAACCGCACGAGGACGTCGTCACCGTCACCGTCGACGTGGGCGACGGCGTCGAACTCGTCAGCGCGCAGTCCGGCACCCAGCGCGCGACCGGCACCCACGAGTGAAAGCAGCGGCCTCCTCGGTGGGGAAGAGGCCGCTGCAGTTTGTCGACGGCTCCAGTGTGCACGCCGCCGGGCTACCCGAGGTGAGTAGTGCGCTACCTATATTTGTCACCGAAGGACGGAAAGGGCCTACGTGAACGTCGTCACCGGCCTCGGCAGCGCCACGCCGTCGACCACCAGGTCCACCTTCTCGTTGTAGAACGCCACCAGCCCCGCGATCCGGGACACCGCCGGCAGCGGGTACTGGTACATCCAGGCCAGATCGGCGTGCACCGTCTCGCCGGTCCGCACCGACCAGTACGCCGAGGTGATGCCCTTGTACGGGCACAGGGTCTGGGTGTCGCTGGGCTCCAGATGCTGCATCGCGATGTCCGTGGGGTCGAGGTAATACCTTGTCGGCAAGCCGGTTTCAAACAGCAGCACCGGGGTCCGGGTCTCGGCCAGCACGATGCCGTCGAGCTCCACGCGGACGTGGCGGTGCGAACGCAGCGCGTCATGGCGGGAGTACGGGCTGCGGGGGTGGCCGTAGATCCGCTCGTCCTCCTCGAACCAGGCCAGGCTGTCCCATTCGAAGCGCACATGGCCGGGCAGCAGTCCGTCGTCGAACACCCGGGCCGCGCCCGGACAGGACCGCCCGCCGGCATCGAGCGTGTGCAGCCGCGACGCCCCGAACTGCACCCGCTGGGGATGCCCGTCGTCGGACAGGAACTCCGCGCGCACATCGCGCAGCGGGACGTAATAGTGCGGGTAGGAGGGGATCTCCCAGACATAGCGGGCGCCCAGGGTGTCGAAGACCAGATCGGTACCGGCGTAGCCGCGTATCCGGCGCGGGACCGGTTCGACGCGGCCGCGTTCGGTGGCCGGTGGTGGGTAGTCCTGCTCCGGTGAACTCATGGACGGCTCCTTTCGGCGCGTTCGGCGCGTTCGGCGCCGGGTACCCGGGTCCAGCGGTGCAACACCCAGGCCGCCGGGATGGTCATGGCCACGGTGACGCCGAACAGCACCGGCATCGCGCCGGTGAACACCGGCCAGCGCAGCACCTCCGACATCGCGAACTCCATCACGATGACATGCAACAGGAAGATCTCGTAGGAGATCTCGCCGAGCCAGACCACCGGCCGGGAACCGAGCAGGCGGGCGTAGCGGCCGCCGTCGCCGAGGACCAGTGGCGCCATCAGCGCGCAGGCGAACACGGCGTAGAGGAACGTCTTGACCACCGGTTGCCAGGGCGCGAGGTCCTGGCCGCTGATGTTCCCGGCCACCGGTGAGGCCACCACCAGCAGCGCGGCCAACGCGAGCGGCAGCACGAGCCAGGGCCGGCAGCGGGCCCCGCGTACCTGCAGCACCGCCAGGGTCATCCCGCCCACGAAGTAGATCAGGTGCGCGGGCAGCCAGATATTGGCCGATCCGGGCAGCAGGTCGGTGGTCTGGGTGAACCACAGCCACAGCGGTGTCACCGCACCGAGCAGCGCCAGTCCGGTCAGCAGCAGGGTCGGTCGCCAGCGCCGGCCGCACAGCACCGTCAACAGCAGTCCCGCCAGCAGGGGCAGCACCGCGTAGAAGGCGACTTCCACTGCCAGGCTCCACATCTGCGTGAGGCCCTGGTGCATCACCGCGAAGTAACTCGGCGGATAGATCTGGGTCAACGTGAGGTGTTGCAGCAGGCCCAGCCAGCTGTGGCCGGGATTCGGCCCGGCGTCCCGGAAGTGGTAGATCGCGAAGGCGGTGAGCACCGTGATGACATAGGCGGGAGCGATGCGCCGGATCCGGCGGCGCGCATAGCGGCGCACCGACGGCCCCGGGGTCCCGCGCTCGGCGGACAGAACCCAGGGCCGGAACAGCAGGTATCCCGACAGCACGAAGAACACCGGGACGCCGACTTCGAGGCGTGCGTAGACCGCGCCGAGATAGCCGTCGGACAGTTGGCCGGTGCCGAAGGCCGCATGGGTGGCCACGATCAACAGTGCGGCCAGCGCGCGCAGACCTGTCAGCGACGCCACCCGAGAACTGGTGGGCCGATCGGTCCGGGTACCGGTGCTCACGCCGGAATCGGGACTGCCGGTGACCGGCGAGCCGCCTGTTGCACGCATTACCACCACAGCGTACGGCGGCCACCGCGGTGGCTCGCGGACTCAGGGCATGGTCAGGCCGGCCGCGATACGGGCCAGCACCTCCAGATGCTCGTCGACATCCTTGAGCCCGGCTCCCATGGTGCTGATCGACAGGTGAGTGGCGCCGGCCTGTGCCCAGGCCGCGATGTCGCGCCGGGTCGCGTCATCGTCGCCGCGCCAGGACACCCGTCCCTCCATGCCGATCGTGGCCGGGTCCCGGCCGGCAGCCCGCGCGGCGTCGTCGACCACGCCGCGGGCGTGGTCGAGCGCGGGCCCGGGTGCCATCATCGGGAACCACCCGTCGGCCAGCCGGCCGGCCCGCCGGTAGCCCGGATCCGAGGCCGACCCGATCCACACCGGGATGGGCCGCTGTACCGGCAGCGGTGCCAGGCCGGCGCCGGTGACCCGGTGATAGCGCCCCTCGATGGTCACCGACGGTTCGCTCCACAGTCGGCGCAGCACGCTGATCTGCTCGGCCGAGCGTGCGCCGCGATTACCGAAGTCCTCGCCGAGCGCCTCGTACTCGACGGCGTTCCAGCCGATTCCGACGCCGAGGCGAAGCCGTCCGGCGCTGAGCAGATCCACCTCGGCTGCCTGCTTGGCCACCAGGGCGGTCTGGCGCTGGGGAAGGATGAGGACACCGGTGACCAGTTCCAGGGTGGTGGTGATGGCGGCCAGATAGCCGAACATCACCAGCGGTTCGTGGAAGGTGGTGTGCACGTCATAGGGGCCCGCCCACCCGGTGTGTACGGCGGGGTCGGCGCCGACGACATGGTCGTAGGCCAGCACGTGGGTGAATCCCAGATCCTGCACCCGTTGGCCGTAGGCGCGGACCGCACCGGGATCGCCGCCCAACTCCGTTTGCGGAAATACCACACCGATTCGCATACCCACACCGTATCCCTATTGTGACCGGGGGTTTTCGACACGCCGAATTCGCTGCCGCAGTTCGCCGACGCTTTCCGTTAGAAATAACGTCACAATTGACAAAGCGCCGGGAGGAATGTGGCTATGGTGCGCGGCGGAAGGAAGTTCCGGCGCCGCGAATTCATACGCACGACTCTCGGCGCAATTGTGTCGGGGCTGTGCGTGGTCGCGTTGATTTCGACCCCCACCTCTCAACGGCACCGCCAAGTGGTCACCGACAACGTGGCCACATTGAGCAACTCGGCCACCACACTCGGTTTCGCCGATTCGCGCATCTACTTCTACGACGACGCGAAGGTCGCCGACACCGTGCAGCGATGGGTCGCGGACAACATCCGCACCGTCCGGATCGGTATTCCGTGGTCCGGAGTCGAGTCCGTCAAGGGAAGAATGGACTGGTCGCGATCCGACCGGGTGGTCAATGCCGCGGGGGCCGCCGACATATCGGTCATCGCCTCCATCCTTTCCCCGCCGTGGTGGGCAACCGCATTCGGGGCGATGCCGCCGAACGGCCGGCCGGCGTCGACCGAGGCCTACGGATTGTTCGCCGCAAAAGTCGCCGAACGGTACCGGGGCAAAATCGCCGCTTATGAGATCTGGAACGAGCCGAACGGTTTCACCGGCTATTCCCCGAAACCGGACCCGGCCGGCTATGTGAAGCTGATGAAGGCGGCTTATCCACGCATCAAGGCCGCCGATCCCGGTGTCATCGTCGTCGGGGGCGTGCTCGGATCCGGATCGAGCTGGGGTCAGCTGACCATCAATCCGGTCACCTTTCTGAGTCAGATGTACGCCCACGGCGCGGCCCCCTTCTTCGACGCATTGTCGTACCACCCGTACAGCTGGAGCATGAAGTTCTCGGCCGGCATGCAGCAGCCCGGAACGCCGGTGGACCAACTGGTGCGGATGCGCAAGATCATGCTGGAACAGGGGGACGGCGCGAAGAAGATCTGGGTCACCGAGTACGGCCTGCCGACCACCCGGGTCAGCGAGTCGACGCAGGCGGCCTACATCTCCGACATGATCAGCACCTGGCGGGAACTCCCGTACGCCGGTCCGCTGATGCTGTACACGACCCGAGACATCAACAGCCACAGTTGGAATGACGAGGAGCGGTTCGGGATCTATCGATCGAACTGGGCGCCCAAACTCGCACAGAAGGTGGTGCAGTCCCCGCCCGGTACGACCGAGGTGTTCCGGCGGTTTTCCGTGCACACCGATCCCAGCCTCGGGGAGGTGCTCAGCCCGGTCTACGCGGTGACGTCGAAGGTCTGGGCGCAGATGCGTACCGAGGGCACGCTGTGGGAGACCGCACCGGGCAGCTTCTTGGTGTCCCCGACGCCGGTCGCGGATCTGGCGCGGTCGCAGAAGGGCGCTCCGACAAGCGCTTTCGCCAACGGCTATCAGGACTTTGCCGGTTCGCAGCGCTTCCGTATCTGGTATTCCCCGCAGACGGGCGCGCATTGGGGCAACGCGGAATTCGTCAAGAAGTGGGTGCCCGAACTCGGATTGGCGACGTCCTCGCAGAGGTGGGTGAACGGGGCGACCCGGGTGGACTTCCAGCGCGGCGTCATGACGTGGCGGCCCTTCATCGGCGTCAAGGTGTACCTCTCTCAGTAATCGCACGCCGTGCGCAGATCGCAGCGGTGCCGCCGACCCGGCGCGCCGGTTGCTGCGCTGACCATCGCTTTTGCGTCGACCGGACAATCCTTGCGCGCATGTGCGGAATAGTTTGCTGCAAACAGGTTTGATCTGGCCTCGATCGGGTAGGGGGCAAATCGCACTGGAGCCACCTGCAACTGGTGACCCCCGTGAAAATTCAGCAACCTTCAATGCGCCATTGGTCATGTTGATCCCAGTGCCGGCCGGGTCGACTCGGGCGTCTCGAAGGTCGGATTGAACTGGGGATACACCGCCATTGGTCGCGGTTGTTCCCGGCTGCGCGCGGCTGAACATTGCACGACGCTGCAATGTCAGTTATGGGAGGCAAACAAATTGTCGCCCCCGTAAAACTTATTCCGGCGAAAAATTTGCACCCAGGACTAGTTTGTCGGGCAACTGTCATGCTAACTTCTCGATGTTATTTGGGGAATTTGCTGAAAGGATGATCCACAATGTCGGGACGTCAGGAAACCTCCGTCAGGATGCGTGTCGCGACGGTCGTGGCTGGGGGCGGAATCGCGCTGGCCATGGGAGTCGCCTCGGCAGGGGCCGCGTACGCGGACACCGGCGACAGCAGCTCTGGTTCCAGCTCCAGCTCCAGCTCCAGCGTCAAATCGAGCTCCAGCTCCAACAAGTCGGTGCTGGGGCAGGTCGGCCGGGCCGGCAGCAATCTGCAGAAGCAGCTCGGCAAGGCCGGCAGCAACCTGCAGACCCAGATCGGCCGGGCGGGCAGCAACCTGCAGGATCGCCTCGGTACGGCGGGCTCGGATATCGGCGACCGGCTCGGGACCGCGGGCTCGGATATCGGCGACCGGCTCGGCGATGCGGGCACGAACCTGCAGGATCGCGTCGGTGACGCGGGCACGAACCTGCAGAACCAGGTCGGCAAGGCGGGCAGCAACCTGCAGAAGCAGGTCGGCAAGTTGGTCGGCGGCCTCCTCGGCTTCTGATCACGGCAACTTACGGCGGGCAGCGGGTGATTCACCCGCTGCCCGTTGTCGTTCCCGGCCGGCGCTAGCCGCGGCGGCGATCGTCGATCATGGCGCGTACGGCGCCGACATGCGGTTCGCGGACGATCGACGCGTGCGTGCACTCCAGGCGTTCGACGCTGAGGTCCCCGGTGAGGATCCGCGGCCACAGTCGCGGATCGTCCTTGTTGAGATGGCTCAGCACCACCAGGGCCCGGCCGGCCCAGGGCCGCGGGACGTAGCGCAGCCCGGTCATGACGCCGACCTCCTCGACCGCCATGGTCCTGCGGTGCAGGTCACCGACGAACAAGCCGGCCAGCGGCAGCTTCTTCTGGTGCTCCCACCACGACCGCGGGTCCGTGGGCACCGTCTGCTGCAGTGTCACCTGCACATCCGGTAGGTCGCCACGCGCAAGCCTGGCTGCCCGGGGCGACAACCAGGGGTCGAGCAGCACGAGCAGTTCTATTGTCTCACCGTCTTTTTCGAGCAGCCGGGCGGTCTCCAAGGCGATGTGGGCGCCCAGTGAGTGCCCGACCAGGACGTAGGGGCCCGCCGGCTGTACCTGGCGCAGATTGCGTACCTGGCGCCGCGCCGCGGCACGTACCGACAGATCCGGGATCGCCCGCTTCTCCAGCCCCTTGGGCTCCAGCGCATACACCGCGGTCTGCTCGCCGAACCGCTCGGCCAACGGCCTGAAGCACAACGACGAGGCGCCCGCCCCGGGAAAGCAGAAGATCGGCGCGCCGACGGTATCCGCGGACACCGGGCGTAATGCCACGGTCGTGGAGTCCCGTGTCGACGCGCCCACCTGGCCGTCGCCGGCCAACCTCGCCGCGAACTCCGCGACCGTCGGTGCGCCGGCCAGATCCGAAGGGTTGAGCTTCACCCCGTGCACCTCGGTGACGCGCGCCAGCATCTGCGTCACCGACAACGAGTCCCCACCCAGGGCGTAGAAGCCGTCCCCGCGGCCCACCTGCTCGACGCGCAGCACCTCCGACCACAGCCGGGCGACCGATGATTCCGCTTCTCCGCGTGCAGGATCGAACACCGGCCGCTGCACCGGAGGCAGCGCCATCCGGTCGACCTTGCCGCGGTCACCGCGGGGCAGTGCGGGCAACACCACCAGGTGTGTGGGCACCATGTAGGCGGGCAGGTCCCGGTGCAGGCGGGTGCGCAGTTCGGCCACCGCGGGGGTGCGGGCCTCGGGATCGGCGGACACATAGGCGGTCAGGGTGGGGGTGTCGTCGACCGTGCCGGCGACCACCGCGGCTTCGCGGACATCGTCGTAACTGAGCAGGGTGGATTCGATCTCGGACGGTTCGACGAGGTAGCCGCGGATCTTGACGGTGGCATCGGCGCGTCCCGACAGCACCAGATTGCCCTGGTCGTCCCACCGCCCGACATCCCCGCCGGCATAGGTCCGTGACCCGTCCGGATGCACCGTGAAGGCCGCCGCGGACGCCGCCGGATCCAGATAACCGAGGGCGAGATGACGCGAGCTGATGGAGACGGCACCCTCCTCGCCGATGTCGATCCGCTTGTGCGGGGCGGGAACTCCGACCGGAATGACGCCGTGCGGTAATGCCGCCGTCGGCGGGATGTCGTAACTGGCGATGGCCAGCGTCTCGGTGGACCCGGCCCAGTTGGTGAACACCGCGTTCGGCGCCAGCTCCCGGGCCAGCCGCACGTGACGGGCATGCGCGGGCTCACCGGTGGTGACGATGCGCCGAACCGCGGGCAGGGTGCGGCCGCGGGCGGCGGCGTGCAGGGCGCCGACGAACGCCGGTGTGCAGGTGATCGCGTGGGCGCCCGCATCGGCGATGCGGTCCAACGCCTCGCCCGCGGAGGTCGTCTGCGGGTCGATCGCGACGATCTCCGCCCCGCCGAGCAGCGCGGCGATCGCGACGTTGAGTCCGGCCGCGAAGCTGATCGGCATGCACAGCGCGACCGTGCGGCCGTCGCCGAGTTCGAAGCGATCGTTGAGCAACTGGGCGTCGGCAAGCCACAGACCGTGCGGATGCAGCACCGCTTTGGGCACACCGGTGGACCCCGAGGTGAACTGGATGCTCGCGACATCGTCGACGTCCGTGCCGCCACCGAGCCCGGCGCCGGGTTCGGGCACCGGGCCGGCCGGCAGCTCGGCCGGGACCTGCACGTGCTGGAGCCGATAACCGTGTTCGGTCAGGATCGACGCGATCGTCTGGGCCCGGTTCTGCGGCATGGCGGGGTCCAGTGCCACGACGGCGATGCCGGAGCCGAACAGTCCGAGCACGGTGGCCACCGCGGACGGGGTCAGCGGGGCCGAGAGCATCGCGGCGTGCGGCTCGCTGCCGGCGGGACGCGGGCGGGTGGAAGCGAGTGTCGCACTCAACAGTTCGCGGTAGGTCACGGTCGACGTCGCGGTCCGTATCGCGACCCGGTCGGGGCGGTGGTGCGCGGTGGCCGCGAAATGGGCGGGAACGCAGCGATGTTCGAGCGGCCGGTCGGGCAGTGCCGGTGCCTGGGGGACCGGTCCGGGATGGTGATCGTCGTCGACCGCGGCCGCCGCCGCGACCACGTCGCGCGGCCGGGATCGCGCCGTCCAGATCGTGGCGCCGGCCGTGAGAAGGATCACGGCGGCCAGTAGCCGGGTTGTGCGGGGTGCCTTGCCCGTGCGCCCGAGGATGTTCGTGACCTGCGTCATCGTGGCCGGCCGGGCACCACCCAGGGAGTTGCTGAATCTGCAGTCTCGGTGCCCAACCGTGTTGCCGCGCATGCTGATCCTTCGGGAACTCGCTCAGAAGTGGACTCTTGGCGGAGGTTAGCCTAACCTGTGCAACTGCCGGTAATCATGGACCGGCCGGAGAGTGCTCGACTCCGGCGGTGTCCTGATCACGGCGTCGGGTGGTGCGGTCGCACTTCTCGTCACGGGAGACCCACAGGGTTCTGTCCGCGGTCGAGGGCGGGGATGGCTCCGCCTCGGCCGACCGGTCGGCCCTGCGGCCGCCGGCGTGGGCTGTCAGCGGCTGTTCCTGCGTCCGGCGGGTCCAGAATTCGCTGGCAAGGCCCTCGCCGGTGTGGTGTTCTGCAGAAACGGAGCAGGGTTTTCATGGGAGTGACGCCCGACGGGCCGAGTGGCTGCTGATGCTGGCCTTCATCACCACGCTGCGTCATCCGCACAACTCGGCCGACTATGGACGTGTCGAAGCGCTGCTCCAGGACACCCTCGCCTCGATCGCCCGGCAGACCTGCGACGACTACGTCGTGATCGTGGTCGGCAACCGTGCGCCGTCGTTCCCGCTCCCGTCCAGGACGCATTTCGTCGAGGTGGACTTCGTACGCCCGTCGCTACAACGGACGGCGCAGACCGGCAACGCGCCGTTGGTGTGGGACAAGGGCACCAAGGTCGGCGTCGGGCTGGTCGCCGCGGGGGAGTTCAACCCCGAATACGTCATGCAGGTCGACGCCGACGATTTCGTGCACCGGGACCTCGCCGCGTTCGCCCACGACAATCCGGGCCGGCCCGGTTGGGTGCTCAAGCGCGGTGTCATGTACTCACGGGCCCGCAACGCCTACACCGTGCAACGCAGACTGTTCCGTATCTGCGGCACCTCGTTCATCGTCCCGTTGGAGGCCTACGAGGTCCCGGCACACCTGACGGTGTCGGCGACCCAGCAGGAGATCGCCGACGCCTTCGGCGACGGTCTGGAAGAGGTTCTCGGTAATCACCGGTACTCGCTGGAGTGGTGGGAGCGACGCGGCCGGGTGCTGGAGCCGTTACCGTTCTCCGGGGCGGTCTATCACGTGGATACCGGGGAGAACCACTCCGGCAATGAGCTGCTCGGCCCCGCGCGGCCGTACCGCCCGCACCTGGCGCGGGATTTCGGTATCAACGCCTCCAAGGGCCCGGCGTCCACGGTGTGGTCCTCGGTCGGTCTGCCTGCTCTGAAACCCGACCGGTCGCCACGCCTTCCGTCGTTCATGTCGCCGCGGCCGAGAACCGCCTACCTGCAGGGGTACTCGCCCCCCGAGTGATCATCTGCGGATGTCGATCTGCCCGTGATTGTGGGGAGATCACGCGCAGAGGGCGCTCGCGGCGTTAGCGTGAACCTCCAGGCACAGCGGAGGGGAGACCAACATGCGAGCGCAGACCTCGCCGAACGGGCGACGCATTCGAAGTCAGAGGTACAGACGGCAGGTCACGGTTCTGGTCGCCGGTCTACTGGTGGCGCTGTTCGGCACCGCGGTGCTCGCTCCGGCGACAGCGGCCGCCGAGGGCGAGAATTACACCATCGCCACCGACACGACCTTCGCACCGTTCGAATTCCAGGACAGCCAGGGGAATTTCGTCGGTATCGACATGGATCTGATCCGGGCGATCGCCGAGGACCAGAAATTCACCGTGGACATCAAACCGCTCGGATTCGACGCGGCCCTGCAGGCCGTGCAGGCCAACCAGGTCGACGGTGTGATCGCGGGCATGTCCATCACCGACGAACGCAAGAAGGTGTTCGACTTCTCCGAACCCTACTTCGAGTCCGGTGTGCAGATGGCGGTGCTCGAGTCCAATGACGAGATCAAGTCCTATGCGGATCTGAGGGGCAAGAGGGTATCGGTCAAGAACGGCACCCAGGGATCCGATTTCGCCAACTCGATCAAGGACGAGTACGGCTTCCAGGTCGTCTCCTTCGCGGATTCCTCGACCATGTTCGACGAGGTGAAGACCGGTAACTCGGTCGCGGTGTTCGAGGACTACCCGGTGCTGCTCTACGGGATCGCGCAGGGCAACGGCTTCAAGACCGTGACACCCAAGGAGGACCCCACCGGGTACGGTTTCGCGGTCAACAAGGGGCGCAACTCCGAGCTGCTGCAGAAGTTCAACACCGGGTTGAACAACCTGCGCGAGTCTGGCCGGTACGACGAGATCATCGCACGCTACCTCGGTGCAGAGGCCACCGAGAACGACACCTCGTTCTTCGGGCTCATCAAGAGCACCAGCCCGATGTTGCTGGCGGGCCTGAAGATGACGATCATCCTGACGGTCGTATCGATCTTCTTCGCGCTCATACTCGGTGTCATCTTCGGATTGGCCCGGGTGTCCCGGTCGATCTGGTTGCGCGCCATCGGTACCGCCTTCGTCGACATCTTCCGCGGCACACCACTGCTGGTGCAGGCCTTCTTCATCTACTTCGGCATCCCGGCGACGCTGGGGATCCAGATGTCGGCGGTCACCGCGGGCATCATCACGCTCTCGCTCAACGCCGGCGCCTATATGACCGAGATCGTCCGGGGTGGCATTCTCTCGGTGGACAAGGGGCAGATGGAGGCGGCCCGCAGCCTGGGGATCGGCTACCTGCCCACCATGCGGAAAGTGATTCTGCCGCAGGCGGTCCGCACGATGATCCCGTCCTACATCAACCAGTTCGTCATCACCTTGAAGGACACGTCGATCCTGTCTGTGCTCGGTATCGCCGAGCTCACGCAGAGTGGCCGGATCATCATCGCGGGCAACTACAAGGCTTTCGAGATGTGGTTGATCGTCGGCATCATCTACTTCGTCGTCATCATGGCGCTGACCAAGCTTTCGGACAGAATCGCGAATCGGCTGGAGAGGGGCTAGAGCGAAATGAGTGAACTGGTAACCGAAGCCGCCTCCGCGGACCCGGAGGGCACTGTCAAGATCCGCATCGAAGGGCTGAAGAAGTCCTTCGGGGATCTGCTGGTTCTGGACGGCATCAGCACAACGATCAGCCAGGGCGAAGTGGTCTGCGTCATCGGACCGTCGGGCTCCGGCAAGTCGACGTTCCTGCGTTGCCTCAACAAGTTGGAGGACATCACCGCAGGGAAGGTGACCATCGACGACTACGACCTGACCGATCCGAAGGTCAACCTGGACAAGGTCCGTCAGCACATCGGGATGGTGTTCCAGCATTTCAATCTCTTCCCGCACATGACGGTGCTGCAGAACGTCACGCTGGCGCCGCTGCTGACGAAGAAAGCGGACAAGGCCGCCGCCGAGAAGAAGGCCCGCGAGCTGCTCGCTCAGGTCGGGCTGGCCGAGAAGGCCGATGTGAAGCCGGCCACGCTGTCCGGTGGCCAGAAACAGCGGGTCGCGATCGCGCGGGCGCTGGCCATGAACCCGTCCATCATGTTGTTCGACGAGGCCACCAGCGCACTGGATCCGGAGATGGTCGGTGACGTGCTGGAGGTGTTACGCCAGTTGGCCGCCGCCGGCATGACGATGGTGGTGGTCACCCACGAGATGGGGTTCGCGCGCGAGGTGGCCTCCCGGGTGATCTTCATGGCCGATGGCAACATCGTGGAGGACGACTCCCCGGAAGAGGTGTTCGGCAACCCGAAACATCCTCGGCTGCAGGAGTTCCTGTCCAAGGTGCTGTGAGGTCGTAGTGCCGCAGATCAGGCCCGGGGCGCAGGATCCGACGTGGTTGGCCGTGGTGCTGCGCGCCGAAGGGCTGGCCCCGGTGGAGTACCCGGGCTGGCGCAGCCGTGGGCACGGCGCGTTCAAGGATCTGCGCGGTGTGATGGTGCATCACACCGGTTCGGACACCGCGAGTGCGGCGTCCATCGCCGAGGGGCGTCCGGACCTGGCCGGCCCGCTGTCCCAGCTGCACATCGCCCGCGACGGGACGGTCACGGTGGTGGCCGCCGGGGTCGCCTGGCACGCCGGCGTCGGCATGTATCCGTGGGTGCCGGCGAACATGGGCAACTGGCACCTGATCGGGATCGAATGTGCCAACAGCGGGACCAGTCCATCGGCGCCACACCGCCGAAACTGGCCGGACGCACAGTATTTCGCATTGGTGCGCTGCTGCGCGGCGATCAACCGGCACCTCGGTCAGACGTCGGCGCGCACGATCGGGCACAAGGAGTACGCGGGCCACGCCCAGGGCAAGTGGGATCCGGGCGCCATCGACATGGATGTCCTGCGGTCCGACATCGCGGTGACCATCGCGTCCGCCCCGGCTGGGACGCCGACACCGAGGCCGCCGGTGCCGGTCGGCGCGTACACCGGCATCCTGCTGTACCGCGGCAGTGCCGGTCCGCAGGTGGCCGAACTGCAACGCCGGCTCAGGACGGCGTATGCGGCCTATGCCGGCGATCTCGTCGTCGACGGCGTCTACGGGCCGCAGACCGGGCGTGCGGTGCGGGAATTCCAGCGCCGCTCCGGCGGGTTGGAGGTCGACGGCATCGTCGGCCCTGCGACTGCCGCGGCGCTACGGTTGCGAATCGTGTGACCCGGGCGGATCAGGAGGCGGTGGCCGTCAGATAGCCGCCGCGCCGGAAGAACTTGTCGCCCGAATGCTCGGCCCCGTCGGCGGTGCGCACCCGGGTGATCACCAGCCCGAGGTTGCCACCGCGGTAGGCGGCGGGACCGGAGACCACCGCGCCGCCGCCTTCCTGCACGATCACCCGGCCCGGCGTTCCGCCGTAACGGATCTCGGAGACCTTGGCTTCCAGAACCTCGATCCGCTCGCCCCGGTAGTGGGTGTAGGCGGGGGGATAGGGCGCCGACAGCGCGCGCACCAGTCGCTCCAGATCCTCGGCCGGCCAGTTCCAGTCGATCAGGCTGTCCCGCTCGGAGCGCTTGTGGAAGTAGGTGCGCGCGGCCCGGTCCTGCGGCCGCCACTGCGGGTTCCCGGACTCCAGGGCGCTCAGCGCCTCCTTCAATGCCCCGGGAATCAGGTCGATGCCGCGTTCGACCAGTTCGGTCCCGGTGTCCCTCGGGCCGATCGGCAGCGAGTGCTGGACCAGCACGTCGCCGGTGTCGAGGTTCTCGTCCATCCGGTGCACCGTCAGGCCGATCTGGGATTGCCCGCTGATCAGCGACCAGATGACCGGGGAGAACCCGGTGCCCTTGGGTAGCAGCGAATCATGCAGGTTCAGGGTGCCGTGCGGCGGCAGGTTGTAGAGCTCCGGCGGCATCCAGGTGTACCAGCTGTTGACGACGATGACGTCGGGTTCGGCGCGCCTGACCAGGTCGATGGTCGCATTGTCGACCCGTTCGGTCAGATGGACCGGGATGCCGTAGCTGCGGGCGAGTTCTTCGACCGAGTCCGAGAAGATGCCCTTGTAGGAGTCGTCGCTGGCCGGGTGGGTGACCGCCAGCGCCACGTCGTGGCCGAGGTCGACGAGCGCCTGGAGGGTCTTGACCCCCCAGGTCTGAAAGCCGAACGAAACGATGCGCATACGCCACTGACCTCGCTGAATGTGGTGCTGCCGGCCATGGAACAGGCCGCCCCACCCCGGTATGACATCGCTAAGTTAGCAGATTACCTAAGGCTAAGCTAAGTCTTCCCTGTGTGCGGGCTGTGTCCAGGCGGGCGGCCGATGAACCGCCGGCGGTGAGGTTGCTGAGGTTGCGCGCCCGGGGGCGGGCACCGGTCAGCCCCGGTTGATGGAGTTGCCGTTGCCCGACTCGCTCACCCGCGGCGTTCCGGTGCGGTAGGTGACGGTGTTGTCGAACCCCGACACGGTGATCTCCCGGGTCGATTCCACGGTGACGCCGTTGTCGAATCCCGACACCGTCACGGCCGTGCAATGACCGGTGATGTCCACCGTGTTGTTCGCTCCGCTGATGATGACGACGTTGTCGTTACAGGTCACGGACTTGTCGGCGCCGATCCCGCTGATGGTCAGCGTGCTACCCGACTCCGGGATCGGGTTCGACGGCCGTTGTGCGCCAGGGGGTTCGATGAGGGTCGGCGGCACGGGGCCGCCGGGTTCGTCGGTGAGCACGTCGCCGCCACCGGAGATGGCGGGCACGCCCGGCGTCGAGGTGCCGGAGGCCATCACGAATACCGCCGCGGCACCGGCCAGCGCAAGAAAGATCAGCAGGATCGCGGCGAGCACCATCCATGGCCGGATGGCGGGGCGCCGCTGCGGTGCCGACGGATACGGCGCGGAGTATGCGGTGGCGTAAGGGTCTGCGCCGTAAGGAGATTGACCGTAACCGACCTGGCCGGGCCACTGCTGGGTCGGCGGCGCCGCGGTCTGCGGCCTGTTCTCGTACCCGAGTTCGGTGGGTTCCAGCGCGCGGACCCGGGCTTCCGGATCGTCCTGCGGGTTCATCGGCCGATGGTCGCATATTCGTGCGGTCTCGGGGGGCCGGTGCCGGGGCACCCGAATGCGGTGCCGGCACCGCCGCGGGATGGCTCCGGCGCCGCCGGTTCCGACGGGGCCTACACCGGAACCGGGCCGCGCCGGCCAGGACGGCGTCCACCCGGTCGCGGTCGATGGTCTGGGTCCAGGATCCGACCAGCAGGGTCGCGACCGCATTGCCGGAGAGGTTGGTCAGCGCCCGCGCCTCGGACATGAACCGGTCGATGCCGACGACGAGACCGACGCCGTCTGCGTTATCGGTGGCGCCGAGTGTCGAAGTTCGACTCGCCTTCCTCGACCCACGCTCCTATCTCCCCGGAGGTGGTCCGCGGCATCCAGCACGGCCTGATCCAGGAGGACATCCGCGCCAACGAGGACACCCTCGGCGGCCGCTACCAGGCCGAAGTGCGCCCGGACGCCGGCCGCGGTTCCCGCGAGGTGAGCCTGATTCTGTGTCCCGCACCCCGTCAGATCTCGGTTCAGCAAATACTTTGTGTGACCACAGCAAATATACCGTGGCGGAATTACCATTCTTTCCACCGGTGTCCGAAAGGCTTGCTGTGCACACGACTGGATTGGCTCGGCGGTTGGCGCTGGTGATGCCCGCGGTGCTGGCGGCCGGTATCGGGCTGACGGAGATCCCCGCCGCCGCGGCCCCGGAGGCGACCGCGGGCGCGGTGACCGTCACCGTGCGGACCGACAGCGGTGATCTGAATGTGCGTTCCGCGCCGTCGGCGACGAGCCATCGGGTCGGCACGGTGCGCAACGGTTCCCGGGTGGTCATCACCTGCCACGCGCGCGGCACGGTGTTCAGCGGCGGCCCCTTCGACCTGACCACCAACCTGTGGAACCGGCTGGCCGACGGTGGCTACGTCACCGACGCGATGCTGGTCACCGGGTCCAACGACCCCGTTGTCCCACCGTGTGCCACCGAATCGACGCGCCCGGCGGCGCCGCGCCCGGCCGGTGCCACGGTCACCCGCAACCCGGCCGAGGAGGGCACCGCGCTGTGGGGGGCACTGGAGAAGTGGTACTTCACCTCCGGGAAACGGTCCTATCCGGCGGTGCGGGGCACACCGCGCGACCTGGTGTCCGTGGCGCGGAGCGCGGGGTGGACCGTGGTCGGCGATCCGCGCGCCCGCGCGATGGTGGTCATCCCGCCCGGGGTGCTCGACGCCCCCGACTCGGGGCATGTGGCCTGGGTGGACGCCACCTCGAACCGGGCGGACGGGGTGTATCTGCGAGTCACCGAGATGGGGGCGCCGGGAACTGCGCCGCATATCTGGTCGGGCCGCACCGTCAAGGCCGCTCCCGGACTGTCCTACATCCCGGCGCCGTGAGGCTCCCGCTAATCTGGCAGCAACGTCAATTCAGGTATGTTCCCGTACCAAGTGCGCGTCGTGACGCGGAAAAGTTTGCTGCGTGTCGGCTGTGATCTGCCGCTCATTTTCGGCCGGCGTTCTGAGGAAACAGTGTGTGACAGATGAGGTTCCGGGTTTGCGGGCGATTAGCTCATCGAGGGGTTTCCGCAGCTGATCGCGGTTTTCGACATTGCTCCAGTTAGGTCACAAGTCCATAACAATCTTTTCCTGAGGGGCGTATGAGAGGTTGCGTGCTCGTTAACTCGGCGCGCGGTCCCGACCCGGATTGGGTACGTTTTTCCGTCGCTAGACTCGATTGCAATGCGCTCAACAGGGCGCACGCCGACTGAATCTAGTGCCGGATGACCATCCGGCGGAGGTGTCGAAGAAATGGCAAGTGTTTTCGTGCGCGCCAACGCGGCAGCGCTGAACGACCCGCAGACCGCTTTCGCAGGCTCGGTCGCCATCAACCACGGTCCGATCGCCGACCTGTCGGCCAACGCCGGCGCCGTCGTGGCCGCCAACTACGGCGATGCCAGCGTCTCGGTGGTCCGTCCGGACTCCGCCGGCGCGCCCGCCCGGGTGCCCGTGGGCGGCGAGCCCTTGGCGGTCGCCCTCACCGATGACCGTGCCTTCGTCGTCGTCAGCGCCGCCGAGGCGGATGCGGTTCAGGTCATCGACACCCGGACCAACGCCGTGCTGGCCACCTACCCCCTGGCGTTCACGGTCACCGCGGTCGCCGCTTCCCCGGATGGCAAGCGCGCCTACGCCGCTCGCGCCGGACACGATCACGTGGACGTCGCCGTCATCGACACCACCGCGGAGCGCGTCGGCACCGTCGACATCGCCCTCGGTGCCACCTCCGTCATCGACAGCCTGGCCGTCGACCCGTCCGGGCGCCGGCTCTACGTCGCGGTGACCACCAGCACCGGCAGCCGACTCGTCGTCGTCGACACCGAAACGGCCAAGGCGCGCAAGTCGATCGCCCTCGGGGCGCCGATCCGCGACCTCGCCGTCGCGGCCGACGGCACGGTGTACGTGCTGACCTCCGATCTTGCGGCCCGCGGCGTCATCGAGGTCATCGACCCCAGGACCTTCGCCATCACCGCCGGCATCGGCGCCGGCACGCTGCCGATCCAGATGGCGCTGTCGGCCAACGGTGCGCTCGCCTACGTCGTCGACTACGACGAGGTCGCGGTGCTCTGCACGGTCACCCGCGAGGTCGTCGAGACCATCACCGTCGGTGCCCGCCCGATGGCGGCCGCCCTCAACACCCCCGGTGACCGGCTCTACATCGCCGATGTCGACGGCAACGTCACCGCGTTCCGGGTCGCCGCACCCGCGCCGATGTACTCGCCGTTCGACGCGGCCGCCTTCGACCAGGTGCGCGAGCTCGCCCCGGCCGGGGTCTGACCCGAACGGCTCGAAGGGCCCCAACGGTCAGTGGGCGCAGTCGAGCGACACCGACACCGATCGGCTGACCACGACCTCCACCAGTTCGGAGTCGTGCCCGTTCCAGCCGTCGTCCTCGACGCGTATCCAGCGGGTGACCCGCTGGGGATTGCGGACGCCGGTGACGACGCACCGATCCAACGGTGCGCTGCCGATCCGGTCGAGGTTGACGGTATAGCCCTGGGCCTGCCATGAGGCGATGGTCTCGGCAGCGGTCTGCTCGGCCCACGCCCACGGCGGGGACACCACGAGCGCGGCGGTGAGCAGTCCCGCGACGACGATGATCGGACGCATCGTGCGCCCCCTGTCTGAGGTGCTCAAAGTGCTTCTGCCAGATACATCGCCGCCAGTTGCCGATTCGTTGCAATCCGGGTCTGCGATGGCATTAACATCGCCGGGGTGCTGTCCACCATGCAGAACTGGCCCCTGACCATCGCCGCGATCCTGCGGCACGCGTGCGGAGTGAACGGCGACCGCGTCGTCACCACCGCGACCGGACAAGGTGGCTACCGCAGCACCACCTACTCCGAGCTCGGGGAGCAGGCCGCCCAACTGGCCCACGGGCTGCGCGGTTTGGGTGTCACCGGCGACCAGCGGGTGGGCACCTTCATGTGGAACAACGCCGAGCACCTGGCCGTCTACCTGGCCGCCCCGGCGATGGGCGCGGTGCTGCACACCCTGAACATCCGGTTGTCCGCCGAGCAGATCGCCTTCATCGCCAACGAGGCCGAGGACCAGGTGATCGTGGCGGACGGTTCACTGGTGCCGCTACTGGCGCCGGTACTGCCCCTGTTGACGACGGTGCACACCGTCATCGTCACCGGCGGCGCGGACACCGCCGCCCTGAGCGGCACCGACATCACCGTGCTGGGCTACGGCGACGTGCTGGCCGGGCAGCCGACCCAGTTCGACTGGCCGGAGATCGACGAGAACGCGGCGGCCGCGATGTGCTACACCAGCGGCACCACCGGCAACCCGAAAGGTGTTGTCTACAGCCACCGTTCGACCTACCTGCACTCGCTGAACACCTGCACCGCCAATGCGCTGGACGTCAGCAGCAGCGATGTGGTGCTGCCGATCGTGCCGATGTTCCACGCCAACGCGTGGGGGCTCGCCTATGCCGCTCTGATGGCCGGTGCTGATCTGGTCATGCCGGACCGCTTCCTGGACGGGGCGTCGCTGATCGAACTCATCGAATCGCAGCGGCCCACCCTGGCCGGGGCGGTGCCGACCATCTGGAACGACGTGATGAACTGCCTGGAGAAGAACCCGGGTCATGACATTTCGTCCCTGCGACTGGTCGCCTGCGGTGGATCGGCGGTGCCGCTGTCGCTGATGCAGATCTTCGAGGAGCGCCACGGCGTCTACATCCAGCAGGCCTGGGGGATGACCGAGACGTCGCCGGTGGCCACCGTCGCCAAACCGCTGCCTGGCGTGTCCGAGGGCCGGCACTGGGAGATGCGCGCCACGCAGGGCAGGCCGATGTGCGGGGTCGAGATCCGCATCGTCGACGATGCCGGACACCCATTGCCCGCCGACGGAGAAGCGGTGGGCGAGTTGGAGGTTCGCGGCCCGTGGATCACCGGCGGCTACTACCTGGGCCGGGACGCGGAGAAGTTCGACAGCGGGTGGCTGCGCACCGGTGACGTCGGCCGCATCGACGCGGACGGGTTCGTGACCCTGACCGACCGGGCCAAGGACGTCATCAAGTCGGGTGGCGAGTGGATCTCCTCGGTGGAGCTGGAGAATCTCCTGATCGGGCACCCGGGTGTGCTGGAGGCGGCCGTTGTCGGGGTGCCCGACGATCGGTGGCAAGAGCGCCCGCTGGCGGTGGTGGTGTTGCAGGACGGCGTCGCCCACACCCCCGAGGAACTGCGAGAGTTCCTGGCCGACAAGGTGGTTCGCTGGTGGCTGCCCGAGCGCTGGACCTTCGTCGAGCAGGTGCCGCGCACCAGCGTCGGCAAGTACGACAAGAAGACCATCCGGGCCCGGCACGCCGAGGGCAGCTATGAGGTCGTCACGCTCTGATCACCGGCCGGTACGTTTGGCTCGGCGTCGGTCGGTCAACCCGTGAGGCATGAGCACCGACGAAACAGAGGGCAGGAGGAACCCGACATCGACCCCGAGGCGGATGCCGGGCCCGGCGAATCGCTGTTCACGGTGGTCGACGACGCGGCCGGCGGCAGTGCTACCTGACCGGACGCCTGCGGACCCGGCTCAGCGCTGCGCGCGCTGGTACGCGGTCACCACGGCCGCCCCGCCGAGCCCGATGTTGTGCTGCAGTGCCGCACTCACGTTGTCGACCTGACGCTTGTCGGCGGTGCCGCGCAGCTGCCAGGTCAACTCGGCGCACTGGGCCAGCCCGGTGGCCCCGAGCGGATGACCCTTGGAGATCAGTCCGCCGGACGGATTGACCACCCAGCGCCCGCCGTAGGTGGTGTCCTCGTTGTCGATCAACGCCGGGGCCTCACCCGGACCGCACAGGCCCAGCGCCTCGTAGAGCAGCAGCTCGTTGGCGGAGAAGCAGTCGTGCAGTTCGATGACCTGGAAGTCCTCGGGTCCCAGCCCGGACTGTGCGTAAACCTGCTGCGCGGCTTTGACGTTCATCTCATGGCCGATGAGGTTGGCGGCGCTTCCGTCGAACGTGGACGCGAAATCGGTGGTCATCGCCTGGCCCACGATCTCGACCGCCTGATCGGCGAGGCCGTGCGAGTCGACGAAGGCCTCGCTGACCACGATGGCCGCGCCGGACCCGTCCGAGGTCGGTGAGCACTGCAGTTTGGTCAGCGGGTCGGAGATCATCTTGGCCGCCAGGATGTCGTCGAGGGTGTACTCGTCCTGGAACTGCGCGTACGGGTTGTTCACCGAATGCTTGTGATTCTTGTGGCCGATCTTGGCGAAATGCTCCGCGGTGGTTCCGTATTTCTTCATGTGCTCACGGCCGGCGGCGCCGAACATCCAGGGCGCCACCGGAAACTGCATCTCCTCGATCTCGTTGAGCGCCATGATATGGCGCATCATCGGGGATTCGCGGTCCTGCGCGCCACCACCGAGCGATCCCGGCTGCATCTTCTCGAAACCCAGGGCGATCACGCAGTCGGCGAGTCCACCCCGGATCGACTGGGCGGCCAGATAGAGCGCCGTCGACCCGGTGGAACAGTTGTTGTTGACGTTGACGATCGGGATGCCGGTCATCCCGAGTTCGTAGAGCGTGCGCTGCCCGGAGGTCGAATCGCCGGAACAATAGCCGACAAAGCCCTGCTGCACCTCGGTGTATTCGATGCCGGCGTCGGCCAGCGCGTTGGTGCCGGACTCACGCGCCATGTCCGGGTAATCCCAGCCCTCACGCCGACCGGGCTTCTCGAACTTCGTCATCCCGACTCCGACGACAAATACCCGATTCGGCATGGCTGTCCCTTTCGCTGCGCTGCGGTGCAGGCCCAACATAACCCCTGGGCCGAGCGCGCCGACGTATTGCGGGGCCTGGGCGGGAAGTCAGGTGCCCGCCATCGGGCCACCTGCGCGGTTGTGCTCCGACCATGCACCCGAAGTGGTAGAACGTGTTCTAGTTCTGTGGAAGGGGCGGTTGATGACATTGCGGGTCGTGCAGTGGGCCACGGGCGGAGTCGGCGTCGCCGCGATCAAGGGGGTGCTGGAGCATCCGGACCTCGAACTGGTGGGCTGCTGGGTGCATTCGGAGTCCAAACACGGCCGCGACGTCGGGGAACTCATCGGCGGTGCGCCGTTGGGTGTCAACGCCACCACCAGCGTCGAGGACATCCTGGCGCTGGACGCCGACGCCGTCATCTACGCACCGCTGATGCCCGACCCCGACGAGGTCGCGGCGCTGCTGCGGTCGGGCAAGAACGTCGTCACCCCCGTCGGCTGGGTGTATCCCAGCGACAAGCAGGCCGCGCCGCTGCGGGAGGCCGGGCTGGCCGGTAACGCCACCCTGCACGGCACCGGCATCGCGCCCGGCGGTATCAGCGAGAAGTTCCCGGTGCTGTTCTCGGCGATGTCCACCGGGGTGACCTTCGTTCGGGCCGAGGAGTTCTCGGATCTGCGCACCTACCATGCACCCGACGTGGTGCGCCATGTGATGGGCTTCGGTGCCACGCCCGACAAGGCGCTGTCCGGTCCGATGCAGAAGCTGCTCGACGGCGGTTTCATCCAGGCGGTACGGATGTGCGTCGACCAGTTCGGCTTCAACGCCGACCCGAAAATCGTTGCTCGTCAAGAGATTGCGGTGGCCACCGCGCCGATCGACTCGCCGATCGGGATCATCGAACCCGGTCAGGTGGCGGCGCGAAAGTTCCATTGGGAGGCCCTCGTCGGTGACGAGGTGGTGGTGCGGGTGACGGTGAACTGGCTGATGGGCGAGCAGAACCTGGAGCCGGCATGGGATTTCGGCCCTGAGGGCCAGCGCTACGAGATGGAGGTGCGTGGGAACCCCGACTTCACGGTCTCCATCAAGGGATTCCAGGGCGAGGTCGGCGAGGACGGCCCGGGCTCCGGCTGGATCGGCGGCTCCGCCGAACCTGGCGTCGTCGCGACCGCCGCGCACTGCGTGAACTCGATCCCCGCGGTGTGCGCCGCACCGCCCGGCGTGGTGACCTACCGGGATCTGCCGTTCTTCGGAGGTAAGGCCGCACCGAGGCTCGGTTAGTCAGGGCTGCACCAGTATTCGGATCGGATCACCGTCGGCGCGCTCGAGTTTGTCGATCCCGGCCGCGATGTCCTCCAGTGGCACGATGTCGCTGATGGAACGGCTCACGTCGAGGCGGCCCAGCGACAACAGGTTGGCCAGCGTCGCGATATCGGCGTTCTGGTAGCCCAGATGGCCCAGCACCTGCTTGCGGGTCAAGTTGAACAGCGAGGTCGGCCCGATGCTGGGGGCGTCGGCGCTCATGCCCACCCCGACCAGTCGGCCGCCCATGGTCAGACCGGCCAGCGCCTGGTCGAACGTCGAGCCCACCCCCACCGCATCGAAGGCGACGTCGAGGCCGCGTCCACCGGTGACCGCGGTGATCCTCTCTCCCAGGGCGGGGTCGCGGGCGTCGAAGGCGTGGTCGGCGCCCAGTTCCAGGGCCCGGTCCAGCACGGCCGGCTTGATGTCGACGGCGATGATGGGCGCCGCACCGACGAGCCGGGCCAACTGCACGATGTGGGTCCCGATCCCGCCGACGCCCCACACGCCCACCGATTCGCCGATGCCGACCTTGGCGGTGCGGACCACCGCGCCGTAGGGCGTGGACACCGCATCGGCCAGGATCGCGGCCTGTTCCAGTGGCACATTGTCCGGCACCCGGGTCAACCCGAACGCCTGCGCCACGGTGTACTGCGCCCAGGCGCCGTCATAGGCGAACGCCATCAACCGGATCCGCAGGCAGTTGGCGAAATCGCCGCGGGCGCAGTTCGGGCAGCCCTGGCACGGCCGCCCGGCGGCCACGACCACCCGATCGCCCTCGGTCCAGCCGCTGACACCGGGCCCCAGCTTGGCGATGGTGCCCGAGGCCTCGTGGCCCTGGGTGACCACCGGCACCTGGGCCGGGAAGGTGCCGTTGATCAGACTGAGGTCGGAATGGCAGATGCCGCAGAAGGCGACCTTCACCAGCACCTCGCCGGGCCCCGGCTCGGGTATCGGAACGTCCTCGACGGCAAAGGTTTTGGTGTCCGCATAGAATCGCTGGGCGCGCATGGTCCCGGTGGTCATCTTGCTCCCCTCGCTAGTATGGCCATCATGGCGCAACCACTGGTGGTGGAGCAATCACGAGCGATCCCGCTGGCTCCCGTCGACCTGTTCGCAGGATTGGTGCCGATGCCGCTGCCGGACCTGTTCCGCCGCTGGTACGGGCCCATTCCGCCGATCAAGGCGACCCGCGGCCAGACCGGGGACTGGGACGGCGTGGGGCAGTCGCGCACGGTGCTGCTCACCGGTGGGGGCAGCATGCGCGAGGAACTGACCTCCTACGACCCGCCGCGGTCCTTCGGGTACACCCTGTCGCAGGTGAAGGGGCCGCTGGCGCCGCTGGTCGACCATGTCGACGGGCTGTGGCTGTTCGCGCCGATCGGCACCGGAACCCAGGTGACCTGGCGGTGGACCATCCATCCCCGCTCGGCGCTGGCCGCGCCGGCGCTGCCCGTCTTCGGCCGGCTGTGGAAGGGCTACGCCCGCCAGTCGCTGGAGGAACTGTCGAATCTGCTGGTGCGCTGAGGCATGCCGCGCGCACTGGTCCTGGCCGGCGGCGGGCTGGCCGGCATCGCCTGGGAGACCGGGGTGCTGGCCGGAATCGCCGACGCGGCGCCCGATACCGCCTCGAAACTGGTGAATTCTGATGTGCTGCTGGGCACTTCGGCCGGCTCGGCGGTCGCCGCCCAGATCGGCAGCGGCGCCGACCTCGATGAGCTGTACGCCCGACAGACCGCCGAGGAATCCCACGAGATCGACTCCGGCGTCACCGTCGACGACATCACCGCGGTGTTCTTGACAGCGCTCGGCGCCCCGGGCAGTACCCGAGAACGGCTGCAGCGCATCGGCACGATCGCGCTGTCCGCCCAGACCGTGCCGGAATCGGTGCGCCGCACGGTCATTGCGCACCGGTTGCCCTCGCTCGACTGGCCCGACCGGGATCTGCGTATCACCGCGATCGACACCGGCACAGGCGAATTGGTGGTCTTCACCCGTCGTTCCGGTGTCGCCGTGGTCGACGCCGTCGCCGCCAGCTGCGCGGTGCCCGGGGCCTGGCCGCCGGTGACCATCGACGGACGCCGGTACATGGACGGCGGCGTGGGTAGCACGGTGCACATGGCCGTCGCACAGGACTGCGATGCGGCGGTGGTGCTGGTGCCGGCCGGAGAAAACGCGCCGTCCCCGTTCGGAGACGGCACGGCCGCCGAGATCGCGGAGTTTCCCGGCCGGACGTTCGCGGTGTTCGCCGACGATGACGCGCTCGCCGCGTTCGGGCGTAATCCGCTGGACCCGGCCTGCCGGCAACCGTCGGCGGTGGCGGGCCGGGCTCAGGGACGCCGGGTCGCCGCGGCGATCACGGAGTTCCTCACCGGCTGAGCCGAACCGGCGGGTGAGGGCATGGCGACGCCGGCGTTTCGTCAGCCCAGGGCATCGAGCGCCGCGGCCGCCAACTCCTGACCGATCTCGATGACCTCCTCGGCCCGGTGGTACTCCAGGCTGCGGCAGGCGCTGCGGGGGACCTCGATCAGCAGATCGGGCGGGTAGGTGGCCAGGGTGTGGCGCGCCAGCGCGGACTGGGCGATGTCGATGGTGCGGTTCATGATCTCGAAGCTGCCCAGCCGCGGGAGTGCGGGGGAGTCGCCCTCGGCCAGAGATTCGGCGGCCTCGGCCCCATCCTCCAGCGAGCTGCTGAACCGGCTCAGCACCGATCTGGCGGCCGGGGTGTCCATCACCCGCTGCGCCGTCGACGTGTCGAGCAGAGCCGTTGTGCTGCGCCACATCCGACTCAACCGCGCGGTGGTCACCCGAGCCGGCGGTTCGTCCAACCGGACCGCCGGGTCGCCACCGGCCAGGCTGACCGCGACGGTGAGGTCGGCCTTGACTCCCGACAATGGCGCCATCGGCAGCGGATCGAGGATGCCGCCGTCGGCCAGCAGCCGGCCGTCGAGCACATGCGGGGTGAAGATGCCGGGGATCGCGATGGACGCGCGGATGGCGTCGTCGAGGGCGCCGCGCTGCAGCCACACCGACGTCCCGGCGATCAGGTCGGTGGCCACCGAGGTGTACGGGATGGGCAGGTCTTCGATCGCGACATCGCCGAGGATGTCGCGCACCGCGTCGAGGATCTTGCCCGCGCGCAGCACACCCGGCGAGCTGAGCGACGGATCGAGCAGACGCAGCACCGCGCGCTGGGTCAGCGAACCGGCCCAGTGCGCGAACTCGTCCAGCCGCCCGGCGGCGTGCAGACCGCCGACGAGCGCGCCCATCGACGATCCGGCGACGCCGACGATCTGATAGCCGCGTTCGGTGAGCTCGTTGATCACCCCGATGTGCGCGTAGCCGCGCGCCCCTCCGCTACCCAGTGCCAGCGCAATCTGCATGGCTCCATTGTGGTGTAACCCGGCGCGGGCCGCCGTTCCGCTCGGCGTGATCCGAACGCTATCCGCACTCTTTGGCGGCCGCGGAGTTGACCGCCATGATGACGCCGGCCTGCTGGCCGGGCGTCAGATCTGCCCACGCCACGTTGAAGCTGCCCGGGCCGACCGCGCCTGGTTCCTGCACCGTCTTGAGGTAGGCCTCGGCCAGCTCAGCGGGCTCTCCCGGACGCCCGTCGATCCACGCCCGTGCGGCACGACAGGCCTGGCCATAGCCGGATTCGGTCGCGTTCGCGGGCGCGTCCACGGCCGTCGTGACGCCGCCCGGAGACACCTGCACGGCGCCGCGGGCTGCCGTCCCGGACGGGGACGGCGACGGCGATTCGGTGCTCGACGGGCTCGGCGTCGAGGTCTCGGTGGACGGCTTCTCGGTGGTCGGTGTGCACCCCGCCAGCAGGGCGGCGGCGGCTGCGGTCACGAGGATCGGGTAGCGGCGCATGGGGCCAATCTATGCAAGACTGACCGCCATGACGGAGGGAACGGCGTACCAGGGGTGTTGTCGGGCTGTCTGACGCCCGCCCATCTGTTCGTCTTCTCTTCCTGGAGTTCCATCATGGTTGCCCCCGTTCTGCAAACCCCTCCCGCCGTGTCCGCACCGACCCGACTGCGGCTGCCCGATCTGCTGCAGGCCACCGACCGCTGCGCCGACGACGTGCTCTCGGGCCGCTACGACCGGTTGCTCGCCGCGGCCCCGCTGACGGTCGACGAGCGCTGGTACAACCGGCTCTACGGCGACGACGAACTCGACATCTGGCTGATCAGCTGGGTGCCGGACAAGTCCACCGAACTGCACGATCACGGCGGGTCGCTGGGCGCGCTGACGGTGGTGTCCGGCGCCCTGCGGGAGACCCGCTGGGACGGGCAGACCCTGCGTGACCGCGAGCTCACCGCCGGCGATCAGGCCGCGTTCCCACTGGGCTGGGTGCACGATGTGGTCTGGGCCGCCCCGTCGGGCTGGGGGCACCGCCCGCTTGCGCGGGAGAGCGCAGCGACCGGGGGATCGGCACAGCCGGCCCCGGTGACGCTGAGCGTGCACGCCTATTCGCCGCCGTTGTCGGCGATGTCGTACTACGAGGTCACCGAGCGGAACACGTTGCGCCGCAACCGCACCGAGCTCACCGACGCGCCGGAGGGATAGCTCATGCCCAGTCGAATCGACGCCGTGCTGGAGGCCGCCCGGGCCCGTCTGCAACGGATCGAAGCCCGGGACGTGCCCGAGGCGCTGCGCCGCGGGGCGCTGCTGGTCGACATCCGGCCGGGCTGGCAGCGGGCCGATGAGGGCGACGTGGCCCCGGCCTGCAAAGCCCTGCTGATCGAGCGCAATCACCTGGAATGGCGCTGCGACCCGACCAGCGACGCCCGCATCCCCGAGGCCGTCGACGACGACGTCGAATGGATCGTGCTGTGCTCGGAGGGCTACACCTCCAGCCTGGCCGCCGCGGCGTTGCAGGATCTCGGCCTGCACAAGGCCACCGACGTCATCGGCGGCTACCACGCCCTTCCGGACGAACTGAGGTCAACTGTTCTCGTCGGAGCGCAGGATCGGGCGTAGCTTCTCGGTCTTCTCCGCCGTCCAGCCCGGCGGTTGCAGGATCGCCGCCCACGCGTTGGCGACGTCGCGGACGTAGACGTGGCCGTGCCCGTCGGGCACATCCACGGCCACCGCCATGTCGGCGGACACCTGCAGGAACGTCACCACCGGAATCCACTCCATCCGCGGGGACACGTCGTAACCGCGGGTCTCGCGCAGCCAATCCGGTTTGGCGAACAGCAGATCCGGGTTCCACCAGGAGATCGGATCCGATGCGTGCTGCAGGTAGACGACCCGCGGCCGGCCCCACGGGTCATCGGGGCGGCCCAGGTTCTCCGGGCGCGCCGAGAATCGGACGTTCTCACCCTTGTCGTAGATCGGCAGCCACTGCGGGGAACCCTCGTCACGGTTGATGGTGAGCGAGGTCCAGATCTCGTTCTTGAACGTCGGCCCGGAGAACAACGCCCCGTCGGTGCGGGCGATGAGGTTGTTCAGCGCCAGGAACGGGGCCTCGCCACCGAAGGACCCGAGGCTTTCCCCGAACACCACGACCTTCGGACGGTCGTTCTCGGGGAGTTCCCGGACCATGGCGTCGACCGCCTCGAACAGCGCCTGCCCGGCCTGCAGTGCGTTCTCCTGGTCCACCAGGAAGGAGATCCAGCTGGGCAGGAACGAGTACTGCATGGATACCAGGGCGGAGTTGCCGTTGTACATGTACTCCAGCGACGACGCTTCGGCCTCGTTGATCCATCCGGTGCCCGTGGTGGTCGCGATGCCGATGACGTCGCGCTCCAGCCCGCCGGTGCGGCGCAGTTCCTCGGCGGCCAGCTTGGCGGTGGCCTTGATGCCGTCGGCGGAGTTCAGCCCGGCGTAGGTGCGGATCGGCTCGGTCGCCGGGGCGCCGTTGAATTCGGTGAGCTCGGCCACCGTCGGCCCGCCCGCCACGAAGTTGCGGCCCTGATGTCCCAACGACTCCCAGCTGACCAGTGACTGCGGCCCGCCGGAGCGCAGAACTGTTGTCGGAGCGGGATTGTCGGGATCGTCCTCATTGTTGACGCTTTCGAACGTGTTGTTGATCGTGGTCATCGCGAACCGCGCCACGATGCCGTTGAGCAAGGCGATCGCCAGCGCCAGAACCAGCACGACGGCCACCACGCCGGACACCCGCGGCGGCGCGACCCGCTCCAGTTGGCGCACCAGGAATCGGACCAATTTGCCGATCAGTTGGCCGATCTCGACGAACATGAACAGGAACACGATGGCCAGCACCGCGGTCAGCGGGTGGTCCCAGAATCCCATCCGGGGCACGCCCATCAGGTCGCGGATGTCGTCCTGCCAGACGTGGAAATAGACGATCGCGGCGATCTGGCCGAGGACACCGACGACGACCAGGATCACCCAGGCGAGACGCGGTGCCGCGGGGGTGCTGTCCTTGGACAGCATGTACCGGTACAGCCAGACGCCGAAAACGCCGAGGCCATAGCCGATACCGCCCGCCGCACCGCTCACCAGCCCCTGGAACAGCGGCTCGCGGGGCAGCAGGGAAGGGGTCAGCGACAGCCAGATGAACACCAGGCCGACGGCGGTGCCGGTGAAGGTGTAGTGCCGAATCCAAAAGGCGGACTTGACGGTCGGCTCGGGCGCTGACGCATCGGACGTCGCGGCGGCGGGAACGGCGGTCACCGCTCGACTTTAGCGATGGGTGAAGTTCGCCGCGCGCTTCTCGGTGAACGCGGCCATTCCCTCTTTCTGGTCCTCGGTCGCGAAGGCCGAGTGGAAGATCCGCCGCTCGTAGAGCAGCCCTTCGGCCAGCGTCGACTCGAAGGCGCGGTTGACGGCCTCCTTGGCCATCCGCGCCGCCGACAGCGACATCCCGGCGATGGTCGCGGCGGTGGCGTTGGCCTCCTCCAACAGGCTGTCGGCGGGCACCACCCGCGACACCAGACCGCTGCGCTCGGCCTCGGCGGCGTCGATGGTGCGGCCGGTGAGGATCAGGTCCATCGCCTTGGCCTTGCCGATGGCGCGGGTGAGCCGCTGGCTGCCACCCATGCCGGGCAGCACGCCCAGCTTGATCTCGGGCTGACCGAATTTCGCGGTGTCCGCGGCGATCAGCAGGTCACACATCATGGCCAGCTCGCAGCCACCGCCGAGGGCGTACCCGGCGACCGCGGCGATGGTGGGGGTGCGGGTGGCGGCGAACTCGCCCCACAGCGCGAAGAAGTCCTGGCTGAACACATCGGCGAAGGACAGGTCGGCCATTTCCTTGATGTCGGCGCCGGCCGCGAAGGCCTTCTCGCTGCCGGTGAGGATGATGGCCCCGACGCCCGGGTCGGCGTCGAGTTCTGCCGCCGCGGTGGTGACCTCGCGCATGACCTGGCTGTTGAGCGCGTTGAGCGCCTTCGGCCGGTTCAGGGTGATGGTGGCGACCCGACCCTCGCGGGTCACCAGGATGGTCTCGTAGTTCATGTGGATGCTCCTCTTCAGAAGGTGAGATCGGGGTCGGCGGAAGCGAAGTAGGCGTCGATCGCCGCCTCGTCCACCGCGTCGAGCGTGGCGGGCGACCACTGCGGGTTGCGGTCCTTGTCGACGAGCTGGGCGCGGATGCCCTCGACGAAGTCGTGCGAGGCCAGCGAGGCCACCGACACCCGGAACTCCTGCTGCAGAACCTCTTCCAGGGTGTGCAGATGCGCGGCCCGGCGGATCGCGGTGAGCGTGACCGCCAGCGCGATGGGGGAACGGGTGGCGATCAGATCCGCGGCGGCCGCGGCGGCGTTGCCCCCGTCGTGGCCCTGTGCCTCGTCGGCGTGGCTGCGCAGGTCGGCGAGGATCTGTTCCACCGTGTCGCCGGCGTAGCAGCTGTCGATCCAGTGCCGCTGGGCCAGCAGGTCGCTCTCCGGCGGCTCCTCCGCGTAGGAGTTCAGCGCGTCCTCGTGCCCGCCGGTGACGACGGCCTCGATGAAGTCGGGCAGTCGGTCGTGCGGGACGAAGTGATCGGCGAAGCCCATGGCGATGGCGTCCGCCCCGGAGAACGGGGCGCCGGTCAGCGCGGCGTGCACGCCGAGCAGTCCGGGGGTGCGGGACAGCAGGTAGGTGCCGCCGACATCGGGGATGAAGCCGATGCCCACCTCGGGCATGCCCATCTTGGTCTTCTCGGTGACGACGCGGACATTGCCGTGCGCCGCGACGCCGACACCGCCGCCCATCACGATGCCGTCCATCACGGCGATGTAGGGCTTGGCGAAACGCCCGATGTGCGCGTTGAGCAGGTACTCGTCCCACCAGAACTTGCGCGCGTAGGCCTTGTCGCCTTTGGCGCTGTGGTAGAGCGCCACGACGTCGCCGCCGGCGCACAGGCCACGCTCACCGGCGCCGGTCAGCAGGACGGCCTTGACCTCGTCGTTGCGCTCCCACTCGGTGAGTGCTTGCTGCAGGCCCGCGACCATGACGTCATTGAGTGAGTTGATCGCCTTGGGGCGGTTCAACGTGACGATGCCGACGCCGTTCCGGACACTTACTAGGATGTCCTCGTTTTCTGCCACGTCTGCAATGTAGTTCGTAGTCCGGGCGTGACGTGCGACGGGTAGGGTTTGGACCAAGATCAACCTGGACGTTTCCTGAGGACTTTCTCAGTTGTCCCTGGCAGGGCATGGGAACCTGTTCGGAGCGTTGATCGTTGATCGTGTGTTCGGCAATTCGAACCACCAGTACTCAGGAGAGGACCTACGGTGCGCGAAAGCAGCAACCCGGTATTCCGATCGCTGCCCAAGGGGTAGGGCGGATACGCGCAGTTCGGTACCGGAGCCGCAAGCTTCGGTGCGCAGCAGGTGCATGCAGACCCATACGCGGCGACGCAGTACCCCGACCAGCAGCAGGCCGGCGTTTCCCGGCCGATGACCATCGACGACGTCGTCACCAAGACCGGCATCAGCCTGGCGATCCTGACGGCAGTGGCGGTCGTTTCCTACTTCCTCGTGAGCCAGAACCTCAGCCTGGCCGGCCCGTTCACCCTCGTCGGTGCGCTCGGCGGCCTGGCGCTGGTGCTGATCGCGACCTTCGGTCGTAAGCAGGACAACCCGGCGATCGTGCTGAGCTACGCCGCGCTGGAGGGCCTGTTCCTCGGTGCCGTGTCGTTCATCATCGCCAACATCGCCTCGGTCGGCGGGGCAGGGATGATCGCGCAGGCGATCGTCGGCACGCTCGGCGTGTTCTTCGGCATGCTCGTGGTCTACAAGACCGGAGCCATCCGGGTCACCCCCAAGTTCACCCGCATGATCGTGGCCGGCCTGTTCGGTGTGGTCGCCCTGATGCTGATGAACCTGGTGCTCGGCCTGTTCGGTGTCGGTGGCGGCGCCGGTATGGGCCTGCGTGACGGTGGCATGATCGCGATCGGCTTCTCGCTGCTCTGCATCGGTCTGGCGGCGTTCAGCTTCCTGATCGACTTCGACTCGGCGGACCAGATGATCCGCGCCGGTGCTCCGGAGAAGGCCGCGTGGGGCGTCGCCCTGGGCCTGATGGTCACCCTGGTGTGGCTGTACCTGGAGATCCTGCGCCTGCTGAGTTACTTCAACAACGACTAGCAGTACCGCGAGAGAAAGGGCGTCCACAGTGTGGGCGCCCTTTTTCATGCGCCGGCGCCGATTCATCCACAGATGCCGCGGCGGGGGTATACCGGGCGCCCACGACACGCGATTCTCGTCTCATGGCGCCCTTCCTCGGCAGCGAGGCGGTCGCGGCCGGTCGTGCCTCGAAGTACGACCTTCGCAGCCGGTTCACCGCGATCTACCCCGACGTCTATGTCGCCGACGATGCCGACCTCACCCTCGACGACCGCGCGCTGGGCGCCTGGCTGTGGTCCGGCCGGCGGGCGGTGCTGTGCGGGCTCACCGCCTCGGCGCTACACGGCGCGCGCTATGTCGAGGACACGCAGCCGGTCGAACTGGTCTCGCCGAATCGTCGGCCACCAGGCGGTATCCGCGCGTACAACCACGAACTGCGCGAGGGCGAGATCACCGAAGCCGGGCAGTGGGGACTGCCCGCGACCTCCATCGCACGCACGGTGTTCGACCTGGGCCGGCGCAGTCCCCTCGACGAGGCGGTGGCCCGACTGGACGCTTTGGGAAACGCCCGGTGCTTCCGAGCCCCCGAGGTGCTGGACTGGGCACGCTCGCGGCACGGAGGCAAACGCGGGATACGGCAACTCGAGATCGCGCTGGACCTACACGATCCGGGCGCCGAATCGCTGCGCGAAACCTGGCTGCGTCTGCTGACAGTTCGCGCCGGCTACCCGCGCCCCGAGACCCAGATCCCGGTGGTGAGCGGCGACGGGCGCCGCAGATACTTCCTCGACATGGGCTGGGAGCGGCTCAAGCTCGCCGTGGAGTACGACGGGGACCATCACCGCACCAGTCCGGCGCAATTCGCCCACGACATCGTCCGCACCGAGGACCTCGAAGATCTGGGGTGGATTCGGATCCGCGTGACCAAGCGGCACAACAAACCCGAGATTCTCCAGCGGCTCGCGCGGGCCTGGGACGCGAGAGTGCACTCAGATCGAGATTTTCACCGAAAAGGCGATCTGTGTGCACCGTCGGCGCTCAGGGGACCCGCGGCGTGACCCGGCCGGCCGCCTCGACGGCATTGGCCCGCGCGACCTCGACGTCCGCGTCGTAGGCCAGCGCCACACCCATCCGGCGTCGCACGAAGCTCTCCGGCTTGCCGAACAGCCGAATGTCGGTGCGCGGCACCTGCAGAGCGGCGTCCACCCCATCGAAGACGATGCCGGTCGCATCCACGCCGCCGTAGATCACCGCGCTCGCCCCGGGCGTCTTGAGCGTGGTGTCGACGGGCAGGCCCAGGATGGCCCGCGCGTGCAGTTCGAACTCGTTCTGCCACTGCGTGATCATCGTGACCATGCCGGTGTCGTGCGGGCGCGGACTGACCTCGCTGAACCACACCTGGTCGCCCTTGACGAACAGTTCGACGCCGAAAATGCCCTGCCCACCCAGGTTCTCGGTCACCTTGCGGGCGATCTCCTGGGCGCCGGCCAGCGCGGCCGCCGACATCGGGTGCGGCTGCCAGCTCTGCACATAATCGCCGCTGACCTGCTGGTGCCCGATCGGCTCGCAGAACTGGGTCTCCACCTGCCCGGACGCGCCGACCGCGCGCACCGTCAGCAGCGTGATCTCGTAGTCGAAGTCGATGAACCCCTCGACGATGATGCGGGTGTTGCTCACCCGGCTGCCCGACATCGCATACTCCCAGGCAGCCTCGACGCCCTCGGGCCCGTCGATCTTCGATTGGCCCTTGCCGGAGCTGCTCATCACCGGTTTCACCACGCACGGGTAGCCGATCTCGGCGACCGCGGCCTGCAGCTCGGACAGCGAATCGCAGAACCGGTACGGGCTGGTCGGCACCCCGAGCGTCTCGGCGGCCAGCCGCCGGATGCCCTCGCGGTCCATGGTCAGCCGGGCCGCCCGCGCGGTCGGGATCACCCGCACCACGCCGGCGTCCTCCAGCGCTTCCAGGACCGGGGTGGCGATCGCCTCGATCTCCGGCACCACCAGATCCGGTTTCTCGGCCTCGATCAGCGCCCGCAGCTGCTCGGGATCGGTCATGGAGATGGTGCGCGCGTGGTGGGCGACCTGCTGCCCGGGCGCATCGGCGTAGCGGTCGACGGCGATCGTCTCCACGCCGAGCCGCTGCAACGCGATCAGGACTTCACGGCCGAGCTCACCGGAGCCGAGCAGCATCACCCGGGTGGCGTTCGGGGACAGGGGTGTTCCGAGAGTGGTCATCGGCACGGAGTCTAAGGGAACGACCCCGCGGTGAGGGTGCCGTGCTCGCGCACCTCGGCGCCCTCACCGCGGGGTCGACGTGAACTCAGGAAAGCCGCTCCACGACCATCGCCATGCCCTGCCCGCCGCCGACGCACATCGACTCGATGCCGAAGGTCTTGTCGTAGGTGGACAGGTTGTTCAACAGGGTGGCGGTGATCCGGGCGCCGGTCATGCCGAACGGGTGGCCCAGCGCGATCGCGCCGCCGGACACGTTCAGCTTGTCCTCGTCGATGCCCAGTTCGCGCGCCGAACCGAGCACCTGCACCGCGAAGGCCTCGTTGATCTCGACCAGGTCGATGTCGGAGATGGTCTTGCCGGCCTTGGCGAGCGCCTTCTTGATGGCCTCGATCGGGCCCAGGCCCATGATCTCCGGCGACAGGCCGGACACCCCGGTGGACACGATGCGCGCCAGCGGGGTCAGGCCCAGCTCCTTGGCCTTGGTGTCGCTCATGATGACGACCGCGGCCGCGCCGTCGTTCAGCGGGCAGGCGTTGCCGGCGGTGATCGTGCCGTTCGGGCGGAACACCGGCTTGAGCTGGCTGATCTTGTCGTAGGAGGTGCCGGCGCGCGGGCCGTCATCGGTGGAGACGACGGTGCCGTCGGGCAGCGTGACGGGGGAGATCTCACGCTCGAAGAAGCCGCTCTTGATGGCCTCCTCGGCCCGGTTCTGCGACCGCACACCCCAGTGGTCCTGGTCCTCGCGGCTGATGCCGGTGTAGGTGGCGACGTTCTCCGCGGTCTGGCCCATGGCGATGTAGACGTCGGGGATGAGCCCGTCTTCGCGCGGGTCATGCCACGTGGACTCGTCCTCGGCCTGCTTGACGGTGCGGGCCTGGGCCTCGGCGAACAGCGCGTTCTTGCTGTTCGGGGCGCCGTCGGCGGCGCCGACGCCGAAACGCGACACCGTCTCCACACCGGCGGAGATGAACACGTCACCCTCACCGGCCTTGATGGCGTGGAAGGCCATCCGGGTGGTCTGCAGCGAGGACGAGCAGTACCGGTTCACGGTGGTGCCGGGCAGGAAGTCGTAGCCGAGTTCGACGGCGACCGCGCGTCCGATGTTGTAACCGGCCTCACCTGCGGGCTGTGCGCAGCCCATCATCAGATCGTCGATGTCGCGCGGGTCCAGCGAGGGCACCTTGTCCAGTGCGGCCCGCACCATCTGGGCGGCGAGATCGTCGGGACGCATGGTGGCCAGCGACCCCTTGACGGCGCGCCCGATGGGGGATCGGGCGGTGGCGACGATGACGGCTTCGGGCATGGCGACTCCTCGGTATTCAGACATCTAGAACGTGTTCCAAGGAACCTAGCCCGCGGGCGCCACGATCGGAGCGGGGACCCCGGTTGTGCGACGCCACAGCCGGCTCACGTTGCCGATCCGGGCCAGCAGCGAATTGTTCTCATCCACCCGCGATTCCAGCGCCGGTTCGGACGGTCCGTCAGATACGAAGTCGCCCAACGTATTACGTAGCGCGGGTAGTAGCTGCTGGGCGGCCAGCCGGTAGCCGGCGCCCGACGGGTGGAACATGTCCGAGGAGAACAGCACCTCGGGGGTCTTGTGGAATTCCGGGGCCAGCAGGTCGGAGAACGGCACCGGCATGCCGCCGGCGGCCCGCACCTCGGCCGCCTGCGCCCGGGCCAGTCGCAGGCCCTGGCTGTGCGCCACCCAGCGCAGCGGCTGCGGGATGGCCTTGATGACGCCGAAGTCCGGGCAGGTGCCGACCACCACGACCGCACCCGCGACGCGCAGGCGCCCGACGGCCCGTCCGAGTCGGCGCGCCGACGCCCGGGTGCCGTTGGGTTTGGTGATGTCGTTGGCCCCGATCATGATCACCGCCGCGTCCGGCGGGGGGCCGGCCACGAACATGGCGTCGATCTGCCCGGACAACCCCTTGGAGGTGGCGCCGACGATCGCCTTCGTGCTGAGCCGGATCCGCTTGCCGGACTCCTCGGCCAGACCGCGGGCCAGCAGCACGCCGGGCACCTCGTCGGCGGTGGCGCTGCCGTACCCGGTGGCCGTCGAGTCGCCGAAGATCATCAGGTGCAGGTCGAAGGGCACATCGCGGGTCCAGCGTTCGGCCGGCCCACCGCCGGGGGAGTAGACGCCGTCGGCGCGGGGCGGGATGTCCCAGGACTTGGGTATCACCTGGCGGGTCTGGGCGGCCTGCCCGCTGAGCAGACTGCGCGCCCCGAGATAGCCGGTGGAGGCGACGGTGGCGACCGCCGCCGCGGCCAGGGTCGACCGGTTTCGGAGGCGAGGAGCACGGCTGCGTGAACCCACACCGTCGATGTTAGAGACGTTGGCCAGATTGTCGGCGCCCCCGATGGGTTAGCGCAGGTCACATTGGGGTACCGAAGGCGGTAGCAAAACAGATTCCTTGATTGTTGAACCTGTTAGCGGTGCGGCAAGCTAAATTACCCCGGGCGGCTAAGTAAATACCGACAACAGGTATCTCAACGGCGTAGGAAGTGGTGGCGATGACGGCACCAAGCAAGGTCTCTGGTACTGCGCGCGCGGCAATAAGCCCAGCTCAAGCCCGTCAACCTCGACTTTTCCCGGTCGGGGACCGGCGGCCGTCAGAGATCGTCGAGGACGGCGCCGGCATCGCGGGCCGCCTGGCGGGGTTAGTCGCGATGATGACGATCAAGCCCACCCTGGCCATCGGCAGCCACGTTCCCAAGCTGCCGTGGCCGTTCGGCATGCTGGATTTCGCCGCTCGCGTGCTGCGCCCGGCCCCGGGCACGGTGCGGGCCACCATCGCGTTGCCGCACTGCACGGCGCAACTGGTGCGCGCGGCCGGCGTGCTGCCCGCCGACGGCAAGCGCAGCATCATCCTCTACCTGCACGGCGGAGCGTTCCTGACCTGCGGGGTCAACACCCACGGCCGTCTGACGACGGAGCTGTCGAGGTTCGCCGACAGCCCGGTGTTCGTCGTGAACTACCGGATGATCCCCAAGCATTCGATCGGGGTGGCGCTCGACGACTGCTATGACGCCTACAAGTGGCTGCGGTTGGCCGGTTACGCGCCCGAGCGGATCGTGCTCGCGGGCGACTCGGCCGGTGGATACCTGGCCCTGGCGCTGGCCCAGCGGCTGCAGGCCGAGGGTCTCGACGAGGAGTTGCCCGCCGCGGTCGTCACGATGTCCCCACTGTTCGAGATCGACAACAGGAGCCGCGCCCACCACCCCAACGCCCGGACCGACGCGATGTTCCCGGGGAAGGCGTTCGAGGCGCTGGTGGAGATCATCGGCGCGGCCGCCGATCGGCAGGGCGAGGAGATCTACGAACCGCTCGACCACATCGAGCCGGGCCTGCCGCGCACGCTCATCCACGTGTCGGGCTCGGAAGTTCTGCTCAACGACGCGCGAAAGGCGGCGCGGATGCTGGCCGAGGCCGGGGTCCCTGTCGAGGTGCGCATCTGGCCCGGTCAGATGCATGTGTTCCAGCTGTGCTCGCCGATCGTCGGCGAGGCGACCCGCTCCCTGCGGCAGATCGGTGACTACATTCGCGAGGCCACCTGGTGAGTCGCCGGGCGGCCTGAGACCATAGAGGCATGCGTATCGCCCGGCACATCAGCGAGCTCATCGGCAACACTCCGCTCGTCCAGCTCAATTCGGTGGTTCCACCGGGGTCGGGCCTGGTCGCGGCGAAGATCGAGTACCTCAACCCGGGTGGCAGCTCCAAGGACCGCATCGCGGTCAAGATGATCGACGCCGCGGAGGCGTCCGGCGAGCTCAAACCGGGTGGCACCATCGTCGAACCCACCTCCGGCAACACCGGCGTCGGGCTGGCGCTGGTTGCCCAGCAGCGTGGTTACCACTGCGTGTTCGTCTGCCCGGACAAGGTCAGCGAGGACAAGCAGAACGTGTTGCGGGCCTACGGCGCCGATGTGGTGGTGTGCCCGACGGCGGTCCCGCCGGATCACCCGGACAGCTACTACAGCGTGTCCAACCGACTGGTCGAGGAGATCGAGGGCGCGTGGAAGCCCGATCAGTACTCGAACCCGATGGGGCCGGAAAGCCACTACGAGACGACCGGCCCCGAGATCTGGGCCGACACCGACGGCAAGATCACCCATTTCGTGGCGGGGGTAGGCACCGGCGGCACCATCACCGGCACCGGCCGCTACCTCAAGGAGGTCTCCGGCGGGCGGGTGAAGATCATCGGCGCCGACCCGGAGGGTTCGGTGTACTCCGGCGGCACCGGGCGGCCGTACCTGGTCGAGGGTGTCGGTGAGGATTTCTGGCCCAGCGCATACGATCCCACCGTCCCGGACGAGATCATCGCGGTCTCCGACGCGGATTCGTTCGAGATGACCCGGCGGCTGGCCCGCGAAGAAGCGCTGCTGGTCGGCGGATCGTGCGGGATGGCCGTGGTGGCCGCGCTGAAGGTGGCCGAGCAGGCCGGGCCCGATGCGGTGATCGTCGTGCTGCTGCCCGACGGCGGGCGGGGCTACCTGTCAAAGGTTTTCAACGATGCCTGGATGTCGTCCTACGGCTTCCTGCGCAGCCGGCTCGACGGGTCCATCGAGGATGTCACGGTGGGAGAGGTGTTGCGCCGCAAGTCCGGTGCGCTGCCGGACCTGGTGCACACGCATCCGTCCGAAACCGTGCGTGACGCCATCAACATCCTTCGCGAGTACGGGGTGTCGCAGATGCCGGTGGTCGGCGCGGAGCCCCCGGTGATGGCGGGCGAGGTCGCCGGCAGCGTGTCCGAAAGGGAGTTGCTGTCAGCAGTTTTCGAAGGACGAGCAAAGCTCGCCGACGCGGTCGCGCTGCACATGAGCGCTCCGCTGCCGCTGATCGGGTCCGGTGAACTGCTCGGGACCGCGGCAAAAACCTTGCGGGACTGCGATGCTGTCATGGTCGTCGAGGAAGGCAAGCCGATCGGCGTGCTGACCCGCCACGACCTGTTGGGATCGCTGTCCGAGGGGCGAGTGCATCACTAGGGGTGGCGAAACGCGCTGGTTGCGTCGGCAAATAAGCGGCTGACCTGCGCCGTATCGGGTAGATGAAGTTGGCTCAGCGGCGCCAATCTGAGCACGGTCTCAGGTAGGGTTACACGCCGCAGAGTCAGCAAAATTCCTCACCTGGAAGGCGCGCACATGACAGAGCAACCGCCCCCACCTCCGGGGAATTACCCGCCGCCTCCGCCTGGAAATGTTCCGCCCCCACCGCCCGGGGGGTATCCGCCCCCGCCGCAGAGCGGATTTCCGCCGCCACCACCATCGTCGGGCGGTTACGGTGCCGGACTGCCGAAAGAGGCCTACACGCCGTGGCTGACCCGCGTGCTGGCCTGGATCATCGACATCCTCCCGGTTGCGATCCTGGAAGCGATCGGCTACGGCCTGCTCATCGGCACTCGGGAAACCGTGTGCATCACCGACTCCTCGGAATACGAACTCGGCGAGTTCTGCGCCACCGGGGCGTCCACGTTGGGGCAGGTGTCGTTCACCGTCACCTGGATCCTTGCGCTGGTCTATCTGATCTGGAATTACGGCTACCGGCAGGGCACCACCGGGTCGAGCATCGGCAAGGGCATCCTCAAATTCAAGGTTGTCAGCGAGAATACCGGTCAGCCAATCGGTTTCGGCCCGTCCATCGTGCGGCAGTTGGCGCACGTGGTGGATGCGATCATCTGCTACATCGGCTTCCTGTTCCCGCTCTGGGATGCCAAACGTCAGACACTGGCCGACAAGATAATGAAGACCGTCTGTCTGCCGTTGTGACATAAGCTCATCGCGGCGTCATCGGTACATCCGAAATGCCGGTTCGTGGATTCACAATTGCAGACCGGTGTTTCCCGTCAGCGTTTCACTCACGAGAAGGTGACATGACTCAACCACCACCCCCGCCCGGCGGATACCCGCCGCCCCCGGAGAACGTCCCGCCCCCCGGCGGCTACCCGCCGCCACCGCAGGGCGGCTACCCGCCGCCCGGGAGCTACCCGCCGCCGCAGGGTGGATACCCGCCGCCGGGCAACTACCCGCCGCCGCCGCAGGGTGGCTACCCGCCGCCACCGCCGCCCGGGGGCTACCCGCCGCCGCCGCAGGGTGGGTACCCGCCGCCACCCCCGCCCGGGGGCTACCCGGGGCAGGGCGGCTACCCGGGGCAGGGCGGCTACCCGCCGGCCGGATACCCCGGTGCCCCCGGATTCGGTGCGCCGGCCTACAGCGTCGGGGAGGCCGTCTCCTGGGCGTGGAACAAGTTCAGCAAGAACGTCGCGGCGATCCTCGTCCCGACGATCGTGTTCGGCCTGGTCTACGCCGTCGTGCAGGGCATCATCCAGCTCATCTCCGGCCAGTTCACCACGACGTCGGTCGACGACTACTCCGCGAGCTTCTCGATGGGCACCGGCGGCGTCATCGTCTCGCTGCTCGGTAGCGCGGTGATGCTGGTGGTGGCGGCCGTGGTGCAGTCCGCCTACATCGGCGGCATGCTCGACATCGCCAACGGGCAGCCCGTGGAGATCGGCTCGTTCTTCAAACCGCGCAACGTCGGCAATGTGGTGATCGCCTCCGTCGTGTCCGGCATCATCGTCTTCATCGGCGTCCTGCTGTGCATCGTGCCGGGCATCATCGCGACGATCATGCTGCTGTTCACCACGGTCATCGTGCTGGACCGCAACACCTCCGGTATCGACGGCGTCAAGACCAGCTTCGAGATCGGCAAGGCCAACTTCGGAGCGATGGCGTTGACCTGGCTGACCACCATCGGTATCGGGATTCTCGGTGTGCTGGCGTGTTTCGTCGGCCTGCTGGTCGCGTACCCGCTGATCTCGCTGATCACCGTCTACGCCTACCGGCGCCTGACCGGAGCAGAGGTCGCGCCCATGACGCCGTAGGCGCATCGATTGGCAATGCAACAGGAACGGGGTGGATCGCAAGGGTCCGCCCCGTTCCTCATCTGCTATCCCGGACAGCGCGGCGCCGGCCGCGTGTCGGTCATTGGGACGACAGCCAATCAATCTCGAACCTGATCTCATAGATCTGCCGTCTCATCGGTTCGGGCCGGCATCATCGCCTGGGGTCTAGAGGAGCTATCGAGTGTCCCGCTTCGAGGAGCCCGCCGACTGGGGCGAGTATCCGCTCGACAGCGCCCGTGCGGGAGCAGCCGTGGGCTTCGGTCGCGCAGGGCCGGAGGTCCGATGCCGACGGCCCTGCGGAAGTGGTCATCTGAGCGACAGGACTATCACCACATGCATACCCGAGAGGATCCGTATGCCCGCCATCGCCTTCCATACGAACCCAATGCGCGCGTGAAGGTCGCTGTAGTCCTGGCCTCGGTGGCCGTCGTTGGCGCCTTCGCCTTGTACGGCCTGGGTTCGGAAGAGGCGAGCAGCCCGGCGGTTGCCGCTCCGGGGTCCCCACTGGTGCCGGTCGCCCCGCCATCCCCGGAATTACCGGTCGTACCGACGCCGCAGCCAGATCCGGCTGCATCGCCCATCGGCGACGATTTGGCTGCATCGTTCCAGGAACTCAGCTCGGGTTTGGACGCCCAGATCGGCTTCGCCTATGCACCTTTGGGCCAACCAGATCGGGTCACACTCCTCGGCGACTGGTCCAGCGGACCGGCCTGGTCGACCATCAAGGTGCCGCTAGCCCTCGCACTGCTGCGCGAGACCGGAACTTCCAGTTCTGCGATGCAATCGGCGATCACCGTGTCGGACAACGCTGCGGCTCAGTCGATGTGGGAGCAACTCGGCGGCGGTGATGCGGCTGCCGGCAAGATCGAGGAGGTCCTAGCCGAGGCCGGCAATCCGGCAACCGATGTTCCCAGCGAGCTTCGTCGGGCGGGGTTCTCGATATTCGGCCAGACGGACTGGTCTCTGGCCGACCAGGCGCGATTCCTCGCGCGCACAGCCTGCGATCCGCAAGCCGCCCCCGTGACGGACCTGATGGGGCAGATTGCCTCTGGGCAGCAGTGGGGGCTGGGCACGATTGACGGCACCTATTTCAAGGGCGGATGGGGGCCGGGAACAGACGGTCTGTACCTGGTCCGTCAGTTCGGGGTGGTGCCGACGCCGACGGGCCGGGTGGCCGTTGCACTCGCTGCTGTGGCCAACTCCGGTGCGTTCGGTGACGGCACGACGGCGTTGAGCCGTATCGCCACGTGGGTCCAAGAGCACGCCGGTGATCTCGATGCGGGAGAGTGCCAAGTCGGCTAGGCGCACACGGCGTCCGGCGCCGAACCGATTGTGCCGTGCGCGCCGTCTGTCCGCCGATCGGATGACTGCGCGTGGCCTACCTGACCCTGATGCACATGGCAAGATCCTCATCCGTCGCATCAAAGAGACGTCGACTTGAGAAAGGCGCCGTGGGTGAGCTCTCCACAGTCCCTGCTGTCCTCGGCTGGCGGTTCATGGATCGAGCTGGGATCGGTTCTGGCGAAGGCCGGTGAGGGCACGATCTACGACGTGGCCGGCCGCCCGGATGTCGTGGTCAAGGTGTTTCATCCCGACCTCGACGGGCTGGATGTAAAGCTGGCGAAGGTCGCGGCGATGGTCGACACGACGCCGGAGGGCGCCGTGCAGAGTGACGGATTCGTCGTGTTGGCTTGGCCGCGGCAGATGGTCTACCGCGACGGTGCGCCCGTGGGCTTTCTGATGCCTCGGATCTCGACTTCTCAAGCGGTCGAGATCCACTCGCTGAGCAACCCGTCAAATCGTGCCAATCCGCTGCCGTCCGCCCCTCAGTGGACAACCGGAGCGACCTGGAACCATCTGGTGACAGCGGCCGCAAATCTCTGTCTCGCAGTCGACGTCGTTCATCACGCGGGAGCCGTGATCGGGGACTTTCAAGAACGGAACATTCTGGTCGCTGACACCGTGCGCGTCACGCTGGTCGACTGTGACTCGATGCAGTTCACCGATTCATCTGGGCGACAATATCTCTCGCCGCTCGGTCGGCCTGAGTTCACGGCACCCGAGTTGGTGAACGTCGACCTGCGAAACACTGCCCGGGCTGAGGCGTCCGATCTGTTCGCGCTGGCCATCCATATTCACCTGCTGATCATGGCCGGCAATCATCCGTTCCTGCGCGGAGTGTGGACGGGCCCGGGCGACCAACCGGATGCGCTGACGCTGGCGCGGAAGGGCAGCTGGGCCGGTGGTCCCGGATCCCCGCTGCACACACATCCCTTTGCGCCGTCGGTCGAGTTTCTGCCCAACGAGATTCAGGCACTGTTCAGGCGCGCATTCACTGACGGTGCCCGGAATCCGAGCGCACGGCCGACGGCAGAGGAGTGGCGGCAAGCGCTCACGCGTATTCAGGTGGTGAACTGTCCCAGCGGACACCAGATTCCGGCGGAATCGGGCATGTGCCCCTGGTGTGGTATCGAGGCAGCGCGGCGCGCGCGTAAGCCGCGGCCCCAACAGACCGTCATGCCCTCGCTCAGCCAGCACCGTCCTCCGCCGAAGCAGCCGACCCCCGTGAGTGCGCATACGGCGGTAGGCGGCCCATCCGGCGGAAAGGGCAATCGATGGGTGTTGTGGAGCGTGCTGATCATCGGGGTCCTGGTCGGGGTAGGAGTCCTGGTCGGAGTAGCGGCCTCGACTGAGAAACCCACGGCGACTCCGCAATACACCACGGAAGCCGTCACCGATCACGTGCCGGTTCCCAATGAGTCCTGGTCTTATCCGCGTACGTCGACATCGCCTGCCCCCCTACCGCCGCCGCTTCCGTCGCAACAGTCCTCGTGGCAGTTGGTGATCGTGGGAACCTGCGATGAGGGCGGCACATGTGGTGTCAAGCAGCGCAGTGCGCCGTACACGGCCGCAGACCGTCTGGTGCCCAACGACTTACACGACGGCAACGCTGTGACGGTAGTGTGCCAAACGATTGGTGACGTCCGTTCCAGTGATGGCCGCGGTTCGAGCAGTGTCTGGTACCGGCTGGCCAACAACGCCTACGTGGCTTCGGTGTACATGAATACATCCCCGGCAGGCATCTCAGCGTGCTGAAAATCGCGGTTTCGACGCTGACCGCGGGAACTCTCATCGTCGGATGCGGTTCGACAGCGGGCTCGGCGATACAAGCGACGACGTCGCAGGCCGCCGCACCCTACGCCGCCGAGACAGCAGCGCCGAGCCGGACAATTGTCGTCGGCCGCTCGGACTGGGAACAGGTGGGCACATCGGTTCAGGGCCGTCCGATACGTGCACGCACGGTGGGACATGGTCCGCGCGCCGTGCTCTTCATCGGGGGCATCCACGGCGATGAGACCGAAGGTGAGTTCACGACAGACCAGTTGCCCGCGGCGTTCGAGGCGGCAGGTTTGGCAGACCGTGTCGCACTGACGATTCTGGAGGATGCCAACCCCGACGGTCGAGCCGCAGGCACGCGTGGCAACGCTAACGGTATCGATGTCAATCGAAACTTCCCTGCCACCAATTTCGATGGAACAGATCCGGCCAACGGGAAAACCCCGTTGAGTCAGCCCGAATCGCGGGCCGTCGCCGAAACCATCGACCGTATCGAACCCAGTGTGGTCATTGCGTTTCACGCATGGGCAGGAGACCAGTTCATCAACTTCGATGGGCCGGCCCGGAGTCTGGCAGAGCAGTTCTCGTCGACCAGTGGCTTCCAGGTCAAGGCTTCCTCGGAATTCGCGCCGACACCTGGCTCGTTGGGCTCATACGCTGGACGTGACCGAGGCATCCCCGTGCTCAGTATCGAGGTGCTCAAAGGGGCCGACCCGCAGGTGACCTGGGACAGATTGCGATTCGCGTTGTTGCAGGTGATCGTGGGCTGACGCCCAGTGACCCGCCGGTGTACTCCGATCGTACGAAAACAGCTCGGGTGCACCAGTATCCGTGGAGGACTCATGTCCACTGCGCTAGTTTGCTAGGAGCGGAGCCGGGCGCAGAGCCGTGGCTCGGGATGAGGAGTGGACAGATGATTCGCGTGAGATCAACGGGTCGGGCCGCGCGGCGTGCGGGATCGCTCCTGGCGGCAGCGGCCGTGGTTACGGCTGGTTTTTGTGCCCCGGTCGCTAACGCGGATGACACGGTGCTGGTGCCTCGTCTCACCAAGCCCCACAATGTCGATGATTCCGGGAAGGAAGCCGGCCCGAACCGATTCAAGCCCGGTCGTGACGGCACCGTCACCGTCGGACTGCGCTGGGAAACCAATAACGGCAAGGCTGTGGGCGCGTACTGCCATGAGGAGGTGAAGATCCTCAATCCGTTCGGCGGTGTGGTGTTCGAGCGACAACAGGATCTCGGTGGAGGGTGCACCGGCGGTGGCGGCTGGCGGGCAAGGGTATTCGGACTCGGCACGTTCAAATACATCCTCGACGTGACCAACAAGGACACCGGTGAGGTCAAGCATGCCGAGTTGCCGTTCGACCTCGTGGTGTTCTGACCGACGGGCCGCCCGGATATCAGAATGGCTCGAAGGTTTCGCGGCTGACGTGGAACCCGTGTCCCGAAGGTAGGTGCACACACGTCACCCGTCGTTCGTCGGATCGGCAGCCGTAATCTCCAGCGATCAAATGCGGAACCGTACGGGAGGACGGTCCTCCCTGACAGTCCGCGGGGTGGGGTGGGTCAGGTGAGGTTCGCTGGGAGATATCCCAGGCGAGACGCGAATCGCTACGAGATTCGCGGTCCCACGAATATGTGATGTTGGCGCTCGGGGTATCGAACGTCACGTTGGATACGTCGGAAAACTGATGAGTTCCCCACCGTCTGTCCAGGTCGAAGCGAGTTAATCCTCTTCCGACCTCGATGTGTTGAGAACGAGATCTACACGCCGTTGTTCTCGCGGTTTGCACCTGCACAGCACGATGGATTTGATGGTCCCGGTCCCGGTCCCGGTCCCGGTCCCGGTGCGGGTGTCGCCAGCCGCGGCGTACTTCTCCACGGTCATTCGGTAGGCATTGTCGGTGCCCGACGCGGCATCGAAGATGACGGTTGTGGTGCCACCGTTGCCGGGGATGGTGGTCAGCGAATCACGGTGCAGGTTAGTGGATTTCGCCACCAGTTTGCCGGGTGCGATCCCATCGATGGTCCGGCCGCCTCTACGGGGCCCGATGGTGTCGAGGACTCCGTCGACGAAGGTGAAGTCGCAGTCGCGCCAGACAACGGTCGTCGATCCGGTCCCCGCGGTATCCGGGAAGTCGGGGATCGTGGCGCGGATGTCGTCGATCGTCGAGCCGAGGTGGATGTTTCCGAGGCCGGTGCCCGAGCCCGACGGGGTGATCGAATCGATTGCGGTGTACATGATCTCCCGATCCAGAGGGCGCAGCGAGAGTAACAAGCTGACATCCCCGTAGCCGGCAGCCTTGTCTTCCGGCGTGGTACCTATAGCGGTGCCGTAGGTCTGCAGCGCGAGGGCGGCATCGTCGGGCATGGCGTCGATCAGGCCCCGGGCAGCGGCCTTCGCGGCCTCGATACGCGGGCCGGGCGCGTCCTGCTCGGCCATGGACGCCGAGCCATCCAGGACCAACACAGTCGGAACTGATATGGGGTGCGCGGTCGCGTCGGACGGACCTGCTGGAGCGGTGGTGTCAGAGAAGCCGATGAAGCGATCAGTGGCGCATCCCGCCGGCAGTAGACAGCACATCGCCGGGGAAAGAATCCACCGTCACCTCATCCCCGAATGTTAGCCGGACCACCCGGTGAGTCTGGATATTTCGTCGTCTCAGATCGGTTGTGCGAAATGTTGCGGCCCCGGTTCTCGGTAGCCGTGGAACTGAAAGACGGCGCGTATCAGATTGCGCTGTCGAACGTTTGGGTTATAGCAAAGGGTGCTGAATAGTGGGACCGTCTGGAAGGGGCAGACTTGAAGAACGTTCCAGACATGCGAAGGGAATCCTTGTGGAAGGCATCGGAATCTTCATCCTGATCGTAGTGGTGCTCATCGTCGGCTCGATGATCCTCGAGAAGATGGTCGACGGCGTGCTGGCGGGCATGGTGGCTGTGATCAAAGCGCCCTTCGCGGCGGCGACTAGGGCCCGAGAGAAGGCGAAGTCTCAAACACTGGTTCACGGACTTCAGTTTCAAACCGCCATGTCGCCGGCGGTTCTGCACGACACCCTTGCATCCCACTTCGCCGGCGACGACTTCCATCCGGCCAACCGGGTGATCGTCCAGGCTGACGAGCCGGGACGTTTCATTGTCGACATCGCCTGGCACGAAGACACCCGATTCGAAGTGGAAGGGGGGCCGAGGCTGAAGGCGTCCGGAACTCCGGTCGTCGTCGCCGAACTGACGCATAGCCTCATCGGTCCTCCCACCGATGGACGTGTGCGGTTGACGAGGTTCTCCAGCAACCCGGACTGGACGGATGAGGCCGTGCTGGAGAACGTCATGCCGTGGATGCTCAGTCCGCTGCTTCAGCTTGACCCGACCGCGACCGTGTCAAGAGCGCAGCCCAGTCCGCCGCGGATATGACGTTGTCGGTTATCGATTCGATCAGATAGGGGCGATCAGATGATTCGTATAGGGGCAGTGCTGGCGGGTTCGGTGATGGTCGTGATGTCGGCCTGTTCGATGCCGGCGGACGGCGAAGAATCGACCAGCCCGCCGATTCTGTTCGGGAGTTGGACACCGTCCGACGGAACGTCGGTGAAGACGTTCAGCGAAGGGGGTGGATGTCGTGGGTTCTTCTATGCTAGTTCGACAGGAAAACCGCTGGACATCGGCGGACCGTCAACCTGTCAGTTGTCCAGCCAACCCGATGAATCGGGACGCTTCAAACTGTTTGTCACCCAGGGGCCGAACGAGGCGTCGTACTTCGTCGAGTTCTCCGGCGCAGATGCAGCCACCGTCTTCGCCAAGAACGGTAAAGAGCTCTACAGCCTTTCCCGTTTCTGACGGTCCGCTAGCCGATGACACGTTCGGTAGATACCCACTCGCCGTCCGAAAAACGGTGCGTGACTTCAATTGTCGCGTAGGGGGAATGATCCAGATCCGCAGTTGCGCCGCTCGTGTCGGCGTATATCAGTTTCTCATAGGCGATGATCGCTGAGCTTGCGACTCGCACCTCATCGATGTAACGGGACTCTCCGTACTTCTCACCCCGGACCGGTGATACACCAGGTCTGATGGTTTCACCGATCGCCTGGGGTGCAAGTGGGTCTGTGAAGTCGAATACTCCTACATACAGCATGTTTGAAGAGCGCCCTGCACAGCACATTGCGAAGGTTGATCCGAAGCAGACGAACGAGACGACCGCTTCCTCGACGCCGTCCTCATCGGCATCCAACAGTCCGATCAGCTTAGCTTCTCTGATCGATGCTCCACCGAACTCACCAGATGCAGTGCGGGACTCCCCGTCGCCGTTGGTCACAGTAATGGGGGCGTCATGAGACCAGCCGGAGTATCCATCCCCACACGTCCCGGCCGGGAACGTCATGTTGAGTACGGTGTCCTCGGTGATGACGGGAGACTGGTCCGGAGCGCCTCCTGCCCGCGGCTTGCACAGGCAGAGCACGATTGACTTGATGTGGCCGGTGAGCAAACCGGTCGCATGAACGGTGATCTGATATGCCGCGTCGCTGTGCGGATCGGCATCGTAGGTGAAGGTGATGGTGCCGTCGCCGTTGCTCACGGCTTTCAACGGTGCGCCGTAGAAATCGTCGGCGGCGACCTTGGGATACCCGATGCCGAGCCCGTCGATGGTCCGTGAGCCGGTATGAGGCCTGATCGAACCGAGGATGCCATCCTGAAAACCGAAGTCACAGTTGAGCCATTCGACCACCACCCTGCCTTCGGGCGATACGTCAGGGAAGCCTCGATGCTTGGCGCGAATGTCATCGAGGCTGCCGCCGAGGTCGATATCGAAGATGCCGGATGCCGACAGTGACTTGCCCGCCCGGTCGATGTCTTGGGTAGCCAAGAGCCTGGTCACAAGCTGGCGGGCGTTGGAAGCCTGTACGGAGATGCCATCGGACGCGTCGGCGATACAGGCCAGCTGATCGGCGGCGGTTCCGTCGACGCGAAATCCAACCGTGGAGATGGTCAGGCCGGGCCGCAGCTCCTTCAGTTGTGCCGCGGTCGCACATGGAGGAACGTCGCACGTCTCCTCTCCATCGGAGACCAGTACAACGGCCTGTTGAGCGTCACCGTCGGGTAGCTGATCGACAGCGTGCTGCAGGGCAAGATTGATGGGCGTGAAACCGGAGGGGATGATGCCGTCGATGGCGGCCTCCATATCGGTCCGGTCGAGCGGGCCCAGCGGCAGCAGCGTCGTCACATCCTCACAGCTGGCGCTCTTCTCGCCCTCGGAGGTGCCGTGGTTCGTCCCGTACGTCTGCAGCGCAATACTGGCGGCATCGGGTAGTGCGTCGATGAACTCATGGGCTGCGTTCTTGGCGGCTGCAATTCGAGGGCCGGGTGCGTCTTCCTCGTTCATCGAGCCGGAGCCGTCGAGGATCAAGACGGTGGGTACGGGGGCGGCCGCATCATCGGTTCCAGGCGCCGCGGAGCTGGAGCAACTCACCAGTAGTGAAACGCAGGCAATGATTCCGATGGACGAGCGCAGTTTCATGACGCCTCGGACGCCTCAACGGGGCCAGTGCTGCTGCTGGGTGCGGGGTGCGGTCGAGTCAAGGCATCGGCCGCCCAACACGCCAAGCAACCCACGACAAAGACACCCACATTCAATCCCCAGACCCCGATCCAGCCGGCCTCTCCGGTGAACGCGTTCTCCCGATACCAGATCGCCCACCACAGCACCAGTCCCGCGGGGATCAGACCCAGGGCCCAACTGCCCTGGCGGCGCGCCAGGCCCCACGCCAGGACGAACAGCAGAATCGTGAGCATCGGTGCGCGCATCAGCCAAGGCATCAGGTCAGGCGAGGGCGCGGTGTAGGTGTAGCCGCCGACCGAATGTCTGGTCGAGAAGATGGATGTGAGGCTGACATCCCGGGAAGGACTCGTCGCCAACCCGATGATCACGAGTCCGGCGATGGCGGGCAGCATCGCAGCCGTCCGTTGTCCCGCCGACCGAGCTCTGCCGAGGACACACAGCACGAAGAACAGGTTGAGGCCGTTGATGATCCACCATGGTTGCCAAATCGAACTAAAGGATACGGACCCGTAGACCAGGCCGTAGGCGAGCAGGCTGGGGAGGAGTAGAAGGGCACTGACGAGACAGGCGGAACTGTCCGATGCGGCACCCGTGGGAGCTACGTACGGGACGCCGGGGTGAAGGGGCCCGGCCGCCGGCGGAGATGGGTAACCCGTGCCTCCGGCCGTTCCTCTGGCCGCGTACCGGGCCGACATCTGAGTCATCGCATTACCGGTGAACTGCTTCACGCGTGACTCCATCGCGCGTGCCTGTGCAGCATTCTGCTGCCGGAACCACAGATAGGCGCCGGCGACGGTGACAAGGAGCACCACAAGAACGACCGCGGCACCACCGAAAAGTTCTGTCAAGAACCAGTTGACGACCACGAGGGCGGCCGTGGCGCCCATCGCGGCGCCGGCGACCAGCAGCCCTTGCGTGACGTTCATCGTTGGGTTCGATGGCGGCTGTGGTTCATCATCCGGGTGCATCAACGGACTCCGGTGTTCCGTGCCCAGTCGGCGATCAACTCGTGCTCGTAGTTCTCCTGGCGCATACGGAGATCGGTGTAGACCAGCACCTGGAGTGTGCGCGTGAAAGCCAACAGGAACGACAGGGCCACGAGCATGAAGATCGCCATGCCGAGCGACCCGAGGATAAAGGAGATCGTCAACGCGGGTATCAGCAGGATCGGTATGACGCACACCGCCCACAGCAGGTGGATGCCCAGGATTCGTCCCCACACGGACTTCACCAGCTGCACTGAACGTTTGAAGGAGTCAAGCGCCCCACGCTGCTCGGTGATCACCACGATGGGGGCGAGACTGAACAGAATCCCGATCGCGAAGTTCGCCGCAAGCAGGAGGAGATAGAAGAAGATGCCTGCCGCCAAGGCGGACTTCAGCAGTGCGGCGACGACGATCACGTACACCAACACATCCGTGAGGATGAAGATGCTATAAAACCCTAGGGTCAATCGGAGCACCGCGAACATACGTTGCCGCGCCACTGTGAAGATGTCGGCCATCCGGATCTGCTCACCGCGGACAGCTTTGTCGCTGGTGACGACGGTCAACGCGATGAGTAGTGCGTCCAGTGGCAGTGCGACCGCATACATCAGCAGCCCGAGCACCACGAAGACGACCAGAAATCCACCGAGTCCGGATGAGCCGTATATCAACGGGGAGCCGACGACGGTCTGCAACATGATGTAGAGCACGCCCATGAGAAGCATCCCGGCCACGAGCAGGAATGCCATCGGGATCCCCACCACGGTGGGCCACTGTCGGGAAACCACCCGGAACGCGCCGGTGAAGATCTCCGGGAACGACATCGGACGGAACGGGATGACAGCAGTCGGGGGCGTTCCGCTGTGTCGAGCCGCCGCACTCGTGGGTTGGGCCAGGCCGGCGCGAGCCAGGAGATCTCGAATGTCGGCGGGCCACCGGGCTTGTCGCTGATCGAGGTACCACGCGCCGTAGGCGCAGCCGCCCACCACCAGGATCCAGCCCAGGCTGGAGACCAGCGTCGCGAGCGCCGCGAAGACGGTGAGCACCCACAATGCATGGGACGGTTGGAGTTCGAACCGCTGCGCTGGGCCGAGAGTCGTAGGGTCTTGGTCCGGGGCAGCGCCGGTATCCGACGGATAAATCGGCATCGACTGCTGGGGCGGAGGAGTTCCCTCGGGAGGCGCCGACGGTGGCGGTGGTTGTGGTGGACCGGAGGTCGACGGCGCAGTCACAGGCATGGACTGCTGGGGTGGGAGAGATCCCTGCGGAGCCGGTGAGACCGGCATCGACTGCTGCTGCGGTGGCACGTTAGCCGACGGCGCGGTGAGGTGTTGGGTGGGCGCGTCGTCGGGTACGAAATTCATGCTGGGCCTGGGGATGTCTGTAGGCACCACAGGTGGGGGGTCTGACGCGTCGGCGAGTCCGCTGTAGGTCACTCCGGCTGCGAACCGGCTGGGTCGTGGTGTCGGTGGCTGCGGCTGTACCTGCGCTGGTTCGGCTGTCCACTGCTCTGTGACGGCTTGGTCAGGAGCGTCCACGGCACTGACTGCGTCCCGGTTGATACGTGGTGGCGGCGAGGCCTTCCCCGCCGGGCCAGGGTGCGGGTACCCCTCACGGCGGGTGTTGTCGTCGAGGTTAGTCACCAATACTCCTGCTCAGTGGAAACCTAAGATGCGGCGAACAAACCGCGGATGAAAGCGGGGTCCCATTCGGAAACCGGGTTCCCGTCGACGGTTCCTCGGACCGAGTGAGGCCCCAGCACGATGGTGTTCTGGGCGTCGGCGCCGAAGCGCACGACACATGTCCACGCTGCGGCAAGATTCGGATCCTTGAACAGGGTTCCGTTGTGCGCAGATTCTGCCAGTTCGACCACTGCGTCAGCCGCGTCTTCAGCCGTGGTGGCGCGCAACGTGTGTACTCCGGCAGCCGTTGAGGTGTTGATAACCCAGCCATCGTCCGTGCACGCCGCGCTCACCGCCGCGCCACCTAGCACCAAATCATCAGATGCCGGTGCGATGTACGCGCCGATACGTTCCGTGGCACCGAGGAAGGCCGAGACATCGCGGGCAATCCACTCGTGCGGACGTACGCCTGGTGCGTCGGCGTCGGCACCGGCCAGTCGGCGTACCAACAGTGACCGCATGCCGCGCACACCGGCGTGAGCCAGCGCTTCTGCGGTTGGTTCAACTGTCGGCAGACTCAGCGGCCACGGCCGACCATCGGCGGCACACAGGGCAACTATCTCATCGTCAGTGAGTAGCGCAGTATCTTCCACGGCAGACCTTCCCTGCTATTTCCAAAGGTTCGAGATCAATTTCGGCGCATAGCCGAATACGGCATCCCGCGCCGCCTCGAAGGCGCCGCCGGGGTCGGAAGCAATGTAATCGGCTGTGGTCTGCAACGCCGCCGGGCTGAAATCGGCCTTGGACACTTCGTACGCCACATCACCCCACTGCGCGACCGCCACGCCACTGAGATATCCCACGGGGCCGGGAACCAAGTCCTTCAGTAGCCCGCCTCCGAGGTCGGTCAAAGCACGGGTCGATTCAGCAATTCTGTCATCGGGGCTCAACGTCGTATCGCCGGCGATACCCAGCGCGTCGAGGAGCGGCAGTACCGGACCCACTCCGGGGATGGCCTCCCCGATGGCGAAGCCGTTGTTGATCGGCCAGATTGTATTGCCGTTGAGGAAGTCGCGAATATCTACGAACGGAGCGAGCGGATTCGCGAACATCCCACTGAAGTAGTTGGGGAGCTGGAGCGCGGGCACGTCGGTTGGAGCCAAAAAGGGTACCGTGCTGCCGGCGCCACCGTAGGAGGCCGCACCATTACTCGCACTGGCTTGTTCCTGCTCGTTCGCGTTGCGGTCGATGTCGGCAGCCGCACCGCGCAATGCGGTGATCACGCCGCGTATCTGGGGCTGCGAATCTCCTTGCCAGCGTGACCGGAATTGCTGAGAGTCCGAGCCGTGCCACGAAACCGTCGACAGTCGCCCACTGACCTCCCCGGACATACCCTCAAGTCGATCCGCGGCCTGTATCAAAATTCGTGCGAGGCCGCGTAACTGGTCGACGTCGGCACCGACCATCCCCATGTCATCTACCTCTCGACTGACTGCTCAGAACCGGCCAGATTGGATGCTACGACCATCAGAGCAGGTTTCCATTCGCTTCGGTGTCGTTCCAATGACCGACAAACCAGCTTGTTTGGGTGTTGCCAATACGTCGAACGTATGAATTTTGCTTAGACGGCGTGCGCTTGCGGCGACTAGAAGGAAAGGTGCTTGTGAATGTTCCTCATCTATGGGAGAAACTGAGTTGAGTACGAGGTGCGTAACTGTGCTGCTTAAACATTGGTTTACGTCTTGAGGCAGGTTGAGTGCAGTTGCCGACGACCGGTAACCGCGAGTGGCATTAGCTACGCATGTCGACTGCTCGGTAGTTACGATCTTGCCAAATCTCGAAAACTGCGGATAGGGGCAGGGCGATGATCCTGGGTGACGAGCCGACCGCAGTGGCGATCATTGATGACCACGATGTGGTGCACGCCGGTATCGAAGCATGGTGTGCTGAAGCCGATCCCGGGATTCGCGTGGCCGGTAGCTTTTTCACGTCGGACGATTATCTCGACGTGTCGCCGTCGGTCGATGTGGTCATCTTGGATCTGCAATTCGGCGGTACGAAGCCGGATTTCGATACTCTGCGTCGATTCTGTGCTGGCGGACAGAAAGTAATTGTGTACTCGCACCTCACGGCTGACGAAGTAATACTCACCTCGCTGGATATCGGTGCTGCGACGTATCTGGTGAAGTCGGAAGGCCAGCGGCACCTGATCGATGCGATCTACGCCGCGCGTAACTCATCTCCCTACGTCGGTCCGAGGATGGGTCGGGCGCTGCTCAATGACAGCACGCTAGGTCGCGTCAAATTGTCTGACCGTGAACGCGAAGTGCTGGTGGCATGGTTTCAGACCGAGAGCAAAGAGCTGGTAGGCAAGAGGCTTTACATCGCTCCGACCACGGTGCGCACGCACCTCCAGCGGGCTCGCGCCAAGTACTCCCTCGTGGGGCGTCCGGCTCCGACAAAGTCTGCCCTGCTGGCTCGGGCCATCGAAGACGGCATTCTGGGGCCCGACGACCTCTGAGGCGAACCGGCTACGGTGACTCCACTTCGGTGGTCACCGGAGCCGAGTCGGACGAGCTCGAACCGGATGATCCGGACCCCGAATTGCTCGACGAGGAGCCGGAGGATGACGATCCGGAGCCGCTGCCTGAGCTTCCGCTACTTGCCGGCGGTGCAACGGGTTCCGGTATAACCACCGGTGCAGGTGCAGGTGCAGGTGCAGGTGCAGGTGCAGGTGCAGGTGCCTCCACGACGGCGGGTGCCGGGGGTGGTGGCGGCGGAGCGGGAGCTTCGACCACGGGCGCCGGGGCCGGCGCGGGAACGGGTGCCGGGGCCGGAGCGGGTGCCGGGGCCGGAGCGGGTGCCGGAGCAGGCTTCGGTGCGGGTGCGGGCTTTGGTGCAGGTTCCGGAGCGGGCTCAGGCACAGGCGGTGCCGACCGGGGTTCCGGCGGTGCTTGCTCGGCCGGCTCGGGCGCCGGGGCGGGTGCGGAGCTCACCTTCGGCGCCGAAGACGACGTGGGTGCATCCGACGTCGGAGTTGTCTTGTCCGGCTTGGCTGCCGGGGATGTTGTCGTACGAGTCGTGGTGGGGCCGCTGCCTTCGGTTGCCGGTTCCGAAGATGTCTCGGCCGGCGCGTCGGACGGCGGGGTTCCCTCGGGTGCCTCTGGTGCCTCGGGTGCGTCAGCGGTGTCGGGAGCGTCCTTCGGGTCGTCGGCGACCTCAGCGTCGGTGGCGGTGTCGGCTGGCTCATCGCCGTCGTTCACGGTTGCGGGTTTGTCGGATTCCTCGGCAGGTTCGGACTGACCAGGATCGTCCGATGTCTTCTTCTGTCGCTGTTCGGATTGTTCGGTGTCTTCGGCCTCGACTTGCAGCTCGTCCGCGTCGGGATCAGGCACAGTCGGGGAGTCGCGGTCCGTCGGCTCCGGCTTCGTTTCCCCGGGCCAACGCTGGGTGATGGCTTTCGTCATGCAGTCGTTGAAGCCGGGTCGGTCCACCCAGCAGCCGAACTCTTTGAGTATGCAGAGTGCGGACGACAGGTCACACCCTTGACCGTCCGGGAAGTTGATGACCACGTCCGGGAGCTCGGGCATGAAGTCACTCAACCTGAATCCCCCGGCAGCGCTGCCCGCCGGTGTAGGGCCACCGGGGGCGGGCGGTGCAGCCCCGCCACCGACGACTGCAGGTGCACCACCGGTCCTACCCGCGCTCGTCGAGTAGGAGCCCGACCCTCCACGGTTGCCCCGCGTGTACACCGCGGGAGTCTCCGGCGTCGGCGCCGCGGACACTGGCACCACCGGTACGCTGTAGGCGGCCACATCCTTGACCGGCTCCACGCCCTGACCGGGCATCGGCGGCAGGTACTTGCCGGGGACCGCTTCGTAATCGCGCACGGCCTGCTGGCTCACCACCGGCTTGATGTTGATCGCCACCCCGACCGCGAGCGCGGCGAATCCCACCACCACAACGGCCGCGATGGTGCTGCCCAGCAGCAACACTCGGGGGCGGCCGGCGGCGACCGGCACGTCCATCTCCCTGGGATCGTCGGCATAGCTGGCCGGCGAGGGCACGTTGCTCAGCGGCGGCATCGGCGCCTGGAGTGGCCCACTGTCCTCGTACTCTGCGATGGGGATGGACCCGCTGTCCTCGGCGAGCGAGTACGCGAGATGCTCGCCGATCACCGGGCCGGCGGACGTGGCGTACTGCGACGGGTGGGCGGCCGGGATCGATGTCGTCGGCATCGCCGACGCAGACGCCGCGCCACGCGCAAGGACGTACGCCGGCTCCTCCGCCAGATGCACCGGTATGGGCGATTCCGGGCTGAGTCGATCGGTCAGCGCGGCGGAGTCCTCCGAAGTGCTGAGCACATAAAGTGTCTGTGCCCCACCGGTTTCTTCACGCAGGCGCTCAAGCATCGCAGTGCAGGCCGACTCGGAACCGGACGACGCCAACTGCTCGGCGTCGATCAAACTGGTATGCGCGTCATCGGCGCCGACGACAGACAGCGCTGCTGTCTCCGCGTCGACCAATAGCAGCGCCGATGTCTGTTCTCCGGCGCTCCCCGCGGTGGTGCGAACGAAGGCCGTGGCCGCGTCGGCCGCCGACACGACCGTCACATTGTTGACACCCTCGCCGGCCAGGGAGTTGCGCAGTGTGTTCGCCTCAGCCTTGTCTGCCGAGCAGACATTGATGGCCGACAGGTAATGCTGGTCTGCGGCCAGCGAGTGTTCGGTGTCGACGATGGTACGCACCAGGCTGCGGGTGGTCCCGTCGGCGAGACGGACTTCGAACCGGTCGAGCACGGACGCAGGGTTGGACGCATCCACGAGGGCGAGGCGCGCGACGGAGTCCGCCACGGCCACGCCAAGGACGAGTTGCATCTAGGTGTCCCCCTAGCTAATTCCGAGCACGCACGCGGGCATGCCGATTGTTTCGGATCCGCGATTCCCGTTACGTGCTTCGATCGGGCCGACGGTACCGCAAATGTGACAGCGACGGGCGCTAAAACAGAATGATGGAGTACCCGCGATGACGAAGCTGTAGCTAATGCTTGAGGAAACCATCGCACGGGTGGGGATGCGGTGTCGTCGGACGTCCGGACGACAGGCGTCGTGGGAGCTCCGCAATCAACTAGCCATTCGTGAGCAGACCGAGCAGTACGACCGCGACGGCCAGGACGAGATAGGCAATTCCGATGAACATCGTGGCCTTGGCGAGGCCGGTTCCGCGCTCACCGGTGCGCTCGCACTGCCGTTGCGCCACGAGCGCGAGTGGAACGCCGGCCGGCGCGGTCAGCGGCCCCAGCGCCACCACGAGGACGAACGACATGACAGCCAGTCGGTTGGTCCCCTGCGGAGTGGCTGTGAACGAAATTGATGCCGCTGTAGTCGGCACGTGAATCGGTCGTGCAGGCGGCAGGGTGGCGGTTGTGGGGGCGGGCGACCCGCCCACTGTGTGTCCTGCGGCGAACCTGCTCGGCCGCAGTTGTTGTCCGTCAGACACGGCGGTGGTCGGCCTCGTGTGCTGCGAACATCGGGCCTTCCTTTGCGCGAGGTGGTCGGTGGGCTGCGCGACACAGGTGTCTCGAATTGCCCATATGAAACAGGCCTGTGGATTGTGATAGCGAAGTTGCGTATGCGTCAATCATCCGTTCGGCGGACACGGTGACTTGCGCAGGACTGCGTGCCGGCTTCGATGGCTTCGCAAAATCTCGGCGAGGGTACTTCGGTGTCTATTCGGCCGAGCGAACCGCTGATTGAAATGGCAATGTCGTACGAACAAACCACGCCGATCAGCATCAGCGTTTTGTAGGGTCCAGTACGTCAAGAGCGAATGGGGCAAACATGATGCACGGGTCAGCGGTTAACAGTGACGGCACCTGCCGCCACTGTGGGTCGCCCCTGCACGTGGGCGCACCGTTCTGCGGTTCATGTGGACGGTCGGTGCCCAACCGCGGACAGCAACCCCCGCGGCCGGCCGCTCCGGTTCCGAGTGCCCCGGCAGTGCCGGCGGCGCCGACGGATCAGATCGTGGGTGCCGGCCGTGGGGTCCGGTGCGCGTGCTACCTGATGGACCTGGCGGTGATGTTCAGTCCGGCACTCCCATTGGCGATCGCGGCCGCGGTACTGGGGGTCGCCGAGATCGTCTACGTCGTGCTGCCGGTGGCGTTCGCCGCGGTCTGGTTGTGGATGCAGATCTGGCAGGGCTACACCGGATTGACGTTCGGGAGGTCCATGCTCGGCCTGCGATTGATCCGCGCGTCGGACAACCGTCCGCCCGGCCTGGCTGCGTGCATGACCCGCAGCGGTGTCTTCGGGGCCACCGCGGGGTTGGCCGCCATACCGGTCATCATGAATGAGACACCGCACCCCGGATTGCACGACAAGGTTTCCGGACTCATCATGATCGACGTCGTGCAGGGGGCCAATCCACTTGGGAAAAAGCAAGATCCGGTGTTCCGCCGATCGCCGGACCGCGGATTGAACAGGGTGGCCGCGCCACTGCCGGTTAATGCGACGGGGCACCGGTAGTGCAACTGAAATTCATCTTGCGTCGCGATGATGGCAGTCGAGCGCAGGTCGCGGTCACCGCGGATGCCACCGCTTCGGTATCGGACCTTGCGACGGCGTTGGCGACCGGCGATCCGGACTACCGCCCGGCCCGGGTGCAGGGCAGCCTGACCCTCAAACTCGAGCAGTCCGCCTTCGACAACGGGGTACAGGGGAAGGTCCTGGACCCGGGGCGCAGCCTCATCGAATCGGGGATGAGGTCCGGATCGACGGTCAGTATCGCCAGCGCGCCGGCCGGGGTGCCACGGTCTCGTCGGGGGCGCTCGGTTGCCGTTCTGCGGGTGCTGGACGGGCCGGACATCGGCCGCGAGTTCCCCTTGGCACCTGGTAATTCCGTCATCGGTCGCGGATTGCGCAGTGAAGTGCAACTGCACGATCACGGCGTTGCCGAAGTGCATGCCGCCGTCACCGTCGGCGAGAGCATCGAGATCGCGAACCTCGCCGGCCCGACCGGTGTGCTGATCGGTGGCCAGCCCGTGCAGCGGGCGGTCGTGGGGTCCTCCGATGTGGTCCAGTTGGCCGGCACCTCGGTGGCGATCCTGCACACGGTCCGCCCGGGTGCCGTGCAGGCCGACAGCGTGGCGATCGAGTTCAACAGATCGCCCAGGGTGGTGGCGCGATCCGAGAAGACGGTCTTCGCTGCTCCGAAGCCGCCACAACCGTTGCAGCCCGCGCACTTTCCGATCGTGTCGATGCTGCTTCCGCTCGTGCTCGGATTGGTGATGTTCGCGGTCACCCGCAGCCTGCTGTCCGTGGTGTTCATCGCCTTGAGCCCGTTGCTGATGCTCGGTATGTACTTCGACAGCAAGTATCAGGCGAAAAAGAAGTACGAGAGCGACGTTCAGCGCTTCGCCGAGGCGCAGCGCCAGCTCGCCGCCGATCTGACCGCCGCACAGCAGGTGGAGCGAGCAGTACGGCGGACAGAGACCCCGGCGTTGGCGGAGGTGGTCGAGGCGATTCACCGGCTCGGCCCCTTGCTTTGGACACACCGGCCGGAGAGCCCTGAATTTCTCAAGGTGCGTATAGGACTCGGGGACGCACCATCGAGATGCCACATCGAGATGTCCCGAGACAACGATGCCGAAACAAAGTACCTGCAGCAATTGACGCAACTGCGCGACGATTTCGCTCAGGTCAGTGATGTGCCCGTGGTCGCCGATCTGCGGGAATGCGGGGCGTTCGGAGTGTGCGGTCCTCGGGGCGTCGTCGACGGTGTGGCCCGCGGCATCATCATGCAGCTGATCGCACTTCATTCGCCGGCCGAGCTGACCATCACCGCTTTCGCCTCACAACACTCGCGGTCATCATGGGAGTGGCTGGAGTGGCTGCCGCACGCCGGATCGGTGTACAGCCCGCTGTCCGGTAACCACCTCACGGACAGTCCCAATGGTGGTATCGCGCTGCTCTCCCGGCTGGAAGATCTGGTCAAAGCGCGCACCGGGGACAAAACCTCCGGTCAGGCAGCCACATTCGGCTCGATCCCGGGCGGAGACACCGGCGCGGAGACCCGCGCGGCGCTGACATTGCCCGCAGTCATCGTGCTGGTCGACGACACCGCACCGATCGATCGGTCGCGGTTGACCCGACTGGCAGAGCGGGGCGCAACGGTGAGCGTGCACGTGATCTGGGTGGCGACACAGTTGACGAGCCTGCCCGCTGCCTGCCGCACTTTCGTACTGATCGAAAATACCCAGTCGGGTTCCACCGTCGGAGAGGTGCGGCACGGGCGGCACAGTTATCCGGTCGCCTGTGATGCGATCGATGTGCCCGACGCACGGCAGGTCGCCCTGCTGCTGGCCCCGGTCGTCGACGTGGGTGCCGCCGTCGAGGACGACACGGACCTACCGCGGTCGGTGTCCTATCTGAGTCTGTCGGGAACCGAGATCGCCTCTGAACCAGCCGCTGTCGCCCGGCTGTGGATTTCCAACGACTCGGTCATTCCGCGCGACGGGTCGGTGAAGAAGCCATCGCGCAAACCGGCCGCGCTGGGGGCATTGGTCGGCTCGACCGGCGTACAGGACTTCTATCTCGACCTTCGCGAACACGGACCCCACGCGCTGGTGGGTGGCACCACCGGATCCGGTAAGAGCGAGTTTCTGCAGACCTGGATGTTGGGTATGGCCACCGCCAACAGCCCCGACCGGCTGACCTTTCTGCTCGTCGATTACAAGGGCGGCACGGCCTTCGCCGAATGTGCACAACTACCGCACACCGTGGGCCTGGTCACGGACCTGTCGCCGCACCTCGTCCGTCGGGCACTGACCTCACTGGGGGCCGAGATCCGCCGACGAGAAGAACTGCTGAATCTCAAGCGAGCGAAGGACCTTGTGTCCCTGGAGCAAACCGGGGACCCGGATACCCCGCCGGCGCTGGTGATCATCGTCGACGAGTTCGCGGCACTGGCCGGTGAGGTTCCGGAGTTCGTGGACGGTGTGATCGACGTGGCGCAACGTGGCCGGTCACTGGGTTTGCACCTGATCCTGGCCACGCAGCGGCCGGCCGGCGTCATCAAGGACAATCTCCGAGCCAACACCAACCTGCGGATCGCGCTGCGACTCAACGATGTCGACGACTCGGTTGATGTCGTCGGTGATCCGATGGCCGCGCACTTCCCCCCGGAGATTCCGGGCCGGGCGGTCGCCAAGACCGGACCTGGACGACTCACCACGTTCCAGGCCGGATATGTGGGTGGCTGGACCGGGGACCAACCCGAGAGTGCCCCCATCGACATCCGCGAGTTCGTCTTCGGACGGCACCGTCCGTGGAACGTGCAGATGAGCGGTACCGGCCGATCGGCGTCCGGCCCGACCGACATCGCCCGGACCGTCGCCAACGTTCGGTCAGCCTCGGATCAGTTGCGCATCACGACACCGCGCAAGCCGTGGCTGCCCCCGCTCGATCCCACCTATGCGTTGGAGTCGATTCCCGCACCGGTCGGGCACCTTGTCATCGGGCGGCTCGACCGCCCCGCCCAGCAGCTGCAGCCGACCGCCACCTATCAGCCGGATCAGGGCAACCTCGTGATCATCGGGACCAGTGGCTCCGGTAAGTCGACGGCCCTTCGCAGCCTGGCGATCTCGGCGGCAATGGCAAGCGACGGACCGACCCATATATATGGGTTCGACTTCTCGTCGGGAAGTCTGCTGATGCTGGAGGCGCTGCCCAACGTCGCTGCGATCATCGATGGGGAGGACGACGAACGGATCGGCCGGGTGCTGCGCCGGCTGGTGGCGACAGTCGACGAGCGCTCCCGCACGTTCACCCGGGTCAACGCCGCGGACCTGACCGGGTACCGGCAGAGCGCAAACCCGAGCGAACCGCGGATATTGCTGTTGATCGACGGCATCGCCGCGTTCCGGGAGGCGTACGAACATGTCGGGCACTCCACGAACTTCACCATGTTCAACCAGATCGTCAGCGACGGGCGGCGGCTGGGAGTCCACGTGATCATCACCGGCGACCGTCCCGGTGCGCTGTCGACGTCTTTGATGTCGATGATGCAGAGGCGGCTGACGCTTCGGCTGGCCTCCGATGATGACTACATGCTCGTCGGGGAACCGCACGACATCCTGTCGGTGAACTCCCCACCCGGCCGCGGCATCATCGCCGGCGACGAGGTCCAGGTCGCGGTTCTGGGCGGCGACGACAGCGTGGCGGGACAGGCCCGAGCGATCGAGAGCCTGGCGGACCGGATGCGCGGCAACGGTTTTCCGGAACCCGACGCCGTACTGCGGCTGGCGGAGCACATCTCGCTGGACACACTCCCGACCACGGTGGGTGCTGCACCGGTGATCGGTCTCGCCGACGAGACACTGGCGCCGGTCGGGATCCTGCCCGAAGGTCTGCTGATGCTCACGGGACCGCCCGGCAGCGGCCGCACCACCGCGTTGGTGACTCTGGCTCAGGCCGTCCGGCGCGCCAATCCGGGTATGCGGATCGTGCACCTCGCGCCACTGCATTCGGCCATCGGAAAGCAAGAGGTCTTCACCGATAGCGCGGTGGGCGGGCCTGCGGTGATGGACATGGTGAGCCGGTTGTCCTCGGCGGCCGAACTCGGCGTCGACAATCTGATGGTCGTCATCGAGTCGGTCACCGAGTTCACCAACGGCGAGGCGGAAACTGACCTGGCGAACCTGATCAAATCCCTCTCGGGGACATCGGCGTTCGTGGTCGGTGAAGCCGAGGTGTCCACCTGGGGTCAGGCGTGGACTCTGGCACAGCCGTTCAAATCGGCTCGCCGTGGCGTGCTGTTGTCGCCCAACGGGGTGGAATCGGATTCACTGCTCAACACCCCGATCGGCATCATCCGCCGACACGACTTCCCACCCGGGCGCGGTGTATTGATCGAAAAGGGTAGGGGGGTGTGGATTCAGATCGCGCAACCGGTCTTCTGATGACCCGTCCAGCAGTATCAGCTCAACGAAAGTAGGAACATCATGGCAATGGTCGGTGCAGACGTCGAACAGCTCAATCAGCTGTCGGCTCAGCTCAACAACAAGGCGAACGACATCCAGAATGTGATCTCCCAGCTCACCTCGGCGATCAACTCGGTGGAGTGGAAGGGAAATGACGCCAACCGGTTCCGTTCGGATTGGCAGGGTCAGTATGTGAGCCAGCTCAAGCAGGTCGTCAGCGCCCTGCAGACTGCGTCGCAGAACGCCAAGCGCAACGCCCAGGAGCAGCAGACCGCTTCCGGCTCGTAACGGGCTCAGTGGCAATGGAGGGAGCCGACGTCGTGCAGCTGCGGACGTTGGCCGGGCAGTTGGCCAGGAGTGCAGATCAGCTCGACACCGTGATGAAGAGCCTGCACTCTCTGGTCAACAGCACCACCCAGTGGCGTGGAGCGGATGCGCAGCGATTCCGGTCCCAATGGATCAGTGTCTCCGCGCGCATGCTGCCGCAGATCAGTGCTCCCGCGGAGGAGATCATGAAGTCATTTGAGAGTCCGGCCCGCATTGTCGTCGCCTGATACCTACACGGGGTGGATTGATCCCAATCCGCCGGACACGACGGACCCACGGGCGGATAGAGTGCTCGTCCTGGCCGGTGCGGCGTTGACCTTTGTGGTGCTGTGCGCGTTGATCGGAGTAGTGCTTGCCAAGCGCACAGGCCTGCTCGGGAGTGCTGACCCGGACCGCCCACCTGTGGCTTTGATCGCTGCCAATGACGTCGGCGACGCACCCTTCATGCCTTCGGTGGTGGTTGCTCCCATCGAGATCGCCGGCACTGTGGCATCCGACATGGCTTCGTTCACCGCGCAACTGCCTCGTTCTGCGGGACGCGGCGCGAGACTGGTCGCTGGCACTCAGCGCGGACTGTACGGAAGCGTCGGTGATGCCGCGGTCTGCGACGTCCCTGCCATCGCCAATTTCCTTGATGCTTATCCTGACCGGTCGGCTTCGTGGGCACGCGCGATCGGCATAGAACAGCAGAAGGTTCCGTACTACCTCAATACGTTGACGCCGGTCGTGTTGAATTCGGACACTTGGGTGACACTTTCTCTCTTCAGCGGGGGACATACCGAATCGGTGCAAGCTGTCCTCGAGGCGGGAAACGCACTTCTGGTAGATGAAATCGGAGTGCCGCGCGTACATTGTGCCAGCGGTAATCCGCTGCTCCCTCCGGCGAATATTGACCTGAGTTCGATGGAACCCACCGGGGACAAGTGGCCGCACTTTTCTCCAAACGAGGTGCTGGCTGTTGCGTATACGGGCCCAGGTCCGTCGGCACCGGCAGTGAGCGTATTCGAACTGCGTGATGTGAGGACCGGTGACGTTATCGAACGAATCCCCGGGAGAACCATTGCCATCGGTGAGGACCCAGCAGGCTGGGTTCCGAATTTGGCGGCAATGAACGTTCCACCTTCCCATAAATGAGTAGCTGCTAACCGCGCCGGATATCGGTGAGCTTAGAATTCGACTGGAGGCCTGGAGGAAGACATGGCGTTTTCTGGAGCTGATACCGCACAGTTGCGCGATACGGCTCGTCTGTTCACTCGTGCTGCAGAGCAGCTTCAAAGTTCGATGAACGAGCTCAACGGCCGTATCTCGTCTTCTGGCTATTGGCGTGGAGCTGATTCGGACCGGTTCCGCTCAGAGTGGAGCCAGCAGTTGATCGCGTCATTGAAGGGTGTCATCGCCGGATTGCGTGTAGGCGCCGAAACGTTGATACGAAATGCGCAGGAGCAGAACGATGCGAGCGAAGAAGGCGGTGCGTCTGAGCCTGGTTCTACGGCGTCGCGCAGCGACGTGTGTTACGAGCAATCTCCGCGCGGATTGAACGACATGTGGAACGAAGTCCGGGATATTCCGGGCGAAGGGTCCGGCTATCGGTTGCAGAAGGTTGAAGGTCCAGACGGCGAAGTGCGGTACATCGTCTACATCGCGGGCACGGCTGGTGGGCTGTTTGCGAATCAGTCTGCGTTCAACAATGTCCACGCTGTTGGCGGCAGGCTCGATGAAGCACAGGTCAAAGAGCTCGAGAAGTTGATCCCCGAGGGCGCCGAGGTGATGCTGGTCGGCTACAGCCAAGGGGGGATGGATGCCCAGAACATCGCACAGTCAGGCCGGTTGAACGTGACGCAGGTGGTGACCTTCGGCTCACCGGTTCGCAGTGATCTGGAGGTACCGGCGGTTCACCTGAGAGCGGCGGGCGACGGGGTGCCCGGATCCGCTGCGGGGGTGGTCGGGCCGTACTTCGACTCTGAACTAGCTGCTAAGAAGGACCCGTCTATTTTCCGTGGTGAATCGCCTTCCCACCGCCCAAATGGCTTCAATGGTATCGACGTTCATTCGAACGGCTACGGAGAGCTGGCCAAGAGCTTCGATCGAGAAGCCGACAACGGCATTGGCCGGCAGAAGGCGGCCGTTGCCGGACTTGCGAGGTTCCAAGGCAACGTTCTGTCCGAGAAGGACATCCGCTGAGCGACTACGAGTATTCGGTGGCCGGTATGTTCAAGCGCGCAAAAGGATCTGCGAAACGGTCCAGACCGCCGAACGTTGACGTCCCGCTCAACAACGCCCACACGATGAACGACGCCAGTGCCACCACCACGACCACGATGACGGCGAGCGCGGTCAGATACGTCCGATGACTTACGCCGAGTATGGTGTCCTGCCGAGGTTGCGGCGGATTGGCAGGGTGCCGGGCGGTCGGTGACATCGCCGGGTGGGTGACCTGATTCGGTGCGGTGATGGGTTGCGGCCCGGTGCCCGCCCTCGACCATGCCTGCCGTTGTCGACGAGCGGCACGTTCGTCGTCGATGGTGCACCACGGGCACACCGTGCATCCCTGCGGGATCTGGTGGATTTTGCGCCCGCACATGGACAACCGCATACGGGTGAGAGCCGACCGCCACTCTGTGGCGCTCGGGCGTGCCGCCGGATCCGAGGCGCCGTGGGTGAAGGCCCGCACGAACAGCTGCTGGATCTCGCTCGGCAGGAACGTTTGTGGTGGGGCAACCGGATGCGTGCGCAGACGTGAGTTCGGGCCGCCGGCCCAATCACCCGAGCGCGCGAGTTTCAGCGCGTCGGGCTGGGCTCCCTCTCCGACCCATTGTCCGCGGAGGAACGGATGGTTGCCCGCCATCAGCAGTTGGTGGATGTGGACCGCAAGCGCGAACAGATCCGACGGTTTCTCCCGGGGTTGCTCACGCAGGTTCATCCCGGCAAGCTCGGGCGCGGTGAACTCCGGACGGCCTACCGGACAGAGGAATTGACGACCGTTACGGTCGATGAACTGCATCGAATCACAATCGACCAACGTCACCCGGGTGGTGTCGGCCACCAGGATGTTGCGCTCCTGAAAGTCGCCGATCACCGCCTCGACGCGGTGCACCGATTCGACAGCGAGACAGAGGTTGGCGGCAACATTCACCAAGTGGCCCCAGGTCGCGTGCCGAGTCCACTGCGGAGCCGACGGCATCGGATCCGTGCGATTCGAGGGGTTGCTCATGGTGTGGAGTTCCACGGAGGTGGTGGTGTCGATGCGGGACATGACGAAACCCACCGGGCCGGAGTCGTCGAGCAGGACCTCCCGCGGCCAGGTGAGCACGATGAATCCATCGGGCTGGGCGGCGCCGGGCGGCGGCGAGTCGACCATGGCCGCCACCTTGGCCAGTTTGTCGGTGAGGCCGTTGAGACCGGGATGAAAAACCTTGGCGGCCAGATCGGGTCGGTCTGCGACGCTGTAGACGGTGCCTTCGCCGGTAGCTCCGGCCAGCGGCGCGCCGAGGCGAAGCGTGGCACCCGACGACAGTCGCAACAGACCGTCAGACATGGCCGCCGACCTGCGGGTGTCGGGCTCGGACGGTGGCGGGCGGAGGCGAACCGACAATGGTGGTCCGGACCGGACGGGCGGATGGATGGAAGTCGTCGTCTTCCCAGCGCAATGCGGAGAGCACCATGGTCTTGTCGTCGCCTGTCTGGTCGTCGGTGATGCCTCGCAACAACGCCGCGAAGTGCGCCGAACTGGTGCCGGCACGCACATGCTCCCAGGACCCGCGGAAGAACGGTTCGTAAGCGCCACCGGTGGTGATATCGGTGATCTTGTAGCTCATCCCGTCGGTGCTGAGAGCGAATGCGCTGACCCCGGGCTGAGTCTCGGATCGGAATGAGACATCAAAGGCCCGGTCCGATTGCAGGAACCAGGTCGTATTCGCGTACTCGTCCTTGGTTTCGATCAGCCTGGTGGAAATTCCGCTCTCTGTCTCCACTGCGATCACACCGTCGCCGATCTGTCCGAGCACGGCGCCTCGCCGGTCGGCCACCACCACGCTCAACGTGGTGGCCAGCATGGGCAGCTCGAGCTGCATGGCGTCGGCGCGTCGGCGCACGTGCTGCAGCGCCCGCTCGAAGAGCCATCGCATCTGGGCGCGGTGGCCGCCCGGGTCGGTCGCGAAATCTCGTCTGAACTGGCTGTGCAATGCATTTCGGACCACGCTCTGACAGGCCGTATACGAACCCCACGCCGAGGTACCGCTGACCGAGCCGGCGCCGTCCGCGACCGCGGCCACCACGAGCCCTCCTGCCACGCCGTACCCGTAGGCGTCGTCACAGTCCAACCCGCGGCGCCGATGCATGTCGCCGGTGACCGATGCCCCGCACACGGCCCATTCCCAGCTGCCAGGACGGTCTTTGTCGGCACGGGCGCTCATACGGTGGCCCAGCCGGCAATGGAGGGCAGCTGGATGTGATCACCCATGCTGTTGAGTGCCTCGTCGGTGAGAGCGTGTTCGGAGGAGTTCGAGACGTTCACCAGAGAAGCCGACAACCATTCGAACAGCGCTTCGAATTTGAGACCGTCGAGTGGGGCGGGGCTGCGCTGGGTGGAGAGCCGGCTCAGTTGTGGGTAGTTGACCCGGGGCCCGGCGCCGACCGCGAATACTGTCACGCCGCGCGCTGATTCGACGGCATTGATCCGCTCGACGGCGGCATCGAAGCCGTCGATATTGGCCTTACCGTCGGTGATGACGAGAACCCACGGCCGGTAGTACTGCAGACCGGCGGCCTTGTAGGCACTCTTTCGATCTTCGATGATGTCCAACGCGAGATGAATTCCCGCCGCGAGGTTGGTGGTACCGCCGACCGGGAAGCGGGTCGGTCGGAGATTGCGGGCCTCCTGCATGGGGACCTGCACGGTTGCGACCGTCCCGAACGTCACTACGGCCACCTCGACTCGTTTACTGGCCAAGGACTCGTTCTGGAGGTACTGGGTGAACCTGGCGAACCCGCGCTCCAGAGCGGCCATCGGTTCACCGTCCATCGACCCGGACACGTCGATGAGTGCGACGCAGGCAACTCTCGGATCGGGATTGGTGTCGTTGAGTTCGACGGCCCATCCCCGTTCGGTCACCGGCGAACCTCTTTCATTGTTGAAGGAATCGACTGCGAGATCTTCTCATCGGAGGACTCGTCACAGCTACTGAACCCGAAACCTCGGTCGGGTGCGGCGGCGACGGTGTAGGCCGAACGTATGAAGTTCGGCGGCGAAATGGCATTCAGTGCAGGTGCCCGGTCGGAGGACGGCCCGTTGGGGTGCCGCGGCCGGTGCGTCCATGTCAGAATCGCATTCTTTAACCAGCGGAAAAGGCTGGGCGGCAGCCTGCGGCCGTTCGCGAGGAGCATCCGCAGAACAGGCAACGCGATAACGGATGCGTGCTTCGTCGGTCGACCATCCGACTTTTTCTGTTCGCCCGCCCCACAGTCTCCATGTTGGTGTTAACTGTCCACAGCAAACGGGCGCTGGCACCGTTGGTGATCGATCTTCAAAGGACGACCAGTGAGTGATGTGCAAGCCGCCGAGCAGGCTGGGTCGAAGGCCGGGTCCGCTCGGAATCTCGGTAGCGATGTGACTGCTGCGCTGCTGCTCGTCGCAGCCCTGCTGTTGCCGTGGAACCTGACGTTCGGTGTCGGTGTGCCCGGCAGCAGTGCCTGGTTGTTCGCTCTGCTCATCGTGGTGACAGTCATGTCGTTGGTATCCCTGGTGATCGGAGCCGGACGCGGTACCCGTTCCGTGTCGCCTGCGACCGCCGATCCGAGTCGGCTCCGGCTCATCCTGGGGGTGCCTTATCTGCTGCTGGTCGTCGGCTTCGTCGGGTACGCGCTGATCGAGGCGGTACGCGTCGGAGGCACCGGCAACGTTCCGCCCGGTATCGGCCCTGGTGTGCTTGCGGGGTTGGTGGGCGCGCTGCTGGCGGCACTGCCGGGGCGGGGCACTGCGGGTCCGCCGCGGCGCGCCATAACCGCGATCGGCATCGCCGCCGCCGTCCTCACGACCCTCGCGGTGGCGGCGAACCTGTATTGGCGCACTCGGTTCCCGTTGGAGGCGCTCACCTCCGGGACATACAGCGGGCAGAACATCGCAGTGATCGCGACGACGGTGGTCTACGCCGCGGTGGCGTGGCTGGCCGTTCTCGTCGCGTTGCGGTGGTCGCTGGCCGCCAACACGTCGGCGCTACTCGCGATCATCGGGTTGGGCGCGGCAACGGTGCTCGGCGCCACCGTGGTGTGGCTGCTCGATGTCGGCCGCGATATCGACGCGTTCCACGGGATCGCACAGACGACCTCGACGGCTGCCGTCGGGTTCGAGGGTTACCTGGCTTGGGCCGCCATCGCCGCCCTGGCCGCGTCCTGCCTGATCCGGACAACCTCAACCGTCTCACCGACCGTCGGTGACTGGCAGGCCGCGATTCGAAAGTGTCTTGCGCTCATCGCTTTCTGGTGCATCGGATCGGCGGTGCTTCGGATTCTCGATCTGGTTGTCGCGGCGAGCCTGGACATGCCGTACTCCACGTACGACAGCATTGCCTTGATGGCCTTCGACATCGTCGCTGCCGCCGCCGCACTGTGGATCCGATTCAATGTCGCAGGTGAAGCGTTGCACCCCGTGGTGCTCGCGGCCGGCACTGCAGTTCTGACGGTGTTGGTGATCTGCCGTGTGGTGGTGGGAGTGGGGCTGGCCCCCCGCATCATGTACACGACGGAACCCGAGGGGCTTCGGGATGCGGTGTTCGGCAACATGCTCGCGCAACAGATCACCAGCACCTTCGATGTGGTGCTGTGTTGGCTCGCCTTGGGTGTGGCCGCGGTCGCGGTGATGTTCGCGGGTAAGGCCAGGCAGCCCCGGAAGAAACTCGGAACCATGCCGGTCTTTGCCACAGCGTCCGGTGAATTGCGTGCTGCCGCGTCTCCGGCGGCTCCGCCTCCGCCCGTCCCCGTGGTGGACGCGGGTCCAGCCGACTCGGGATACCGTCCGTCACCACCTACAGTCGCGGTGCCGACCGTTCCGGCACCCGCGGTCGCTTCCGCACCGAAGATCGCCCGGGCCTCGGATTCCGGGACGCAGAAGATGCGGACCGGTACCGACAAGATGCCGAGGATAAATCGGGTGCTGGAGGAATCCACGCAGCGATTCGGTGCCGGCACAACATATACCGGCAGCGGACCGTCCCATCGTGGCCCTGAGCGCTGACCGCTGGCCGGCCGAGGATGTCGGCGACTTCTGCTACGCCCAGCGAAAGGTCCGAAACGATGAGTGAGCCATACGGTGCATCCGGGGAGCCGGTCCTTCCGCCGAGTAGGTTCGGCGCGGGCTTCACCGTCGGAGATGGTGTGAGTGACCCCGCGCCGGCCTACGATTACCCGACGACATACCCGGCCCCCGCTGCCGAGCCGCCGGCACCGGGTGTCGGACCGGTTCATTACCCTCCGCCGATACCCCAGTACCAGGCGGTGGCCGTACCCGTCGCTTATCCGCCCGGCGTGGGGACGAACGCGATGTCGATCGCCGCACTGGTGTGCTCGCTGGTACTGGCCCCGCTGGGCATCGTGTTCGGTCACATCGCGCTCTCACAGATCAAACGAAGCGGGGAAGACGGCAGAGGGCTGGCCATCGCTGGGCTGGTCATCGGATACATCTTCACGGCCGTCGCCCTGTTGTGGATCATCGTGACGGTCGTGTTCATCGGCGCGGTCGCTTCGACGATCAACGAGTCGACCTATGACGGTTACTCCACGTACTCCATGAAGATGACAGGACCGACGGACGCCGCGCTTCCCTGAGGACTGTCCTACGAACGAGGGATGGCGAGGCAGCCTCGCCCGTGTGAAGATGCATGGTCGTCAGGCGCTGAGCGCATGTAACACCTTGACAGGTGAGGAGATTGCCGGTGCTGCGGCTCGACAATGGTGCGGTCATCGAACTGGGGTCGGTGGTGGCGCGGGCCGGCGAGGGCACCATCTACGACGTGATCGGTCATCCCGAGTGGGTGGCCAAGATCTTCCACCCCGATCTGAAGGACCTTGCCGCCAAACGCGCCAAGGTCGCGGCGATGGTCGAGTCGGTGCCCGACGGGGTACACCAGGCCGATGGATTCGTGGTGCTGACCTGGCCGCTGCATCTCGTCTCGGGTGACGACGGCACCGTCGGTTATGTGATGCCGCGACTGGACATTTCGAATGCCGTCGAGATCCACACCATCAGCAATCCCTCCAATCGTGCCAACCCGCTTCCGGCGGCGCCGCAGTGGACCCCGCATGTCGCGTGGCACCACCTGGTCAACATCGCTGCGAACTTGTGTCTCGCCGTGGAGACGGTGCACCGGGTGGACGCGGTGATCGGTGATTTCCAGGAGCGGAACATTCTCGTCAACGACACCACCCGGGTGTCGCTGGTCGACTGCGACTCGATGCAGTTCACGGATCGGAACGGACAGCAGTACCTGTGCGGGGTCGGCCGAGCCGAGTTCACCGCCCCTGAGCTCGCGGGCGTCGATCTGTCCCGCACGGCACGCGATAAGCCCTCCGACCTCTTTGCGCTCGCCGTCCACGTCCATCTGTTGCTGATGGCGGGCAACCACCCATTCCTGCGCGGTGAATGGACCGGCCCCGGTGAACAGCCGGATGCATTGAGCCTGGCCAGAACCGGGCAATGGGCGGGCGGGCCGCAGTCAAATCTGCGTACCCACGCGCTGGCGCCACCCGTGGACTTCTTGCCGCCGGCAATCCAGCAACTCTTCACCCGTGCGTTCACCGACGGCGTTCGCGACCCGTCGGTCAGGCCCTCGGCGGCCGCATGGCGCGAGCAGTTGCAAAGAATCCAGGTAGGCACCTGTGCGCGTGGGCATCAGATTCCGGTAGAGGCCGACCCCTGTCCCTGGTGCGCCATCGATGACGCCCGGGCAGTGCGGAAGTCGGCGCATCCCCAGCCCGCGGTGCCCCAGCGGGCGATGCCGGTCGTCCCCAAACAGCCGGCAGTCGCACCATACGGCCGCCCGCTGCCTGCCGCTCCCGTGCCGTCCCGTACCAGGCGGAATGTGCTGATCGGTGTCGGTGCGGCGGTTGCGCTGGTCGCGAGCATCGTGACGGTGACGATCGCGCTGAGTGATTCGGGCGACGACAGAAGCACCGCGACCGGGAGCAGTGCCGCTACGACGAGAAACGCGGCGGGCAACTCCGGGGCGACGGCCACTGTGCAGAGCTGTGATGTCCCGAGCAGTTTCGGGTCAGCGACGGTGTCACTGACTCAGGAGGGGCTCGCGGTCGATGTTCCGATACAAACGGATTGTGATGCAGCGGTCTCGCTTTCGGGTGCTGGCGTTCAGGTAGCGGTGTTCGACGGAGCGCGCGATGTGGCAGCAGGGGTGTTCAATCTCGATATGCGCCCGGTGGTGGTATCCGGACAAACCACGCAGCGATTCGTGTTCCCGGCCGGGATGTACTGGCGAACACCGGAAATGGTGTCCTCGACCCTGACCGCGGAGATCACCGGGGCCGAGCAGGACGTGACGAGCAGGTCGACGACAGGATCGGGTGCGGTGGCCGCGGACCGGCCGCTGCCGCCGGCCCATGGAACGTTCGACAGCGTTGCGGCAGCGGCTTTGTCGGAACTGTCCGGAGCGGACTATCCGGCTGTGCGGGACGGTCTGGCCAACCGATGGGTGCCGCAGATCAGTTCGAAGCAGATCGGGCTGGTGACCGACGGGATCACCTACGCGGATCCGGACATCCTGCGCAACCATCTGAGCCTGCGTCAACGCTATGAGGCGGTTCGGTTGGTGTGGTCCGGGCACTGGACCACTTTCAACGCGCCGAATTGGTGGGTGACCGTGGTGGGGTCGCCTTCGGGGGACCCGGCCGTCGCCAACGGCTGGTGCGATGCCCACAACATCGACTCGTGGAACTGCATCGCGAAATATATAAGCGACACAGCTGGCCCGGACGGGACGACCGTGATCCGACGGTGAGAGCCCGGATTCAGCCGGTACAGGCCAGCCCGGGATCCTTCGTCACTGCCATCTGCCGCACCGCGTCGTCCACCCGCGTTGTGGACAACTCGCCTCCGCGGACCGCCTGCTCCAATCGATCGAGCACAGCGGGGACCTCGTCGGTGGTGATCCACAAGGCGGTGTCGGCCCCGGCCTGGAGTGCTTTGAGTACCGCGTCGGGCACGTTGTACCGCAGGGTGATGGCGCCCATGCTGGACAGGTCATCGGTGAATATCGGTCCGTCGAACGGCGGACCACCATACCCCCCCTGCCGCAGCAGGTCGTAGGCTGCGGCGGACAGACTGGCCGGGTCGGTTCCGGTCAGACCGGGAACTTCCATGTGGCCGAGCATGACTCCCACCGGTCGTTCGGTCGTCAACGTCCGGTACGGAATGACGTCGACCCCCATCAGTTCGTCGATAGCTGGGGTGGTCACGCCGTTCTGGTGAGAATCGCCGGAGGCCCGACCGTGGCCCGGGAAATGCTTGAGGACCGGCAGCAGCCCGGCGTCACGCAACCCGTGTGCGTAGGCGCCGGCGTATGCGGTGACCGTGGTCGGATCGTCGGCGAACGACCGGTCACCGATGACGGTGTCGTCGGGCGCACCGGTGACATCGACGACGGGTGCGAAGTCGATGGTGATCCCGTAGTCGCGCATCTTGCGTCCGCGTTCGTAGGCGATGTCGTAAACCTGTTGGGTCGACATGCCGTCGGCCACCAGTTGACGGGGCGAGGCCTGGGCGCCGATCAAGGACTTGAGGCGTTGGACACGACCGCCCTCCTCATCCACGCTGACCGCCAGCGGGATCGGCCGGGGACCCTGCTGCAAGGCGAGCAGGTCTCCGCTGGTGAGCAGATCCAGGTCTGTCCAACTCGCGATGAAGATGCCGCCGACGTGTTGGTCCTCGACCACGGCGCGCGCATCGACGGCATCGGTGACGCCGACCATCAGCGTCTGTGCCAACTTCTGCCGCAGGCTGAGCCCCGCAAGCGCGGTATCGAGCTGCTGGCAAGCGGACACCTGGGCCGCCGGCGCTGGGTCACCGCCGGGGCCGGCGGCCACGGGAGTGCGCGCGGGTTGTGCGGGCTCCGGGCCCTCAGACGGCCACACGGCAATTGCTGTGCCCACCACTGCTGCGGCTACCACCACGACCGCCGCCGCCGCGACTGCACGTCGTCCCAGTCGGGCAGGAGGTTTCGCGGCAGCAGCGGTACGCGGAGCCTTGGGTGCCGTCACCGGTCGAGCGCGGGACGGCGTGACGAGAGCTTCGACGAATTCTTGGCACGACCGGAACCGGTCACCCGGATCGAGCGCGAAAGCCCTGGCGAACACCCGGTCAAGCCCGTCCGGTGCGGTGCCCACCTGTTTCAACGTCTGCGCGTCGAAACGGGCGGTGCCGTCCGGCGTGCTCGGTCGAGCAGGTCCGTCGAAAGGCGCTCGACCGGTGAGGAGATGGAACATGGTGGCGGCCAGGGCGAACTGATCGCTGCGGTCAGTTGCGAGGTTGCCGTCGGCCAACGTCTCAGGCGCCGCATAGGACGCATTCGGCGGCGCGCCGGTGGCGTAACGCTGCCCGAAGTCGGTGATCACGATTCGGTAGTTCTTCGAGAACGGATCGGCGAGCAGGATCGCGGCGGGGGTGATGTCGCCGTGTAGGACCTGATGGCCGGACGCCTCGTCCACGGCCCGCGCGATGTGATCCGCGATCAGGCAGAGACTCTGATGCGGCATGCCTCCGGAGAAGCGTTGCTGGAGAAGGGCTTCGGAATCCATTCCGGAGATGAACTCCGTCGCCACCCACTGTCGCTGCGGAGTCACTTCGAATCGAAGTATTCGCGCGATTCCCGGGATGTCTGCGCGCATCAAGATCTTGTTGGTTCGGCGGAATTGACTCTCGCGCCGCGGACCTGAACCCTGGGGCGTGATGAGCACCGTCAGATGCGTCGTTGCTCCGGTCTCCGAATCGATGCACCGGTACCGGCTGCAGGTCGGGGTAGAGCCGAGGAATTCGGTGATCGTGAAGCCGGCGTACCGATCCCCGCTTGTCAACGGCATCGGGACTGTCCGCGCGCGATAGGGAGGTGTGATGTCACAGCGCCAAGCGTGCAGCGGTGCCACTGAATCCTCAATGCGGTTCCCTTCGATCGCCGGCCCATAGGCTACGCGGACAGTGCATGCTGGCATGTCACGTGTCGGGTAGCCATCGGCTGTTCGGACGACACCGGCCTTGCCTGGGCGGGGGGGCGAACAGGACTGTCGGACAAACATACGATGCGTCAGCGTTTGCTCGGATCATAGGGTCGAATCATGTTTCGAACCGAACGATCGTTGGTCTGCCGAGACAGCAGACGCTTCCAGATACATACTCGTGGTGTTGGGGGTCACGGCCGCGGCTGTGTCCTCCGAACGGTGGACAGCTTGACCAATGTGGTGCATGACAAAATTCAGGTTTGCTAAACACCGGGTAAATGGCGCCAGCGTCAGGAACTCTGAGTACTTTCTGGAGGGATTGGATTGAGTCAGTCCGACTGGGCCGTTGAGCTCAATGACGAGAACCCGGATCCGCGGGTGTCGTGCGTTGTGCTTGCTGACGTGTCGGGGTCGATGCAGGGTGCGCCCATCGCCGCGCTGGAGCGCGGCTTCGCATCGTTCACCCATTACCTGAACAACGATGTGCTGGCGAGCAAGCGCGTGGAAGTCGCGGTGGTCACGTTCGGAACCGTTGCGACAGTTCTGGTGCCGATGCAGGAAGCCCGGGGATTGCAGCCCACGCGCTTCACTGCCTCCGGCCGGACGAACATGGCCGCGGGCATTCATCTCGCGCTCGACATCATCGAAGACCGAAAGGCAGCCTACAAGGCGGCCGGACTGCAGTACTACCGGCCGTGGATCTTGCTGCTGACGGACGGCCAGGCAAACCATGAGGGCTTCGATGCGGCGGTCGCGCGCCTCAACGCCACCGAGGCAGCCCGCGGGGTGACCATCTTCGCGGTGGGTGCGGGCCCGCACGTCGACTGGCAACAGCTGAGCAGACTTTCGATCCAGCGCGGCCCGGCACCGCTGGACGGGCTGAAGTACGAAGAACTCTTCGAGTGGCTGTCCGCATCGCTGAGTAACGTCTCCAATTCGACCGAGTTCGCCCGCACCGACGAAGCTCTCGCCGGAATGGGGCAACAGATCTCACTACCGCCGCTGAGCGGGTGGGCCAGCGTGTGACGGTGCCCCACAACGATTCTGGTCGCAGTGGGACCTGGGAATGGGCCGCTTGCGGTGCCTCTGTGACCGGGAGCCAGCACATCAGTCGGGGCCTCGGTTGTGATGATGCCTTCGCCTATGGCCACGTCGGTGACTTCATCGTCGCGGCTGTCGCCGATGGCGCCGGGTCGGTGTCCGGGACGTCGGCCTGGGGTTCGTACACGGCCTGCCAGGCGGTCGTCGATCTGACCATGCAGGCCGCCTTCATCTCGGGATTCCGGACGGCCAGGCCCTCCGATTCAGACGAGATGATGCGGTGGTTGTTCACCCGAGCGCGTGAGCGATTGGTCAAACAAGCAGAATCCATGGGGCTGCAGATCGGCCTGTTGGCGACCACGTTGTCCGTGGCGATCGCTGATCGGGACCTGTTGGTGATGGGGCAGATCGGTGACGGGATCATCGCGACCGAGAGCGATACCGGAATCGCGACGCACCTCATCGAGGAAAAGGACGAGTATGCCAACACCACGTGGTTCATCCACAGTGACGAGGCATTCGAGAAGTCGTTCCGTACCTCAGCGCGGCGCGGTGCGACGGCATTCTCCTTGAGTACCGACGGAATGGCGTACAAGATAACCGATATCGGCACCGGGGAGCCCTTCGAGCCGTTCTTCAAAGGTTCCTGGGAGCGAGTACGGTCGGGGGCCGGCGCGTCGGACTTCGCCGCATTGTTGCGAGGCATCGAGGACGATCAGACCGGGGACGACAAGACCATGGTGCTCGCTGCCATGCGCTGGACCGAGGATGACTTCTTCCCGTCGGCACGTCCGATCGTCCGTACGATCGTGAGCTCTCCACCACCGCCGCCCTTGCCTCCGCCGCCACCGTCGAAGCGGTCTGAGGCCGAGGAGTCGGGCGATCCGGCGGATGCACCGACCGATCGCACCGTGCTGCCGGTCGAACCGGCGCCGACGCCGCCACCGAGCACCGAGTCGGTGCCGGTCGACGATCAGCCCTCTGCCGCACCCGAGAAGCGGAGGCACCGGTGGCGCAAGCGTCACGCGGATGCTGTTGCCGCGCCACCCGGTTCGAAGTAGGGCAGGACATGCGACTTATCAGATCTGACGGGTCTCCGGTGCAACTCGGAGCAGTCCTTGCCAGTGCCGGCGAAGGTGCGATACACGAAGTTCTCGGCCACCCCGAGTCGGTCGCGAAGGTGTTCCACGCAGACCTCAAGGACCTGTCCGGGAAGCTGGCCAAGGTGCAGGCGATGATTGCGTCTCCTCCCGACGGTGCTGTCCAGTCGGATGGATTCGTGGTGCTCACCTGGCCGACGGATCTGCTCAGCGACGGAAGCCGGGCTGTCGGCTATCTCATGCCCCGGATAGATACCTCGGACGCGGTCGAGATCCACACCGTCAGTAACCCGTCCAATCGGGCGAATCCGTTGCCGACAGCACCGGCCTGGACTCCGAACGTGACGTGGTCGCACCTGGTCAATGTCGCGGCGAACCTATGTCTCGCAGTGGATATCGTGCATCGGGTCAATGCCGTGATCGGGGATTTCCAGGAACGCAACATCCTGGTGAACGACACCACCAGGGTCACTCTCGTCGACTGCGACTCGATGCAGTTCATCGACAGTACGGGGCGACAGTATCTGTGTGGCGTCGCTCGCCCCGAGTTCACCGCACCAGAGCTGGCCGGGATGGACCTCGCACGCACCGCGCGCGGCAAGCCCTCCGATCTGTTCGCCTTGGCGGTGCACATCCACCTACTGCTGATGGCCGGGAACCACCCGTTTCTCCGCGGCGAGTGGACCGGGCCGGGTGAGCAACCAGATGCGTTGACGCTGGCGGCATCCGGACAATGGGCGGGAGGGCCGGGATCGGCCCTGCGCACGCACCCGCTGGCCCCGCCCGCCAGTTTCTTACCCCATGCGGTGCAACAGTTGTGCACGCGTGCCTTCACCGACGGTGCTCATGACCCGACCGCCCGGCCGACGGCGGCCGAGTGGCGCGAGACGCTGCTGGGAATGCAGTTGGGCACATGCGCACGCGGGCACCAGATGCCGGTCGAGGCCGATCCCTGCCCGTGGTGCCACATCGACGACCAGCGCCTGGCACGGCGCAGCGCGCGCGCGTCCTACTCCGGAAGATCGACCGATCAGGTTGTCTACCAGGTGAGTACCCCGATGCCGGCTTACTCGAGTTCGGCCCAGCCGGTGCTGTCCTACCCGGCGGTGCCGCCGACAGCCCCCGCACCGACCGGGAACCGCAACCTGTTCATCGTCCTCGGCGTGGCAGCTGCGGCAGTCCTCGCACTGGTGCTCGTCTTCTTGATCCCCTCCAATCAGAAGTCGGACCAGGAGACCATGACGGCGACGTCGCGTGGACTCGACGACAGCTACACGACATCCACCGCCAGATCAACGGTCACATCGACTACACGATCCACCGTCCGGTCGACCGTGGCGGCGCCTCCGCCGCGCGTGCCCGCCGCGCCGCCACCGAACGCCAAGCCCTGCGGCGGCCCGGTGCCCGGGATCTACAGCCACTCCGCGGCAGGATCGGACCTCACCTCCTGCCCGTTCGCGATGAGTGTGCGTGACGCGGTGAACGCCACCGGTCACCCGGATCCCCGGATGGTCAATGCGTACAGTCCGGTCACGAATAAGTGGTATGCGGTGACCTGTGTCGTCGAAGCGGTGTTGACCTGCCGGGGCGGCAACAATGCGGTTGTCTATGTGTACTGAAAGCCCGACGTGGCACATGCTGATCAGTGCCGGCCGACTCGCCGTGCGAGGTTGAGACGATGTCCGATGACGACAACGAACCGGCCTGGGGGGACAACCTTCCCGGGTCTTCCCCGTCTGGCTCCGCGCCGCGGCCGATGCCGAACCAGCGTTCGATGCCGGTCGTCGGGGGATTCGGGGCGCCGCCTCGACCCCGGACGCCGGCGCCGGGACCCAAGGCGTTCCCGACGGTGCCTCCGACCCCGACGCCTCCTCCGGTGAGCCCGCCCGCTGTTCCGCCGGTGACCTACCCGATGGTGCCGACGCCTCGAGTCCCGGGTGTGCCGCCAGCGACCGGATATCCGCCCCCGGCACCGCGAGAGTCGTTTGTCCACCAACTGATGCAACGCGGTGTCAGAGGAGAACTTCTCCGCCAGCCGTGGTTCCACGACATGCGGCAGCGGAACCCCGAACCATTCGTCTATGTCACCTATGCCGTCGGTGTCGTTGTCGGCCTGGTGCTGTTGGTGATTCCGTCGAGTTTCGTTGTGACGGTCCTGAGCACGTCGCTCTGGGTCGGTATCGGCTACCTGTACTTTGCGCTCGGTACGAAGTTCGCGCATCAGTTCCTGCTGTTCGGTGTATGCCTGGTCGGCGGGTTAGTCATGGCAGCACGTGCACTCTCGGCAATGGTGGGATTGTCCGTGAGCAGCGGCCGCTACTACGGATTCCGGTACGAATCAGTCGTCGAATTGATGTTCGTGCTGTTGATCAATCTGGCCGGTGTGGCTGCGTTCGCGTATATCGGTGTGCAGGTGTTCCGTGGTATCCAACGGATGTCCCAACCATGAAGCCGGTCGTGCTGCACAGTTCTGGGAAGTGGGGGACACCATGAACGACAATGAGGGCGGCCCCGGACCCGTGTTGCCGCCGAGTCGATTCGGTGCGGGGTTCAGCGTGGGCGGGCCCGAAGCTCAGCCCGGTTACCCACCTGTGGCCCAACCCGGTTATCCACCTGCGGCGTTCTCGGCTCCGGAGCCACCACCGCCGGGGCAGTCGTACCAGGCTCCGGTTGCCGGCGTTCCTGTGCAGTACCCGGTGGTGATGCCGGTCGGGTACATTCCGGCGCAGAAGACGAATGGACTGGCCATCGCGGCTCTGGTGTGCCCGTTGGTGTTCTGTGTGTTGTTTCCGTTGGGAATCATCTTCGGGCACATCGCGCTGTCGCAGATTTCTCGTACCGGCGAGGACGGACGTGGGTTGGCCATCGCCGGACTGGTGATCAGCTATGTCATCGCAGCCGTCGTACTGGTCGTCTTCGTGTCACCGTATTTTCTTATCTCGCTGGGTATTTAGGGTTGCTTGCGGTCCACCAGGTACTGCCACCCGGTGAGTCCGCACACTGCGACCAACGCGACGACGGCGATCACCAGGCCTGCGCCGATCTGAGCATCCATCGAGGGCGGCTGATTGAGGGATGTGAGGCCATTGCCGTCATCGAGTTCCAATGCCAGCGGTCCGGTGATGGAGTGCCGGGTTTGTGGACGCAATGCGGTCGTCGATACGACGACGATGGCACACAAGGAGAATGCCGACACCGCGGCCCACATCGTGGACGCGCCGCGTCGGAGTGACTGTGCGACCACCGTTGCAATGGTGACCGCAAAGACGACCGGTATCAAACCAGCTGCCGGAGCCGCGGCAAGGATCCAGTCGTAAAAGCCGAACTTCACAGTGGCCAGCCCGCTGATCGTCTCGACGGTGAAGTTGCCATCATCGTCGATATCCAACTGGCTTCTTTCGAAGCCGAAATCCCTCGGGGCCAGGTTGAGTGACCACATCGGAAAGAGCGTGCCGATGAGACCGATGACGGAGATCGCACCGACCAGCCACGGGAGGTGACGTATCACGTCTGGCCGCGTGGACGGCGGTTGTCCCAGGGGGATGCCTGGATAAGGGCCGCTCACCACCGTGTGGTACCGCTCGGATACGGTGGCGCGTAGGGATTCTGTGGCGGCGGGGGCCCACCCGGAGGGGACGATTGTGCGGACCCTGACCGTCGGAGCAACATCACCACTGCGGCGGCCCATGCGATCACTCCGAAGAGCGCGGCGATGATCAGGCCGGCGCCAGGTGAGATCGAAACCACGGAGTCGATCAGTTGGCTGAGGGTTTGCGCGCCGATCTCTTTGCTGAGTTCGGCGGCCATCGCACCGCTGAGATCGACTGACGGAAGGGGGTTGCTGATGGCCAACACTATGGACAGAAGTGCCGCCGAACCGGCGAATACCGCCGGTAGCCCGGAAACTTTGGTGCCACCCGCGAGTATGACCGGAGCCGCGGTGAATGCGGCGAGCAGCATCAGCACCGGTATCGCCGTCGCGACGATCGGCGCCGGGAATGGGACGACATCAAAGAAACCCATTCCCACTTCGACGGTCCCAGCCGGTGCGTCGTTGTTGCGCACTGCGGCCGCGGAAGGGGTAACGGTGACGTTGTACAACGAAAACAGCGATCCGATCAGAATGACGGCTGTCGAAATGACGACAACGATGGCCGCCACCTTGGTCTGATCGAGTGCGCCGAAGTTGATCCGTGGTTGGGCAGGCGCACCATACTGCGACCAACTGGCGGCGCCGGGCTGAGGTGCTGTCCCAGGGACATGTTGATGCGGGCCCGGTTGTTGGCCCTGAGGTTGCCATGGCTGCTGTGGGTACGACACGAACTACCTTCCTCGAGTGTTCGCGGAACTGGACGACTGGTGGCCACGACGCCACGGTGTTCTGCTGCGGGTCCCTACGCCGGGGTATCGATTTTTCGGCACCACAGCTTGGTTGACCCGCTGCAGAGCAGTACCAGCGCGATGATGGCAACCACGGCCGGAAGCCCGGTGTTCAGAAGGACTTTCCCGGCAAACTCATTCCCGATGTGCCATCCGAGATTCTCGAACGTATAGAGCGCCCAGAAGGCGTTGGCGGCGATGACGAGCACGCTGCCGCCGATCGCCAGGACGCGGCCTGCCGAGACTCGGGCGATCAGCAGGATGCCGCCAACAAGTAGCAGGGCCACCAAGATGAACTGCGCGACGATCGAGGCGACCGAACCGTAGGCCCAGGCAGTGGCAGAACTCGATAGACCGATTCGGGACAGGTCATCGAGCGCGCTGAACACGTACTTCAGGCTGTCCCAGTTGCGGATCGTATCGATCGCGTACCACACCGCCCCGATGAGGCTGAGGACCGCCGCCGCGATGGCAATGCCGCCCGACGTGCCAACGGCTATCGGAACCACTGGGGCATCCGGCCGATGGGGATACGACGGGGCGCTGGAGTATTGAGGCGCCAAGACGATATCGGGCGTCGGCGTGGGATACAGGTTCGGTGCGGCGGGTGGCTGATGGACCGGAGCCGAGTAGGGCGGTGCGGGTGGGGGATAGGAATGCTGCTGCGGTGCGACCGGAGGGGACGGGGCCGTCGGCGACAGTGCGTGGGACTGCCCGCTATCACCGTAGGTGGTGCCCGCACCGAATTTGCTCGGCGGCAGCTGACCGGCCATGGTTCCCCTTCATCGTGCGCCGCCCGCAGATGCCTATATGCAGGCGCTGAGGTGCGTAAACGTATCACAGGCCGGTTCGTCCCGCGCCTGCTTGCCGGCGATGTCAGCCGAACGTACGACGCACCGTCAGTTAGTCTCGAGAAGCCGGGAATCCGCTTTGCGGCAACGGTATTGGTTGTCCGTGCGCAGTGCGGAGCGGCGCTGTCGGGCATGCAGCGGCGAGCCCGTGTCATAAGTTTGCCCCATCGTGTGCCGATGCCCGTATGGTGACCGCCATGGATTCGTCTCAGCGTCCCGGACGGAATGCGAAACACTTCAGTCGCAGGAGCGCGCTCGGACTCGCAGGCGCAGCCGGACTCGGGGCTCTCGCCAGCGCGTGCGCCGCGGGTGAGAGTGTCAGTGCGCAGACAGAGTCGACGACGGTCATAGCAGAGCCGGCTCCGCAACCGGTCTCGCCGATCGAGGTCGTGCAACCTTCGAGGGCGCTTCCGGTCACGATGCTGTCCCGCGAGTCCTGGGGCGCGCTGCCGCCGACCGGGGAAGGCCGACGGCACGACATCACCCGGATGACCATCCATCACACCGCGGTGACGCTGGGGGACAATCGCAGTGCCCCGGCACGCCTACGTCAGCATCAGGCGTACCACCAGAATTCGCATGGCTGGATCGACATTGCCTACCACGTGAGTGTCGATCGCAACGGGAACATCTACCAACTGCGGTCGTACGACATCGCCGGCGACACAGCGACGAACTACGACCCGAGCGGGCATTTCCTGGTCCTGTGTGAGGGAAACTTCGATGAGGAAGTCATCACTCGTGCCCAATTGCAGGGCGCAGCAAAAGTATTCGCCTGGGCAGTAGGTGAGTTCGGGATCTCTCCCGATACATTGGGTGGCCACCGGGATGCCCCTGCCGACACATCATGCCCCGGTGGAGACCTCTACGGATATGTTACTTCGGGCCAGCTCACCGATATGGTCAAGGATCTGATCGCTCTGGGTGGCGTCGATCTGCAGACCGTTGGCGGCGCCGAGGCTCTTGACAAGATCGCCGCGATCGAAGCCGGCAGGCAGTAGCCGGTCAGAACGCGGTGACTTCGGTGTTGTCGGCACTTACGGACATCGCGCGGCCCGTGGTGTCATTGGTGAACACGGTGGCGGTGTCTGTCGAGTGGATGGTCCATCCGCCGGCGGAATAGGCGCGACCGGAGGCCAGTTGGTGGTCGTCGGCCTCGATGATGAGGCTTCCGTGTGCCTCGCCTCCGTCGAACCACGTGAATTGGCCGGTGGCATCGACTATCGCGACGTTGGCGTGCGGTAGTCCAGGCACGAGTGATGGCGCTTGCGGGAAACCGCCCAGGTCTGGGGCATCGGTCTGGCAGTCGACCTCGCCGGTCTCGTGGGTGCCGGGTCCGCCGATGAGGCAGCGTGTCTTACCGGAGACGGTGGTGACCACGATTCCTGACTCGTGGTAGTTCGAATCGAGTATCGAGACCGGCTCTGCCGCAGATGAAGTCGACGATAGAGGCGCCACGCGGCGCCCGACCGTAGGGTTGTTACAACCGACGGCGGCCAGGACGCCGATCGTCAGGACCGCGGATAGCCGGTCGATCATCGACGCGGAGCCTGTGTCAACACGTCATCAATGTCCGCGGGTCAGTCACGGTGTCCAACCACTTTCCGTACGCGTCACCACCGGCACGTCGCACCGCGGCGCAGACCTCGGCTTGAGTGCGGCCGGCCGGGCGGTAGACAGCGTAGATCGGGGTTCCCTCGTCACTCACCTGACGCAGGGAGGGGCAGGAGTGATCGGTCCGAAGGTATGACGCGTCTGGGAAATCGTCCAGACCGCGTTGAATTTCGGCGTCATACTTCCCGGGGGTTACGGCGTTGCGCAACACGACGATTCCCATACCGTCACAGGCGGGTTGCGTGATCGGTTTGCTCACATTGAGGGCGACTCGGGACGCGTCAGGTCGAGAAGGTGTCGTGGCAGTGGTAGTAGTAGTGCGGGTGGTGGTGGCATAGCTCTGTGAGGGTGCCTCGTAATCACGAGCCGTTTGCGGCCATGACGTGATGACCGCAGACGATGGGCCGCTATCAGTGCTGACGATCACGATGGTGCAGACCAATGCGACGAGTGCGACACATCCGGTCACGACGGCGGCGATGGTCAGCAATCGCCCGTTCCCACCGCTTCGGCCGGCACTTGCTGGCGTGCTGTAGCCGCCGGTGTGCGATCCGCCGATGGGCCGGCCAACTGGTTTTATCGCTTGCACCCTTTGTGCATCGGATGCGCGTTGGCTGCGCCGAACCGCGCGTTCATCATCGATCCTGCACCAGGGGCAATGCGGCGCCTCGATCGGAATCTCGTGCCCTCGTGCACAGCTGCCGATCTGAACGAGGTGCAACGCTTGACGCCATTCGGCCGCGGTAGGCCGTGCGTCGGGGTTACGCGCACCGTGGGTGAAGGCGCGGATGAACAGGGTCTGGATCTGATCGGGCAGAAAGTCGATCGTCGGAGCGAGTGGATGGGACTGCAGTGCCGACCCCGGACCCCCGGCCCACTGGCCCGTCTTCGCGAGTGTGAGCGCATCTGGCTGTTCCCCGGGGCCAGTCCATTTTCCTCGTTGAAACGGATGGTTGCCCGCCATCAGCAGCAGATGAATGTGGACGGCAAGCGCGAAAAGGTCCGAGGGCTTTCGGCGTGCGCTGGAGGCGAGGTCGAGTCCTGCGAGTTCGGGTGCGGTGAACTCCGGGCGCCCTACCCCACAGAGGAACTGGTGCCCCTGCTTATCGGTGAACTGCATCGAGTCGCAGTCCACCAGGGTGACCCGGGTCGTGTCATTGACCAGGATGTTGCGTTCTTGAAAGTCGCCGATGACGGCGTCCACCTTGTGTACCGTCTCGACAGCCAGGCACAGGTTGGCCGCCACACTCACCAGGTGGTGCCACTTGACGTGGGGAGTCCACTGCGGGGCGGTCGGAAGAGGGCTCATCCTGTCGGTCGGATTGCTCACGGAATGGATCTCGACCGCGTTCGACGTGTCTACGCGGGACATGACGTAGCCCGTGACGCCGTCGCCGTCGACGACGTCCAATGGCCACGTGAGCACAACGAACCCGTCCGATTGCACAGCACCTTCGGGCGGAGACGCCGCCATCGAGGCCACTTTCGCCCGTTTGGCCGGCAAATCCTTGAGATCGCTGTGAAAAATCTTGGCCACTCGGTCGGGCCTGCCGACGACTTCGTGGATGGTGCCCTCGCCGGCACGCGCCAGAACCTGCCCCAAAGCGAAGGTCGACCCATCACCGACACGCAATATCGACGTCACCCAAATCCCTTCGCCGCCCATTGCCTGCGGGTGTGGCCAGTGCGCAACCTGCAGGGCACGTCCCCGCGGGTTCGGCACGCCGGGACGGCGGTTTGCCAGCCTGGTGGGACAGCATGCTGTCACGGTGTCCGAGTGGCGACAATCGTCCGAACGGCTGACACCGGTCCACCCCGTTTCGCGTTTTCCGGGCGGCACTACCCTGATCGGTATGGGTGAACAGCGCAGCTCTCACGACGCACACCGTTGGCAAGGTCTGGCGACCCGGGCCATCCACGCCGGGTTCCGGCCCGATGCCGCCACCGGCGCCGTCAACGCCCCGATCTACGCGAGTTCCACCTTCGCCCAGGACGGCGTCGGCGGACTGCGCGGCGGATTCGAGTACGCCCGCACCGGTAACCCGACCCGGGCGGCGCTCGAGGCCTCGCTGGCCGCCGTCGAGGCGGCCGACTACGGCCGGGCCTTCGCCTCGGGCATGGCCGCCACCGACTGCGCCCTGCGCGCGGTGCTGCGGCCCGGCGACCACGTCGTCATCCCCGACGACGCCTACGGCGGCACCTTCCGGCTGATCGACAAGGTGTTCACCCAGTGGGGGATCCAGTACACCCCGGCCGCCCTGTCCGACCTGGACGCCGTCGCGGCCGCGATCACCGACCAGACCAAGCTGGTCTGGGTCGAGACCCCCACCAACCCGCTGCTGACCATCGCCGATATCGCCGGCATCGCCGAACTGTCCCGCAAGGCCGGCGCGAAGTTGTTGGTGGACAACACGTTTGCCTCCCCGGCGCTGCAGCAGCCGCTGACTCTCGGCGCCGACATCGTGTTGCACTCGACGACGAAGTACATCGGCGGGCATTCCGATGTGGTCGGCGGTGCGCTGCTCACCAGCGATGAGGAACTCGACACCGCGTTCGCGTTCCTGCAGAACGGGGCCGGGGCCGTACCGGGCCCGTTCGACGCCTACCTGACCATGCGCGGGCTCAAGACCCTGGTACTGCGCATGCAGCGGCACAGCGAGAACGCCGCCAAGGTCGCCGAATTCCTGTCCGAGCACCCGGCGATCGAGAGCGTGCTGTACCCGGGCCTGCCCAGCCATCCCAACCACGAGGTCGCGGCCAAGCAGATGTCCGGATTCGGCGGCATGGTGTCGGTGCGGCTGCGTGGCGGGCGGGCGGCTGCCCAGCAGTTCTGCGCCCGCACCGAGATTTTCATTCTCGCTGAATCTCTGGGCGGGGTGGAGTCGTTGATCGAGCACCCCGGCGCGATGACGCACGCGTCCACCGCGGGTTCGCAACTGGAGGTGCCCGAGGATCTGGTCCGGCTCTCGGTGGGCATCGAGGAGGCCGCCGATCTGCTCGGCGATCTGGAGCAGGCGCTGCGCTGAGCGCGGCTACCGGGCGCTCAGTGCCGGGCGCAACGCCGAGGCCGTGACGGCCAGGTTGACCTCCGGCAGCGCGGTGGGCGATTCGTCCACCCAGCTACCGAGGGCGATCTCGCCGGCCCGGGCATGCACCCAGCGCCAGCCCCGGTCGTTGAGGCTCAGCAGCGCACCCAGGCCGTCGGCGGCATGCAGCAGCGCGATGATCGCGGCGGTCGACGGAGTCGGCGGGCGACGCTCGAACAGCGCCGCCAGCAGCGCCGCGCGGGCAGCGTCCACCCGGTCCCTGCGTTGCAGCGGGAACGCGGCAGTTTTCTTGAAGCCCTTGGACGGCAACGGGATACGACGTATCTGCCCGCACCGTTGCAGGTGCTCGAGGAGCTGATCCTCGGTGCGTCTGCTCAGCTTGGCGATGGCTGTGCCCGGGCGTAGCGGGCGCTGCGAGAGCAATGCCATGGCCGGACCGGTGACCGGGTCCAGTGGGCCCGTCGCGGTCAGTGCGATGAGGCGGCCGGGTTCGACGGGGTCGCCGTCGACCGCCGGTCGGATCCGGCACGCCCAGGCCAGGTCCAGCAGCACCGCAGCGCTGAGCACCCGTTGCCTGCGCTGCCGGTCCAGACCGGGTTGCGCCGACGCGTTGTCGAGCAGCAGGAGAAGCAGGTCTTCGGCGATCTGGGCCACCGGAGAAACCTAGCGCCCAGCCGCGCAGACCGACTCAGGCGTGGTAGGGCTCCGCGCTGAGCAGCTTCACCGTGACGGTGCTGCCGTTGGGGATCGTGAAGCTGCGGCTGTCGCCGACCTTGGCGTCGAGCAGCGCCTCGCCCAGCGGCGACTTCGGCGAGTACACCTCGAGCTTGCCGTCGCTGACGCCCTCCTGGCGGGTGGCGATCAGGAAGGTCTCGGTGTCGTCGGGGTCATCGCCGTACTGCACCTTGACCACCGAACCGGGCAGGGCGACACCGGACTGCTTGGGTGCCTCGCCGACCTTGGCGTTGTTCAGCAGCTCCTGGAGCTGCCGGATGCGTGCTTCCTCCTGGCCCTGCTGCTCACGTGCGGCGTGGTAGCCGCCGTTCTCGCGCAGGTCGCCCTCTTCACGGCGGTCGTTGATCTCGGCAGCGATCACGGGACGGTTGGCGATCAGCTGGTCCAGCTCGGCCTTCAGGCGCTCGAAAGCTTCTTCGGTCAGCCAGGTGACCTGGGTGTCGGTCATGTCCTCGCGCTCCTGTCGTTGATCATTTCTCTCGCGATGTGTCGCGTGGGAAGGTCGTGTACCGCCGCGATCGCAGGCGCATGCAGCGCGCTAATGCAGCAATACACGGCTCCAGCCGGAACCGTGTATTGCCCGAGCTTACCACCGCCGGGTCAACCGGTTTCCACAATTTTGTGGTCGGTCGTTCGTCTTCAGGACGTTTTCAGGACGTGGTCAGGGTCTCGTCAGGTACGCCGGCACGTCGGTGCCGCAGCCGTAGATATCGCCGACGACCGGCGGTTTCGTGGACTTGACCACGGCATCGATCACCACCGACTTCTCGGTGGACGGCGGCACCAGGATTTCCCGGCGCCCGGTCTCGTCGCCGTCGATGGAACGGGCCCGCACGATGCAGACCGCCGGCACCGACGGATCGGAACGGGTGACGGTGATGGTCACCGCGACGGTCTGGTCGTCGATCAGCTTGTACCCGCCGAGCTCGCCTTTGACCTCGCCGGTGCCGAAGCGCTGGAAGGCGATGAGCGCGATCACCACGCCTACCGTCACAATCAGCATGAACAGGCCGATCACCACGCGTCGGCGAGTGCGTCGGGACATTTTCTGCCGCCCGTAACGGGCGGTGGGGCGGTCGATGGTCAAGGTTTTGGGTGCCCGTCGGTCGGTCGGTTCTACTAGAACTGGAACTATAGAGCGGTGGGCATGAAGGGAGAGCGGCCGTCGTTGTCAGACGATATGAGCCGTTGGATGGGGCACGATGACTGAACTGCGCTTGATGGCTGTGCACGCCCACCCCGATGACGAGTCGAGCAAGGGGGCGGCGACCACCGCCCGGTACGCCGCCGAAGGCGCCCGGGTCATGGTGGTGACCCTGACCGGGGGTGAACGCGGGGACATCCTCAACCCCGCGATGGACATCCCTGAGGTGCACGGACGCATCCACGAGGTGCGCCGGGACGAGATGGCCAAGGCCGCCGAGATCCTCGGAGTGGAGCACCACTGGCTCGGGTACGTCGACTCCGGCCTGCCCGAGGGTGACCCGTTGCCGCCGCTACCGGAGGGCAGCTTCGCCACGGTGCCGCTGGACGAGCCGGTCGAGAAGCTGGTCCGGGTGATCCGTGAATTCCGCCCGCACGTGCTCACCACCTACGACGAGAACGGCGGCTACCCACACCCCGACCACATCCGCTGCCACGAGGTCTCCGTCGCCGCCTACGAGGCCGCCGCCGACCATGTGCGCTACCCGGATGCCGGCCCACCCTGGGCGGTGGCCAAGCTGTACTACAACCACGGCTTCCTGCGTCAGCGCATGCAGGTGCTGCAGGATGAGTTCGCCAAGCATGACCAAGAGGGCCCGTTCGCCAAATGGCTGGAGAACTGGGACGCCGAGGAGGACGTGATCGAAAAACGCGTCACCACCCGGATCGAATGCGCGAAGTACTTCGCCCAGCGGGACGAGGCCCTGCTGGCGCACGCGACGCAGATCGATCCCAAGAGTTTCTTCTTCACCACGCCCATGGAATGGCAGCAGCGGCTGTGGCCAACCGAGGAGTTCGAGCTCGCGCGGTCCAGGGTCCCGGTGCGGCTGCCCGAAACCGATCTGTTCGCAGGGATCAATACACATGACTGACCTACTTCTCATCGCCACCAGCCTGCTCGCCGAGGAGGGGCCCCGTCAGACGGGCCCGGACTTCGGTAAGGCCAGCCCGGTCGGCTTGCTCGTCCTGGTGCTGCTGCTCGTCGGCACCTTCGCCCTCGTGTGGTCGATGAACCGGCACCTCAAGAAGCTGCCGGAATCATTCGACCCGGAGCATCCCGAGCCCGACCAGGCCGTGGACGAGGGCACTGCAGGTGAGTTCAAGGGTGACGGCAAGGGGTAACACCCTGGGCGGGTCCACCAGCCCCTACCTGCGCCAGCACGCGGACAACCCGGTGCACTGGCAGGAGTGGGGCGTCGAGGCACTGGCCGAGGCGGCCCGCCGCGATGTGCCCATCCTGCTGTCCATCGGGTACGCCGCCTGCCACTGGTGCCATGTGATGGCCCACGAATCGTTCGACTCGGACGAGGTGGCCGCCGCACTGAACGACGACTTCGTCTGCATCAAGGTCGACCGCGAGGAGCGACCCGACCTGGATGCGGTCTATATGAGCGCGACGGTGGCGATGACGGGCCAGGGTGGCTGGCCGATGACGTGCTTCCTCACCCCGGACGGCCGCCCCTTCTTCTGCGGTACCTATTACCCGAAAGAGGGTTTTCTGCAGCTGATTTCGGCGGTGAAGCAGACCTGGCGCGAGCGCCGGGCCGACGTCGAGCAGGCATCCGACGAGATCGCCGGGGAACTCCGTGCGATGAGCGGCGGCCTGCCGGGTGGCGGGCCGCCGGTCGATCCGCGGCTCTGTGACGCTGCGGTGGCTGCGGTGCTGCGCGACGAGGACACGGAACGTGGCGGGTTTGGCGCCGCACCGAAGTTTCCGCCGTCGATGGTGGCCGAAGCGTTGCTGCGCAACTACGAACGCACCGGCTCGCAGCGGGTGCTCGATGCCGTCCGGCGTGCGGGTACTGCCATGGCCCGGGGTGGGATCTACGACCAGCTCGCCGGGGGCTTCGCCCGGTACAGCGTGGATTCGGCCTGGGTGGTGCCGCATTTCGAGAAGATGCTCTACGACAATGCGCTACTGCTGCGGTTCTACTCCCATTGGGCACGCCGCACCGGTGATCCGTTGGCGCGCAGGATCGCCGATGAGACGGCCCGGTTCATCATCGGTGAGCTCGGTACCGGCGGCATGTTCGCCTCATCGCTGGACGCCGATGCCGACGGGGTGGAGGGCCTGACCTACGCCTGGACGCCGGCCCAGCTGCGCGAGGTCCTCGGCGATGAAGCGTATTGGGCCGCTTCACTTTTCGGGGTGACCGAGGCCGGCACCTTCGAACACGGCAGCTCGGTGCTGCAACTGCGCACCGATCCCGACGATCGACACCGGTTCGAGCGGGTGCGGGCCGCCCTGTTGGCGGCACGGGCACGCCGGCCGCAGCCGGGTCGCGCCGCCTTGGTCGTCACCGCGTGGAACGGGTTGGCGATCACTGCGCTGATCGAGGCATCGGTGGCACTGGACGAACCCGAATACTCCGACGCCGCAACGGTGTGCGCACGCGAACTGCTGTTGCTGCACCTGGTGGACGGCCGGCTGCGCCGGGCCAGCCTGGGCGGCGTGGTCGGTGACAGCGCGGCGATCCTGGAGGACTACGCGGCCCTGATCACCGCGATGTGCGGGCTGTATCAGCTGACCGGGGCCCGGTCCTGGCTCACCACGGCCACCGGCCTGCTCGACACCGTGCTGGACCGCTTCGCCGACCCCGGGCAGCCGGGCCGGTGGTTCGACACCGCCGACGATGCCGAGGTGCTGGTGTTGCGCCCGGCCGATCCGCTCGACGGCGCCACCCCGTCGGGTGCCTCATCGATCGCCGAGGCGCTGCAACTGGCCGCGCACCTGACCGGTGACCCGCGCTACGCCGCCGCGGCCGACGCCACCCTGGCCTCGGCGACCCCGGTGTTGGCCAAAGTGCCGCGCTCGGGCGGGCATTGGCTCGCCGTCGCCGAAGCCGCGGTGCGCGGACCGATCCAGATCGCGGTGGCCTGCGACCCGACGGATTCGGCGCTGCTGGCCGCGGCCAGGCGGCTGGCGCCCGGCGGCGCGGTGGTGATCGGCGGTGCGGTCGACTCCAGTGAACTGCTGACCGGACGGGACCGGGTGGGTGGGCGCGATGCGGCCTACGTGTGCCGTGGCCGGGTGTGTGACCTGCCGGTCACGACGGTCGAGAATCTCGTCGTCACACTCGAGGGTTCCGTGTAGCGTGGCCGCACATGAGCTTCGAGCCCGATGTCTTGCAAGGATTCGTTCAGCGGTATCTGGACACCGTCGTCAGCGGTAGCGCGGATGACGTCGCCGCGTTGTATGCCGAGGACGCCACCCTGGAGGATCCGGTCGGCGGCGGTGAGGTGCACATCGGGCGGCAGGCGATCGCCGGCTTCTACAAGAACGTCTCCGGTGCGGAGATCACCACGCAGCTGCTGTCTTTCCGGGCCGGCGGCAGCGAGGCGGCCTTCGTCTTCGCCATCACCGTCGGCGGCGCGATGAAGATCGAACCGATCGAGGTCATGACGTTCAACGCCGACGGGCAGATCACCTCGATGCGGGCGTTCTGGGGCCCGCAGGACGTCACCCAGCTCTAGACCCGCCGATTTCGGCGCGCTCGCGTTCGGTTTCCGGACGTCAGCGCGCCGAAATCACGAGAAGACGGCGAACCACATCGCGATGTAGTGGCAGATCGCCGCGACCGCGGTGCAGGCATGGAAGAACTCGTGATGGCCGAACGTGGCCGGCCAGGGGTTCGGCCACTTCAGCGCGTACAGCACGCCGCCGATGCTGTAGAGCGCACCGCCCACGATCAGCAGCACCACCGCGCCCACCCCGGCGCCGTGCATGATCGGGCCGATGAACCAGGCTGCCACCCAACCCAACAGGATGTAGAGCGGCACCCCGAGCCAGCGCGGGGCCGCCGGCCAGAACATCTTCAGCAGCACACCGGCGATCGCGCCGCCCCAGACGATCCAGAACAGCACCATGCCCTTGGATTCGGGCAGCGCCAGCAGCGCGAACGGGGTATAGCTGCCGGCGATGAACAGGAAGATCATCGAGTGGTCGAGCCGCTTCATCCAGGTGCGCGCGCGGACGGACTGCCAGGTCACCCGGTGATAGGTGGCGCTGACGGCGAACATCGCCACGATGGTGAACGTGTAGAGCAAAGTGGCCAACCCGGCGCGGGTGGACTGCATCGACCAGGACACCGCGACCAGCGCCGCGCCGGCGATGAACGCCACTATGGCCGAGTACAGGTGAATCCAGCCACGTGCACGCGGTCGGCCCAAGAGTTGCGCAACGCCGTCGGCGACGGCTTCGGGCAGGTCTTCGGCGGTGCTGGGGTCCGCGGCCGAACGGTACGGACGGCCGGAGTCGATCGGGGTCGTCATGTCACCTCCGCTGTCTGGCATGGAAGATCCCGAAGTAACAGTAGTCTTGATCGTTGTGGAGATCATTCCGCCGCGACTCAAGGAGCCGGCGTACCGGCTGTATGAGTTGCGGTTGCGCAAAGAGTTGGCGCAGGCCAGATCCCAACTTCCACGCCACATCGCGGTGTTGTGTGACGGTAATCGCCGTTGGGCCCGCGACGCCGGATTCGACGACGTCAGTTACGGCTACCGCAAGGGTGCGGCGAAGATCGCCGAGATGCTGCGCTGGTGCCAGGCCGCGGGCATCGAACTCACGACGGTGTATCTGCTCTCGACCGAGAACCTGCAGCGCGATCCCGACGAGTTGAGCGCGCTGATCGAGATCATCACCGATGTGGTCGAGGAGATCTGCGCTCCCGCCAACCGGTGGAGCGTGCGCACCGTGGGCGACCTCGAACTGCTCGGTGAGGAACCGGCCCGCCGGTTGCGGGAGGCGGTGGACAGCACCGTCCGGACGGCGACCCCGGGCGTCCTGCAGGTCAATGTCGCCGTCGGGTACGGCGGCCGACAGGAGATCGTCGACGCGGTGCGCGCCCTGCTGGGCAAGGAACTCGCCAACGGTGCGACCGCCGAGCAGCTCATCGAATCGGTGACCGTCGACGCCATATCGGAGAACCTGTACACCTCCGGGCAACCGGACCCGGATCTGGTCATCCGCACCTCCGGGGAGCAGCGGCTGTCCGGATTCCTGCTGTGGCAGAGCGCATATTCGGAGATGTGGTTCACCGAGGCGCACTGGCCGGCGTTCCGGCGGGTCGACTTCCTGCGTGCGTTGCGCGACTACACGCAGCGGCACCGGCGGCACGGGCTGTAACACCGTGGCCGGGCTGTCGGCGATCGTCTTCGCACTCAGCTGGTGGCTCGGGCTGTACCTGCTCGCGCGTGATCCCCGAAAGCCGGTGCTGGTACTGGCCGCCGCCGGGTTGACCAGCTTCGCTGTGGTCGTGGCCCTGGACGCGGTGCGTACCGAGACCACCTCGGGACTGCTCAGCCAGATCGAGATCTACCTGGTGGCGCTGCCCGGGATCTCCTGGTTCGCGGTGCTGCTCGAGCTGTCCCGCCCCACCGAGACGTGGCGCAGCCGGGTCCGCGAGATCGTGTTGGTCGGCGCGGTCGCGGCCGTCGCGTTCACCGGCGCCGCGCTGGCCGGATCCGTCGACGGACCGCTGCGCGCCGGGCACTGGGTGATGTTCGCCGCCGTCTCGCTGCCGTCGCTGGGCGCCATGGTGACCGCCGTGCTGCGTCCCGCACAGCCGGTCCCGGTGGTGCGGTTCGTCCTGGTGGCGACACTGTTCTTCGCGCTCGGCAACGCGATCCTGGTGATCCCGCTGGGCCTGCTGCCCAGCTGGCTGGCGCTGGCGTCGACCGGTTTCGACGTGGCGCTGCTCGGGATCGCGGTGGCGCTGTGGGACGCCTTCGACGAGGGGCAGGCGCTGCGCGCGGACATGCTGCGGTCCTTCACCGCGACGGCCGTGGTGGCGGTGCTGTTCGGCGGGCAGGTGGGGATCGGTCTGGCGGTCACCGGGGCGTCCGGGCAGATCGCCCTGACCGTGCTGCTGTTCACCAGCCTGGCCATCGCCATCGCCATCAACGTGCTGGCCGACCCGCTGGCCGGGGTGCTGGACCGGCTGACGTTCTCCGGCTCACCCGGTCTGCGCGCAGAGCGGGCCGCGTTGCGCGGCACCGAGGCGGCCCTGCCGTTGCGGGCCGGCAACCCGCTGGAAGATCTCGACGACGACACCTTCGCCCGGCTGACCCGGCGCGCGCTGGGGCACTACGGCGATCTGTCCAAACTGGTCGCCAGCCCGTTGACCGCGCTGCCCGCCATCGATGCCCGGCTGGCCGCCCGCGGCGCAGCGGACCGCCCGCTGGAACGGGCCAACGAGCTGAAGGCACTGCTGGCCGACCGCATCTCGGCGCTCAAACCGCGCGAGGGCGGCGACTTCGGCACCACCGAGCAGTGGCGGCACTACAACTCGCTGTACTTCCCGTACGTCGTCGGGGTGCGCGCATACGCCCAGAACGCGACCGCGGCCGGGCTCGACCCGGTGGCTCGGCAGGCCTGGCAATGGTTGGTCACCGAGGTGCCGCAGCGGTCCCTGCACAACTGGCAGAACGCGGCGGCCCGGGTGATCGCCGCCGATCTGCGCGGCGGGACGCTGGCACAGGTGCCCTGACCGCGGCCGTGACCTGCGGTTGGCAGTCTTTGGCAGCGTTACGCGTCGAGTCGGCAGCGGCCCGCGGGCAGGGTCGGGGGTGTCCTGAACCGAATGAAAGGAACACCATGTCCGCCATCTCCGTTCCCGCCGTATCCACCGCCCGCGACGCGCTGCTGCGCCTGGCCATGCGCGCCGACGCGATCATCGTCGGCATCGTCGGGGTGGTCCTGCTGGCTGCGGCCGGCTGGGCCGCCGACATCACCGGTCTGCCCCGGGCCGTCGAACTCGGCGTCGGCGTCTTCTCGGTGGTCTACGGCGTCGTCGTGCTGGCGCTGGCCGCCCTCGACCAGGTGCGCCCCGGCGGGATCGCCGTCGTCATCGCCAACCTGGCGTGCACCGCCATCGCCGCCGCGGTGCTGCTCACCGGCATGTTCGGATTGACCGGGGTGGGCACCGCGGCGGTCATCGTGACCGGCCTGTACACCCTGGTGATGGCCGAACTGCAGTACATCGGGGTCCGCCGGCTGACGGCCTGAGCCAAACCCGAGTAACCCGCTACTCGGGTCGGCTCGGTGCGGTCGGGTCACAGTGGACTGACTCGTCCGAGGAGGATCCGTGACCACTGTCGATTCCTGTGACGTCTGCATCGTGGGTGCCGGTCTCGCCGGGTTGAACGCACTGTTCGCCGCGAGCCGGTACCTGCGTGCAGACCAGAAAGTCGTCCTGCTGGACCGCCGCCCCCGGGTCGGCGGGATGTGGGTCGATGTCTACCCGTATGTCCGGCTGCACCAACCGCACGGAATGTTCACCGCCGGCAACATCGCCTGGACCCTCGACCGGGACCCGGGCTACCTGGCCACCAAGGACGAGGTGCTCGACCATTTCGCCCACTGCCTGGCCCAGATCCGGCAGCGGGTACAGGTGGAGGAGTGGCTCGGCTGGTCGTATGTGTCCGATACTGCCCACGACGGGGGCGTCCGCGTGGTCTGCCGGACCGGTTCCGGAGATGACCACGTGCTCGAGACGGGCCGGCTGATCAAGGCCTACGGCTTCGGGATCGGCACCAACGACCCGCTGCAGGTCTCCAGCACCCGGGTGCGCTCGGTGTCCCCGGATTTCTGCGATATGCGCGGCGGTGAGATCGCCGCCGACACCGCTGCGGTGTGGATCATCGGCAGCGGCAAGACCGCGATGGACACCGCGCACGCCCTGATCACCCGCAATCCGGGACGTGAGATCAACATGCTGGCCGGCTCGGGCACCTTCTTCTCCAGCCGCGACCGGTTCTTTCCGGACGGTGCACAGAGATGGTGGGGCGGCAAGACGCTCAGCGCGCTGTCGGGCGAGTTGTCGCACCTGTTCGACGGCACCAACGAACACGAGGTTGCCCGATGGATGCGGGAACGATTCGGCACCGGCCCGACGGCCCGTGCCGACAACTTCCTGCTCGGGGTGCTCTCCGAGGCGGAGAGCCGGACGATCGCCGCCGGTCTCGGTGAGGCCGTGATGGGCCACCTCGTCGACGCGGTGGACGCCGACGACGGGGTGGACCTGGTGCTCGACGACGGTGCGGCCAAACGCGTCCCGGCGGGCAGCTGGCTGGTCAATTGCACCGGCTACCTGGGAAACACCGAGCAGCCATATGAGCCGTACACCAACGACGACGGTACCGTGCTGTCGATCCAGACCCGCTCGGCAACAATGCATTTCACCTCGTACGAGGGCTACTTCATGACGCATCTGATGATGCTGGACAAGCTGCGCGACATCCCGCTCTACGCACTGGATCTGCAGGAGCTGCTGCACCGCAGCAAGGCGGTGATGCCTTTCGCGATGTTCACGCTGGCCCGGTACAACCTCGGCCTGATCGCCGATGCGGTGCCGGTCGGTGTTTTCAACGAGTGCGGGCTGGACTTCGACCGGTGGTATCCGTGGCACCGGCGGACCGCCGCGGCACTGTGGTTCATGCGCACCCACCGCGGCGAGTCCGCAGGGTTGCGGCACACCCTGGACACCATCGGGGAACGCTTCGAGGTGCGTTGCGGCCCACTGGATTCGGTGCTCAGAGCTTCCGCAGTCGCAGCCGGTTGATGGAGTGGTCGGCGTCCTTGCGCAGCACCAGGGTGGCCCGCGGGCGGGTGGGCAGGATGTTCTCGATCAGGTTGGGACGGTTGATCGAATGCCAGATGTCGCGCGCGGCGAACTCGGCCTGCTCGTCGGTCAACGTGGAGTAATGGTGGAAATGCGAAGCCGGGTCGGCGAACGCGCCGGCGCGCATGGACAGGAAGCGCGAGATGTACCACTGCTCGATGTCCTCGACCCGCGCGTCGACGTACAGTGAGAAGTCGAACAGGTCCGAGACCATCAGCGCCGGACCGGTCTGCAGGACGTTCAGCCCCTCCATGATGAGAATGTCCGGCTGGCGGATCATCTGCGTCTCGCCGGGCACGATGTCGTAGATCAGGTGCGAATACACCGGGGCGCAGGCCCTGTCGGCCCCCGATTTCACCGCGGTGACGAACCGCATCAGCGCCCGGCGGTCGTAACTCTCCGGAAAACCTTTGCGGTGCATCAGATTCCGCCGCCCCAACTCGGCATTGGGGTAGAGGAAGCCGTCGGTGGTCACCAGATCGACGCGCGGGTGATGCTCCCAGCGGGCCAGCAGCGCCTTCAGCACGCGCGCGGTGGTGGACTTGCCGACGGCCACGCTGCCGGCCACCCCGATGATGAACGGCACCGGACGGTCTGAGGTCTGTTCGCCGAGGAACTCCGCGGTCGCGGAGAACAGCCGCTGGTGTGCGGCGACCTGCAGATGGATCAGTCGGGCCAGCGGCAGGTAGACCTCTTCGACCTCCAGCAGGTCGACGGACTCGCCCAGACCGCGCAGCCCGACCAGCTCGGCTTCGGTGAGTTTCAAGGGGGTCGCCATACGCAACGAGCGCCATTGGGTCCGGTCGAACTCCACATATGGGCTCGGCTCGCTGGGCCGCGGCATGTGGTCAGTCTTGCATCTAACGTTGTCGGAATGAACGCGGGTATGGATTCCGGCACGTTGATCCGTGAGTACTTGCTCCTCGGGTTGCGCTTCGACCGGGTCGAGGAGGGCTATGTGGACTCCTTCACCGGGGATGCGGCGCTGCGTCGCCAGGTCGCCGACGAGCCCACCCCGGACCCGGCCGACCTGGCTCGTCAAGCCCAGCGGCTGCTGGAAGAGGTGCCGCACGCCGACGGGCTGGATGCCCAGCGTTCGGGTTATCTGGCCGCGCACCTCAAGGCGCTGGCCTGCGCGGGCCGCAAGTTCGCCGGACAGGACGTGGGATTCGTCGAAGAGGTCCGCGAATACTTCGACGTCGACATCGCCAAGGGCGACCCCGACCGGTACCGCGACGCGCACCGCCGCCTCGACGAGGCTCTGGGCGGCAGCGGCCCGTTGGCCCAGCGCCTGCAGGCCTACCGCGCCGCCGAGGAGATCCCGCCGGAGCGCCTGGAGGAGAGCATCCACGCGTTCTCCTCGGCGCTGCGCGACACCGTGCGCGCCACCTACCCGCTGCCCGACGGCGAGACCATCACCTACGAGGTCGTCACCGACAAACCGTGGTCGGGGTTCAACTACTACAAGGGCAACTACCAGTCCACGGTGGCGGTCAACGCCGACCTCAAACAGCAGATGTCGAACCTGCCACGGCTGGTCGCACACGAGTCCTATCCCGGCCACCACACCGAGCATTGCCGCAAGGAATTCGGGTTGGTGGAGGGCAAGAACCAGGACGAGCAGACCATCTTCCTGGTCAACACCCCCCAGTGCCTGATGGCCGAGGGGCTGGCGGATCTGGCGCTGTACGCGGTGCAAGGGCCGGACTGGGGCGCCTGGGCGTCCGAGATCTATGCCGATCTGGGGCTGCGGTTCGACGGGGAACGCTCGGCGGCCATCTCCGAGGCCGCGGCCGCGCTGGCCGACGTCCGCCAGGACGCGGCATTGATGCTGCACGACGAGCACCGTGACGTCGACGACGTCGCCGCCTATCTGAGCCGCTGGCTGCTGGTCAGCGACGAGCGGGCCCGGCAGATGCTGCGATTCCTGTCCTCGCCGCTGTGGCGGGCCTACACCAGCACCTACGTCGAGGGGTACCGGTTGCTGAAGGCCTGGCTGGACGACCGGCCGGCCGAAGTGTCGCTGACCGAGCGGTTCGGCCGGCTGCTCGACGAGCCGCTGATCCCGTCCAGCCTGCGCTGAGGACGGCCATCGCCAGGGCGATAGGCTGACCCCATGACTGCCGACTCGTCGTTGACCGCTCCGGGCGTTGAGTACGCCGCCACCGCCAGCGAGGCTTACCGGGCCGCGCTGGCCGTGATCGAGTCCGTCGAACCCCGCGTGGCCGCCGCGACCCGTAAAGAGCTTGCCGACCAGCGTGACTCGCTCAAGCTGATCGCCAGCGAGAACTACGCGTCCCCGGCCGTGCTGCTGACCATGGGCACCTGGTTCTCCGACAAGTACGCCGAGGGCACCGTCGGGCATCGGTTCTACGCCGCCTGCCAGAACGTCGACACCGTCGAGTCGCTCGCCGCCGAGCACGCCCGCGAACTGTTCGGCGCCCCCTACGCCTACGCGCAGCCGCACTCCGGCATCGACGCCAACCTGGTGGCGTTCTGGGCCATCCTGGCCACCCGCATCGAGGCGCCCGGACTGGCCGAAATGGGCGCCAAGCACGTCAACGACCTGTCCGAGGCGGACTGGGAGAAGCTGCGCAACAAGCTGGGCAACCAGCGGCTGCTGGGCATGTCGCTGGACACCGGCGGGCACCTGACGCACGGGTTCCGGCCCAACATCTCCGGCAAGATGTTCCACCAGCGCAGCTACGGCACCGACGCGCAGACCGGGCTGATCGACTACGACGCCGTCGCCGCGGCCGCCCGCGAGTTCAAGCCGCTGATCCTGGTCGCCGGCTACTCCGCCTACCCGCGCCGGGTGAACTTCGCCAAGATGCGCGAGATCGCCGACGAGGTGGGCGCCACCCTGATGGTCGACATGGCGCACTTCGCCGGTCTGGTGGCCGGCAAGGTGTTCACCGGGGACGAGGACCCGGTGCCGTTCGCCCACGTCACCACCACCACCACGCACAAGTCGCTGCGCGGCCCGCGCGGCGGCCTGGTGCTGGCCACCGAGGAGTTCGCACCCGCCGTCGACAAGGGCTGCCCGATGGTGTTGGGCGGTCCGCTGAGCCACGTGATGGCGGCCAAGGCGGTCGCGCTGGCCGAGGCCCGCCAGCCCGCGTTCCGGGAGTACGCGCAGCGCGTCGCCGACAACGCCAAGGCGCTCGCCGACGGCTTCCTCAAGCGGGGCGCCACGCTGGTCACCGGCGGCACCGACAACCACCTGGTGCTGCTGGACGTGACCTCGTTCGGGCTGACCGGCCGGCAGGCCGAGTCCGCGCTGCTGGACGCCGGCGTCGTCACCAACCGCAACGCCATCCCGGCCGACCCCAACGGGGCCTGGTACACCAGCGGCATCCGGTTCGGCACCCCGGCGCTGACCACCCGCGGATTCGGCGCCGCCGAGTTCGACCGGGTCGCCGACCTGGTGGTCGAGGTGCTGAAGAACACCCAGCCGACCGCGGCCTCGAATGGCCCCTCCAAGGCCAAGTACACGCTGGCCGACGGGGTGGCCGACCGGGTGCACGCGGCGTCGGCGGAGATCCTCGAGGCCAACCCGCTGTACCCCGGGCTGACCCTCTGACCTCCGTGGCTTGACACGCGGGACGCAATTTCGAGGAACGTGTGTCGACGGGTTACAGTTACTTTCATGGCTGAGAAACCCGTTGCGAATGCGCTGACCCTCGAACTCGAGCCGGTCGTGGCGGAGAACCTGTCACGGCACCTCGCCACCGAGGCACCCTGGTATGGGCATGACTACGTGCCGTTCGACCAGGGCGAGAACTTCGCCTTCCTCGGCGGCAAGGACTGGGAGCCGTCCGATGTGACGCTGCCCAAGCCGGTGACCGATGCCTGCGAGATCCTGCTGATCACCAAGGACAACCTCGCCGCGCACCACCGCGAACTCGTCGAGCACTTCATCCTCGAGGACAGGTGGGGACGCTGGCTGGGCCGGTGGACCGCCGAAGAGCATCTGCACGCCATCGCGCTGCGCAACTACCTGGTGGTCACCCGGGAAGTCGACCCGGCCGCCAACGAAGACGTCCGCGTCGAGCACGTGATGAAGGGCTACCGCGCCGACCGCCTGACCCAGATCGAGACGCTGGTGTTCATGGCGTTCTTCGAGCGCTCGCATGCGGTGTTCACCCGCAACCTGGAGGCCCAGGCTCCGGAGCCCACCCTGAAGGGCCTGCTGGGCCGGATCGCCGCCGACGAGGAACGCCACACGGAGTTCTTCGGCAACCTGGTCGCGCACTGCCTGGGCACCGCTCGGGAAGAGACGATCGCCGCCATCGCGTCGCGGGCCGCCGCGTTCGACGTCGTCGGCGGTGACATCGACGCCTACGCCGACAAGCGCGCCGTGGTCGCCGAGGCCGGCATCTTCGACGATGCGGCCAAGCGCCAGGTGATCGCCGACCAGATCGCGGCCTGGGGCCTCGGCCAGGAACCAGAGTTACAAGAGTTCACCAGCGCGTAACCTGTTGTGCCGGTTGGCCCGGCGCGCCTGCCCGGCGCACCCCGTTGACCGGGAGTAGCGTCGATTCCGATGGCTAGCGAATTGCTTTGCTGTCCGGGCGGTACCGATCTTTTCGCGAGAACGGGACCGGCCCCGGTCCTCGGTACCGCGGTGCCCGCCGAAACGCTTCCGCGGGGCCGCGGGGGTCTAGGAGCGCCTCGTGACCGATTCGCCGATCCGGACCTACGTGCTCGACACCTCCGTGCTGCTGTCTGATCCCTGGGCATGCACACGGTTCGCCGAGCATGAGGTGGTCGTCCCTCTCGTGGTTATCAGCGAGTTGGAGGCCAAACGGCACCATCACGAGCTTGGCTGGTTCGCCCGCCAGGCCCTGCGTCTGTTCGACGACCTACGTCTGGAACACGGGCGGCTGGACCAGCCGATTCCGGTCGGGACCGAGGGCGGCACGTTACAGGTCGAGCTCAACCACAGTGACCCCTCGGTGCTGCCCGCGGGTTTCCGTAACGACAGCAACGACGCCCGCATCCTGACGGTCGCGGCCAACCTGGCCGCCGAGGGCAAACTGGTCACGCTGGTGAGCAAGGACATCCCGCTGCGGGTCAAGGCCGGCGCGGTCGGGCTGGCCGCCGACGAGTATCACGCCCAGGACGTGGTGACCTCGGGCTGGACCGGCATGGACGAACTCGAGGTGTCCGCCAAGGATGTCGACACGATCTTCGCCGATGGCGAGCTGGACCTGGCCACGGCGCGGGATCTGCCCTGCCACACCGGTGTTCGGCTGCTGGGCGGTAACTCCTCGGCGCTGGGCCGGGTGAACCCCGACAAGCGGGTGCAGCTGGTTCGTGGTGATCGCGAGGTGTTCGGCCTCCGGGGAAGGTCCGCCGAACAGCGCGTGGCGCTGGATCTGCTGCTCGACGAGTCGGTCGGCATCGTCTCCCTCGGCGGCAAGGCCGGCACCGGTAAATCGGCGCTGGCGCTGTGCGCGGGGCTGGAGGCCGTGCTGGAGCGGCGCACCCAACGCAAGGTCGTGGTCTTCCGGCCGCTCTACGCGGTGGGCGGCCAGGATCTGGGTTATCTGCCCGGCAGCGAGAGCGAGAAGATGGGCCCGTGGGCGCAGGCCGTCTTCGACACCCTGGAGGGGTTGGCCAGCCCGGCGGTGCTGGAGGAGGTGCTCTCCCGCGGCATGCTGGAAGTCTTGCCGCTCACCCACATTCGCGGCCGGTCGCTGCACGATTCGTTCGTCATCGTCGACGAGGCGCAGTCGCTGGAACGCAATGTGCTGCTGACGGTGCTGTCCCGGTTGGGATCGGGGTCGCGGGTGGTGCTCACCCACGACGTCGCCCAGCGCGACAATCTGCGGGTCGGCCGGCATGACGGTGTCGCCGCCGTCATCGAGAAGCTCAAGGGGCACCCGTTGTTCGCGCACATCACCCTGATGCGCAGTGAGCGGTCCCCGATCGCCGCGCTGGTCACCGAGATGCTGGAGGAGATCAGCCCCAACGCCCTGCCCTGAGCGTGAGTTGTGGAGCCTTGTCCGGAACCATTCCGGCCAAGGCTCCACAAACGGCGATGTTTGCCGACGGCGGGTGACGGCTATCCGAACGGGCGAAGACGGATCAATCGGATAGGGGTGCTCCATGACGACGTTGGTAGAGAAGTACGTCGGTGCGGTCGCCTACGACGTGGACGGACAGAAGATCGGCAGGATCCGGAAACTGTTCGTGGACGGACCGACCCGGGTGCCGAAGTGGGGCGAGGTGAACACCGGATTCCTCGGGATGTCACAGACTTTGGTGCCGCTGGCCGGCTGTCGACAGGAAGGCCGTGCCGTCACGGTCACGGTGACCAAGCAGGCCGTCAAGGAGGCGCCGACGGTCCGGGTCGGTGCAGGCGTGACGGTCGAGGACGCCGAGAGCTTGTCGCGGCACTACCGGCTCGACGAACCCCAACCGCAGGCGCCGGAACCGCCGGCCCCGCACTCGGCCACCCTGAACATCGCCTCGGCGGCGGCCGGTATCGGCGGCACCGCGATCAACACGGCGGCCTACGCGCCCGAAGGTGAGGAGCCCGAAGGTGAGGAGCCCGAAGGTGAGGAGCCGGGCGTCAAGCCGGACTGAGCCGCGAGCCTGCGGCGAAGCCCTCGGTGATCACCCGCCGGTGCGCGAACAGCCAGCCGTCCGGCCCGGGTATGGCGGTGTCGCGGTAGGTGCCCCAGTGGTCCAGCCCCCGGGTACCGATGAACTGGAAGCACGCGTAGGTTCTCGCGCTGCCGTCCGGGCGGGGTTCGATGTAGATCGAGCTCAGATGATGGCGGGCGGGCAGGAAGTCGGCAGCGGTGAACCGCTGCGCGGTGTCGACGAACATCGCCAGGATCGCCTCGGGACCCACCCACTTCTCGTCCCCGATCTCCAGCACCCCGTCGGGAGCGAACAGTTGGGCCAACCGCTCGACCTTGCCGGTGTCGGCCAGATACTGGTAGCTGGCCATCAGGTGGCCGACACCGACCCGGATCCTCAGTTCGGCATCGGTCATGTCGTCATCGGTCATGGACTCCGTCCCCACCTTCCCGGCAGCAGTGCCGCCGCAATCACCGAAATCACAGAAACGCCGATGAGATAGGCGGCGATGGAATCGCTGCTGCCGGTGGCGCTGTACAGGGCGACGGCGATGGTCGGCGCGAACGCCGAGCCGACGACCTGGGACAGCGTGTACCCGATGGACACCGCGCTGTAGCGCACGTCGGCGTCGAACACCAGACTGAACAGCGAGCCGGTCACCCCGGCGGCCGGGGCCATCGCCAACCCGAAGATGAGCACCAGCGCCACCAGGAACAGTCCGGGCCGGCCGGTGTCGATCAGGGCGAATGTCGGCAGCACCGCCACACCCATCGCGATGACGCCGCCGACGAACACCGGTTTGCGGCCCACCCGATCCGAGAGCGCCCCGAACACCGGGTAGGTTCCCACCGCGACCACCGCCGCCACGAGGACACCGAAAAGGGCTTCGGTGCGCCCGATTCCGGCGACGGTGGTGCCGTAGGACACCAGATAGGCCACGCAGATATAGGCGAACACGCCCTGGGACAGGTAGGCGCCGGCCACCAGCAGGATCTGACGCCAGTGCCGGCGGAAGGCCTCGGCGATCGGCAGTGCGAGGACCGCCGACCGCTCCTGTACGACGGCGAAATCCGGGCTCTCGGTCAACGACAACCGGATCACCAGGCCGATCACGATGAGAATCGCGCTGGCCAGAAACGGGATCCGCCAACCCCAGGACAGGAACTGATCGTCGGGCAACTGGGACACCACGTAGAACGCGCAGGTGGCGACGGCGGTACCGGCCGGCGCGCCCATCTGCGGGAATGCGCCGTAGAAGCCTTTGTGCTGCGGGGGTGCGTGTTCGACGGCCATCAGGGTCGCCCCGCCCCATTCGCCGCCGACCGCGAAGCCCTGCAGCAACCGCAGCAGCGTCAACAGCAGCGGTGCCGCGACGCCGAGTTGGGCGTAGGTGGGCAGCAGGCCCATCGCGACGGTCGAACCGCCCATCAGCAGAAGCGAATACACCAGCATCCGTTTGCGGCCCAGCCGGTCGCCGAAGTGCCCGAACACGATTCCGCCCAACGGCCGGGCGACGAACCCGACGCCGAAGGTGGCGAAGGACAGCAGTACCCCGGCGGCCGGGGAAGCGCTGGGGAAGAACAACTTCGGGAATACCAAAGCGGCCGCGGTGCCGTAGATCAGGAAGTCGTAGAACTCGACGGTGGTGCCGATGAAACTGGCGACTGCGGCCCGGCGCGGAGTGGTCGCGGTGGTGGTCGCGGTCATCCCCACATCTTTACCGAAAAGACGAAAATGGCCCCCAAAATCGGAATTTTGGGGGCCATTCGCGATTGCTCGCGGGGGAGGGCTACTCGCCCGGCTTGACCTTCGCCATCGCCAGCACGTCGAGGCGGCGGTCCAGTTCGGCCTCGGAGAGCTTGTCGCCGATCAGGCCGCGGTCGATGACCGTCTGCCGGATGGTCTTGCGCTCCTTGAGGGCCTCCTTGGCGACCTTGGCGGCCTCCTCGTAGCCGATCGCCGAGTTCAGCGGGGTCACGATGGACGGTGAGGACTCGGCCAGCTCACGCAGGTGTGCCTCGTTGGCCACCAGGCCGTCGATGCACTTGGTGGCGAACAACTTCGAGACGTTCGACAGCAGGGTGAACGACTCCAGCACGTTGCGCGCCATCATCGGGATGTACACGTTGAGCTCGAAGGCGCCGGACAGGCCGCCGACGGCCACGGCGGCGTCGTTGCCGATCACCTGCGCGGCCACCTGGGTGACCGCCTCGGGCAGCACCGGGTTGACCTTGCCGGGCATGATCGAGCTACCCGGCTGCAGGTCGGGCAGCTGGAGTTCGCCGAGGCCGGTCAGCGGGCCCGAACCCATCCAGCGGACGTCGTTGGCGATCTTGGTCAGCGATACCGCGATGGTCTTCAGCGCGCCGGACGCCTCCACCAGCCCGTCGCGGGCCGCCTGCGCCTCGAAAGAGTCGGCGGCGGTGCGCAATTCGGCCAAACCGGTCTGGTTCACCAGCACCTCGACCACCTTGGCGCCGAAGCCGTCGGGGGCGTTGAGGCCGGTGCCGACCGCGGTGCCGCCGATGGCCAGCTCACCGAGGCGGGGCAGCGTCGCCTTGACGCGTTCGATGCCGGCCTCGATCTGGCGGGCGTAACCGCCGAACTCCTGGCCCAGGGTGACCGGGACCGCGTCCATCAGGTGGGTGCGGCCGGACTTGACCGTGGTGCGCCACTGCTTCGCCTTCACGGCCAGCGACTCGTGCAGCACCTCAAGGGCCGGGATCAGATGGCGCACAGCCGCTTCCGTCGCCGCGATATGAGTGGCGGTGGGGAAGGTGTCATTCGAGCTCTGCGACATGTTGACGTCGTCGTTCGGGTGCACCGTGACGCCGTTGGCCGCCGCGATGGAGGCGATGACCTCGTTGGCGTTCATGTTCGAGCTGGTGCCCGACCCGGTCTGGAAGACGTCGATGGGGAACTGGTCATCATGCAAGCCGGCGGCGATCTCGGCCGCGGCGGCGATGATGGCGTCGGCCTTCTCCGCCGACAGCAGGCCCAGGTCCTTGTTCACCTGGGCACAGGCACCCTTGAGCAGGCCCATCGCGCGGATCTGCGTGCGCTCCAGACCGCGGAACGAGATCGGGAAGTTCTCCACTGCCCGCTGGGTCTGCGCCCGCCACAGGGCCTTGGCCGGAACCCGGACCTCACCCATGGTGTCGTGTTCGATGCGGTACTCGACGTCGCTGTCGGTCATCAGGGTCCTTTTCTAGTCGCTTATGCGGTCAGGGGAGAGGGTGTGCTGCGGACGAGTCCCCGGTGAAGTTCACCGCGGAGTACTCGTTGAGCTTGGACAGCCGGTGGTAGGCCTCGATCATCCGGACGGTGCCGGACTTGGACCGCATCACGATGGACTGCGTGGTGCAGCCGCCGCCGAAGTAGCGCACGCCCTTGAGCAGGTCGCCGTCGGTGACGCCGGTGGCGCAGAAGAAGACGTTCTCGCCCGAGACCAGATCCTTGGTGTTGAGCACGCGGTCCAGGTCGTAACCGCGGTCGATCGCCTTCTGGCGCTCGTCGTCGTCGGTGGGGGCCAGGGTGGCCTGGATCTCGCCGCCCATGCAGCGGATGGCGGCCGCGGCGATGATGCCCTCGGGGGTGCCGCCGATGCCGACGAGCAGATCGGTGCCGGACTCGGGCCGGCAGGCCGAGATGGCACCGGCGACGTCACCGTCGGAGATCAGCCGGATGCGGGCACCGGCCGAGCGGACCTCCTCCATCAGCTTGGCGTGCCGCGGCCGGTCCAGGATGCACACGGTCACGTCCGACACCGAGGCCTTGCGCACCTTGGCGATGCGCTGGATGTTCGCCGCGATGGGCGAGGTGATGTCGATGAAGTCGGCGACGTCGGGGCCACCGGCGATCTTGTTCATGTAGAACACCGCGGACGGATCGAACATGGCACCGCGCTCGGCGACCGCGAGCACCGAGATGGCGTTCGGCATGCCCTTGCTCATCAGGGTGGTGCCGTCCACCGGGTCGACGGCGAAGTCGCAGTCCGGGCCGTCCCCGTTGCCGACCTCTTCACCGTTGTAGAGCATCGGGGCGTTGTCCTTCTCGCCCTCGCCGATGACCACGACGCCGCGCATCGAGACCGAATTGACCAGTTCACGCATGGCGTCGACGGCGGCTCCGTCACCGCCTTCCTTGTCACCGCGGCCGACCCACCGGCCGGCGGCCATGGCTCCTGCTTCGGTGACTCGGACCAGTTCGAGGGCGAGGTTGCGGTCTGGGGCTTCCCGGCGCGAAGGCGTCATGGCTGCAGATTGTCCCATTAGCGGGTCCAACTTTGGGAACTGGGATACTGGCTGTCATGAGTAGCTCTGAACCGGACCCCGACGCATCGGTCGTCGTGCCGGTTCCGCCCCCCGCCAAGGACCGGCTGTTGCACGACGGCCGGGACATGTTCTGGTCGATGGCGCCGCTGGTGGTGATCTGCATTCTGCTGGCCGGCGTGCTGGGCATGTGCTCGTTCGCCCCGAGTGGTCCCGGTGCGGGCGAGGTGCCGGCGTTCGACGCCCCGGCCGCCCTGGGTGCGGACGCCGAAGTGCTGAAGTTCCCGGTCAGGCTGCCGGAGCTGCCCGCGGGCTGGCAACCCAACTCCGGCTCGCGCGGCGGTATCGACGGGGGCCGCACCGACCCGGCGACCGGGCAGCCGGTCCGGGCACTGACATCGCGGGTGGGCTACATCGCGCCCAGCAAGATGTACCTGAGCCTGACGCAGAGCAATGCCGACGAGGCGCGGCTGGTCGGCTCCATCAATCCCGAGGCGGTGCCGACCGGCGCCGAGGACGTCGACGGCATCACCTGGGTGGTCTACGAGCCGGGCGAGGGGGAACCGATCTGGACCACCCGCCTGGACGGGACGGTCCAGCTGGCGATCACCGGCGCCGGTAAGCCCGACGATTTCCGCACGCTGGCGCGGGCGGTGCAGACGCAGGCACCGCTGCCCACCTAGTCGGCGTCGGGGGTGATCACCGGCGGTGCAATCGCACCGCCTCCCACCGGCGCCGCCGCCCTGCGGCGCGAGGCGGTGCGAGCCCGGGCCCGGGCGATCAGGCGTTTGAGCAGGGTGGGTTTGTCGGGTTCGTCGTCTTCGGTGCCGAGGTCCATCGGGACACCCTTGTAGACCCACAGATACACGCTGATGGTGGTGACGATGACGATCATGATGACGGGGCCGATCACGATGCCCAGGAAGCCGAACATGGTGATGCCGGCGAACACCGACAGCAGCATCAGCGCGGGGTCGAGTCTGGCCTCCTTGGGCACCAGGATCGGGCGCAGCACATTGTCGATGTTCGTCACCACCAGGAGGTGGAAGGCGATGACGAAGATGCCGCCGACGATGTTGCCGAACAACACCAACCCGATGCCGAACGGGATGGTGACGATGCCGCCGCCGAGTGGGATCACCGACAGCGCGGACAGCAGGATCGCGAAGATGAAGAACCCGTCGTGGAAGCCGGCGAGGTAGATCGAGATCGCACCGGCGACACCCTGGACCAGAGCGATGACGAACTGGCCGCGGACGGTGCCCCGCACCATGGCCGCCATCTTGGCCAGGTACAGGTCGGTGGCCTCCTCACCCAGCGGGTTCAGCCGGCGGATCAGCAGCCGTAGCTGATCGCCGTTGACCAGCATCGAGATGAACACGTAGAGGAAGATGATCGCGGCGGTCACCCCGCCGAACAGGCCGCCGGCCGCGCCCTGCAGGAAGGACAGGCCCCACTCGCCGGCGCGCTGGGCGAACTTCACCACCCATTCCTGCACCTGCTCGGCGGTGATGTTGGTGCTCTGCAGAAACGGCACCCGGTCGAGCAGTTCGTTCACCAGTCGCAGCGACCGGTCGCCGAGCGTGCTCAGATCGGTCTGCCCCACCCAATCGGCGACCGAACGCACCATGTGGGAGATCTGCACGACGCCGATCGCCACCGCGGCACTGATCGGCACGATCACGGTGGCCAGCGCCGCGAACAGGGTGAGGGTGGCCGACAGCCCGGAGCTGAACCGCTTGCGCAATCGCTCGTAGAGCGGGTCGAACAGGTAGGCCACCACGGCGGCGACCACGATGAGCATGAAGAACCCGCGCAGGAAGTACGCGCCGAAGGCGAGGGCGACGACCGTCGCGATCGCCAGGGCCCGCCGCTGGCCGACGGTGAACTCGGTATTCACCCGTCTATTTGACAGTGTTGTTCATGCTTGCGCGAGCTTCATGATGTGCCCGATCACGTCGGGGTAGCGCAACATGTGGGATCCGCCGTTGAGATCGAGCACCTCGCCGGTCAGCCAGGAGGACTTGGTGAGGAAGACGACCGCCTCCGCGATGTCCTCCGGGGTGCCGGCCCGGCCCAGCGGCGTGTTCTCCACGTACTCCTCGACCACGCCGGGGACCAGGGCCGCGCCTTCGGTCAGTGGGGTGTGCACGAACCCCGGTGCCACGGCGTTGACCCGGATCCCGCGCGGCGCCAACTCGAGTGCGGCGACCTGGGTGAGCATCGACAGCCCCGCCTTGGCCGCACAGTAGGCGCTCATCCCGATGGCGGGCTGGCGCGCATTGAGTGAGGAGATGGAGATCAGCGAGCCGCCCTCGCGTAGCCGGCGCCCGGCGTACTTGGCGACGATGAAGGCGCCGGTGAGGCAGACGTCCACGACGGCCCGGAAGTCCTCCACCGCCAGATCGACGATGAGGCCGATGTTGGAGAAGCCGGCGCAGCTCACCACCACGTCGATACCGTCGCCCGTCGCTTCGCTCGCCCCGGAGGCTGCCACCTGGTCGAAAAGTGTTGCCACCGATCCCTCGTCGACGACGTCGACGCCGGCAGCAGTGTGCGGATCGCCGAGTTCCGCGGCGCGGGCCGCGGCACCCTCGGCATTGCGGTCGGCGATCACGACGCGGTAGCCGTCGGCGGCCAACGCCCGCGCGGAGGCCCAACCGATGCCGGAGGCGCCACCGACCACTATCGCTGTCTTCATGCCCGGGGTGTTCACGCGGTGTCTCCGTCCGGTCGGGGGTCGCCCCACTTCTTCTCGATCGCCTTCCACGGGTCGGCGTAGCGCTGACCGGTGCCGTAGTACGCGGTCCGGCGCTTGAGGATCTGTTTGGCCAGCGGTGCCACCAACCGCAGCAGTGGACGCTTGATGCCGGCGTTGGCGGACGTCTCGATCAGCATGTCCGGCCACGAATGATGTTGGAAGCCAAGCAGCTGCTGGGCCCGGGTGGTGTCCATCCAGTCGGTGTTGAACCAACTCGCGTCGTTGTGCGGGTCGCCCTTGAGTCCGGCCGGCAGTCCGCCGACCAGGCCGAGCGCCGCGGCCATGGCCGGTGCGACGTCGCCCTGTAACAACCGGTGGGTGGCATCGTCACCGCCGATGAGCAACGTCTCACCGATCGCGTCAACGGTGGTGGCCGCGGCGAAAGCCGTTGCCACATCCCGTACGTCGACGGTCTGCAGCCGACCGTCCGTCGGCAGCATGCCTTCGAAATAGAAGTTGTCGAGCTTCATGTAGGAGCCCGGGGTGGCGGTCAGCACCCCGCCCAGGCGCAGGATGACCCAGTCCAGCGCCGAGGTCCGGACGATCTTCTCGGCCTTGACCTTGTGGTCACCGTAGATGTCGGCGGGGTTGACCGGGGTGTCAGCGGTGAGCGGGCCGGTGACCGTATGCGGGTTGCGTGAGCCGTAGACGGCGATGCTGGATGCCAGCACGAAACGCGGTGGAGTCGCGAGCTTTTCGGCGGACCGCACCAGGCCGGCGGTGGCTTCGACGTTGACACGCTCGGCCAGTCCCCGGCGCTGGTAGATGAACGGCGGAATGACGGCCGCCAGATGGATGATCGCCGTCGGCGCGACCTCATCCACCAGTGCCCCGACCGCGGTGGGATCGGTCAGGTCGGCCCAGCGCACCGTGACACCCACCGGCAGGGCCTCGGCGGCCTTCCGGTTGGCGGGTGTGTCCAGGTCGGTGGCCACCACCCGTCGTCCGTCGGCCGCCAGGCGGTGCACGGTCGCCGAACCCACCAACCCGAAGGCTCCGGTCACCAGCGCGGTATCGGTCATGGACCACCCTCCAGGGATGAATTAGAACGTGTTCCAAACCCTAGCGAACCGGCGCCGCCCCGCTCAGGGCATCGGTGGATGTGGCCGCGACGGGTGGGCGGCTCTCCAGTCCGGACCTCTAATTGACGAAAGTTACAATTTCATCTACGCAATGTTTGCTGATGCTGTAGCTTGACGTCAACGTCATTTTCAATATCGCGACGTCAAGCCCCTTGGTGTTGACGTTTTCAAGCGCGCACACAGGGGGTCGAATTGTTGCGAAAAAAAGTACTTCCGGTTCTTTTCCGGGTGTCGCGGGCGCGGTGGCGCGCGCTGGCCGCGGCACTGAGTGCCATGGTGCTGCTGGTGGCCGCACCCACCGCGTTTGCCGGTGAAACCCGCATCGGGATCAACGGGGCGCGCCCCAGTGAGCTACCCGGGTTCGCCCAGATACTGGGCGGGGCCGGATTCACGAGCTCGGGATGGCTCAACTACGCCGACCGGGTAGGAGCCAACTGGCTGCCGGGCATGACGCCGGTGCCGCTGGACTACCCGGCGCAACTCGGGCCGTTGTGGGGGATCGGCGCACTGAGCGGCGATAAGTCGCTGGCCCTCGGTCAGCAGGCGCTGCACGCGGCGATCCTGGCCGAACTGGCCAATGGGAACAACGTCTCGGTGGTCGGTCTGAGCATGGGCACCATGGTGATCGACCGGGAACTCGAATACCTGCACACCCTTCCGGAGTCGGAGGCGCTGCCCACCGACCGGATCACGTTCTACGTCTTCGGTGGCGAGACCCGCGGCTTCGGCGAGACCTACGCACCCAATGTGCGGATCCCCCTGCTCGGTATCACCTTCCGGCCGGTGCCGGAGACCCGCTACAACACGGTGGTCGTCTACGGACAGTGGGACGGCTGGGCGGCTCCGCCGGACCGTCCGTGGAACATGCTCGCCGTGGTCAATGCCGTGATGGGCGCGCTCTATACGGTCAACGGGACCAACGATCATTCCTCGGCGGGCAAGAAGAGCATCGAGGACGCGGTGTTGGTGTCGGATCACACCAACTCGCTGGGCGGTCGGACACTGACGTACATGATCCCGGAGGCCAGCCTGCCGATCACCCGGCCGTTGCGTCAGCTCGGCGTTCCCGGCTGGATCGTGGACAAGCTCAACACCCTGCTGATGCCGCTGATCGCGGCGGGCTATTCGAGCATGACGCCGCAGTTGGGCTGGCACGTGTCCAAGGGCCGGCTGGTGTGGAAGACCCCGGTCACGACCCCCACCCCGGCTCCGGTGCCGGCCGCCGCGGACCACGATGCTGACGCTGCGCCGGACGAGATCGGCGGGGGCGCCGCGGAAATCACCGGCGCGGCACTGGCGTCGGACCCGGGTCAGGATTCGGACCCGCAGCCCGCAGAGGAGGGGGCCGTCGGCGATACCCAGGAATCAGGGCCCGTGGACGACCTCGACGAGACGACCGAGTCGGATGCCGCGGAGCTGATCGAGGCGGACGAGGACGAGCCCTCCCGGGAGGAGCAGCTTGCGGAACTCGGTCTGTCGGAGCCCGCCGACGTCGACCCGGCGGATGAGCGGGAGGCCGAGCGCGCCGAGAACACCGGCAACCCGGGCACCGAGAGCAGTGCGGGCGAGGCCGATTCGGCCGATGCCGACACCGACACCGACACCGCTGCGGATACACCGGCCGCGGCCTAGCTCCGCACGCAGCGGAACCCGATGTGGCTCATGCCCGTATCGATCATCTGCGGGCGCCGCGCCGCGGGCCGGTAGCGCAGGCAGTAGCTGTCCGCACACAGGAACGACCCGCCCTTGATGACCTTGCGCGGGATGGCGAACTGGGGTTGGCCGGGGTCGTAGCTGTCTGCGGCGCAGCGCGTTCCGGTGGCGGGGTCGCGCCCGTACCAGTCCGACGTCCACTCCCAGACGTTGCCGGCCATATCGCACAGGCCGTACCCGTTGGGCGCGAAGCTGCCCACCGCAGCGGTCGTGCCGTACCCGGTGTCGGGTAGGTGGGGGAACTCGCCGTGCCAGTAGTTCGCGCGGCGTTCACCGGGCTGCTCGGGGGCGTCGCCCCAGGTGTAGACCGCCCCGTCGAGCCCACCGCGGGCGGCGACCTCCCACTGCGCCTCGCTGGGCAGCGCCAATCCGGCCCACTCCGCGTAGCTCTGGGCGTCCTCGAAGGCGATATGCACCACCGGGTGGTCATCGCGGTTGCGCAACGATGATCTGGGCCCGCGCGGATGGTTCCAGCAGGCACCCGGGGTCCAGACCCACCACTGGCTGAGGTGCCGCAGATCCACCGGGCCCGCGGTGCGCCGGAACACCATGGACCCGGGAACGAGGTTCTGCGGCGCGGCGCCCGGATACTGCGCCGGGTCCGGCGGGCGCTCCGCGACCGTGCGGTATCCGGTCGCGTCGACGAACTCGGCGAACCGGGCGTTGGTCACCTGATGCCGCTGCATCCAGAACCCGTCCACGCTGACCTTCCGCGCCGGGCTCTCCTCGGGGTAGTGCGCATCGGAGCCCAGGGTCGTGGTCTGCGGTGCAATCCAGACCAGGTCCTCAGTCGAAGACACGCGCCCAGTCCCGCTGGATGCCGGCGATGGTCCAGCCCTGCGAATCCGCCAGGTCCAGGGCGCGTTCGGCACCGGCGGTGTAGTCGAACTCGCGGGCGGCGTCGTCGTGGCGGACCAACAGCGACAGCGACGGCAACGGGCCCGCATCGGTGAACTGCAGCATCTCGATGTCGCCGTTGGAGTTCCCGGCCGCGAAGATGGGCCGCCGCCCGGTGCGGCCCCAGATGCGCACCGGTTTGACCGGCCCGTCGGCCAGGACTTCCGGTGTCGCGGTGGTGCGCAGCTGCCCGTCGACGAAGTCCAGCCCGACCGAACTGCCGATCACCCGCTCCGGTGGGATCCCGTACATGGCTTCGGTGACCGGGCGCATGAAATCGCGGCCACCGCCGGAGGCGATGTAGTTGGTGAACCCGTGCGCGGCCAGATGGGCGAGCAGTTCCACCATCGGCGCGTACCCGCATGCGGTGTACGGCCGGCACAGCGTGGGGTGGGTCGCCTCGGCGAAGAACGCCCTGACCCGGGCGGCATGCTCTTCGACGGCCAGCCCGGCATAGGCGGAGAGGATCGCCGCGGCAAGGACTTTCAGGTCCGAGTCGTCGCCGCGGTAGTGCTTGGTGACGGCGTCGGCGAACCACCTCAGGTCACCGGATACGGCGGCCCGGTAGGGCGGATTGTCCAGCAACGACGGGTCGGCGGCGGCCTGCTCGGACAGCCGGCGTGCCAGGAAGTCCAGTTGGACGTAGGCCGGCTTCTCACACCACAGGGTGCCGTCGTTGTCGAACACCGCGACCCGTTCGGCGGGGGACACCTCACGGGTGACGCGGTCCACGAAGGAGAGGATCGCGGACTTCGCGGGTCCGTCCCGCCACGATGGCAGCGCTGCCATCAGCCGCCCCGGCCGGCCAGGAACTTCTCAAGCTCTTCCACCGCATTGCCGATGGTGAACGACGCAGGTTCCTGGCGCGGCGGGAAATCCTTGAAGGTCTCCAGGAACCGTGTGACCAGCGCCGAAGCGTAGAACATCAGGTACAGCCGATCGATGACCCAGTCCCAGTACGTGTTCGAGGTGACATCGGCTCGCTCGAACGGATCGGTGCGCAGGTTGAACAGTTTGGGGGCGCGCAGTTTGGTGAACGGTTCGAACCACACCTCCAGCGTGCCCCGGCACCGCTGCTCCATGAACACGACCTTCCAGTTGTCCACTCGGACACCCAGCACGTCGCCGTCGTCGGAGAAGTAGATCAGGCCGTGGCGGGGGCACTCGTCTACTTCACCGGTCAGGTACGGCAGCAGGTTGTAGCCGTCGATGTGGACGCGGTAGGTGCTGTCACCGGCCTGATATCCGGCCTTGAGTTTGTCCACGATATCCGGGTCGCCGGCGGCGGCCAGGAACGTCGGCAGCCAATCATGATGCTGGACAATCCCATTGGACACCGTTCCGGCGGCAATCTTGCCAGGCCAGCGGATCATCTCCGGTATCCGGAACGCGCCCTCCCAGTTGGTGTTCTTCTCGCTGCGGAACGGGGTGGTGGCACCGTCGGGCCAGCTGTTCGCGTGCGGACCGTTGTCGGTGGAGTAGACGACGATGGTGTCCTCGGCGATGCCCAGTTCATCGACCAGGTCCAGCAGGGTTCCGACATGGCGGTCGTGGTCGACCATCGTGTCGTGGTAGGGCGACTGCCAGCGGCCGGCCTGGCCGCGGCTCTCCGGTTTGGTGTGGGTTCGGAAGTGCATATGCGTCATGTTCATCCAGACGAAGAACGGCGTCCCGGAGTCACGCTGGCGCCGGATGAAATCGGCGCAGGCCGAAGTGGTCTCGTCGTCGATCGTCTCCATGCGCTTCTTGGTCAACGGCCTGGTGTCCTCGATGTGCTGCTTGCCCACCGGTCCGTAGCGAGGATCGATGTCACCGGAGTCCTCGTCGGTGGACCAGGAGTGAATGACGCCGCGAGGCAGCAACGCCGTGCGCAGGAGCGGTGCCTCCTCGGCGGTCGGGTAGTCCTCGTGTTCGGGTTCCTCTTCGGCATTGAGGTGATACAGATTCCCGTAGAACTCGTCGAAACCGTGCGCAGTGGGCAGGTACTTGTTCAGATCCCCGAGGTGGTTCTTGCCGAATTGCCCAGTGGCATAACCCAATGGCTTGAGCAGTTCGGCGATCGTCGGGTCCTCGGCCTGAAGTCCGACGTCCACGCCGGGCATACCGACCTTGCTCATCCCGGTGCGGTAGACGCTCTGCCCGCTGATGAAGGCCGCCCGGCCGGCGGTGCAGCTCTGTTCCCCGTAGGAATCGGTGAACCGCATCCCCTCTTCGGCGATCCGGTCGATATTCGGTGTCCGATAGCCCATCAAACCATCGCTGTAGCAGCTCAGATTCGTGATACCGATGTCGTCACCCCAGATGACCAGGATGTTCGGCCGATTATTGGGCATATCGGACCCCGATTCCCGCGCATGTCGGTTCGCCGTCATGTCGACGCTAGACCTTGACCGGGGGCTTTGGGCCCGGTATCGCACCGATGCTCAGATATTGCCGAGAGAGTCCTCGGCGGCCCGGAGTGGCGAGGGGCTAAACTGCAGACATCGTAGGTTTCTCGCGTCTCCGACACTTCGGCTACCGTCTGCGATTGCTCTGACATCGACGGGAGCATCGCCGATGGCGAATGCCGTGACCGACTGTTCAACGACCGCCCGGCTTGCCCTGTGTGATCATTCCGATCGACGGGGCACCGTCGACGGAGCCTGGTGGCCGCCCGACTATCTGCTGCGCACCGCACTGGTGGACCTGGTCTCGGTGATGGGTCTGACGCTGGGGTCGGTGCGCCGAGTGCTGTATGACCCGACCGTGTTCCCGTCGGCGCCGGCTCGCATCATCCGGGGAAACACCGCGATCTCCGTCGACCGGTACTCCCTCGTCTCCCGCGACACGATCTACGTCATGGGAACCCACGCGCGCAATGCTCTGCTGTACGTGGTGCCACCGGAGACCGCCGAGGCCCGGGCCGGGGACCTGCTCGAAAAGGTCGCGGACGCAGCGCATCCGGTCAGTGTGCGGATGCTGCGCGCGTTGGCGTCGGGCCGCCTGAGCGCTGACGGCGCGATCGGCTGAGTTGGTGAACCGGGAACCGGTGTCGTAATATCGTCGCCAAGCTTCCCCGGTTCTGTAGACGCCGCGCGGGAGGCCAGAGGCCGGGGCGCTACAGCGCCACCGGCCTTGTCCATGTCTAGGCCCGGTCGACCTCGTCGGACAGCGCGCGGACCAGCAGTGGGTACCGCCCCCGGTCGGGCCGGAAGATGTCGTGCGGGGAGTCGACGAACTCGTGCAGCGCAGCATCCGGGAACAACTGCCGGTACCGGCCCCACGCCGCGTCGTCGACCACCGGTGCGTTGGGGCTGCGGACCGCCAGCAACGGTGGCTGCCAGTGCGTCAACGGTCCCCACAGCGACTGCGCGCGGGCCGCGTGCACGGTGGCCAGCGCCGCCGCGCGGTCGACCCGCTCGCCGACCGGGGTGCCGCGCCACCTGCCCTCGAGCAGGCCGAGCATCGCGTCCTCGGTGAGCTTGATCTCCGCGGGGGTGTAGTCGCCGATCGAGATCGAGCGCACCCGATCCGGGTGCGCGAGCGCCCAAGTCAGTGCATACGTGGTGCCACGGGAGAAGGTCATCACGTGTACCGGGCCGTCGGTGACGGCGTCGATCACCGCGCCGACGTCGCCGGCGATCGCCGCGGAGTCGAACGGGCCGCCGGGAGCCGTGCTGCCGCCGTGGCCGCGGAGTTCGACGATGACCGTCCGCCGACCGAGCAGCGCCGGCATCTCGGTGTAGTCCTCGGCCACACAGGTGAATCCGGGGACGAAAACTATTGGCGCGCCTGCGTCGTCGCCGCCGGAGTCCAGGTAGCGGATCGTCGCGTCCCCGTTGGCGGTGGTCCGGAACGTCGGCATACGCCTGCGCTCAGGCCCGGGACGCGGCGGTGACCGCCTCGGCGTTCTGCGACTCCATCGACCGGAAGAGTTCGGTGTAGTAGGGCAGGCACTCGTCCATGGCCTGCTCGGTGTTGAACAGTGGCCGGTAGCCGAGGTCGCGGCGAGCCTTGTCGATGGAGAAGTAGTTGTTCAGGTAGAGCCGTTCCACCGCAAGCGGTTCGACCAGCGGTTCACGGATGCCGTACTTGAAGTGCAGCCACTGCCAGCCCATCATCGCCTTGTGCACCAGCTTTCCGGACACCCGGAACCGCGGTAGCGTCCGCCCGCAGGCCGCGACCACGGGACGGGCGAACTCGAACATGTTGAGCGGTTCGCCGTCGTTGATGAAGTAGGCCTGGCCGGGGGCCGTTCCGCCGGGGACGAGGTGTTCGGCGGCGAGGATGAACCCGTGGATCAGGTTGTGCACGTAAGAGTTGTCGAGCTTGATGTTCTTGTTGCCGACCAGCACCTTGACGTGCCCGGCCAGCACATTCTCGAACACCTTGCGGAACATCGTCTGATCGCCGCGACCCCAGATGCCGCTGGGCCGGATCGAGCAGGTGAGCATGCCCGCGGTGCCGTTCTGTTCGAGCACGAACTGTTCGGCGACCACCTTGGTCTCGGTGTACAGATCGTTGAAACGGCTTGTGTAGGGCAGGTTTTCGTCGCCATTGCGGATGTCCTGGCCGCCCATCACGACGCTGTTGGACGCGGTGTAGACGAACCGCCGCACGCCCCCGGCCTGCCCGGCCCGCACGAGGTTCTTGGTGCCCTCGACGTTCACGTCGAAGCTGCGCTTGCGGTACTCCTCGGTGACCGACGCGCCGCCCATCAGGTCGATGATGGCCGCGGTGTGGATGATGGTGTCCACACCCTCGACCGCTCCCGCCACATCGGCGGCATCGGTGATGTCGCCGACGACGGTCTGCAGCTGGGGATGCGCGGGTAGCGGCGACGGCACCCGGTCGAAGGACCGGACCGCCAGTCCGCGTTCCAGCAGGGTGGTCACCAGGTTGGCGCCGACGAAGCCGGAGCCCCCGGTCACCAGGACGCGGCCCAGATCGGTGCGCAGTGTTGGGTCAGCCATCTGACGAGAGTAACTGAAACGTGTTCCAGTTTTGAAGGGCTTCGCGGCAGGTCCTCAATCTGCTTGCGTTCTCAACTTTCCTCGACCTCGCCCGCGGCCAGGGTGTCGGCCACCTTCTGGCGGGCGCCGGCCAGGTGTTCTTCGCACCGTTTGGCCAGTTCCTCGCCCCTTTCCCAGAGCTTGAGCGACGCGTCGAGGTCCAGCCCGCCGTGCTCGAGCTGCTGGACCACCTCGATCAACTCGTCGCGTGCCTCTTCGTACCCCATTTGACTAATGGGCTTCATCTGGACCCTCGCTGACTGTTGTGATGGCACCGTCGGAGACGCGCACCCGCAGCCGGGTGCCCGCCGGAGCGTCGTCGACCGACCGCAGGATCGGGCGGTCTTCGCCCTGTTGCTGGGCTCCCACCACCTGAACCACCGCGTAGCCGCGGGCCAGCGTGGCCGCCGGACCGAGCGTGGTGAGCCGGGCGGACAGATGTTCCAGGCGGTCGCTCTCGGCGGCGATCAGTCGGCCGATGTCCCGGCGCGCGGTCCGCCGGGCCCGGTGCACCTCCTCGGCGCGGGCCTCCAGCGCCTGCAACGGCCGGGCCAGCACCGGCCGGGACCGCAACTGATCCACGATGTGCTGCTCGCGACGGACCCAGTTGCGCAGGGCTTGCGCGCTGCGCCGCCGCAGATCCTCGACCCCGGCCTGCTCGACGGCGGCGTCGGGCACCACCCGTTTGGCCGCATCGGTCGGGGTGGCCGCCCGCAGATCGGCCACCAGATCGCAGATCGGGTTGTCCGGTTCGTGCCCGATCGCGCTGATCACCGGTGTGCGGCAGGTGGCGACGGCCCGGCACAGCGTCTCGTCGGAGAACGGCAGCAGGTCCTCCACGCTGCCGCCGCCGCGGGCCATGATGATGACGTCGACTCCGTCGTCGGCGTCCAGCGCCGCCAGTGCCTCCACGATCTGGGCGACCGCGTTCGGCCCCTGTACGGCGGTGTTGCGCACCGCGAACCGCGCCGCGGGCCACCGGGCGGACACGATCGACATCACATCGTGCTCGGCGGCCGAGGCACGGCCGGTGATGAGCCCGATGGTGTTGGGCAGGAACGGAATCGGGCGTTTGAGCCGCCGGTCGAACAGTCCCTCGGCCTCGAGCAGCCGGCGCAGCCGATCGATGCGGGCCAGCAATTCGCCGATCCCCACCGCGCGGATGTCGCTGACCCGCAGCGAGAAACTGCCCCGCCCGGTGTAGAACTGCGGCTTGCCGAAGACGATCACCTGAACACCCTCGGCGAGTCGCACCGGTGCGTTGACCACCAGATCGCGCGGACAGGTCAGCGACAGCGACATGTCCGCGGCCGGGTCACGCAGCACCAGGAAGGCGGTCGAGGATCCGGGGCGCACGTTCAGCTGGGCGATCTGACCCTCCACCCAGACGGTGCCGAGCCGGTCGATCCACTTGGCCACCCGGGTGGCCACGGCCCGCACCGGCCACGGGTTCTCCGGGGACTGGCCGGGTTCAGTCACTTCGCCGACGCGCGGGTGATCCTGTTGGAGAGCAGGGTCTGGAACGGCGCGCGCGCCTTGTTGGCCTCCTCGTAGGCCAGCAGGGCCTCCAGGTCGGCGAGCTTGAGCGAGGTCAGCCGGGCCCGCAGCTGCGCCAGCGTCAGCGACTCGTAGCCGAGGTCGTCGACGATGGCCGGGGCCGAACCGTTGGTGGACGGGGTGTGCTGCTCGTCCGGGTCCGCCGGCGGGGCCTCGCCCTCGCTGAAGAGTGCGAAGCGGCCTTCGGTGCGATTGGCGACCTTGTCTCCGGTGAGACGCGTCACCGTGGCGGTCTCGCCGTCGTCCTGGACCGGGTCGTCGTCCTCGGAGAGGTTGGCGAACGGATGGGACGGCAGGTCCTCGTCGAATGTCGCCCACTCCGGCTGCTCGTCCTTGGGCGGGAAGAGCTCCTCGAGGGTTTCGTCACCGCGGTTGACCAGGTCGGCGACGTCCTGCTGCACCTTCATCACCAGATGAGCCAGCTGGCTGGCCACCGTCATCGGGTAGGTCAGGATGGTGTGGGGGAGCTTGCGCGTCTCGTCCAGTGCGGTTACCGCCGCACCTACCAGCAGTCGGACTCCGTACGGTGCAGTTGACATGGGTGCCAGCCTACGGCTGGCCCGGCCGCGGTGCGGGTAAGTACCCTTGATGCATGCCACCAACCGTCAACATGGGAATCCCGGGCGCGACGAGCTCGGTGGCGTCGCCCGTTGCCGGCAAGCGCGTCCTGCTCGCCGAGCCGCGCGGCTACTGCGCGGGGGTGGACCGGGCCGTCGAGACCGTCGAACGCGCCCTGGAGAAGCACGGCGCGCCGATCTACGTGCGGCACGAGATCGTGCACAACCGGTATGTCGTCGACACGCTGGCCAAGGCCGGTGCGGTGTTCGTCGAGCAGACCGACGAGGTGCCCGAGGGCGCCATCGTGGTGTTCTCCGCGCACGGTGTCGCGCCGACCGTCCACGAGGAGGCCGCGGCCCGCAACCTGCAGACCATCGACGCCACCTGCCCGCTGGTCACCAAGGTGCACAACGAGGCCAAGCGGTTCGCCCGCGACGACTACGACATCCTGCTCGTCGGCCACGAGGGCCACGAGGAGGTCGTCGGGACCGCCGGTGAGGCCCCCGACCACGTCCAGGTCGTCGACAACCCGGACGCGGTCGACAAGGTGACGGTGCGCGACCCGGACAAGGTCATCTGGCTGTCGCAGACCACGCTGAGCGTCGACGAGACCATGGAGACGGTGCGCCGGCTGCGGGAGAAGTTCCCGACGCTGCAGGACCCGCCGAGTGACGACATCTGTTACGCCACCCAGAACCGCCAGGTCGCGGTGAAGGCGATGGCGCCGGAGTGCGAGCTGGTCATCGTGGTCGGCTCGAAGAACTCGTCGAACTCCGTGCGGCTGGTCGAGGTGGCGCTGAACGCCGGTTCGCAGCACGCCTACCTGGTGGACTACGCCGACGACATCGACCCGGCCTGGTTCTCCGGGGTCACCACCGTCGGCGTCACCTCCGGCGCCTCGGTGCCCGAGATCCTGGTGCGCGGCGTGCTGGACCGGCTCGCCGAATACGGCTACGGCACCGTGCAACCGGTGACCACCGCCAACGAGACGCTGGTGTTCGCGCTGCCCCGCGAGATCCGTCCCCCGCGTAGCTGAGGCGGTACGTTCGAGCCCTGTGGGCTCACTTCGCGGTTTCCCGGCTGTCCTCCTCACGCTCGTCCTGGTGCTCGCCGGGTGCGCTGACGCCGAAGACCGGCTGAACACCACCCTGGCGGGGTTCGCGGAGGCCCTCAACCGTGGCGACGCGGCCGCCGCGGCGGCACTGACCAGCGAGCAGGCTGCCGCCACCGGCACCCTCGACGGCCTCTACGCCAGCCTGGGCACCGACGTCCGGTTCGAGGTGTCGCAGGTGCGGCGCGAGGAGGATGCGGCGACGTTCACGCTCGCGGCGACGTGGCGGTTCGGACCCGAGAAGCAGACCGAATGGGCGTACACGACCGAGGGCACGGCCGCGGCCGACGGTGACGACTGGAAGATCCGGTGGAATCCGGCCACCGTCGCTCCGGGCCTGGCTGCGGGCGCACTGTCCTACAGCACCCTCGCCCCGCAGCCCGCCGCCCGCGTGCTCGACCGCACCGGCGCGGACCTGCTCACCCAGCACATCGTCACCCTGGTCGACATCGCACCCGGTGTCGACGTGAATGCCGTTGCCGCCCTGCTCAATCCGATCGCGCCGACGATCACCGCCGACTCGCTGGCCGGGCAGCTCGCCGCCGGCAGGCCGGTCACCGCCGTCACCCTGCGCGAGGAGGACCTGACCCCGATCCGCGAGCAGCTGGCCGCGCAGCCGGACGTGACGCTGCGCCCGCAGACCCGGCTGCTGGCCACCGACCGCGCGCTGACCTCTCCGGCCCTGGCCGGGCTCTCGGACCTATGGCAGCAGCGCACCGACGCCGCCGCCGGGTGGGCGGTGACCGCCGACACCGCGTCCGGACCGAGGCGGGTGGGCGGACAGGACGCCGAGCCGGTCGGTGACATCGCTGCCACCCTGGACATCGGCATGCAACTGGCCGCCGAAGCGGCGCTGGCACCGCTGGTCACCCCGGCGGCGCTGGTGGCCATCCAGCCGTCCACCGGTGAGCTGCTCGCCGTCGCGCAGAACGCGCCCGCGGACGCCCAGGGCCCGATCGCGTTGACCGGCCTCTACCCGCCGGGCTCGACGTTCAAGACGGTCACGGTGTCCGCGGCGCTGCAGGCCGGGCAGGTCACCCCCGACAGCATCGTCGGCTGCCCGGGCACCGAGAACATCGAGGGTCGCCAGATCCCCAACGACGACAACTTCGCACTCGGCGACGTCCCGCTGCACACCGCGTTCGCGCGGTCCTGCAACACCACCATGGGCCGGCTCGCGGTGAACCTGCCGCCCGACGGCCTGACCGAGGCGGCGGCGCAACTCGGCCTCGGCATCGACTACGTCGCGCCGGGCATGACCACCGTCACCGGCTCGGTGCCGATCGCCGACAGCCCCGCGCTGCGGGTCGAGGCGGGCATCGGGCAGGGCAAGGTCACCGCCTCGCCGTTCGGGATGGCGCTGGTGGCCGCGACGCTGGCGCGCGGGTCGGTGCCCGCGCCGACCATCGTGGCGGGCGCACCCGGCGTCGCCGACCGCACTCCCGAGCCGCTGCCCGGCGGTGTCGACGAGCAGGTGCGGGCGATGATGCGCGAGACCGTCACCGGCGGCACCGCCACCGCGCTGCAGGACATCCCGGACCTGCTCGGCAAGACCGGCACCGCGGAGTACATCGACGACACCCACGCGCACGGCTGGTTCGTCGGGATCCGCGGTGATCTTGCGCTTGCGGTGTTCGTCAGCGACGCCGGGAGCTCGGCGCCCGCGGTGGACGCGGCCGGGGGATTCCTGCGCGCTTCCGCGTGAGGAGCCTCGGCTCAGTTGTCGCTGTCCCAGAACTCCGCGTCGCGGCGGTGGCTGCTGCGCGGCTCGTCCTCGGAGCTGCGGTAGCGCACCCGGGAAACCGGGTGGTGGCTGGGGTCCGGCGCCGGGCGACGGGGCCGCTCCGCATACGGATCGGCGTAGCGGTCATCGCCTCGAGGGGAGTAGCGCGGCTCCTCGAAGCGGGGCTCATAGCCCTCCGGCCGGGGACGGCGGCGCGGCCGCTCGTAGGAGTCCGGTGCCTCGAACGGGGCGCCGTAGGGGCCGTCGTAGGCGCCGCGACGCCGGGGCTCGCGTGGGTCCCGGGGATCGCGGGCGCGGCGGGACTGCCGGGTCGGGTCCACCGGGGCCTCCGGATGCCGACGCGGGCGGCCGGAGCGGTCGCGGGCGGCGGCCCGCTCACGGCGATCGGCCGCGGCAGCCGAGGCGGCGATATCGGAGGCCGGTGGACGGTTGTGCCGGGCCCGCGACGGCGCACCGGTGCGTGGGGTTCGGCGCGGCCGCTCGTCAGCCTCGGCGGCCTCGCGGCGCGGCCGGCGCGCGGCGCGCGGCGCCTCGGTCTCGTCGGCTGCGGCGTCGGTCCGGGCTGAGCGGCGGGCCGCGCGGGCCGCGCGGCGCGGGGAGGGGGCCGGTGCCACCGCGTCGTCGTCGGTGTCCTCGACGCCGCGCAACAGGTACCAGCGGACCAGGCCGAGTGCGAGGACGACCAGCGCGGTGAAGAACATCAGCGGGAACCGCTGGATCAGCGGGTAGCCGCAGTTGATCAGGATGTCCTTGAGCCCGTCGATCTGTGAGCTGTGGAACAAGAAGTAAGACGTGGGGACCGCCACAAAAAGGATCAGCGGCGGCTGGATCATCGCCGTGAACAACCCGGAGCGCTGCACCAGCACCACCGCCAGCAAACAGCCGAGCACGTAGAAGGTGGCGAACACCGAACCGAGCTCACCATTGCCGGCGCCCGCGTCATAGGCGAATCCGACCGCGGTGAACGTCACCGCCAGCAGGATGGCGCCCCACCAGGGGATCTTCACCGGCAGCCGGTCCGGCAGCTCGGCGACCAGACGTTGCGCGTCGGCGAGTACGGATAGGGGAGCCGCCGACTCTGGAGTCGGCGCTGAGCGGCGGGTCACCGACTCCGTCGGCTCCGCGGACTGACCTGGCACACGTTGACCGTACCGGCTGTTCCTGGCGACGTGTTGCCAGCACGCGCGGAGGACCCCGTCACAACCTCTAGACTCTGGAGTCCGTGAGCTTGAACCTGGGAATCGTCGGTCTGCCGAACGTCGGGAAGTCGACACTATTCAACGCGCTGACGCGCAACGACGTGTTGGCCGCCAACTATCCGTTCGCGACGATCGAACCGAACGAGGGCGTGGTCGCGCTGCCCGATCCGCGCTTGGACAAGCTCGCCGAGATCTTCGGCTCGGAGAAGACGGTGCCGGCGCCGGTGACGTTCGTCGACATCGCGGGCATCGTGAAGGGCGCCTCCGAGGGTGCCGGGCTGGGCAACAAGTTCCTCGCCAACATCCGCGAATGTGACGCGATCTGCCAGGTGGTGCGGGCGTTCGCCGACGACGACGTGGTGCACGTCGACGGCCGGGTGGACCCGCGCTCCGATATCGAGGTCATCGAGACCGAGCTGATCCTGGCCGATATGCAGACCCTGGAGAAGGCCATCCCGCGGTTGGAGAAAGAGGCCCGCAACAACAAGGACCGCAAGCCGGTGCTGGAGGCGGCGGTGGCCGCGCAGGCGGTGCTGGATTCGGGCAAGACCCTGTTCTCGGCGGGGGCGGACGCGGCGGTCCTTCGCGAGCTGAACCTGATGACCACCAAACCGTTCCTGTACGTGTTCAACGCCGACGAGTCGGTGCTCACCGACGAGGCCAAGAAGGCCGAGCTGCGTGAGCTGGTGGCCCCGGCCGATGCGGTGTTCCTGGACGCCAAGATCGAGTCCGAGCTGATCGAGCTCGACGACGAGTCGGCGGCGGAGCTGTTGGAGTCCATCGGCCAGACCGAGCCCGGGCTGGATGCGTTGGCGCGGGCGGGCTTCCACACCCTGAACCTGCAGACGTATCTGACCGCCGGCCCGAAAGAGGCCCGTGCGTGGACGATTCACCGCGGCGACACCGCGCCCAAGGCGGCCGGTGTCATCCACACCGACTTCGAGAAGGGCTTCATCAAGGCTGAGGTCGTGTCCTTCGACGACCTGGTGGAGGCCGGGTCGATGGCCGCCGCCAAGGCCGCCGGCAAGGTCCGGATGGAGGGCAAGGACTACGTGATGGCCGACGGGGACGTGGTGGAGTTCCGCTTCAATGTCTGACGCTCTGCCCCCGTGTCCGGCGTGTGCGAGTGAGTTCGCCTATGAGTCCGGTGCGCTGCTGATCTGCCCGATGTGCGCCCACGAGTGGGCGCCGGGCGAGGATGAGGCCGCCGAGTCCGGTGGTGTGGTCACCGACTCGGTGGGCAACCCGCTGGCCGACGGCGACACCGTGACCATCGTCAAGAGTCTGAAGGTCAAGGGCGCCGGCGGTGGGGTCGTCAAGATCGGCACCAAGGTGCGCGGCATCCGCCTGATCACCGATGGTGTGGGCGATCACGACATCGATGCGAAGGTGCCGGGTTTCGGACAGATGCAGTTGAAGTCCAGCGTGGTGAAGAAGGTTCTCTGAGCGCGGGGCCGCTCGTAATGTCCGGCTGAGAGCGCTGAAAAGGGGAGCCGGGGCCGTCGTACGGGATCGCCGCGGACCGAGCGGGTGGCCATCGCTAGCGCTCCGTGGCGATCCGCACGCCGAACCCGATGAGCGTCAGCCCGGCCGCCCCGTCGATCCGGCGGCGGATGCGCGGGGTGCGCATCGCGGTCAGGATCTTCCCGGAGGCCGCGACCAGTGCGGCGCAATAGACCGCCGTCAGCGCCACGTAGAGCGCGCCGAAGCCCAGCGTCGTCGTGGTCACCGCATACCCCTCGGGCACGAATCCCGGCAGGAAGCTGATGAACAGCACGCCGACCTTCGGGTTCAGCAGATCGGTGAGGAACCCGGCGGTGAACCCGCTCGAGGTCAGCAGACGTGAGGACCCCGCCGGCTCCGCGAACTCGGTGGGCGCCTCACGGCGCAGCGACCGAATCGTCTGCACGCCCATCCAGACGAGGTAGCACGCACCGAGGATCCGCAGGACGTCGTAGCCGACCTGGCTGGCCTGCAGCATCGCCGACACGCCCAGCACCGCCGCGAGCACCCAGACCATCAGCCCGCACAGCACACCCAGACTGGTGCGGATCCCCTCGGCCCGTCCGCCGCGCACGATACTGCGCATCACGACGAGGGTGTCCGGCCCGGGCAGCACGACGATCATCACCGCGGCCGCGGTGAACGCCAGGAGGGAGGCCAGCACGCGCTCATCGTAGGCGTCCGGGTCGTGATGCACCTGGCCCCGAGGTGGCCGGCAGGTGTGAAACGCGGCGATTGCGGGTATCAAAGATCGGCCTTGCGACCGAGCACGGCACCTCGAGGAACGGATGGATCCTGGAATGACGAACACGGCGGTGCGGCCGATCAGCCTGCTGGTGGCGGCAACGTATCTGGTGATGGTGGCGATCAACGGCCTGGCGAATGCGCTGCCGATCAACGGCATTCAGACCGGGGACGTGTCCGACGCGTACCCCAACCTGTTCGCGCCCGCCGGCTACGCGTTCTCCATCTGGGGCGTGATCTACCTGCTGCTGCTCCTGCACGTGCTCTACCAGTTCGGCCTGTTCCGGACCGACACCGCCGGCGCCGACACGGCCTTGCTGGACAAGGTGGGCCGGTTCTTCGCGGTCTCCTCGCTGGCCAATGCGGGCTGGATCCTGGCCTGGCACTTCGACCTGATCGCGCTGTCGGTGCTGCTGATGCTGGTGATCCTGGCCAGCTTGGCGGTCATCGTGCAGACCATCAGGGCTGCGGACCTGAACACCCGCGAGAAGTGGTTGGTCGCAGTGCCGTTCAGCGTCTACTTCGGCTGGATCACCGTCGCGACGGTCGCGAACATCACGGTGTTCCTGGTCAGCCTCGGCTGGGATGGCTTCGGTCTGGCCGAATCCACCTGGGCCGTCATCATTCTGCTGGTGGCGGCGGGGATCGGGACGGTGGCGATGCTGCACAACAACGACCTCGCCTACGGGGCGGTGCTGCTGTGGGCCTTCACCGCGATCCTCGTCAAGCACCGGTCCGCCGACGGATTCGCCGGCGAGTACCCCCAGGTCGCCGCGACGGTCGTGGCGTGCCTGGTGGTCTTCGTGGTCGCCGCCGGGGTCATCCTGGTCCGAGGGCGGCGTAGGACGGCGTCACTGGTGAGTTCACCGGCGCTGCGCCGGTGAGTTTTCCCGGCCGCGGAGGTCAGAGCCATATGGGAATCCTGAGTTACACCACGTCGGTGTCCATCGACGGGTACATCGCCGACGCCAACGGCGACTTTCAGTGGGGCGCCCCGGATGAAGCGGTCTTCGCCCTGCACCTCGCTCGGATGGCGGAGGTGTCGACGGAGGTGATGGGGCGTAAGACCTATGAGCTGATGCGGTACTGGGAGACCTACCCGGACGGCGAGGAGGCGGTTCCGGGCGAGCTGGAGTTCGCGCACCGCTGGAAGGACATCGACAAGGTGGTGGTGTCCTCGACGCTGACCCCCGCCGAACTCGGGCCGGAACCGGTCCGCCTCGTCCCCGAGCTGAGTTTGGGCGAGTTGCAGCAGATCGTCGATTCGGTGCCCGACCATGTCGAGATCTTCGGGCCCACCACGGCGGCCGCGGCCATCCGGGCCGGCATGGTGCGGGACTTCCGGTTCTTCGTCGTCCCCAAGATGATCGGCGGCGGCCTGCGTGCGCTGCCCGACGGCGTGCACCTCGACCTGCGGCCGGCCGAACACCGGACGTTCGACGACGGCACCGCTTATCTGCGTTACCTGCCGCGGTAGGGGCTCCGATACGGTCGATTCCCGTGACGATCCGACCTGCGACAGCTTCCGACCTCGACGGTGCCGCCGCCACCTTGGCCGCGGCGTTCGACGCCTATCCGTGGACCCGATGGTCGATCCCGCAGGACGGCTACCCGGATCGGCTGCGTCAGCTGCAGCGGCTCTATCTCGGCTACGCCCTCGACGAGGGCATCGTGCTGGTCGACGACGATCTGCGCGCGGTGATCGCATTGCTCCCGCCTGATGCGCCCGAACCCGCCGCCGGCATGCAGGACGAGGTGGCCGCGTTGCACGGGGAAAGGCTCAGTGTCCTTGCCGCAGCAGATATTCCGGCGCAGCCGGCCGGTGCGTGGAACCTGGCCACCGTGGGTGTGCACCCGGACAGTCAGGGCGCCGGTCTCGGGGGCGCCACGATCGAGGCCGGTCTCGCCGCGGTCGGGGACACCGCGGTGGGCCTGGAAACCTCCGACGAGCGCAACGTGCGACTGTACGAGCGGGCCGGGTTCGCCGTCACAGCCATCACGCGGATCGAGCGGGGGCCGGTGGTCTATTCGATGCTGCGACACCGGTCGTAGATTTCTACTCGATTCGGCGCCGAGCCACGCGCTCCCCGAGCACGGCCGACAGTTGCCGCGCATTGCGCACCGCGTGCCCGCCGAGGTCATTGTTGAAATACACCAGCACATCTCGGCCCTCTCGATCCCACACGCAGATCTGCTCGGCCCACCGGCGCAGCTCGGCGGCGCTGTAGCTGCCCGCGTAGATGGCGGCGTCACCGGGCCCGTGCAACCGCAGGTACGCCAGGCCGGCGGTGGCCTCGACGATGCAGGGCAGGCCCGGGCCGCTCATCACGACATAGGCGGCCGAATGCCTGCGCAGGATGTCGTACACCGCCGGCGCATCCCAGGACCGATGACGCAGTTCCATCGCCACCGCAATGCCGTCGGGCATGGCGGTCAGGAAGTGGTCCAGCCGGTCGTCGTCGCGTTCCTGGGCGGGGTGCAGTTGCACCAGCAGTGCGCCGCGGCGGTTGCCGAGTTCGGCCCACCCCGCGGCCATCCGCTCGATCCACTGCTCCGGCTCCTTGAGCCGACGGGCGTGCGTCAGGCCACGAGATGCCTTGACCGTCATGACGAAACCCTCGGGCAGTCGTTCCCGCCATCCGGCGAAGGTGGCCGGCTTTGGCCACCGGTAGAAGCTGGCGTTCAGTTCGACGGTGTCGAACTCGGCGGCATAGACATCCAGCCGCCGCGCCGTCGGCAGGCCCGGCGGGTACAGCACCCCCTTCCAGTGGTCGTAGGACCACCCCGACGTGCCGATCCGCACCACCATCAGCGACGCCGCCCGGTCGAGACCAGCAGTCCCGCAGCTGTGCCGAGGTCGTGGACCAGATCGCCGAACCCGGCGGCGCGTCGCTCCGCCGGCCCACGCAGCACCGACGACGGGTGCGGCGTGGTGACCACGGCATAATCCGCCTCCGGTGCGCGCAGAACCTCACCTCGGTGTTCGGTCAGGCGAAAATCGGTACCGAGCAGTGCTTTTGCGGCGGTCGCGCCTAGCAGGACCACCACCTCCGGCTCGATTGCCTGCAGTTCGGCGAACAACCACGGCCGGCAGGCCACCACCTCGGTTCGGCTGGGCGTCTTGTGGATACGGCGCTTGCTCCCGGATGCGCGGGTGAACTTGAAATGCTTGACCGCATTGGTCAGATACACCTGCCCGCGGTCGATGGCCGCGGCGGACAGTGCCTTGTCGAGCAGTCGTCCCGCCGGCCCGACGAACGGTTCCCCGGCGCGATCCTCCCGGTCACCCGGCTGCTCACCGACCAACAGCATCCGCGCCGACGCCGGGCCGGCGCCGAACACCGTCTGCTCGGCGTCGCGGTACAGGTCGCACCCCCGGCACCCGGCCGCGGCGTCGGCCAGCGAGACCAGGTCCCGTGAGTCCGGCAGGTAGTCCTGGGCGCTCCCGCCCGATGCTGCGGCCATGACGGGCGGATACCCGCGGGGCGGCTGCTACACGCGCACCGGGTCCACCCGAACCGCGATCTCGGCACCGAGGCGGTAGCCCGGCGCGAGCGACAGGTGGTCCCCGCTCCAGAACTTGCCCGGGTCGAAGTAGTTCTCCCGCTTCTCGGTGGACAGCAGACCCATCTCCTCGTAGGTGATGGCCACCGTCTCCGCGCAGTACGCCGTCTCCAGTCCGGCCGCGCGGCGCCGCTGCTTGTCCCGCTCCGCGGATTCGCGCACCTTGCGATGCAGGACAGGCAGGCCGCGGGTGAAATCGCTGACGATCGGCAGTCGTCCGCGCAGCCAGCGTCCGGTCAGGCGTGCGGTGGACGGAAAGGCGGTGCCGTTCATCCGGGCCACCACCTGCAGCATCCGGTCCTCCTGCTCGCGGGTGACCGCCGGGGTGAGCTGGCGCAACCAGGCCTTCTGGCCGTACTCGTGCACCCAGCGTTCGGCGACCTCGCGGGCGTCGTTGAGCTGCACCCCGCGGTGGTGGGTGCCGGTCCACAGATCGAGCAGCTTCTGGCCGAGTTCGGCATGCCAGATCAGCGGCGGCAGGTCATCGATCGCGACCGTCATCCCGACGTGGTTCACCGGTGCGTTCGTCAGCGTCTGGATCGCCCGGTCGGGTCCGGAACCGCCGCGGAACAGCCAGATGTCGCCGGTGCGGGTCTCCTCCAGCGCCTGGGACAGGGACACCGTGTTCGCGTTCACGACCGCAGCTTAGGCAGAATCTCGTCCATGAAGGGCATCTGGAAGTGGGTCGGGCTGGCTGGTGTCGCCGGAGTCGTCGCCGGTGGGGTGCTGGTCGCCCGGGATCAGCGGGTCCGCAAGTCATACACGCCCGAGGACATCCGGGCCCGGCTGCACCAGCGTCTCGCCGAGGCCGAAAGGCCTGACGCCACCGAGTAGCCGCGAACGTGCGGATGCTCGCCTGAAACTGCGGCGTGTCGGCCTCAGACTCGCACGCTCGCGGGGGATCAGTAACCCTCGGTGAGCACCCGGTCCAGGGTGTCCACGTAGAAGTCCGCGCCGGCCATGTCGATGCACAACGGCGGCTTGGTCTTCAGGATGTTCTGGTGATCGCCGGTCGGCTGGATGATGACGCCGAGGTCGAGCATCCGCTCGCAGATCGCCCGCGTCTCCTCGGTGGCCGGCTCCAGCGTGACCGGGTCGCGGATCAGTTCCACACCCAGATACAGGCCCATTCCGTGCACGGTGCCGACCAGCGGGTGCTTGTCGCGCAGTCCCAGCAGACGCCTCTTCAAGTGCTCGCCGACGCGCAGGGCGTTGTCCTGCAGGCCTTCCTCGGCGAGCACGTCGAGCACGGTCAGGCCGATCGCGCAGGACAGCGGGCTACCGCCGGTGGAGGAGAAGAAGTACCCCTGCGACCGGAACGCATCGGCGATGGCCCGGGTGGTGATCACCGCGCCCAGTGGGTAGCCGTTGCCGGTGGCCTTGGCGACCGACACGATGTCGGGCACCACCTGCTGCTGCGGGAAACCCCAGAACCACTGGCCCAGCCTGCCGTAGCCGACCTGCACCTCGTCGGCGATGGCGATCCCGCCGGCGGCCCGCACCGCGGCGTACACCTGCTGCAGATAGCCGTCGGGCAGGGCCATCCCACCGGCGTTGCCGTACACCGGTTCACAGATGAAGGCCGCGGGAGGCCGGCCGTCGGCGGTCATCTGCCCGATCTGGGCCACCGCCTCGGTGGCGTACCGGTGCGCCTCGGCGCCGCGATACTTGCCGCGGAAGCTGTTCGGGGATTCCACGGTGTGCACCCAGTCGGGTCGGGTGGCCAGCGCGTCCGGATTGTCTGCCATCGACGTGGACACCGCATCGGTGGCGTAGGTCCAGCCGTGGTAGGCCTCGCGCACCGCGATCACATCGCGGCGCCCGGTCACCGCGGTCGCCAGCCGGATCGCGAGATCGCTGGCCTCCGAACCGGAATTGACCAGGAACACGGTGTCCAACGGGTCGGGCAGGGTCGCGGCGATCCGCTCACTGAACTCGACGACGGCCGAATAGTTGAACCGCGAATTGGTGTTCAGCCGGCGCAGCTGTGCGGACGCGGCGTCGGCGACCCGCGGGTGGGCGTGGCCGAGCACGGTGACGTTGTTGACCATGTCGAGGTAGGCCCGGCCCGCCGTCGAGAACAGATGGTGACGGTGCCCGCGTTCGATCTGCGGGGGCTCGCAGTAGTAATGCTCCTGCACCTTGGCGAAGCTGTCGTCGCGACGCTCCAACAGATCCCGCGTCGCGGTGTCGGTGAGTGGATCGAGTCCCAGAACCGTTCGGGGATCCCGGGACAGCGCCAGCCAGCCGGGGGCCAGTTCGGCCGAGGTGAACTCCGGTGCGACCGGCGCACCCGATGGCCGCACCGCCAGCCGGGTCCAGCCGCCCTGCCCGATCACCCCGAGATGCTCCCCGGCGTGCACATGTCCGGGCGCGGTGGTCGACGCAACCCCGGTGAGAGTCAGCTCGAAATCCAGCCCCCGCAACGTGATCCGATCATCGGTCCGTCCGATCACCTCGCCGTCCCAGGGCGCCAGCACCCGAGTGGTGGCGGCAGGCCACAGGCTGATGCCGGTCTCGACGGTGTCGGGGCCGGCCTGTGAGAGCAGCGGAGCGCGGTTCAGGCGGGGCCGGCCGAAGCTGGTGAGCACCAGTTCGGCGCCGTCCCGCACAGCGGCGGCGGCCAGGGTGTCGGCGTGCTCCAGGGTGTCCGAGAGGTCCAGGGTCAGCACGGCTTCGGGTTCGAGGCCGGCGATCAGCCGGTTCTCGATCTGGATGTCCGGTCGCTCGGCCGAGAATCCGAGTTCGGCGAGGATCAGCGCGGTCATCACCGCCATCGGCACCGCGGTGGCCTGGGCGAACATCCGCCACTCTTCCTCGGACTGATCGGTGACGTAGGCGTTGTCCGGGTCCAGCGCAGCCTGCTGGGCGCCGCTGACAATGAGCACCGCGGTGCGCAGCACCAGTAGCGGCCACAGCGCCTGTGCCTCCACCCGCTGCAGGGCGCGCACCGCGTGAAAGGCCTTGACACCCGGCAGGATCGAGGCCGGTCCGTTTCCGGCATGGCCGAGTACCGAGGACAGGGTGATCGCCAACTCGGAGACCGCCCAGGTCTCGGACAGGTCGCCGAAATCGATGACCCCGTCGGGCAGCCCGTCCGGGCCGGCCACGGTGTTCGCGTCGGTCAGGTCCAGATGCACCGCCTGGCGGGGCAATTCGTCGGCGAGCCGGGCGATGGCGGACCACGCCTCGCCGGCGGCCGCCAGGATCTGGTCGCGTTGCCGCGGGACGTGTGCGATGAGTTCGGTGACGACCTCGTTGCCGTACCGCAGATCCCACTGCAGGATCCGGTCCAGCCCGGGGTGGCCGAACCCGGCCAGTGCCCGGCTCACCCGGCCGGCGAGCTCACCCATCGCCGCGACCACGGCGGGCGGCAGGTAACCGCGGTCGTTGAGGGTGCCACCGGCCAGAAACGGCAACAAGCGCACATTCGGGGCGGGCTCGGTGTCGTCGGCGGGCAGCGGTGTGGCAACCCGCAATTCGGGGCAGCTCCGGGCGATCAGCTCCGCGGCGGCGTCCTGGGCGGCCAGTTCGGCCTCGGTGAAGGCCGGGTTCGCGATCTTCAGCACCGCGACGGGATCGCCGCCCTCGGACACCAGGAAGTTGCAGTCCTGCTGACTGCCCAGAGATGTCACCTCACCGCGGGAGCCGTACCGGCGGACCAGCAGCTCGGCGGCCTGGGCTTCGGTGAGCCGAGGTGCCGGCAGGGCGGGCTGCTCCAGGAAGTTAAAGCCTGAGCAGCCTGACGACTTGTCGCTCACCTGTCGACAAACCTCACGACAACCTCGGTGAAGGCATCGTTGTCGTCACCGGCGGCGGTGTGGCCGGCCTCGGAGAGTTCCACGAACTCGGCCTGGGGCACCTTCTGCAGGAAGTCGCGGACGCCCTCCTCGGAGACCACATCGGAGAGCCTGCCGCGGATCAGCAGGATCGGCACCGTCAGATTCGTCGCGGCGGTCTCCAACCTGTCCGACCGCGCGAACGGGTCATCGCCGGGTTTGGTGAGAAACGCCGGATCCCAGTGCCAGTACCACCGGCCGTCGCGCAGCCGGAGGTTCTTCTTCAAACCCTCGGTGCTGCGCGGCTTCGGACGGTGCGGCAGGTAGGCGGCCACCGCGTCGGCGGCCTGCTCCAGGGAGTCGAATCCGTCGATATTGCTGAACATGAAATCCCGGATCCGGGCGCTGCCACCCTTTTCGAATCGCGGCACCACATCGACGAGGATCAACTTGGTCACCAATTCGGGGCCGGCCTCATGGGCGGCCTGGATGCCGGTCAGTCCGCCCATGCTGGCGCCGACCAGCGCGACGGGCCTGCCGATCTGGTAAAGGACCTGCAGCACATCGGAGCTCAGTGTCTCCACGTCATAGCTCGCGGTGGGGGAGCGGTCGCTGTCGCCGTGCCCGCGGCTGTCCAGGGCGATCACATGCATGCCGCGGTCGGCGAGGATCTGGCCGGTGTTCTTCCAGGAGTGCCGGTTCTGGCCGCCGCCGTGCAACATCAGGACGGTCGGGCCGGTCACCTCGGTGTCCCGATTCCATTCGTCGGCGACCAACATCAGGTCGTCGACGCCGCGAAACGTCACGGTCTGCGGTGCACTCTTCGCCATGCTCACGAACATCCTCTCGCCGGCCTGCGGTTCACGTTACTGACCGGCCGCCCCGATTTGGTGTCGGGCCGGGGTTCCGGGGGTCACTAGAATCGGTGGTCGTGCAGTCTGTGCCATCCGGGCAACCCAGCAGTGAAGAACGCGACCGAATCGTCGAAGCGACCTTTGCCTGCCTGGCCGAACCGCACGAGGGCCCGGTGCATGTCTCGGCGATCCTGACCCGGGCCGAAGTGTCCAGTCGGGCGTTCTACCGGCATTTCGAGTCCAAGGACGATTTGTTCCTGGCCATGCTCGGGCAGGTCACCGAGCGCCTGGCCGTCGAACTCGACGAGATCGCGGGGCCGGACGCGGCCGGTGGCCCGGATCCGCTGACCCGGCTGCGAGCCTGGCTGGACCGGATGTTCACGCTGGCCAGCGATACCGAACTGCACCCCTATCTGGCTGTCGTCGACTGCGACGAGATGCGCTCGGCGAAGGGCTACCGGGATGCGCGGGAACAGTCACGGGCGCGTCGGGAATCCTCATTGGTAGACATTCTGGCGATGGGACGGGAGGACGGGTCGTTCCCGTTGACCGAGCCGGAGTCGGATGCGATCGCGATCGCGGCGCTGGTGAGCCGGGAGCTGACCTCGGCCCGGATCTACGACCCGGCACAGATTCCGGTGGCCCGGGCCCGGGTGGAGCGCTTCGCATTGCGCGCGCTGGGCGTCGTGGTAGCGAACACAGTGGGTAGCGACACTACTGCACAGTAACTACGGCCCGCCCAACCGGGTGGTGGGTGTTGCTGCCGACAAAATCGTTATGTACGTTCTTCCGCATCCATGGCGGTGACTCTGGTCATATGGTGGTTCGAACAGTGAGCTCTCGGAAGGAATGCATGGCTATGCGTGCACCGCGCAGGTCTAGGCCGGTCACCTGATGGCGGCCCAAGACGCCATCCCGAATGTGGTCGCGAAGCCGGTGCGCGCGTTCGGTGGGTTCTTCTCGATGACGCTCGACGTCTTCACCTTGATGTTCCGGCCCCCGTTCGCCTGGCGCGAGTACATCCTGCAGTCCTGGTTCGTCGCACGGGTTTCGCTGCTGCCGACGCTGATGCTGACGGTGCCCTACACCGTGCTGCTCACATTCACCTTCAACATCCTGCTCACCGAGTTCGGCGCCGCCGACTTCTCCGGCACCGGTGCCGCGCTGGGCACGGTGACCCAGATCGGCCCGATCGTCACGGTATTGGTGATCGCCGGTGCCGGCGCCACCGCGATGTGCGCCGACCTGGGCGCCCGGACCATCCGCGAAGAGCTCGACGCGCTCCGGGTGATGGGCGTGAATCCGATTCAGGCCTTGGTGATTCCACGGGTGTTCGCCGCGACCACGGTCTCGCTGGCCCTGTCGGCCACCGTCGTGCTGGTCGGACTCACCGGCGCCTACCTGTTCTGCGTCTACGTCCAGCACGTCTCGCCGGGCGCGTTCGTGGCGGGCCTGACCCTGATCACCGGCCCCACCGATGTGTTCATCGCCCTCATCAAGGCGGCCCTGTTCGGCCTGACCGCCGGCCTGATCGCCTGCTACAAGGGCATTTCGGTGGGCGGCGGACCGGCCGGTGTCGGTAACGCGGTGAACGAGACCGTGGTGTTCACCTTCATGGCGCTGTTCGCCATCAACGTGGTCGCCACCGCCGTCGGTGTGAAGGCGGGGACGTGACAACCACAATGGGCCTGCGGGTCAAGCGAAGCGTCGACGGAGTCGTCCATAGCTGGAATCAGGTGGGGGAGCAGACCCAGTTCTTCGGGCGCACCCTGATCTCCATCGGCGACGTCTTCGTCCGTTACCCGAAGGAACTCATCCGGCTGATCGCCCAGATGGGCCTCGGCGCGGGCGCTTTGGCCATCATCGGTGGCACGGTCGCCATCGTCGGCTTCCTGACCGTCAGTACCGGCGCCCTCGTCGCCGTGCAGGGCTTCAACCAGTTCTCCGAGATCGGCGTCGAGGCGCTGACCGGGTTCGCCTCCGCCTTCTTCAACGTCCGGCTCATCGCGCCCGCGACGACCGCCATCGCGTTGTCGGCCACCATCGGCGCCGGCGCCACCGCCCAGCTCGGTGCGATGCGGATCAACGAGGAGATCGACGCCCTCGAAGTGATCGGCATCCGCAGCATCGCCTATCTGGCGTCATCCCGGGTGATCGCCGGCGTCATCGTCGTCATCCCGCTGTACTGCGTCGGTGTGCTGGCCTCCTTCTGGGCGGCCAAGTTCGGCACCACCGCCATCTACGGGCAGTCCCCCGGTGTCTACAACCACTACTTCGACACGTTCCTCAACCCCACCGACCTGATCTGGTCGTTCGTACAGTCGATCGCGATGGCGATCGTCATCATGCTGGTGCACACCTATTACGGGTTCACCGCCAGCGGCGGCCCCGCGGGTGTCGGTGAGGCGGTGGGCCGTGCGGTGCGCACCTCGCTGATCATCTCCGCGTTCGTCGTGGTGATGATCTCGCTCGCGGTGTACGGGCAGTCCGGCAACTTCAACCTGGCCGGCTGATATGACGACGACTGCGAAACGAAACAAGGGACTGGCCCCGGGCTGGTGGACCCTCGTGCTGGTGATCCTGGTGATCGCCGCGATCTGGCTGTCCTACTCGCTGTTCACCGGCACGCTGCGCAGCTATGTCCCGGTCACCCTGACCGCCGACCGGTCCGGTCTGGTCATGGAGACCAACGCCAAGGTCAAACTCAACGGTGTGCAGGTCGGCAGGGTCGTGGGGATCAGCGGCGGGAATGCCGAGAGCGTCCACCCGGTTCAGCTGCGACTGGACATCTACCCGGACCAGATCCAGTACATCCCGGCCAACGTGGAGGCCCGGATCCGGGCCACCACCATCTTCGGCGCCAAGTTCGTCGACCTGGTGTTCCCGGAGGCCCCGGTCTCCGAACGCCTGCAGGCCAACCAGGTACTGGTATCGCAGAACGTCACCACCGAGGTCAACACGGTCTTCCAGAACCTGGTCAGTGTCCTGAACCAGATCGACACCGCGAAGCTGAACAGCACGCTGACCGCACTGGCCGAAGGTGTGCGCGGCCAGGGTGAGCGCATCGGGCAGGCCACCACCGACGCCAATCAGGTGCTGCTGGCCCTGAACCCGCGCGCCGAGACCGTCCGCGCCGACTGGCAGGCACTGCAGGGCGCCGCCGACGTGTACAGCGCTGCGGCACAGAACATCCTGACCACCCTGGACGCCGCCGCCACCACCTCGGTGACCGTGTCCGAGCGAGCCCGCCAACTCGATGCGCTGCTACTGGCCACAACGGGCCTGTCCAACAAGGGCATCGAGCTGCTCGCCCCGAACAAGGACAACCTGATCAAGGCCGTCAACACGCTGCGGCCGACGGTGGATCTGCTGCACAAGTACAGCCCGACCTACACCTGCCTGTTCACCGGCGCGAAGTACCTGCTGGACCATGGCGGCTACGAGGCCACCGGCGGCAACGGTAAGTCCCTCATCCTGGACGCCGCCATCGCCCTCGGCGACGACCCGTACCGCTACCCGCATCACCTGACCGTCGTCGGCGCCAAGGGCGGACCGGGTGGCAAGCCCAGCTGCGGCTCGCTGCCGATCGTCGACGACAACTGGCCGGTGCGTCAGCTGGTCACCAACACCGGCTTCGGCACCGGAATCGACCTGCGGCCCAACCCCGGTATCGCGTTCCCGGCCTACGGCAACTACCTGCCGGTCACCCGCGCGGTGCCCGAACCGCCGAGCATCCGCAACACCTGGGGCGGACCGGCGATCGGACCGATCCCGTACCCGGGGGCACCCGCATACGGTGCCCAGCTGTATGCGCCGGACGGCACCCCGCTGTGGCCGGGTCTGCCGCCCGCCCCGCCGCCGGGCGCGCCGCGCGAACCCGGACCGACCCCGGGCTCGGAACCGTTCACCGTCCTCGCACCCGGTGTGCAACCCACGCCGCTGCCCCCGACACCGCTGCCCGTACCGGCAGCACCCGGCCCCTGACCGTTATCGACAGACACCGTTGAGGAGAACCTGCAAGCCATGAAAGACAATCTGGGGGGCGCCATCTGGCGCCTCACCATTTTCCTGGCAGTGTGTCTGCTGGGTGTCTTCGGCCTGTTCGCGATCTTCTCCCAGCTGCGATTCGGCGAGGGAGAGTCGCAATACCGCGCCGAGTTCACCAATGTCAGTGGCATGGAACCCGACGACTTCGTCCGGATCGCCGGCGTCGAGGTCGGCAAGGTCGGCAAGTTGGCGATGCGTGACGACGGCAGTGTCCTGGTCGATTTCACCGTCGACGAGTCGGTGGTGCTCACCGAGGGCACCCGCGCCATCATCCGGTACGACGACCTCATCGGCGGCCGCTATCTGGCGCTGGAAGAGGGCACCGGGGACACCGACCGGCTCAAGCCCGGCGCCACGATCCCGTTCGCGCGCACCGCACCCGCGCTGGATCTCGATTCGCTGATCGGCGGCTTCCGGCCGCTGTTCAAGGCGCTCGACCCCGACCAGATCAACGCGCTGTCCGGCCAGTTGATCAGCGCGCTGCAGGGGCAGGGCGCCACCATCGGGTCGTTCCTCACCCAGACCGCCGCGTTGACCAACACGCTGGCCGACCGCGACCAGTTGATCGGGGAGGTCATCGTCAACCTCAACACCGTGATGGGTTCCCTCGGCGATCAGAACGAACAGTTCGCCAAGGGCGTCGACGGGCTCTCCGAACTCATCGACGGGCTGGCCGAACGGCGCACCGACATCGCCAACGGGGTCGCCTACGCCAGCGCCGCGGCCGGCAGCATCGCCGACCTGCTGGCCGAGGCCCGCCCGCCGTTCGCCAAGACCATCACCGAGACCGACCGGACCGCGGGCGTGGTGCTCGCCGACCACGAGTACTTCGACAACCTGATCAACACGCTGCCCGACGCCTATCAGGCGTTGGCACGCCAGGGAATCTACGGTGACTTCTTCAGTTTCTATCTCTGCGACATCGTGCTCAAGCTGAACGGCAAGGGCGGCCAGCCGGTGTATGTGAAGGCGGCCGGGCAGAGCACCGGGAGGTGTGCGCCGAAGTGAAGTCCTTCGCAGAACGCAACCAACTGATCGTCGGCGCCGTCGGCCTGACCATCATCGCCGCGATCATCCTCGGCGCGCTGAACTACGACAAGCTGCCGTTCCTCAACCGCGGCAAGGATTATTCGGCGTACTTCGTCGAGGCCGGCGGCATCCGCAGCGGCGCCTCGGTGCAGGTGTCCGGGATGCGGGTCGGCCAGGTCAAGTCCGTCGAACTGGACGGTCAGCAGGTGCTGGTGAAGTTCACCGTCAACAGCAATGTGCGCATCGGTGACCGCAGTGAGGCCGCGGTGCGGACCAAGAGCCTGCTGGGCACCAAGATCCTGGAGGTCACTCCGCGCGGTGACGGCAGGCAGAGCGGCACCATCCCGGCCGATCGCACCACGCCCGCCTACCAATTGCCGGACGCCCTGGGCGATCTGGCGACCACCATCAGCGGTCTGAACACCGATCAGCTCTCGGATTCGTTGCGGGTGATCTCCGAGACGTTCGCCGACACCCCGCCCGATCTCAAGGTCGCCATCGAGGGCGTGGCCCGGTTCTCCGAGACCCTCAACGAGCGCGACGCCGAACTGCGCGGGCTGCTGAGCAACGCCAACAAGGCCACCACGGTGCTCGCCGAGCGCAGCGACCAGATCGTCACGCTGGTCCGCAGCAGCAATGCGCTGTTGGCCGAACTGCGCAGCCAAACCGCTGCGCTGGACGCGATCTCGGGCAACATCTCGGCGTTGAGCCGGCAGCTGCAGGGCTTCATCAACGAGAACGACGAGACGATGAAGCCGGCGCTGGAGAAGCTCAACGGCGTGCTCACCATCCTGGACAACCGCAAGGAACGGCTGCAGAAGTCGCTGAGCCTGATGCACGCCTACGCCATGTCCCTGGGTGAGTCCGCGGCGTCGGGCCCGTTCTTCAAGTCCTACGTCGCCAACCTGCTGCCCGGTCAGTTCGTGCAGCCGTTCGTCGACGCCGCGTTCTCCGACCTGGGTCTGGACCCGAACGTGCTGCTGCCGTCCGAGCGTCACGACCCGGGCGTCGGCCAGGCGGGCACCCCGGCCATGCCGATTCCGTTCCCGCGCACCGGCCAAGGCGGCGAACCGCGCATGACGCTGCCCGACGCCATCACCGGCAACCCGGGCGACCTGGGCTGTGGGCCTCCGGGCATCCCGCTGCCGGGTCCGACCGGTTGCTACCCGTACCGCGAGCCGATTCCGCCGGGTCCGCCCGGTGGACCGCCGCCCGGTCCGCCGGCCGTCGCGCCGCCGGGCATGGGCTCGGCGCCGGTCGGCCCGCAGCCGGTGCTGGTGCCCGCTCCGGGTGAGCCGGTGCCGCACGGCGCCGGATTCGGCACCGAACCGGGGGCAGGCCGATGAGCACACCGTCGAAACAGAGCACCAAGCGGATCTCGCTGCTGGTGGTGCTGGTGCTGATCCTGGCCGCGGGCGTGTTCGCGGTCACCCGGGTCACCGATTCGTTCAACCGCACCAACGTCGTGGCCTACTTCGACAACAGCAACGGCATCTTCGAGGGTGACGATGTGGTCATCCTCGGGGTGCCGGTCGGCCGGATCGACAAGATCGAGCCGGAGCCGGAGCGGGTCAAGATCTCGTTCTGGTACGACAGCAAGTACAAGGTGCCGGCCGAGGCCAACGCTGCGATCCTGTCGCCGATGCTGGTGACCTCGCGGGCGATTCAGCTGACCCCGACGTACTCGGGCAGCGGTCCGGTGATGGAGAACGACGCCGTCATCCCGCAGGAGCGCACCGTCGTCCCGGTGGAGTACGACGACTTCCGTGCGCAGTTGGAGCGCATCACCGAGAACCTGCAGCCGACCGAACCCGGCGGTGTCAGCACCCTCGGGTCGGTCATCAACACCGCCGCGGACAACCTGCGCGGGCAGGGCGCGGACATCCGCGCGACGCTGGTCAAGCTGTCCCAAGCGTTTTCGGCGATCGGCGACCACAGCACCGATGTGTTCTCCACCGTCAAGAACCTGTCGATCCTGGTGTCCGCGCTGCAGGACAGCACCACCGTGATGCGTCAGCTGAATCAGAACCTGGCCTCGGTGTCGGGCACGCTGGCAGACAACCCCGACGAGGTCGGCAACGCGGTACAGGACCTCGCCGACACGGTCGGGCTGGTGCAGAGCTTCGTGGCCGACAACCGCGAAACCCTGGGCACCACATCGGACAAGTTGGCCGGGGTGAGCCAGGCGCTCAACGACAGCCTCGCCGACGTCAAGCAGTTCCTGCACGTGGCGCCGACGACACTGCAGAACTACATCAACGCCTACCAGCCGGCTCAGGGCGCGATGTCCACCGTGCCGGTGATCAACAACTTCGCCAACCCGATCACCTTCCTGTGCGGTGCGGTGCAGGCGGCCTCGCGCCTCGGCGCCGAGCAGTCGTCCAAGCTGTGCGTGCAGTACCTGGCGCCGATCATCAAGAACCGCCAGTACAACTTCCCGCCGATCGGGCAGAACCTGGCGGTCGGCGCCTTCGCCCGGCCGAACGAGATCACCTACAGCGAGGACTGGTTGCGCCCGGACTACATCCCACCGCCGGCCCCGGCGCCCGCAGCGCCGCCCGCCGCACCGGCCACGCCCGTTCCGGGCGGGCCGCCGCTGGCCGCCGAAACGGTCGCGGCCACCAACCCGGCCGACGGACTGCCCGGGATGATGGTGCAGCACGGAGCGGGGTCGTGATGCGGAGGGTTGGAGTGCAGCGACCGGGGAATGTCACGGCTCGCCTCGGAATCGGTGTGCTCGCCGTGGGGCTGGCCGCCACCGGATGCTCGTGGAAGGGCCTCAACTCGGTGGCGCTGCCCGGCGTGGAAGGAAAGGGGCCGGGCGCCTACACGATTCAGGCGCAGATGCCCGACGTCGACAACCTCGACCAGAACTCCCGGGTCCGGGTCAACGACGTCACCGTCGGCAACGTGACCGGTATCGAGCTCCAGGGCTGGAACGCCCTGGTCACCATGAGCCTCAACGGCGACGTGGTGCTGCCGGCGAACGCCACCGCCACCCTCGGGCAGACCAGCCTGCTGGGTTCGCAGCACATCGAACTCGCGGTGCCCACGGACGCCGAGCCCACCGGGCGGCTGAAGCAGGGGGCGGTGATCCCGCTGGAATCCGCCGGCGCGTACCCGACCACCGAGCAGACGCTGGCCGCAGTCTCGTTGCTGCTCAACGGTGGTGGTGTCGGCCAGGTGCAGGACATCACCCAGGCATTCAGCACCGCGTTCACCGGTCGCGAGGCCGACCTGCGCAGTCTGATCACCGAGCTGGACAAGTTCATCGCCTACACCAATGACCAGAAGGGCGACATCATCGCCGCGGCGGAGAGCCTGAACTCTCTCGTCGGCCAGGTCGCCGAGCAGAAGCCGGTGGTGGATCGGGCGCTGGAGACCATTCCCGACGCGCTGCAGGTGCTCAAGGATCAGCGAAATCAACTGTCCGAGGCCCTGGTTCAGCTGGGCCGGTTCAGTGCGCTGGCGGCCGATTCGGCCAACCAGACCAAGGAATCCCTTGTCGCACAGCTCAAGGCGCTCGGGCCGACGCTGCAGGAGCTGGCCAATGCCGGGCCCGCGCTGACCCGTGGTCTGAGCATCCTGACCACCTACCCGTTCCCCAAGGAGACGCTGACCAACTGGATGCGCGGCGACTACGCCAACCTCACGTTGGTGGTGGACCTGACCCTGAGCCGTATCGACCAGGGCATCTTCACCGGCACCCGCTGGGAGGGCGACCTGACCGAACTGGAGATGCAGTGGGGCCGCACCATCGGGCAGCTGCCCAGTCCCTACACGGGGGCGAACCCGCTGCTCGTTCCGTACCGCTGGGATCAGGGGCGCTGACATGATTCTGACCAGACGGATCCTCGCCCAGCTGGCGATCTTCATCGCCATCTCCGTCGTCGCGATCGGCATCATGGCCTTCGGCTACATGCGGTTGCCGAACCTGCTCTTCGGCGCCGGGCACTACCGGGTCAGCCTGGAGCTGCCGGAGACCGGCGGCCTGTACCCGCGCAGCAACGTCACCTATCGCGGCACCCAGGTGGGCCGGGTGGAGAGCGTCGGGCTCACCGAGCGGGGCACCGTTGTCGCCGAGCTGTCGCTGACCGACAACGTGGACATCCCGGCCAACCTGGAGGCGCAGGTGCACAGCCGTTCCGCGGTCGGCGAGCAGTACGTCGAACTGCTGCCGCGCAGCGGGGGCGGACCGGCGCTGCGCGACGGCGACGTCATCTCGATGGAGAACACGACGGTGCCCACGGACGTCAACAGCCTGCTGGACGCCACCAACCGGGGCCTGGAGGCCATTCCGGGTGACAACCTGCGCACCGCGGTCGACGAGGCCTACCTCGCGGTCGGCGGGCTGGGGCCGGATCTGGCCCGGCTGGTCAAGGGTTCCACCCAGCTGGCGATCGATGCGCGGGCCAACCTGGATCCGTTGGTCACCCTGATCGACCAGTCGAAGCCGGTGCTGGACACCCAGATCGACACCGGTGACTCGGTGCGGGCCTGGGCCTCGAACCTGGCCACCATCACCGATGAACTGCGTGACCACGACGATGCGGTGCGCGGCGTGCTGGAGCGCGGCCCCGGCGCCGCCGAAGAGGTGCGCGCGCTGTTCGATCGCCTGCAACCGACGCTGCCCGTCGTGCTGGCCAACCTGGTCAGCGTCGGCGAGGTCGCGCTGGCCTACAAGCCGGCGCTGGAACAGCTGTTGGTGTTGTTCCCGCAGGGCACCGCGGTCAACCAGGCCACCGGTCTGGCGGGCCGGCACACCAAGCAGGACTACAAGGGCGCCTACCTGAACTTCAACCTGAACCTGAACCTGCCGCCGCCATGCAACACCGGCTTCCTGCCCGCACAGCAGGTCCGCGCCCCGGCCCTGCAGGACTATCCGGACCGGCCCGCGGGCGACATCTACTGCCGCGTGCCGCAGGATTCGCCGTTCAACGTGCGCGGCGCCCGCAACCTGCCGTGCATCACGGTGCCGGGCAAACGCGCCCCGAACTGGAAGATGTGCGAGAGCGACGAGAACTACATCCCGCTCAACGACGGCTTCAACTGGAAGGGCGATCCGAACGCGACGTTGTCGGGTCAGGCCGTCCCGCAGTTGTGGCCAGGCTCACAGCCTGCGGAAACGGCTCCGGCCCCGGCGCCGGCCGCACCACCGATCGCATCCGCTGAGTACGACCAGCAGAGCGGCACGTACGTTGGACCGGACGGTCAGGTGTACACGCAATCGAACCTGGCCCGTACCGCGAACGAGGAGCAAACATGGCAGACGATGCTGCTACCCCCTCCGGGGAAGTGAGCGAGTCCGCATCCGAAACCGACCCATCAGCTGAACCGACAGCCGGCGAGGAGACCTCCGAGGCCTCCGTCGAGGACGACGCTGTCGAGGATGCCGAGGGCGTAGAGGATTTCGACGAGGCGGTGGCGGCAGCGACCGCCACGCCGGCCATGTCGCATGTCCGGCTGGCGACCATCGTCGGGCTGGTGGTGGTGCTCGCGCTGGCGGGCCTGGTCGGCTGGCTCGGGTTCCGCACCTACGAGTCGAAGAACCTGGAGGCCAAGCGCGAGCTGTTCCTCCAGGTCGGCAGGCAGGGCGCGATCAACCTGACCACCATCGACTGGGAGAACGCCGAAGCCGACGTGCAGCGCATCCTGGATTCGGCGACCGGCACGTTCTACGACGATTTCCAGCAGCGTGCCGCCCCGTTCGTCGAGGTGGTCAAGCAGGCGCAGTCGAAGTCGGTCGGCACCGTCACCGAGGCGGGCCTGGAATCGGAGTCCGAGACCGAGGGGCAGGTCCTGCTCGCGGTGACGGTCAAGACATCCAATGCCGGTGCGCTCGAACAACAACCGCGACTGTGGCGGATGCGTGTCACCGTTCAGGACATGGGCGATGACCAGGTGAAGGTTTCCAACGTGGAGTTCGTACCGTGACCGAGAAGAACACCGAGTCCGACGCGGTCGAGCCGACCGTCGACGCCGAATCGACCGCGGTCGAACTGGACAAGGCAGGCGAGACCGTCGAGACGACGGAACCCGCCGAGGCCACCGAAGTCGCCGAGGCGGCCGAGGCGACCGAGGTGAGCGACACGGTCGCCGCCGATGCCCCCGAGAAGCGGTCCACCGACTGGTCGCGGGTGCTGGCCTACGGCATCCTGCCCGCCCTCGCCCTGGTGTTGGCCATCGGCGCCGGTTACCTGAAGTGGCAGGACAATTCGGTGCGGGACGGCGACACCGCCCGCATCGAGTCCGTGCAGGCCGCCAAGGACAGCACCGTGGCGCTGCTGTCCTACAATCCGGACACGGTGGAGCAGCAGCTCACCGACGCCCGTTCCCTGCTCACCGGTGACTTCGCGCAGGCCTACACCGACCTGACCACCGACGTCGTCATCCCGGGCGCCAAGGAGAAGCAGATCTCTGCGGTGGCAACGGTTCCGGCGGCGGCCTCGGTCTCGGCCGAGCCGGACCGGGCGGTGGTGCTGGTGTTCGTCAACCAGACCGTCGTGGTCGGCGCCGACGCCCCGACCGACACCGCCTCCAGCGTGCGGGTGACACTGGAGAAGCACGGCGACAGCTGGCTCATCTCCGCATTCGATCCGGTGTAGCGGCGTGCCCGGTTCCGTCGAGGTCGTCACCGACGATGTCACCCTGCGCACCCTGACCTGGGGTGACTGGGACAACCCCGACGCGCCGGTTGCGGTGTGCCTGCACGGTTTTCCCGACACCGCCCACGGCTGGCGGGAGGTGGCACCGCAACTGGCCGACGCCGGCTGGCGGGTGGTGGCCCCGTTCATGCGCGGTTACGCACCGTCCTCGTTGTCGGCCGACGGCAGCTATCACGTCGGCGCCCTGATGGACGACGCGCTGCGGGTGCTCGAGGCGGCCGGCCCCACCGGGCGTGACGTCGTCATCGGCCACGACTGGGGTGCGATCGCCGGCGCCGGGCTGGCCGCGATGCCGGACAGCCCGTTCGACAAGGCCGTCATCATGTCGGTCCCACCGTCGGCGTCGTTCCGCCCGCTGGGCCGGGTGCCGGACGGGGCGAAGTTGGCCGCCCAGTTGCCCCGGCAATTGCTGCGCAGCTGGTACATCCTGTTCTTCCAGTTGCCCTGGCTGCCGGAGCGTTCGGCCTCGCGGGTGGTGCCCAAACTGTGGCGGGACTGGTCCCCGGGCTACGACGGCGCCGAGGATGTCGCTCTGGTGCTCGACGCGATCGGTGAGCCGGCGAACTGGCGTGCCGCACTGGGCTATTACCGGGCGACGGTACGGGGCTCCCGGCCGCCGACGCGGTACGCCCAGTTGCACGAGCGCTGGCTGGAGGCGCCGGTGCTGCCGACGCTGTACCTGCACGGCAGTGATGACGGTTGTGCGTCACCGGACTACATCGAATGGGTGCGGCGGGTGCTGCCGGCCGGGAGTGCGGCGCACGTGGTCGACGGGGGCGGGCATTTCCTGCAACTCGACCGGCCCGCCGACACCGCCGCCCGCATTGTGGATTTCATCGGACGTGGCAGCTAACCGGCTCACCGCGGTCGACGCGCAGATGTTCTGGATGTCCTCCAGGATGCCCAACGACACCTTCCTGCTGTACGGATTCGAGGGTGTGCCAACAGATCTGGATGCGGCGCTGGCCGAGCTGGCGGCCGCGGCGGGGCGCAGCCCGGATCTGACCCGGCGGGTCAGCGACGACGAACCGTGGCATTACCCGAGGTGGGTGCCCCATCAGGTCGACGCTGCGCAGTTCCGGGTGCACCACCTCGCGGACAGTTCGTGGGCGGGCTGCCTGGCCGCCGTGGTCGCCCTGGTCGACGACCAGCTCGACGCCGCCGTGACGCCCTGGCGGCTGCATGTCTTCCCCGGGGTGCACGGTGTCCCGCAGATCGGTGGCCCCGCCACCGTCGCGGTCCTGCAGATCACTCACGTGCTCGGCGGCGGGGGCCGGACCTGCGGCCCGGCCGCGGTGATGTTCGGCCGCGACGCCGAGGTGCCCGCCGTGACACCGGTGCACGGGAATCCGCTCACCCTGCCGTGGCGCAGCCTGCAGGCGGCGCGTACCCATCAGCACCTGATGCGCGACACCCTGACCGGCAGCGTGCCGCCGGCGGCCGCGCAATGCGCGCCGCTGCGGACCAACGACCCGCCGGCGGGGTTGCGCAGCATGCGCACCGTGGTGCGTGACCGCGCCCAGCTGGCCGGGGCCACCGTCACCGTCGCCGCGCTGGCCGCGATCTCCGAGGCGCTGGCCGGCCAGTTGCGGGACCTCGGCACCGATCCCGCAATGCTCGGTGCGCTCGGCGCCGAGGTCACCATGGCCAAGGCCGGGCCGCGCCGGTCCTACAACCATTTCGGCACGGTCGGGATCGGCCTGCGCCCGGAGCTGCCGCGCGAGGACCGTCGCGCCGCGATCGCCGCCGAACTGGCGGCCCGCAAGAAACGGGCCGCCCATCCGGCGATGCGGGCCTCCGAACGAGCCTTCGACGCCACGCCCGCCCGGCTGTTGCGCTGGGGGATAAGCCATTTCAACCCCGATGCACGGTCGGCGACGGTCACCGGCAACACCGTGGTGTCCAGCGTGAACTGCGGGGCGGCCGATTTCAGCTTCGCCGGTGCGCCGGTCCGGCTGGCCGCGGCATTTCCCGGACTGTCCCCGATGATCGGGATCACGCACTGCGTGACCGGGGTGGGGGACACCATCACCCTCAGCGTGTTCGCCGCCGAATCGGCGATCGGGGACATCGACGCCTACGTGCGCCGGTTGGAGGCCGCCCTTTCGTGACAAACCGCAGGTCTAGCGGACGGCGGTGGCGGTGAGCTCCAGAAGTTGGTCGGGGTGGATGAAGCTCGCGCAGCCGATCCAGGTGCTCGTCGGGCGGTGCTCGCCGACCCAGTCCTTGAGGATGGACACGCACTGCGCCAGCCCCGGCATATCGGTCGTGTAGATGGTCCAGGCCACCAGTCCGCTGCGGTCGGTGCCCGCCGAGGCCAGTGAGCGGTCGAGCACGTCCAGCACGTAGGTGAGCTGCTCGGCCAGATCGGTGCTCACCACGTCCACCGCCCCGCCGGTATCGGTCAGCGGGGCGATCCCGGAGACGTACACGGTGTCGCCGGCGACGACGGTCTGCACGATGCCAAGGTCGTCGAACAGTTGCGCACTCAGGTAGCCGATATCGGGCACGGAGCGGTGGATGGGGAGGCGGGGCATGTGGATCAGTGTCCAGTACCGGCGGGTAGCTGGGCATCGGCTTAACAGATGCCCTAGATTCTGTTACGTGGCTTCTGATACTGCGATCTTGATTCTGCGCGTTGTCCTCGGTCTGACCATGGCCGCGCACGGCTACAACAAGTTCTTCGGCGGGGGGCGTATCCCGGGCACCGCGGGCTGGTTCGACAGCATCGGCATGAAGCCGGGTCTGTTCCACGCCCGGGTGGCGGCGAGCACCGAGATCGCCGCCGGGTTGGGGCTCGCTCTGGGTCTGCTGACCCCGGTCCCGGCTGCCGGGTTCGTGGCGCTCATGCTGGTGGCCGCCTGGACCGTGCACCGGCACAACGGCTTCTTCATCGTCAAGGAGGGCTGGGAGTACAACCTGGTGCTGGCGGTGGCGGCGGTGACGATCGCCGGGACCGGCGCCGGGCGCTACAGCCTGGATCACCTGTTGTTCTCCGGTACCGATGTCGCACACTGGCTGTCGGGCTGGTGTGGGCTGGCCATCGCCGTGGGGCTGGGCCTGCTCGGCGGGATCGGGCAGCTCGTCATCTTCTTCCGCCCGCCCGTGAAGACCTCCTGACCTTTTGCGTGTGTTCGCCGGAGAGGAATTGGAACACGTTCTAGTCTGACCGGTATGGGATTCCTCAAGCAGAACACTCCGGTGATCGATTTCGAGGAGTGGAGCAAGGGCACCCGCGCCGAGAAGATCGTCCCGATGGCGCGGCACTGGGCCGAGGTCGGCTTCGGCACCCCGGTCGCACTGCACCTGTTCTACGTCGTCAAGATCCTCGCCTACATCGTCATCGCCTGGGTGCTGGTGCTGGCCACCACCGACGGTCTGGGCGGGTTCACCGAGGTCTCCGCCTGGTACAACGAGCCGATCCTCTATCAGAAGGTCGTGTTCTACACGATGCTGTTCGAGGTCGTCGGCCTGGGCTGTGGCTTCGGCCCGCTCAACAACCGGTTCTTCCCGCCGCTGGGCTCCATCCTGTACTGGTTGCGGCCCAAGACGATTCGGCTGCCACCCTGGCCGAACAGGATCCCGCTGACCAAGGGCGACACCCGCGGCCTCCTCGACGTGGTGCTCTACGGTGCGCTGTTGGTGGCGCTGCTGGTCGCCCTGTTCTCCCAGGGGACCGGACCCATCCCGGAACTCGGCACCGAGGTCGGCGTGCTGCCGGTCTGGCAGACCGCGACCATCCTCGGGTTGCTGGCGCTGGCCGGCCTGCGCGACAAGGTGATCTTCCTGGCCGCCCGCGGCGAGGTGTACGGCTCGCTGGCGGTGTGCTTCCTGTTCAGCGGCGCCGACATCATCCTCGCGGCGAAGTTCGTGTGCCTGGTCATCTGGCTGGGGGCCGCGACCTCCAAACTGAACAAGCACTTCCCGTTCGTCATCTCCACCATGATGAGCAACAACCCGGTCTTCCGGTCGCCGGCCATCAAACGAAAGTTCTTCGAGCGCTTCCCCGATGATCTGCGTCCCGGCCGTCCGTCCCGGTTCCTCGGGCACTTCTCCACGGCCGTCGAGGGACTCGTCCCGCTGGTGCTGTTCTTCAGCCATGGCGGCACGGTCGGCGCCATCGCCGCCGCCATCATGCTGATCTTCCATTTCGGGATCCTGTCCTCGATCCCGATGGGCGTCCCACTGGAATGGAACGTGTTCATGATGTTCAGCGTGCTGGCGCTGTTCGTCGGGCACCCCGGCGTCGGTTTAGGGGACCTGTCCAGCCCGTGGCCGGTACTGCTGCTGGTGGTGGTCGCCGGCACGGTCGTGCTGGGAAACCTGTTCCCGCGCAAGATCTCCTTCCTGCCGGGCATGCGCTACTACGCCGGGAACTGGGACACCTCGCTGTGGTGCATCAAACCGTCGGCGGACGCCAAGATCGCGGAGGGCGTCGTCGCGATCGCCAGCATGCCGGCCGCGCAGCTGGAGAAGTTCTACGGCAGCAAGGAGGCCGCGCAGATCCCGATGTACATGGGATATGCGTTCCGCTCCTTCAACACTCACGGCCGGGCGCTGTTCACCCTGGCGCACCGGGCGATGGCCGGGCACAACGAGGACGACTACACCCTCACCGACGGGGAACGCATCGTGTCCACCGCGATCGGGTGGAACTTCGGGGACGGCCACATGAGCAACGAGCAGTTGGTGGCCGCGCTGCAGTCGCGGTGTCATTTCGAGCCGGGGGAGGTGCGCATCGTGATGCTCGACGCGCAGCCGATCCACCGGCAGATCCAGCAATACCGGCTGGTCGACGCGGCGACCGGGGAGTTCGAGCGCGGCTACGTGAAGGTGGCCGATATGGTGACCCGCCAGCCGTGGGATGACACCGTGCCGGTCTATGACGTCCAGAGCTCATCGACGCTGCGTCCCGGGCGCGAAAGTGCGAGTGGGTGACGCCCGCAGCGCAGAGTCAGATCATCACGTCGCGGACCTTGACGGTCTCCAGGCCCTTCAGCAGCAGTTCGCGTGCGGTGTCCAGATGCTTGCGCCAGTGCGCCTCGGCCGCCGCGCCGTCACCCGAACGCATCAACGTCATGAGCCGCCTGTAGGACCGCATGAGCAGTTCGTAGTCGGTCTTGGACAGCGGCCGGTTCTCCTTCATGGCGAAGGCGGTGTGCCGCACCGTGATCTCGTGCAGCATGCCGGCCATGATGGTCAGCGTCGCGTTGCCCGACAGCTCCACCATGCGCTGGTGGAAGTCGCCGGTCGTCTCGGCCATCCGGCCGGTGTCGCGCCCGGAGGGCACGTGGTCGGCGATCATCGCGTCGAGTTCGTCATAGGCCTGCGTGTTGCCGGACTCGGTGAGCAGCCGGACCGCCATCGGCTCGATGCCCGAGCGGGCGGTCATCACGTCGGCGATGGTCGCCCCGGACAGCTCCAGCAGCAGGCCGGCCGGACGGGCCACGATCTCCGGTCCCGGCACCCGCACCCGCGCGCCGGTACGGGAACCGCGGCGCACCTCGACCAGGCGTTCGGACTCCAGGACCCGCACCGCTTCGCGCAGCGTCGGGCGGCTCACCCCGAAATGGGCCATCAGTTCGGCCTCGTTGGGCAGGAAGTCGCCCTCCTTGAGCTGGCCGTCGACGACCATCCGGCGCAGCGTGCCGGCCACCAGTTCCGCGGTCTTGGGGGACCTGATGGGCGCTCCGGCAACCGCCGGGACGGCACTGCGGCCGATCATCGGCGAGAGCGGGGTACTGCCGGCCACCGTGAGACTCCCTCGTGAATAAACTGCTTAGGTATTCAACTCAGTAAACCATGTAGCGGTATCCAACGCGTGCACCTGCGGATGCAGGCCCTCCACCAACCAGTAGGTTGACCTAGTAAACCTTCTGTTCTACCTTCACTTATATCGTTCTCTCAGATCGTTCATGTAGACAAAGCGGCATCCAGCAGTACACCTTCGAAGGAGAAGTTCATGGCTGAAGCGGTCATCGTCGAGGCAGTTCGCTCACCAGTCGGCAAGCGCAACGGCGCCCTGTCGGGTATCCACCCGGCCGAGCTGTCGGCCCAGGTCCTCAACGGCCTCGTCGAGCGTGCCGGTGTCGACCCCGCCCTCGTCGACGACGTCATCTGGGGTTGCGTCATGCAGGCCGGTGAGCAGGCGCTCGACATCGCCCGCACCGCGGTGCTGTCCGCCGGCTGGCCCGAGACCGTCCCGGGCGTGACCGTGGACCGCCAGTGTGGCTCCAGCCAGCAGTCGCTGCACTTCGCCGTTGCCGGTGTGGTGGCCGGGCACTACGACGTCGTCGTCGCCGGTGGCGTCGAGTCGATGTCGCGCACCCCGATGGGCTCCTCGCTGGCCAACGGCGGCAACCCCTACGGTGAGTCGTTCAAGGCCCGCTACACCCAGACCCCGAACCAGGGCGTGGGTGCGGAGATGATCGCCGAGCAGTGGGGCCTGTCCCGCACCCAGCTCGACGAGTTCTCCCTGCGTTCGCATGAGAAGGCCGCCGCCGCACAGGATTCCGGCGCATTCAAGGATCAGATCGTGGGCATCAAGACCAAGGACGCCGACGGCAACGACACCGTCGTGCTCGAAGACGGCGGCATCCGTCGTGGCGGCACCGTCGAGTCGATGGCCAAGATCAAGCCGGCCTTCCGCGAAGACGGTGTGATCCACGCCGGCAACTCCAGCCAGATCTCCGACGGTTCGGCCGCGCTGCTGATCATGTCGGCGGAGAAGGCCAAGGACCTGGGCCTCAAGCCGCTGGCCAAGGTGCACACCGCGGTGCTCGCCGGCGCCGACCCGGTCATCATGCTGACCGCGCCGATCCCGGCCACCCAGAAGGCCCTGGCCAAGTCCGGCCTGAGCGTCGACCAGATCGGTGCCTTCGAGGTCAACGAGGCCTTCGCCCCGGTTCCGATGGCGTGGCTGAAGGACATCGGCGCCGACGAGGCCAAACTGAACCCCAACGGTGGCGCCATCGCCCTGGGCCACCCGCTCGGCGGCTCCGGTGCGCGCATCCTGACCACGCTGCTGTACCACATGCGCGACAACAACATTCAGTACGGCCTGCAGACCATGTGTGAAGGCGGCGGCCAGGCCAACGCGACCATCCTCGAGCTGCTGTGAGCACCGAGGCCGTGACCGAACCCGGCGCCCTCACCGAGCGCCGGGGCAACGTCCTGATCATCACGATCAACCGGCCCGAGGCACGCAACGCGGTCAACGCGTCGGTGTCCATCGGCGTCGGTGATGCCTTGGCGGCCGCCCAGGACGATCCGGAGATCCGGGCCATCGTGCTGACCGGTGCCGGGGACAAGTCGTTCTGCGCGGGTGCCGACCTGAAGGCGATCTCCCGCGGCGAGAACCTCTTTCACCCGGATCACCCGGAGTGGGGCTTCGCCGGCTACGTGCGGCACTTCGTCGACAAGCCGACGATCGCCGCGGTCAACGGCACCGCACTGGGCGGCGGTACCGAATTGGCGTTGGCCAGTGACCTGGTGGTCGCCGAGGAGCGCGCGAAATTCGGTCTGCCCGAAGTGAAGCGCGGCCTCATCGCCGGCGCGGGTGGAGTGTTCCGCATTGTGCAGCAGTTGCCGCAGAAGTTGGCTCTGGAGCTGGTGTACACCGGTGAACCGCTGTCCTCGCAGGACGCACTCAAGTGGGGCCTGATCAACAAGGTGGTGCCGGACGGCACCGTCCTGGACGCGGCCCTGGAGCTCGCCGAACGCATCGCGGTGAACGCGCCGTTGGCCGTTCGCGCCAGCAAGCGGGTGTCCTACGGAGCGATCGACGGCGTCGTCGCCGCCGACGAGCCGTTCTGGAAGCAGACCTTCAGCGAGTTCTCCACGCTGCTGAAGACCGAGGACGCCATGGAAGGGCCAATGGCCTTCGCGCAGAAGCGCGAACCGGTCTGGAAAGCAAAGTAAGGAACCGAGCAGTCAATGAAGAGAACGATCTACGAGGCGGAGCACGAAGCCTTCCGCCAGACCGTCAAGGACTACATCGAGCGTGAGCTCGTGCCCAACTCGGAGAAGTGGGAGACCGAGCGCCTGGTCGACCGGTCCGCGTACACCGCGGCCGGCAAGTACGGGCTCATCGGCTTCAACATGCCCGAGGAGTTCGGCGGCGGCGGCTCGGACGACTTCCGGTTCAACGCCATCATCGACGAGGAGATCGCCAAGGCCGGTGTGCACGGCCCGGCGCTCAGCCTGCACAACGACGTCGTCGGCCCGTACTTCAACGAGCTGGCCAACGACGAGCAGAAGCAGCGCTGGATGCCCGGCATCACCAGCGGCGAGCTGATCATCGCGATCGCGATGACCGAGCCCGGCGCCGGCAGCGACCTGGCGGGCATCCGCACTTCGGCGGTGCGCGACGGTGACGACTGGATCATCAACGGGTCCAAGACGTTCATCTCCTCGGGCATCAACTGCGACCTGTGCGTCGTGGTGGCCCGCACCGATCCGGAAGCCGGCCACAAGGGCTTCACCCTGTTCGTGGTGGAGCGCGGTATGGAGGGCTTCACCCGGGGCCGCAAGCTCGACAAGATGGGCCTGCACAGCCAGGACACCTCCGAGCTGCACTTCGAGAACGTCCGGGTGCCGAGCGCCAACCTGCTCGGCAAGGAAGGTCGCGGGTTCTACCACCTGATGACCAACCTGCCGTCGGAGCGCCTGTCGATCGCCATCTCCGCGATCGCCGGTGCCCGCGCCGTGTTCCAGGAGACGCTGCAGTACGCCAAGGATCGCAAGGCGTTCGGGCAGCCGATCGGCAGCTTCCAGCACAACCGTTTCCTGCTCGCCGAGATGGAGACCGAGCTCGACGTCACCGAGAACTACATCGACCGCTGCCTGCAGGGCGTGGTCGACGGTGAGCTGACCGCCGTCGAGGCGGCCAAGGCCAAGTGGTTCGCCACCGAGACCGCCAAGAAGATCATCGACAACTGCGTGCAGCTGCACGGCGGCTACGGCTACATGCTGGAGTACCGCGTGGCGCGCGCCTACGTCGACGGCCGCATCCAGACGATCTTCGGTGGTACCACCGAGATCATGAAGGAGATCATCGGACGCGACCTGGGGGTCTAGTCCGACGGACAAAAAGAACGGCGCCCACTCTGTGCGAGTGGGCGCCGTTTTTTGCGTATCGGGTCGGGATCAGCCGGCCGGGGTGGCCGTCGTCGAGGTGACGGTGCTCTCGGCGGCCGCCGCCTCCGCTGCGGTGGTCTCGGTGACGGTGACCGTCTCCGATGCCTCGGAGGATTCGGTGGTCTCGGCCGCAGTCGTCTCGGTGGCCGTGGTGCTGGTCGTGCTGGTGCCGGCCGGAGAGATCGGGTCCGGCGCGTTGTTCGGGTCCAGCACCGTGTCCAGCATGTAGATGCGCATGTGATCGGCGCCGATGCCGCCGCAGACGACCTTGGCGTCGTTGACGGTGATGTCGCCACCGCTGCCCTTCACCTTGACCGGCTTGCCCTGCTGGGTGTTGAAGGTGCCCTCGATGTCATCGGGGCCCAGGATGCCGAGCGCCATGTGGTAGTACACGAGCGCGGTCATCGCGACCGGATCCGTCTTGAGCGTCTCCAGCTCTTCGGGCGACAGCTTCTCGAAGGCCTCGTTGGTCGGCGCGAACACCACGTAGGGCCCGTTGTCGAGCACCGAGGCGACGTTCACGGCCGGGTTGAGCTGGCCGGAGACGGCCTCGGAGAAGGTGGAGATCTCCGGGATGCTCGCCAGTGCGACGGACGACTGTGCCTTCTGCAGGCCGGCCAGTGAACCCGGGCCCGAGGACACCGCCTTCACGGTGGCGTCGCAGGCCGGGCCCTTGGGTTCGGCGATCGGCGACGTCGGTGTTTCGGGTTCGGCCTGGGCCACGACGGTCGTCCCTGCGACCATGATGGCCGCGGATGCGACCGCGACGCCGAAGAGCTTGCCGGTGCGAGCGTGCACTTGTTTTTCCTCCCGCTCATGACTGGGTGATGGTTACCTCAGCTGGTCGGCGCGCATCAGCGGAGACGCGGCTGACCGATGTGTCAAAGCCTCGGCGTCCCCGCGGCGCCGGTTGAATCGTATGCGGCCTGGTGAGCCCAGCCAAATGTTGGCCCGATCACCCCTGTGCCGCCGATACCGGGCGGCGCACCCCCGCGCACAGCATCGCAGCCCCGAAGCACAACCCCGCCGCCAGGTAAAACGCCAGGTCATAGGTGCCCTGCAGGTCGCGGATCCAGCCGGCGCCGGCGGCCGCGACGGCGGCGCCGAGCTGGTGGGAGGCGAAGACCCAGCCGAACACGACCGGCGACCGGGAGCCGAAGAAGTCACGGCACAACACGATCGTCGGCGGCACGGTGGCCACCCAGTCCAGCCCGTAGAAGATGATGAACACCCAGGTGCCCGGCTCGGCCTGCGGGGACAGCAGCGACGGCAACAGCAGCAGGGAGATGCCGCGCCCGGCGTAGTACACGCACAGCAGCAGCCGCGGATCGACCCGGTCGGTGAGCCAGCCGGAGAACACCGTGCCGGCCACGTCGAGAATCCCGATGGTGGCCAGCAGCCCGGCGGCCAGTGTGGTCGGCATGCCGTGGTCGTTGGCCGCCGGGATGAAATGCGTGCCGATCAGCCCGTTGGTGGTCATCCCGCAGATCGCGAAGGACGCCGCGAGCAGCCAGAACGGCCGGGACCGCAGCCCGATGAGCAGCCCGTCGAAGGCCGCCCGGAACGTCCCGGTCGCCACCTCGGCCCCGGTGCCGGTGTCGGCACCGTAGGCGGTCAGGCCGAGGTCGCGCGGATGGTTGCGCATGAACACCGCGACCAGCGGCACCACCGCCAGCGCCGCGGCCGCCACGATCAGCGACGCCCAGCGCCAGCCGTGCCGGGTGGTCACCTCGGCCACCACCGGCAGGAAGATCAGCTGCCCGGTGGCGCTGGCCGCCGTCAGCACCCCGGTGACGAGGCCGCGGCGCGCCTCGAACCATCGGGTGGCCACGGTGGCCACGAAGCCCATCGAGATGGCGCCGGTGCCGATGCCGACCAGCACACCCCACAGCAGCACCAGCTGCCAGCTCGCCGTCATCACGACGCTCAGCGCCGAGCCGGACGCGATCAGCAGCAGGGCGCCGGACAGCACCGGGCGCACGCCGAAGCGGTCCATCAGCGCGGCGGCGAACGGCGCCGTGACGCCGTAGAGCGTCATGTTGACGGCCATCGCGACACCCACCGTGCCGTGCGACCAGCCGAACTCCTGGTGCAGCGGGTTCATCATGACCCCGGGCACCGACCGGAACGCGGCCGCGCCGAGGATCGCCACGAAGCTGACGCCGGCCACCACCCAGGCCCAGTGCAGCCGTCCGGGGGCGCGCAGAACTGTCATGCGTCGAATCCTGGCGGGCGTGGTCCGCCCCCGCCAAGTGGCATGAATGACAGCACTCGTCAAAAACATGCCAAACTGAGGCATGCATCGGGTCGCCGTTCTGTGGCTGCCGCCGGTGGTGGGTTTCGACGCCACCATCGCGCCGACGCTGTTCGGCAGTGCCACCGACGAGCGCGGCGCCGCGCTGTACGAGGTGACCACGTGTGCGGTCACCGCCGGACCGGTGCCGGCCACCACCGGTTTCGCGATGCTCCCGGCGGCCGGGGCGGAGGCGCTGGCCGAAGCCGACACCGTCGTCATCCCGGGCACCCGGTATCCGCCCGCCCGTGTCGACGGCGCGCTGGAACCCGAGGTGGTCGCCGCACTCGAGACGATCCGGCCCGGCACCCGGCTGGTGTCCATCTGCACCGGGGCCTTCGTGCTCGCGGCCGCCGGGGTGCTCGACGGGCGCCCGGCCACCACCCACTGGCGGCACGCCGATGCGCTGCGGACGCTGTATCCCCGCGTGCGGGTCGACGAGAACGTCCTGTTCGTCGACGACGGTGACGTACTCACCTCGGCGGGGCTGGCGGCGGGAATCGACCTGTGCCTGCACATCATCCGGGCCGACCACGGCGCCCGGGTGGCCAACGACGTCGCCCGGTACTGCGTGGTGCCGCCGTGGCGTGAAGGCGGCCAGGCCCAGTTCATCGACCATCAGCTGCCGGTGACCGATCAGGCCTCCACCGCCGCCACCCGGCAGTGGGCCTTGGCTCATCTCGGCGAGGAACTGACCGTGCAGGTGCTGGCCCGGCATGCACACCTGAACGCGCGCACCTTCAACCGCCGGTTCCGCGCGGAAACCGGTGAGGCGCCGGGCAGTTGGATCCGTAACCGCCGCCTGGACCGGGCCCGAGAACTGCTCGAATCCCGGGATCTGTCCGTCGACGAGGTGGCCCGGTTGTCCGGATTGGGGACCGGCGGAAATCTGCGACATCACCTGCGGCGCGGGGTCGGGATGTCCCCGACGAGTTACCGCAAGGTGTATCAGGGTGTTCAGGGCCGAGTCTGACTACGATGACGGCCATGCCTGAACCGCTGATCATTCCCATCCAGGGCCGAGCTCCCGCACTGCACGCCGAATCCTGGGTTGCGCCCAACGCCAGCGTGATCGGTCAGGTCATCCTCGCCGCGAAGGCCAGTGTCTGGTACGGCGCCACCCTGCGGGCGGAGTTCGAACCCATCGAGATCGGTGTCGGCTCCAACCTGCAGGACGGCGTCACCGCCCATGTCGATCCGGGTTTCCCGCTGCGGGTGGGATCCAACGTCAGCGTCGGGCACAACGCGGTGCTGCACGGCTGCACCGTCGAGGATGGCTGCCTGATCGGGATGGGTGCGATCGTGCTCAACGGTGCGGTGATCGGCGCGGGTTCGCTGGTCGGGGCCGGCGCCGTGGTCCCGCAGGGCGCGGTCATCCCGCCCGGATCGCTGGTGGCCGGGGTGCCGGGCAAGGTCCGTCGCGAGCTGACCGACGAAGAGAAGGCCCACAACATCGTGAACGCCCAGGTCTACCAGGGGCTCATCGAACTGCACCGGTAGTCCGGTTTCAGCCGCTGACTCCTGGGTACGTTGGGGCTATGCGGATCCTGCTGACCGGTGCCACCGGCTATATCGGCTCGCGGCTCGTCACCGAACTCCTCGAAGCAGGTCATCAGGTGGCGGTCACCAGCCGTGACCCGGGACGGCTGGCCGACTACGGCTGGTACTCCCGTGTCACCGCCGTGCCGATGGATGCGCGTGAATCCCGTTCCACCACTGCTGCTTTCGAGGCTGCGGGCCAGATCGACGTGGTGTACTACCTGCTGCACGGGATCGGGGACCCGGGTTTCCGGGAATCGGACAACCGCGCCGCGGGAAATGTCGGGGAGGTGGCCCGCGCCGCCGGGGTGCGACGCATCGTCTACCTGGGCGGATTCGTGCCCGGCGCCGATACGCTGTCGGATCATCTGGCCGGCCGTGCCGAGGTGGCCGAGGCACTGCACGTCGACGGTGGCCCAGAAGTCGTGTGGCTGGGTGCGGCGCTGATCATCGGTGCGGGATCGACCTCTTTCGAGATCCTGCGCTATGTCAGCGACCGGTTCCCGGTCCTGCCGCTGCCCTCTTGGATGTCCAATCCGATCGACCCGATATCGATCCGCGATGTGCTGCACTACCTGGTCGCCGCGGCCGATCCCGACCTGGTCCCGGCCGGCTCCTATGACATCAGTGGGCCGGAGACCACCACCTACCGCGACCTGCTCCTGACCTACGCCCGACTCAGCGGCAATCGGCAGTTCGAGGTCCCGGTCGGTGCTGTGCCCACCGCGCTGGTGTCCCGGGTGTCGGCGGCGGTGCTGCCGGTGCCCGGCGGTCTGACAGCGGATCTGACTGCCTCCCTGGACTATCCGATGACCGCAAACGATGACGGGCTGCGCGCTCTGGTGCCCGACCCGGATGGCGGCCTGCTCACGGTGGAGGACGCCATGCTGCGTGCGCTGGCCATGCATCCGCGCCGTCCGGTCGACAAGCTGGCCGATTCGCATCATCTCGCCGACACCGACCCGGACTGGGCGGGCGGCGATGTGGCCCGGATCCGGCAGCTCACTCCGTGGATTGCGCGCCCCGCGCTGAGCATGCTGGCCCCCCTTCCGGGGCCGGCCAAGGCGGCGGTTCGCACCGGGCTCGATGTGTTGGCCGGGCTGGCAGCGAAGGTGGATCCGCGTTGAGTGATCCGGTATTGACGCAGCCCTGGTGGCGGACCCCGGCCGTCGGCGTGTCCGAACCTCCGTCGGTGGTGCGCAGGCGCCGCATCACCGTGTCGGTGGTGTTGGTGATCGGGGCCGTCCTGCTGAGCCTTTCGCTGACCCGGTCGCCGGGCGACGCCTCGTTCTACTGGCTCACGCTGGCGATGGCCGCGGTCTGGATCGGAGGTGGGATCGTCTCGGGCCCACTGCAGTTGGGCGCGGTGCGCTACGCGGGGCAGGAGCGGTCGCCGGCGCTGGCCGGCACCGCCGTCGGCCTGATCGTGGCCGCCGCGTTCGTGGCCGGTGCACTGGTGGCCCGCGAGATCCCCGGTGTGCGTGAATACATCACCGACGTACTGGTTTTCGCGAACCAGGGGGCGTTGCCGCTGGTCGTGTTCATCACGGTGATCAACGGTCTCGCCGAGGAGGTGTTCTTCCGTGGCGCGCTGTACACCGCGCTGGGCACCTTCTATCCCGCGATCGTGTCGACGATCATCTACATCTTCACCACCCTGGCCTCCGGCAACCCGATGCTCGGTTTCGCGGCGGTCCTGCTGGGCGCGGTGTGCGCCTACGAGCGGTGGGTCACCGGCGGTGTGCTGGCGCCCATGCTGACCCACTTCTGGTGGGGGCTGGCGATGGTGCTGGTGCTGCCGCCCCTGTTCGGTGTCTGATCACCGGACGTCGAGCGGATGCTCGATCTCGTCGCGGAACATCCGCGCCGCGAGGTAGGCGACCGATCCGAGCAGTACCGGTCCCACCCCCGCGATCAGGAAGATCGTCTCGATCGAGATGACCTTGGACAGCGGCCCGGCCACCGCCATCGACACCGGCATGAACACCAGGGAGACGAAGAAGTCCAGGCTGGACACCCGGCCCAGCATCTGCGGCGGCACCCGGCGCTGCAACAGGGTGCCCCAGATGACCATGGCCGCACCGCTGGTCACGCCGATGACGAAGGATGCCGACGACATCAGCAGAAACGACGAGGTGTAGCCCAGCACGATGATCGGCAGGTTGCCGATACACCAGCACGACATCAGCACCGACATGTAGCGGCGCGGCAGCCGCCACGTGGACACCGCCAGCGCACCGACCGCGCCGCCGGCGCCGAACGCGGCCAGCACGAAACCGAAGGTTCGTTCCCCGTTTTCGAAGCGCGCGTTGGTGATGAAGGGCAACAGGACTTCGATCGGTCCCATGATCAACAGCACGAAGCCACTGGCGAACAGCAGCGTGGCCAGCAGCCACGGGGTCCGCACCATGAACCGGAATCCCTCGCGCAGATCGGTGAGTACCCGGGTTTTGGCGGACTCGGTTTCCGGCCGATGCACGACGGGACGGGTGGCGATCAGCAGTGTCAACCCGGTGCCGTAGAGCACCGCACAGATGACAGCGCCGACGGTCGGGAAGGTGGCGCCGATCAGCACACCGGCCATGCCCGGGCCGATGGCCTGCTGCAGCGTCGGGCGCATGACGCCCTCGATTCCGTTGGCCGCCAACAGTTGTTCGGCCGGTAGCAGCCGGGGCAGATACGCGCTGTAGGCCGGGAAGAAGAAGGCCGCCGCGATCCCGAGCGCCGCCGAGGCGATCGCCATGTGCCAGAGTCGCAACGAGCCGAGCAGGCCCAGCACCGCCACCGCACTCACCGCGACGGTGTTCACCGCCTCGACGAGGATGATGATACGACGTTGCGGAAACCGGTCGGCCGCAATGCCTCCCACGAGCACGAAGGCGACCAGACCGCCGGCCAGGCAGGTGGCCACCAGCGACAGTGCGGCCGGATCATTGCTGATCGCGATGACCTGCAGCGCCATCACCACGGTCCACATGCCGGTCGCGAAGATCGAACACGCGACCGCGGCGATCAGCAGTCGGTAGTCACGGAACTTGAAGGGTGCGAGTACCCGCCAGCCCGAACCGCCCACTTGCGTACTCACCCGTCGATGGTGCCCGACGGGATCGGCTCAGTCCAATGGTTTTCCCGGCCGAGGGCCGGCGGTGGTCAGTGATCGCTGAAGGTGGCCCGGCGGCCTTCCTGGAAGGCCTTGGTGCCTTCGGCGAAATCCTTGGAGGTCAGCAGGATCAGCTGCCCTTCGCGCTCGCGGGCAATGGCCGCTTCCAGTTCGGTGAGGGTGGCGTCGTTGATGGCCTGCTTGGTCTTGCGCAGCGAGACGGCCGGCCCGCCGGACAGGGTGGCCAGCACCTTGTCCACCGCGGCGTCGAGTTCCTCGGGGGCGTGCACCGAGGTGACCAGACCCCAGTCGTAGGCCTCGGCCGCGGTGATCCGCTCGGCGAGCAGCGCCATCCGCTGGGCGCGGATGCGGCCGACCGCCGCGGCGATCAACGCCGAGGCGCCACCGTCGGGCATCAGACCGATCTTGGTGAAGGCGAGCATGAAAAACGCCTTCTCCGAAGCGAGTACGACATCGCAGGCGGTAGCCAGTGATACCCCGACCCCGGCCGCCGGGCCCTGGACCACCGCGACCACCGGCTTGGGCAGCGCGACGATGGCGCGTACCGCGTCGTTGGCGGCGTCGAGCACCACCTCGGGGCCGTTGACGCTCTTGGCGGAGATGTCCTCGGCGCTGATCCCGGCACCGGAGCAGAAACCGCGGCCGGCGCCGGACAACTTCACGACGCGGACGTCCGGGTCGGTGGCGGCCTGGGTGAGGGCCTCGGCGATGCCGGTCAGCATCGCCTCCGACAACGAGTTCAGGGTGTCGGGGCGGTTCAGCGTCACCGACAACACGCCATCGGAGAGTTCCACGGTCAACTGGTCGATGCTGCGATACGTCATCAGTACGCCCTCAGGTTCGGCGGGTAAGTTGACCCGCGGCCGGTCGACTTGGTTATACAAGTAAGCTATGTCACCGGTCAACCGATTGGTGTTCTCCGGCACCGCGGCGTTCAAAAACGATGAAGGACGGAAGCAATGGCGGGACCTCTACAAGGTTTGCGAGTCGTCGAACTGGCCGGTATCGGCCCCGGCCCGCACGCGGCGATGATCCTGGGCGATCTCGGCGCCGACGTGGTGCGCATCGAGCGCCCGACGGCCAAGGACGGCGCGGTGCGCGATCCGATGCTGCGCAACCGGCGCTCGGTCACCGCGGACCTCAAGTCCGATGAGGGCCGGGCCCTGGTGCTGCAACTGGTCGCCAAGGCCGATGTGCTCATCGAGGGCTTCCGCCCCGGTGTCACCGAACGCCTCGGGCTGGGGCCGCAGGACTGCGCCGAGGTCAACGAGAAGCTGGTCTACGCCCGGATGACCGGCTGGGGCCAGGAAGGCCCGCGGGCCCAGCAGGCCGGCCACGACATCAACTACATCTCGCTGAACGGCGTCCTGCACGCCGTCGGGCGCAAGGGTGAGAAGCCGGTGCCGCCGCTGAACCTGGCCGGCGACTTCGGCGGCGGGTCGATGTTCCTGCTGCTCGGCATCCTCTCGGCGCTGTGGGAGCGGCAGACCTCGGGCAAGGGCCAGGTCGTCGACGCGGCGATGATCGACGGATCCTCGGTCCTGGTCCAGATGATGTGGGCCTTCCGGGCCCAGGGCGTCTGGTCCGACGAGCGCGGCACCAACATGCTCGACACCGGCGCGCCCTACTACGACACCTACGAGACCTCCGACGGCAGGTACTTCGCGATCGGGTCGATCGAGCCGCAGTTCTACGCCGAACTGCTGGAGAAGCTGGGCCTGGACCCGGCGTCCCTGCCGGCCCAGAACGACATCAGCCGATGGGAAGAACTGCGGACCACCTTCACCGAGGTGTTCAAGACCAAGACCCGCGACGAGTGGGCGCAGATCTTCGCCGGCTCGGACGCCTGCGCCACGCCGGTGCTGTCCTTCGGGGAGGTGCTCACCGAACCGCACGTCACCGAGCGCTCCACCTTCTACGAGACCGCGCACGGTCTGCAGCCGATGCCCGCCCCGCGGTTCTCGCGCAGCGTGCCCGACGTGCCGTCGGCCCCGCCGTCGGTCGGCGCCGACAACGACGCCGTCCTCAAAGACTGGGCCTAGAAAGCAAACGCTTCGTCAAAATTTCGGAAAGGAAGTACGAAACGTGGAAATCAAGGATTCGGTAGCGGTCGTCACCGGCGGGGCCTCGGGCCTCGGTCTGGCGACCACCAAGCGACTGCTCGACGCCGGCGCCTCGGTGGTCGTCATCGACCTCAAGGGTGAGGAAGCCGTCGCCGAACTCGGCCCGCGGGCCAAGTTCGTCGCCGCGAACGTCACCGACGAGGAGGCCGTGACCAAGGCCCTCGACGTGGCCGAGTCGCTCGGCCCGGTGCGCATCAACGTCAACTGCGCCGGCATCGGCAACGCCATCAAGACGCTCGGCAAGGAAGGCCCGTTCCCGCTGGACGGCTTCCGCAAGGTGGTCGAGGTCAACCTGATCGGCACCTTCAACGTGCTGCGGCTGGCCGCTGAGCGGATCGCGAAGACCGAGCCGCTGAAGAACGAAGAGCGTGGCGTCATCATCAACACCGCTTCGGTGGCCGCATTCGACGGCCAGATCGGCCAGGCCGCCTACTCGGCATCCAAGGGCGGCGTCGTCGGGCTGACCCTGCCGGTCGCGCGTGACCTGTCGCGCAACCTGATCCGCGTCTGCACCATCGCCCCGGGCCTGTTCAAGACCCCGCTGCTGGGCTCGCTGCCCGAAGAGGCGCAGAAGTCGCTGGGGCAGCAGGTTCCGCATCCGGCCCGCCTCGGCGACCCGGACGAGTACGGTGCACTTGCCGTGCACATCGTGGAAAACCCGATGCTCAACGGCGAGGTCATCCGGCTGGATGGCGCTATCCGTATGGCTCCTAGGTAAGGATTGATATGGCACTGGTAACCAAGTTCACCGAGGCCTTCGGTGTCGAGCATCCGATCGCCCAGGGCGGTATGCAGTGGGTCGGCCGCGCCGAACTCGTGGCCGCGGTCGCGAATGCGGGCGGTCTGGGATTCATCACGGCGCTTACCCAGCCGACCCCGGCCGATCTGGCCAACGAGATCGCCAAGACCCGGGATCTGACCGACAAGCCGTTCGGGGTGAACCTGACCATCCTGCCGTCGATCAACCCGCCGCCGTATGACGAGTACCGCCAGGTGATCGTCGACTCGGGCATCAAGATCGTCGAGACCGCGGGCTCCAACCCCGGTCCGCACCTGCCGATGTTCCACGACAACGGGATCAAGGTGCTGCACAAGTGCACCTCGGTGCGGCACGCCGTGAAGGCTCAGACCCTCGGCGTGGACGGCATCAGCATCGACGGCTTCGAGTGCGCCGGGCATCCCGGTGAGGACGATGTCCCGGGCCTGGTGCTGATCCCGGCGGCGGCCAAGGAGATCGAGATCCCGATGATCGCCTCGGGCGGTTTCGGTGACGCACGTGGTCTGGTGGCCGCGCTGGCACTGGGCGCCGACGGGATCAACATGGGCACCCGCTTCATGTGCACGGTGGAGTCCTGCATCCACCAGAACGTCAAGGAAGCTATCGTGGCCGGCACCGAGCGCGGCACCGAGCTGATCTTCCGCAGCCTGCACAACACTGCGCGGGTGGCGTCCAACGTCGTCTCGCGTGAGGTGGTGGAGATCCTGAACAAGGGCGGGCAGTTCGAGGACGTCAAGGATCTGGTGGCCGGTGTGCGTGGCCGCAAGGTGTTCGACGACGGCGACATCGACGCCGGCATCTGGACCGTGGGTACCGTGATGGGCCTGATCGACGACATCCCGACCTGCGATGAGCTCATCAGCCGCATCGTGGACGAGGCCGAGGACATCATCACCGGACGCCTCGCCGACATGATCAACCTGGACGAGCCGGAGCAGGCTTCCGCCTGAGCTGTACCGGCCTGCTCCGTAGAGACAAAGACCGCCCGGTCGGACCCGCGAGGAAACTCGCGGTGTTCGATCGGGCGGTTCTTGTCAGAGCCACGGTGAGGCCGTGTACGGCCTCATGGGACGGTCGGGTCAGACCGCGGTGGCGAGGTCTGGGAACTGTTCTGAGGTGTCACCCTCGACCAGGACATCCCCGTGGTACAGGGCGTCGAAATCAACTTTGATGACATCTGCGCTGGTGTCGTCGATCCACATGCCAAGAACTGTATGACCGCCGATTAAGAGATCTTTGAGCTCAGGTTCGGAAATTCGTGGCAATTCTTACCGCCGGGTAGGTTTAGGCTGCTGGCGAGCTGGGAACCGGGCTGGGGATATGCTGCAAACTGGCCCCTGAGCTGCGCATATGGCAGACCTTCGAGGTCGCCCCCAGGTGGCTGAAAGTTTGCCGGGACCCCTGGTTTCACCCCGACGCTCAGCAAATTCTTACTCACTAGTAGGCCGAGTGGCGCGTGTCGACGATTTTCGCTGTTACAGAAGTGACTGATGGTGCTGGTGGTGTCGACGAGCGCCTGTCTGGACGTGAGCGTGAAACCTCTGCGGCGAAATCCGGGAATTCCCGCAGGGGCTTCACGCTCGGCGTGGGGCCGCGGGGTGTGGCCGCCGGGCCCGGGGTGAACCGGAGCCCGGGTCCGCTCGTATCAAGAGCGGTGCGACAGCGTTGACGGCCTGACTTATCATTGTTAACTTAACGGCGATATGCCACTTCGGAGGGACCGCTCGTGCTGAACCGAATCGCCCGGCTCGCGATAGCCGCCCCACGCCGGGTGCTCGCCATCGCGGCCCTCATCATGGTCGCCGCCGCGATCTTCGGGATCCCGGTCGCCAAGACCCTGTCCGCGGGTGGCTTCCAGGACCCCACCTCGGAATCCGCGCAGGCCTCCGCACTGCTCACCGAGAAGTTCGATCAGGGCGACATGCAGCTGCTGATCACCGTCACCTCCGACGACGGGGTACACAGCCCGGCGGCCACCGCCGCCGGCACCGACATCGCCGACCGGTTGGCGCACTCGCCGCACGTCGCCCAGGTCGCCTCGGCCTGGACCGTCCCGCCGCCCGCCTCGACCGAACTGATCAGCACCGACCAGAAATCCGGTCTCATCGTCGCGGGCATCACCGGCGGGGAGAACGACGCCCAGAAGTACGCCAAGGCGTTGTCCGACGAACTCGTCCACGACCGGCCCGGCCTGACCATCCGCTCCGGCGGCACCGCCATGGTCTACGCGCAGATCAACGCCCAGACCGAAAAGGATCTGCTGCGCATGGAGGCCATCGCCATCCCGCTCAGCTTCCTGGTGCTGGTGTGGGTGTTCGGCGGTCTGGTCGCCGCGGCGGTCCCGATGGCCGTCGGCGGGATGGCCATCCTCGGGTCGATGTCGGTGTTGCGGCTCATCACCTTCAGCACCGACGTCTCGATCTTCGCGCTCAACCTGTCCATCGCGATGGGGCTGGCGCTGGCCATCGACTACACCCTGCTGATCATCAGCCGCTACCGCGACGAACTCGCCGACGGCGTCCCGCGGGAACGGGCGCTGATCCGCACCATGGCCACCGCCGGGCGGACCGTGGTGTTCTCGGCGACCACGGTCGCCCTGTCCATGGTGGCGATGCTGCTGTTCCCGATGTACTTCCTGAAATCCTTCGCCTACGCCGGTGTGGCCACCGTCGGCTTCGCGGCGCTGGCCGCCGTCGTCGTCACCCCGGCGGCGATCTGGCTGCTCGGTGACCGGATGGACGCGCTGAACGTGCGGCGGCTGTTCCGCAAGGCCGACCCGGCGCCCAAACCCGTCGAGCAGCAGTTCTGGTACCGCTGGACGCACCGGGTGATGCGGCGCGCCGTCCCGCTCGGGCTGGCCGTCGTGACCCTGCTGCTGGTGCTGGGCGCGCCGTTCCTCGGGGTCAAATGGGGCTTCCCCGACGACCGGGTGCTGCCGGCGTCGGCGTCCGCGCATCAGGTCGGCGATCAGCTGCGCAACGACTACGTGGACAACTCGGCGACCGCGGTGAGCATCGTCGTCCCCGACGCGCACGGGCTGGCTCCTGCCGATCTCGAGCACTACGCCGCCGGCCTGTCGAAGGTGGCCGCCGTGACCGCCGTGTCGGCTCCCACCGGAACCTTCGTCGACGGTGCCAGGACCGGGCCGCCGGTGGCGGCGACCGGCGTCGCCGACGGAAGCGCCTTCCTCACCGTCAGCAGCAGCGCACCGCTGTTCTCCGACGCGTCGGAAACCCAGCTCGACGCGCTGCACGCGGTGCCCGGGCCGGGCGGGCATGACGTGCAGCTGACCGGTATCGCGCAGATCAACCGGGACAGCGTCACGGCGATCACCGACCGGCTGCCGTGGGTGCTCGGGCTGATCGCCGTCATCACCTTCGGGCTGCTGTTCCTGCTCACCGGCAGCATCGTGCTCCCGGTGAAAGCCATTGCGCTCAACATTCTCTCGTTGACCGCCGCGTTCGGGGCCCTGGTCTGGATCTTCCAGGAGGGGCACCTCTGGGCGCTGGGCACGACCTCGACCGGCACCCTGGTGGCCAACATGCCGGTGCTGCTGTTCTGCATAGCCTTCGGCCTGTCCATGGATTACGAGGTGTTCCTGCTGGCCCGGATCCGGGAGAACTGGCTGGCCCGCCGCGAGAGGTCTGAATCGTCGGCGCGGGCCGACGGGGCCGAATCGTCGGCGCGGGCCGACAACGACGAGGCGGTGGCGCTCGGGCTGGCCCGCACCGGCCGGGTGATCACCGCCGCGGCGCTGGTCATGTCGATATCCTTCGCGGCGCTGATCGCCGCCGAGGTGTCCTTCATGCGGATGTTCGGCGTCGGACTCACACTGGCGGTGCTGGTCGACGCCACCCTGGTGCGGATGGTGCTGGTGCCGGCCTTCATGCACCTGCTCGGCCGGTGGAACTGGTGGGCTCCGGCGCCGCTGGTCCGGCTGCACGCCCGGATCGGGATCAACGAGTCCGGGGACCCCGAGCCCGACCGCCGGGAAAAGCAGCCCGTGGCGGTAGCGGACACTGGTTAGCGTGTCCGCCCCAGCACCCAAACGCCGCAGAGCCGCGCGGGGCTCCGGTGAGCAACTGCGCGAGGAGATCCTCGACGCCGCCACCGATCTGCTGCTGGAGACCGGGCATTCCAAGGCGGTGGCGATCCGCGCCGTCGCGCAACGGGTCGGGGTGACCTCGCCGTCGATCTACCTGCACTTCGCCGATAAAGACGCGCTGCTCGACGCGGTCTGCGCGCGGTATTTCGAGCAGCTCGACGAGGAGATGCAGCGCGTCGCCACCGAGGCGAGCTCGACCATCGAGGTGCTGCGCGCGCAGGGCTTGGCGTATGTGCGGTTCGCGCGGCGGACCCCGGAGCTGTACCGCATCGCGACCATGGGTGAGGGCCGGCCCGACAGCGATGTCGACATGACGCTGGCCAGTTCGGCGTTCGTGCACATGCGCGCCACGATCGAGCGGCTGATGGATGAAGGTGTCTACCCGCGTGGGGATTCCACGGCCGCGGCCCTGGAGCTGTGGACGGCCGCGCACGGCGTCGCGGCGCTGCTGATCGCCAAGCCCTACCTGCCCTGGGGTGACGCCGAAGAGTTCACCGACCGGGTGTTGCGGTCGATATGCTCTGGTCACATCGCCATCGGCTTCATCGGGGCCGATCTCGAGCCCGGGGCGGCCATCGAGAAACTCGCGAAACTCAAGGAGCTCGAGGAGCAACCGGATGAGTGATCTTGTGGACAACCCCTTCTTCGCCCGGCTGTGGATCGCCTTGTCCGGGCACGAACCGGAAGCGTTGCGCCGGCTGCGGACGGCCAACCTGGCCGGCCTGACCGGCCGGGTCCTGGAGGTCGGCGCCGGAACCGGAACGAACTTCGCGCACTACCCGGCCGGTGTCACCGAGGTGGTCGCCCTGGAACCTGAACGCCGGCTCGCCGAGGTGGCGCGCCAGGCCGCCCGCACCGCGCCGGTGCTGGTGACCGTCAGTACCGCCGCGATCGAGGATTTCGAGGAAGATCAGTCGTTCGACGCCGTGGTGTGCTCGCTGGTGCTGTGTTCGGTCGATGATCCCGACGGTGTTGTGCGCCAGCTCTATTCGGTACTCAAACCCGGTGGCGAACTGCGGTATCTGGAGCATGTGGCCGGCGTCGGGGCGCGCGGGACGCTGCAGAAGGTGGCCGACGCGACGGTGTGGCCGCGGCTGCTCGGCAACTGCCACACCCACCGCAACACCGAAGCGTCGATCGCCGCGGCCGGCTTCTCGGTGGCCACCGCCCGGCGCGCGCAGACCTTCCCGGCCTGGGTACCGCTGCCGGTCACCGAGTTCGCCCTCGGGCGTGCCAGCCGGCCGTAGGGGTCAGCTCAGCAGCTTGGGCAGCCGCTGCAGCAGATCGGGCAGGGCGGTCGCCGAGGATTCCCGCACCACGGCGGTGGCAGCCGCCGACAGCGGCGTCTCCTGCGGGTTCACCTCGATGACCGGGATGCCGTTGGCCAGCGCGGCCTCCGGCAGACCCGCGGCCGGGTAGACCACCGACGACGTACCGACCACGATCACCACATCGGCCTTGGCCACGGCCTGCACCGAGGCATCCCAGGCGTCATCGGGCAGACCCTCGCCGAACCAGACCACATTGGGCCGGATCAGCCCGCCGCACGAACAGCGCGGCGGATCGATCATCTCGACCGGTTCCGGCATGGCGGGCAGCTCGCCGCTGTACGGGGTGTGGCACCGGTCGCAGCGGAACTCGAACAGGCTGCCGTGCAGGTGGTGCACCCGGCTGCTACCGGCCCGTTCGTGCAGGTTGTCCACGTTCTGGGTGACGACGTGCACCTCGGCGTAGTCCTCCCAGGCGGCCACCGCCAGATGGCCGGGGTTCGGGTCGACGGCGCTCATCATGTAGTGCCGCCACAGATACCAGGCCCACACCCGCTCCGGGTGCCGCTGCCAGCCGTCACTGCTGGAAATCTCGTAGGGGTCGACGTGTGCCCACAAACCGGTCTCGACATCGCGGAACGTGGGCACACCGCTCTCGGCGGACATGCCCGCGCCGCTCAGCAACGTCACTCGCACCTGACCAAACTATCGCGCGTGCGACATACTGGGCACGTGGGCGGTCTGGGGGAATGGGTGCGGCTGGATCACCAGGCCGGATCTCCGCTGTTCGAACAGTTGCGCACGCAGATCATCGATGGGGTGCGTGACGGACGACTCACGCCCGGCACCCGGCTGCCGACGGTCCGGGATCTCGCCGGGCAGGTCGGCCTCGCGGTGAACACCGTGGCCCGGGCCTACCGCGAGCTGGAAACCGCAGGCGTCCTCGAAACCCGAGGCCGGTTCGGCACTTTCGTGGCCAGCGTCGATCCTGCCGAGAACGCGATGGCCGCCGCCGCGCACGCCTTCGCCGAGACGGCCCGGGCGCAGGGCCTGAGCAAGGCCGAGGCGCTGCGCTACCTCGACGCTGCGTTCGACTGAAAGCGGCCGTCGACTGACCGGCTACCCGGTCCAGCGCAGCACATCCAACGCGACCGCCACGTCGACGCTGCACTGGGCCAACGGCGCGGGGAGCAGTTCGTCGGCGCGGGTGAGCCGGCGCAGCAGGGTGTTGCGATGTGTGTAGAGCCGGGCCGCCGCGCGCGAGGCATTGCACTGACTGGCCACGAATACCCTGACCGCGTCCTGCAATTCGGCCCCGGCTCCGGCGAAGTCGCCCAGTACCCGACCGACGAATTCGCCTGCCCGGTCGGGGTCTGCGGTGATCAGCGAGACCATCTCGACGTCGGTGAACCGCGCGAGCTGCTGCGGTGAATGTAGCCGCGCCATCATCTGCTGGGTGGTGATGGCCTCGACATGACTGCGCCGGAACCCGCCCACCCCGTCACCGGCGGTGCCGATGGCGACCCGGACATCGGGGTACACCGCGATCGAGGCCGCCACCGCGTCGCTGTCGACACCGCCGGGCGTCCACACCCAGCGGGTCGCGGTGCTGGCCAGCACACTCAGCGGTCGCCCGCCGCCGGCACGGCCGACCGCCTCGGCGGCCCTGTCCAGCCTCGCCAGGTCCCCGGCGTGACTGTCGGTCCAGATGACGGCCGCGGTGTGACTGCCGGTCAGCGCGTAGCCGAGCCGGTGCTCGGCGCGGTCCCGGGGGATCGGGGCGCCCTCCAGTAGCAGCGTGACGGTCTCGCGCCGTTCGGCGAGGCTGCCGCGGGTCAGTTCGTCGCGCTCCAGCTCGATCTGGGCGGCGATGCCGGCCAACGTCGCATCGACGAACGCGCTGATGGAGCGCGAGCAGGTCTGCAGCACGTCGTGCAACTCGGCGGGGTCGCTGGTCAGCTCGAAGGCGATCTCCATCAGCCGGCGCCAGGCCACACCCTCGCCGACCCGGTAGGCGTCGAGGGGGAACGCATCGATACCGCGGCGCACCAGCTCGCGGGCGATGGTCAGCGGCTCCGGTCCGGTGTTCGGCGGTACCGGTGCACCCGGATCGCGGACGTTGGCGGTGCCCCAGAAGAACAGGTTGGCGCGATTGCTGCGGCTCACCGCGGCGGCCAGCTCGGGGTCGGCGGCGATCACCGGGCTCGCCGCCAACACCGCCTGGTCCAGTTCTTCGAGCCATTCCGGGCGGGCGCCGACCACAATCTGCGCGCACTGCCGGATCAACTCCCTGACCCGTGGCGACGGAAGTTCCTCGGCCATCGCCCCACCCTAGGCCGGTGGTGCACTCTGCACCACTGAAGCGTTGAACAGGTATGTTCTGACCTGGCTGGCGGGGCCGCGAGGGGCGACGATCGATACATCGATCGCCCTTGCGGACAGGAGCAGGCCATGGAATCAGTTGACGTGTTGATCGTCGGTGCCGGGATCTCCGGGATCGGGGCGGCCTACTACCTGCAGCGCGACCATCCGGGCCGCAGCTACACCATCCTGGAATCGCGGGGTGCGACCGGAGGGACCTGGGATCTGTTCCGCTACCCCGGAATTCGGTCCGACTCCGATCTGCACACGTTCGGCTACGAGTTCAAACCCTGGCGCGATGAACACGCCATCGCCACCGCGGACAAGATCCTCGCCTACCTGCGCGAGACCGTGGACGAGAACGGCATCGAGTCCAATATCCGCTTCCATCACCGGGTCATCGGCGCGGCCTGGAGCAGCGCCGACGCCCGGTGGATCGTCGAGGTCGAGCATGACGGCGAACTGCTCCGGTTCAGCGCCAACTGGCTGTTCTGCGCCGGCGGCTACTACCGCTACGACGAGGGCTTCACGCCGGAGTTCGCGGGGCGCGACCGGTTCACCGGGCAGATCGTGCACCCGCAGCACTGGCCCGAAGATCTGGACTACACCGGCAAGAAGGTGGTGATCATCGGCAGCGGCGCTACCGCGGTGACCCTGGTGCCCTCGATGGCGAAGACGGCCGGGCACGTGACCATGCTGCAGCGATCACCGACCTACGTCATGCCGGTGCCCGCCAAGGACGGCTTCGCGAACACGGCCCGCCGGCTGCTCGGCGAGGACCGTGGCTACGCCCTGGCGCGCCGCAAGAACATCGCCAAACAGCGTGCGGTGTACACCTTCTGCCAGAGATACCCGTCCGCGGCGCGGTGGCTGATCCGGCGGGTGAACGCCGCCAAGCTGCCCGCCGGGTATCCGGTCGACGAACATTTCAGCCCGCAGTACAACCCGTGGGATCAGCGGTTGTGCGCGGTACCCGACGCCGATCTGTTCGACGCGATCAGCAACGGCAGCGCCTCGGTGGTCACCGACCGGATCGCGACCTTCACCGAGACCGGTGTGCGGCTGGAGTCCGGCCGCGAACTCGACGCCGACATCATCGTCACCGCCACGGGATTGAACGTCCAGCTGTTCGGCGGTATCACGCTGACCGTGGACGGAGAGCCGGTCGACTTCGCGCGGACCGTCGCCTACAAGGGCATCATGCTCAGCGGGGTGCCGAACTTCGCTTTCGCGTTCGGCTACACCAACTCGTCCTGGACGCTCAAGGTCGGGCTGCTCTGCGAGCACTTCTGCCGACTGCTCACTCACATGGACGAGCACGGATTCGCCCACGTGCGACCGGAACTGGAGGATCCGGAGATGGCCACCAAACCGCTGCTGGACTTCGCCGCCGGGTACGTGCAGCGCGCCGTCGACGAGATCCCACGCCAAGGGGTGCACGGCCCCTGGCGGATGACGATGAACTACACCATCGACGCCCAGGTGCTGCGCAACGGGCCGGTCACCGATCCCGGCCTGCGGTTCTCCAGCGCGGTACCGGTCGCGGTGATCTAACCGAACTGCAGTCGGGTGGTCACCCCGCGCAGCGGATCCAGCACCGGCAGCCGGTGCGCCGCCCAGATCAGCGCGTTGAGCACCGCGCCCCGTCCGGGCGGCAGCGGCACGTCGTGGGCGGCCCGCACGCCGGGGATGATGTTGACCAGGTCGGCGGCCTGGGACACGGTCAGGCTGAACGGCATCGGCGGCACCGTGTACCGCAGCGAGGGGCGCAGCAGACCCTTGCGGGCCCACCAGGCGAACCAGTACGGCGGCAGATCGAACATCATCTGCGCACCGGGGAAGCGCCTGGCGCACTCGGTGATCAGGCCGAGTGACTCGCTGGGCTGCAGATACATCAACAGTCCCTCGGCGGTGATGAACACCCCGTGCTCGGTGTCGATCTCGTCCATCCAGCTGTAGTCCAGGGCGGACTGGGCGCTGACCGAGATCCGGTCCGAGTGCGGCAACAGCTTGTCGCGCAGTGCTGTGATCGGTGGGAGATCGACGGTGTGCCAACGGAACTCGTTGCCGATCCCGGACGCATCGAGGCGGTAGAAGCTGGTCTGCAGTCCTTCGGCCAGGGCCACCACCGTGGCCTTGGGGTGATCACGCAGATACCTCGTGGTCTCCCGGTCGAAGGCCAGCGAGCGCAGCGCCATGTCCTGGCGCCGGACGTGCCCGAACTTCGCGAAATCGAAGTCGATCGCGTCGACCAGGTCGACGGCCACCGGGTCGCGCAGGATCGCGTCGGGCCTGCGTGCCTCGGTGGCCCGGACCAGCAGTGTCAGCAGGGCGGTCTCGGAGACCCCGGTCAGGACGGTGCCGTCGGCCTTGCTGGTGGAGGAGTTGCTCATGGTGGCGAATGTACCGGCGGGCTCAGCGCAGCACCTTGTCCAGCGTCCGCAGGTTGCGGGTGGTGGTCGAGGATTTGTAGCGTTTCTTGCCCATCGTCTTGCCGATCGCGGAGTTCAGCGTCGCCGACCGGGCGACCTGCCAGTACAGCACCCCGTCCCCGCGGGCCGCGGTCTCACCCGCGTCGGCGGCCAGCGTCACCAGCTCGTCGAGCACGGTCGGATCGCTGACGAAGGTGACATATGAGTGGTGCTCGGGCACGTCGCGCTCGAACGGATAGTCCGTCGAGATCCGGGCCAGGGTGTCGACGTCATAGGCCAGCACCCAGGCGTCGTAGCCGAACGCGTCGCGCAGCGCGGTCTCGGCGGTGCGACGCACCGCGGCCGTCGACGCGGAGCTGTCCAGCAGGACGTTGCCGCTGGCCAGGATGGTCTTGACGTCGGTGAACCCGGCGTCGGTGAACACCGCGGCGACGTCGGCCATCTTGAGGTTCACCCCGCCCACGTTCACCCCGCGCAGGAACGCCGCATAGCGGGTCACCGGCCGAACTCCAGCAGCGTGATGCTCGGCCTGCTCCGCCGGAACGCGCCGATCCGGTCCAGGGCGGTACTGCTGGTCAGCCGCCACACGCCGCGGCCCGGCGGCACGATGATGTCGCGTGCGCTGCGCACCCCGTCGATGGTGCCGGCCAGCGCCAGTCCCTCGTCGGCGGTCATCGCGAACGGCATCGCCGGGGTGAGGTAGCGGTCCGACAGCTTCAGACCGGTCAGCGTGCGCCTACTGAGCCAGTGCGGGATCGAGTCGAACATCATCTGCCCACCCGGGAATCTGGCCGCGCAATCGGCGATCAGGCTCAGCGAGTCCTCGGGCTCCAGGTACATCAGCAACCCCTCTGCGGTGATGAACACGCCGTTGTCGGTGTTCACCCGGTCCATCCAGCTACGGTCCAGGGCGGACTGCGCCAGCTCGATGATCCGGTCGTTGCGTGGCAGCAGCCGCCGGCGCAGCTCCATCACCGGTTCCAGATCGATGGAATACCAGGTCAATTCGTCGGCGACCCCGGCCCGGGCCAGCCGCCAGAAACTGGTCTGGAGCCCTTCGGCCAGGGCCACCACCGACGCCTTCGGGTGGGCCGTCAGATACTCGATGGCGGCGGCGTCGAAGGCGCGGGCCCGCAACGCGTGCGATTGATTGGGTTTCCCGAACTTGCGGTAGTCGTAGTCGATCGTGTCGAGCAGGGTCACCGCCCACGGATCCCGGATCACCCCGTCGGACCGCTTGGCCTCGGTGCCGCGGTTGTGCAGGGTCCACAACGTCGTCGCGGACACCCCTTCCAGGCTGGTTCCGCCGAAGCCACGCATATCCCCGATCGTAGAGTCGTACGCTCGTGGCATGGGGCGCCTGGTTTTCGATGACAAGCTGTTGGCACTGATCAGCGGGAACTCGCTGGGTGTGCTCGCCACCATCAAGAAGGACGGTCGGCCACAGCTGTCCAATGTGTCCTACTACTTCGACGCGCCCAACGCGGCGATCCGGGTCTCGGTCACCGAACCGCGGGCCAAGACCCGCAATCTGCGCCGTGACCCGCGCGCCTCGGTCCACGTGTCCTCCGACGACGGATGGGCCTACGCCGTCGCCGAGGGGCATGCGGTGCTGACCCCGCCTGCCGCGGCACCCGACGACGACACCGTCGAGGCGTTGATCACGTTGTACCGCAACATCGCGGGGGAGCATCCGGACTGGGACGACTACCGTCGCGCGATGGTCGAGGACCGCCGGGTGCTGCTGACCCTGCCGATCTCGCATCTGTACGGGATGCCGCCCGGGCGGCTGTGAGGGCTAGGCTGACGCCATGGCCGACGAGACACCCGAAGACGACAACAAGCGCAAGTTCCGCGAGGCGCTGGAGCGGAAGAAGACGCAGGCCAACGCTGGGGCGTCGCACGCCGATGCCGGCCGGAAGCAGTCGCGGGCCCACGGTGCCGCCGACAACAGCCGTCGGGAGTTCCGCCGCAAGAGCGGTTAGCGAGAACTGCTCAGCTCGGAGGGCCGGCGCTCCTGAATCAGGATGGCGATCAGACAGGCCAGCGCCAGCACCCCGACGACGGCCGCGAAGCACACTCCGGCGGCGCGCAGACCCCAGGTCTGTGCGGCCAGGCCCACGCCGACCACCGGCACCGATATCGCCACGTAGCCGACCACGAAGTAGGTGGAGCTGACCTCGCCGCGCTGCGCCGTCGGCACGCGTTCGACGACCGATGCCAGTCCGCGGCTGAAGCTGATGCCCTGCCCGGTACCGGCCACCAATGCAGCCGCCAGCATGCCGGCCAGTGACGAATACGCCAGCGCCGCAGCCAAGATCACCATCCCGATCACCAGCAGTGCAGCACCCGCGGCGACCGCGCGGGCCGGCGGGATGTGGCGACCGGCCAGCTGGGCGATGGCCGAGGCCAGGAAGATCGAGGCCGCCACCGCGCCGGCTAGGGCATGGTTGCCGATGCCGATCACATCGGCCACGAAGGACGGGGCCACCGACGTGAACAGGCCCATCACCGCGAACCCGGCGAACGCCGCGGTGGCCGCGGTCAGGAACACCGGGCGCACCTGCGCGGGAACGGCGAGGCGCTGCACGGCGATCCGGCCGGTCCGGCTGGAGGTTTCCGGGGCGAGCAGCACCGCGGGCACCGCGAGCAGGACCAACACGATGTGGATGAGGAACGGCAGCACCAGCGGATGCGGGGCATACTGCACCAGCAGTCCGGCCAGCACCGGCCCGCTGCCCAGACCGCCGACGTTGGCGATGGTGGCCACGGTGGTGGCCAACCCCCGCCGCGGCGGCGCGACCGACTCCACCACCGCGGCGGTGGCGGTGCCGGTGAAGATGCCGGCCGACAGACCGGACAGCAGTCGGCCGATCAGCAACAGCGCGATGTTGTCGGCGAACAGGAAGAGCGTGGAACTGGCGAGCGCGAAACCCAGCCCGGCCATCAACATCGGCCGGCGCCCGATCGCGTCAGACCAGCCACCCGCGATCAGCAGTGCGGCGAGCACACCCACCGCGTACACCGCGAAGATGACCGTGGTGGTGACCACCGCGAAGTCCATCTGCTCGCCGTAGAGCGCGTATATCGGCGTCGGCAGGGTGGTGCCGATCATGGTGGCGGCGAAGGCGTACGCGAGGGCGGCGAACGCGAAGGACCGGCGGCGGTTGTTCACGGATGTGAACAACACTGCCGCCGGTCCGGTTAATCCGCGTGGCCGGTGTGCTGGGTCAGTGGGCTACCGCCTTCTCCGCACCCACTCCGGTAAGCGACCGGACCTCCATCTCGGCGGCGACCGTCGGATCTTCGTCATCCGGTGAGGTCAGGGTGCCGATGATGCCGAGGGCGAAGGCCAGCGGGATCGACACGATGCCCGGGTTGGCCAGCGGGAACCAGGCGATGTCGATGCTGGGCAGCATCGCTGTCTTCGAACCCGTCACCGCCGGGGAGAAGATGATCAGCACGATGGTGGAGATCAGACCGCCGTACATGCTCCACAACGCGCCACGGGTGTTGAACCGTCGCCAGTACAGCGAGTAGACGATCGTCGGCAGATTGGCTGCGGCTGCGACGGCGAAGGCCAACGCCACCAGGAAGGCGATGTTCTGGCCGTTGGCCAGGATGCCGAGACCGATGGCCACGATGCCCAGCACCACCGCGGTGATCCGGGAGACCCGCACCTGCTCGGCCTCGGTGACTTCGCGATCTCCGTGCCGCACCAGGTTGGCATAGACGTCGTGGGCGAACGAGGCCGACGCGGTGATGGTCAACCCGGCGACGACCGCCAGGATGGTGGCGAACGCGACCGCGGAGATGACGCCCAGCAGCACCACACCGCCCAACTCCAGCGCCAGCAGCGGTGCCGCGGAGTTCACCCCACCGGCTGCACCGAGGATTCGGTCCGGGCCTACCAGGGCGGCCGCGCCGTACCCGAGCACCAGGGTGAACAGGTAGAAGGCGCCGATCAGGGCGATGGCCCACACCACGGACTTCCGTGCCTCTTTGGCCGTGGGCACGGTGTAGAAGCGCATCAGCACATGCGGCAGGCCCGCCGTGCCGAGCACCAGCGCCAGTGCCAGGGAGATGAAGTTGATCTGACTGGTCAGCGAGCCGCCGTACTGGGCGCCGGGCGCCAACACATCGCGGCCGGCCACGCCCTCGGTGGTCGCGCCGGAGATCGCCGCCTGTGCCGATCCCAGGATCTCTGAGAAGTTCAGCCCGAACTTGGCCAGCACCATGACGGTCATCAGCCCGGCGCCGGCGATCAGCAGCACGGCCTTGATGATCTGCACCCAGGTGGTGCCCTTCATCCCGCCGACCAGGACGTAGATGATCATCAACACACCGACCACGGCGATGACGACCGACTGGCCGCTGCGGCTGTTGATGTTGAGCAAGAGCGCCACCAGGCCGCCGGCGCCCGCCATCTGCGCCAGCAGGTAGAACAGCGACACCGTCAGGGTCGAGGTGGCCGCGGCCAGCCGCACCGGCTTCTGTTTGAGCCGGAAGCTCAGGACGTCGGCCATGGTGAATCGGCCTGTGTTGCGCAGTAATTCGGCCACCAGGAGCAGGGCCACCAGCCAGGCCACCAGGAAGCCGATGGAGTAGAGGAAGCCGTCGTAGCCGTAGACCGCGATGGCGCCGGCGATGCCGAGGAAGCTCGCCGCCGACAGGTAGTCACCGGCAATCGCGACGCCGTTCTGCGGGCCGGAGAATGCGCGGCCGCCGGTGAAGAACTCGTCGGCGGTGGCGTTCTTCTTGCTGGCCCGGATCACCACGACCATGGTGACGACGACGAACAGCGCGAATATGCCGATGTTGGCCGCGGGATTGCCGACCGCTTCGGTGGCTGCCAGGAGGTTCACTTCAGGGGCCCTTCCAGTTCGTCGCGGATGGCCGCGGAGCGCGGGTCCAGCTCGCGGTTGGCGAACCGGACGTAGAGACCGGTGATGATGAAGGTGGTCAGGAACTGACCGAGACCGATGATCAGACCGACGTTGACGTTGCCGATTACCTCGGTGGCCATGAAGTCGTGGGCGAAGGCGCCCAGCAGGACGTAGAGGCCGTACCAAATCAGGAAGAAGGCGGTCATCGGGAAGACGAACCTGCGCAGTCGGCTGCGCAACTCCTGGAACTCGGGACTCGCCTGCATGGCGACGAACTCTTGGCCGGTGGGGGCCGGCCGACTATCGGTGGTGGGCACCGCGTGCTCCTGACTGTTCGATGTGAACCGCAACTGACTGAAAGCGTATTGAGACTCAGGTCACAACCGAAAGTGTTCCCCCAGGTGAAACGGCTGAAACGAGGGCGAGGTGCGGTGAACGGTCAGTCGTCGACGATGAACGGTGCCCGGGCCTACCCCTTGGGGAGGCGCTCGACGCCCATGCCCAGACGCTCCGGCACGTGCATCCGGGCGAAGATCTGCGCGACGTTGGGGGTGGCCTGGGTGAACAGGCTGACCACGATCATGGTCGCGAACGCCACCGGCACGCTCACCGCGGCCGGATAGCCGACCACCACTGCGGGCCAACCGCCGAGCACCGCCTCGTCGACGCCGCCGGTGATGGCCACCAGCACCGCCCCGCCGCACACCAGCCCGCCGACGATGAGCCCGCTCGCGGCGCCGGCGACGGTCAGTCCGCGCCACCAGATCCCGAGCACCAACAGCGGGCACAGGGTGGACGCCGCGACGGCGAAGGCCAGGCCGACGGTGCGGGACAGTTCCAGATCCGATACCAGCAGTGACAGCGGGATCGGGATCAGGCCGCCGATCACCGCGGCCACCCGGAAATCGCGGACCCGGCCGCGCAGCACATCGGTGGCCAGCGCGCCGGCGATGCTGACCAGCAGCCCCGACGAGGTCGCCAGGAACGCCGCGATGGCACCGGCGGCGACCAGCGCGGCCAGCAGCTGCCCGAACGCCCCGCCGATCGCCGACCCGGGCGCCAGGAGCACTGCGGCGTCCGCGGTTCCGGTGATCAACAGTTGCGGCACATACAGCCGGGAGAACACCCCGAGCAGGATGGGGAAGACGTAGAACAACGACACCAGCGCGATCACGGCCAGCGCGGTGCGCCGGGCCGCCCGGCCGTCGCGGTTGGTGTAGAAGCGCACCAGCACGTGCGGCAGGCCCATGGTGCCCAGAAAGGTCGCGACGATGATCGACAGCACCTGGTACAGCGGGTGCCCGCCACCGAGGCCGCCGCCGGAGGCGATCCACTCGGCGCCGGTGCTCGGCGTCCCGGCCACCGCGGGCGTGGCGGCGCCGGCATCCAGGGTCAGGCTGGTCCCGGTGCCCACGGTGTGCTCACCGGGTGCGCCGAAGGCGGCGTCGCGCACGGCTTTTCCGTCGAGCAACCCGGTGACCCGGATCCCGGCCGGGTCGACCACCCGGACCACCACATCGGTTTCGATCTGCACCGTGGTGTCCCGGTCCACGGTCGGGGGCAGCGGGCCGCCCAGGTCCCCGCGGTCGGAGAAGAACAGGCCGAGCAGTGCCAGCGCGGGGATGGCGACCGCGGTGAGTTTCAGCCAATACTGGAAGGCCTGCACGAAGGTGATCGACCGCATCCCGCCGCCCACCACATTGGTGATGACGATCGCGCCCACCATCACCGGACCTATCCAAACCGGCATGCCGAGAAGGGTTTTCAGGGCCAGCCCGGCGCCCTGGTACTGCGGCGCCAGGTAGAACAGGCAGATCATCACGACGACGAGCATGGCCACCTTGCGCAGCCGGGCCGAGCCGAGCCGGAACTCGGCGAAGTCGGGCACCGTGTACGCACCGGAGCGGCGCAGTGGCGCGGCGACGAACAACAGCAGGCCGAGGTAGCCGGCGGTGAAGCCGACCGGATACCACAGGGCGTCGGCGCCGTATTTCGCGATCAGCCCGGCGACCCCGAGAAACGATGCGGCGGAGAGGTATTCCCCGGAGATGGCGGCGGCGTTCCAGCGGGGTCCGACACTACGGGAGGCCACCAGGAAGTCAGAGGTGGTGCGCGACAAGCGAACACCCCAGCTGCCGATCACGACCGTCGCGACGGCGGCCAGTAACAGCGCGGCTGCGGTCAGCGGGGAGCCGGTCACGGTTCGCTGTCGACGACCCGGACGAAGTCCTTCTCGCCCTGCTCGGCCAGCCGCACATACAGTCGCCCCACGCCGTAGAGCAGCGGATAGGGCAACACGGCCAGCAGCAGCCAGTTCAGTCGCATCCCGAACAGGGTGAGATCCGGCGCCGTCGCGCTGAGCACCAGGATCCCGGCGACCGCCAGTGTGACCACCGCGGCGAGCCGCAGCGCCAGCCCGAGCTGGGCGCGCACCAGCCCGCGCACCAGCGCATCACCGACGTGGGTCTGCTCCTGGACCTCCACCCGGGTACGCACCATCCGCGCACCGCGGCGGTGCGCGAGGACCACGCGTTGGCGTTGCGGGCGTTCAGTCATCGGTGCCGCCCGGTTTGAGGTTGCGCATCGGGTCGCGGACCAGCCGGTCGCGCAGTTCGCGGGCCTGGCGCCGGCTGACCGGGAGTTCCACCGCCGGTGAGTCCCCGTTCGGGCGCAGGCGCACCAGCATGGCGCCGTCGGCGGTGCGCAGGCCGGTCACCAGTCGCAGCGAGACCAGATAGGACCGGTGGATGCGCTGGAAGCCGCGGTCGCGCCACCGTGTTTCCAGGACGCTCAACGGGATTCGCACCAGGTGTGATCCGGTCGCCGAATGCAGCCGGGCGTAGTCGCCCTCGGCTTCCACCCAGCCGATGCTGTCCCGGGGGACCAGGTGGGTGATGCCGCCGAGCTCGGCGGGGATGACATCGGAGTCGGAGTCGGTGGTGTCGGTGACTGCGTCTGCCCCGTTGGCCGGTTCGGGTTCGTTGGCCCGCGCCAGCACGACGCGGCGCACGGCCTCGTCGAGCCGGTTCTGCCGGATCGGCTTGAGCAGATAGTCGAGGGCCCCCACGTCGAACGCCGCGACCGCCTTGTCGTCGTGCGCGGTCACGAACACCACGGCGGGCCGGCTGGCGAAGTTGCGCAGCACGCCGGCGAGTTCGATACCGGACAGGCCGGGCATGTTGATGTCCAGGAACACCGCGTCGATGTCGTGCTGGTTGAGTTCGCGCAGCGCCGAGGTGGCGTCGCCGGCGGTGTACACGGTGCCGATATCGGGATGGTCGCCCAACAGGTACGCCAACTCGTCGAGCGCGGGGGCCTCGTCGTCGACGGCGAGCACGGTCAGGTTGGCGGTCACGAGTCGCTCATACGCTCGCTCATGCGAACCCGCCTCCGCCCGCACGTACGCCCGAGCGGAACTTGGGAACTCGCATGATGACCTTGGTACCCGCTCCGATGGCTGTTTCGACCACCAGACCGTAGTCGTTGCCGAAGGCGGCGCGCAGCCGATGGTCGACATTGGTCAGGCCGACATGCGCGGACTCGGCGGCGCCGGCGGGCTGGGGCGCAGCGACCGGGGGATCGGGTCGGTCGGCCAGCGCGTCACCGGGGCCGGCGCGCAGCGCGTCGGGATCCATCCCGGAGCCGTCGTCCTCGACGGTGATGACGCAGTCCGATCCGGCGTCGGTGGCGACGATCTCCACCGACCCGCCGCCGCGGCCGGCCAGCCCGTGCCGGACCGCGTTCTCCACCAACGGTTGTAGCGCCAGGAAGGGCACCACCACGTTGAGCACTTCCGGGGCGACCTGCAGGCGCACCTTGAGCGCGGCGCCGAACCGGGCCCGCTCCAGGGTGAGGTAGCGGTCGATGTTGCGCAGCTCCTCGGCCAGGGTGGTGTACTGCCCGGCCGCCCGGAACGAGTAGCGGGTGAAGTCGGCGAACTCCAGGATGAGTTCGCGGGCCCGGGCAGGGTCGGTGCGGACGAACGAGGCGATGGTGTTGAGCGCGTTGTAGATGAAGTGCGGGCTGATCTGCGCACGCAGCGCCAGCACCTCGGCCTTGTCCAGGCGGGCCCGGGAGGCGTCGAGTTCGGCGAGTTCGATCTGGCCGGCGGCATAGCGGGCGACCTCGCCGATGGCGCCGAGCATGCCCGGGCCCGGGGTGCCGATGGTGACGACGACGAGCGCGCCGAGTACGTCACCGGCCTCGGTCATCAGGGGCTGGGCCACCACGGTCGAGGTGCGGGCCCCGTTGAGGACCCGGCGTTCACCGGAGATCGACTCGGCGGCGGTCGCCGCGCAGGTTTCGGTGATGTCGGGCTGCCAGATCTGTTGGTCGGACGGGTCGGCGGCCAGCAGTTCACCGTGGCCGTCGAACAGGGCGACGCCGTTGGTGCCGGTGAGCTCCCGCAGGAACGGTGCTGCGGTGGCGGCGGATTCGGCGTCCAGCCCCTGGCGCAACGCGCGCGCGGCCTCCGAGGCGGTGTGCAGCGCGGCGTGCACGGCCCGTTCGGTGGGGGTGGCCACGACACGGCGGGTGCGCACCACCAGCACTGCGGCCACCGCCGCCAGCAGCAGCGCGACCGCCAGCGTCAGCGCGATCTGTCCCGACATCGGTTACTGGACCGGGCAGGCGTACTTCCTGGCCACGTCCATCACCCGTTCTTGCGCGCCGGGCCCGATGACTCCCTGGGCTGCCAGTTCCAGACCGATGTAGCCGGGCAGACCGCCCACGCAGGCCTGGTGCATGGCGCGCCAGGCGGTGTCGGGGTTCAGGTTGTAGCCGTTGCGCTGCAGACCGCCCATGTACTCGTCGAAGGCCGGTGTGCCCTGTTCCGGAATCGCATGAGCGGTCCCGGCCAGGGCGATCGCGACGGCCATAGCCGCAACGACAGGGGCGATCATGCGTCTCATAGCCATCTCCTCGGGCCGATCCTGCTGGTCAGGAGATCACGTTCGCACACTGCACCGACACCGGCCCCCGGATTCGCCGTTCTCCGAGGACGTGGCCCGGCCGTTCGGGGCGGCCTAGGTTGCCAGCCAAGCCAGCGCGGCGACCACGAGGGCCTGGGTTCCGGTGTCCAAGGTGGGCTGGATGACCGGGGCGAAGGTCGGGGAGTGATTGACCGGGATGTCCACGGCGACGCGTCCGGAGTCGACGGCCTTGCGGAAGAGCTTTTCGTCGGTGCCGCCGATGCCCCAGAAGGTGTATGGCACGCCGAGCCCGCGGGGGATGTCGCTGAAGTCCTCGCTGGCCGCTCCGGCCCCGATCGGGCTGAATCGCTCGCCGAAGAACCCGGCGAACGCATCGCTCACCCGGTCGGTGACGGCGTCGTCGTTGACGGTCGGCGGGAACCGGTCGTAGAACTCGAAATCCGGTTCCTTCGGGGAGTCGGATGCCATGCATTCGGCGGAGACGACGCGCCGGATCGCTGCCAGTACCGCGTTGCGGACGGCGTCGTCGTAGGTGCGAAGATTGACTTCCAGGACCGCGTGGTCCCCGATCACGTTGCTCTTGCTGCCCGCGTGGATGCTGCCGACGGTCAGCACGACGGTGTCGGTGGCGGCGACTTCCCGGGAGACGATGGTCTGGAGTCGCAGCACGATCATCGCCGCGAGCACCACCGGGTCGACCCCGGCCTGGGGCATCGAGCCGTGTGCGCCACGGCCGTAGACGGTGATCCGGATGCTGTCGGCGGCCGCGAGCATCGGGCCGCGGTGCGTGGCGACCTGCCCGGCCGGTATCGGGAAGACGTGTTGGGCGAGCGCGACATCCACCGGCGGCAGGAGATCGGCCAGACCGTCCGCGATCATGCCGCGGGCACCGTCGCCGACTTCTTCGGCGGGTTGAAAGACGGTGATCGCGGTCCCCGACCAATGCTCGGTGCCCTCGGCGAGCAGCGTTGCGGCGCCGAGCAGGCAGGTGACGTGCGCGTCGTGGCCGCAGGCATGCATGACGGGCACGTCGCCGCTTCGCTCGGTGCTCGCGTAGGGCAGGCCGGTGGCCTCCTGGACGGGCAAGGCGTCCATATCGGCGCGTAGCAGCACGGACCCGCCGCTGCCGTTGCGCAGGATGCCGACGACTCCGGTCCCCCCGACCCGGTCGTGTACTTCGTAGCCGGCCGCGCGCAGGCGGTCGGCGACCAGCTGCGCGGTGCGGTGTTCTTGGTGGGACAGTTCGGGGTGCCGGTGTAGGTCCCGATACAGGTCTTCCTGCCAGGACCGGATATCGGGGAGCCGTTGCAGCACTGCGGTGGCCGCGCTCATGTTTTTCAGTCTGGCAGGAGTTGTGCTGCCGTCAACGCTTCTGGCGAAACCCACATCGTAGGCTTGCCGGTATGACCGGGAATCTGTGCCTGACCCAAGATCCAGCGTCTGACGCGTTGCTCGAGTCCAACCCGTTCGCCCTGTTGGTCGGCATGCTGCTGGACCAGCAGATCCCGATGGAGACGGCGTTCGCCGGGCCGAAGAAGATCGCCGACCGCATCGGTGCGGTGGACGCCCGTCAGATCGCGGACTACAACCCGGACGAGTTCATCGCGCTGTGTTCGGAAACCCCTGCGATCCACCGCTTCCCGGGGTCGATGTCCAAGCGGGTGCAGGCGTTGGCGCAGGCCATCGTCGATGAGTACGACGGTGACGTCACCGCGCTGTGGACCGCCGGCGACCCGGACGGGGCCGAGGTGCTGCGCCGGCTCAAGCGGCTGCCCGGCTTCGGGGATCAGAAGGCCCGCATCTTCCTCGCCCTGCTGGGCAAGCAGTACGGCGTGACGCCGGAGGGGTGGCGTGCCGCGGCGGGGGATTACGGCAAGCCCGGCACGCACATGTCGGTGGCCGATGTGGTGGACGCCGGTTCGCTGCAGGAGGTTCGGGCGTACAAGAAGAAGATGAAGGCCGCCGCCAAGGCTGCGAAGCAGGCCTAAGCCAACGACGGGCCAAGGCTGCGAAGGCCTGAGCCGGCGCCGACGGTGCACTCAGATCGCTGATCGGGGCGATTTCTCGATCTGGTTGCACCGTCGCTACGCGACACGGTCAGAATGCGGGGCCGTCGAACCGCTCCCGGGTGACGAACTCGGACACTGCGCGGCGCCTCAGCTTGCGTACCTGTTTGACCGGTTTCCCCAGCGGCACCACCGCCGCGACGGCGAACTCGCCGGGAATGCCGAGTAATTCCTGCACCGCGGGCTCCTCGGGCACCGCCATGGTCGTGAGCACGCCCCCGAAGCCTTCATTGCGGGCCGCGAGCAGGATGTTCCACACCAGCGGGTACACCGAGGCGCCCGCCACCACGCCGATGCGGTCGAGACCCTGGTCGAAGGCGGCGACCACACCTAGGTCCACGCAGACCACCAGGACCACGTCGGCCTCGATCAGGTGCGCCGGCCGCCGGACTCGCACCGCGGCGAGATCTTCGGCCGACACGCCCATGGGGTGCAGCGGGTTCCACGGATTCTCCCCGTTGCGCTGCTGGGCGATGTAGCGCCGGAACCCGGTGGCGCAGAGATCGGCGAGCGTTTCCTTGGTCGCCTGGTCACGAATCACCACCACCCGGGTGCCCTGACGGTTGCCGCCGCTGGGTGCGAACCGGGCGTTGTCCAGGATCCGGGTCAGCGTCTCGTCGGGCAGAGGCTCGCCGGTGAACTCCCGGACCGCTCCGGTTGTGCGCATTACGTCGTAGATATCCATGCTCACCGTCATTCGTATGCGATTGTGTTCATATGGCGAAGACACATCTGAACTGCCCGTGTGGCGAAGCGATTCAAGGCACCGACGAGGACGATCTGGTGGAGAAGGCGCAGCAGCACCTCTCGGATTCGCATCCCGGCCGTGAATACGACCGGGAGATGATCCTGTTCATGGCCTACTGAGGCAGCTCCGAGAAACGCATTCCCGGCCGTCACGAATTACCCATGACGGCCGGGAATGCGTTTGCGTCTGAGGCTGTCAAGGCACCACCGTCGAGCCGATGGTGGGCATGAACTGGCATTGCTTCTCGGTCGTGGTGACCTGACCGAAGATCGTCGACATGATGCTGCCCGAGCCGGTCTCGGCGATGGCGGTCAGCGTGGTCGGGCCCTCCGGGTTGATGTTGGCCTGCGGCTTGAGCGTCGCGGTCCCGGACTTGCCGGTGCTCAGGTTCACCCAGGTCACGTTCAGCGGCAGTTTCTGCTCGGCCGCGGGGCCGGGCGTGCCGATGGCGGTGAAGACGTAGGCGGTCTGGCCCGCGGCCGGGCCGGGGGCGGGGATGGTGGCCGGGCCGGCCACCGAGATGGCGGTCGCCAGCACGTTGCCGCCGTCGGCGAGGCAGCCGTTGCTGATCGACGGGTACATGAAGTCCTGGGTCGTCGGCGCGTCCGGGCCGAACGACGGGGTCGCCCCGGCGGGCGCGGGTGCGGGTCCGGGTGCGGGCGCGGCCAGTGGTTCGGCCGGCGGCGGCGGAGCGGGCGCAGCCTCGGGTGCCGGTGCGGGTGCATCGGCGGCGGGCACGGCGGCCGCGGGGGCCGGAAGGTCCTTCGGCACGGCCATCGGGACCGGGCCGACCGAGTACGCCGGATCGACCCCGGCGGGCAGGTGCGCCTGGGCGCCCGCGCCGGCCGCAGGCAGGTGGGCCTGCGGCTCGGACACGAACTGGTTCACAGCGGACGCGACATTCAACGAATCACTGGGGGCCGCCGCGTTTCCGGCGAACGCGGCGGCGGCGGCCATGAGCATCGATGCGGCATTGGTCGGATCAGCAGCGGCCTGCTGAATCGCCGGACCGAGCGTCTCCATCGCCGGTAGCCCCGGAGCCTGTAATCCGTTGATCGGCAGCGGTACGGGCGCGGCCGGGTCGGCGTGGGCTGGGACCGCGACGCCGCCGCCCAGCACCAGTGCGCAGGCAGTGGTGCTGGTCAGCATTGTCCGGATCGATGGCATGACTCCCCCTGGTGGATTTCTCGGTGACGGGCGGTTACTGACGGTCAGGGCAGAGCGGAGACCGGCAGGAACATCGGCACCAGCGACTGGGCGGCGGCATCGGCCGGCGACGAGGCCGGAGCCACGCCCGGGGCCGTGGGTAGGGCCGGGGTGGCCGCCGGGGCCTGCGGCAGCAGACCGGCCAGCGGGGTGCCCGCGGGCATCAGCGACGCCAGACCGGCGGGCATCAGGTTCTGCATCCCGGCCATCGCCGGCGCGGCGGCCGCAGCGGCGGGCAGCGCGGCGGCAGCGGCCGGGGCCTGCGGCAGATTGAGTGATGCGGTGGCGGTGGGCGCCGGGGTGATCGGGTCGATCGGCAGGGTGGTCGCAGCGCCACCACCGGTGAACGCCGAGGCGAGCCCCTGGATGAGCTGCGGCGCAGCGGCCGGCAGGCCGGCGAGCTGGTTCACGAACGGCAGGTTGGGCATTGCGGGCGCCGGTGCGGGCGGCGCCGGGATCGGCTCGGCCACGGCGGTCGGGCTGAGCATCAGGGCGGTGGCGACGGCGCCTGCTCCGGCAATCATGCTGGCGGCAAACGCTTTTCTGACTGGTGACACGGGACTCCCCATTTCGTTGACGGCACGTCTGAATCCGACGGTACGGAGTTACTGGTGTTACTCAAGTGACAAGAGTGGCGTTTATTCAACCGTTACGGAGGTGTGCGTCGATGGTGACCGCCCGCCCGGCCGAGCGGGTCGGGGGTGCGGGGTCGATAGAGTCGGGCCGGTAGACACCAAACACCACACCGGTCCGACGGCGCAGCTCTATCGCTGGGCGCCGCTATTGTTCTTGGTCAGCATCGCCGCGCGGCTCGCCTGGACCTACCTCGTGCCCAACGGCGCCAACTTCGTCGACCTGCACGTCTACGTCGGCGGCGCCGACACCCTGGAGCATCCGGGGGCGCTGTATGACTACGTCTACGCCGAACAGACCCCGGACTTCCCGCTGCCGTTCACCTACCCGCCGTTCGCGGCGGTGGTGTTCTATCCGTTGAGCCTGCTGCCGTTCGGGGTGGTGGCCTTCGTCTGGCAACTGGGGATCTTCGCCTCGCTCTACGGCGTGGTGCGCATCAGCCTGCGCCTGCTCGGCCGCACCGACATGCGGCCGGCGCTGCTGTGGACCGCGGTCGGCATCTGGACCGAGCCGCTGCGCAGTACCTTCGACTACGGCCAGATCAATGTGCTGCTGGTGCTCGCGGTGCTGTGCGCGGTGCAGAGCAGCCGATGGTGGCTCTCTGGGCTGCTGGTCGGATTGGCCGCCGGGGTCAAGCTCACCCCGGCCATCGCCGGACTGTATTTCGTCGGGGTGCGCCGCTGGGGTGTGGCGGTGTTCTCCGCGGTGGTCTTTTTCGGCACCGTCGGGGTGTCGGCACTGGTGGTCGGCGAGCAGGCGCGCTACTACTTCACCGATCTGCTCGGCGACGCCCGCCGCGTCGGGCCGATCGGGACCTCGTTCAACCAGTCCTGGCGTGGCGCGATCTCGCGGATCCTCGGGCACGACGCCGGATACGGGCCGATCGTGATCGCGGCGCTGCTGCTGACCGCGGTGCTGGCACTGTTGGCGTGGCGGGCGATCGGCGCCGACGACCGCCTCGGCGGCATCGTCACGGTGCAGCTGTTCGGGCTGGTGCTCTCACCGATCTCCTGGACCCATCACTGGGTGTGGCTGATCCCGCTGATGATCTGGCTGCTGCACGGCCCGCTGCGGGAGCGGATCGGTGCCCGGGTGCTGGGCTGGGGATGGCTGGCTTTGGCGCTGATCGGGGTGCCGTGGCTGCTGAGCTTCGCGCAGCCGACGATCTGGGAGATCGGCCGGCCCTGGCATCTGGCGTGGGCGGGCCTGGTCTATCCGGTGGCCACGCTGGCCACCCTGGGCTGGCTCGCCGGCGCCGGCAGGTCAGCTACTGCCCGAGCAGCTGATCGATCGCCTTTGCCATCTGCAGGTCCTGATCGGTGATACCACCGGCGGAATGCGTCACCAGCGTGAAAGTCACTGTCCGCCAACGGATATCGATGTCGGGGTGATGGTCTTTCTGCTCGGCCACCTCGGCGACGCGGCGCACGGCCTCGATGCCGTCCAGAAACGTCGGGAACTTCACCGACCGGCGTAGCGCCCCGTCGGACCGTTCCCAGCCGGACAGGTCGGGCAGTGCGGCGTCGACTTGGTCGTTCGTTAACACAGCCATGGATTCGACGGTATACCGTCAACCGCGATGAATGGGCAGATCGTCGTTGCGGGAGCACTTGTTTCAGAGGGCACGCTGCTGGTCGCCCAGCGGGAACGGCCACCGGAGCTGGCCGGGCTGTGGGAGCTGCCCGGGGGCAAGGTCGCGGCGGGGGAGAGCGACGCCGACGCGCTGGTGCGCGAGTTGCAGGAGGAACTTGGGGTCACCGTCACCGTCGGGGCCCGTCTCGGTGCCGATGTCGCGCTGAGCCCCACCGTGACGCTGCGCGCCTACCTGGTCACTGCGTGCTCGGGCAGCCCACACCCGCATGATCACCGTGCGCTGCGCTGGGTGCGAGCCGAGGAGTTGGATGCGCTGGCCTGGGTACCGGCCGACCGCGGCTGGGTGCCGGATCTGGTTGCGGCCCTGCGGACTTCGTAGCTGTCCGGTGCGGCGTCAGGTCACCAGCTGCCCATGGGGGCGCCCTGGCGGAATTCGCCGTTGGCGCGGACCCCGAACGGGGCGGACGAGGTGCTCGGAACGGCGATGATGCCCTCGCGGATGATGCCCTGGGCCATCACGCCGCCGCTGTCGGGGCGGCGGTTCTCGGCACCGGCTCCGCGGACCACGCCCTGGCCGGTGCGGCGCAGTGCGTTCTTGTCGACCAGTACGGCCTGGCGGCTGGTGACGTTCGGGCGCGGCTTGATCTCGACGACGTCGGCGTTCGCGGTGGCGGAGCTGACGGTCACCAGCGCCGCGGCGAAGGCCGCCGTTCCGATGCCCACGACGGTCAGCTTGGTGGCGGAACGTACAAGGTTTCGGGTGCTGAACGGCATCGGTGTTGAACCCCTTCGTCGCAGCGAACCGCTCTGGTCGCTTGCCGGGCCACGTTACCAACTGCTCCGGCCGGTTGTGGCGTTTGCTCGGCGCAGGCTGAGGATTCCTCAGGGCCCAGATTGACGAACAGGTAAATTGCCGAATATTAAGAAAAACTCACAGGTTTTTCGTGGTCCGCGGGGCCGAAACGGCCGCGACGAACCACCGACGGACGCATCGGGCCGTCGCGAGACGGTGCCGTCAGTACCGGAGTCGGTCGCCGACCACCCGCACCGGATGGTCGGGATGGCGGGCGTTGTAGATCGGGTGCAGCAGGGCCTGGTGCCGACATTGCGGGCAGGAACTCTGCGCGGCCCGGGCCGAGGCCACCGTCAGATGGTGACATGCGGCACACCGAACGACGTGTACGGCACCGAACCAGTTGAACAGACCGACGTAGATCGCGAGTGTCGTCGCCAGCGCCAGCACCACGATCAGCGCCACCGTGAGGGCCTCGTAAACCGTCATGATCGATACCTCCAACCACCGTCTGGCGGGTGCCTCCACGGTACGCCGGAAACCCCGTCAACGACAGGTATCGATCCTGCTCATCACGCCTTTCGGGCCCTCTTGTAGACCTTCTCCAACTCCTTGCCCTTGATGCCGTGATGAGCGGCCTTGTGCACCTTGTGCAGGACCAGTGGACACTTCTTGCACCGCGGCTTGCTGCGGCAGCACTTCTTCTTCGGCTTGGCCGAGAGCAGTTTCTTCACGCCCGCCTTCCGGTGGACTCATCGTTTTCGTGATTGGGTACCTGCACTGCGACAATGATGGTTGTGGATTCTCGCCCCAATTTTCGCAACGTAGCCATCGTCGCGCACGTCGACCACGGTAAGACAACGCTGGTTGACGCCATGCTGCGGCAGTCCGGTGCGTTGTCGCACCGTGGCGATGATGCCATCGAACGCCTGATGGACTCCGGTGACCTGGAGAAGGAAAAGGGCATCACCATCCTGGCCAAGAACACCGCGGTGCATCGTCGGAACCCTGACGGCAGCATGACGGTGATCAATGTGATCGACACCCCGGGCCACGCCGACTTCGGTGGCGAGGTCGAGCGCGGTCTGTCCATGGTCGACGGTGTGGTGCTGCTGGTCGACGCGTCGGAGGGGCCGCTGCCGCAGACCCGCTTCGTGCTGCGTAAGGCGCTCGCCGCGCACCTGCCGGTGATCGTGGTGGTCAACAAGACCGACCGTCCCGACGCCCGGATCGCCGAGGTCGTGTCCGAGAGTCACGACCTGCTGCTCGACGTCGCCTCCGACCTCGACGACGAGGCGCAGAAGGCCGCCGAATTCGCGCTCGGACTGCCGGTGCTGTACGCCTCGGGGCGCGCGGGCATCGCCAGCACCACCGAGCCGGCCAACGGGGAGAACCCCGACGGGGAGAACCTCGACCCGCTGTTCGACGTGCTGATGGAGCACATCCCGCCGCCGCAGGGCGACCCGGAGGCCCCGCTGCAGGCGCTGGTGACCAACCTCGACGCGTCCGCGTTCCTGGGCCGTCTGGCGCTGGTCCGCATCTACAAGGGCAAGCTCAAGAAGGGCCAGCAGGTGGCCTGGATGCGTGAGGTCGACGGTCACCCCGTCGTCACCAACGCCAAGATCACCGAACTACTCGTCACCGTCGGTGTCGAGCGCACGCCGACGGATGAGGCCATCGCCGGCGACATCGTCGCCGTCGCCGGAATGCCCGAGATCATGATCGGCGACACCCTCGCCGACACCGAGCATGCGCACGCCTTGCCGCGGATCACCGTCGATGAGCCCGCCATCTCGGTCACCATCGGCACCAACACCTCGCCGCTGGCCGGCAAGGTGCCCGGGCACAAGCTGACCGCGCGCATGGTCAAGAGCCGCTTGGACGCCGAACTCGTCGGCAACGTCTCGATCAAGGTCGTCGACATCGGCCGTCCGGACGCCTGGGAGGTGCAGGGCCGTGGTGAGCTGGCGCTGGCCATCCTGGTCGAGCAGATGCGCCGCGAAGGCTTCGAGCTGACCGTCGGCAAGCCTCAGGTGGTCACCCAGACCATCGACGGCAAACTGCACGAGCCGTTCGAGGCGATGACCATCGACACCCCGGAAGAGTTCGTCGGGGCGATCACCCAGCTGATGGCCGCGCGCAAGGGCCGCATGGAAGACATGACCAACCATGCCGCCGGGTGGGTCCGGATGGACTTCATCGTGCCCAGCCGTGGGCTGATCGGCTTCCGCACCGACTTCCTCACCCTGACTCGCGGCACCGGCATCGCCAACGCGGTGTTCGACGGTTACCGGCCGTGGGCCGGCGAGATCCGGGCCCGCCACACCGGCTCGCTGGTGTCGGATCGCAGCGGCAAGATCACGCCGTTCGCGATGACCCAGCTCGCCGACCGTGGACAGTTCTTCGTCGAGCCCGGCCAGGACACCTACGAGGGCCAGGTCGTCGGCATCAATCCGCGCGCCGAGGATCTCGACATCAACGCCACCCGCGAGAAGAAGCTGACCAACATGCGGTCCTCGACGGCCGACGTCTTCGAGACGCTGGCCCGTCCGCTGGAACTCGGCCTGGAACAGGCCATGGAGTTCTGCGCCGAGGACGAGTGCGTCGAGGTCACCCCGGAGATCGTGCGGGTGCGCAAGCTCGAACTCACCGCCAGCCTGCGGGCCCGGGCGAAGTCGCGGGCCAAGGCACAGAACTCCTGAGCCTGGACCGGGCCGATACCCTGAACCTCGTGCCGACAGCCCGACACCGCTTCACCGTGCCCGTGGCCGTGCTGTCGGCGCTGGTTCTGGCGGGCTGCACCGTCAGCCCGCCGCCGGCGCCGCAGAGCACCGAGACCGTGTCGACGCCGCCGCCGGCCCCGGCGAAGGCCATGCAGGTCATCATGGCCATCGACGCGATCGGCGCCGGCTTCAATCCGCACCTGCTGTCCGACCAGTCCTCGGTCAACGCCGCGATCTCCTCGCTGGTGCTGCCGAGTTCGTTCCGTCCGATCGCCGATCCGGACACCCCGACCGGTTCGCGCTGGGAGATGGACCCCACCCTGCTGGTGTCGGCGGAGGTGACCGGTGAGGAGCCCTTCACCGTCACCTACAAGATCCGGCCCGAGGCGCAGTGGACCGACAACGCGCCGATCGCCGCCGACGACTACTGGTACCTGTGGCGGCAGATGGTCAGCCATCCCGGTGTCGTCGACCCGGCGGGTTACGACCTGATCACCGGCGTGCAGTCGGTCGAGGGCGGCAAGACCGCGGTGGTGACCTTCTCCCAGCCCTACCCGGCCTGGCGGGAACTGTTCAACGACCTCCTGCCCGCCCACATCGTCAAAGATGTGCCGGGCGGATTCGGCGCCGGCCTGGCCCGGGCGCTACCGGTCACCGGTGGACAGTTCCGGGTGGACAACATCGACCCGCAGCGCGACGAGATCCTGCTGGCCCGCAACGACCGCTACTGGGGCGAGCCCGCCGCGCCGGATCAGATCCTGTTCCGTCGCGCGGGATCCCCAGCTGCACTTGCCGATTCGATCCGCAACGAGGACACCCAGGTGGCCCAGGTGCACGGCGGGCAGGCGGCCTTCGCGCAGCTCTCGGCGATCCCCGACGTGCGCACCGCGCGCATCGTCACCCCGCGGGTCATGCAGGTGACCCTGCGCGCCCAGCAGCCGGCGCTGGCCGATCTGCGGGTCCGCAAGGCGCTGTTCGGTCTGCTCGACGTGGACCTGCTGGCCGCCGTCGGGGCCGGATCCGACAACACCGTGACGCTGGCGCAGGCGCAGGTGCGCTCACCCTCGGACCCCGGTTACGTGCCCACCGCGCCGCCGGCGATGAGTCGGGAGGCCGCGCTGAATCTGCTCGCCGACGCCGGCTACCGGATCGAACCCATCACGCCCACGCAGCCCAGCACCCCGGGCAGTCCCGCACCGGACGAGGCCCGCGGCCAGATCGTCAAGGACGGTGAACAGCTCACGGTGGTCCTCGGGGTGGCGGCCAATGACCCGACCTCCATCGCGGTGGCCAACACCGCGGCCGATCAACTGCGCAACGTCGGCATCGCCGCGTCGGTGTCGGCGCTGGACCCGGTCATCCTGTACAGCGAAGCGATGGTGAACAATTCGGTCGACGCGGTGGTCGGCTGGCATGCCGCGGGCGGGGATCTGGCCACTGCGCTGGCATCCCGGTACGGCTGCCCCGCGCTGGAAGCCACCCCGGTGTCCACCGTGAGCCCCGCGCCCAGCGTCACCGTCACCACCACGCCGCCGAAGACGTCGAGCACGGTCACGTCGGCGCCGCCCGCGCCGACGGCGAGCGCCACGCCCACCTCCGGTGCCGCCGACCCTCAACCCCCGGGTGGCGCAGGGGAATTGGTGCAGGCCCCCAGTAACCTCACCGGGATCTGTGACCGCAGCATCCAGCCGCGGATCGATGCGGCGCTGCGTGGCACCGAGGAGATCGGTGACGTGATCGAGGCCGTCGAGCCCAAGCTGTGGAACCTGTCGACGGTGCTGCCGATCCTGCAGGACACCACCATCGTGGCGGCCGGTCCGCGGGTGGCCGGGGTCAGCCTGACCGGCGCGGTACCGGTCGGAATCGTCGGTGACGCCGGGAAATGGGCCAAACTCCCCAAGTAGCAGCGCAAGACGAAGATGGGGCCCGCCGGTCGGCGGGCCCCATCTTTTTCATGCTGGGTTACTCGGACGAACCACCGCCGGACGAGCCGGAATCGCCACCCGAATCGCCCCCGGCGTCACCGCCGGAGTCGCCGGCGTCGGTGTCGGCACCATCGGCGTCACCGTCCGCTTCGCCGGACAGACCGCCCGAACCACCTGCGCCACCGCCGGTCGAGGTCGATCCGGAACCGGCCTCGGACTCGGCGTCCTCGTCCTCGTCGTCCGATCCGGTCAGGGCTTCACGCTCGTCGGCGATCGACTTGGGCGTGTCCTCGGCCACCTCCTCGTCGTCACCGGCGAGCAGGTCGTCGGCCGAGGACTCTTCCTCGAGGGCGACGGTTTCGGTGACGGCCTCGGTCTCGGTGTCCTCGGTCGAGAGTTCCTCGGTCTCGGTGACCTCGGAAACGACCTCGACCTCGATTGCGTCGGTGCCCTCGGATTCGGCACCCGCGAGCACGTCCGCCGAACCGGCGTCCTCGACCTCGGGGGCCGAATCGGTCACCAGCACCGACATCAACTCCGGGGCGGGCGGCTTGATCGCGTTGCCGATTTCCACCCGCAGATTCTGGAGTGCACCGAAGATGCCGGTCGACAGAATATTGTCGAACGGTGTGAGCAGGCCGGCGGCGGGCAACGGGATGCCACTGAAGACGATGTTGCCGTGGCCGTTGAGGATGCCGCCGACGACGGCGGCCGGAATGTTGAGCACCGCCTTGATCACGTTGCCGAGGTTGCCCGTCTTGAGGCCGTTGACCACATCCTGGGCCTGCTCCACCACGGCGTTCACCGCGGACAGGATCGGTCCGCCGATCGACAGGACGAATGCCAGGACGGTGGACGGGTTGGCGATCGTGCCGACGATATTGGCCAGATTCTGGGCCATCGCGCTGATGGATTCGACAATCGGAACGATCGGCAGCAGCACGGCCAGGCCGACCCCCATCACCGGGTTCAGCAGCGACTGGACACCATCCACGATATTGCCGGCGGCAAAGTACGTGAGCGAATCGCGGATAGATGCCGGGAGAGTCTTGAGCGCATCCAGCGCTTGGTTGGCACCCGCCTCAAGTCCTTCGAATACTGCGCGTCCGTAGCCGATCTGGTTCTTGATCGCCTGCCCGAGGACCGGGGCAGGGGCGGCCAGCACGGCCTGGCCCAAGGCGCCGACGTTGCCGGCGGAGGTCTGTAGAACGTCCAGCCACAACTGGATCGGGTTCTGGGTCGAGGTCAACGCCACGTTGGCCGAATGGGTCACCGCCGCCCGTAGTTCGACGGTTCGCTCCAGCGGTTGGATCGGCGTCAGCGCAATCGCGCCGGCGCCGACGAACGCCACACCGGCGGTCAGGTACGAGCGGACAGAAACCTGCATCATGTCTCCCTTGCAAGGACAGAACAATATTAACGATGACGAAAGTAACTCGCTTTGTAATGCGCTGTTGCCATAATTGACACAAGTTATAATTTTGCCCGTTTCCGGAAAAATCAAGATCGAGTGTGGTAGCGCGCCGAACGTGACGGCTAGTGTTGTTGTCAGACAACAACTTCCACTATTCCACTGTCCGTCATGCCGGGTGTTTGACAACGGATAGGGGTTGCTCCTGGCGCGCCAGACGATGGGTCGTAAGGCGCAGGTCGCAGGGTGGCCTCGTGCTTCCGGCCTCGCCGGGGTAAACCTGAGGGCGTGGAAACACCCCGGTTGCTCTTCGTGCATGCACACCCCGACGACGAGTCCCTGACCACCGGCGCGACCATCGCGCACTACGCGGCCATGGGCGCGGACGTGCGGGTGGTCACCTGCACGATGGGCGAAGAGGGCGAGGTGATCGGCGACCGCTGGGCCGGCCTCGCTGTCGACGAAGCCGACCAGCTGGGCGGCTACCGCGTCATAGAACTCACCGGGGCGCTGGCAGCCCTCGGCGCCGGGCAACCGCATTATCTGGGTGGGGCCGGGCGCTGGCGGGACTCCGGGATGCCGGGCACGCCCGCGCGGCACCGGCAGCGGTTCGTCGACGCGCCACTGGACGAACCCGTCGCAGAGTTGGTCGCCGTCATCACCGAATTCCGGCCGCATGTGGTCGTCGGGTATGACCCCAACGGCGGGTACGGGCATCCCGACCACATCCGGGTCCATGAGGTCGCCACCGCCGCGGTGGCCGCGTCGGCCCAGCACGGGTGGGCGGTGCCGAAGTTCTACTGGACGGTGATGGCGGTGTCGGGATTCGTGGAGGGTTTCCGCAACATCGGTGACCCGCCCGAGGACTGGGTCGTGATCAAAGCCGAGGACTTCACCTTCGGCTACCCCGACGACCAGGTGGATGCGGTGATCGACGCGTCGGCGCAGCTGCCGGCCAAGGCGGCCGCGTTGCGAGCACACGCCACCCAGGTGATGGTCGCCCCGGACGGGCGGTCGATGGCGTTGTCGAACAAGATCGCGTTACCGCTGTGGGGGATCGAGCACTATGTGCTGGCCGCCGGCGAACGCGGAGCCGACGGAGTGGAGACGGATCTGCTGGCAGGTCTGGATCTGGGGTAGTTACGCGGTAGGCTCCCCGCATGGACCCGGAATTGGATCCCAACCTGCAGCACTGGCAGGACCGCGCCGATAACTTCCAGTGGGTCGTCGGCTCTCTGGTCGCCCTGCTCGACAGCATCCCGACCTGACAGCCGAACCTTCGGACGGTCCGGCCTGGCTGCCGCCCGTCGTTCTCGCGTTGCTCGCCGTCGACGGCGTGCTGTCCGCTCTGACTGCGGCGTTCCTGCTTCCGCTGCGGCTGGGCTCGGTGCCGTTTCCCATCAGCATGCTGATCACCGGTGCAGTGAACGCTGCCCTGGTGTGGGCGGCGTTGCATTGGACGACCTCGGTGCGGGTGGCCGCGTTGCCGCTGTGGACATGGCTGGCCACGGTGCTCGCGCTGACCTTCGGCGGGCCGGGCAATGATCTGGTGTTCGGCGGCGCCGGCGTGATGGGCTACGCGGTGCTGCCGTTCATCGCGGTGGGCGCGCTGCCGGCGGCCGCACTCCTGCGGCGCGCCGCGCGCGGCTCAGCCGTCTGAACCGGAGCCGGCCTTGGCGTCGGACTTGGTGTCCGCATTGCGGTCGGATTTGGTGTCGGTCCCCGTGTCGGACTTCGTTTCCGGTGCGGCGTCGGGGCCGTCGTCGGACGTCAGGCCGGAACCCTGGTGCTCGTCGTCCTGGTCTGCGTCTTTGGTGTCGTCCACCGCGTCGAGGTCTTTGGCGGATTCCAGGCCGTCGGTTGCTTCCGGCTCCGTCTCCAGCTCGACCTCGGCGGACAGTTCGGCGTCGGCGTCGGTGTCGTCGACGAGTTCAGACTCACCGACGGTCTCGCCGTCAGTGAGGTCAGGTTCGTTTTCCGTCTCGGTGCCGACGGGTGCCGTGAGGGTGTCGTGGTCGGTGGGAGGCTGCGTTTCGAGTACCTCGTTGCCTCGGCGTGCGGACTCGGGGTCGGTGCCCCGTTCGGTGTCGGCGGCCGCGGCCAAGGTCAGGTTCACGTCCTCGGCCGGGGCCGCGGTGGACAGCGATCCGCCGATCGGCGGGATCGGGGGCAGCGGCGGCAGCCAGAACGCCAACTGGTCGTTCGCGAAGTAGATGAAGGAGTTGATGCTGTCCACGATGACGTTGCGTAGGCCCTGCGCGAACGACACCTCGTGGTCGATCCAGTCGGCGATGTTGAAGGTGATGCTCCGGACGATCCGTTCACCGAGGTTGTAGAAGTACATGATCTGAGGGGAGAGCCAGCCCACCCAGGGAATCCAGCCCACCGCGTAGGCGGCGACCTCGAATCCCCACTGCACCCAGGGTTCGATTGCGTTGTAGGTGTTCTCGATGAACGTGCCGACCGAGTTGCCGACGACCGTCGGCGGGAACTGCGGCGACGGGAAGGCCACACGGGAGCTCGGCGGAACGACGATGCGGTCAACCCAGTCGACGAGCAGATCAGGCAGTGCCGCGGCCGTGACCTGCGGCTGAATCGCAGCGGAAAGCCGCACCGATTGGGACGTCACCCGTACGTTCTGTGCCGAGGCCAGCGGCGGACGATCCGGCACCGGTGGTGCGAATGCGATGGCCGTGGCAGTTGTTGCCGCGACCCCCAGCGAGACCCAGGGGCGAAGTAGATGATTCATGACGCGGCACCTTCTCAGGTCAGTGCGTAAGCCCCTGGAACGTTACGCGCCGATCGGTTCGGGCCGCGGTCATTTGGTTGGGCTCACTCGCTGGGACCGGGCTTACTGTCCGACTTGGTGTCCGTCTGGCTGCCCGAGCCCGTGCCGGACTTCGTCTCAGCATCCTTGTCGGTGTCGCTCTTGGGGTCGTCTTCCGCGTCGTTTTCGGCGTCGGCCTTGAGATCGTCCTTGGCGTCATCCGACGTGTCGGCGAGGTCCTCGGCGGAGTCCTGCTCGTCATCGAAGTCCTTGTCGATGTCTTCGGTGACGTCTTCATCGACCTGGTCGAGTTCGTCCGCGGGTTCGAGATCGGAGGCGTTCTCGTCCTGCGGCTCGGAGTCCACCGGCGCCTCGGGCGTGGTCGGTTCGGCCTCGACCTCATCGACCGGGGCCGTCTCGGTCTCCTCGGGCAGCGGCGCGGCCGGCTCGCCGGACTCGGTCTCGTCGGTATCGACTGCCGCGGGGTCGGACTCGCCGACGGCGGTCGGGGCGGCGACCTGCATGGCGGTCCGCGCGCCGACGATGTCCATGGTGGCCTGCGCGGCGAGTGGGATGAACGGCGGCAGCGGCGGCAGGAAGCCCAGGAACCAGTCGATCTCGGCGTTGACGAAGCCGATGCCGGCGTTGACGGTGTCGTTGAAGAAGTTGGCCAGCCCCTGCCCGAAGCTGATGGCCCCGCCCACCCAGTAGGCGGTGTTGAAGACCGCGCTGGTGATGATCGGTTCGATCAGCGAGTAGTAGACGATGCTGATCTGCGGGGTGAACCAGTTGACGATCGGAATCCACTGGGTGGCGTAGATGCCGAGGTTCACCGCCCAGTCCACCCACGGCATGATCACGTCGTAGGCGGCGATGATCGCATTGCCCAGGCCGGGCAGCGCCAGCGCGCTCACCTGCGCCGAGGCTGCGTCCAAGGTCTCGGTCAACGCTGCTGTGGAGGTCAGGGCCTCGGGCGGCAGCAAGGCCGCGGCGGCCTGCGCGGTCGCGTATTCGGGCACCTGCTGCAACAGCGGATTCACCGGCTGGACGTGCGCCGCCAGGGCGACGCTCTCGTGCCGCACAGTGTGGCCCGGTGGGGCCACCGAGGGCGGGATGGCGATGCTGCCCGCAGCGACGATGCCCACCCCGGCCATCAGATATGGACGCATGCCGAACCGCATGTTCGCTCCTGTCCGCTCGATCCCGACGGCACATGAATCTACGTGAGCGTTTCGGCTGCGGACGGCATTCTGCGGGAGGCTCGCACTGGTGTCGCCCTGCGGCGGCTAATGTGGCCCCTATGCCAGGCGCATCTGTTTCAAATAGTGAGACGCGCGGATGATCCGCGTCGATGCCGCGGTTACAGGGGAGTGGCTCTGAACCCTCAGCACGGCTCCGATCTGCCCAGCCCGGTGGTCCCGCCGAAGTCCAGTCCATCCGCGCTACGGCGTGTACTGCGTCGCGCCCGCGACGGGGTGGCTCTCAACGTGGATGAAGCGGCGATCGCGATGACCGCCCGTGGCGAGGACCTCGCCGATCTGTGCGCCAGCGCGGCCCGGGTTCGGGATGCCGGGCTGGAGTCGGCCGGACGCCGCGGCGCCACCGGCCGGCTGCCGGTCAGCTATTCGCGCAAGGTCTTCATCCCGGTGACGCATCTGTGCCGCGACAAATGCCATTACTGCACCTTCGTGACGGTGCCCGGCAAGCTGCGCGCCGAGGGCAAGGGCATGTTCATGGAGCCCGACGAGATCCTCGACGTGGCCCGCCGGGGCGCTGAGCTCGGATGCAAGGAAGCGCTTTTCACCCTGGGCGACCGCCCGGAGGCGCGCTGGGACGAGGCCAAACAGTGGCTCGACGAACGCGGCTATGACTCCACGCTGGACTATGTCCGCGCGATGGCCATCCGGGTGCTCGAAGAGACCGGTCTGCTGCCGCACCTCAACCCCGGCGTGATGAGTTGGACCGAGCTGTCCCGGCTGAAACCCGTTGCGCCGTCGATGGGCATGATGCTGGAGACGACCTCGCGGCGGCTGTTCGAGACGCGCGGTCTGGCTCACTACGGCAGCCCGGACAAGGATCCCGCGGTGCGGCTGCGCACGTTGGATGACGCCGGCAGACTCTCGGTCCCGTTCACCACCGGACTGTTGGTGGGCATCGGCGAGACGCTGACCGAGCGGGCCGAGACCATGCATGCGATCCGCAAATCGCACAAGGCGTTCGGGCACGTGCAGGAAGTCATCGTGCAGAACTTCCGGGCCAAGGACAACACCGCGATGGCCACGGTGCCCGACGCCGGTATCGACGACTTCCTGGCCACCGTCGCGGTGACCCGCCTGGTGCTGGGCCCGAAGATGCGGATCCAGGCGCCGCCGAACCTGGTGTCCCGCGAGGAATGCCTGGCGCTGATCGGCGCCGGGGTGGACGACTGGGGTGGGGTGTCGCCGCTGACGCCCGATCACGTCAACCCGGAGCGGCCGTGGCCCAACCTCGACGACCTGGCCTCGATCACCGCCGACGCGGGCTACGACCTGGTGCAGCGCCTCACCGCGCAACCGCAGTACGTGCAGGCCGGTGCGGCCTGGATCGATCCGCGGGTGCGCGGACATGTGGACGCCCTGGCCGATCCCGAGACCGGGCTGGCCCTGGACGTGAACCCGGCGGGCCGGCCGTGGCAGGAACCCGACGAAGCCTCGGAGTCTCTGGGGCGCACCGATCTGCACTCCGCGATCGATTCCGAGGGCCGGCGCACCGAGACCCGCAGCGACCTGGACAGTGCGTTCGGTGACTGGGAGTCCATCCGGGAGAAGGTGTCCGAACTCGCCGCGCGTGCCCCGGAGCGCATCGACACCGATGTGCTGGCCGCGCTGCGCTCGGCCGAGCGCAATCCCGGCGGCTGCAGCGACGATGAGTACCTGGCACTGGCCACCGCCGACGGTCCGGCCCTGGATGCGGTTGCCGCACTGGCGGATTCACTGCGCCGCGAGGTTGTCGGTGAGGATGTCACCTACGTCGTCAACCGCAACATCAACTTCACCAACATCTGCTACACCGGCTGCCGGTTCTGCGCGTTCGCGCAGCGCAAGGGCGACGCCGATGCGTACTCGCTGTCGACCGACGAGGTCGCCGACCGGGCCTGGGAGGCACACGTCGCCGGCGCCACCGAGGTCTGCATGCAGGGCGGTATCGACCCGGAACTGCCGGTCACCGGGTACGCCGACCTGGTGCGCGCGGTCAAGGCGCGGGTGCCGTCGATGCATGTGCATGCCTTCTCGCCGATGGAGATCGCCAACGGCGTGACCCGCAGTGGGATCTCGGTGCGGGAGTGGTTGACGGCGTTGCGGGAGGCCGGGCTCGGGTCGATCCCCGGTACCGCCGCGGAGATCCTCGACGACGAGGTGCGCTGGGTGCTCACCAAGGGCAAGCTGCCCACCTCGGAGTGGATCGACGTGATCACCACCGCGCACGAGGTGGGGCTGCGTTCCTCGTCGACGATGATGTACGGGCATGTCGACACCCCGAAGCACTGGGTGGGGCACCTCAACGTGTTACGCGGAATCCAGGACCGCACCGGCGGTTTCACCGAGTTCGTGCCGCTGCCGTTCGTGCACCAGTCCAGCCCGCTGTATCTGGCCGGCGGGGCCCGCCCGGGCCCGACGCACCGAGACAACCGTGCGGTGCACGCGCTGGCGCGAATCATGCTGCACGGCAGGATCCCCAGCATCCAGACCTCGTGGGTGAAGCTGGGTATCGAACGCACCCAGGTGATGCTGCAGGGTGGCGCCAACGACCTGGGCGGCACGCTGATGGAGGAGACCATCTCCCGGATGGCCGGTTCGGAGAACGGCTCGTCGAAGTCGGTCGAGGAACTCGTGGCGATCGCCGAGGGGATCGGGCGTCCCGCCCGGCAGCGCACCACCACGTACACACCGTTGGCGGCGTGACAGCTTCCCGCGAGCACCGGCAGAAAGCCTAGGCTTTCCTAACCGCTGAAGCGCTAATTTCGTTGCGCCGATTTGTATTTCAATTCATCTCCGGGGGCGCGCAGTAGGTATCGTGAGTTGTCGCCGAGCCCGGGAGCCCCATGACCACGATCTTCGGCCTGCCTGCCCACGTCCTACTCGTGCATGGGCTTGTCGTCCTGGTACCGCTCACGGCGGCACTGCAGGTGCTGTGCGCACTGTGGCCCGCGGCGCGTCGGAGGTTCGTGTGGCTGGTGCTGGCATTGGCGGTGGGCATCCTCGCGTTGACGCCGCTGACCGTGTCCGCGGGTGAGTGGCTCTACGGCCGGGAGTCGGAACACCGGCCGATCCTGCAACTGCATGCGGCGCGCGGCGAGTGGATGATCTACTTCGCGGTGGGCTTGCTGCTGGTGTCCGTGGCCTTGGCGGTGCAGCACTGGCTGGAGACGCGCAAGCCCGCGAAGCGGACGGCGCTCAACGTCGCGGTGGCCATCCTGGCGGTGCTCGTCGGTGTGTCGGCGGTGGTCGGCGTGGCGCTCATCGGTCATACGGGCGCCGAAGCGAAGTGGGGCATCATCGCCGCGGGCTGAGCGGCCGGGAATTAAATCGGACTGTGGTCCGTTTAGTCCTTGCGAGGGGGCCGGGACGGCCGGTCCCGCCGAGCAAGGAGACACCATGACCGCTGCAGTAGCCACCGACCTGACCGCCGGCACCTGGGCCATCGACCCGATCCATTCCTCGGTCAACTTTTCGGTCCGCCACCTCATGGTGAGCAAGGTCCGCGGCACGTTCGACACCTTCTCCGGCGCGGTCACCGTCGCCGAGGACGGCACGCCGTCGGTGAGCGCGACCATCGACATCGCCTCGGTCAACACCCGCAACGAGCAGCGGGATGCGCACCTCAAGGCCGCCGACTTCTTCGACGCCGAACAGTTCCCGACCGCGTCCTTCGTCTCCACCGCGGTACGTGCCGACGGCGACGACTACGTGCTCGACGGCGACTTCACCCTCCACGGTGTCACCAAGCCGGTCTCACTCAAGCTGGAGTTCAACGGTGTGAACCCGGGCATGGGCCACGGCGAGGTCGCCGGCTTCGAGGCCACGGTGGTGTTGAACCGCAAGGACTTCGGCATCAACTTCGATGCGCCGCTGGAGACCGGTGGTGCCGTGGTCGGCGACAAGGTCACCGTCACACTGGAGATCGAGGCGCTCAAGCAGGCGTGAGCGAGCCCGGCTAGCAACCCGTTTGGGTTGCTAGCTGGTCCGGAACGCGCTTAGAGAAGCATTGGAGACGTGCCGTACTGGTTAATCGGCGTGATTGAAACTGACCGGTCCGCCCGTATCGTCAACTTAAACGCTGTCCAATATGTTCCGGAGCTAGTCGGTGAGATGTCGAATCGTTGACTAATGGACCCGGTGCTGTTGTACACGCGGATGTTGGCGCCCGACAAGGCCATGCCCCGAGAGCTATCTGACGAGCCGTTTGAGAAATCGTGGACGTAGAAGTAATAGTCACCCGGCGTCAGGATGCGGATTGTGGTTGTTTCAGGGCCGAAGGAGGAGGTGTCGTCGTAGTCGAGCTCAGCGGCGGCCTTTGAAGTCCCCGATGGCGTGTACGTCCGACTTGCGTAGTACACGTGGAACGAGCCGCCGTTCGTGGTTGGTCCGGTGAGGTGTGAATCGAGATCAGCGGGAGTTGCGCCCCAATGCAACACGATCCGGACAAAGCTTGGATCCGAGATGCCCACGCTGTCAAAGGCGGCCTTGATGACATTAATTTGAGTAGAGCTCAGGTTGTACGCTTTGGCCGTTCCGATAACGGCTGCGCGAGCATCCAGAAAGGAGGGATTTGTGGGTAGCCGATAGAGTGAGTTATAAAAAATCTGAGACCATTTATCCTTGGGTACCTGTCCACCTAGTTGGGCCATCATTTCGTAAGCGGCATGGCTGAATTTCTGGGCCAGTGCGTGTTCGTCGGTGGAGTCGTTGCTTAGGTCGCTGCGTGGCTCATTGCGCATATCCCTGATGGCTGCTTCTAATTTTCCGCCCGAGTCGGCATTTAGTCTGCTGAATTCGGGATCTAGGCGCATGTCTTCGCCGATTATCCAGCGATCGTCACCATTCTTGTTCTCGATCAGGCTACCGATAATATCGGCGTAAGCCTCGTTTAGCGCCGCAGCTTGAGTCGATTTCTCGGCCCACTTGCCGCTGTAGACGATCGACTGGTAGACGGCATGCGTGAATTCGTGCGCAACCACGTCCAGTGCTCGTTCCATTTCGACGCCATCATAGAAGAATAATTGCTTTACAACGTTGTCCCATGCGGCGTTGTTCTGCTTAGAAGGAATCGCTACCCCGAGTATTTTTTCCCAATTCCCGTTATTGAAATTCATATTTATCTTCATAACGGAGCCCATATTGTCATATGAATTCCTGGAAAGAACTAATCTGTAATAGTCGTACACTGCCCCGACATTCGCCTGTGCGGTCGTGGCTGCAGTATTCCAACCCAGGTCGTACCAGTTTTTAGTAACTACCGGGCCCGGGTAAGAAGCCGAGCCGACGCCGGTGATTATGTTCGTCGGGACGCTATAGGTCCAGATCCCGCGAAGACTATCGTGCAGGCGGTAGGTGAGACCGTCCCGCTCAACATTGATTGTGCGCGTCCTGCCATTCAAGTCCTGCAAGGTTGCTTGATCTGGCGTCCACGCGTAGGAGGTACTCGATAGGCTCGCGAATGCAGATCCTGCGTCGCTTCCGTCGGCAGCAACGAATAGGACCGCACTGATGTAGGGGCGAAGTTCTTGGCCGAGCTCATCGTCCGCGGATGCAGGGGCGGTGTATACGACCACTTGCCAAGCCAATCGGGGCGGCGTTTCAGAGTCTGCCGCGTAGATAATCAATTCCGGTGTGACGCTCAGCGACTGAAGAAAGCTCGAGGTGCCTGATCCGTCGAGTAGTTCGGATAGTTCTAGGAGTAGGGCTTCGGTAGCTGCTCGGACAGCGGCGTCCGCATCGACTGCTCCGTCGGGCACCGTATTGGTGTGAGCGAGACCCGGATTGTAACCGCTGATAACACCGGTGACTCGGCCACTACCGTCGGTTGACAGCACTACTTGGCTGCCTAAGACCGCTATTCCATCGATTACTGGGTTCAGGCGATAGAAGGTTTCTATAACTTCGCCTGTATCCGTCGTTTGAGTGACGGTTTGAGTGTCAATACTGGTCGATGACGCAAACCCAGGGCTAGCCCCTAGCAACCCCGAAATCTGGTTGAGTACTTCGGCGGCATCGGACGTGCTGTGCACGACATTATCGGAGAACCGGCCGTCGATCACTCGTAGGGTGCCGTTCTCGTTCTCGATGACTGCGACGAGTCCGCTTGCTACGAGGTCTTCGAGTTCGGCAGGGTCGAGAGTGCCATCATTGTCGGGACTCAACGGCGAGATCTGAACAGTCACAGGGATTGTGATGATGCTAGTACCATCGGAAACTCTGACCGCGAAATCGACGATGTCGACCTCGGTTGACAATGATGCGTGGTACCGCGCCTGCGGCGTTGGAGTAAAGGTCCATGCTCCATTGCTGCCTACGATCGCGATTCCCACTGCGGAATCGACTGGTACGGCTAGGCCGAATATCAGTGTGCCGGTGTCGGTATCGGCGTCTCTCACGTTGACTTGGCCGTAGACGGAACCATCTAAGCCAGTACCGGTAATTGTGTACGGCGGATCGAGGGCCTCGGGCGAATGGTCAACGGGGCCCGTGACCTTATCCACTCTCACGGTCACCTTCTTGGTGATCGGCCCCAAGAGTCCGAGGGCCCCAAGTAACCCGTGCATATGCCATGGGTTACCAACCGAATCGCTGATCTGGACCCTGAAGGTATCGACACCGCCGGTCGCCGCCAGCTCTGGGCTTGGGGTGTACGTGAAGCTCCCATCGGGTGCAACGTGGACCATGCCACCGTTTTTCGCGACGCCCGCCGTGAACGTCAGCGTATCGCCGTCGAAGTCGACAGCGTTGAGATTGCCAGTGATCGTCCCGTCGGTTCCCTGCCCTGTAATGGTGGGCCGCGCCTTCGGCTGCTGATTATTGAAGCGCTGGTTGAACTCCCGTACACCGATCCAAATCGCTTCGACGAAGTTTGGAAGAGGCAGGGCGGGGAGCGGTACGTACTTGGCGATCGGACCTAGCCCGATCCAGGTCAGTACATCGACGAAGATGCTCTTAACTGTCACCGCGGGTCTCGCTACAGCGGTGGTCAGGCCCGGCGCGTTCGCATGTGCGGCGTTAGTGAGGGCTAGCGGTGTGCCCGCCCGTGCTGCTGCCACCGTGGCTTGTGGAGATTCTTCGCTAGAGGCCTCGCTTGAGTCAGATCCGCTGGGACTGGTCGAATTCTGCTGCTCTACATCGCTGCTGACATCAGTCGATGTTGCGCGGAGAGCTTCCGGATCGATGGCGCGTGTGCTGGAACGCCTTGACCACTTGGACTCCAGGCCGGTCTTACGTGTCGTGAGCCCCGCCGCGTTCTCATTCTGGGTGCCAACGTCCGTCAGGGTCTCGTCGCTGGCATCGTCGTCAGGAAATGTATTCTCGCTGTCGACGGGCGTACTGCCGGCGAAGGGGTCGTCCTCGTCTTCTGCATCCGGCCCGGCCGGGTCACTATTCGTAGAGGTATCCGGATCCGAATCAGTGCCACCTGACCCCGCAGAGTCCGAAGTTCCCTTATCGGTGGTGTCACTACCGGAAGCCGAACTTGAGGAGTCGCCGTCGCCGCTGGTACTGGAATCAGCGATGGCAACGCCACTGCCGAGTGTGAACGCCGCGCCGATCCCGACGGTGGCTGCTCCAATGCGAAGCCACCCAGCGATGTCTTCGTGAAGTTGCTGCTGTTTGCGGTGGCGGCCCTTCGACCGATGAGACTTGCGCGGACTAGGGGCAGACATGACATGTCCTTTGCTGAAGGTCGCCAAAGCGAAGGGGAGCTGCCGGCCGAGGCCGTGAATGCGGTGAAATTAGCAGCTAGCGTCAATAAGCTCGTGTGTATCTCATGGGCTTTGTGCTCAGACCTCTGCAAATGACTCCTCTTGCCTGACACGCAGTGTCAGCCGAACGGGGTATTGTGCACGTTGACCAGCGATGATCAGCGGATCTACGGCGGCAGATTGCCTCGACTGCGGCGGGCGGGCGAATCCTTGTGGCACGTGCGGGTATCAGGAACCAGTATCGCGGGCATGGTGCACCGGACGGTTCAATAGAGGGCATTGCGGCGAGCGCTGAGAAATTTGCTGCATGCGATCGTGTGCTTACCCGCTCGCGCAAGACGTAGCAGGCGTGAACTACAGCCGGGCCGCGAGCTCGGTGCCCTGCCGGATCGCCCGCTTGGCATCGAGTTCGGCGGCCACCGCCGCCCCGCCGATCACGTGGGGCTCGATACCACGCGAGCGCAGGGCGTCCTCCAGATCGCGCACGGATTCTTGGCCGGCGCACACCACGACGTTGTCCACCGCCAGCACCCGCGCCCCGGAGTGGCCGGAGCCGAAGCTGATGTGCAGGCCGTCGTCGTCGATGCGCTCATAGTTCACCCCGGACAGTTGCTGCACGCCTTTGGCTTTCAGCGACGCCCGGTGCACCCAGCCGGATGTCTTGCCCAGCCCGCGGCCCTGAGGGCCCTTGGATCGCTGCAGCAGGAACACCTCCCGCGCCGGCGGCAGCGGCAGCGGCGTCGCCAGCGCACCGCGCACCGAGGGGGCATCCTGCGGATCCAGGGCACCCCACTCGGCCTGCCACTCCTTGCGGTTCAGGGTGGGGGAGGCGTCGGTGACCAGGAACTCGCCGACGTCGAACCCGATCCCGCCGGCGCCGATGACCGCCACCGAGTCCCCGACCGGCGCGCCCGCCAGCACCTCGGCATAGGACAGCACCATCGGATGCTCGATGCCGGGAATGTCCGGAATGCGCGGCTTCACCCCGGTGGCGAGCACGACCTCGTCGAAGCCGGCCAGCGCGTCCGCCGACGCGCGGACCCCCAACCGCACCTCGACGCCGTGCGCGTCCAGCATCCGGGCGTAGTAGCGCACCGTCTCGTTGAACTCTTCTTTGCCGGGAACCCTTCTGGCCAGGTCGAATTGACCGCCGATCGACGACCCGGCCTCGAATAAGGTGACGCGGTGCCCGCGCTGGGCTGCCGTCACCGCCGCCGACAATCCGGCCGGCCCGGCACCCACCACCGCCACCGACCGGGCCAGCCGGGTCGGCCCCAGCACCAGGGTGGTCTCATGCCCGGCCCGAGGGTTCACCAGACACGACACGGTCTTGTGCGCGAACGCGTGATCCAGACAGGCCTGGTTGCAGGCGATGCAGGTGTTGATCTGATCGGCGGTGTCCGCGGCGGCCTTGCGGACCCAGTCCGGGTCGCTCAGCAGCGGCCGTGCCATCGAAATCAGTTGCACGTGCGTGTCGGTCAGGATCTGTTCGGCCGCCTCCGGCATGTTGATCCGGTTGGAGGCGACCACCGGGATCCCGACGTGCTCGGCCAGCGCACTGCTGGTCCCGACAAACGCCCCGCTGGGCACCGAGGTGACGATGGTGGGCACCCGCGCCTCATGCCAGCCGATCCCGGTGTTCAGGATGGTGGCCCCGGCCGCCTCGATCTCGGTTGCCAGCGCGACGATTTCGTCCCAGGTCTGGCCGTCCTCGACGTAGTCGGCCAACGAGACCCGGTAGACGATGATGAAGTCGGCGCCGACGGCCTCGCGCACCCGGCGCACGATCTCGACCGGGAAACGCCGGCGCTTCACCGGGCTGCCGCCCCACTCGTCACGGCGCCTGTTCGTTCGCGGCGCCAGGAACTGATTCAGCAGGTATCCCTCGCTGCCCATGATCTCCACGCCGTCGTACCCGGCGTCGCGGGCCAGCAGCGCTGCGCGCACGAAATCGCCGATCGTTGCGTAGACATCGCGTAACGCACGGGGCCGAAACGGGTTGATGGGCGCCTTGATCGAGGACGCACTGACCGACAGCGGGTGGTACGCGTAACGCCCGGCGTGCAGGATCTGCAGCGCGATCTTGGCGCCCTCGTCGTGCACGGCCGCGGTGATCCGGCGATGACGGCGGGCATCGGAGGCGGAGCGCATCTCGGCGGCGAACGGCAACAACCACCCGGTCCGGTTGGGTGCATACCCGCCGGTGATGATCAGGCCGACCCCGCCGCGGGCCCGCTCGGCGAAGTAGGCGGCCAGCTTGTCGGTGTCGCGGGCGCGGTCCTCCAGGCCGGTGTGCATCGAGCCCATGATCACCCGGTTGCGCAGCGTGGTGAACCCGAGATCCAACGGGGACAACAGGTTTGGATAGTTCATAAAACCTCCAATACTTCCGAAAGCCAGTCGATCGCGCCTTCTTCGGCGCGAATACCGCCGCGCAGCACCAGGTACTGGTGCAGATCGGAGCCGGTCAGGCCGGCAGGGTCGGGGAACTGTTGTTTTTCGAAACCGCGGTAGGTGTCCAGGAGTGCGGCGCGTTCGCCGCGCAGGGCGGCGGCCTGCGCGCGGATGGCGTCGACGTCGCCGTAGGCGGCGGCGCGGACCTTGACCGCCAGGTCGCGGGTGCGGTCGTCGGCCACGGTGCTGCCGCGCCCGGACAGGGGTTCGGAGATCCAGCGGGCCAGCTCGGCCCGCCCGGCCGCCGTCGCGGAGTACACCTTCTTGTCCGGCCGACCGCGCTGCTCGACCAGTTCGGCCCGCACGAGTGCGTCGTTCTCCATCGCCCGCAGCGTGCGATAGATCTGCTGGTGGGTGGCCGACCAGAAGTACCCGATGGACCGGTCGAACCGACGGGCCAGCTCGTAACCCGAGCTCGCCTGCTCGCACAGCGACACCAGGATGGCGTGCGGGAGGGCCATGTCGGCAGCCTAGGCGGTACCGCTGGTCCTATGCAACAAGTTGCACAGAAACACGGGCGCGGGTGCCACTAGGCGAGATGTATCTGCGACGGTTAGTATCAGTAATCACGCGCCGACAAATTCGGCGGAGCGCGAAGTTAGGGCACACTTAGACAGGCTTCCCGTTTCGGGCCATTCATACTGGCCCGTGCGGATGCTCACCCAGGCGTCCCGCCCCGGAACGAAACCCGACCAGCAGCCCCCTGGACAGGAGAGACACCAGTGACGTACGTCATTGCCGAACCCTGCGTCGACGTCAAAGACAAGGCATGTATCGAAGAGTGCCCGGTCGATTGCATCTACGAGGGTGGTCGGATGCTGTACATCCACCCGGATGAGTGCGTCGACTGCGGCGCCTGCGAGCCGGTGTGCCCGGTCGAGGCCATCTACTACGAAGATGACGTGCCCGACCAGTGGAGCAGCTACACGCAGAGCAACGCCGACTTCTTCAACGAACTGGGTTCGCCCGGCGGTGCGTCGAAGGTCGGGCAGACCGACAATGACCCGCAGGTCATCAAGGATCTCGAGCCCAAGGGCGAGTGAGCCCCCTCAAGTCTGCATCGCTGCCGGTGTTCCCCTGGGACACCCTGGCAGACGTCACTGCTGCCGCACGCGCACATCCGGACGGCATCGTCGACCTGTCGGTCGGCACGCCGGTCGATGATGTCGCCCCGGTGATCCAGGAGGCGCTGGCCGCTGCCGGCGCCACACCGGGATACCCCACCACCGCGGGCACCCCGGAGTTGCGGGCCGCGATCCACGCCGCACTGGCACGCCGGTTCGGCATCACCGACGTGGCGCCCGCGGCGGTGCTGCCGGTGATCGGCACCAAGGAACTCATCGCCTGGCTGCCCACCCTGCTCGGCCTGGGAGCCGAGGACACCGTGGTGATCCCGGAGCTGGCATACCCGACGTACGACGTCGGCGCCCGGTTGGCCGGGGCGAAGGTGCTCGCGGCGGACTCGCTCACCCAGATCGGTCCGCAGACACCCGCCCTGATCTACCTGAACTCGCCGAGCAACCCGACCGGCAAGGTGCTCGGTCTCGATCACCTGCGCAAGGTGGTCGGCTGGGCCCGCGAACGCGGCGTGCTGATCGCCTCCGACGAGTGTTACCTCGGGCTGGCGTGGGACGCCGAACCGCTGTCGGTGCTGCACCCGTCGGTCTGCGACGGCGACCACACCGGTCTGCTGGCCATCCACTCGCTGTCCAAGACCTCCTCGCTGGCCGGTTACCGGGCCGGCTTCGTGGCGGGCGACCCGGCGGTGGTGGCCGAACTGCTCGCAGTGCGCAAGCACGCCGGGATGATGGTGCCCGGACCGGTGCAGGCGGCCATGGTCGCCGGCCTCGAGGACGACGAGCACGTCGCGGTGCAGCGCGAGCGTTACGCCCGCCGCCGCGCGATCCTGCTGCCCGCCCTGCAGGCCGCCGGCTTCACCATCGACCACTCCGAGGCCGGGCTGTACCTGTGGGCCACCCGCGGCGAACCCTGCCGCGACACCCTGGCCTGGCTGGCCGAACGCGGAATCCTGGTGGCGCCGGGCGAGTTCTACGGGCCGGCCGGCGCGCAGCATGTGCGGGTGGCGTTGACCGCCACCGACGAACGTATCGCCGCTGCGGCGCAGCGATTGGGCTGAAGCTGCAGCGCAGCGATTGGGCTGAAGCTGCGGTGCAGCGGTCAGCGCAGTAACCCGAGCGCCATCGCGGTGGTGACCGCCGCGGTGCGGTCGGACACCTCCAGCTTGGAGAACGTCCGCAGCAGGTGCGTCTTCACCGTGGCCTCGCTGATGTGCAGCGCACGCCCGATGTCGGCGTTGGTCTGGCCCTGGGCCACCTGTGTCAGCACCTCGATCTCCCGGGCGGTCAGCGCGGCCGGGGCGGGTTCGCGCATCAGGCCCATCAGCCGGCCCGCCACCGAGGGCGCCAGCACCGTCTTGCCGGCGGCCGCCTCCCGCACGGCCGCCGCGAGTTCGGCGCGGGAGGCGTCCTTGAGCAGGTAACCCGCCGCGCCCGCTTCCACCGCGCGCAGGATGTCGGCGTCGGATTCGTAGGTGGTGACCACGACGATCCGGGTCTGCGGCAGTTCGGCCAGAATGCGTTCGGTGGTGGTGACACCGTCGCCGTCGGGCATCCGCAGGTCCATCAGGATGACGTCGGGCCGCAGCGCGGCCGCCATGGTCCGCGCCTCGGTTCCCGACGCCGCCTCACCCACGACGGTCAGGTCGTCCTCGGCTTCGATCATGCCGCGCAGACCCTCCCGCACCACCGGGTGATCGTCGACGAGCAGCACGGTGTGTTTCCCGTCGCCACGCCCGCCCCCGCCGGTCATGTCGGCACCTCGACGTCGAGTCGCAGGCCACGTTCGGCGGCCCCGGCGGACAGCGTGACCGTGCCGCCGACCTGGGCCACCCGCGATCGCATGCCGCGCAGCCCGAATCCGTCGGTGTGCGGTTCGGTCAGCCCGATCCCGTTGTCGGACACGGTCAGCCGCACCGCGTCGGTGTCGCTGTCCAGGGTGACCGCCACCGACCCGGCCCCGGCATGCTGCCGGATGTTGGCCAGTGCCTCCTGGGCGGCGCGCAGCAGCACCACGTCGCCGGCCATCCCCGCCGAGGGCGTGCCCTCGGCGATACGGTCGCGCACCGAGATCCCGGTCTCCGCCTCGAAGGCGAGGCACAACCGCCGGATCGCGGCGGGCAGCGTCGCACCGTCCAGCGCGGTGGGCGTCAGCCGGGTGACCATGGTCCTGGCCTCGGTGAGATTCTCCCGGGCGGTCGACTCGATGAGCGCCAGATGCCGGGCCGCGGCCTCCGGGTCGGTGCCCATTTCGGCCTCGATCGCCTGGGTCAGCGCCACGATGCTGGTGAATCCCTGCGCGAGGGTGTCATGGATCTCCCCGGCCAGCCGCTCGCGTTCGGCCGCGACACCGGCTTCCCTTGACAGTCTTGATGTTTCGGCCCGGCTGTCGCGCAGCTCGTCGACCAGAAGTGCGAGCGCCATCCGCTGGCGGACCGAGTTGACGATGAAGATGCCCAGGATCGGCCCGGTGACCAGCCCCATCAGCGCCACCGCCAGTGCGATGGTGAGGTACCGCGACGACGCACCGGAGTCCGCGAGCACCAGCCCCAGCGGGAGCACCGCGATCGTCACCGCCGCACCGATCGCGGCGCCGAGCGGCAGCGTGGAGAACACCACGGGGAACAGCGCGGGAATCGCCGCCACCGCCGCCGGGGCGCACCACATCGCCACGCACCACAGCGCCACCGCGACGAGGACGTAGCCCAGCGGGCGCGGGCCGAGCCCGCCCAGCCGCGGCACCCGCCGGCCGACGACGGTCAGCCACACCAGCATCGCGACCAGCGCGGCCACGGCGCCGGCGGGCGAGCGGCCCGGTACCGAATCGTCGAGCAGCAGCACGCCGCCGATCGTGACGCCGCACATCGCGGTCATGTACAGATCCCACAGCCAATGCCAGGTCGGGTGCTCGGGCCCGCCGCCGTCCATCGGCCGATGCTAACCGGTGCCGGGAACCCAGTTGCCGTGAAAGCCGTGCGGCACCCGGCAGGGCAGGTGCACCACGGCCGCCGTCTCCAGCGTCTGCGCGTCGAGCAGCACCAGATCGCTGCGGTCGGTGCCGCGGCGGTAGACGAATCCCATCACCACGCCGTCATCCTCGGCGGCATCGGCCGAGGCTGGGACGAAGACGAACTCGCCGGGCTCACCGTCGTCGTCGAAAGTCACCCGGCGGGTCTGCCCGGTGTGCAGGTCGTGGCGCAGCAGGGTGCGCGGGGTGGAGCTGTCCGCGGTCATCACGCTGCCGATGGTGTAGCCGTAGCGATGCGGCTTGCCGACACGGCGCTCGTCGACGCGGGGGAACTCCTGCGGGTCGTCGTCCAGGCGCGCCGAGGACACCCGGCCGGTGGCCAGGTCGACGGTCCAGCGGTCCAGCGCCGGGGGCTCGAACAGCCCGGCGCCGACGGCGAACACCGACGGGTGCGTGACGACGTCGAGCACCAGTCCGGCGCCGTCCTCGTAGGCGTTCAGCGGATGGAACACGTAGCACTGGGGGACCTCGAACCAGCGGATGTCGCCGCTGTGCCCGTCGCGGGGCAGCACCCCGATGCGGGCCTGCTTCTCCGGCGCCCAGCGATACGGCATGGCGTTGATGCCGCCCCGGGTGCGTTCGGATCCCCGCATCACCGCGCGCACCACCGCATCGGGTGCGGAATGTGTTGCCACGAAACGGCTCACGGCCCGGCCGATGGGGCCGCCGCCGAAATCCAGCACGACCGGCATGTCGTAGAGCACGACGTAGTGTTCGGTCAGCGAGAAGTCGTGCATCATCGTCTGCTCGGTCAGTTCGATGTCGACGGCTCGGCGGACCCGGCCGTCGACGCCGGTGACGGTGTAGCGAACCCGGTTGCCGCGCATGGGGTGATAGGACACCGCGTGCAGCTCACCGGTGTCCGGGTCGTGCTTGGGGTGCGCGCTGTACCCGTGGACGAGGGTGCCGCAGAAGTCCGATCCGCCGACGGTGTCGAGTTCCTCGGTCAGCTCGTAGGGCCGCGCACCCGCCTCGGTGAGCACCAGCGTGCGCCCGGCATGGCCGATGATGTTGGTGTTTCCCGCGAAATCGAGCCCCGCGCCGCGGGCCCCGGGCTTCCAGGGCTCGCCGAGGGCACGGGCCACCAGCGCCGAGCGGACCCAGCGGTTGCGGTACCAGTGCGCGGTGCCGTCGGCCAGGCGTAGGCCGTGCGCCATACCGTCGCCGAGGAACCAGTGGTGCTTGGCCGGGTCCGGATCGGTGAGCGGGTTGGGGCCGACGCGCAGATAGCGGCCGTCGAGGTAGTCGGGGATGGTGCCGGTGACGTCCAGGTCGGTGACGGTGACCTCCTCGTGGACCGGTGCGTAGTTGCCGGCCAGGAACGGGTTGGCCGACGGCCGCAGCGGTGCCGCGGGGGCGGTGTTCTCGGAGACGACGGGTGGGGTCATGTACTCGATGGTGCGCGCTTCCGGGGTCCGGGCGCGACGACTGCCCGGTCGAATCTCGGGTCAACCGAATGGTGGACCCCGGCGCTCAGGCCGTGGCGCGCAGGCTCAGCGCCAGCAGCAGCCGCGCGTCGGGGTCGCTCAGCGAGGTCTCCAGTACCTGTTCGACGCGGCGCACCCGGTACCGCACCGTGTTGGGGTGCACGTGCAGTTCCTCGGCGGTGGCGGCGACGTCGCCGAACCGGTCCAGGAAGACGCTCAACGTGTGGGCCAGCGCCGGTTCGTCCGCGCGCAGGGCCCGCACCCGCGGATCGATCAGACGGTCGTCGGCGGCGATGGTGGTGATGATCTCGTCGAGCAGCACCGTGGTGCGGGCCTCGGCCAGCGAGGTCACCGCGGCCAGAGTGCCGGGGTGCCGTCCCGCACTATCGAGTACCCGGTCGACCTCCGCGCGGGCCTGCGCGGCTGCGGCCAGTCCGCCCGGGGCGGTGGCGATCACGGCCTGCAGGTCGATGCCCAGCCGGGCCCGCAGGGTGGGGATCATCCCGCGCACCCAGGACGGCACCGACGCGCGGCCGGGGTGCGCGAACAGCACGTACACCCGTGAACCGTGCGGAATCACCTGGGCGTCGGCGCGAAAGGCGCTGGCGCTCAACGCCAGCACGTCGGCCAGTTGCGCCGGTTCGGGATGGTCGCCGGCGAACCCGATGACGGTGGGCTTGCCGTCGACGGGCACCCCGAGTTCGCGGGCGAGATCGGAGACGTCCCGGGCGGCGTCGCCCAGACCCAGGATCTCGGCCACCAGTGCGGCGTGCGCCGACGGGATGGCGGCCAACCGGGCCAGGATGCGCGCCGCCAGCACGGCGCCGCCGCGCAGCACCTCCTCGGCGTCCTCGGCCAGCGGCGCGGAGCCCTGCTGCAGCCAGATGGTGCCGGCGAACCCGGGGGAGAGCCGATCCCGGCCGCCGCGATGGATTCCCGCTGCCAGTCGGGGCCGCAACCCGAGTTCCGGACGCGCGGCGACCCGCACCACCGCCGGGCCGGCGCGCAGCGCATCGAAGATGCCCCACCGCGCCAGCCACTGCAGATGCTCGGGTGGCCCGGCCCGGCCCAGGATGGACAGCCGGCGCAGTTCGTCGGCCTCATCGCTGGAGGCCGAATACGCCAGCACATGCGACTGGGCGTCCTCGATGCTCACCATGCCGTGGGTGCGGTCGGCGATGGACTGGGCCAGCCCGAACAGATCGGTGCTCGGGTCGTGCAGCGGGTCGGCGCGGTCGCCGTGATGTTCGAGAACGTAGTTGACCAGGCGGTACACCCGCTCCCAGCGGGCCGCCGGTTCCACCGCGACGACGGCGGTCCCGGCGGCGGTGGCGCGGGTGATCACCGCTTCGGACGGTTCCTTGACGAAGATCGCCGCCGGCGCGCGGGTGCGCGCCTGCCCGTCCAGCCAATGCAGCGCCTCACGGTCGGGGATGCCGAGCAGGAAGAAGATGTCGGCCGCACCGACGCTGACCGCCAGACCCAACCGCGCGTCGTCGGCGTCGATCAGGGCGGCGGAGGCCACCGGCAGGTCGAGCCCGCGCGGGGCCTCGACCAGCCGCACCATGGTGGCGTCCAATGCCAGGATCAGCCGACCCAGCCCGACACCCGCCATGTTGGCCGAGTCTACTAACCACACCGGTCATGTCTGTCGAAACGGCCAATCCCTACCGACCCGCGGACGGGGAGCCTTTCAACCATGGATGCACTCACCGGAATCACCCAGGTGCCGTTGCCGCACAACGAGCCGGTCCACGACTACCGCCCCGGCTCGGCCGAACGCACCCGCCTGCTCAGTGCCCTCGACGCCCAGTCCGCCGACACCGTCGAGTTGCCCCACGTCATCGGCGGAGACCGCCGGATGGGCAGCGGAGAACGCATCGACGTCGTCGCGCCGCACCATCACGACCGGGTGCTGGGCACGATGACCAACGCCGGGCACGCCGATGCAGGCGCCGCCATCGAGGCCGCGCTGCACGCCAAGAACGATTGGGCCGCACTCCCCTTCGACGAGCGGGCCGCGGTGTTCCTGCGGGCCGCCGATCTGCTGGCCGGGCCGTGGCGGGAGAAGATCGCCGCCGCCACAATGCTCGGCCAATCCAAGACCGCGTATCAGGCCGAGATCGACGCGCCGTGCGAGCTGGTCGACTTCTGGCGGTTCAACGTCGCGTTCGCCCGGCAGATCCTGGCCCAGCAGCCGGTCAGCGGCCCCGGGGTGTGGAACCGTACCGACTACCGCCCCCTGGAGGGCTTCGTCTACGCCATCACCCCGTTCAACTTCACGGCCATCGCCGGGAACCTGCCCACCGCGCCCGCGCTGATGGGCAACACCGTGGTGTGGAAACCGTCGCCCACCCAGACCCTCGCAGCCCACCTCACCATGGCCCTGCTGGAGGAGGCCGGGCTCCCGCCGGGGGTGATCAACCTGCTCGCCGGGGACGGGCGGGCGGTCTCGGAGGTGGCGCTGGCCGACCCGCGGCTGGCCGGCATCCATTTCACCGGGTCGACCGCCACCTTCCAGCACCTGTGGCGGGAGGTCGGAAACCACATCGACCGGTATCACACCTACCCGCGTCTGGTCGGTGAGACCGGCGGCAAGGACTTCATCCTCGCGCACCCGTCGGCTCGCCCGGATGTGTTGCGCACCGCCCTGATCCGCGGTGCGTTCGACTATCAGGGCCAGAAGTGTTCGGCCGCGTCGCGGGCCTACATCCCGCGTTCGGTCTGGCAGCGGATGGGCGATGACTTCCTGTCGGCCACCGAGGCGCTGCGCTTCGGCGACATCACCGACCTGACCAACTACGGCGGTGCGCTGATCGACGAACGGGCCTTCGCCAAGAATGTCGCGGCGATCGAGAGAGCCAAGGGGGCCCCGGGCGTCACGCTCGCCGCAGGCGGTGAATACGACGACAGCGAGGGCTATTTCGTGCGCCCGACGGTGCTGTTGTCCGACGACCCGACCGATGAGGCGTTCTCGACGGAGTACTTCGGCCCGATCCTGGCCGTGCACGTCTATCCCGACGGCCAGTTCGACGACATCCTCGGCGTCGTCGACAGCACCGCCGCCTACGCACTCACCGGCGCCGTGATCGCCGACGACCGGGCCGCGGTGGCGACCGCGGCACACCGGTTGCGCGATACCGCAGGCAACTTCTACGTCAACGACAAACCGACCGGCGCCGTCGTCGGACAGCAGCCCTTCGGCGGTTCGCGCGCCTCGGGTACCAACGACAAGGCCGGATCGCTACTGAACCTGCTGCGCTGGACGTCGGCCCGCTCCATCAAGGAAACGTTCGTGCCGCCCACCAGCCACGAATACCCGCACATGGAGGCCTGAAATGGGTGTCTTCCAGAAGGTGGCGCGACCGGCGATCCTGGCCGCGGCCAAACGCGACGGCCTGCGCCGCACCGCGGAGCGGCTACCGCTGACCCGGGAGGTGGTGCACCGCTTCGTGCCGGGGGAGAGCACCGCCGATGTCGTGAATTCGATTGTCCAGCTGCGTGACACGCAGCGACTGGTGTCCATCGACTATCTCGGCGAGGACGTCGGCGATGCGGACGCGGCGGATGCCACGGTGCAGGCCTATCTCGGACTGCTCGACGCGTTGGCCGCGCGCACCGAGGCCGCGGCGCCGGTGCGCCCGCTGGAGGTCTCCCTCAAGCTGTCCGCGCTCGGGCAGGCGCTGCCCCGGGACGGGGAGAAGATCGCGCTACAGAACGCGCAAGCCATCTGCGAGCGGGCCGAGCGGGCCGGGATCTGGGTGACCGTCGACGCGGAGGACCACACCACCACCGATTCGACGTTGTCGATCGTGCGGGACCTGCGAACGGACTTCGGATGGCTGGGTGCGGTGCTGCAGGCCTACCTGAAACGGACCGCGGCCGACTGTGAGCAATTCGCGGCGCTCGGTGCCCGGATCCGGCTGTGCAAGGGTGCCTACGACGAACCGGCCGCGGTGGCCTACCGGGACGCCGACGACGTGACCGAGTCCTACCTGCGGTGCCTGCGAATCCTGATGTGCGGCTCGGGCTATCCGATGGTCGCGTCGCACGACCCGGCGATCATCGACGCAGTACCCGGGTTGGTCGCCGAGTTCGGCCGCGGGGTCGATGATTTCGAGTATCAGATGCTCTATGGCATCCGTGATGACGAGCAACGGCGGCTGGCCGGCAACGGAAACCACGTGCGGGTATACGTCCCCTTCGGTACGCAGTGGTACGGGTACTTCGTGCGCCGGCTCGCCGAACGCCCGGCCAACCTGACGTTCTTCTTGCGCGCGCTGCTGGACTGACGGCTCAGGGCAGCGGGAACGCCGCCGCCGGCATCAGCACATTGCCGCGGCAGGGGCCGCTGAGGATGTCGGTGTACCAACTGCCCACCAGCGAACCGTCGGGCTGGGGTGTGTAGGTGACCCAGGACTCGGCCGGGCTGAACACCCGCGGAACGCCTTCACCGCGGAAGCACTCCCACTGCCAGTTGTAGGCGAAGGTCCACTTGCTGCCGGTCCACTTGTAGCGCTGCGGCTGTGGGATGGTCGGATTCGACGGGGCGGGGCCGTCGAGCACCGTGGCGACGCAGCTACTGCCGGCGCACGCCGTCGAGAAGGTGTAGACCGCGCTCAGATCACCCTCGGGTTGGCGGGCGGCCACACTGGTGCCGTTCTTCTGCGATGCGTAGCTCACGACGTGGTAGCGGCCATTCCACGCCTGCCCGACCGCGGCGGCGGTGGGCATGGGAGCGAGACCGGCGACCAGGACGGTTGCCAGCGCAATACACAGTCGACGGACCAACATCCCTTTCCCTATTCAGTCACAAGATCAGCTGTCACAACGGTAGCCGCGGAGTGTGACAAAACTCCGGATCGTCATGGCAGCTGCGTCAATTAGAGACCACATTGTGACGCGGACGGCGCGTCAGTCTCGTTCGGACAGCAATACCATCGCCCACGCGGCGATCGTCTGGGCATCGGTGATGGCGCCCTCGCGGATCATCTGCTCGATCTGGGCCGCGGTGAACCAGGCGCTGTGCATGTCCTGCTCCTCGTGCTCGCGCTCGTGCTCGCCCTGGGTCAGCCCGGTCGCCAGGAACACCCAGCCGCGCTGGCTGCTCATCCCCGGCGCCACGTCGAGCTGGCCGAGCCGGATCAGTGACTCCGCGCGCAGGCCCGTCTCCTCGCGCAGTTCCTGGGCGGCCAGCTCGTGCGGATCGAGGTCGGCCAGGCCCGGCGCGGTGCCCTGGGGGAACTCCCAGCGCCGCAACCCGATCGGATAGCGGAACTGCTCCACCAGATGGAAACGGTCACCGTCGCGCGCGATCACCAGCGCATAACTGGGTTTGTCGATCACGCCGTAGATGCCGTGGCTGCCGTCGGGCCGGCGGATGGCGTCCTCGCGCACCGTCATCCAGCTGTTGCGGTACACCTCACGACTGGACATCCGCTCGATCGGGGCCATGGCGTAAGAGTAGCCTCGCAGGGATGTTGAAGGCGTTGCTGACCTCGCTGGACCCGGCCGCGGTGGCCGCCGGGCACGACCTGGCCGACGCGGTGCGCATCGACGGTGTGACGCTGAGCCGAAGCGATCTGGTGGGAGCGGGGACGTCGGTCGCCGAACGCGTCGCGCGGGCGCGGCGCGTCGCCATCCTGGCCACCCCCACCGCGACGACGGTGCTCGCCGTCACCGGCTGCCTGATCGCCGGTGTCCCGTTCGTGCCGGTCCCCGCCGACGTCGGCGCCACCGAACGCGCGCACCTGCTCAGCGATTCCGGTGCCCAGGCGTGGCTGGGTGAGGTACCGGCCGACAACGAAGGGCTACCGCACATCCCGGTGCGGATGCACGCCCGGTCCTGGCATCGCTACGCCGAACCGAACCCGGAGTCGGTGGCCATGATCATGTACACCTCGGGCACCACCGGTCTGCCCAAGGGCGTGACGATCACCCGTCGCGCGATCGCCGCCGATATCGATGCGCTGGCCCAAGCCTGGGAGTGGACCGACTCCGACACCCTGGTGCACGGCCTGCCGCTGTTCCACGTGCACGGCCTGGTGTTGGGTCTGCTCGGGTCACTGCGGATCGGAAACCGGTTCGTGCACACCGGGAAACCCACCCCGCAGGCGTACGCGGAGGCCGGCGGCACCCTGTATTTCGGTGTGCCCACGGTGTGGTCACGCATCGCCGCGGATACCGAAGCGGCCAGGGCCCTGTCCTCGGCGCGGCTGCTGGTGTCGGGAAGCGCGGCGCTGCCGTCGCCGGTGTTCGAGGATCTGGTCCGGCTGACCGGGCATGCGCCCATCGAGCGTTATGGCAGCACGGAGACGCTGATCACCATCAGCACCCGCATCGACGGCGAGCGCCGCCCCGGCTGGGTGGGCCTGCCGCTGGCAGGTGTGCAGACCCGGCTGGTCGACGAGACGGGCGAGCCGGTGCCCCACGACGGGGAATCCATTGGGCAGCTTCAGATCAAGAGCCCGACGAATTTCAGCGGCTACCTCAACCGGCCGGACGCCACCGCCGAGGCGTTCGACGCCGATGGGTGGTTCCGCACCGGCGACGTCGCGGTGATCGACGCCGGCGGGATGCACCGCATCGTCGGCCGGGAATCGGTGGACCTGATCAAGTCCGGCGGCTACCGGATCGGTGCCGGTGAGATCGAGACCGTGCTGCTCGGCCATCCCGGAGTGCGGGAAGTCGCGGTGGTCGGGGTACCCGATGACGACCTCGGGCAGCGGATCGTCGCGTTCGTAGTGGGCGACGCCGAACCGCAGCAGCTCATAGACTTTGTCGCCGAACAGCTTTCGGCGCACAAGCGGCCAAGGGAGGTGCGCATGGTGGACAGTCTTCCGCGTAACGCGATGGGCAAACTACTCAAGAAGCAGCTGGCGCAGTGGCACTGAGGTTCAGCGAAATCTGCATCGACGCCCACGACCCGACGACGCTCGGGGCCTGGTGGGCGAGCGCGCTCGGGTGGCACAGTGAGACCGACGCGGACGGGGACGTGCGGCTGAGCCCGCCGCCGGGCAGTGGGCCGCCGTGGCTGTTCCTGGCGGTACCCGAGGGCAAGACCGTCAAGAACCGGCTGCACCTGGACTTCACCCCGGACGATCAGCAGGCCGAGGTGGACCGGCTGATCGGCCTGGGCGCCACACCGGTCGACATCGGCCAGGGGGAGCAGAGCTGGGTGGTGCTGGCCGATCCCGAGGGCAACGAGTTCTGCATCCTGGCCCCCGACTGACCGGCCGGCACCCCCCGGGTCAGGTCATCGGACCTGGTTGAAGTCGTCGCGGACATAGAGCAGCGTGCACGTCGGCCACACGGTGTCCGGGTCGACGATCTCGGGCCAGTAGTAGTCGGTGCATTCGGCGGTGGTGCGTCCGCCGCCGAGTGCGAGCGCCGATGAGGTGAACCCGACGGGCTGCACGACGGGCTGCGGTTCGGACTCGGTCGGCGCCTCAACGACGTTGATGTAGACGTTCATCTTCGTCTCGGTCTTGCCGTCGGAGACGTACACGATGAAGCTGTCCTCGCCCAGGAACCCGGGCTCGGGTGTGTAGCTGAAGGTGCCGTCCGGATGGAGCGCCACCGTCCCGCGGCCGGAACCCTGGGCCATGCTGACCGTCCAGCCCTGATAGCGCGGATCACTCAGCAGACCCTCGAAGCCGGGGATGCGCAGTGTCGCACCCTGGGTGACGGTGTAGTGGTGCTCTGCGTACTCCTTGCCGGTGACCGTCACCGTGACGGTGGCGGCACTGGTGACCCCGCTGGGGTCGGTGATGCTGTAGCCGATACTCACCGACCCGACGAAGCCGGGATCCGGGGTGTAGACGAGCTTTCCGTCGAGCAGTTCGACCTTGCCGGACCGCGGCGGCGAATCGATCCGGACGGTCGGCGGCTTCTCGCCCGGGGCGTCATCGTTGGCCAGCACGTCGATGGTCACCGGGGAGGTGTTCGGAGTGGTGGCCCAGTCGTCGTTGGCGGTGGGCCCGGTCGGCTTCACCAGGATCGCGACCTTGACCGTGGCGGTGCTGGTGTGGCCGTTGCCGTCGGTGATCGAATACGTGAAGGTGTCGGAGTCCTGGGTCTGGTTTGCCCCGGCGATGTAGGTGAAAGTCCGGGTGCTCGGGTCGTATTCGACTTTTCCGTAGGTGGGCTGGCCGACCAGTTCGATCTTCAGTTCGCCGCCGGAATACTGGTCGTTCTTGAGGACGTCGATGGTCACTTTGTCGCCGGCGGTGACGGTGGCGGTGTCGTCGGTCGCGAGCGGGGGCTTGCCCGCGATCTGGATGGTCACCGTGGCGGTGCTTTGGCCGTGGGCGTCGATGATCGAGTAAGTAAAGGTGTCGGAGCCTTGGGTTTGGTTGGGGCCTGCGGTATAGGTGAATGTCCGTGTGGTGGCGTCGTATTCGACTGAACCGTGGGCGGGTTTGTCGACGAGTTCGATCTTCAGTTCGCCGCCGGAGTGCTGGTCGTTCTTGAGGACGTCGATGGTCACTTTGTCGCCGGCGGTGACGGTGGCGGTGTCGTCGGCCGCGAGCGGGGCGTTGCCCTGGACCTGGATGGTCACCTTTCCGATGGCGCTGTCTCCGTCGATATCGGTGACGGTGTACGAGAAGATGTCCGTCCCGGCGAATCCGGCGTGAGGGGTGTAGACGAAGGTGCCGTCGACACCCAGCACCACCGATCCGGAGCCGGGCTGACTGTGCAGGCTCACTGTCAGTGGTCCGTCACCGCCATGGCTGTACTGCAGTAGGTTCCCGGTCAGAGATGTCCCCGCAACCATGAGGTAGGTGTGGGACGACCCCCACGGAACCTGGTTGGCCGACGTCACAAAAACCTCAAAGTCGACCGCTACCACAAGTCCGAGTCCGAGTCCCAGCGCGTCGTAGCCAACGGTGAAGGTGTCTTCGCCGGTGTATTTCGGGTCGGCTTTGTATGTCACCATTCCGTCATTCGACACGGTCACAGCGCCGTGACTGGGTGCGACGAGAACCTGCAGGGAGAAAAGTCCAAGGGCGGTCGGCAGGACGTCTCGCGTATCGAAAGTGAACTCGCCGTTCGTGTCCGGGCCGAGCGACACCGTGATCGTCTGCCCGAGTGCGGAGGATCCGATGAACTCGTTGACGCCGGTGTTCCCTACGCCGGTGACGTCGCCATTGACGGTGGTGTTCTCCACGACGCCAGTGTTCCCGACGGCTTCGGTGTCCTTGACGACGATGTCCTTGACGACCGTGTCCTCCGGGACGTCCGTGGTCTCGCTTGTCGTCACGGCCGCCGGTGCGACCGCCCCGTCGGTCTGGATGTTCTCGGTGGACGCGCGGCGGGTCCAGGCCAGCAGCGCCCACAGCGCCGGTGATTCCGCCGGGGCGGTGTCACCCGCGGCGGTCGACGGCGACGGTGCCGCCACCGCCTCGGCCACCTCGACAGACGGTGTGGCCCTGGACAGTTCGGGTGCCGACACGGAATCGGTGTCCAGCGTGGACCGGGCGTCCGAGGTGATGGTGGCGGCGGGCTGGGCCTGGGGGGCGGGTGTCTGCCCGGCGACGGTGACACGCTTCGGTGCCGACACGGTCCGCGCCGAGATCGCCGTGGTGCGGGGCTTCACGGCCGAAGCGGCGGAGACCCGGGCCGCACGTGAGGTCGTCGAGGTCACCTTCGAATCGCGGCTGACCCGCTCGCCGGTCTGCGCGGTGGTGCGCGTGGAGACCCGCGGCTTGTCCGCCGGCCGCTTCACCGATTCGGCGCCGGTGCGCCGGGACCGATCGGGGGTCGACGTGGCCGAGTCCGACGCGGTGGAGGCGCCGGCCGAACCCGTGTCGTCGGCCCGAGCGGTGCCCGCCCCGAGGCTGGTGGCCACCGCGGCGCCGACGCCCAGGGCCACCGCGAGCGCTCCGATCCGTCCGACATGCCGGGCGTATCCCGCACCGCTCGACGGCATCTGGTCTGCTGCGGGGTGACTGGCGTGAACGTGCACGGTGTTGCCTTCCGACGTGGGCGGGGAACCCGGCTGGCCTGCGTGTAACCCTTTGATAACGGTTACGCGCAAAACTTACGCATAAGTCAATAAAAGTCTCCGGCAAATGGCGAAATTTGGCGAACGAAAATATTTGCCCGCGTCGGTGGTCTCGGGACGATGGCGCCGCCTAACCGGCCATCATGCGCCTGAACAGGCCATGCGTTGATATTCGGCGGTGCGGCGGGACCCGTGTTCGGCGTCGCAGTCCAGGAAAAGCGACAGCCCTGGCAAACAATTTGCCAGGGCTGTGCGTAAGGGAGAAAGAGCGGTGTCACGGCGGGGCGCGCCGTGACAATGCGCATTGCGAAATTCGCCGCTGACCGGCGTTTCGCGGTCGGCTGCTAGTTGGCGTGCAGGGCCTCGTTGAGCGTGATGCCGGTGCCGTCGCGCTTGACGACCTCGACCGCACCCGAGAGCGAATTGCGACGGAACAGCAGGTTGTTCGATCCGGAGAGCTCGACCGCCTTGACCGTCTGTCCGTCCGCGGTGCTGACCTTCGTGCCGCCGGTGACGTACAGCCCGGCCTCGACGACGCAGTCGTCGCCGAGCGAGATGCCCAGCCCGGCGTTGGCGCCCAGCAGGCACCGCTTGCCGACCCTGATGACCTCCTTGCCGCCGCCGGACAGGGTGCCCATGATCGACGCGCCGCCACCGATGTCGGATCCGTCGTCGACGACCACTCCGGCCGAGATCCGGCCCTCCACCATCGAGGTACCCAGGGTGCCGGCGTTGAAGTTGACGAAACCTTCATGCATGACGGTGGTGCCGCTGGCGAGGTGCGCGCCGAGACGGACCCGGTCGGCGTCGGCGATCCGCACCCCGGTCGGGGTCACGTAATCGACCATCCGGGGGAACTTGTCGATGCCGTACACCGCAACGGCGCCGCGGCGGCGCAGCTTGGCGCGCACCAGTTCGAAACCGTCGACCGCGGCGGGGCCGAAGTTCGTCCAGACCACATTGGCCAGCAGACCGAAGATGCCGTCCAGGTTGGCCTCGTGCGGCTTGGTCAGCCGGTGCGACAGCAGATGCAGGCGCAGGTACGCGTCATAGGTATCGATCGGCTTGTCGTCCAGCGACGCGATGGTGGTGCGCACCGCCACCACCTCGACGTCACGGTCGGCGTCCGGGCCGGTCAGGGCGGCCAGCGACTCGGCTACCTCGGCAACCGACAACCGGGTGGTGCCGGCCACACCGTCACCGGCCAGCTCGGGGTTGGGAAACCAGGTGTCCAGGACGGTTCCGTCGGCGGCGATGGTGGCCAGGCCGATACCAGATGCAGCAGTCACGTTGATTTAGGTTACTGGAGCAGATTCCACGGTCCATCCCCACCGGACTAGCCTCGAGGGCCATGGGCCTAGACCTGCGCGCTGATCCGATCGCACTGACCGCCGCACTGGTGGACATCCCCAGCGAATCCCGGCACGAACAACGCATCGCCGACGAGATCGAGCACGCCCTGCGCACCCAGGCCCCGCACTTCGAGGTCATCCGCAACGGCGACGCCGTGCTGGCCCGCACCAACCTCGGCCGCCCGTCGCGGGTACTGCTGGCCGGGCACACCGACACGGTGCCGGCTGCGGACAATCTGCCCAGCCGGGTCGAGGGCGGCCTGATGTACGGCTGCGGCACCTCGGACATGAAGTCCGGTGACGCGGTGTTCCTGCACCTGGCCGCGACCATCGCCGAACCGGCGCACGACCTCACCCTGGTCATGTACGACTGCGAGGAGATCGAGTCCAGTGCCAACGGGCTGGGCCGCATCGAACGTGAGTTGCCGGACTGGCTGACCGCCGACGTCGCGATCCTGGGCGAGCCGTCCGGTGGGTTCATCGAGGCCGGCTGCCAGGGCACCATCCGGGTGATCGTCGGCGCCGCGGGCACCCGGGCGCATTCGGCACGATCCTGGTTGGGCGACAACGCCATCCACAGACTCGGTGCGGTGCTCGACCGGCTGTCCCGGTACGAGGCCCGCAGTGTCGATATCGACGGCTGCGTCTACCGGGAGGGGTTGTCGGCGGTGCGCATCGACGGCGGTATCGCGGGCAACGTGATCCCCGATGCCGCCTCGGTGACGGTGAACTTCCGGTTCGCACCCGACCGCACCGTCGAGCAGGCCATCTCGCACGTACATGAGGTGCTCCACGGGCTGGAGGTGTCGTGCGAGGTCACCGACGCCGCCGCCGGCGCGTTACCCGGGTTGGCCAACCCGGCCGCCACGGCACTGGTCGCCGCCGCCGGTGGTCAGGTACGCGCCAAGTACGGCTGGACCGACGTCGCCCGGTTCGCCGCGCTGGGGATCGCCGCGGTCAACTACGGCCCCGGCGACCCCAACCTGGCGCACAAGGTCGACGAGCACGTCGAGACCGAAGCCATCACCGCGACCACCGAGACACTGCGGGCGTACTTAACCGCTTGACGCCGTCCGTAGCATGGATTTCGTGCTGGGAATCGACGACATCTCCGGGTAACACCCCGAGATCTCTTGCGTCGTCACTCACTCTGCGTCTGTCTGGAGTTCCCGCATGTCCATTGTCTGTTCCCATCTTTCGTTCAGTTGGTCCGATGACACCCCGGTGTTCACCGACCTGTCCTGCTCGTTCGGCCGGCGCCGCACCGGACTGGTGGCGCCCAACGGCGCCGGCAAGAGCACGCTGCTGCGGTTGATCGCCGGTGACCTGACACCGACATCCGGTGCGGTGTCGGTGGACGGTGTGCTGGGCCATCTGCCGCAGAACCTGCCGTTCCTGGCCGAGCACACCGTCGCCGATGTGCTCGGGCTGACTCCGGTGGTCGCCGCACTCGACGCGCTGGCCGCAGGCGATGTCAGTGATGCGGTCTTCACCGCCATCGGTGACGATTGGGACATCCAGGAGCGCTCGCGCGCCCAGTTGGACCGGCTCGGCCTGGGCGATCTGGACCTGGACCGGCGTCTTTCGACGCTGTCCGGCGGGCAGGTGGTGTCACTCGGCCTGACCGCGCAGTTGCTCCGCAGGCCCGATGTGCTGCTGCTGGACGAACCCACCAACAATCTGGATGTCGCTGCGCGCCGACGGCTCTACGAGGTTCTCGACGATTTCGGCGGCTGTCTGGTCGTGGTCAGCCATGATCGGATGCTGCTGGACCGGATGGAATCCATCGCGGAGTTGCGGTCCGGTGACGTCGAGTTCTACGGCGGCGGATTCAGTGACTATCAGAACGTCGTGCGGGCGGCCCAGGAACTCGCCCACAGCGAGGTGCGCAATGCCGAGCAGCAACTCAAGCGGCAGAAGCAGCAGATGCAGCAGGCTCGGGAACGCGCCGACCGCAGGGCCTCGACCGCCGCGCGCAATCTCAAGGATGCCGGACTGCCGAAAATCGTTGCCGGAAAACTGAAACGAGACGCCCAGATGTCCGCAGCCAAGGCCGACGATGTGCATGGCCGCCGTGTCGGGGAGGCCAGGGCCCGCCTCGACGAGGCCGAACGGGCCGTCCGTGACGATGCCGTGCTCACCCTGGACCTGCCCGACACCGAGGTGCCCGCGGGCCGGGTGGTGTTCAGCGGAACCGGGCTGAGCTCTTCGGTTTTCGACGAGGTGATGCTCGACATCCGTGGACCGGAACGGATTGCGTTGACCGGCGGCAACGGGGCCGGAAAGTCGACCCTGCTGCGGATCGTCTCCGGAGACCTGGAGCCCGGGCCGGCCACGGTGCAGCGGGGAGAGGGGCGCATCGCCTACCTGTCGCAGCGACTCGACCTGCTCGACGAGCGACGTTCGGTCGCCGAGAACCTGGCGGCATTCGCGCCCGGACTCTCGGTGACGCGGCGTCGGCATCTGTTGGCGCAGTTCCTGTTCCGTGGTGACCGTATCGATCTCCCGGTCTCGGCACTGTCCGGCGGCGAACGGTTACGGGCGACCCTGGCATGCGTGCTGGTCACCGAACCCGCCCCTCAGTTGCTGCTGCTGGACGAGCCCACCAACAATCTCGACCTGGCCGGCGTGGCTCAATTGGAGTCGGCGCTGGGCGCCTACCGGGGTGCGTTCGTGGTGGTGAGCCACGACGAGAGCTTCCTCGCCAATATCGGGGTCAGCCGCCGCCTGACGCTGGCCGACGGATCGCTACTGGCGACCTAGTCGACCTGCGGGCGCGTCGGTGCCGGCCGGGCCGGTTCGGTCGCCGCCACGGGTGCGTGACCCGAAACGACGTCACCGCCCGCCCGCACTTCGCGCTCCGGTGCCGGTTCGGCCTGCTCGCGTCGCTGCGCGCGGTCTTCGCGCTCGGTGTCATCCTCGGGCTTCTCGGCCGGCGTCCCGGCATCCGGACCGGCGTCGGGGGAGGCGGTCTGGCCCGCGGGGACGGCCTGCTGCACTCCCTGGAGGATCTGCTGGGGCACCTGCTGCAGGCCCTGCGCCAGGCCTTGCAGCGGAGCGGTGACCAGCTGAGCCAACTGCCCGACCTGCTGGCCGATCTGACCCATGATCTGACCCATCTGACCCATGGCGTCGGCACCGGGGGAGCCGGCCGCACCGTTTGCCGCCCGGGCGCCGGGACCGACCTGCGCACCCGCGCCGGAATCCGGCGACCCGGCCCTGCCCTCCAGCGCCGCGACGGCCGCATGCAGCCGGGACGCGCCCTCCTCGTCACCGGCGGTGTAGGCGTGGGCCGCCTTCTGCAGTAGATCGGAGATGGTGGATGCCGACGTGGACGTCGCGCCCACGGCGCCGGTGCGCTCGTGAAGCGCGGAGTGCAGGGCGGTGCTGACCGCGGAGGCGATGGCGCCGTGGCTGTTCTGCACACCGGCCCCGTCGGTGCCGGCCAGTCCGGACAGCCCGGCAGCCACTTGGGCGTGGCGTTTCGAGTAGTTCAGCACGCCGTCCGTCTGGACGAAGAGTGGATCGGTCATCTGTGTGCCCCCGTCGCTCCCAGCAAGTCTATGGCGGGGGAGCCGGAGGGTTCTGCGGAAGTTTTCGGTGTCTGCGGCCGTCGATCACCCACCCGGGTGGCGGTGCCACCGGGTACGAAGCCGCCGACCCCTATGCGGTCGGGTTCGAGGCCGGGATCGAGTAGGCCGAGTGGACCGAGCGAACCGAGCGGACTCCCAAGTCGGTCCCCCTCGGGCCATAACGCGGCTCCCGCATCAGGCGCGGGAACGTGACCGGAAATTCGAACGGACCGGCAAACGGACCGTCCACGGTGACGTCTACGGTCGGGTCGGTGGCGGGTGCGGCCCCGGCGATTGGTGCGGCAATGAGTGTGCCGGCGGCAATCGCAGCGGCTACCGCGCCGATGATGATGTTTTTCATGTCATGGCCCCATCTGCAAAAGAATTAGCCATTGACCATGGTAGGCGTCGAATGCGAAAGCCGCCGCCGGCTCGTGTCCCGAATTTAAAGCACACTGCTAGAGGGGGTGCTTAGGTGTCCTTATCTGTGCATATAGAACAGTCGTACCGTTGTGGCAATGATGATCAGGTCGAATCAGGCCCGATGGGGTTGAGTTTGATCAGTCAAATTCGGATATCGCAAAGAGTTTGCTAACTCACCGGTCCGCGGGTCGGTGGGTTGGCTGCGATGGCGAAACTGCAGTCGCGGAGGTTCGTCTCATCGACGGCTCCTTCTGGCAAGGTCACCGTAGGACTGGAAACGCACGGCGCGCTGTGGCCCGCCGTAAGGTTCACTGGAGCCGACCACTCCCGAGATGTGTGAGTTACGTTGAGGCCGAGATGATTTGGTTTCGCTACCGGTTGCCCGGGACCTTCATCACCGTGAGAATGTCCTGCGGAGGCGATACGGATTCCGTGCCGGGGACCGGTGGTAGATAGCCCTGCACTGCGGAGGTGACAGCCCCGGAGAGCACTCGGGCGAACTCGGTGGTGATGTGGCTGCCGTCCCGGTAGACCAGCGTGTTACCGATGATGGTGGGGCAGTTGGTGTCATTGCAGATCAGCTCGGTGAAATCGACATAGGAGACGTTGTCGAACCGCTCCGCCACATTTCGCTCGACGGCACGCAATTCTTCGTTCAGGGCCTCTGGGCGTTGCAGCGCGCAGTAGTCGGCCTCGTCGGAGAAACGGGCCAGGCAGATCGAGGGGGTGACCCCGATGGAGGGGGTGTCGGCGAGCAGGACGATATGTGATTCGGCGGGGAGTCGTTCGATCGCCGCGGTCAGTGCCTGTTGCCAGAGCTCGCCCGGGTTCGGCAGGTCCTCGAGGTATCGCTTCCCGAAGTTGCCGAGCAGGATCAGCGCGGGCGGGTCGGCCGCCAGTTTGGCGGCCACCGCCTCCACCCAGGCGGGGCAGCTGGCGTAGGGCAGGTGCGACGGCGGGGCCGCGGGGCAACCGCTCTTGGTGTGCGATTCCAGGCGCACCGCGCCGCTGTCGGCGAGCGGCTGCAGCGCCGGGAACCACTGTGCGGCATGGGAGTCACCGAACAGCACGACCCGCGGTGCGGCCGGATTCGACCCGATGACGCAGTCGGCGAGGCCGGCGTCGTGCAGGGACCGGTGGCATCCGTTGTCATAGAGCACCGAGTTGTCGTCGTCCACCTCTGCGAGCGTCGGTATCAGATTGCTCGGAACGTAGTCGGTGCCGACCGGGCTCGCGGCGAGCGCCACGTCGGGAGCGGGCTTACCGGCGTCCAGTTTCGGTTGGATGAGCAGCCCCGCCGTCACGGCGGTCGCCACGATGGTCGCCATCGCACCGGCCGTCACGCCGAAGGTGCGGCGCGGACGTGCGGCGCGCAGCCACTCCAGGCGCTGGCCGGGTACCTCGACGTAGGTGTACAACAGCCAGGCCAGCGGCAGGCAGGCCAGCGCCAAGGCGATCCGCGCCCACATCGGCAGCTGATCCATGTACGCGCCGGCGGCGACGGGCAGCACCAGAACCGGCCAGTGCACGAGGTACAGCGAGTAGGAGATGTCGCCGATCCAGGTGACCGGTCGCACGCTGAGCACGGCCGCCGGGCCACCCGGCGCGGTGCCGGCCGCAATCAGCAGGGCCGCGCCCAGCACCGGGATCGCCACCGCCGAACCGGGATAGACGGTCTTGATGGTGAACACCATTCCGGACCCGAGGACCGCCGCCAGGCCGATCCAGCCCAGCACCGCCGCCACCCGCGGTGCGAACAACCTGCGCCCGTCGAGCAGGGCCAGCGCCACCAGTGCACCGAGTCCGAACTCCCACATCCGGGCCGGCAGCATGAAGAACGCGGCCGGTTGGGCCGCGGTGGTGAGATAAAGGCACACCACAAAGGACAGCACCACCATCACCGACATCGCGATCGCCATCGTCCAGCGCGCTGTGAAGAAGCGGAATAGCAGGGCGAGCAGCAGCGGCCACAGCAGATAGAACTGTTCCTCCACGCCCAGCGACCAGTAGTGCAGGAACAGCGACGGGGTCTTCTCCGCGAGGTAGTCGGTGGCGTTGTGGACGAACCACATGTTGGGGACGTAGAAGACGGCAGCGATCGCGTCCTGCACCACGTAGCGGAACTGGATGGGGGACACCAGCAAACGAGCTGCCACGACGGTGGCGAGGATGACCAGGAAGGCTGCCGGTAACAGTCGGCGCACCCGGCGGGCGTAGAAGGACGCGAAGCCGATGCCGCCCCGATTCCGCAGCGACTCAAGGAGATGGGTACTGATGAGGAATCCGGAGATGACGAAAAAGACGTCGACGCCGACATAGCCGCCGCCGAACCCGGGGATCTCGGCGTGGAACAACACGACGAGCATGACGGCGACCGCGCGCATGCCTTGGATATCGAGGCGCTTCTCCCGAACGGCCGCGGTCTGGTCCGGTTCCTTGATGGTGCTGCTCCCCGTCGTGCCCATGTAATTGACGACCAAACACTAGGGCGTTGCAAGAGTGTTCGCAGCCCGTTGTGGCAAGGACCGGCGGGCCGATCTACCGGGTAGGTCGCGGGCCGCCCGGACTCGTTCTCGATATTCCGAACGCAGCGAGCCTTTTGGCAACGGACTCCAGGCGGGTGTCGTCTCGGCCAGCCAGGGCACGCGCATGTTCGAGTGCCAAACCAGCGAATGTGCAGTCCATTTCGAGCGCGGCGATGCTCTCGCCCGCCCGATTGTCGCCGAGACATGCGGCGTCGTGCAGTGCGCGCACTGCCACTGCGGATTGCCCGCCGCGTGCCGCCGCACGCGCTGCATCGCGGGCGGCCGCCACGGCGCCAACCGGGTCGCGGCGTGCCGAGCAGGTCCAGGCCCGCGCCAGCGCCAGTTCGGGCGCGAACAACATCGACTTCAGGCCGTGCCGGGATTCGGCGCGCGCCAACGCCTTGGCCGCGTCCACCGCCCGGCCCTGCCTGCCCAGCGCCTGGGCCGACAACATCCATGCCAACGGTCCCCACGAGTACCCGGTGACCGACAGCGCGGTGGCCGCCTCCCACAGCAGCGACACCGCCTCGTCCAGCTCGCCGCGAGTCAGCAGGACCTCGCCCAGCAACACCTGCGCGATGGCCGACGACGGCTGTGCCGGAGCTGCGAGTTGGCGCGCCAACGACTCGGCGCGGTCCAGTTCGCCGGCCATCGTCAGCGCGGTGGTCTGCCCGAACGCGGAGGTGAACCGCAGCAGCCCGGGGTGCCCGGCCGCGCTCGCCCGCATCGCCAGGGAGTCCACCGGCGCGAACCGGCCCATCCGGGCGGCCGACAGCGCCGCCGTCGAGGCCGCCCAGCCGATGGCCCGGTCCTCGGCGTCCGGTGTTCTCAATACGGCCTCGGCAAGATCGAGTGCCCGTTGCGGGCTGCCGGCGTTCATCGCGAAGGTGCTCAGCAACGCATCCACCGTCGTCGCGGACTGCAGCCGCGCGCGGGTGGCCCGCAGGAAGGCGGTGGCCCGCTCCGGCTCGTCGAGCATCCAGAACTGGTTGGCCGCCCGCGGCAGCGCCCATGCGACCAGATCCGCCTCGGCGAGGGTGCCCGGGTCGACCTCGGCGAGCACCGCATCGGCGTCCCGGCCGCGGCCCTGCCAGGCCAGCGCCTGGGCCAGCGTCAACCGGGCCGGCAACGACTCGCCGGCGCGCAACGCCGCGCGAGCCAGGTCCTCGGCGGCCGCGAGGTCTCCGCGACCGAGCGCGTCGGCGGCCGCGCCCGCAGGACTGGGCGGCATGGGCACCGTCGCAGTGTATGGCGGTCGGCGACGCGACCAGGGGGAAACCGGCGGTAGGTTTGGGCTGTGTCCGATGCGCCCGAAACCAGCCCGTGGGCCGTCTGCGTGTACTGCGCATCCGGTCCGACCCACCCCGAATTGCTCGAACTCGCCACCGCTGTCGGCAGGGCCATCGCCGACCGCGGTTGGACCCTGGTCTCCGGTGGCGGCAACGTCTCGGCGATGGGCGCGGTCGCCGACGGAGCCCGTCAGCGCAACGGTCGGACCATCGGCGTCATCCCGAAGGCGCTGGTGCACCGCGAACTCGCCGACGTCCAAGCCGACGAACTGGTGGTCACCGACACCATGCGGGAACGCAAGCAGGTGATGGAGGAGCGCGCCGACGCGTTCATCGCGCTGCCCGGCGGCATCGGCACCCTGGAGGAGTTCTTCGAGGCCTGGACCGCGGGTTACCTCGGGATGCACGACAAACCGATCGTCATGCTCGACCCGTTCGGTCACTACGACGGTCTGTTGAGCTGGTTGCGCAGCCTGGTGGACACCGGTTACGTCGGCGAACGCGCCCTGGAGCGGTTGGTACTGGTCAGCGATGTTGAGACGGCTCTCAGCGCATGTGGCCCCAGTCACTAGGCTAGGTCAGCATGAGTGAGGATTTCACCCGCGCCAGCGTCGGCCTGCTTGACATCGCCGGCAAAATTCCAGGTCTGCTGTTCGACATCCCGGCCATCATCCGGGGCGTGGTCACCGGCATGGGCGCCCGCCCGAGCGCCGAGACCTCGATCGGCAAGGTCTTCCAGGAACGCGCCGCCCAGTACGGGGACCGGATCTTCCTGAAGTTCGAGGATCAGCGCATCACCTACCGGCAGGCCAACGAGACGGTCAACCGGTATGCCGCGGTGCTCGCGGCCCGGGGAGTGGGGCACGGCGACGTCGTCGGCATCATGTTGCGCAACTCCCCGGACGCGGTGCTGCTGATGCTGGCGACCGTCAAGTGCGGCGCCACCGCCGGCATGCTCAACTACCACCAGCGCGGCAAGGTGCTCGCCCACAGCATCGGGCTGCTGGACGCCAAGGCCGTGGTCGCCGAGTCCGATCTGATCGAGCCGATCACCGACAGCGGTGTGCAGACCGACGGTCTGATCACCCTCGAGGAGCTCAAACAGGCCGCCGTCACCGCACCGACCACCAACCCGGCGGCCACCGCCGCGGTGTTGGCCAAGGACAAGGCGTTCTACATCTTCACCTCGGGAACCACCGGGATGCCCAAGGCCAGCGTCATGACGCACTACCGCTGGTTGCGGGCGCTCGCCGGCTTCGGCGGTCTCGGGCTGCGGCTGAACAGCAACGACACCCTCTACTGCTGCCTGCCGCTCTACCACAACAACGCCCTGACCGTCGCGGTCGGTTCGGCGCTGAACGCGGGAGCCGCTCTGGCGCTGGGGAAGTCGTTCTCCGCATCCCGGTTCTGGGACGAGGTGATCGGCTACGACGCCACCGCGTTCGTCTACATCGGGGAGATCTGCGGGTACCTGCTCAACCAGCCGCCCAAGCCGACCGACCGCCAGCACAAGGTCCGGGTGATCTGCGGGAACGGGCTGCGACCGGCTATCTGGGACGAGTTCACCGACCGCTTCGGCATCCCGCGGGTCTGTGAGTTCTACGCCGCCAGTGAGGGAAACACCGCGTTCGTCAACGTGTTCAACGTGTCGAAGTCCACCGGCATCTGCCCGAGCCCCGTCGCGTTCGTCGAATACGACTTGGAGACAGGCGAACCCGCGCGCGGCGCCGACGGCCGACTGCGCAAGGTCAAGCGCGGGCAGCCCGGCCTGCTGCTGTCCAAGGTGAGCAGTTTCCAGCCGTTCGACGGCTACACCGACAAGTCGGCGTCGGAGAAGAAGCTGGTGCGCGACGCCTTCAAGGACGGCGACGTCTGGTTCAACACCGGTGACCTGATGCGGTCGCAGGGCTTCGGGCACGCGGCCTTCGCCGACCGGCTCGGCGACACCTTCCGGTGGAAGGGGGAGAACGTCGCCACCACCCAGGTGGAGGCCGGGCTGTCCGGGGATTCGCAGGTCGAGGAGGCCGCGGTGTTCGGCGTCGAGGTACCCGGTGCCGGTGGCCGCGCGGGAATGGTTGCGCTGCAGCTCAAGACGGGTGTCGATTTCGACGGTGCCGCGCTGGCGAAGACGGCGTTCGCGCACCTGCCCGCCTATGCGGTGCCGCTGTTCGTCCGGATCGTGCCCGAGCTGGCGCACACCTCGACGTTCAAGAGTCAGAAGGTCGATCTGCGCAAGCAGGGCTACGGCGAGGACGTCGAGGACCCGCTGTACGTGCTGGCCGACCGGACCGAGGGCTACGTGCCCTTCTATCCGGAGTACGTCGACGAGGTCAAGGACGGCAAGCGCCCCAAGTAGCGCCTCGCGTAGCGCGCGAAACACGCGTACCGGTCGCTGTCGTAGGCGGCGGTTTCAAGTCGTGGTTGCAACAGCGGGTGGTTTAGGCGGGTCTGACAGTAATGCGTCGAGGGCTTCGGCGGGTGTTCTCCAGCCCAGGGTCTGGCGGGGTCGGTTGTTGAGTTTGGCGGCGACGTAGTCGAGGTAGTCGGCGGGAAAGACCGATAGGTCAGTGCCTTTGGGGAAGTATTGGCGCAGGAGGCCGTTGGTGTTCTCGTTGGTGCCTCGTTGCCAGGGTGAGTGCGGATCGCAGAAGTAGATGTCGAGATCGGTGGCTGCAGCGATCTTGGCGTGGTTGGCCATTTCGATGCCCTGGTCCCAGGTCAGCGTGCGGGCCATGATCGCGGGCAGCTGGGCGATTTTGGCCACGATGGCCTCTTGGACTGCCAGGGCGCCGTGGTTATCGGGTAGGTGCAGCAGGATCACGAACCGGGTGCTGCGTTCGACCAGGGTGCCGATCGCGGACTTGTTTTCCGTTCCAGTGATCAGGTCGCCTTCCCAATGGCCGGGGATGGCACGATCCTCGACCTCGGCAGGCCGGTCACTGATGCTGACCATGTCCCGGATACGCGGGCGTCGCTGGTCGGGGCGGTGCTGCGGTTTGCGCAGTGCTCGACCCGTGCGCAAACACGTGTGCAAGTCGCGGCGCAGATTCCCCTTGCCCTGCACGTAGATTGCCTGGTAGATCGTCTCGTGCGACACCCACATCTCCGGATCGTCGGGGAACTCCCACCGTAACCGGTGGGCGATCTGGGCTGGGCTGTGCTGTTCGTGGCCCAACCGGTACTGCACGGCATCGCGCAGCCGCGCATTGGTGGCCAGCTTGCCCGCCTTGGGGCGTCGAGCCCGGTGCTCGGAGCGGACCTGGGCCAGCAACGCGTCGTACTTCAACCTCGTGGTGCGACCGCTCTGGCGGGCCCCGAAGCGTTCCTTGCGCCGGTAGCCGGACTTGCCGCCATTGTGGGCGGCGATGGCACCATTGACGTCGAGTTCGTATTTGATCGTCGAGGCCGGCCGGCCCAAGCTGCGCCCTATCGAGTTCAGCGATTCATAGTTGTGCACGCCGATCTGGATCCGGATCCGATCAGCCAGATCCAGGCGCCGTCGCCGACCGTTCTTCCTAGGGGCAGTGAACTGGGGTTTCACCCCGCCAGCGTCAGCGAACCACGTGACCCCAGTCGTTACCGACACGCCGGCAGCCACAGCGGCCTGACGTTCGGTCAGGCCGGCACCGATATGACCCCAAAACGCTTCACGAACAGACCTGAGCGATCTCCGAGACAACAGCACTCCTCAAGTAGTGCTGTTGCATCCACCCCTTGAAGCCAAGGGCTCGGCAGCGACGGGTACGCGAGTTTCGCCGCTCACCAACCGGGTCTGGGCAGCGAAAATGCACCGGATCTGGCGGCCTATAGCCTGGAAGCGTGCAGTCGACTTTCCTGGGCCGCCCGGTGGCGGGTGATCGAGCGCTGATCATGGCAATCGTCAACCGCACCCCGGACTCCTTCTATGACCGCGGCGCCACGTTCACCGACGAGGCCGCCAAGGAGGCCGCCCACCGGGTGATCTCCGAGGGCGCCGACATCGTCGACATCGGTGGCGTCAAGGCCGGCCCGGGTAACACGGTGGACGCCGACGAGGAGATCGCCCGGGTGGTGCCGTTCATCGAATGGCTGCGCGGTGCCTATCCCGACCAACTCATCAGCGTCGACACCTGGCGCGCGACCGTCGCCAAACAGGCCTGCGCGGCCGGTGCCGACCTCATCAACGACACCTGGGCCGGAGCCGACCCGGGGCTGCCCGAGGTGGCCGCCGAATTCCAGGCCGGGCTGGTCTGTTCGCATACCGGCGGCGCGATTCCGCGGACCCGGCCGTTCCGGGTGAACTACGGCATCACCGAACGCGGTGTGGTCGACGACGTGATCGCCGAGGTGACCTCGGCGGCCGAACGTGCGGTCGCGGTCGGGGTACCGCGGGACGCGATAGTGATCGATCCCACTCACGATTTCGGCAAGAACACTTACCACGGTCTTAGTTTGTTGCGCCATGTGAAAGATCTTGTAAACACGGGATGGCCGGTCCTGATGGCCCTGAGTAACAAGGATTTTGTCGGGGAGACTCTGGGGGTGGGACTGACCGAGCGCCTGGAGGGCACGCTGGCGGCGACGGCTCTGGCCGCCGCCGACGGAGCCGCCATGTTCCGGGTTCACGAGGTCGGTCCCACTCGACGCGTACTGGAAATGGTCGCGTCGATCCGCGGATCGCGTCCGCCGACGCGCACGGTAAGGGGACTGGCATGACGGTGATATCGGAGCTGACACCAGAACTGGCCGAGATCGACGACACTGACGCGGTGACAGGGCACCGCTGGATGACAGACCACAGTTTCGGTCGTCCGTCCTGGACCGTGGAGGAGTTGATCGCCGCGAAAGCGGGCCGCACCGTCTCGGTGGTGCTCCCGGCGCTCAACGAGGAGGAGACCGTCGGCTCGGTGGTGGAGACCATCTCCCCGCTGCTCGGCGGACTGGTCGACGAACTGATCGTGCTGGATTCCGGATCCACCGACGACACCGAGATCCGGGCCCTGGCGGCAGGCGCCCGGGTGGTCAGCCGCGAGACGGCGCTGCCCGAGCTGGCACCGCGCCCCGGTAAGGGTGAGGTGCTGTGGCGGTCGCTCGCCGCCACCACCGGCGACCTGGTGGTGTTCGTCGACTCCGACCTGATCGACCCGGACCCGATGTTCGTGCCCAAGCTGCTCGGGCCGCTGTTGACGACCGAGGGTGTGCATCTGGTCAAGGGGTTCTACCGGCGGCCGCTCAAGGTGAGCGGGAGCGAGGACAAGAGCGGCGGCGGACGGGTCACCGAACTGGTCGCCAGGCCGCTGCTGGCCGCGCTGCGACCCGAGCTGACGTGCGTGATGCAGCCGCTCGGCGGTGAGTACGCCGGCACCCGGGAGCTGCTGACCTCGGTGCCGTTCGCGCCCGCCTACGGCGTCGAGATCGGCCTGCTGGTCGACACCTACAACCGCTACGGCCTGGACGGCATCGCCCAGGTCAATCTGGGCGTGCGCGAACACCGCAACCGGCCGCTGACCGAACTGGCCTCGATGAGCCGGCAGGTCATCGCCACGCTGCTGTCGCGGTGCGGCATCGAGGACTCCGGTGTCGGTCTCACCCAGTTCTTCGCCGACGGCGACGACTACACCGCGCGCACCTCGTCGGTGTCGCTGGCCGACCGACCGCCGATGAACACGTTGCGACCGCCGCGATAGCGTCGCCGGCCTGACCCTTCCGGTGCCGACGAGCACGGAGTCTGGCTGATCCCGATGTCCGACCGGTAGGGCAGTATCGAGAGCGTGACGTTGATATTGCTGTACCTGGTGGTGCTGATCCTGGTCGGTGCCGTGTTGTTTGCCCTGGGCAGTGTGTTGTTCGGCCGTGGGGAGCGACTGCCGCCGCTGCCCCACGCCACCACGGCGACGGTGCTGCCCGCCTCCGGGGTGACCGGCAGCGACGTCGATGAGCTCAAGTTCACCCAGACCCTGCGGGGGTACAAGACCAGCGAGGTGGACTGGGTGCTGGACCGGCTCGGCGCCGAACTCGACTCGTTGCGTGGCGAGTTGGCCGCGCTGCGGGCCGCCTACGGGCTCGATGATGACGAGCAGCCGGCCGAGCACGCGCCCGCACACGCCCGGTCGGACGAATCATGAGCGATCCGGCCGCGCCCGACGGCCGCATCCGATGCGGCTGGGTGCCAACCGATTCCAGCCCCAACGGCATGCTCTATCGGGAGTACCACGACACCGAGTGGGGCATGCCGCTGCGTGGCACCGTGGCGCTGTTCGAGCGGGTCAGCCTGGAGGCCTTCCAGAGCGGGTTGTCCTGGCTGACCATTCTGCGCAAGCGGGAAGGGTTCCGGCGCGCGTTCGAGGGCTTCGAGGTGGAGAAGGTGGCCCGCTTCACCGACCGGGATGTCGCCCGGCTGATGGAGGACGCCGAGATCGTGCGCAACCGCGCCAAGATCGAGGCGACGATCAACAACGCCCGCGCGATCGCCGACCTGGATGTCGAGCTGTCGGATTTGCTGTGGTCGTTCGCTCCGCCGGCCCGGCCGCGGCCGGCGGAGCTGTCCGCGGTCCCCGCGGTCACGCCGGAATCCACCGCCATGGCCAAGGAGCTCAAGCGCCGGGGGTTCCGTTTCGTGGGGCCGACGACGGCGTATGCGTTGATGCAGGCGACCGGAATGGTCGACGACCACACGGCCTCCTGCTGGGTCCCGGCACGGGGGTAACCGCTGTCGATCCGGTCACGGTCGGGGCCTTTCGCCGGGTCTTTTCACACCACAGCGCTCCCATAGGGAACAATAGGAGAAGTTCAGTACCAATTCTGTGCCGGTACATGCCGGCTTGATCGGGTCCGTCCAGTGCGGGCCGGCTCAGCGGAGGGAGCACACGATGGCGGCCATGAAGCCCCGGACCGGTGACGGTCCTTTGGAAGCGACCAAAGAGGGGCGCGGCATCGTGATGCGGGTACCACTGGAAGGGGGTGGGCGGCTCGTGGTCGAGCTGACCCCCGATGAGGCCGCCGCGCTCGGCGAAGAACTCAAGAATGTGACCAGCTAGGCACAGCACCCACGGTGCCGCGCCAGCCGGAGATCCGGCTAGCGCGTCACCAGGTTGTAGATCCGGAGCGTCTCCTCGGCGATGTGTGCCCAGGAGAACTCTTCGATGCACCGCTGCCGCCCGGCCGCGCCGTAGCGGCGGGCCCGCTCCGGCTCGGCCACCAGGGTGTTGACCGCCTCGGCGAGCCGGGTCTCGTAGCAGGCCGTGTCGGTGGCGTCGTAGTGCACCAGCAGCCCGGTCTCGTGATCGGCCACCACCTCGGGGATGCCGCCGACATCGCTGGCGACCACCGCCGTCGAACAGGCCATCGCCTCCAGATTCACGATGCCCAGCGGCTCGTACACCGACGGGCACACGAAAACTGCTGATGCCGAGAGAATTTCACGGATCTTGCCGATCGGCAGCATCTCCCGCACCCAGAACACGCCCGAGCGCGCCGCGGCCAGATCCTGCACGGCGGCGCTGATCTCCGCCGCGATCTCCGGGGTGTCGGGGGCGCCGGCACAGAGCACCAGTTGGATCTCGGGATCGAATTTGTGTGCCGCGGCGATCAGGTGAGCGACGCCCTTCTGCCGGGTGATCCGCCCGACGAACGCCACGATCGGCCGGTTCGGGTCGACCCCGAGCTCGGCCAGCACCGAACCCTCCGACTCCGGGGGCGCCGGATACCAGACCGCGGTGTCGATGCCGTTGCGCACCACGTGCACCCGGGCGGGGTCCAGGGCCGGGTAGGTGGCCAGCACGTCGTTGCGCATACCGGAGCTCACCGCGATGACCGCGTCGGCCGCTTCCACGGCGGTGCGTTCCACCCAGGACGACACCCGGTACCCGCCGCCGAGCTGCTCGGCCTTCCAGGGGCGCATCGGTTCCAGCGAGTGGGCGGTCAGCACGTGCGGGATGTCGTGTAGCAGCGCGGCCAGATGGCCTGCCATCCCGGTGTACCAGGTGTGCGAATGCGCCACCGTCGCCCCCGCCGCCGCGTTGGCCATCACCAGGTCCGCCGACAGCGTGGACAGCGCCGGGTTGGCGCCCGCCAGTGCCGGGTCGGGTGCGGCGACGATCGCGGTGTCCCGCGGCGCGCCCATGCAGTGCACGTCGACCTCGCACAACCGCCGCAGCTGTGCGACGAGCTCGGTCACGTGCACACCTGCCCCGCCGTACACCTCGGGCGGATACTCCCGGGACATCATTGCCACGCGCATGTGAGCACGGTAACGGGCGGCCGTTCGCAACGCACCTCCCATCCAGTTCGCGAATCATGATCAGCGCCCGGACATGTCGATCGGCGCTTTTACACCGCGACCGGCGGGACTTCGATCGGCAGTTTGGCTAGCCGCACTGCGGCAGGCCAGATAGGTTGGCAGCATGAGGGAAGCGCCACATGTGCTGGGCATCGTCCTGGCTGGAGGGGAGGGTAAACGGCTTTACCCACTCACGGCAGACCGGGCGAAGCCGGCGGTGCCGTTCGGCGGTGGCTACCGGTTGATCGACTTCGTGCTGTCGAACCTCGTGAATGCCCGGTTCCTGCGCATCTGCGTTCTGACGCAATACAAATCGCATTCGCTGGATCGGCACATCTCGCAGAACTGGCGGTTGTCCGGGCTCGCCGGTGAGTACATCACCCCGGTGCCCGCGCAGCAGCGGCTCGGCCCTCGCTGGTACACCGGTTCGGCCGACGCGATCTACCAGTCGATGAACCTGATCTACGACGAGGACCCGGACTACATCGTCATCTTCGGTGCCGACCACGTGTACCGGATGGACCCCGAACAAATGCTGCAGCACCACATCGAGAGCGGGGCCGGCGCGACGGTGGCCGGCATCCGGGTGCCGCGTTCGGAGGCCTCGGCGTTCGGCTGCATCGACGCCGACGAGTCCGGCCGGATCCGGGGCTGGGTGGAGAAGCCCGCCGACCCGCCCGGCACCCCGGACGACCCGGAACAGACCTTCGCCTCGATGGGCAACTACATCTTCACCACCAAGGTGCTCATCGACGCCATCAAGGCCGACGCCGACGAGGACCACTCCGATCACGACATGGGCGGGGACATCATTCCGCGGCTGGTCGCCGACGGGATGGCCGGCGTCTACGACTTCGATGACAACGAGGTCCCCGGCGCCACCGAACGCGACCACGGGTACTGGCGTGACGTCGGGACGCTGGACGCGTTCTACGACGCGCACATGGATCTGGTCTCGGTGCATCCGGTGTTCAACCTGTACAACAAGCGCTGGCCGATCCGCGGCGGTGCGGAGAACCTGGCGCCGGCCAAGTTCGTCAACGGCGGACCCGCGCAGGAGTCCGTGGTGGGTGCCGGCAGCATCATCTCGGCTGCCTCGGTGCGCAATTCGGTGCTGTCGTCCAACGTCGCGATCGAGGACGGCGCCATCGTGGAGGGCAGCGTCCTGATGCCGGGTGTGCGGATCGGACGCGGCGCGGTGGTGCGCCGGGCGATCCTGGACAAGAACGTGGTCGTCGGCCCCGGCGAGATGGTCGGGGTGGATCTGGAGAAGGACCGCGAGCGGTTCTCCATCAGCTCCGGCGGTGTGGTCGCCGTCGGTAAGGGCGTGTGGATCTAACCGGTCGCGGTCGGTTTGCGCCGTCGCCGGCGCCACACCTGGAACACCGCGAACGCGACCAGTGCCAGCGCGACCAGCACCAGCAGCGGTAGCAGCAGCGAGACGAACACCAGCCCGACGCTGGTGACGTCCTCGGCGGTGCTCAGCACCGGCGCGGCCATACCCGCGGAGCCGAGGTTGGCGACCGGGCGGACCGCGGATTTCGTCAGCGACACGACGAGCGCGGTGACGATGCCGAGGACGACCCCGATCCACTGTCCCGACGAGGCGAAGGCCCCGGGATCGGTGACGGCCGCGGTCTCGGCGGCGGTGCCGGACCCGAAGACGATGCCCCCGGCGGTCGGGCGCGCGAAGGTCTGCACCGCGTCGTTCACCGAGTCCAGCGCGGGGATCTTGTCCGCGACGATCTCGACCACCAGCAGGACCGCCACGATCAGCATCACCCAGCCGTTCTCCAGCCAGGACCAGCCGGCGGGCAACGTGACCAGATCGGTGAACCGGGACAGCAGCCCCAGGGCCAGCAGCGGGATGTAGGCGTTGAGTCCCGCCGCGGTCGCCAGCCCGAACCCGGTGAGCAGTTCCATGGGGTCAGTATGCGATCCGGTGGCGCGGACCTAGGAGCTTCGGCGCGGGTTGCTCTTACCGGTCGGGCGGTCGTGCGGCGGGACCACCGGCGTGTTACGGGGGGTGCGCCCCTTGCCGGCGACGGTGGCGATCGTGCGTCGGCACCGCGGGCAGATCGGCTTGCCGGCGATGTCGACCGTCCAGTTCTTCCCGCCACCCGGGCACGGTCTTGCGGTCATGAGCGAAGCCTATCCGGCCGAAGAATTCACCAGACGTGCGGTAACAGCCGGTAGCGCACCTGCCCGCAGTATTCGCGGTAGCCGGGCAACTGTTCGGTGAGCATCGCCTCCTCGTCGAGGATTCTGACGACCAGCACGGCCAGCATGGGGACGAGGACGAGCAGGCCCCACAGTGACCCCAGTGCCGGCGGTGTGCCGACCATCATCACCGTCACGGCGGTGTACATCGGGTGCCGCACCACGGCGTACAGACCGGTCGACACCAGCGTCTGCTCGGCATCCACGGTGATGTTGGCTGCGGCATAGCGGTTCTGGAAGATCACCCACTGGGCCACGCTCAGCCCGACCGCCACCAGCACCAACCCGGTGATGGCGCCCGCCGTCGGCACCGACGACCAGCCGAACCGGTGATCGAGCACGCTGACGATCAGGCATACGGTCACCGCGACGGTGAATCCGGCCGCGGCGATGCGTTGGGCCGGACGGGTTTCGGCCGTCGGGCCGGCACGCATGCGGCGGGCCAACGTGGCGGGGTCGGTGACCGCCAGGTAGGCACTCGGTGCCAGCGTGGTGACCATGAACACGAGCAGGAACGCCCAGCCCTGCCAGTAGTCCAGGGTGCCGGCCGGCACGAACAGGACCGCGGCGAAGAACGCCAGGCCAACCAGTGTCGACGCGATGAACTGCACGGCAAGCTTCACGGTCGCCGCCTCCTATACCGCGTCTCGGTTTCGGTAGATCTGCCCGGCGACCAGGCACAGTCCGGCGGCGATGAGGACCATGGCGGCCATCGTGGTGAGGGGGAAATCGGTTGGCGCGGTGGTCTGTCCGACCGGGGAGGCGTCCAGCAGCCACTGCGGCAGCCGCAGCAGCGGGCCGAGGTACAGCGAGGCCACCACGAAGGTGACCGCCAGCCAGCCGATCCAGGGCCGGCGCAGCGCGACGGCCAACGCCGCGATCGCCGCCATCACCGCCATGGCCGCGATGTTGGCGAGCCCGGCCAGTGTCAGCCGCGCGACGGTGCCCGGCTCGCCGACGGTCAGCCCGGCGCCCAACCCATTGCCCAACCCGGCGCACAACAGCAGTGCGCTCGCCCCGGTCAGTGCGGCGGCCACCGAGGTCAGCAGCCACTGCCAGCGTGACACCGCGGCGGCCAGCACGGGTTCGGACAGCCCGGACTCCTCGTCGGCGTAGGTGCGCAGCACGGCCGAGACCACGTAACCGCCGACCGTCGCGGCCAGGAACTGGGTCATGGTGGTGTACACCCCGTCGGTGCCCGAGACCGTCAGCATCCGCGCCAGTAGTTCGTTGTCGCGCGCCGCATCCAGCAGGGAGTTCGTCATCGACCCGAACGCCAGTCCGGCCAGGAACAGGCCGATGCCCCAACCGATCAACTGACCGCGCGCCAGAGTGAGATGCAGGACGAACACATTCGGGATCGGATGGGCGCCGGGCCGTTCGCCGGTGGTTCTGATGATGCCGGCGTCATACTGGCGGCGTCCTTCCAGGACCGCGGCGGTCACGATCAGGGCGGCGGTCACGCCGATCAGCAGAGCCAGCGGCCACCAGCGCAGGTCGACGAACGCCCGCATCTGCTGTGCCCAGGCGATGGGGGAGCACCAGCTCAAGGCGCTGCCGGCCGGGTCGATGACATCGCCGACACCGCGGACCAGGGCGGCCGACGCCAGGGCGCCCATCGCCGCGCCGGTGGCGGTGCGGGCCTGTCGCCACAGCTGGGCGGTGACGGCGGCGACTGCGCCGAACAGCATTGCCACCCAGGTGATCCCGAGAATCATGGCGGCGCTGTCGGCGAGATCGAACCCGGCGGCGGCCACCGTGACCGTCATCGTGACGGTGAGGACGAGGTTGACGGCCGCGACGAGCATCAGCGCTGCGGCGGTGCGCGCGTGGCGGCCGACCACCGAGGACAGCACCAGTTCGGCGGCGCCGCTCTCCTCGTCGCGACGGGTGTGCCGGATGACGGTGAGGATGGCCAGGATCGAGGCGGCGACGATCATGGTGAGCATCAGCTCATTGGCGAGCATGGCGCCCGGCGCCGTCTCGTTGTACCCGAACATCGGCCCGCCCATGATGGTTCCGGCCGGGGTCTGCATCAGGCTGACCCGGGCCTGGCGCTGTTCCTCGCCCGGGTACGCCATTCGCAGCGCGCCGGGGGTGTAGGCCATCAGCAGGGTGAGCAGCGCGATCCACACCGTGAGCCGAATCCTGTCCCGGCGCAACGCCAATCGCAACAGGGGCGCGGCGCCGGTGATCGGTGACTCGGTCGCCGGCGCCCTGTGGGCGGTGACCGTCATCAGCTCACCGCCCGGTACTCACGCAGGAACAGGTCCTCCAGAGAGGCCGGGGCCACCGACAGCTCGTCGATGCCGAGGGCGGCCAGCCGGTCCATGGCGCCATCGAGGTCGGCGCGGCCCACCGAGAAGCTCAGCTGCCCGTCCCGTTCGCTGAAATCGTGGATGTAGGGCAGCCGCCGCAGCGCCGTCCCGTCGCCGCGGGTGCGGACGGTGACCGTGGTGCGCATCAGGTCCCGCAGTTCGGCCAGCGCGCCCGAGCGGACCGTTCGCCCGGCCCGGATGATGGTGACGTTGTCGCAGAGTTTTTCGACCTCGGCGAGGATGTGGCTGGACAGCAGGACCGCGGCTCCGCGCGCCGCCGCGTCCGCGACACATTGCTGAAAGACTTTGTCCATCAACGGGTCCAGCCCGGATGTGGGTTCGTCGAGAATGTACAGTTCGGCATCGGTGCTGAAGGCGGCGATGATGGCGACCTTCTGCCGGTTGCCCTTCGAATAGGTGCGGGCCGACTTGTGCGGGTCCAGTTCGAAACGTTCGATCAACTCGTCGCGGCGCCGGGTATCGGCTCCGCCGCGCAGCCGGGCCAGGAAGTCCATGGCCTGCGCGCCGGTCAGATTGGGCCACAGGGTGACATCGCCGGGCACGTAGGCGATCCGGCGATGCAGTGCCACGGCGTCCCGCCACGGGTCGCCGCCGAGCAGACGTACGGTGCCGCTGTCCGCGCGCAGCAGGCCGAGCAGCACCCGGATGGTGGTCGACTTCCCGGCGCCGTTGGGGCCGAGGAACCCGGTGACATCGCCGGGGGAGACGGTCAGGTCGAGTCCGTCCAGTGCTTTGTGGCGGCCGAACTTCTTTGTCAGGTCTCTGATTTCGACTGCAGGTGCGGATGCGTGCGTCATCGGCGTGCTCCTCCGTCGGGTGGGTGGGTCCGGTCGTGGTCGGCCCGGAACGCGTCGTACATGGTGGAATCGGTCATCAGGCCGTCGGTGTAGAGCTCCAGGGCCGGCAGCATCATGTCCTCGGCGTAGTCACGCAGCACGGCGCGCACATCGGAGGGGTTGTCGTGCAGTTGGAGGTAGAGCAGAAACCCGCCGCCACTGAGGATTCCGAGAAATCTCGCGCGTGCCTTGGGGTCCCGGCTCGGTTTGATGGTGCCGGCCCGCACCCCCACCTCGAGGAAGTCCTCGGTGTTCTCCAACATCTTGGTCCAGAAGGACTTGGCGAGGTCGCCGCCGGCCTGCATGCTGCGCACCAGGTAGGCCATCATCGGTGCGTACTCGTCGATCTCGGCCACCTGGGCCAGCCAGGTGCCGGGGTCGGAGGACTGGATGGTCTCCGCCTTCGCGCCGTGGATCTGCTCGGCGATGTAGTCGTCACACGCCTTGCGCAGCGCGTCCTTGGAGCCGAAGTGGTGGATGACCAACCCGGCGCTGACACCGGCCCTGGCGGCGATCGCGCGCACGCTGGTGCCGAACCCGTGCTCCCCGAACTGCCGGATGGCGGCATCCCGGATCCGTGCGGTGGTGGTCAGATCCTGGGCTGAACGCATGTTCAATACGCTAAACGCGCGTTCAGTAGGCGGTCAAGGGTGCAGCGGCCCCAGATTGCGGATATCGAGAGAAAGCGCGAGACGAGGCCGCGGCAACGGCAATCTCGCGAAAAGAGAGCCCCGAAGGGTCAGTCGCGCGCGGCGGCGAGCAGACCGTCGCCCAGCGGGATCAGCACGGGGGTGAATCGCTCGTCCTCGGCGATCAGCCGGGCGGCCTCACGGACCGCGCTGACCTCGGCGTCGTTGGCCGACGCGTCACCGGCACGGCCGCCGAGCGCGGCGCGGTGCACCACGATGGCGCCGCCCGGGCGCAGCAGGCGCACCGCCTCGGCCACGAACTGCGGCTGATCGGTCGGGGCGGCGTCGATGAAGACCAGATCGTAGGAATCGTCGGCCAGCCGGGGCAGCACCTCCTGGGCGCGGCCGCTGATCAGCCGGGTCCGGGACGGGCCGACGCCGGCCTCGCTGAACGCCTGCTTGGCCAGCCGTTGGTACTCGGGTTCGACGTCGATCGTGGTGAGGACCCCGTCCTCGCGCATCCCGGCCAGCAGCCACAGACCGCTGACCCCGGCGCCGGTACCGACCTCGACCACCGCCTTGGCCCCGGTGAGCCGGGCCAGCACGCTGAGCAACGCCCCGACGGCCGGGGTGACGGCCCCGGCGCCGCTGTCCACGGCGCGATCACGGGCGGCGGCCGTCACCTCGTCCTCGCTGATCGACTGCTCCGCGTGCGAGACGATCGACAGGGCGCGAGCGGAATCGTCGGTGCTGGCCATGCCCGCAGCGTAGGCCGAACCCGGATCGCCCGAGTCGCGACACGCCCGCCCATGATGGGTAAATCACACCCGAAAACACCGGGTTTTCCCTGGTCGCCGACCGGGTATCTACTTTCTCAGGTTCTGTTCAGTTTGCTCATATGCCAGGCACACCCCGGTCGGAGACGGTACTTCCATGGAACACGGCGACAGCTTGCGATCGCGGAATACGGATGGCCTCGGCCACGTTCCCATGAGCAACGCTTTCAACGACTCCGAGCAGACGCCCGCTCACGTGGCCTGCCACCCTGATATGGAGGATCTGAAGATCACCACCCTCGTTGTCCCCGCAATTCCGGTCGCTTCCCCCGGTGCGTCTCCTGTCTCGATGCCTCACCTGGAGCAATACACCGACGGCGACTGGGTGGAGACCTCCGACGAACTGGTCGGCACCGCGGTGTTCGACGCCACCGGCGACAAGGCCACCATGCCGTCCTGGGACGAACTGGTCCGCCAGCATGCCGACCGGGTGTACCGGCTGGCCTACCGCCTCGCCGGTAACCAGCAGGACGCCGAGGACCTGACCCAGGAGACGTTCATCCGGGTGTTCCGGTCGCTGCAGAACTACCAGCCGGGCACCTTCGAGGGCTGGCTGCACCGCATCACCACCAACCTGTTCCTCGACATGGTGCGCCGCCGCACCCGCATCCGCATGGAAGCGCTGCCCGAGGACTACGACCGGGTGCCGGCCGAGGACCCGAACCCGGAGCAGATCTACCACGACTCGCGGCTGGGCCCGGACCTGCAGGCCGCGCTGGACTCGCTGCCGCCGGAGTTCCGCGCCGCGGTGGTCCTGTGCGACATCGAGGGCCTGTCCTACGAGGAGATCGGCGCCACCCTCGGTGTGAAACTGGGCACCGTCCGCAGCCGTATCCACCGTGGTCGGCAGGCGTTGCGTGAGCATCTGGCCAAGCATTCGGACGAGCTGAGCGCTTCCGCCTGATCATGATGGATGTGAGGTGCGGGTTCCCGCGCTACATTCAGATGGGAACAGTGCGAAGTGGGGGCGGTCCGAAAGGAGTCGGGTAATGGCAGACCCGGGCGATGTGTTCCGTCGTGCGTTCTCCTGGCTTCCCACCCAGTTCGCATCGCAGAGCGGTGAGCCGGTCGGCCCGCGTCAGTTCGGCTCCACCGAACACCTGTCCACGGAGGCCATCGCCGCCTACGTGGACGGTGAGTTGCGGATGACCGCCCATCTGCGTGCCGGGCACCATCTGTCGCTGTGCCCGCTGTGTGCCGGCGAGGTGGACGCGCAGCGTCAGGCCCGGTCCGCGTTGCGGGAGGCCTGTCCGATCGCCATGCCCAACTCGTTGCTGGGCTTGTTGTCCCAGATTCCCGACCGCACCCCGGTGACACCCACCGAGGAAACGCCGCAGCATTCCGTCGAAGGCGCAGGTCGCTCCCGGCGCAAGCGCCGGTAGGGTTGATGCGAGGACGATCAGTCGCGGGTGCCGTCTCTTGGTGCGCGCTTGAACGGGGAGTGATGCACGGGTGACCAATCAGGACCAATCGGGCAGTAATCCCCGTCTGGCGCCCCGTCCGGTTTCGCGTCCACCGGTCGACCCGGTGCAACAACGCGCCTTCGGTCGGCCCGACGGAGTGAGCGGGTCGTTCCTCGGCGCGGACAAGCACCGCGACCAGGGCGAATACACCCCCAAGAACCTGTCCCCGGACCCGGTGCTGGCCGAGGCGTTCGGTCGGCCCTACGCCGGCGGTGACTCGCTGCAGCGCCACCCGGCCGACGCCGGCGCGCTGGAAGCCGAACGGCAGGTCGACGCCGACGAACCCGACGATCCGTGGCGCGACCCGGCCGCCGCCGCGGCGCTGGGTTCCCCGGCCGTCGCGCCCAGCGGACCGGTCGTCGTGCAGGCCCCGCAGGGCAAGCTCGGTGTCCGCGATGTGCTGTTCGGTCGCCGGGTGTCGGCCGTCGCGCTGGCGGTCCTGGCGATCATGGCGCTGGTGATCGGCGCCCTCGGTGGTGTCGTCGGCCGTAAGACCGCCGAGGTGGTGGAGGCCTTCACCACCTCCAAGGTCACCCTGGAGACCAGCGACCGGCCGGCCGAGCCGGCCGGGCAGTTCGCCGAAGTCGCTGCCGCCGTTGCCGATTCGGTGGTGACCATCGAGGCGACCAGCGACCAGTCCGGGTCGCAGGGCTCCGGCGTGGTGATCGACGGGCGCGGCTACATCGTGACCAACAACCACGTGATCTCCGAGGCCGCGAGCAACCCGGCCAAGTACAAGATGACCGTGGTGTTCAACGACGGTAAGGAGGTCCCGGCCAACCTCGTCGGCCGTGACCCCAAGACCGACCTCGCGGTGATCAAGGTCGACAATGTCGACAACCTCAGCGTCGCCCGCCTCGGCGATTCGGAGAAGCTCCAGGTCGGCGAGCAGGTGATCGCGGCGGGTGCTCCGCTCGGCCTGCGCAGCACCGTCACCCACGGCATCATCAGTGCGCTGCACCGGCCCATCCCGCTGTCCGGGGACGGGTCGGACACCGACACCGTCATCGACGGCGTGCAGACCGACGCGTCGATCAACCACGGCAACTCCGGTGGCCCGCTGATCAACATGGCCGCCGAGGTCATCGGGATCAACACAGCCGGAAAGTCGTTGTCCGACAGCGCCAGCGGCCTCGGGTTCGCCATCCCGGTGAACGAGGTCAAGGACGTCGTGCAGAAGCTCATCGAAGGCGGCAAGATCTCGCATCCCACCCTCGGTCTGACCGCGCGGTCGGTGAGCAACGACCTGGCGTCCGGCGCCCAGATCGCCGACGTGAAGGCCGGCGGCCCCGCCGAGCAGGGCGGGATCCTGGAGAACGACGTGGTGGTCAAGGTCGGCGGCCGCGATGTGGCCGACGCCGACGAGTTCGTCGTCGCCGTCCGGCAGCTCAAGATCGGCGAGCCCGCCCCGATCGAGGTGGTCCGGGACGGGCGCCGGGTCACCCTGACCGTCACTCCGATCGGCGACGGCGCGGCCTGACATGTTCGCGAACGTCGGTTGGGGCGAGATGCTGCTGCTGGTGGTGGCCGGACTGGTCATCCTCGGCCCCGAACGGCTACCCGGCGCGATCCGCTGGACCTCCGGTGCGGTGCGTCAGGCCCGCGAGTACCTCAGTGGCGCCACCAACCAGCTGCGCCAGGATCTCGGCCCGGAGTTCGAGGACCTACGGGAACCGCTGAGCGAGCTGCAGAAGCTGCGGGGCATGACGCCGCGCGCCGCGCTCACCAAACATCTGCTCGACGGGGACGACTCGTTCCTGACCGGCAACTTCGACAAGCCGGTCAAGCCGGTGTCCTCGGATGCGCCGAAGCCGGCCGAGCCGTCGGCGCCGCCCGGTCCCGCGGCCCCGGCTCAGCCCGGGGTCACCCGCTTCGACGCCGACGCCACCTAGACCTGACGTCCTGGGACGTCAGGTACGGCCTGCGGCGTGGCGTTCGACGGAGGCGGTGAATCCGGCATTCGTGCGCGGCTGAGTCTGGGGACATGCTGTCGAATCCCTAGGACGAGATCGATCTGATGGCCGCCCGCTGCACGGATTTCGGGCCCACCGACAACCCTGGCGTCGATCTCGCGACGAGATCGAGCGCAGGGTCACATGTTGCGGCTCGTCGTGCACAACCAACAACCCTGGCGTCGATCTCGCCCAAGCAGTTGCACGGGGTATGTCTTCCCGAGAGCCGCGGCCAGCGGGGAAACCCGAAGCTCGCAGGCCTGTCGGCCCGAACCTGACGCGAGCTAACGCCCGGCGGGATCCAGTCCCAGCGACATGCCGGCCAGCCCACGCTTGCGGGCGCCGAGCGCGTCGGCGATCTTGCGCAGCTCCTTGGCGGCGGGGGAGTCCGGCGCCGATAGCACCAGCGGCAACCCGGAGTCGCCCGCGGCCACCAGTTCGGGCTCCAGCGGCACCTGACCCAGCAGCGGCACCTCGGCGCCCACCGACCGGGTCAGCGACGCCGAGACCTGCGCGCCACCACCCTCGCCGAAGATCTGCATGACGGTGCCGTCGGGCAGGGTCAGCCCGGCCATGTTCTCCACCACGCCGACGATGCGTTGACGGGTCTGCAGGGCGATCGCGCCGGCCCGTTCGGCGACCTCGGCGGCCGCCGACTGCGGGGTGGTGACCACCAGGATCTCCGCACCCGGGATCAGCTGGGACACCGAGATGGCGATGTCGCCGGTGCCGGGCGGCAGGTCGAGCAGCAGCACGTCCAGATCGCCCCAGTAGACGTCGGCCAGGAACTGCTGCAGGGCGCGGTGCAGCATCGGTCCGCGCCACACCACCGGGGTGTTGCCCTGGGTGAACATGGCGATCGAGATGACCTTCACGTCATGTGCGATCGGAGGCAGGATCATCGAGTCGACCTGGGTGGGCCGGTCTACGATGCCCATCATCCGCGGCACCGAATGGCCGTAGATATCGGCGTCGAGCACGCCCACCGACAATCCGCGGGCAGCCAGTGCGGCCGCGAGATTGACGGTGACACTGGACTTTCCGACTCCGCCCTTGCCGGAGGCCACGGCGTAGACCCGGGTCAGCGAGTTGGGCTGGGCGAACGGGATCACCGGTTCGCGGGAGTCACCGCGCAACTGCTTGCGCAATTCGGCGCGCTGCTCGTCGTTCATGACGTCGAGGCTGACCTTGACCGCGCCGGTGCCGGGGACGTCGGTGACCGCGGCGGTCACCCTGTCCACGATCTCGGCCTTCTTGGGGCAGGCCGAGGTGGTCAGGTAGATCTCGACACCGACGGCCTGGTTGTCGGCAATGGTGACGCTTTTGACCATGCCGACCTCGGTGATCGGGCGGCGCAGTTCGGGGTCGACGACCTTGGCGAGCGCGGAGCGAACCGCAGCTTCGAGGTCGGTATTAGGCGAGGACATCACCCGCGAGTGTAGGCCGCGCCCGCGGACCCGGATTCTCGGGGAGGACGCTCAGGCCGCGGGGCCGTACCGGACGCTCAGTCCACGGGGCCGGGCAGCGCGCCGGTTCCGGTCATCCCCGGCAGCGCCGGTGCCGCCGGGGCGGGCGGTGGCGGCGCGAACGGATTGAACGGCGCCGCAGGCGCGGCCGCCGGTGGCGGCGGGGCGAACGGGTTGAACAGCGCCGGCGGTGCCGCGGGTGGCGGCGGGGCGAACGGGTTGAACGGTGCCGGCGGCGCGGCGGGTGCCGGGGCCGGGGTGTTCTCCCCGATGCAGAACACCGCGCAGTTCGGGACCGCCGCGGGCTGATCCGGTCCGGGCGGCACCGGCAGCCGGTCGGCCACGTTGGCCCGGCCCAGGTCGAAGAACGGCATCACGGCCATCGGGTCGGTCGACGGCAATCCGAGCGCGTTCAGTGGCAGCCCGGGGCCCAGACCCTCGGCCTCGCTGTTCAGATGCACATTGGCATCCCTGAGCTGCGGAACCGACCCGGTGATGGGCGGCAGGTCCACCGGGACCACACCGGTCGCGTAGGCCGCGGCCCAGCCGAGCACATTGCGGGCGTAGGCGACAGAGTTGTTGTAGCGCAGGATCGCCGTCATCACCTGGTTCTGATCACGCATGCTCAGCCCGCCGCTGCACAGGTAGCGGGCCGCGGCCAGGGTCGCGTCGTACAGGTTCTGCACCTCGGTCTTGCCGTCACCGTTGCCGTCGGAGGCGTACCGCGACCAGGTTCCGGGCAGGAACTGCATCGGGCCCATCGCCCGGGCGTAGGTCACCCGGTCGTTGCTGCGGCTCTGCACGATGATCTCGTTGCCGGGCAGGGTGCCGTCCAGTGCCGGCCCCAGGATGGGCCTCACCGCGGTGCCGTTGACGTCGGTGGCGCCGCCGTTGGCGTGCATGGATTCGATCCGGCCGATACCGGCGAGCAGGTTCCAGCTCATCCCGCAGCCGGGTGCCGAGGCGGCCATCATCCGTTCGGCATTGCGGTAGGCGTTCAGGGCGACCGTCGGAATGCGAAGGCTGCCAGGGGAAGTGACCACCGCGGTCGGCGGCGGGGCGGACAGCGCGCTGCCCGCGGTCTGGAACGGCCGCGGGACCTTCTTGGCCGCGACGACGCTGACACCGGACTCGCCGTCGGGTGTGGGGACCACGGCCGCGAGCGGGGTCACCGTCGTCTCCAGGACCGGCTTCGCGACCGGCGCGGAGGCGCCGACGCCCAGCGTCAGAACCAACGGGCTGATGACGGCGAGACCCAGCAAACCCCGGGTACTCGGCGCGGAATCAGCCACCGTACGCATCACCCGCCCTGCGCCATGCCGCACTGCGGCGAGGGCGGAGGCTGCCCCTTTGACCACTCAACCGTCCTATATTTGCCGGACCCGACCGCTTGTGAACCAGGTCACCATACCTACTCGGCTGCCGCCGTGGTGCGGCAATGGGGTGCAATGGCGGTCACGGCGCGTCCGGACCGGGTTCGGGTTCGCCACCGTCGGCCTCGTTCGCCCGCTTGCCCTTCTGCTTCTTGGGCTTCGGCGGCGACAACTCGACCAGCATTTCGCGCAGTTCTTCGAGTTCCCGGCGGAGGTAATCGCGGGTGGCAACCTCGCCGATGGCCAATCGCAGCGCGGCCAACTCGCGGGCCAGGAATTCGGTGTCGGCCTTGGTCTGCTCGGCGCGTCGGCGATCCTCCTCCAGGGCCACCCGGTCCCGGTTCTCCTGGCGGTTCTGGGCCAGCAGGATCAGCGGCGCCGCGTAGGCGGCCTGGGTGGAGAACGCCAGGTTCAGCAGAATGAACGGGTACGGATCCCACTGCAGGGTCAGCGCCGAGAGGTTCAGCAGGATCCACACGATGACGAACACCGTCTGCATCGCCAGGTAGCGCCCGGTTCCCAGGAACCGGGCGAACGATTCACCGAAGCGGCCGGCCGCCTCCACGTCGAACTGCGGGGTGAAGCGCCGGCGGGACACCCGCGGGGTGTCGATGCGGCGGCTATCGGTCATGACGTCTTCCCCGCGGGCGTGATGACCGGCTCGGTCTCACCTTCGCGCCAGTCGTCGGGCAGCAGGTGGTCGAGCACATCGTCGACCGACACCGCGCCGAGCAGGTGGTTCTCCTCGTCGACCACCGGCCCGCAGACCAGGTTGTAGGCGGCGAAATAACGGGTCAGCGCCCCCAGCGTCTCTTCCGGTCGCAGGTTGGGCAGATCGGTGTCGATGATGCCGCTGACCAGCGTGGCGGGTGGCTCCCGCAACAGCCGCTGCAGGTGCACACAGCCCAGGTAGTGGCCGGTCGGGGTGGCGGTGGGCGGGCGCACCACAAACACCAGCGAGGCCAGCGCCGGCGTCAGGTCGGGGTCGCGCACCCGCGCCAGCGCCTCGGCGACCGTGGTGTCCGGCGCCAGCACCACCGGCTCGGAGGTCATCAGGCCGCCGGCGGTGTTCGGGGAGTGGCTCAGCAGCCGTCGGACATCCTCGGAGTCCTCGGGGTCCATCCGGCGCAGGAACTGTTCGGCGTCGGCCGGCGTCATCGCGCCCAACAGGTCCGCGGCGTCGTCGGGATCCATCGCCTCCAGCACGTCGGCGGCCCGGTCGGTCTTCAGCTGCCGCAGCACGGCCACCTGCTCGTCCTCGGGCAATTCCTGCAGCACGTCGGCCAGTCGCTCGTCATCGAGGGCGTTGACGACCTCGAACCGCCGCTTGGGCGGCAGCTCGCGGACGGCGTCGGCGACCTCGACGGGGCGCTGACCCTGGAACTGCTCCAGCAGCTGGGCCACCCCCTGATCGGGCATGGCCAGACCGGACGGCGTCAAGCCCTGGACGCGTTGCCAGTCGACGGCGTAGACGTTGCTGCGCCGGCCGAGCCGGCGCTGCGGGCGCACGGCCACCTTGGTGACCACCCAGTCCCGGGTGCGGGTCTGCTCGATGCCGAGATCGACGACGACCACGTCGAGTCCGGCCAGCTGCTCCAGATCGGGGTCGTCGACGCGGACCCGGGTCTCCAGCACCTGGCCCAGCGCCAGCACCTCACCGGGGCGCTGGCTGAACCGGCGCAGTGACACGTTGCCGGTGGTGAGCGTGACGGCGTGCGGCTCGATCGCCGTGACCCGCAGGATCGGCACGAAAATCCTTCGGCGGGTGAGCAATTCGACGACAAGGCCGAGGACGCGCGGCTGCTGGCGGACGATGCTGATGCTCACCACCACATCGCGGACACGGCCGATCGACTCGCCATCCGGGCCGAGGACGACCATCCCCGCCAGGCGGGCCGCATAGACCCTGGTTACCGCCGCCATGAACTAGAGCGTAGAGACTGGGGGCGTGGACAACGTGTATCGCCCCCGCCGGACGTGTCTGTCGGTTCCGGGCAGTAGCGACAAGATGATTGAGAAGGCCAAAACGCTGGCCGCCGACCAGGTCTTCCTGGATCTGGAGGATGCGGTCGCCGCCGACGCCAAGGCCGACGCCCGGTCCCGGGTGGCCGCCGCCCTGATGGAGCCGGGATGGTCCGCCGGATCGCTGAAGGGGGTGCGGGTCAACGACTGGACCACACCGTGGACGCACGCCGACGTCATCGACGTGGTTGCCACCGCCGGTTCGGTGCTCGACATCATCGTGCTGCCCAAGGTGTCCGACGCCACCCACGTGCATGCGCTCGATCTGCTGCTGACCCAACTGGAGACCATCCATGGCCTGCCGGTGGGCCGGATCGGGATCGAACCGCAGATCGAGGACGCGCTCGGGCTGACCAACGTCGACGCCATCGCCGCCGCCCCGCGGGTGCAGGCCCTCGTACTGGGGCCCGGCGACATGGCGGCCAGCCTGAACATGCGCACCCTCGAGGTCGGTGGGCAACCCGAGGGCTATGACCTCGGCGACGCCCACCATCACGTGCTGATGAAAATCTTGGTCGCCGCCCGGGCACGCGGCATCAACGCGATCGACGGACCGTACGTGAAGGTGCGCGACGTCGAGGGGTTCCGCCGGGTGGCCGGACGATCGGCGGCACTGGGCTATGACGGCAAGTGGGTGCTGCACCCGGATCAGATCGCCGCGGGCAACGAACTGTTCAGCCCCCGCCAGGCCGACTACGACCACGCCGAGTTGATCCTGGAGGCCTACGAATGGCACACCTCGGTGGCCGGCGGAGCGCGCGGCGCGGTGATGCTCGGTGACGAGATGATCGATGAGGCCAGCCGGAAGATGGCGTTGGTGGTCGCGGGCAAGGGCCGGGCCGCGGGCATGTCGCGCACGACCGCGCCGTACCGGCCGCCCGCCTAAACCAGGGTGAAGCCGCTGACGACCACGCCGATCCACAGCAGCGTCAGCAGCACCAGCCCGGCGGTGATCAGGCCGCCGATGACGGCTCCGGCCAGGGCAAGACCGTAACCGTCCTGGCCGGTGCGCCTGGTCTCGCGCATCGCGATGACCCCGAACACCAGCCCGGCCACCGATGGCAGTCCGCAGAACGCCAATCCGGCCAGGGCGCAGACCAGTGCGGCGATGGCCTTGCCGTTGGTGCCCGGCGGTTTTGGGGCGCGGTACGGGTCCCAACCGGGATAGCCGGGCGGGCCCGGGTACACCGGCGGCGGCAGGACGGCGTCGGCCGGATACTCCACCGGGCCCCCGGGATCGCCCGGTGCGGGCTGCGGCGGGCCGTCGCTCACAGCAGCGAAAAGGCCCACACGAGGCTGATCACCAGTGAGAACCCGCCGACGGCGATGCCGGCGATCGCCAGGCCGCGGCCGCCCTGGTTGCTCTGCTTGATCTGGTTGAGGGCGATGACACCGAGCACGATCCCGATGATCGACCCGATGCCGCAGATGACTCCGACGAGCGAGGCGATCAACGATCCGATCGCCAACGAATTCGTGCCGGACGGCGGCGGCGGGCCGTAACCGCCGTAGCCGGGGGTCGCACCGTAGGGCGGTGGCAGCGCGGGATAACCCGGCGCCGGGGGCGTGCCGAACGGCGGTGCCCCGAAACCCGGCGCACCGTAACCGGGCGGCGGCGGGAGATAGCCGGTCGCCCCGTAGCCGGGTGCGACCTGTCCCGGCGGGGGGAACGGCGGCGGGAAGCCGGCGGCGTCCTGGCCCGGCGGCGGGAACTGCAGCGCGGGATCGGGCTGCTGATAGGCAGGCGGCGGGTCGTAGTTGCCGTACGCCGGCGGCGGCGGGTAACTCGGGGCGGGCGGCGGGGTCTGCTCGATCGGCGGCGCCTCGTACCCGGCGGCGGTCGGCTCGGAACCGGAACCCTCATCCGATGGTGGTGTCGCGCCTGTGTCCTCACCCGGATTGCTCATCCTGCAAACGTAGCGTACGTGCTGGTCCCCGCCATGATTCGTGTCCGGGGCTGGCCGCATGCGGGCCTGGTTGGGGCTAGGGTTGATGATCGAAACCGAGGGACGCGTACCCGTCTGCGCACGTCGCCCAGCGCCGACGCGAACGAAGGAGAACGAGTAGTCATGAGCGGACCATTGCAGCCCCGCCAGACCCCCGGCGCGCGGACGGGAGGCCGCAACCCGGCGGCCTTGCCGACCCCGCCCAAGGGCTGGCCGATCGGGGCCTACCCGACCTACGCCGAGGCTCAGCGCGCGGTGGATTACCTCTCCGACCAACAGTTTCCGGTCCAGCAGGTCACCATCGTCGGCGTCGACCTGATGCAGGTGGAGCGGGTGACCGGCCGCCTGACGTGGCCGAAGGTACTCGGCGGTGGGGTGCTTTCGGGTGCCTGGCTGGGTCTGTTCATCGGCCTGATCCTGGGCTTCTTCAGCCCCAGCCCCTGGGGTGCGCTGGCCACCGGCCTGATCGCGGGCGTGTTCTTCGGCCTGATCACCTCGGCCATTCCGTACGCGATGGCCCGTGGCACAAGGGATTTCAGCTCCACCATGCAGCTGGTGGCGGGCCGTTACGACGTGATCTGCGACCCGCAGAGCGCGGAGCAGGGGCGGGATCTGCTGGCGCGCTTGACGATCTGAAAGGCAACGCGCCGGGGAAACGGTTGCAAATTGCGTGCTTAGGGCTCTACGGTTTGCCCCGCGGGGGTTATCCCGGCGATATCGATGCAGACGGAGGCCGGTAGTGCTCAATCGACGACTCTGTGCTGCGGTGATGGCTGCGGTGACGGCCGGGTCGGTGGCCACCGCGTGCGGCTCCGGCGACGACGGCATCGTCATCAGCTTCTACACCCCGGCGAACGAGATGGCGACGTTCACCGCGGTGGCGAACAAGTGCAACGAGGAATTCGGCGGCCGGTTCACCGTCAAGCAGGTGTCGTTGCCCAAGGGCGCCGACGATCAGCGGCTGCAACTGGCGCGCCGGCTCACCGGCAACGACAAGTCGCTCGACGTGATGGCCCTCGACGTGGTCTGGACCGCGGAGTTCGCCGAGGCCGGCTGGGCGCTTCCGCTGTCCGACGATCCGGCCGGTCAGGCCGAGGCCGACGCGACGGAGAACACGCTGCCCGGCCCGCTGGAGACCGCAAAGTGGCAAGACAAGCTGTATGCCGCGCCGATCACCACGAACACCCAATTGCTTTGGTACCGCGCCGATTTGATGGCCGCCCCGCCGACAACCTGGGATCAGACGGTGGCCGAGGCCAAGCGGCTGCACGCCGCGGGCGGCCCCAGTTGGATTGCGGTACAGGGCAAGCAGTACGAGGGCCTGGTGGTGTGGTTCAACACCCTGCTGGAAAGCGCCGGCGGTCGGGTGCTCTCCGAGGACGGCAAGACCGTCACCCTGACCGACACCCCCGAACACCGGGCCGCCACGGTCAAGGCGCTGCAGATCATCAAAGACGTTGCCACCGCGCCGGGTGCGGACCCCTCGATCACCCAGACCGACGAGGGCACCGCGCGCCTGGCGCTGGAGCAGGGCAAAGCCGCACTCGAGGTCAACTGGCCGTTCGTGCTGCCGTCGATGCTGGAGAACGCGGTCAAGGGCGGCGTGGCCTTCCTGCCGCTCAACGAGGATCCGGCCCTGGGCGGCGCGATCAACGACGCAGGCAGCTTCTCGCCGACCGACGAGCAGTTCGACATCGCCTATGAGGCAAGCAAGAAGGTGTTCGGGTTCGCGCCCTTCCCGGGTGTGCGTGACGGGGAGCCTGCCCGGGTGACGCTCGGCGGGCTGAATCTCGCGGTCGGCAAGAACACCCAGCACAAGGCCGAGGCCTTCGAGGCCATCCGGTGCCTGCGCAACGTCGACAACCAGCGCTACACCTCGGTGGAGGGCGGGCTGCCCGCGGTGCGTGCGTCGCTGTACGACGACCCGGCGTTCCAGGAGAAGTACCCGCAGTACGACATCATCCGGCAGCAGCTCACCAACGCCGCGGTCCGCCCGGCGACGCCGGTGTACCAGTCGGTGTCGACCCGCATCTCGGCCACGCTGGCGCCGATCGACCAGATCGACCCCGAGCGCACCGCCGACGAGCTGGCCGAGCAGGTGCAGAAGGCCATCGACGGCAAGGGGCTCATTCCGTGACCAAGCGAGAAAGCGAAGCGGGATCGCGCATGGGGAAGCGGGATCGCGCATGAGTACGACGACCCAGACCGATGACCTCGCCTCGCAGCGGCGGCTCGCCTTCTGGCTGATCAGCCCCGCCGTCGTGCTGATGCTCGCGGTGACGGCCTACCCGATCATCTATGCGGTGTGGCTGAGCATGCAGCGCTACAACCTGGCCGCACCCGATGACACCGAGTTCGTCGGGCTCGACAACTACGTCACCATCCTGACCGACCGGTACTGGTGGACGGCGTTCGCGGTGACGCTGGGTATCACCATCGTCTCGGTGGCCATCGAGTTCGCGCTCGGCATGGCGCTGGCGCTGGTCATGCACCGCACCATCTTCGGCAAGGGCACCGTCCGCACGGCGATCCTGGTGCCCTACGGCATCGTGACCGTCGCGGCGTCCTACAGCTGGTACTACGCGTGGACGCCGGGCACCGGCTATCTGGCCAATCTGTTGCCCGAGGGCAGCGCGCCGCTGACCGAACAGCTTCCGTCGCTGGCGATCGTGGTGCTGGCCGAGGTGTGGAAGACGACGCCGTTCATGGCCCTGCTGCTGCTGGCCGGTCTGGCCCTGGTGCCCCAGGACCTGCTGAACGCGGCCCAGGTCGACGGGGCCGGCGCCTGGACGCGGCTGACCAGGATCATCCTGCCGCTGATCAAGCCGGCCATCCTGGTGGCGCTGCTGTTCCGCACCTTGGACGCGTTCCGGATCTTCGACAACATCTACGTGCTGACCGGGGGTGCCAACGACACCGGCTCGGTGTCGATCCTGGGGTACGACAACTTGTTCAAGGCGTTCAACCTCGGACTCGGTTCGGCCATCAGCGTGCTGATCTTCCTGTGCGTGGCCGTCATCGCCTTCATCTTCATCAAGATCTTCGGAGCTGCCGCGCCCGGCAGCGACGACACTGCCGAGGGGGGTCGCTAGATGGCGGACAACGTGGGTGCCCGCCGCGCGGCCGGCTGGGCGGTCGTCAACGTGCTCGTCGTGCTGTACGCGTTGTTCCCGGTGCTGTGGATCCTGTCGCTGTCGCTGAAGCCGACGTCAACGGTGAAGGACGGCAAGCTGATTCCGTCGGAGATCACCTTCGCCAACTACAAGGCCATCTTCGAGGGCAACATGTTCACCTCGGCGCTGGTCAACTCGATCGGTATCGGGCTGATCACCACCGTGATCGCGGTGGCGATCGGCGGGATGGCCGCCTACGCGATCGCCCGGCTGGCGTTCCCCGGCAAGAAGATTCTGGTCGGCGTCGCCCTGCTGATCGCGATGTTCCCGCAGATCTCGCTGGTCACACCGATCTTCAACATCGAGCGCCGGCTCGGGCTGTTCGACACCTGGCCCGGCCTGATCATTCCGTACATCACCTTTGCGCTGCCGCTGGCGATCTACACCATGAGCGCGTTCTTCAAGGAGATCCCGTGGGATCTGGAGAAGGCCGCCAAGATGGACGGCGCCACGCCCGGGCAGGCCTTCCGGAAGGTGATCGCACCGCTGGCCGCGCCCGGCATCGTCACCGCCGCCATCCTGGTGTTCATCTTCGCTTGGAACGACCTGCTTCTCGCGTTGTCGCTGACCGCGACCGACCGGGCGATCACCGCCCCGGTGGCCATCGCCAACTTCACCGGCAGCTCGCAGTTCGAGGAGCCGACCGGGTCGATCGCGGCGGGCGCGATGGTCATCACCGTGCCCATCATCATCTTTGTTCTCATCTTTCAGCGACGGATCGTGGCCGGGTTGACCTCCGGCGCGGTGAAGGGGTAATCCATGGCCGAAATCGTGCTGGATCGGGTGTCGAAGAGCTACGCCAACGGCGCCACGGCGGTGAAGGACCTGTCGCTGACCATCGCCGACGGTGAGTTCATCATCCTGGTCGGCCCGTCCGGGTGCGGAAAGTCCACCACGCTGAACATGATCGCCGGCCTGGAGGACATCACCTCCGGTGATCTGCGCATCGGCGGGGAACGGGTCAACGAGAAGGCGCCCAAGGACCGTGACATCGCCATGGTGTTCCAGTCCTACGCGCTGTACCCGCACATGACGGTGCGGCAGAACATCGCCTTCCCGTTGACGCTGGCCAAGCTGTCCAAGGACGAGATCAACCGCAAGGTGGAGGAGACCGCGAAGATCCTCGACCTGTCGCAGCTGTTGGACCGCAAGCCCTCCCAGCTCTCCGGTGGACAGCGTCAGCGGGTGGCGATGGGACGCGCAATCGTGCGCAGCCCCAAGGCCTTCCTGATGGACGAGCCGCTGTCGAACCTGGACGCCAAGCTACGCGTGCAGATGCGCACCGAGATCGCCCGGCTGCAGGACCGGCTGGGCACCACCACCGTGTATGTCACCCACGATCAGACCGAGGCGATGACGCTGGGGGACCGGGTGGTGGTGATGCTGGCCGGCGTCGCACAGCAGATCGGCACCCCCGACGAGCTGTACCACACCCCGGCGAACCTGTTCGTCGCCGGATTCATCGGCTCTCCGGGGATGAACTTCTTCCCGGCCACGCTGACCGACGGCGGCATCAAGCTGCCGTTCGGCGAGGTGGTGCTCACCGACGAGGCCCAGCGGGTGCTCGACCAGCATCCCAAGCCCGCCAACGTGATCGCCGGAATCCGGCCGGAGCATTTCGACGATTCCACGCTGATCGACTCGTACACCCGGATCCGCGGGCTGACCTTCGAGGTCGACATCGACCTGGTGGAGTCCCTCGGTGCCGACAAGTACCTGCACTTCCGCACCGAGGGATCGGGCGCGAAGGCGGCGCAGCTCGCCGAGCTGGCGGCGGAATCCGGTGCCGGTGAGAACGAGTTCGTGGCACGGGTTTCGGCCGATTCGAAGGCGACCGCCGGGAAGAAGGCGGAGCTGGCGGTGGACACCTCCAAGCTGATCCTGTTCGACGCCGACAGTGGGGTCAATCTGTCCATCCCGCCGGCGGGCTAGTATCTGCTGGTGGTTGACGTCCTCGCCGAGGTACGCCACCGGTTGCAGGAGCACTTCACTGCGGCCGGTGTGGTCGGTGACCCCGCCGAGGCCAGCGTCACCTTCCTGGGGGCCGAACGGATCTCGGTGCTGCGCTTCGGGCCGGACGCCGACGGTGTGAACCACTTTGTCACGCTCGGGTGTTCGCGTTACCCGATGGTCGACCCGACGAATTTCGTGACCGACACCCAGCTCGGGCCGCGCGCCGAGCTGGTCGTGTCGCTGCGCCCGCCGAGCCCGACCGGCCTGGCCCGGTCGATGGCGGTGCTGGCCGCCGCGCCCTCGGTGGAGGGGCTGGTGCTCGAACCCGATGCCCTGGTCGATCTGAGTGCCCCGTTGTTCTCCGTCGACACCCCCGGCGGGCCGCGGACCGCGCCGTTCACCGCATTCCTGCTCGGCCCCAGCCCGGTCGAGGATATCGTTCTGCCCGAACCGCTTTCGGCGGTGACGGTGCTTCAGGCCACCCCCATCACCCCGACCGAGGCGGCCTGGGTGCGGCTCAAGGGCGCCGAGGCGATGCGCGAGGCGTGGCGCGCCGACGGGGTGGACGTGTTCGACGCGGGCCGCCGCGCTTCCGAACCCTCGTAACCCGCGCGGGTAAGACTCCGCAAAACGCTACAGCCAGTGGTTGCGGCGGAAGGTCCGGTACAGCAGCGTGCACACGGTGAGCATCACCAGCAGCACCAGCGGGTAGCCCCAGGTGGCGCCGAGTTCGGGCATGTGCTCGAAGTTCATCCCGTAGATGCCCGCGATCGCGGTGGGCACCGCGGCGATCGCCACCCACGCCGAGATCTTGCGCATGTCCACGTTCTGCTGCATGGCGACCTTGCCGAGGGCGGCCTGCACCAGCGAGGTGAGCATGTCGTCGTAGCTGGCGATCCGGTCGGCGGCCTTGATGGTGTGGTCGAGCACGTCGCCCATGTACTGGCGGATCTCGACGTTGACGATGTCGGCGTGGTCGGTGCCGATGCGCTGCAGATCGGTGGCCAGCGGGCTGACCGCGCGGCGCAGTTCCACGATCTCGCGCTTGAGCAGATAGATGGTCTCGATCTTGGTCTGCTGGAGAGGGGAGAAGATGTCCTCCTCCATGGCGTCGATGTCGGTCTCGATGAGCTCGGTGACATCCAGATAGCTGTCGACGATGCTGTCGGCGATGGCGTGCATGACCGAGTACGGGCCGAGCCGCAGATGTGACGGCGACTCCTCCAGGCGCTTACGCACCCCGGCCAGTCCGCCGTGCTCGCCGTGCCGGACGGTGACCACGAAGTCCGGCCCGACGAAGATCATGATCTCCCCGGTCTCCACGATCTCGCGGGCATTGGCCATCGATTCGTGCTCGACGTACTTCACCGTCTTGAGCACCAGGAACAGGGTGTCGCCGTAGCGCTCCAGCTTCGGGCGCTGATGGGCGTGTACGGCGTCCTCGACGGCCAGCACGTGCAGACCGAACACATCGGCGACCGCCTGCATCTGATGGTCGTCGGGTTCATGCAGACCGATCCAGACGAACGCCGAGCTGCCCTGGGCCTCGATCTCGTGCACCTTGTCCAGCGCCGCGGCGTGGGCGTACTTACCGGGCAGCCGGGCGCCGTCGCAGTAGACCGCGCAGTCGACCATGGCCTGCGAGACCGGGACATGGATGCCGGACGCATCCGGATCGTGTGCCGTCCGGCGTCCGGGGGGTTTCGTCATCGACGGTGGCAGGGGGCGGAAAGACGGCATCGCGACCTCCATCATCTGGGGGGCGCAAACGCGTCTCCCGTGCGGAGAATGTTACTCGTCAGTCGTATTTCCAACCTCTCACCAGGGGGAAGGGGGTGCCGGTGAGTTCCATCGTTGAAGTAACGTGACGGCGTGGCTGAATTGGTAAAGACCCCTCAGGTTGTCATCGACGACGCGGAGATTTTCGCGGCCCACGAGGGTGGCAAACTCTCGGTCGAGCTGAAAGCGCCGCTGGACACCCAGCGCGCGCTGTCCATCGCCTACACCCCGGGCGTAGCTCAGGTGAGCCGTGCCATCGCCGCGGATGCGGCGCTGGCCAAGAAGTACACCTGGGCCAACCGGCTGGTGGCCGTGGTCAGCGACGGCAGCGCCGTGCTGGGCCTCGGCGACATCGGCGCCGCCGCCTCGCTGCCGGTGATGGAGGGCAAGAGCGCACTGTTCAAGACCTTCGGTGGGCTGAACTCCATCCCGATCGTGCTGGACACCAAGGACCCCGACGAGATCGTCGAGACCCTGATCCGGCTGCGCCCGACCTTCGGTGCGGTGAACCTGGAGGACATCTCGGCGCCGCGCTGCTTCGAGATCGAGCGCCGCGTCATCGAGGCGCTGGACTGCCCGGTGATGCACGACGATCAGCACGGCACCGCCATCGTGGTGCTCGCCGCCCTGCTCGGTGCGGTCAAGGCGCTCGACCGCGACATCGCCTCGCTCAAGGTGGTGGTGTCCGGTGCCGGTGCCGCCGGCGTCGCCTGCACCAACATCCTGCTCAACAGCGGGATCAACGACATCGTCGTACTGGACAGCAAGGGCATCGTGGAGACCGGTCGCAGCGACCTGAACTCCTTCAAGGCCGAACTCGCGCAGCGCACCAATCCGCGCGGCCTGTCCGGTGGGGTGGCCGAGGCGCTCAACGGTGCCGATGTCTTCCTCGGGGTGTCCGCCGGCCTGGTGCCCGAGGAGCTGATCGCGACGATGGCGCCCAAGGGCATCGTCTTCGCGCTGTCGAACCCTGATCCGGAGATCCATCCCGATGCCGCACGCAAGTACGCCTCGGTGGTGGCCACCGGCCGCAGCGACTTCCCGAACCAGATCAACAACGTGCTGGCCTTCCCCGGCGTCTTCCGGGGCGCGCTGGACGCCGGTGCACGCCGCATCACCGAGGAAATGAAAGTCGCTGCCGCGCATGCCATCTTCTCGGTGGTCGGGGACGACCTGGCCGTCGACCACATTGTGCCCAGCGCGCTGGATCCGCGGGTCGGCCCGGCCGTCGCCAAGGCCGTGGCCGAGGCGTCCGGGGTCTGAGGTTCGCACCACGATGCGCCGGCTGGCGGTGGTACTCGCCGCGCTGCTGATCGCCGGCTGCGGCGGGTCCCCGCCGGTGCCGGCGTCGGTGGTGGTCGGCGCCGACGCCGAGTCGGTGCTGCTGGCTCACCTGTATGCCGCCGCGCTGCGCTACTACGGCAGCCCTGCGCATGTGCGGGACACCCCGGATCCGTTGGGCGCGTTGGATTCCGGTGACGTCGATGTGGCCCCGGCGTTCACCGGCGAGGTGCTCACCCGGTTCGCCCCCGACTCCGCGGCCCGATCGGCGGCGCAGGTGTACCGCGCCATGATCGGGGCGCTGCCCGAGGGGTTGGGCGCCGGTGACTACGCCGACAGCACCTCGGACAAGCCCGCCGTGGCGGTCACCACCGGCACCGCGCGGGACTGGCAGGCCGGTGATGTGACGGCACTGATCGAGCGGTGCGCCGCTCTGACACCCGGTGCGGCCGAAGGGACGCGGGTACCGGAGTCGTTCGGCACCTGCACCCCGCGGCCGGCACGGGAGTTCGCCGACGCCGGCGCGCTGTGGGCGGCGCTGCGCAGCGGCAAGGTCGACATCGCCTGGACGTCGACGGCGGCACCGGATTTTCCCGAGGACCTGACCATGCTCTCGGACCGGACCGCACTGATCCGGGCCGAGAACGTGGTGCCGGTGTTCCGCCGGAACACGTTGAACCAGATGCAGTTACGGTCGCTCAACGAGCTGGCCGGGGTGCTCGACACCGATGCGCTGGCGCAGATGCGCGCCGCGGTGGCGGCCGGCGCCGAGCCCGGGGCGGTCGCCACCGCCTGGCTCGACGCCAACCCGCTGGGGCACTGACTACTTCGGGATCAGACCCTTGGCCACCGTCGAGAACAGCTTCTGGTAGCCGGCGCCGGTGATCCGGATGATCACGTCCAGGATCTTGGCATCGGCGCCGACGAGCACGCGGGCCCGGTCCTTGCGGACCGCTTCCATGATGATCTGGGCGGCGCGCTCCGGGCTGGTGCGGGCGAGCTTGGTGTCGAAGGCCTTGGCCATCTCGGCCACGTCGATGCCCTCGGCGGCGGTGGCGTTGCGCGCGATCGCGGTCTTGATGCCGCCGGGATGTACACAGGTCACCTTGACCGGATGCCTGGCCAGTGCCATCTCCTGGCGCAGCGCCTCGGTGAACCCGCGGACGGCGAACTTCGCCGAGTTGTAGGCGGCCTGGCCCGGCACCGCGAACAGCCCGAACACACTGGACACGTTGACGACGTGCCCGTCACCCGATTCGATCAGGTGCGGCAGGAACGCCTTGGTGCCGTTGACGACGCCCCAGAAGTCGACGTCCATCACCCGTTCGAGGTCCTTGTAGGAGGTGACCTCCACGTCGCCGCTGAACGCGATGCCGGCGTTGTTGTAGATCTGGTTGACCTTGCCGAAGTGTTCCTTCACCGAGGCCGCGTACAGCTCGAAGGCCTCGCGCTCGGTGACGTCGAGGCGGTCCGCCTTGACCGGGACGCCGATGGCCTTCAGCCGTTCCTCGGTGACCGCCAGACCGTCGGTGTCGACGTCGCTGATCGCCAGCTTGGCGCCCGAGCGCCCCAGCTCGACGGCCAGCGCCTGCCCGATGCCCGATCCCGCCCCGGTGACGACGGCAACTTTTCCGGCAAAGCCCTCCATGCACACTCCTCCATGACGTACTGGTTGCTCGATTGCCATCGACCTTAGCCGTTACCGCCGGTATCGGGACAGGTCGGGTCCCGTCGACCATCATGTGACGACGATCTCCCCGGTCGCCAGTGATGTCCGCACCGGGTTGCCTGCCCGATGGTGCACTGTGTGCGCACCCCCGGTAACGGACCGAGCGTGCGGGCCGATTTACCGAGCATGATGCGTATGCGATTCATGGTGACCGCGGCTGCGGCGCTCTCCGCTGGCCTGCTCGCCGCGGCCCCGGCCCAGGCGGACCCCGCCGGTGACTTCCTGAACACCCTCGACGGCACCGTCCTGAGCGGTATCAACCCGGCCGACGCGATCTCCGCCGGCCAGTCTGTGTGCCCGATGCTGGCCGACGGGGGACAGGACGCCGCCGACGTCGCCGGCCGCGTCGCCGACACCATCGGCCGCCCGCTCGGACCGGCCACCATGTTCACCGGCTTCGCGATCTCGGCCTTCTGCCCGGGCGCGGTGGCCTCGATCGCCAACGGCGAGTCGCCGATCCCGCTGGGGCTGCTGGGCTTCTAAATCCCCGCCGAAAGTGAAGAAGCTCGCGAGATTTCACCGAAATCTCGCGAGCTTCTTCACTTTGGAGCGTGGTTACGGGGCGAACGCCTCGTCGATGATCTCCTGCTGTTCGACGGCGTGCACCTTCGAGGAGCCCGACGACGGCGCCGACATGGCACGCCGCGAGATCCGCCTGATCCCGGTCAGCTTCTCCGGCAACAACTCCGGCAGTGAGAGCCCGAACGTCGGCCAGGCGCCCTGGTTGGCCGGCTCTTCCTGCACCCAGAAATACTGCGACACATTGGGGTACTGCTCCAGGGTGGCGTTGAGCCGGCGCCGCGGCAGCGGGTAGAGCTGCTCGATCCGCACGATCGCGACGTCGTCGCGCTGCTCCTTGTTCTTGCGGGCCACCAGCTCGTAGTAGATCTTGCCGCTGGTGAGCAGCACCCGGGTCACCTTCGACCGGTCGCCGATGCCGTCCTCGTAGGTGGGTTCCTCCAGGATCGACCGGAACTTGACCTCGGTGAAGTCCCGCACCTCGCTGACGGCGGCCTTGTTGCGCAGCATCGACTTCGGGGTGAAGACGATCAGCGGCCGGTTGATGCCGTCCAGGGCGTGCCGGCGCAGCAGGTGGAAGTAGTTCGCCGGTGTCGACGGCATGGCGACCGTCATCGAGCCCTCGGCGCACAGCTGCAGGAACCGCTCGATGCGCCCCGAGGTGTGGTCGGGGCCCTGGCCCTCATGTCCGTGCGGTAGCAGCAGCACCACGTCGGCGAGCTGACCCCACTTGGCCTCACCGGAGGAGATGAACTCGTCGATGATCGACTGGGCGCCGTTGACGAAGTCGCCGAACTGGGCCTCCCACAACACGATCGCGTCCGGGTTGCCCACCGAGTAGCCGTACTCGAAGCCCACCGCGGCGAACTCGGACAGTGCCGAGTCGTAGACCATGAAACGACCCCCGTTGGGGTTGCCGTCGGCATCGGTGGTCAGCAGGTCCAGCGGGGTGAACTCGGCGCCGGTCTTGCGGTCGATGATGACGGCGTGGCGCTGGGTGAACGTGCCGCGGCGGACGTCCTGGCCGGTGAGGCGGACCGTCTTGCCTTCGGCGACAAGTGAACCCAGCGCGAGCAGCTCGCCGAACGCCCAGTCGACCTTGCCCTCGTAGGCCATCTCGCGGCGCTTGTCCAACACCGGTTGCACGCGCGGGTGGACGTTGAAGTCCTCCGGTGCGGCCAGGTGTGCGTCGCCGATGCGGGCCAGCACCGCCTTGTCCACGGCGGTGTTCAGCCCCTTCGGGGTCTGCTGATCGGACTCGACCGACTCGCTCGGCTCGATCTCGTGCTTCTCCAGCTCGCGGACCTCGTTGAACACCCGCTCCAGTTGGCCCTGGTAGTCGCGCAGCGCGTCCTCGGCCTCCTTCATCGAGATGTCACCGCGTCCGATCAACGCTTCGGTGTAGGTCTTGCGCACACCGCGCTTGGTGTCGATCACGTCGTACATGCCGGGCTGGGTCATCGACGGGTCGTCACCCTCGTTGTGCCCGCGTCGGCGGTAGCACAGCATGTCGATGACGACGTCCTTCTTGAACTTCTGGCGGAAGTCGACGGCCAGCTTGGCCACCCAGACGCAGGCCTCCGGATCGTCACCGTTGACGTGGAAGATCGGCGCTCCCACCATCTTCGCGACGTCGGTGCAGTACTCGCTGGACCGCGAGTCGTGCGGTGAGGTGGTGAAACCGATCTGGTTGTTGACGATGATGTGGATGGTGCCGCCGGTGCGGTAGCCACGCAGCAGCGCCAGGTTCAGCGTCTCGGCGACCACGCCCTGGCCGGCGAACGCGGCGTCACCGTGCAGCATCATCGGCACCACCGAGAACGCGTCCTGCTCGTCGCCGGAGGCGAAGTCGATCATGTCCTGCTTGGCGCGGACCAGACCCTCCAGCACCGGGTCGACGGCCTCCAGGTGGCTCGGGTTGGCGACCAGCGATACCGCAATGTCGTTGTCCCCGAACATCTGCAGGTAGGTGCCGGTCGCGCCGAGGTGGTACTTGACGTCGCCGGAACCGTGCGCCTGGGACGGATTGAGGTTGCCCTCGAACTCGCCGAAGATCTGGCTGTACGGCTTGCCGACGATGTTGGCCAGCACGTTGAGCCGGCCGCGGTGCGGCATGCCGATGACGACCTCGTCGAGACCGTGCTCGGCGGCCTGGTCGATCGCGGCGTCCATCATCGGGATGACGGTCTCCGCGCCCTCCAGTGAGAAGCGCTTCTGCCCAACATATTTGGTCTGCAGGAAGGTCTCGAAGGCTTCGGCCGCGTTCAGCTTGGACAGGATGTACTTCTGCTCGGCGACCGTCGGCTTGTCGTGCTTGGTCTCGACGCGTTCCTGAATCCAGCGCTGCTGCTCGGGTTCCAGGATGTGGGTGTACTCCACGCCGGCGTGCCGGCAGTAGGCGTCGCGCAGCACCGACAGCACGTCGCGCAGCTTCTTGTACTCGGCGCCGGCGAAGCCGTCCACCTTGAACTCGCGGTCCAGATCCCACAGCGTCAGCCCGTGGGTGAGCACGTCGAGGTCGGGGTGGCTGCGGAAGCGGGTCTTGTCCAGGCGCAGCGGATCGATATCGGCCATCAGGTGCCCGCGGTTGCGGTAGGCCGCGATCAGTTCGGTGACGCGGGCGTTCTTGTCCGCGATCGAGTCGGGGTTGTCGGTGCGCCACCGGATCGGCTCGTACGGGATGCTGAGTTCGGTGAAGATCTCGTCGTAGAACTCGTCGTCGAGCAGCAGCTGGTGCACGGTGCGCAGGAAGTCGCCGGATTCCGCGCCCTGGATGATGCGGTGGTCGTAGGTCGACGTCAGGGTGATGAGCTTGCCGATACCCAGTTCGGCGATGCGCTCCTCGCTCGCACCCTGGAACTCGGCCGGGTACTCCATCGCACCGGCGCCGATGATGGCACCCTGGCCGCGCATCAGCCGCGGCACCGAGTGCACGGTGCCGATGGTCCCCGGGTTGGTCAGCGAGATCGTCACCCCGGAGAAGTCCTCGGCGGTCAGCTTGCCGTCCCGGGCGCGCCGCACGATGTCCTCGTAGGCGGCGATGAACTGGCCGAACTTCATTGTGTCGCAGCGCTTGATGGCCGCAACGACCAGCGTGCGGTTGCCATCCTTGCCCGGCAGGTCGATCGCCAGACCCAGATTGGTGTGGGCCGGCGTCACCACGTTGGGCTTGCCGTCCACCTCGGCGAAGTGCCGGTTCATGTTCGGGAACTTCTTGACCGCCTGCACGATGGCGTAGCCGAGCAGGTGGGTGAAGCTGATCTTGCCGCCGCGGGTGCGCTTGAGGTGGTTGTTGATGACGATGCGGTTGTCGATCATCGCCTTGGCCGGGATGGCCCGCACGCTGGTCGCGGTGGGCACCTCCAGCGAGGCGTTCATGTTCTTGACCACGGCCGCGGCGGCGCCGCGCAGCACGGCGTTCTCACTGCCGTCGGTGGCGGCCTTGGCCGCGGGCTGGGCCGGCTTGGCCTCGGGCTTCTTGGGCTCGGGCTTCTTCGGTTCGGCCGTCTTCGCGTCGGGCTTCTTGGGCTCGGCCGTCTTCGCCTCAGACTTCTTGGGCTCGGCCGTCTTGGCCGGAGCGTCGTTCTTGGCATCGCCGGTCGGGGAGGCCTCGGGCGCTGCCGGCGCGGAAGTCTTGGCAGGGGCCGCCTCTGCCGAGTTGTCGATCGGTTCGGGGGCGTAATCCACCAGGAATTCGTGCCAGCTGGGATCGACCGACGAAGGATCGTCGCGGAATTTGCGATACATCTCTTCGACGAGCCATTCGTTCTGTCCAAAGGGGGAAGGTGAACTGCTCACAGCAGCTTTTCGCCTCGATTCCGTCCGTCGCGGCAGATCCTCGTCTGACACACACCCGCCGCTGGTTGTTGTTTTTCCGCACTCGGCCGCTTAAGGCTAACGCCTCGAGCTACCGGCCGACATATCTAGATAGGTGAACGTGAGCGGGCGTCTCTCATGGCTGCACGGACGGCAGCACGTGCAGGCTGGACGGCCATCTCGTTGGTGGGTTGCCGAACGCCAGGCGGGCATTCGAGATGATTCGTTTACCCATCAACCGGTTCCCGACGCCACCGACGACCGCGCCGACGCCGACCGGCAGCAACTTGCCGAACGCGATCGCGCCACGCTTGAGCGTGTAGCGCTTCACGAAGTACCGCACAAGCCGGTTGTTCAGCTGCGCGACCGCGGGCAGCGGCAGCGTCGCGGCGCCGTCGGCCATCCACGCCCCGCTGGTGCGGCCGGTGCCGAGCAGATCGGCGACCGCATGCTTGCTGTCCTCGCCGACCAGCACGGCCAGCACCAGCGCGCGGCGGCGCTCGCGATGATCGGCGGGGATGCCGTGCACCTCGGCGACGGCGAGCGCGAACACCGCCGTCGCCTCCAGGAAGACCAGGGTCTCCCCGGCGACCGCGGACATGGCGGCCAGCGTGCCGATGCCCGGGAACGCCGCGGCCGAACCCACCGCCGCCCCGCTGGCCATCACCGCGGCCAGGTAGTGCTTCTCCAGCGCGGTGGTGATGTCGGCCGGGGTGGCATCGGGCCGGCCGGCGCGCAGCCGGTTGATGTAGGCGGTGACCGCCGGCCCCTGCAGTCGGGTACTGCGCTCGAGGACGTGGGACAACAGCCTGGCGACCGCGCTGGGGTCCTCGTCGGCCCCGTCGCGTACCGCGGGCAGGTTCTTCCTGCTGGAACGAGCGTTCATGGCGATCTCCCCTCGCGGCCCCGGGATCGGCTCCCACGGCGCATCCTGATTACCCAGGCTAGTGCTCCGTCAACGAGCGGGTACCCACTCCGGGTGCCCGGCCGTCAACCCCTCTTGGGGTGACGGTGGTCACGGCGCGATCCGGGAAGAAAAAACCGGTGTGCGACGCTGCGCCTAGGCGTGGCAACATCCCTGGGCGTGACGAGCGAGCCAGCGGCGCCCAGCAGGCTCCGGATGATCACCGTTCTGGGTTTGATGGTCGCGCTCGGCCCCCTGACCATCGACATGTATCTGCCCGCGCTGCCGCGTATCGCCGAGGACCTCGCGGTCTCGTCGTCGGTGGTGCAGTTGACGCTCACCGGGACCCTCGCCGGGCTGGCGTTCGGCCAGCTGGTGATCGGGCCGCTGTCGGATTCGCTGGGCCGGCGCCTGCCGTTGATGGCCGGCATCGTGCTGCACATGGTGGCCTCACTGGTCTGCCTGTTCGCGCCCAACATCGAGGTGCTCGGCGCGGGCCGGGTGGTGCAGGGCTTCGGCGCCGCCGCGGCCGCGGTGGTGGCAGTCGCCGTCGTCGGCGACCTCTACGTGGACACCGCGGCGGCCACCGTGATGTCACGGCTCATCCTGGTGCTCGGGATCGCCCCCGTCATCGCGCCGTCGCTGGGTGCGGTGGTGCTGCTCAAGGCGTCCTGGCATTGGGTGTTCGCGGTGCTGGTGGTGCTCGCCGGGCTGCTGCTGTTGCTCGCAGCGCTGGCGCTGCCCGAGACGCTACCGGTGGCCCGCCGGCGGCCGTTGCACATGGGCTCCATCGTCTCGACCTATGGCGAACTGCTGCGCGACCTCCGGTTCGTCACCCTGGTGCTGGTGGCGGCGCTGAGCATGGCCGGTCTGTTCGGCTACATCTCCGCGGCCCCGTTCGTGCTGCAGGGCGACTACGGGATGGATCAACAGGCTTTCGCGCTGGTGTTCGCCGCCGGTGCGATCGTCCTGATCGGGGCGACGCAGTCCAATGTGGTGTTGCTGCGCAGGTTCTCACCGCAGGCGGTGCTGCGCGTGGCGCTGATCGTCTCGGTCATCGCCGGCGCCGGCTTCGTGGTGCTCGCACTCACCGGCTTCGGCGGTCTGGCCGGTTTCCTGGCGCCGGTGATGGTCATCCTGGGCGCGATGGGCCTGGTGCTGCCGAACGCGTCCGCGGTGGCGTTGTCCCGGCACCACGACGCCGCAGGCACCTCGGCCGCCCTGCTGGGCGCGGCCCAGTTCGGATTGGGCGCGGTGACCGCGCCGGTGGTCGGCGTGCTGGGCAATGACGAGTTCGCGCTGGCCCTGGTGATGCTGGTCGGCTCCGGGATCGCATTGGCCGCGATGCTGTTCGTCGGCACCTCCTCCGGTCCGGCCCACGCGGCCGAGGAGCTCGCGGAGGCCGAGGCGCTCGGCGACCCGCTGGCCGAACCTGCCTGAGTGCGTTTCGCGGCCGGGATGTGACCGGCTCTGACTTGTCGGGATTCGGGCGGGTCCGTACCGTCGGGCAGATCCTTGATCTGTCCGATCACGCCGATCTCCCCGATGACGAAGCTGATGTCCGAGTACCGCTCTGATCGACCCGCGCCCGCGGCTCCCCGGCTGACCGGAGGGGCCGGTTCAGCGAACCCCTGGCACGCCCTGTGGGCGATGCTGATCGGGTTTTTCATGATCCTCGTCGACTCCACCATCGTGGCCGTCGCCAACAAGCGGATCATGGAGGTGTTCAACACCGACTACGACGGTGTCATCTGGGTGACCAGCGCCTATCTGCTCGCCTACGCCGTCCCGCTGCTGGTGGCCGGCCGGCTCGGCGACCGGTTCGGGCCCAAGAACCTGTACCTGATCGGGTTGGCCGTGTTCACCGCCGCCTCGCTGTGGTGCGGGCTGGCCGGGTCGATCGAGATGCTGATCGCGGCGCGGGTGGTGCAGGGGTTCGGCGCCGCGCTGCTGACCCCGCAGACGCTGTCGCTGATCACCCGGATCTTCCCGGCCGCCGGGCGCGGTGTGGCGATGAGCGTGTGGGGTGCGACCGCGGGCGTCGCGACGCTGGTCGGCCCGATCGCCGGTGGCCTGCTGGTCGACGGGCTGGGCTGGCAGTGGATCTTCTTCGTCAACGTCCCGATCGGCATCATCGGCCTGGGACTGGCGTACTGGTTGGTGCCGGCACTGCCCACCACGAACCACCATTTCGACATCCTCGGGGTGGCGCTGTCGGGTCTGGCGATGTTCCTGATCGTGTTCGGGCTGCAGGAGGGTCAGTCGCACGACTGGGCGCCGTGGATCTGGGCGGTGCTGGCCACCGGGGCCGCGCTCATGGTGGTGTTCGTCTACTGGCAGTCGGTCAACCCGCGCGAGCCGCTCATCCCGTTGGGCATCTTCGCCGACCGCGACTTCACGTTGTCCACCGTCGGCGTGGCGGTCATCAGCTTCGCCGTCACCGCGATGATCCTGCCGGTGATGTTCTTCGCCCCGATCGTGGCGGGACTGTCCTTCACCCGTTCGGCGCTGCTGACCGCGCCGATGGCGATCGCCTCCGGCGCGCTGGCCCCGCTGGTCGGCCGGATCGTCGACCGCGCCCATCCCGCACCCATCATCGGATTCGGGTTCTCCATGCTGGCCATCGGGCTGACGTGGCTGTCCATCGACCTGACGCCGGCCACCCCGATCTGGCGGCTGGTGCTGCCGCTGATCTTCATGGGCGTCGGCATGGCGTTCGTCTGGTCGCCGCTGGCGGCGACCGCCACCCGCAACCTGCCCCCGGAGTCGGCGGGCGCCGGTTCCGGGGTGTACAACACCACCCGGCAGGTCGGCGCGGTGCTCGGCAGCGCGGCCATGGCCGCGTTCATGACCAGCCGGATCGGCGCGGAACTGTCCGCTGCGGGGGCGCCGGTGCGCGGCGAGGGGCCGGTCCCCGAGCTGCCGCGCTTCCTGTTCGGCCCGTTCTCCGAGGCCTTGTCGCAATCCCTGCTGCTGCCGGCCTTCGTCGCGCTGTTCGGGGTGGCGGGCGCGATCTTCCTGCGTGGGTTCGCCACGCCCTCGGCCCCGGTGCCGGCGCGGGTCCCGCCCGTCGAGGAACAGCATTCCCTCGACGAAACCTGGGACGAAGAGGACGACTACATCGAGTACACCGTCGACTGGGAGCCCGTGCTCCCTGCCGCGGACCCGCCCACCGACATCGTCCGGGCAGTCACCGACGACCCGATCACCGACCGGATCTACGACCACGTCGAGCATCCGCTGCACGCCCCGGCCGAGGTCTGGCATCCGGGCCCGGTGGAGACCTGGTCACACCCCACCGAGGAACCGGAACCGGAACCGGAACCCGAACCGGAGCCGGCCTGGCGCGGCATGCTCGACGATTGGCTGGGCCCGCAGCAGCAACAGCCGGTCCGCACCGGATTCCACAGCGATCAGCAGGGCTGGCTGCAGCCGACGGAACCGCCGGCCTCGGTCACCGAGGATGACCTGCCCGCGGGCTCGCATACCCGCCGGACCCGCGGCCGGCACTCCCGCGGCGACTGACCCTCAGATCCGCCCGTTGGCCCGCAGTGTCTGCAGCGCCCGCAACGTCACCAGCCCACGCCACTCGGTGGACTGCGCGGGGGCCCATGCGGCCCAGTCGAAGAGCCAACCGCCGTCGTCCTGCTGGCCGGCCGCCAACGCGTCGAGTCCGGTCTCGATCTGCTCGGTGCTGAACAGCGCGCGACTGCGCAGACCGGGTTGCGGGGAGAGCGTCAGCGCGGACAGCGCCTCGTCGGGCGTGCCGCCCTGTACCGGCACCGAACCGTCGGGGCGCACCAGCGGCCGCAGCGTCTCGATCACCCGCGCCGCGCGGTCGGCGTCGGCGGCCCGGTCCAGAAAAGACAACGCGAACTTCAGCGTGTAACCACCGAGATTGCCGACGTCCTCGGTTCTGCGCCAGCACCAGTGCGTGGCCGCCCGGAGCCACGTCGAATCGTCCCCGGCCGCACCGAGCAGCGCGGCCAGGCCGAAGGTGAGGTGCGAACCGCCGATGGGCGCCATCCACGGGGCCGTCGGGTAGTCGGCCGAGCCGGCCAACGCGAACGGCACACCCCCGTCGGCGTCGGCCACCGCGGTGACCCAGTCCGATACGGCGGCCAGCGGATGGGACAGCGCGCCGACCTCGTCGAGGACCTCCAGGGCGTGCAGGGTCGAGGTCGTCTCGCTGTTGGGCCCGCGGACATCGGGCTCCAGTGCGTGACCATAACCGCCGTCGGGATTGCGATATGCGGCAAGGGCTTTCAGCACCGGCTCGACCGGGCCGTCGTCCAGCAGCGCGGCCATGCGGTGCCGGTCCAGCAGCCGGGCGGACAGGTAGATGAAGCGACGCGCGGCGGGAACGTCGATAGCCATACCTGCGAGGCTAGGCCGCCGGCTCTCAGCCGAACAGCACAGCCGGGTTGAGATATCCGCTCGGATCGAGCGCGGCCTTGACCGCGCGCATCGCCGCGATGTCGGCCTCGGTGCGGGCCATCGACAGGTAGTCCCTTTTGCGGGTGCCCACCCCGTGCTCGGAGCTGACGTTGCCGCCGTGCTCGGCGATCAGCGCCATCATCGCCGAGTACAGCGCATGCTCGGCGTCCCCGTCCAGCGCGCACCGCACCAGGTTCAGATGCAGATTGCCCTCACCGATGTGACCGAACAGCACCGGAATCGCCTCCGGGGCGTGCCCGGCGACGAGATCCACCGCAGCGCCGGCGAACCCGGGGATCGCGGCCAGCGGCAGCGACACATCGAATTTGAGCGGCGGCCCGTAGGCGCCCAGCACCTCGCCGACGGATTCGCGGACCTGCCACAGTCGCTGGGAGGCGACGGCGTCCATGCCGACCGCCGGTTCGGCGGCCAGATCGGCGTCCTCGAGCGCCGCGGCGAGGCTCTCGGTGTGGTCGGTGTCGCCGGCGAGTTCGATCAGCAGCATCCAGGCCCCGGTCACCGGGGCCGCGATGCCCAGGTGTTCGGCGGTCAGCACCGCGGCGCGGGCGTCGATGAGTTCCAGCGCGGCGATCCCGTCGGCGTCGCGAAACCGGCGTCCCACGCTGATCAGCGCGTCCAGGTCGGCGAAACCGGCCACCGCGGTCACCCGGTGCGCGGGCACCGGATGCAGCCGCAGATCGAGTGCGGTGAGGACGCCGAGGGTGCCCTCGGCGCCGACGAACAACGAGGTCAGGTCGTAACCGGTGTTGTCGCGGCGGACCTCGCTGTGCCGCCGCAGCACTGTCCCGTCCGGCAGCGCCACGTCCAGCCCGATGACCTGTTCGCCCATGTTGCCGTAGCGCACCGTGCGCAGACCGCCGGCGTTCGTGGAGGCCATGCCGCCCACCGTCGCGGAATCCCGGGCGGCCAGGTCGACCCCGAACAGCAGCCCGGCCTCGCCCGCGGCGCGCTGCACGGCGGCCAGGGTCGCCCCGGCGCCCACCCGCACCCGGCGCTCGACGGTGTCGACCGCCTCGATGGCGGTGAGGCGCTCGGTGGACAACAGCACATCCTGGCGTTCGGGCACGGTGCCCGCCACCAGGGAGGTGCGCCCGCCCTGCACCGTCACATACGCCCCGGCGTCGCGGCAGGCGCGCAGCACCGCGGCCACCTCATCGGCCGAGCCGGGGCGCACCAGCGCGCCGGCGGTGCCGCGGTAGCGCCCGGTGTAATCGACCGCGCGGCCGGCCAGCACATCGGGATCGGTGCTCACCTGGCTTGCGCCGACGATCGCGGCGAGCGCCCCGATCAGCGCAGCGGACGGCGGTTCGGTCACCCCGGTGGTGTATCACATGCGGTGAGCGCGAGGAACGCGCCGAGGTCGATCAGCCCGTCCGGCTGGCCGGGCAGGTAGTCGGTGAGCTGCGCGGAGCGCACCAGCACCGCCGCGTACTTGGCGCGGCTGATCGCGACGTTGAGGCGATTGCGGTTCAGCAGGAAGCCGATCCCGCGCGGGACGTCGTCGATCGAGGACGCGGTCATGGACACGAACACCACCGGGGCCTGCCGGCCCTGGAACTTGTCGACGGTGCCGACCTGCACATCGGGCAGTCCGGCCGCGTCGAGGCGGCGGCGCAGCAGAACCACCTGTGCGTTGTAGGGCGTCACCACAAGAATATGGCGCTGCGCCAGCGCGACGGTGCCGTCCTCGTCGGTCCACGGGGTGTCCAGCAGCGCGCCGATCTCGGCGATGATCGCATCGGCTTCCTCGGGGCTCTCCGTCGAATTACCGCTGTGCTCGACGGCCAGCACCCGCACGCCGGGCGCGACCCCGTCCAGACGCCGTGCGGCACTGACCTTCTCATAGGGTTGCAGCCGGCCGTCGTAGGACAGTCGGGACACCGGCCGGCACACGGCGGGATGCATCCGGAAGGACACCTCCAGGAAATACCCGCGTTCGGGCGGCAGCGTGTGGTGGCCTTCGACCAGCCAGCCCAGCGCGGACTCGTTGACCGGCTCCGGGTGGGTGCCCTGACTGACCTGGGGCAGTTGCTGCGGGTCGCCGAGCAGCAGCAGGTTGCGCGCCGCGGATGCCACCGCGATGGTGTTGGCCAGGTTGAACTGCCCGGCCTCCTCGACCACCAGCAGGTCGAGGCTCTGCCGGGGCACCCGGCCGTCGTTCGCGAAATCCCATGCGGTGCCGCCGATCACGCAGCCGCCGTCTTCGGCGATGAAGGCCGGGTAGTCCTTCTCGGCGACCTGGCTCCACGCCACGCCGTCGCGGGCCTTCTTCTTGCCGACCCGCGCCGCGTCGGCCCCGGCGGCGACCACCCCGTCGAGCAGGTTCTCCACCACGGCGTGCGACTGCGCCACCACGCCGACCCGCCAGCCGTGCTCGTCGACCAGTCCGGCGATCACCTTCGCCGAGGTGAACGTCTTGCCGGTGCCGGGCGGCCCGTGCACGGCGAGATACGAGCCATCCAGGTCCAGCAGTGCGGCGGTGATGGCCTCGGCGTTGTCGGCCGGGGACTGCGGGCGGGGCAGCGGGGCGCCGCTGCGCGTGCGCGGTGCCCGGCGCAGCAGCACATCGGTCACCGCGTCGGCGGGCAGGGCGGGCAGGGCGGCGGCGATCACGGCCGCGGTGGCCTCGATGGAAACCTGTAGCGGCCGGGTGTTGATCGGCGGGCCGGGGGCCAGCGCGAACGGCAACTGCTCGAACACCTCGCCGTCCTTGGGTTGGCGCTCACAGATGAGCACCGCGGTGGGCACCTCGGGGTCATCGCATTCCAGCACCGCCACCGAGCCGAACGCGCGGCGGTCCGGGTCGTCGGACAGGCCGGCCGGTGCGGGCGGGTCGTAGAGCGCGTACATGTCATGGGCGAGTTCACCATTGGCCAACTCGCCGGTCAGCCGCACGTGCCGTTGCGGCTTGCGGGCGCGCGGCGGCTGATGCCAGTCGTTGACCACCTCGGCGGCATCGGCGACGAAAACACCGGAGTTGTCCGACCATTCGTCGACCGGGTTGTTCACCCGGTCGAAGTGGCTCCACCAGAACGGTTTATCTTCGCGTTTGTGGAATCCGCGTGCCGCGGCGATCATCGCGACCGCGCTCTGCTCGACCGTGCGTTCCTCGACCCCGTCACCGGCGAACTTCATCAGCTTGCGGTGCAGAGCGTCGGATACCTCTGCGGCGCCGCCGGGTTCGGCAAGGCGCACCGGCTGAGGGCCACGCGGCGGCACCTCGGATTCGATGGCGCGGGCGACCATCCAGTCCCGCAGCCGGCGGGTCGACCGGCAGTCGTAGCGGTTGTAGTCCTCGATCTCCTTGAGCACCACCTCCGCATCGTCGATACGGCCCTGCTCCCGCAACGCGCAGTAGCGGGCGTACTGGGTGATCGAGTCGGTGGCGGTGGTGACCTCACCGTTGCGCAACTCGTTGCCCATGTAGAGCGGTTCCAGGTACTTGATGCTGTAGCTCTCGGTACCCACCCGAATGCTCTTGCGCACCAACGGGTACAGATCGACGAGCACCCCGTTGCGCAGCAGGTCGTCCACCGCGTCCTCGCCGACGCCGTAGCGGCCGGCCAGCCGCAGCAGCGTGCTCTTCTCATACGCGGCGTAGTGGTAGATGTGCATCCGCGGGTAGCGCCTGCGCCGCTTGCGCACCATGTCCAGGAAGTCGATGAGGGCCTGGCGTTCACTGGCCCGGTCGTGCGCCCAGTACGGGGTGAACTCGTCGTTGACGGTCAGTACGCCCCACAGGTATTCCAGGCCCCACTCGTGGCCGTTGACCGTCCACAGCGGGTCGCCCTCGAAATCGAAGAACAGATCACCCTTGTCGGCGTCTGGCAACACCATCAGCGGCTGCGGGTCGACGACCTCGAACGGCGGCCGGCCGTCCACCCGGTCGGCGATCTGCAGCCGGGCCTGACCGGTCAGGGCGGCGACGGTGCGCCTGGGCAGCTCGGGGACGGGCCCGGTGTGGGCGGCCAGCTCGTGCACGGTGGTGATGCCGGCGTCGAGCAGCCGGGCGCGCTGGCTGGTCCGCATGCCGGCGACCAGCAGCAGATCGTCGGTCTCCTTGACCTGGACGCTGCATTCCGGGCAGCGGAAGCAGGCCCGCACCCGCTCGTCGGCCCAGGACACCGGGGCGCCGCCGGCCAGGTGCTCGTCGAACAGGCGTTGCAGCGCGGCGCGGCGCGGCAGGTACACCGGCAGCAACTCGTCGACGCGGTAACTGGAGACCGCGCCGTCGCCGAGCACCAGGTCGACCTCGTCGGCGACCGGGACCCCCGCGGTGGTCAGGGTGTCGGCGTAGGCGGCCAGCTGCAGCAGCGCCTCCACCTTCACCGATCGGGACAGTTTGGTGTCGCGCAGCCGGTAGCGCTGCCCGTCCGGGCCGGGTTCCAGGGTGAGGAAGTCGGCGAACCCGGCGAACCGGCCGTCGAACATGGCGGCCTGGTAGATCGCGGGGTCACCGCGGCGCACCGCCTCCATGGTCTGGTCGGCGGCGGTGGTCAGCCCGGCCACGGTGTAGGCGGGCCGGCCGATCACCGTGACGTCGGTGCGGGCCCGGATCTCGTCGAGGTGGCGCTGCTCATGGTCCTGGCCGAGGTCGGCGGTGCGGGCCAGCAGATCGTCGTCGGTGCTGACCTTCGGGCCCCAGCCCAGGTGCGCGTCGAAGGAGCGCAGCAGCGCGTATTCGCAACGCGCCGCGGCCGCGAGATCGGAAGCGCTGTAGATGACCCGTCCCTCGGCGACAAACACGCACCCAGGCTAGGGGAGAGGACCGACACCGCGGCCCATCTATCGCGGCCCACCTGATCGTGGCGAAACTCGCGTACCGGTTGCTTTTCCGCGCCGGCGCACGACGGGTACGCGAGTTTCGCCAGCGCAGGGGTGGGGTGTCAGCCGGTGTTGCCGATCAGTTCGACGCCGGCGCCGTTCCACCGGAAGCGCACGACGCTGTCGAGGCCGGGCACCCCGTTGGTGAACTTCAGCGCGACGGTGTCGCCGGTGCTGACGGTCTCGTCGATGTCGTTGAATCCGTAGGTGTCGGGAATCCCGGTGGGGATGAACTTGCCGAGGTGGAACATCACCGCACGGGTGTTGGCGTTGGAGGCGTTGCTGTTGGCCTTGACGATCACGACCGACAGCGGCGCGCACTCGTTGTAGTTGCCCGCCAACGGCTCCGGGTTCCACGGCTGGTTGCTGCGCGGATCCCGCGGCAGCTCGGACACCGCCCGGGCGATCTCGGGCGCGGCAAGGTTCACCGCGCACGGATCGGGTGCCGGCGTCTCGGCAGGCAGGGCCGTCGGCGCGGGGGGCGCGACGCTCTGACTGACCGGTGCAGGCTCGGTGGTGCGCGCGTCGGGGGTCTTGGAGACGGTCGAGTCGCTGGACCCGCAGGAGACCAATGCCAGTGCCAGAAGGGGAGCGGACGCCAGAACTCGAAATCGCAACGCAGGGCACCTCACGAGATCGAACCGTACCCGGCACGGCGATCGGTTCTGGCGTGGCGCCGCACACACTCTAGACTGCTTATGAAATGACGTTGCCTGATGAATCCACCCCCGCTGCCGAGCTGACCTTCGCTGACCTGCAAATTCACCCGGCGGTGCTACAAGCCGTCACCGAGGTCGGCTATGAGTCACCGTCGGCGATCCAGGCGAAGACCATCCCGGCCATCCTGAACGGCTCCGATGTGGTGGGCCTCGCCCAGACCGGAACCGGCAAGACCGCGGCTTTCGCCATCCCGATCCTGTCCAAGATCGACACCACCAGCAAGACCACCCAGGCCCTGGTGCTGGCGCCCACCCGCGAGCTCGCGCTGCAGGTCGCCGAGGCGTTCGGCCGCTACGGGTCGCACCTCAATGTCAACGTGCTGCCGATCTACGGCGGCTCGTCCTACGGCCCGCAGCTGTCCGGCCTGCGCCGCGGCGCACAGGTGGTCGTCGGGACCCCCGGCCGGGTGATCGATCACCTGGAGAAGGGCAGCCTGGACCTCTCGCACCTGGACTACCTGGTGCTCGACGAGGCCGACGAGATGCTGCAGATGGGCTTCGCCGAGGATGTGGAGCGCATCCTCGCCGACACCCCCGAATACAAGCAGGTGGCGCTGTTCTCGGCGACCATGCCGCCGGCCATCAAGAAGATCACCGCCAAGTACCTGCACGATCCCGTCGAGGTCATGGTCAAGTCGAAGACCCAGACGGCCGAGAACATCACCCAGCGTTATTTCCAGGTGTCCTACCCGCGGAAGATGGATGCGCTGACCCGGCTGCTGGAGGTCGAGCAGGGCGACGCGATGATCGTGTTCGTCCGGACCAAGCAGGCCACCGAGGAGGTCGCCGAGAAGCTGCGCGCCCGCGGATTCGCGGCCGCGGCGATCAACGGCGACATCGCCCAGGCCCAGCGTGAGCGCACCATCGCCCAGCTCAAGGACGGGTCGATCGACATCCTCGTCGCCACCGACGTCGCCGCCCGCGGCCTGGACGTCGAGCGGATCTCACACGTGGTGAACTTCGACATCCCGCACGATCCGGAGTCCTATGTGCACCGCATCGGTCGCACCGGCCGCGCGGGTCGCTCGGGCACCGCGTTCCTGTTCGTCACGCCGCGAGAACGCCACCTGCTCAGCTCGATCGAACGGGTCACCCGGCAGAAGCTCGTCGAGTCGCAGCTGCCTTCGGTCGACGATGTGAACGCCCAGCGGGTGGAGAAGTTCCGGGATTCGATCAGTGAGGCGCTCAATGCGCCGGGTGTGGAACTGTTCCGCCGGCTCATCGAGGACTACGAACGCGACAACGACGTGCCGCTGGCCGATATCGCGGCGGCGCTGGCCGTGCAGTCGCGCAACGGTGAGGCCTTCCTGATGACCGAGCCGCCGCCGGAGAAGCGCAAGGAGCGCACCGAGCGGACCCGCGAGGACCGGCCCCCGAACAAGAAGCACAGCACCCGCAGCGATCTGGCGACCTACCGCATCGCCGTGGGCAAGCGGCACAAGGTGGCCCCCGGCGCGATCGTCGGCGCCATCGCCAACGAGGGCGGCCTCAACCGCAGCGACTTCGGGCACATCGACATCCGGGTCGATCACTCGTTGGTGGAGTTGCCCGCGAATCTGCCCCCCAAGGTCTACAAGGCCCTCGAAAAGACCCGTATCCAGGGCATCCTGATCAACCTGCAGCCGGATCGCGGCGGACAGAAGCCCCGCCGCAAGGACTCGTGACGCTGCAACGTGACGTCCAGGGAGGCCTGGAGTCCGTTTCCACCACCGGTCGGGTCGCCGCGCTCACCGGTGTCCGTGCCGTCGCGGCGCTGTTGGTGGTGCTCACCCACGCCGCGTACACCACGGGTAAGTACCCGCAGGGCTACTACGGGCTGACCCTCTCGCGCGCGGAGATCGGGGTGCCGATCTTCTTCGTGCTGTCCGGTTTCCTGTTGTTCCGGCCCTGGGTGAAGGCTTCCGCGGCGGGGCGGTCGGCCCCGTCGGTGCGTCGGTACGCCTGGCACCGGGTGCGCCGGATCATGCCCGCCTATGTGGTGACCGTGCTGGTCGCCTACGCGATCTACCACTTCCGGGAGGCCGGGCCGAACCCCGGCCACACCTGGGAGGGGTTGCTGCGCAACCTGTCTCTGACCCAGATCTACGCCGACAACTACGTCTACTCCTTCCTGCATCAGGGCCTCACCCAGATGTGGAGCCTGGCGGTCGAGGCGGCGTTCTACGTGGCGCTGCCGGCACTGGCCTGGCTGCTGCTGGTGTTGCTGTGCCGGCGTCGTTGGCGTCCGGGTCTGCTGTACCTGGGATTGGCCGTGCTGTTCGCGGTGAGCCCGGCCTGGCTGGCGCTGGTGCACACCACCGACTTCCTGCCCGACGGTGCCCGGCTGTGGCTGCCGACCTATCTGGCCTGGTTCGTCGGCGGGATGCTGCTGGCGGTGCTGGAGACCACCGGCGCCCGGGCCTACGCCCTGGTGTGCATCCCGCTGGCGGTGGTCAGTTATTTCATCGCGTCGACCCCGATCGCGGGGGAGCCCACCACCTCGCCGGCGCTGCTCAGTGAGGCCATCGTCAAGACGATCTTCTATGCGGCCATCGCGACCCTGATCGTGGCGCCGCTGGCGCTGCCCGGGCCGACCCGGGCGGGGGACCGGTCCTGGTACTCGCGGCTGCTGGCCAGCCGGCCGATGGTGTTCCTCGGTGAGATCTCCTACGAGATCTTCCTGATCCACCTGATCGTCATGGAGCTGGTGATGGTGGAGGTGCTGCGCAAGCCGGTCTACACCGGCTCGATGATGGGCCTGTTCATCGCCACCATGGTGGTGACGATTCCGCTCGCCTGGGTGCTGCACCGGTTCACCCGGGTCCGGGGGGAGTGACCACAGTCAGACTCGCATTATTAGGGTAGCCTTACCTGGGTAATGGAGGTGGCTGATGGCTACACGCGGTCTGGAAGGCATGCTCGTCAAACTCTGGCGGGGCGGCGACTACGAACTCACGGTGACCGGCCGAACCGAGATCACCCCGAACTATCTGCGCGTGCACTTCGCCGGGGCCCGGCTGCTCGCCGAGCAGCCGATCCACCCGACGATGTGGATCCGCGGCTGGTTCCCCGATGGCGCGCGCTCACATCAGCGCGGCTACACCCTGGTCAACCCGGACCCCGACGCGGGCACGGTGGACATCGACTTCGCCATGCACGACGGCGTCGCGACCCGCTGGGCGCGGGCCGCCCGGCCCGGTGACGTCCTCGAAGTCACGGTGCTGGGCAGCGATTTCGCCATCCCGGCGCCGGCTCCGGCCGGATACGTCATCGTCGGTGACGCCGCCTCGCTGCCGGCGATCAACTCGCTGCTGGACGCGATCGGTGATGCACCGGCGCGGGTGTTCCTGGAGTCCGCGCACGACGACGACCGCGAATTGCCCACCGTCCGCGACGATGTCACCTGGGTGGACCGGGCGGACAACGGTGGTGCGCTCGTCGATGCGGTGGCCGCAGCGGCATTCGAGGCCACCGATCACTTCGGTTGGGTGGCGTGCGACAACCGCACCACCCGCGAGGTGGCCCGGGTACTGCGCGAGGACTACAAGATCCCGCGGCGTGCGGTGAAGGCGCGCGCCTACTGGGCGGCCTGAGATTGGTCTGTACGCACGGACGGGGCGACGTGCGGCGCCACGAACCTCTCCAGCATGAGGCGTTCCTCGCCGTCATCGCGACCGGGGAACTGCAGCAACGAGATCAGCACCCGCACCAGCCAGCGCGCCCGTAACTCCAGTTCGGTCCCGTCGCCCAGCGACGCCAGGAACGCCTGCACCAGCGTCGCGATGACCTCCGAGCGTTCGGCCAACTCGGCGCCTATCGGCCGGGTGGTGCTGGCGAACCACGATGCCAGGGCCGGGTTTTCACGGACCTTGTGCAGGGCGGCCAGCGCGCCCTCGACGACGCGGCGGCCCGGGTCGGTGACGCCGGCCAGTTGACTGCCGATCTCGGCGAACACCCGGTGGGTCTCCCGGTGCACGTACGCGCTGAACAGCACATCGCGGTTTTCGAAGTACCGGTACAGCGTCGCCCGGGAACACCCTGCGGCGGAAGCGATGTCGTTCATCCCGACGGAAGCGGCGTCGCGCCGGGTGAACAGCTCGGCGGCCGCGTCCAGGATGCGTTCGGCGGCGGCCTCGGTGCGCCGCTCGGCCAGCCAGTCGGCGCCCACTAGGTCCTCACGGTGAACGGCACCGACAACGGCCGTCGTACATAGCTGCCGCCGGCCCATACGATGTGGTCCTCGTCGATCTCGAAATCCGGTATCCGGGTGAGCAATTCCTCCAGCGCCACCCGGGACTGCATGCGGGCCGCGGCGGCGCCCAGGCAGTGATGCGCACCGTGGCTGAAGGTCAGGATGTTGCGCGGCCGGCGGGTGACGTCGAGGTCGGCGGCGTCGGGCCCGTACTGGCGCTCGTCGCGATTGCCGGAGCCGTACAGCAGCAGCACCCGGCGGCCCTCCGGAATCACGGTGCCGGCCACCGTGACATCGCGGGTGGCGGTGCGGGCCAATCCCTGCACCGGCGAGGTGAGCCGGAGGAACTCGTCGACCGCGTCCGGGATCAGCCCTGGATCGTCGACCAGCTTGCGGCGCTGATCGGGGCTGCGGTGCAGCAATTGCACCGTGCCGCCCAGCATTCCGGTGCTGGTGTCGTTGCCGCCGGTCACCATGGTGAAGGTGAACGCGAGGATGGACAGCACGCCCGCGATATCGCCGTCGGCGCCCACCCCGGCCGCCACCAGATGCGACACCGTGTCGTCGGCCGGTTCGACGCGGCGGCGTTCGATGAGCGCGGTGAAGTAGGACATCATCCCGCCGAGCGCATCGCCGAGCGTCTCCAGCGCCCCGCCGATCCCACCCTCGGCGGTATTGGCGGCCACGATCGCGTCGGTCCATCCGTCGAACCGATCGCGGTCCTGCTCGGGTACGCCGAGGTAGTGCGCCACCACCATGGACGGCAGCGGTTTGAACAATTCGGCCACGATGTCCCCGCCGCCGTTGGCGCGGATCGCCTCGATCCGTTCCACCACGAACTCGCGGACCTTCGGCTCGACCGATTCCACCTGCCGGGGCGTGAATCCCCGCGACACCAGCTTGCGGAACTCGGTGTGCACCGGGGGATCCTGCATGACCATCGGCGGATTGTCGGCCAGCCCGATCATCTCCAGTTCGCCGTAGTTGACGGTCAGACCCTGGGCCGAGGAGAACGTCTGATGGTCGCGGGCCGCGGCCCAGATGTCGGCGTGCCTACTCATCACGTAGTAGTCATGGGCGGAGTCGCCGGTGACGACGTGGTGCACCGGGTCGTGGTCGCGCAGCGCGCGGTACATGCCGAACGGGTCGGGCCAGGTTTCTGCGCTACCCAGCCGGAACACCGGCTCCGAGTCATGAGACATCTGCGTCGTCATGTCTCATGAGTACGACACTCTTGGCTAACTGTCAATAGAGGCCGGCCGGCCGGCGCCGCACAGCGTCAACGGCCCCGGCTCGTGCGGCCGCTGCACCGCGGCACCGGCACCCGCGAGACACCGCTGATCACCGGTCTCGGCGGCCGAGCGCGGCAACTCCCCGAGCACCGCCTCGCGGCGGACCAATGGGGCATTGCCGGTCAGCACCAGCACCACGGCGAACCCGTCATGATCACCGGTCGTGGTGGACGCGGTGTTGTAGGCGTTCTCCAGCGGCACCAGCCCGCCGTAGGTGGCCTGACCGCTGGAGATCAGCTGTTGTACCAACGCGTCCCGGGCCTGGTTGGACGAGACGTAGACGTGGCCGGGCAGCAGCCCGGAGAAACCCACCTTCTCGGTGCTGAACGCGCCGGTCCACACGTACCCGGCCTCGGTCTGCATCGGGGCGGGACCGAACAGCCGGCCGTGATCGTTGGGGAACAGGAAGAAATTGTTGGAGTAGGCCAGCAGCGGCCCGGTCGGCTTCTGCCCGTAGGTCGCACCGTCGATGCGGCCCCGGAAGCCGAAACTGTGCAGATACTGCGCCGGGAAACCGGACCGCAGCATCGCATTGTTGACATTGCGCGCGGCCTGCCCGGGCGTCGTCGAATGCGGGTCCACGATGATGACATTGACGGCCTCCAGCAGCGTCTTGCCGCCGACGCGTTTGCCGCCCCAGTTCGCGATCTGGCCGCCCGCCTTCAACATCCACTTCCCGATCTCGCCGTACGGCGTCGGGGCCGCATCGGCCGGGGACGGGGTCGGGGGTGCCGCCTCGGCGGTGACCGCGGCTTCGGCCCGCTGCACTGCGGCACCGGTTTCCGGTGCCGGGTCCGCATCGGCTCGAGCCGACGCCGTCCGCAGCCCCGGTCGGCGGATCTCGGTGGCCGCGGCACGCAGATCGGCGCGGGAGCGGGATTCACGCACCGACAACGGCCCGGACGGACGGGTCTTGGGTTTGCGCAGTGAGTTCGGTGCGCTGTCCGCAGCGTCCCGCGCGGTGGCCGATCCGGTCCCCGATGGGGCCGACGAGGATGACGACTCCTGCGAGCTTGCACTCGTCGTCCCACTGTCCGCGGGACCCTTGGCGGATGCCACGCCCGCCCCGGCCAGGGCGGTGCCACCGACCAGGACCGCGCAGATCCAGATCCGAACCGCCAGAGACCTGGCATACCTCGTGTCGCGTCTCTTCGCAGCCATCACGTCCATCCCCTTTGACGGAGTGGACCCCGCCCGTCCGAGTGATCTACGGCACAGGGAGCTTAGCTGTGCGAACGGCTCCGTGTCTGTCCGTCGCTCACCTGACCACCCGCCCGAAAGGCAAGTAAGGCTAACCTTGCTCAGAACGTCGAAGCATCTGCTGGACAGAAAAGGGGGAACGCCGATGGCACGCGGACTCCAGGGCGTGATGATGCGCGGTTTCGGGGCGCGGGATCACCAGGTCACGGTGTTGGGCACCGAGCGGCTGGCTCCGCACTGCCTGCGTATCCGCATGGTCTCACCCACGGTGTTCGAGGACTCGAACACCGACCCGACCTCATGGCTGCGGTTCTGGTTCCCCGACCCCGAGGGCAGCGACACCGAATTCCAGCGGGCCTACACCCTGGTGGACGCCGATCCACGAACCGGGCACTTCGCCGTCGACGTCCTGTTGCACGAACCGGCCGGGCCGGCGTCGGTCTGGGCGGCGACCGTGCAACCGGGGGCGACCATCGCCGTCATGGTGATGGGGTCGCGCGGATTCTCGGTGCCCGAGGCCCCCGAGGACCGGCCGGCCGGCTACCTGCTGATCGGTGACGGCGCTTCGCAGCCCGCCATCAACAGCATCATCGGGGCTGTCCCGCACGACATCCCGATCGAGGTCTATCTCGAGCAGCACCACGAGGACGATGTGCTGCTGCCGCTCGCCGAACATCCCCGGCTCAGGGTGCACCGGGTGCCGCGCGAGGACGAGGCGTCGCTGGCCGCCGCCATCGAAACCCGTGACTGGTCCAACTGGTACGCGTGGGCCGGACCGGAGGCCGGTGCCCTCAAGCACCTGCGCACCCGGCTGCGCGACGAGTTCGGCTTCCCCAAACAGGAGATCCACGCCCAGGCCTACTGGACCGAGGGCCGTGCCATGGGCAGCAAGCGCGGCGACGAGAAGGCCGGCGAGAAGAAGGCGCAGGCGCCCAAGCCGAACACCACGCCCAAACCGAAGGACACGGCTGCGCCGGCGCCCGCGAAAACCGCTGCCTCCGCTGCACCGTCGGGGACCTGGCGCGCGCAGGCCGCCGGCCGGTTGCTGGCGCCGCTGAAGAAGAAACTGATCATCTCCGGGGTGTTGCAGGCGCTGATCACCCTGATCGAACTCGCCCCGTTCGTGCTGCTGGTCGAGTTGGCCCGGCTGCTGCTCATCGGTGCCGACGCGGACCGGTTGTGGGACCTCGGGATCGCCGCCGTCGCCCTGCTGGGCACCGGCACCTTCCTGACCGCCGCGCTGGCATTCTGGCTGCACCGGGTCGACGCGCATTTCGCCCGCGAACTCCGCGGCCAACTGCTGACCAAGATGTCCCGACTGCCGCTGGGCTGGTTCACCGCCCGCGGGTCGGGATCGATAAAACAGCTCGTCGCCGACGACACCCTGTCCCTGCATTACCTGATCACGCACGCCATCCCGGACGCGGTGGCCGCGGTCATCGCGCCCGTCGCGGTGCTGGTCTACCTGTTCATCGTCGACTGGCGCATCGCGCTGGCCCTGTTCGGCCCGGTGCTGGCCTACCTGGTGCTGATGTCGGTGATGTCGATCCAGTCCGGCTCCAAGATCGTCGCCGCGCCGCGCTGGGCCGAGCGGATGAACGGCGAGGCCGGCGCCTACCTCGAAGGCCAGCCGGTGGTGCGGATCTTCGGCGGGGCCGCCTCCTCGAGTTTCCGCAACCGGCTCGACGAGTACATCGGCTTCCTGGTCGACTGGCAGCGCCCGTTCGTCGGCAAGAAGACCCTGATGGACCTGGTGACCCGGCCGACCACCTTCCTCTGGCTGATCATGGTCGTCGGCACCCCGCTGATCGTCAGCGGGCGGATGGACCCGGTCGATCTGCTGCCGTTCCTGTTGCTGGGCACCACCTTCGGCGCCCGGCTGCTGGGCATCGGCTACGGCCTGGCCGGCATCCAGGGCGGCATGCTGGCCGCCCGGCGGGTGCAGAGCGCGCTCGACGAACCCGAACTCACGGTGCGCGACCAGACCCGGCCCGCCACCGAGGACGGCACCGTGGTGTTCTCCGGCGTCACCTTCGGCTACCGCCCCGAGGTCCCGGTCATCAAGAACATCGACCTGACCCTGCGGCCGGGCACGGTGACCGCGCTGGTCGGGCCGTCCGGGTCGGGCAAGTCCACGCTGGCCGCGCTGCTGGCCCGGTTCCACGATGTGCAGCAGGGCGCGATCACCGTCGGCGGTGCCGACATCCGCGCGCTGACCGCCGACGAGCTGTACCGTCGAATCGGCTTCGTGCTGCAGGAGACTCAGCTGGTGCACGGCACCGCCGCCGAGAACATCGCGCTGGCCCGCCCGGACGCCGACGCCGACGCCATCACCGCCGCGGCCACCGACGCGCAGATCCACGAACGCATCCAACGGCTGCCCGACGGCTACGAGACGGTGCTCGGCGCGGGCTCCGGACTGTCCGGCGGCGAGCGGCAACGCCTGACCATCGCCCGGGCCATCCTCGCCGACACCCCGGTCCTGATCCTCGACGAAGCCACCGCTTTCGCCGACCCGGAGTCGGAATACCTTGTCCAGCAGGCGTTGAACCGCCTGACCCGGGACCGCACCGTGCTCGTCATCGCGCACCGGCTGCACACCATCACCCACGCCGACCAGATCGTGGTGCTCGACGACGGCGAGATCGCCGAGCTCGGCACCCACGACCAACTGCTGGCCGCCGACGGGCGCTACCGCGCGCTGTGGCAGTCCGGTACGGCGCCGGCCGGTCAGGAGGCGCTCCGATGATCCGCACACTGCTGGCCCTCATCCCCGACGACCGGCGCGGCCGGGTGTGGCTCTACACCGTGCTCACCGTCGCATCGGTGCTGCTGCGCGCCGTCGGCGTCGTGCTGCTGGTGCCGCTGGTGGCCGCGTTGTTCAGCGGCACCCCGGCCGACGCGTGGCCCTGGCTCGGCTGGCTGACCGTGCTGACCGTCGCCGGCTGGGTGGTCGACACCAGCACCGCGCGGCTGGGTTTCGACATCGGGTTCGCGGTGCTCGACAGCACCCAGCACGATATGGCCGACCGGCTGCCGAACATCCGGTTGGACTGGCTGACCCACGAGAACACCGCGACCACGCGGCAGGCGATCGCCGCGACCGGGCCCGAAATCGTGGGCCTGGTGGTGAATCTGCTGACCCCGCTGATCGGTGCGGTGCTGCTGCCCGCGGCCATCGCGGCGGCGCTGCTGGTGGTGTCGGTGCCGCTCGGGCTGGCGGCCTTCGCCGGTGTGGTGGTGCTGCTCGGCGCGCTGTGGCTGTCCGGGCGGCTGACCCGCACCGCGGACCACCGCGCAGGGGAGGCCAACAGCGCCTTCACCGAACGTCTCATCGAGTTCGCGCGCACCCAGCAGGCGCTGCGGGCGGCGCGGCGCGTCGAACCGGCCCGCAGCCTGGTGGGTGGTGCGCTGGCGGCCCAGCACGGGGCCAGCCTGCGCCTGCTGACCATGCAGATCCCCGGGCAGCTGCTGTTCAGCCTGGCCAGCCAGCTCGCCCTGATCGTCTCCGCGGGCGCCACCACGTTGCTGACCGTGCGCGGGGAACTCGCGGTGCCCGAAGCCATTGCGCTGATCGTCGTCATCGCCCGCTACCTCGAGCCGTTCTCGGTGCTCAGCGACCTGTCCGGTGCGTTGGAGTCCACCCGCGCGACGCTGGCCCGCATCCAGCAGGTGCTCGATGCCCCCACCCGCTCGGCCGGGGCCGCGGCGCTGCCGGATCCCGCTGCGGCACCGCGCATCACCTTCGAGGACGTCACCTTCGGTTACGGCGAAGACCCTGTGCTCGACGGGGTCGGCTTCGCCCTGGAGCCGGGCACCACCACCGCCATCGTCGGACCGTCCGGATCGGGCAAGAGCACCATCCTGGGCCTGATCGCCGGGCTGCACGAACCCGACCACGGCCGGGTGCTGTTCGGGGACGTCGACCTGGCGACGCTGGACCCGGACGCCCGCCGGGCCGCGGTCAGCATGGTGTTCCAGCATCCCTACCTGTTCGACGGGTCGCTACGCGACAACATCCTCGTCGGGGACCCGGCCGCGGCCCCGGACACCCTGGCCGGGGCCACCCGGCTGGCGCGGGTGGACGAACTGGCGGCCCGGCTGCCCGACGGCGAGCAGACCTCGGTGGGGGAGGCCGGCTCGGCGCTGTCCGGCGGTGAACGTCAGCGCGTCAGCATCGCCCGGGCGCTGGTGAAACCGGCGCCGGTGCTGCTGGTCGACGAGGCCACCAGCGCGCTGGACACCGAGAACGAATCCGCCGTGGTCGACGCGCTGACCGCCGACCTCCGCCCCCGCACCCGGGTCATCGTCGCGCACCGGCTGGCCAGCATCCGGCATGCCGACCGGGTGCTGTTCGTCGACGGCGGCCGCATCGTCGAGGACGGCACGATCCCCGAACTGCTCGCCGAAGACGGCCCGCACCACCGGTTCCGGGAGTTCTGGAGCCAGCAGCACGCGGCGGCCGACTGGCAGATCACGGGCTGATCCCGGCGATTCCGTCCGCAAACCGGGTTGATTGAGGAAGGTTGTCACCATGCGCGAATACCTCCAGTTCTTCATCGACGGTAAATGGGTCGACCCGGTGGTTCCTGCCACCCTGGACGTCGACAACCCCCGGACCGAGCAGGTGTCCGGCCGGATCGCCCTCGGGTCGGCCGCCGACGTCGACCTCGCGGTGCAGGCGGCGCAGCGGGCCTTCCCGAGTTGGTCGGCGACCACCCGGGAGGACCGACTCGCCGTCCTGGGCGCGATCCTCGCCGAGTACCAGAAGCGGATGGGCGACCTGGCCGACGCGGTCGGTGAGGAGATGGGTGCCCCGCCCGGACTCGCCGGCGGGCCGCAGGTCAACCTCGGCATCGGCCATCTCGCGGCCGCCATCGAGGCGCTGAAGAACTTCGAGTTCGAGGCCGACCGTGGTTCCACCCGGGTGATCAAGGAGCCGATCGGTGTCTGCGGGCTCATCACCCCGTGGAACTGGCCGCTGAACCAGATCGCGGCCAAGGTCTACCCGGCCCTGGCCGCGGGTTGCACCATGGTGCTCAAACCGTCCGAGGTGGCGCCGTACTCGGGCCAGATCTTCTCCGAGATCATCGATGCGGCAGGCGTTCCCGCCGGTGTGTACAACATGATCTTCGGTGACGGTCCCGGCGTCGGCTCGGCGATCTCCAGCCATCCGGGCGTCGACATGGTGTCGTTCACCGGCTCGACCCGCGCCGGCATCGAGGTGGCCCGCAACGCGGCACCCACCGTCAAACGGGTCAGCCAGGAACTCGGCGGCAAGAGCCCCAACATCGTGCTCGACGACGAGGCGTTCGCCAAGGGCGTCGCGGCCGGCGTCACGACGATGATGGTCAACAGCGGTCAGAGCTGCAACGCACCGTCACGCATGCTGGTGCCGAATTCCCGGATGGACGAGGCGATCGCGATCGCCAAGGAGATCGGCGCCTCCGTCAAGGTGGGGGACCTGTCCGACGCGAAGGCCATCGGGCCGGTCGCCTCCAAGGTGCAGTACGACAAGATCCAGCGCCTGATCCAGCAGGGTATCGACGCCGGCGCCGATCTCGTGGTCGGCGGAACCGGGCGCCCGGACGGTTTGGACACCGGGTACTACGTCAAGCCGACGGTGTTCGCCAACGTCTCCAACGACATGGTGATCGCCCGCGAGGAGATCTTCGGCCCGGTGCTGTGCATCCTGGGCTACGAGGATCTCGACGAGGCCGTGGAGATCGCCAACGACACCGAATACGGTCTGGCCGGCTACGTCTGGTCCGCCGACATCGAGAAGGCCCGCGCGGTGGCCCGCCGGATCCGCGCCGGGTCGGTGGCCATCAACCATGCCTTCGACATCAACGCGCCGTTCGGTGGTTACAAGACCAGTGGAAACGGCCGGGAGTGGGGCGATTTCGGGTTCCACGAGTACCTGGAGGTCAAGGCCGCGCTCGGCTACGCACCCACGAGCTAGAAGCCGGCCCCGGGGTTGAGGATGCCGTCCGGATCGAGCGCCGTCTTGATCCGGCGGTTCAACTCCATCGCCTCGGGCCCCAGATAGCCTGCCAGCCAAGGCTTCTTGAGTCGGCCGACGCCGTGCTCACCGGTGATGGTGCCCCCGAGTGACACCGCGAGGTCCATGATCTCGCCGAACGCCACCTCGGCGCGCCGCGCCATCTCGGCGTCGGCGGGATCGAACACGATCAGCGGGTGGGTGTTGCCGTCGCCGGCGTGCGCGATCACCGAGATCAGCAGATCGTGGCTCGCGGCGATCTTCTCGATGCCCGCGACCAGTGCCGACAACGCCGGTAGCGGCACACCGACATCCTCCAGCAGCAGCGACCCCTTGGCCTCCACCGCCGGGATCGCGTAGCGCCGCGCCACCACGAACGCTTCACCCTCGGCCGGGTCGGAGGTCGAGAACACCTCCGTCGCACCGGCCTCGGTGAACACCCGGGCCATGAACTCGGCATCCTCGGCGCCGGCCGGCCCACGGTCGTCAGACGCGGCGACCATCATCGCGGCGGCGTTGCGGTCCAGGCCCATCTTGAGCTTGTCCTCGACGGCGTTGATCGCCGCGGCGTCCATGAACTCCAGCATGGACGGCCGGATCCGGGAGGTCACGGCAACTACAGCTTCAGTGGCGGCCTGCACCGAGGCGAAGGTGGCCACCACCGTGCACGGGGTGTGCTGGGGTGGCAACAGCCGCAGCGTCACCTCGGTGATCACCCCGAGGGTGCCCTCGCTGCCCACGAAGAGTTTCGTCAAGCTCAGTCCCGCAACGTCTTTGAGTCGAGGTCCGCCGAGGCGCACGGCGGTGCCGTCGGCCAGCACCACCTGCAGGCCGAGCACATAGTCGGTGGTCACGCCGTACTTGACGCAGCACAGCCCGCCGGCGTTGGTGGCGATATTGCCGCCGATGCTGCAGATCTCGAACGAGGACGGGTCCGGCGGATACCACAGCCCGTACTCGGCGACCGCCTTCTTGACCTCGGCGTTGAGCAGACCCGGTTGGGCGACGGCGGTGCGGGTCGCCGGGTCGACGGTGAGGTCGCGCATCCGTTCGGTCGAGAGCACGACGGCGCCGTCGAGGGCCGTCGCACCACCGGAGAGCCCGGTGCCCGCGCCGCGCGGGATCACCGCGACGCGGTTGGCGGTGGCCCAGCGCATCACGGTCTGCACCTCTTCGGTGCGCCGGGGACGCACCACGGCCAGCGCGGTACCCGCGTTCGGGTCGGCGGCGCGGTCCTGGCGATAGGACGCCACGATGTCGGGATCGGTGACGACCGTGCCCTCGGGTAGTGCGGCCAACAGGTCATCCAGCGCGGAACTCACGGCCGCCAGTCTAGGGTCGCCGCCTCTTGAACAGTTGGGCCAGTTCCTCCCGGCTGGTGGTGCCCGTCTTACCCATGGCTCGGTAGATGTGGCCCTCCACCGTGCGGGTGGACAGGTTGAGCCGTTCGGCGATGATCCGGTTGGGCGACTCGATCAGCGCCACCACCTCGCGTTCGCGCGGGGTGAGCGGGATGCGTTCGCTGGCCTGATCCACCGCCGGGGTCATCACGCCGCACTCGGCGGCCAGTGCGTCCGCGCGGGTGGAGCAGGTCAGCGCCGATCCCCGCCGGTCCTGCTGCCGGTAGACGATCGCGGCGTGCGCACACGCGTCCATTGCGGCGACGCGATCACCGATGGATTCGAATGCGTCTGCCAGCGAACTCAATTCGTGCGCGTCGTGGTCACGCAGCGCGGCGGCGAACCGGGCGGCCAGGGTGGCCCGGGGGCCTTCCACCAGGTCGGCCAACTCACTCAAGCGGTCCGCGTGCGTGCGGTCGCCGAGTTGCGTGGCGAGCTGCCGGCACAGCACCTCGGCCGCGTACTGACCGTCGGCCGCGGTCTTCGCGGCGGTCTCGCCCAGGATCCCGATGGCCTCGCCGACCGCACCCTCGCCGGCCGATACCCAGGCCCGGGCCAGGCTGCGTTCGTGGTCCAGGGACCGGAACGGGCGTTTGATGGCGTCCAGGCTGTCCAGGATCTCGGCCGCCTCGGCGGTGCACCCGCGCATCGCCGCCGTCGTCGCGCGGGCCACGTTGTACCGGAACCCCCAGCCGTTGGCGTGATCGGCCATCGGTGCCGCGATCTGATCGAAAAGGGTTGCTGCGGAGTCGGCTTCACCCCGGGCCAGCGCTACCCGGGCGGCGATCGCGGTGGCCAGCCACCGGGCCGCGCCGGGCAGATCGGTGGCCTCCAGCCGGACCCGCTCGGTGACCCGTTCGGCATCGGCGAGGCAGCCGGCCAGGGCATACGCCGTCACCTCGGTGTCGGCCAGATTGAACCGGATGTGTGGTGTGTCGAAGGCGTGCGTCGACGTCCGGTACCCCGTCGCGGTGAGTTCCAGCGCCTGGGCGGTGCGGCCGGCCTCCGCCGCGACGGTGGCCAGCGCCCAGGCGGCTTCGGTCCCGACGAACTCCGGAAGGTCGTGTAGCGAAAGAAGTTTTGCGGAGGCTTCGGCTTCGGTGGGCTGGTCCATGGCGAACCAGTAGACGGTCAGGAACGCGTCGAGCCAATGCTGTCCCTCGGGTCCGAGCTCGTCGGAAATGTCGTCGATGTGGCTCTTGGCGTCGGCCGGGCGGCCCAGCGCCCACAACAGGTTGCTCGCGCGCAGATGGGCGAACCGGGCGCGCTCGGTGTCGCTGAGCCCGGTGGTGTCGAACCCGGCGAGCACCTCCTCGGCCTCCTGGCCGCGGAACGACCAGGACAGCGCATGGGCCCGCAGGTAGGTGGCCTCCGGGCCCGCCCCCGCCGCGCCGGCGGCGGTGGCCAACCGCTCGGCCAGGGCCAGATCGGCCAGTCGGGTGGCGCCCTGCGCGGACCGCACCAGCAGCGCCGGGTCCGGTGCCAGATCGGAGTCGATGCCCAGGGAGGCCCGACGCACCGACACCCGCAGGTCGTCGGCATTGGGTAGGGCGGACAGTTCGGTGGCGATCCGGCCGCGCAGCCTGCGCAGCCTGGCCACCGGGGTCCGGGTCCGGCGCATCTCCCCGTAGAGCGGATGCGAGACGCGTCCCTCGATCCCGTGGCCGGTCTCCTGCAGCGTGATCAGCCCGCGCACGTTGGCCTCCTCGACCGCCTCGATGGAGGTGATCCGCTGCAGGATCGACAGTTCCAGCGGCTCGGCCACGGCGAGCGCGTCCACCACATCGCCGACCGCGGGACTCAGATCGCCGAACCGCGACTCGATGAGTTCGACCAGGCCGGTCGGCAGCACCGGCCGGCCCACCCACTGCCAGCCGCCGTCGTGTTGCTGCAGCCGGCCGTCGGTCAGTTCCTGTTCGACGATGTTGCGCAGGTAGAGGGCGTTGCCGCGGGTCAACTGCCAGAGCCGGTGGGCGGCGTCGGCGTCGACGGGTCCCTGCAGCGCCGCGCTGAGCAACTCGGCGCATTCCTGCTCCCGCAGCGGCCGCAGGTCCAGCCGGTCGAAGGTGTGGTCCTTCCAGATCTCACGGACGCTGTCGGGGACCGGGTCACCGTCGCGCACCGTCAGGACCACCCGGGCCGCGCGGCGCTGCACGATCTGGTGCAGCACGAACGCCGACAGGTCATCGAGCAGTTGGGCGTCATCGACGACGAGGAACGCCGGACCGCCGGTCGGGGTGGCGGTGATCGCGTCGATCACCCCGCGCACCAGCTGCAGACGGTCGCCGTCGAGATGGTCGGCCCAGGCGGCGAACGCGCCCAGCGGCAGACCGCGCGCCGCGGTCGTCCCGACGATCCAGTGCGGGTTCGCGCCGGCCAGGGCCTCCCGGACGACCCTGCTCTTGCCGATACCGGCGACCCCGGACACCACGATCCCGCTCAGCCCCGGGGCCGACACCGCCGATCGCAGGGTGTGGACCTCTGCCGCCCTCCCCACGAGCGGCCAACTCACGCGCACGTCCAAAGGGTAGGAGCGGGGGCGACGGTGCGCAGGCCAAATGCCGAGTTCTAGCGGTCACGGTCCAGATCGCGCAGCGACGGCAGGCCGATCGCCGTAATTCCCAGCACCAGCATCGGGACGGCCAGCGCCAGGAAGGTGGTCTGCAACCCCGCGGAATCGGCCAGCGGCCCGGCCAGCAGCAGGCCCAGCGGTCCGGCCGCATACGCCAGTGAGCCCATCACCCCGACCACCCGGCCGCGCAGGTGCTGCGGCGCATTGGTCTGCATGACGTAGTTGTAGATCGGCTGGATCGGCCCGTAGACGAGTCCGACCACCACCGAAAGCGACAGGATCACCGGTAGCGGCGGCAGGAATGCGATGACCGTCATCGCCGCGCCGAGGGTGATGACGGCGATCAGCATGGTGGTCCGCCGCTTGATGAACCTGGCGGTCACCGCATACCCCAGCGCCCCGATCAGCCCGCCGATCGACAGCGCCATCAGTACCCAACCCAACTGGGCGGGTTCGTCGCGGTCGGTGAAGTACTTCGGGAACAGTACGGCTTCCATCGGCATGTACAGGCCGGTGACGGACAGGTCGATGATCGCCAGCGTGCGCAGCACCCTGAGGTTCCACACGAACCGCAGGCCTTCGACCACCCCGGCCCACACCCGGTCCGGGAGCTCGCTGCGGTCGGGTTTCCCGACGCCCTCGAGCCGCAGCACCGAGATCGCGGCGATGGAGCAACCGAAGGCCGCCGCGGTCACCCACATGGTCTGCACGCCGCCCAGGGTGGCGATCAGCACGCCGCCGATGCCGGGGCCGACGATGTAGGCCAGGTTGAACACCGCCTCGTACACGCTGTTGGCGTGATCCAGCGTCCAGCCGGCACGTTTGGCGGCTTCGGGCAGCATCGTCTCGCGGGCCGTCATCCCGGCCGGGTCGAAGGCCGCCCCGAATGCGGCCAGCGTGGCCAGGACCGCGACATTGATGGCGTCGGCGCCGAAGGCCAGCGCGGTCAGCGGGACGGCGGCCACCGACAGCGCCGAGAGCATGTCGGAGATCATCGACACCCGGCGTCGTCCGATGTAGTCCACCGCGGCGCCGGCGATCACCGTGGAGGCCAGCAGCGGCAGCGTGCCGGCCATCGCCACCACCGAGGCCTCCATCGCGGAGCCGTTGCGTTGCAGCACCAGCCAGGGGAACGCGATGATCGAGATGCCGTTGCCCGCACCGGCCATCAGTGCGGCGAACAGAATCAGGAACGCCGGACCGCGGCTGCGTGTGTTCATGGGCTGTCGCGGCGAATCTAGCAGCGGATTCCGCCACTCGGCGAGCGAATTTCACCCAACCCGGCAGGATGGATCGGTGGACTCGGAACCGCGAGGCGCCGCCCGCCTGCCGCACCCCAGGACCGGACGGCTGTTTCCCTCGCCGGTGCCGCCGGGCTCGGGATGGCCGGGGGACCCGGCCACGCCGGACACCCCGGTGGCCCACGACGCCGACGAGGTGGCGGGGCTGGCGAGTCGACTGGACACCGTCGCCGGCCTGGACGCCGAGGTCAGCGTGTGCCGCGCCTGCCCACGGCTGGTCGACTGGCGAGAGGAGGTTGCGGTCACCAAGCGGCGGGCCTTCGCCGCCGAACCGTACTGGGGGCGGCCGATCGCCGGCTGGGGCGCGCGGCGGCCGAAGGTGCTGATCGTCGGGTTGGCGCCCGCCGCGCACGGGGCCAACCGGACCGGGCGGGTGTTCACCGGGGACCGGTCCGGCGACCAGCTGTTCGCCGCCCTGCACCGGGCCGGACTGGTCAACTCGCCGCTGAGCGTGGACGCCGCGGATGGGTTGCGCGCCAAGGGGGTTCGCATCGTCGCGCCGGTACGTTGCGCCCCGCCCGCCAACAAACCGACACCCGCCGAGCGGGCCACCTGCGCACCTTGGTTACAGGCCGAATGGCGGCTGATGTCCCCGCATGTGCGGGTGATCGTGGCGCTCGGCGGGTTCGCCTGGCAGGTGGTGCTCGGGCTGCTGGCCGACCGGCTCGTCGGGCAACCCAGACCGGTGTTCGGGCACGCCGCGCAGTACCGGCTGGACCCGCGGCTGACCCTGCTGGGCTGCTATCACCCCAGCCAGCAGAACATGTTCACCGGCCGGCTCACCCCGGCGATGCTCGATGACGTGTTCACCACCGCCGCGGGATTTGCGCACATCCACCGGCGGTGAGCGCCGCTAGGTGTGCGCAAATCGCGGCGCGAGGGAACGAACACGCCGGAGCCGGCGTTGTTCCCGTCGTGCGCCTCTCTGTCCTCGACCTCGTTCCGGTCCGTACCGACCAGACCACCTCGGATGCGCTGGCGGCCACGGTGCGCCTCGCGCAGACCGCCGACCGGCTCGGATACACCCGGTACTGGGTGGCCGAGCACCACAACATGGCCTCGGTGGCGGCCACCAGCCCACCGGTGTTGCTGGCCTACCTGGCCGCCCAGACCTCCCGGGTACGCCTCGGCTCGGGCGGGGTGATGCTGCCCAACCACGCGCCGCTGGCCGTCGCCGAACAGTTCGCCCTGCTGGAGGCCGCCGCGCCGGGCCGGGTCGACCTGGGCATCGGTCGTGCGCCCGGCTCCGACCCGGTGACCTCCATGGCGCTGCGTGGGGTCCGCGCCCACAACGACGAGGACATCGAGCGGTTCCCGGAGTATCTGGATCATGTCGCCGCGCTGATGAGTGCCGACGGGGCGCACGTGGCCCTGTCCGGCGGCAGGCTCGCCCAGCAGGACTACGTCCTCAAGGCCACCCCCGCCGCGGTCGGCGAGCCCCGGTTGTGGCTGCTGGGATCCTCGATGTACTCCGCGCACCTGGCCGCCGCCAAGGGGCTGCCCTACGTGTTCGCCAACCACTTCTCCGGCCAGGGCACCGCCGAGGCGCTGGCCACCTACCGCAGCGAGTTCCGGCCCAGTGCGCTCACCGCCGAACCGGTCACCTTCATGACCATCAACGCGTCGGTGGCCGGCACCCGGGAAGAAGCGCTGCGGTTGCTGTTGCCGAACCTGCAGATGATGGCCCGGTTGCGGACCGGTCGCCCGCTGGGCCCGCTCGACCTCGTCGAGGACGCCGAGGCCGCCGACCTGTCCGCTCAGGAACAACTCATCGTGGACTCCGGGCTGGCCCGCACCGTGGTCGGCGACCCGGCCCAGGCGGCCGATCAGATCCGTTCGGTGGCAGCGCAATTCGATGTCGACGAGGTGATGGTCTCACCGGTGGCCTCGGCGTTCCGGGGCACCGACGCGCGCAGTGCGCCGGGCCGGGATCAGACGCTGGAACTGCTGGCCAAGGAACTGCTCTAGTCGTTGGGCGTCAGCACGATGACCGGGATCGGCCGGGTGGTCCGCTTCTGGTATCCGATGTAGCGGTCCTTGTTGCCGCGCATGTTGTTCACCAGCTCCCACAGCCGCGGGAACTCCGGGTCGTCGGGGAACACCGCCCTGGCGGTCACCGGAAAGCGTCTGGGGCCGACGTTGATCTCCACCTGCGGGTTCTTCTTCAGGTTGTGGTACCAGCCCGGGGCGGTGGGCTCACCGCCCTTGGAGGCCACCACCAGGTAGTTCTTCCCGTCGCGGGCATAGGTCAGCGAGTTCGCCCGGGCCAGGCCGGTCTTGGCGCCGACGGTGTGCAGGATCAGCGCCGGCGGACCGAACGGGATGGTGTGCCCGATCCGTCCGTCGGTCGCCTTGTAGACCTTGTCGTGCAGCAGCAGCAACGGCAGTCCGATGTACTTCTCCCACGGGGGCATGCTCATACCGGTCAATCCTGCGTGGCTTCGTCGAGTTGCGCCAGTGCCTCACGGAGCAGGCGCCCGGATTCCTCGCGGTCGGCGTCGCGGCGCACCAGCATGCCTTTGGCGAAGGACAGCTTGTCGCCGCTGTGCCGGGGCACCACGTGCAGATGGATGTGGAACACGCTCTGAAACGCGGCCTTGCCGTCGTTGATGGCGATGTTGTTGCCGTCGGCGTGCAGGCCGGAGATCCGGGCGGCCCGCGCGATGCGCTGCCCCAGGGTGACCATCGCGGCCACCGTCTCCGGTGGGGTGTCGGTCAGGTCCACCGTGTGCTGTTTGGGCAACACCAGGGTGTGGCCGCGGGTGAACGGCCGGATGTCGAGGATCGCCAGCAGATCCTCATCCTCGTAGATACGGATGGCGGGGGCGTCACCGGCGGTGATCGCGCAGAACACGCAGGACATCAGGCCACGGTAGCGGCTGCCGGTCCTCTACTGTGCGGTCATGGGACTGTTCGGTGGCTCGGACGAGGATCTGCGGCGGCGGGTGCAGGAGTTGGAGCGCCGGGTCATTGCGCTGGAACGGGCGCTCGGCAGCGGGCCGCGCCCGACCGGTGAGCTCACCGAGGCGCCCGGGGTGGAGATCCTGAAGCCGCAGTCCGGTGTGAGCGATCTGGTGCGGCAGTTGGCGATCCGGGGTGACAAGATCGCGGCCATCAAGCTGCTGCGCGATGAGACCGGCCTCGGCCTGCGCGAGGCCAAGGATGTGGTCGACGGGCTGGCCTAACCGCTCAACGCCGTGCGCCAGTGCGCGAGTTTGTCGGCGTAGGCCATGGTCTGGGCCGGACTGGTCGAGGGCAGCCGGACGCTCGTGATCGAGGGCGCGTCCCGGACGAGTCGCCGGTAGTTCGTCTCGGCCGCGGCACCGTTGAACACCACCAGTCGGATCTGCCGGTGTTCGGTCAGGAAGGCGCGGAAGTCGTTGGGCACCATACTGTCCCGCTCCACCGCGGAGTCCAGGCTGCCAATCCGGCGGCAGGCCGCCAGCACATCCCAGACCGCCAGACCGTGCGCGGTCAGCGCCTCGACCCGGTCGGCGTAGGCGGCCTGCGGGTCGAATCCCAGGATGTCGGCGGCGATCCGCCAGAACGCATTGCGTGGATTGCCGTAGTACTGCCCCGAGGCCAGCGACAACACGCTGGGCATATTGCCCAGGATCAGCGTGCGCGGCGCCGGCCCGATGAGCGGCGGCAGCCCGCGCAGAAGGTCGGTCACACATCGATGATGCCCGCCGCCGGTATAGGTTGGCCCGGTGGGTGCGGACTTCGACATCGAGTCATCCGGGCTGCTCGACGGGCTCGAGGGCCAGGCCAGAGCCGAGCGCGCCGAACTCATCCCGTGGCTGCTGGCACACGGTGTGACCATCGAGCAGATCCGGGAGTCCTATACGCCGGTGTTGCTGGCGTCGCGGCGCATCCTCGGCGATGACGGCGAGTACGTCTCGGCGCGGCAGATCAGCGCGAACACCGGAATCGATCTGGCTCTGCTGCAGCGTATTCAGCGGGTGCTCGGGCTGCCCCGGGTGGATGATCCCGATGAGCCCGTACACCTCCGGGTCGACGGTGAGATCGCCAGGTACGCACAGCAGTTCGTCGAGATTGGCATCGATGAGGACAACCTGGTGATGGTGGTGCGCGCCCTGGCCGACGGGTTGGCCAAGACCGCCGAGGCGATGCGGTTCACCTCGATGTCGGCGGTGATGGCGCCCGGTGTCACCGAACTGGAGGTGGCGGCCTCCTCCGAAGCGCTTCTGCAACGGGTGAATCCACTGCTCGGGCCGATGATCGAGGACATGCTGCGCCTCGAGTTGCGGCGCACCATGGAGACCGAGGCGGTCACCGCGGGGGAGCGCGCCGAGGGACTGCCGCTGCCGGGTGCCCGGCAGGTCAGCGTGGCGTTCGCGGATCTGGTGGGCTTCACCAGGCTGGGGGAGGCGGTGCCGCCCGAGGAACTGGAGGGGTTGGCCAATCACCTCGTCGAGCTCACCCACGAGGTGGTGGCCCCGCCGGTCCGGTTCATCAAATCGATCGGCGACGCGGTGATGCTGGTCAGCCCGGAGGCCGAACCGTTGTTGACCGCAACGCTGGCCTTGCTGGACGCGGCCGCCGCGGACGAGGACTTCCCCCGGTTGCGGGTGGGCCTGGCCTCCGGGATGGCCGTCAGCCGGGGCGGTGACTGGTTCGGCAGCCCGGTCAATCTGGCCAGCCGGGTGACCGGCGCGGCTCGGCCCGGTGCGGTGCTGGTGACCGAGACGGTGCGCGCGGAGGTCGGTGAAGACACCGGCGTCGAATGGTCCTTTGCCGGCGCCAAACGACTCAAGGGCATCAAGGACGAGGTGAAGCTGTTCCGGGCCCGCCGGACGCAGTAGACGAGAACCGCCGCAGCCGAAGGCTGTTGGTCACCACGAACACCGAACTGAAGGCCATCGCGGCGCCGGCGATCAGCGGATTGAGCAGCCCGGCCGCGGCCAGCGGAAGTGCCGCGACGTTGTAGGCGAACGCCCAGAACAGGTTGCCCTTGATGGTGCCCAACGTCGCGCGTGACAACCGGATCGCGTCGACCGCCGCCCGCAGATCGCCGCGCACCAGCGTCAGGTCGGAGGCCTCGATGGCGACGTCGGTACCGGTGCCCATGGCCAACCCCAGGTCGGCCTGCGCGAGTGCCGCGGCATCGTTGACGCCATCACCGACCATCGCGACCACCCGGCCGTCGGCCTGCAGCCGTTTGATCTCGTCGACCTTGCCTGCGGGCAGCACATCGGCGACCACCCGCTCGATCCCCAGCACGGCGGCCACGGTTTCGGCGGCGCGGCGGTTGTCACCGGTGAGCAGCACCGGCGTGAGGCCCAGCGCACGGAAACCCGAAATGGCTTCGGCGGCAGTGTCCTTGATGGTGTCGGCCACCACCACGACGGCGCGGATCTGACCGTCGGAGGCAAACCAGATCGGTGTATGTCCTTGTGCGGCAGCCGCATCGGCGGCAGCGAGTAGGTCCTCGGGCGGCGTCAGCGACCAGTCGTCACGCAACCAGGCGACCCGTCCGGCGGCCACCGGGTGGCCGTCGACCATACCGGCGACGCCGAGCCCGCCGTGATTACGGAAGTCGGTGACCTCCGGCAACGATCCCTGTGCGGCGGCGTATCCGGCGATCGCGCGGGCGATCGGATGTTCGGAGCCGTGCTCCAGCGCGCCGACCAGCCGGACGATGTCCGGGCGGGATTCACCGCCGGCCACGTGCACGTCGACCACCGACATCCGCCCGGTGGTCACCGTGCCGGTCTTGTCCAGCACCACGGTGTCGATCCGCCGGGTGGATTCCAGCACCTGCGGGCCCTTGATCAGGATGCCGAGCTGGGCGCCCCGGCCGGTACCGACCAGCAGCGCGGTCGGGGTGGCGAGCCCGAGTGCGCACGGGCAGGCGATGATCAGGACGGCGACGGCGGCGGTGAACGCCGCGGCGACCGAACCGTCCCCGAGGAACAACCAGCCCAGCAGGGTCAGCACCGACAACGCCATCACGATGGGCACGAACACCGCCGACACCCGGTCGGCGAGCCGCTGCACCTCGGCCTTGCCGCTCTGTGCCTCGGTGACCAGCCGCGCCATCTGGGCCAGCTGGGTGTCGGCGCCGATGTGGGTGGCCCGCACCTGGAGCCGACCGCCCACGTTCACCGTCGCGCCGACGACGGTGTCACCCTCGCCGACCTCGACGGGCACCGGCTCACCGGTGAGCATCGAGGTGTCGACGGCCGAGGTGCCGGCGGTGACCACCCCGTCGGTGGCGATCTTCTCGCCGGGGCGCACCACGAATACGTCGCCGATGGCGAGTTGGCTTATCGGAACTCGTGTTTCAGCCCCGTTCCGCAGTACCGCGACATCCTTGGCGCCCATGTGCAGCAGCGCCTTCAGCGCGGCGCCGGACTGGCGTTTGGCGCGGGACTCGAAGTAGCGGCCGGCGAGCAGGAAGGTGGTGACGGCCGCCGCCACCTCCAGGTACAGGTGCGGCTCGGAGCTGGTGGAGATCAGCTCGAAGGGCATCTTCATGCCGGGCATGCCGGCGTGGGTGAAGAACAGCGCCCACACCGACCAGGCGTACGCGGCGATCACGCCGACCGAGATGAGGGTGTCCATCGTCGCCGCACCGTGGCGCAGATTGGCCCAGGCGGCCCGGTGGAAGGGCCAGGCGCCCCACACCACCACGGGGGAGGCCAGGGTGAACGCCAGCCACTGCCAGTTGTTGAACTGCAGCGCCGGGATCATCGACAGCAGCACAACCGGGATGGACAGTGCCGCGGAGATCGTCAGGCGTTGGCGCCACGGCGCGGACTCGTCGGGTTCGTCGTCCTCGGGCGCGGTGTCGGACGCGGCCTCCGCGGGCAGTGCCGCGGTGTACCCGGTGGCCTCCACCGCGGCCACCAATTCCTCGGGGGAGACGGTGTCGGGGAAGTCGACGCGGGCCTGTTCGGTGGCGAAGTTCACGCTGGCCTGCACGCCGTCGATGCGGTTGAGCCGCTTCTCGATCCGCGCCGCGCAGGATGCGCAGGTCATGCCGCCGACATCGAGGGTGACGGTGCTCATGGCTTGCCTCCCGTTCGTTCCGGTCCTCGCTCGTACCTCGCTGCGATCCTCACTTGCGGTCGGCTGCGCGGGCTCATGGCTTGCCTCCCGTTCGTTCCGGTCCTCGCTCGTACCTCGCTGCGATCCTCACTTGCGGTCGGCTGCGCGGGCTCATGGCTTGCCTCCCGTTCAATATGAGATGTGGGCCGGGGCGGTGTGCGCTCAGGCCGATACCGCAGGACTCACGTCGTAACCGGCGTCTTCGATGACCGCGGTGACGGCCGCGCTGTCGGGGGTGCCGTCCACCGTGACCTGCCCGGCGGCCAGGTCGACCTCGACCCCGCTGACACCGGCCAGTGGGCTGACGGCGGCGGTGATCGTCGACACGCAGTGCCCACAACTCATACCTTGGACCTTGAGAACGATGCTCATACCGCCATGATATACCGGTAGGGGGTATGGGTAAACGTCCACGGGTGCGAGGAGAGACACAATGCGCAAACCGGCCATCATGGTCGCGACGGCGGCGGTCGCCGCCCTGATCGCGGCGGGCTGTACCAACCAGTCCGCCGAGACCAGCGACGACGGACACACCGACCATGACCACGGAACCAGCCATCACAGCGGCAGCGGAGCGAGTCCCGGCCCGGTCGACGGCGCCCACGACGGCGCCCACAATGGCGCGGACGTGATGTTCGCGCAGCACATGATCCCGCACCACCGTCAGGCCGTGGAGATGTCGGACATCCTGCTGCTCAAACAGGACGTGGACCCGCGGGTTCGCAAGCTCGCCGAAGAGATCAAGGCGGCCCAGGCGCCCGAGATCGAGCAGATGCAAAGCTGGCTGACCAGCTGGGGCAACCCGCCCATGCCCGATATGGACCACGGCTCGATGGAAGGCATGGTCGCGCCGGCCGATATCGAGAAGCTGCGGTCGGCGCCGGGCCCCGAGGCCGCCCGGCTGTTCCTGACCCAGATGATCGGTCATCATGAGGGTGCGATCACCATGGCGCAGACCGAGATCGACGATGGTCAGCACGAACCGGCGATCGCCATGGCCCGCGCGATCATCGACAGCCAGCAGCGCGAGATCGACGAGATGAAGCAGATTCTGGAGTCGCTCTAGCGGCTATTGGACCGGGACCGCGACGCCTTCGGAGGGCTGCACGATCACGAAGCCGTGACCGTGGAAGGCGACCTGCAGCGCCTCGCCGGACCCGCGCCCGATCAGGGCGCCGGCCTTGAAGCTGGTCTTGAGCTGGGTCTGTAGGTTCGCCGACCACGCCACCACCGCATTGGTGTCGGCGTAGGTCGGCGCCTCGGCGGCGTTGAGCACCACCGGCGGGCCGTCGGTGGTCAGCGCGACCCACCCGCTGCCCCGCAACGTGGTGTTGAACAATCCGCCGGTGGCGATGCTGCCGCCCCGGACCCGCTCGATGTTCCAGTCCAGGCTCGCCGAGAACGCGAGCACGTTCTTGCCGCTGATGGACAGCCCGGAATTGTTCAGGTGCAACAGGTGCACGTAGTTGGCCTGATCGGCCAGGAAGACGTCGCCCTGGCCCTGGCAGCGCATCAACGGCAGTCCTTCGCCGGTGAAGGCCTTCTTCAGAAATCGGCCCGCGCCGCCGCCCTCGAAGGCGAAGTCCACATTGCCCTGATAGGCCACCATGGAGCCCTGCCGCGCCATGAACGGCTCGCCGAGGCGCACCCGCAGTAGCTTCTCGTTCTGGTTGGCGATCGCGGCGGATTCCTTCTCGCTGAATCGGCCGTCGATGAGGTCGCCGGTGATCCCGGCGAAACCGTCACCGGGGGCCGGCGCCGGGTTTTCGGGCTGCGGTGCGGCGTAGGCCTGGGCGTGGGGCGGTGCGTCATGGGACTGGGGTCCACCGGCGGGCGCGCCGCTCAGCGGTACCTGGCCGATCTGGCCCTGGTGGGACACCTGATCGGTCCAGTTCTGGCCGTCGTACCAGCGGTACTCGTAGCGCCCTTCGGGATCCCGCAACCATTGACCACTCACGTGCGCTCCTCAACTGTGACGTCGATTCATCCCGGACAGCACCACCATAGGCTGGCATCCTGGGTCCTATGGCAGGTGACGAAATCGACCGCGTGCGGGCCAAGAGCGCGCTTGACGTGGTCAAACAGCATCCGGGCATGGTGTTGTTCCTGGCTTCGCCCGGGATCATCGCCCTCGCCGCGGTGTGGTGGCTGGCCGGCCCCGGCTGGGCGGGATTGCTGCTGGTGGCCCTGGTGTTGGGCGGTGGACTGGTCCTGCTCCGCAAGAAGTAGCGGCGGTGTCGGTTACGCCGTGCGTGAACGCGCCCGCACGGTCCTGTAACGGTGTAATCATGTAATCATGAAACGCCATCAGCACGGGCGGCGCAGCACAGACGACGCCGCCACCGATATCGCCGACTGGTTCGCCGGGCGCCTGCCCGACGCCTGGTTCACCGGCGATCCGACCGTCGTGGTCGACCGCGAAGAGATCACGGTCATCGGGCAGTTGCCCGAGGCCGCCGAAGAGGAGAGCGCGGCCCGGACCTCGGGTCGGGTCGCGAAGTTCCGCGAAGAGACGCGCGGCGAGCGGATGCGCATCGCCGACGAGGCTCAGGACAGGTTCGGCCGCAAGGTGTCCTGGGGTGTGCAGGCCGGCGCCGAACGCACCCTGTTCACCCATATCGCCGTGCCGGTGATGACCAGACTCAAACAGCCGGAACGACAGGTACTCGACACCCTCGTCGACGCCGGTGTCGCCCGGTCCCGCTCGGACGCGCTGGCCTGGTCGGTCAAGCTGGTCGGGCAGCACACCGAGGACTGGCTGTCCCGGCTGCGCGAGGCGATGACCGCGGTCGACGACGTCCGCGCCGACGGCCCCGACCTCCAGTGATTTCGGCGCGCTCGCATTCACTTAACGAACGTGAGCGCGCCCGAGTCGCTCGATGCGGACGTGCGCGCCCCCCAGCGCCGAGGTCTGCGACAGCGGGTCCATCGCGGCGGCGCCGACCAGCAGATTGCGGTTGACGCCGTAGACCTCTGGCGCCGCGCCGCCGCGCGGATCGAACACCCTTGAGCCCCAGCCGTGTTCCATGATCACCAGCCCGCGGCGGGGCCGGTCCGAGAGCGCCGCGACGGTCTGTACCGACCCCCTCGCAGAGCACACCCGCACCTGGTCGCCGTCCTCGACGCCCAGCATGGACGCGTCCTCGGGATGGATGAACACGACATTGCGCTTGCCCGACGGATGCAGCCCGGGCAACTCGTTGAGCCAGGAGTTCATGGCATGGCGGTTGCGTCGGTTGCCCAGCAGGAACGGGAAGTCCGCGCTGGGCGTGGTGGCCGGCGCGGCCAGCAGATCGCGTGCCCGCGCCAGGAACTCCGGCGGGGCCAGTCGCACCAACTTGTCCTCGGTACGCAACGCGTTCCGGAAGCGTCCGAACTCGCGGGGGCCGAGCACCAGACCGTGCGGATTGTCGCGCAGATCCCGCCATCTGAGCCTGCGGCCGTTGACCTTCCGTGATGTTGCGATCATCAACCGGTCGATCCAGCGGGGACTGAACTCCAGCCCCGGTCGCCCCGACCACGCCGCGACTCGGCGGCTGGCCCGGATGAACCCGTTCACGGCCCGTGCGCCGAACAGCGGACGCTTCATGGCCAACGCCAGGTCGACGAAGATCCGCCACTCCTCGCGGGCCTGCGGCGGCGGGGCCACGGCGCGGGCGCCGAACTGGGCGAACGGCTCGTCGTGCATGCCGCTGGTGAACGCCAGCAGGTCCTCGCGCTCCAGCCAGTGCACGGCGGGTAGCAGCCAATCCGCGTGGCGGTGACTCTCCCGCTGCACGAAGTCGATGGCCACCAACAGATCCAGCTGCTCCAGCGCCGCATCGAGCCGGGACCCGTCCGGCCCGGCGATCACCGGGTTGCCGGAATTGATCACCAACGCCCGGAGCCGGCCGGGCCCGCCGGTGGTGATCTCATCGGGCAGCTCGGCCAGCGCGTGCGCGCCGGCCACCATCTCGCGCCCGGCGACCCGGCTGCGGTGCGGCGGTGTCTGCGCCAGACCGGCGAGGCGCAGCGTATCGACATAACCGGGCTCGAAGCGCCGCCCGCCGGGGCGGTCCATCCGGCCGGTGATCACGTTGAGCACATGGCCCAGCCATTCGGCGACGGTCCCCGACTCCTGCAGGGACACACCGGTCCGGGTGATCACCATACCCGTCCGGGCAGCCGCGAAATCCCTTGCCAAACACTCGATCCCATCGCGGGGGATATCGCAGCGGGCGGCCAGGTCGTCCAGGTCTGCCGCCGCCGCCAGGGCGCGGACCTCGGCACTTCCGGTGGCCAGTTCGGTGCAGTCGCGGTGCTGCAGGCCGGCGTCCAGGATGACTTTCACCATCGCCAGCAGCAGCGCCCAGTCCTGGCCCGGGCGCACTGCGAGATGGGTATCGGCCTTGTCCGCGGACTCGGTGCGCACCGGGTCGACCACCACGATCCGTGCCCCGCCACGTTGCCGCTCCAGCGCCCGGCGCCATCCGCCCGGTGCGGACTCCAGCCAATTCCAGGCACTGACAGCGGGATTCGCCCCGACCAGCAGGAAGAAGTCGCAGTCGTCGATATCGGAGACCGGCACCATCAGCGGTGACCCGTACATCGCCTGGGCCACCACGTGCACCGCGTTCTGGTCGACCGAGCCGACCGCGTACCGGTTGTGCGTGCCGATCGCGTCCAGCCAGCCGTTCATGAAGATCAGGTTCGACGACGAGTACCCGGCCGGGTTCCCGTAGTAGGCGCCGACGGCCTCCGGGCCGTCCGATCCGATCAGCCGGTTCATCCGGTCGGCGATGTCCCGCAACGCCTCTGACCAGTCGGCCTCGACATACCCGTCGCCGACCCGGCGCATCGGCGCCAGGATGCGGCGGGGATGTTCGACCACCTCCGCGGCCGTGCGGCCCTTGGCGCAGAAGTCGTGCCAGCTGTGCGGGTTGAGTTTGTCGGCGGCGATCCTGCGGACCCGGTTGTCCTGCACGGTGACCTCCACGCCGCATGACGCCAGGCAGTACCGGCAGAAGGTGTGCACCGTCGCCGCAGTCATATCGTGATCCTGTCAACACCGATCCGACACTGTCTGGCAATTGGGATTGAGCAGACCGCTTGATTACGCTCGCGACATCGCCCAGTACTCGCCGTGGCGTTCCAGCAGTTCGGCGTGCGTACCCCGCTCGACGATGCGCCCGGCCTCCATCACCAGGATCTGATCCGCGTCGCGGATGGTCGACAACCGGTGCGCGATGATGAAACTGGTCCTGTCCCGCCGCAATTCGGCCATCGCCTGCTGGATCAGCAGTTCGGTGCGGGTGTCCACCGAGCTGGTCGCCTCGTCCAGGATCAGCAACTGCGGTTGCGCCAGGACCGCCCGGGCGATGGTGATCAACTGTTTCTCCCCGGCGCTGATCGCGCCGCCGTCATCGCCGACCCGGGTTTGGTAGCCCTCCGGCAGGGTCTGCACGAACCGCTCGACGTGTGCGGTCCGGGCGGCCTCGTACACCTCCTCGGCGGTGGCGTCGGGCCGGCCGTAGGCGATGTTGTCGTAGATGGTGCCGCCGAACAGCCAGGTGTCCTGCAGCACCATCCCGATCCGGGATCGGAGGGCCTGACGTGGCATGGCCGCGATGTCCACGCCGTCGAGCGTGATCCGTCCGGCATCGATGTCGTAGAACCGCATCAGCAGGTTGACCAGCGTGGTCTTACCCGCGCCGGTGGGGCCCACGATGGCCACCGTGGCCCCGGGTTCGGCGACCAGCGACAAGTCCTCGATCACCGGGGTGCCGGGCTGGTAGGAGAACGACACGTGCTCGAACGCCACCCGGCCCGCCGCCGTGGACGGGACAGTGGCCGCGGCCGGTGCCGCGGATTCCTCGGGTGCGTCGAGCAGGTCGAAAATGCGTTCGGCGCTGGCGATCCCGGACTGCAGCGAGTTGTACATCGACGCGACCTGGGTCAACGGCTGATTGAACTGGCGGACGTACTGGATGAAGGCCTGGATGCTGCCCAGCGTGATCTGGCCGGTGGCGACCTGGATGCCGCCGACGACCGCGACCGCGACGTAACTCAGATTGCCGATGAACGTGGTGGCCGGGGACACCAGCCCGGACAGGAACTGCGCGCCCAGGCTGGCCCGGTACACCTCCCCGTTCAGTTCGCCGAACTTCTCGACGGCGGCGGCCCGGTGTCCGTAGGTCTTCACCACGGTGAAACCGCTGTAGGTCTCCTCGATGTGGGCGTTGAGCCGCCCGGTGTTGGTCCACTGCGCGACGAACAGCTTCTGCGAGCGGCGGGCGATGGCCCGGGTGGCCAGCAGCGAGGCCGGCACCGTCACCACCGTGATCAGCGCCAGCAGCGGCGAGATCGTCACCATCATCACCAGCACCGCCACCACCGTCAGCAGCGAGGTCAGCAATTGGCTGATGGTCATGGCCAGGGAGGACTGCACGTTGTCGACATCGTTGGTGACCCGGCTGAGCAGTTCGCCGCGCTGCCGGCCGTCGACGTAGGACAGCGGAAGCCGGTGCACCTTGTGCTCGACCTCGGTGCGCATGTCCGCCATGGTGCGCTGCACCACCACGTTGAGGATGCGTGCCTGCATCCAGACCAGTAGTGCGGCAATCAGATACAGGCCCAGTGCGAGCAACAGTGTGTGCGCGACGGCGGTGAAGTCCACACCTTGGCCGGGCGTCACGTTCATGCCGGACAGCAGATCGGCGAAGGTGTCCTCACCGCGGGCCCGGGCGGCCTCGATGGCCTGCTCCTTGCTCAGCCCGGCCGGTAGTTCGCGTCCGATGACACCGTTGAACAGCAGGTCGGTGGCGTGGCCGAGGATACGCGGCCCGATCACCCCGATCGCGATGCCGCCGACGGCCAGCGCGATCACCAGCGCGGTCAGGCGGCGTTGCGGGGCCAGCCTTTTCAGCAAGCGGATCGCCGAGCCCCGGAAATCGCGAGAGCGCGCCTTGGGTGGTTCGGCCATACCCCGGATGGGCCTTGTCATAGGCGATTCGCTCCGCTACTCGCTGGGCTGATGCGCGATCCCGCTCCGCTACTCGCTGGTGTCACGCGTGCACCGACTGGGAGTCCACGAACTCGATGTAGGTCGGGCAGTCCGCGAGCAGCGATTCGTGGGTGCCCGCACCGACCACCCGGCCGTCCTCCAGTACGAGCACCTGATCGGCCTGCGCGACCGTGGAGATCCGCTGCGACACGATGATCACCGCCGCCTGCGCCGAGACGTCCCGCAGTGCCGTGCGGACCCGGGCGTCGGTGTGCACGTCCAGCGCCGAGAAGGCATCGTCGAACAGGTACACCGCCGGGCGGCGGACCACCGCACGGGCGATGGCCAACCGCTGGCGCTGACCACCGGAGAAGTTGACACCGCCCTGCGCGACGCGCATCTGCAGGCCGTCGGGGTGCGCGCGCACGAAATCGTCGGCGGCGGCCACCCTCAGCGCGTCCCACATCTCGTCCTCGGTGGCAGAGGCCTTCCCGTACCGCAGGTTGTCGGCGATGGTCCCGGAGAACAGATAGCCGCGCTGAGGCACCAATCCGATTGCCGCCCACAGTTCTTCCGGATCGAAGGAGCGGACGTCCAGACCGTCGAGCCGTACAGCGCCGTCGGTGACGTCGTAGAGCCGGCTGATCAGCGACAGCAGCGTGGACTTGCCGGACCCGGTGCTGCCCACGATCGCGGTGACGGTGCCGGGCCGGGCGGTGAACGAAACCTCCTGTACCACCGCCCGGTCGGCGCCCGGATAGCTGAAGGTGGCGCGGTCGAGGCCGACCTCGCCGGTGACGGCACCGACCGCGACCGGGTCCGGCGGTGCGGTGATCTCCGGTTCGGTGCCCAGCACCTCGGTGATCCGTTCGGCGCACGCCGACGCGCGGGGGAGCAGCACCACCAGGAAGGTGGCCAGCAGCACCGCCATCAGGATCTGCATGAAATACGCCAGGAAGGCGATGAGCGAACCCACCTGCATCTGCCCGGCGTCGATGCGCTGCCCGCCGAACCAGATCAGCGCGACGCTGGAGACGTTGATCACCAGGGTGGTGACCGGCAACATCAGCGCCTGCCAGCGCCCGGCGGTCAGGGCGGTGTCCGTCAGCGCCCGGTTGGCCTCCTCGAACCGGCTGCGCTCCAGCGACTCCCGGGCGAACGCGCGCACCACCCGGATACCGGCGAGCTGTTCGCGCATCACCCGGTTGATGTTGTCGATCACCCGCTGCATGGTCCGGAAGATCGGCATCAGCCGCGACACCAGCAACCCGTTGGCCAGCGCCAGGATCGGCACGCTGACCAGCAGCAGCCAGGACAGCCCGGCGTCCTGGTGGATGGCCATGGCGATGCCGCCGAGGCCCATGATGGGCGCGGTGATCAGCATGGTGGCCGTCATCTGAACCAGCAGCTGGATCTGCTGGACGTCGTTGGTGGTGCGGGTCAGCAGGGTGGGGGCGCCGAACCGGGCCGTCTCCACGGCGGAGAAGCCGAGCACCCGGGTGAAGATCGCCGCCCGCAGATCGCGGCCGAACCCCATGCCGGCCCGGGACCCGAAGAACACCGCGCCGACGGCGCACACCACCTGCAGGGCCGTCACCGCCAGCATCATCAGGCCCAGGTGCACGATCCGTCCGGTGTTCCCGACCGCGACACCCTCGTCGATGATCGCCGCGTTGACGGTCGGCAGGTACAGCGACGCCAGCGTGCTGACCACTTGGAGGGCCGCGACCACGGCGAGCAGCCCGCGGTACGGCTGCACGTAACGGCGCAGCAGGGCGAGCAGCATCTGGCTACTGTCGCACACCCACCTGCAGGCCGCGGTTCCGGACCGGGACACGAAAATGCAGGTCAATCCGCAATTCAGCGGTTCCTCAGCGGGTGGCGGCTACAGTGCATGTCGTGATTCCCAGAAGCGGACCTGCGATTGCCCACGGCCGGATCGGTCGTGCGGCGAAGATGCTGGTGACCGCCGTTGCGGTGCTCCCCGTGTTGGCGGCCTGCTCCGATTCCGAGAGCCCGAGTGCCCCGTCGGTGCCCCCGAGTGTCGAGGCGGCGCCCGAGGCCCAGCACGGCCCGGTGTTCCCGGAATGCGGCGGCATCAGCGACCAGACCGTCTCGCAGCTGACCGAGGTCGTCGGGCTGGTGAACACGGCGCGCACCTCGGTGGGCTGCCAGTGGCTGGCCGGCGGCGGGATCGTCGGCCCGCACTTCTCGTTCACCCACTTCCGTGGCAGCCCGATCGGGCGGGAACGCAAGACCGAGGAACTGTCCCGCGCCAGCGTCGAGGACATCAACATCGAGGGCCACGACGGGTTCATCGCGATCGGCGAGGACATGGTGCTCGGGCCCAGCCTGTGCGAGATCGGCATCCAGTTCGACGACGACTTCATCGAATGGTCGGTCAGCTTCGCTCAGAAGCCGTACCCGGATGCCTGCGAAGTCGCCAAGGAACTGACCCGCCAATCGATTGTGAACGCCAAATGATGGGCCGCGCCGTGAAACGTCCGCTGACCGTGGTGATCGCGCTGCTGGCGGCGCTGACCATGGTGCTCGGCGTGCAGGGCTGCTCCCGTTCGGTGGACGGGACGGCGGCGAAGGCGGGCTCCGGCAGCGCCGGGCCGCGCAACAACGACTCCGAGAAGACCTACCCGAACCTGCTCAAGGAATGCGACGTCCTGACCGAGGACATCCTGGCCGAGACGGTCGGGGCCGACCCGCTCGACATCCAGAGCACCTTCGTCGGCGCGGTGTGCCGCTGGCAGGCCGCCAACCCGTCGGGCCTGGTCGACATCACCCGGTTCTGGTTCGAGCTGGGCAGCCTGGACACCGAGCGCGCCGTCGCCGAGGAGATGAAGTTCCCGATCGAGGAACGCCGGGTCGCCGGTGTGCAGTCGATCGTGATGAAGAACCCGGCGGCCAACGGGGCGTGCGGGGTGGCCAGCGACGCCAGCGGCGTCGTCGGCTGGTGGGTGAACCCGCAGGCGCCCGGTATCGACGCCTGCGCGATGGCGATCAAGCTGATGGAGCTGACGCTGGCCACCAACTCGTAGTCGATCTCACGGCGTGTGGCTCAGCGCGGCACGTGGAACGCGGTGAGCCGTGCGCCGCCCAACTCGAGCTCAGCCCACGATCCCGGCACCCGCAGCACCGCGAGCGCCGAGGTCGGGTACTTCGATTCGATGCCGGACACCGCTTCGGCGTCACTGCTGTCGTCGGCCAGGGCCAGCGCCAGCCCGGACATCACCGGCTCGTGCCCGATCACCAGCAGCGTCTGCACGTCGTCGGCGACGGCATTGATCTCGGCCAGCACGATGCCCGGGGTGGCGTCATAGAGCCGGTCGACGAAGCTGACCGGGGCTTCGATCCCGGTGCGTTCCAGCGTCTGCCGGGTGCGGGTGGCCGTGGAGCACAACACCGCATCGATGGCGGGCAGCTCTGCGCGCAACCAGTCGCCGGCGAGCCCGGCTTCGCGGACACCGCGCGGCGCGAGCGGCCGGTCATGGTCGGCGACCCCGCCCGGATAGTCCGATTTGGCGTGCCGCAGCAGCACAAGGGTTCTCATCTCGATCAGGCTAGGCCATGCCGGGGCACGTCCCGGGACTTGTCGGACACCGGACCTAGACTCCACGAACAAGCGGCAACCCGCCACGAACGATGACCACCGACCCGGAAGGGAGTGCGCAGATGCGCTTTCTGCATACCGCCGACTGGCAGCTCGGTATGACACGGCACTTCCTCAGTGTCGGGGGCGGTGAGGCACAATCGCGCTATTCGGCGGCGCGCCGGGAGGCCGTCTCCGGGCTCGGTGCACTCGCCGATGAGGTGGGTGCCGAGTTCGTCGTCGTCGCCGGCGACGTCTTCGAGGACAACCAGCTGGCCCCGCGCGAGGTGAGCCTGGCGCTGGAGGCCATCCGCGCGATCCGGGTTCCGGTATATCTGCTGCCCGGCAACCATGATCAGCTCGACGCCGGGTCGGTGTACACCAGCACGCTGTTTCTCGCCGAGTGCCCGGACAACGTCACCGTGCTGGACTCCGATGGGGTCTTCGAGGTGCGGCCGGGGCTGGAAATCGTCGCCGCACCTTGGCGTTCCAAGTCGCCGACCACGGACCTGGCGGCCGCGGTGACCGCTGATCTGCCCGCCGACGGAACGGTGCGCATCCTGGTCGCACACGGCGGCGTCGACATCCTCGACCCGGATCCCGGGAAGCCCTCACTGATCCGGCTGGCCGGGCTGGCGGCCACCCTCGAACGGGGCGCCGTGCACTATGTCGCCTTGGGCGACAAGCATTCTCGTACCGAGGTGGGCGACACCGGCCGGGTGTGGTACTCGGGTTCGCCCGAGGTCACCAATTACGACGACATCGAAGCCGATCCCGGCCACGTGCTGATCGTCGACATCGACGAACAGGATCCGGCGCATCCGGTGCAGGTGTCCGCCCGCCGGGTGGGGCGGTGGCGCTTTCTCACCCTGCGCCACGATGTGAACGACGACCGCGACATCGCCGGTCTCGACGTCAACCTGGATCAGCTGCCGGACAAGGAATGCACCGTCGTGCGGTTGGTGCTGACCGGTTCGTTGACCGTCACCGACAAGGCCAAGCTGGACCTGTGCCTGGACCGGTACGCCCGGGTGTTCGCCTCGCTGCGGTTGTGGGAGCGACATTCCGACATCGTGGTGCTGCCGGCCGACGGGGAGTTCGACGATCTGCCGATCGGGGGGTTCGCCGCCGGTGCGGTCGCAGAACTGGTGTCCGCCGCGCGCGCAGACGGTGCCGAGGCCGAGGATGCGCGCTCCGCGCTCGCGCTGCTGCTGCGCCTGTCCGGTGGCGCCCTGGAAGGAAACGTCGCGTGATATTGCACCGGTTGGTACTCACCAACTATCGCGGAGTCGCCCACCGCGACATCGCGTTTCCCGAGCGCGGGGTCGTGGTGATCAGTGGCGCCAACGAGATCGGCAAGTCGTCGATGATCGAGGCGCTGGATCTGCTGCTGACGATCAAGGACCGGTCCACCAAGAAGGAGGTCAAGGCCGTCAAACCCACCCACGCCGATGTGGGTGCCGAGGTGCTGGCCGAAATCTCCACGGGCCCCTACCGTTTCGTGTACCGCAAGCGCTTCCACAAGCGCGCCGAGACCGAGCTGACCATCACCGAGCCCAAGCGTGAGCAGCTCACCGGGGACGAAGCGCACGACCGGGTGCTGGCCATCCTGTCCGAGACGGTGGACACCGCGTTGTGGGAGGCGCAGCGGGTGCTGCAGGCCTCGGCCACCTCCCCGGTCGACCTGTCCGGGTGCGACGCATTGTCGCGGGCACTCGACGTGGCGGCCGGGGACGGCGCCGGCGATGCCGGGGACGCCGACCCGCTGCTGGTCGACCGGATCGAGGGCGAGTACCTGAAGTACTTCACCCCCACCGGCCGCCCCACCGGGGAATGGGCGGTGGCCGGGACCCGGCTGAAGGCGGCCGAGGCCGAGGTGAAGATCGCCACCGAGGCGGTCGCCGAGGTGGAGCAGGCGGTGCGGCGGCACGCCACGCTGACCGCCGAACTCGCCGAATCCGCCACCCGGGTCGAGTCGGCGCGGGCCCGGCTCGCCGCCGCGCAGCAGGCCTCCGACGCGGTGGCGCAGCTGACCCGGCAACGTGACACCGCCCGCGTGGTGGCCGACGCCGCCACCGCGACACACGCCGCCTCCGTCGCGGCGGTCAACGAACGGCGCCGGTTGCGCGCCGAGATCGAGGAAAGGTCCACGTCTGCTGCCGATCTGATCGCCGTCGCCGCCGAGTCGGCGCAGGCGCACACGACGGCCCGGCAAGCCGTGGAGTCCGCTGAGGCGGCCGCCGATCAGGCGCGCACCGCCGCCGAGGTCGCCGCGGCCGCGGTGGAGGAGGCGCGCACCACGCTGGCCGCGCTGGTCGCCCGTGACGAGGCCGCCCGGCTCACCGTCCGGATCGACAGGCTCGAGGAGGCCACCGCCGCGCTCGCCGAGGTGCAGCGCGAACTGCTCGGCAACACCATGACCGACGCGCTGATGCGCGAGATCGAGAACGCCGCGCGGGCCGTCGAGCGGGCCGCCGATCAGGCCGAACTCGCCTCCGCGCACATCGAACTGGTGGCGCTGGCCGATATCCGGCTGCGCGTCGGGGACGAGGACGTCGACCTTGCCGCCGGCCGGGACTGGTCGCTGAGTGCCGGTGCCCCGACCGAGATCGAACTGCCCGGGCTGCTGCGGGCCCGGGTGGTGCCCGGGGCCGACGCCCTGGATACCCACGCCCAACTCGTCGCCGCACAGCAGGTTCTGGCCGAGGCGTTGCGGCGGGCCGGAGCCGAGACCGTCGAGCAGGCCCGCGACAAGGACGCCCGCCGTCGGGAACTGCGCTCGGAGCAGGGCCGGCTACAGTCCACCATCGGCGCGCTCGCCGGGGACGAAAGCCCGGAGCAGCTACGCGCGCGGTACGCGGAACTGACTGCCGGACAACCGGATATCGATGGTGACACCGATGGCGCGCGGGCGGCGTTGGAGGCCGCCCAGGAGGCGCACCGGACCGCCACCCAGCACGCCGAAGCGCAGCGTGCGCTCGCCGCGGCGGCGGTCACCAGGTGCAACGACGCCGCGGTCGCCGCCGGGGTGCAGCGGGAGAAGCTGGGCGCCGCCCAGGCCGAACTGGCCGCGGCCAACGACCGGCTGGCCGCCGAACGGCGCACCGCGGCCGATGACGCGTTGAGCGTGGCGGCCGAGGCCGAGGCCGAGCGGTCCGGCCGGGCCGCCGCGGAGCTGGCCCGCCTGGACGCCGAACTGGCCGCCGCCCAGCCGGACGCGGTCGCCGCGGAACTCGACGCGGCGGCCCGCGCGGCGCAGGCCCTGCTGCGCGAACGCGAGGCCGCTGCCGCGGCGCTCACCGAACTGTCGGCCACCCTCAAGGTCTACGGCACCCAGGGGCGCAAGGGCGCCCTCGATGCCGCCCTCACCGAGCGTGAGCACGCCCACGGTGAGCATCAGCGCGTGCAGCGCCGGGCCCGCGCGGCGCAGACGCTGCGCGAGGTGATGCTGCGGCACCGCGACTCCGCCCGCGCCCGCTACGTCGCCCCGTTCCGCGGGGAGATCGAACGGCTGGGCCGCATTGTGTTCGGCGCCGACTTCGAGGTCGACATCGACTCCGATCTGACCATCCGCAGCCGCACCCTGGACGGCCGCACGGTGGGTTACGAATCGCTGTCCGGCGGGGCGAAGGAACAGATCGGCATCGTCGCCCGGCTGGCGTGCGCCTCGCTGGTGGCCAAGGAGGACACCGTGCCCGTGGTCATCGACGATGCGCTGGGGTTCACCGACCCGGAACGGTTGACCCGGATGTCCGCGGTGTTCGACACCGTCGGCGGTGACGGGCAGGTCATCGTGCTGACCTGCAGCCCGGACCGCTACGCCGGGATCGGTGACGCCCAGCTCATCGAACTGTCCGCCTAGGCGGATTTGCGCACATGCAGCGGCGGTGAGCGCCGGTGCATGTGCGCAGATCGGAGCAGGATCAGAAGTAGGCGTTCGCCGGAATCGCGGTGCCGTGCAGCAGGTTCTGCCCGATCACCCGCGCCTTGAGGCCGACCGGGTTGTGCAACGTGATGGTGCGGATGTTGCGCCAGTGCCGGTCCAGGTTGCGTTGCCGGCTGGACGCGCTGGCCCCGCCGAGCTCGAGCAGCCGGGTGGCCGCGACCGGCGCCACGTCGTCGAGGTGCACCTTGACCTTGGACACCTTCAACTGTGCCTCGGCCGCCAGGTCGGCGTCCGGCACGCCGTCGATCTCGGAGTCGGTGGCCGCGGCGACGGCCTCGGCGGCGTCGAGCACCGCGGTCCGGGCGATGTAGGCCACCGACGCCAGTTCACCGAGCTGACGCTGCAGCAGCGGGTCGTCGGTGGGCCGCTCGGCCAGGGCGTGGCTGAAGCTGCGTTCCCGCGAGCGCAGCAGTGCGACGCCGTCGTCGACGACGTTGGCCAGGACGCCGGCCACCACGGCGTGGATGTAGAGCTGCAGTGAGGCGTACTGGACGGTGGGAACCGGATCGGCGTCATAAGGGCTGTCGCTGAGCACCTCGTCCTCGGCCACCGCCACCGCGGTGAAGGTGGTGGTCCCGGTGCCGGTGCGCCGTTGCCCGAACCCGTCCCAGTCGTCGATGATCTTCACCCCGGCACGGTCGGCGGGCACCACCACGACGGCCGCGGAGTCGTGGTCGGTGGTCGCGGTGGTGGTCAGGTAGTCGGAGAACAGCGTGCCGGTGCTGTAGAACTTCTCGCCGTCCAGCCGGAACCCCCCGGTCGGGCTGGGCAGCAGCCGGGTGTTGAACACCAGGCTACCGACGGCCGCCGAGCCCTTCTCGCTGAACGCGTTGCCGAAGATCTTGCCGTCGGACACCAGGTCCAGCCACTTGTGCGAGCGTGAGCGCAGCCGCTCCTCGACGAACCAGAAGTGCGCGCGGAAGATGTGCGCGACGATCGGATCGGCCTGGGCGACGTCGATCACCGCGGAAAACAGCTGCGGCACAGTCAGTCCTGCGCCGCCGAACTCGGCAGGCAGCCGCAGGGTACCGAAACCGGCGCGTTTGAGCGCGGCGACCTGGTCAAAAGGGTTCTCGTCGTTGAGATCTCGATCTTTGGATCCAGATCCGATGGTGCGCAGTAGATCCTTCCACTCCGGTGTTCCGGGCAGGATTCTGTTCGTATTCTCGACGGTTGTCATATCGACCATTTCTACTGATCACGGTCCGCTGGGCGCACTGCTTGCGATCACCGCGAACCTAAGAGCAATCTGGCAGTGCCCCGGCCGGGCGCGCGGGGCACAATGAGCGGTGATGACCATGTCCGCCAAACGTCGCCGGGCGCACGACAAACTGGCTGCCCTGCCCGGCGTCCGTCCCGTCCGCCGGCCGGTGACCCGTGGCGGAGATCGGATGTTCGACCTGTTCTACGTGCGGGTCGGCCGGAAATCGGCGCATCCGGTGGTGGTCATCCCGGGCGGGCCGGGGCTGGCCTCGGTAGCGCCCTACCGGGCCTTCCGTAGGCATGCGGCGGCGGCCGGGTACGACGTGATCATGGTCGAGCACCGGGGCGTCGGGTTGTCCCGGCACGACGACGACGGCGCGGACCTGCCGCCCGAGGCGATCACCGTCAAGCAGGTGGTCGACGACATCGCGGCGGTGCTCGACGACGCCGGCGTGCAGACCGCGCACATCTACGGCAGTTCCTACGGTTCCTATATCGCCGCCGGGGTCGGGGTGCGCCATCCCGACCGGGTCGCCGGCATGGTGCTGGATTCCCCGGTGCACTCGGCCGGCGACATCGACGAGATGCGCACGGCCATCCGCGGGCTGCTCTGGGATGGCACCGAGGATGCCGAGAGCACCGACGGCGCCGACGACCAGAGCCCGGATCTGGCGCTGAAGGTGCGCAAGCTGGCCGGCGAGGGGATGCGGCTGGACGGGTCGGCCCAGGTCGCCAGCCTGGTCTACGAGTACGGCGGTACCCGCCTGCTCGACCGTCAGCTGGAGTTGCTGCTGCGCGGTCGGACACTGCTGTGGCAGGGCCTGAGCCGCGCGCTGCGGATCAGCCTGCGCAAGGCCCCCTACCGGCACGAGGACGACCTGGTGTCGCGAATCGCTTTCCGCGAACTCAACTTCGCCGGGGAACCGGACGGTCTCCCGCTGGACCCATCGGTGGTGATGCGTGACATCCACGATCCGTCAGTGGAATTCGAGAAGGAGCCCTTCGATCTGACCGCCGAGATGCCCGGTTTCGGTTGGCCCACCGCGGTGTTGTCCGGCGGCCGCGATCTCACCACGCCGCCCGCGGTGGCACAGCAGGTGGTCGACCTGATTCCCGGGGCCACCCTGGTGACGCTGCCGTCGGCCGGTCACAGCGTGCTGGACACCCGGGAGCGGGCCGCACTCGAGGTCATCGGGGCGCTGCGGATCGGGCTGCTGGACACCCTGGCCGAGCGGGGCGCCGAACTCGACCGGCTGCCCGTCAATCCGCTTGTGCGGGCTGCGATCACGGTGATCACCGCCGCAGCCGCCGTCGAATCGACGCTGCCCGCGGCGGTGCCGCGGATCGTGTCCCGGATCAAGGTTTCATGAAGCCGATCGTCGAATAGTTGATGTCGCCGATGCCGGTGGGCCCGTAATTCGCCAGATTGCTGCGGATGGCGACGTTGCCGGGCGCCTGGAACAGCGGCAGGCTGTGCCCCGCGGCCCAGATCATCGTGTCCAACTCGTTGGCCAGTTCGCGTGCCTTGGCCGGCTCCAGTTCGGACAGCACCTGCTCGATCTTGGCGTCGATCTCGGCGCTGCCGACCTTGCCGTAGTTGCTCTCGCCCTGCGAGGCGTAGATCTGAGTCAGGCTGGCCAACGGGAATGCGTCACCGCCCCAGGCGAACTGGGCCATGTCGAAGTTGCCGATCGTGACGTAGTCGGGGAACAGCGCCCCGCCTGCAGCCGGGACCAGCTCCAGGTTGATGCCGATCTGGGCCAGCTGGTTCTGTGCGATCTGGGCGACCGCGCGAGTGCTCGCCCCGTCGTAGAAGACGTTGCGGATCTTGAGTTGCTTGCCGTCCTTCTCCCGGAACTGTCCGTTCTGCACCCAGCCGAGCTCGTCGAGTTCGTGTTTGGCGGCCTCCGGGTCGAAACCGACGCTGTTGTCCTGGTAGCCCTCCTGGCCGGCCAGATAGATGTGGTTGTTCAGCGCGGTCGGTTTGTCGGCGAGCCCACGCTGGGTGACCGCGGCGATGGCTTGGCGGTCCAGGCCCTTCATGACCGCGGTGCGCAGGCCCGGGTCGGACAGGATCGCACCCTCGTTGCCGTTGATCGTGAAGTGGTACCAGTTGGGCGCCGGTGCGCGGCGGATGGTGACGCCGGGGGTGCGCCGGGCGTTCTCCAGATCGTCCAGGGAGGCGATTCCGGCCGAATCCAGGGCATTGTTCTGCAGGGCCGGGATGACGGCCGCGTCGTCGAGCACGGTGTAGGTGATCGAGTCCAGAAGCGGCGGCGTGCCCCACCATTTCGGGTTGCGGGTCAAGATGATTCGCTGTGCGCCACGATCCACGGTGGTGATCTCGAACGGGCCGGCCGAGACCGGGGGCCTGCTGAGGAAGCCCTTGTTGAACGCTTCGGGATCGGTGGTCACCGCTTTCGGGGCCAGCATGGCGTTACCGGCGAACATGCCGCGCCAGTCGGCGAAGTGCCGGTCGAAGGTGATGACGGCCTGCCGGTCGTCGACACCCTTGGTGACCGAGGCGACGCGTTCGCTGCCGTTCGGGGAGGCGAACAGGAACCGCTCGTCCTTACCGCTGGTGGCGTTGATCTGGGCGGCCATGTCCTCCCAGGTGATCGGCGAACCGTCCGACCACACCGCCTTCGGGTTGATCGTGTACGTGACGACCTGCGGGTCGGTACTGGTGAGTTCGACGCTGGTGAAGTAGTCGCTGTTGACCGTCATCTCACCGTCGGGCTTGATGACGAAGGCGCGCGGCTGGGTGGCGCGCAGCATCCGGCCCAGTTCGGCGAGATTGCCGTCGACGTGCAGGTAGTTGAAGTTGGGCGGGAAACCGGTCAGCGCGAGACGCAGGTTGCCGCCCTGCGCCAAGGTGGTCGGGTCCTGCGGGTTGATATCGGCGGTCGCCCCGATCTCGGCATTACCCCCGGCCGACGGGATCGAGGTATCCGGGCTGGAACAACCGGTCAGGGTCAGCGCCACCGCTGCACCCATCGCGAGCAGACGCGATATCGCACTCATGCGCTCAGACTCTAACCGCCTTCGGGCCGGTGGCGGGGGACCGCGGACAGCAGGCGACGGGTGTACTCGTGCCCAGGGGCGCCGAACACCTGCTCACTGTCGCCCTGTTCGACCACCTTGCCCTTGTGCATCACCACCACCCGATGAGCCAGATGCCGCACCACCGACAGGTCGTGGGAGACGAACAGATAGGCCAGCCCGAACCGCTCCTGCAGATCGAGCAGAAGGTTGATGATCCCGGCCTGGATCGACACGTCCAGTGCGGACACCGGTTCGTCGAGGGCCAGGATCTTCGGCTGCAGGGCCAACGCCCGGGCGATGCCGATCCGCTGCTTCTGCCCACCGGAGAACTCCGCCGGGTAGCGGCCGGCGTCCTCGCGGCGCAGACCGACCAGGCCGAGCAGTTCGGCCACCCGGTCGCCGGCGGCGGATTTGTCGAACCCGTTGGCGCGCAGCGGTTCGGCGAGCACGTCGAACACCGGAAGCCGTGGGTCCAGGGAGGCGACCGGGTCCTGGAAGACCACCTGCAGGTCGCCGCGCAGCGCCCGGCGGCCCCGGCGGTCCAGGGTCGCGACGTCGGTGCCGAGGACCTCGATCGTCCCCGCCTGCGGCGTGCTCAGGTCCAGGATCTGGTGCAGTGTCGTGGACTTACCCGACCCCGATTCGCCGACGATGCCCAGGGTGCGGCCCTGCTCCAGGTCGAAACTCACCCCGTCGACCGCGCGCACCTCGCCGACGCGCCGGCGGAACACCACACCCTTGGTGAGCGCGTAGGTCTTGGCCAGATCCCGGACCCTCAGCACCACCTCGCCCGCGGTGTCGGCGGGTTCGGCCGCCGGCGCGGTCGGCACGCCGTAGATGTCGGCGGCGCTGCGCCCGTCGACCTGATCGTGTCTGATGCAGGCGACCTGATGGCGCGGCCGCACGGTGAGCAGTTCCGGTTCGGCGGCGCGGCAGGCGTCGATCGCCAGCGGGCAGCGCGGTGCGAACGGGCAGCCCGGCGGCAGTGCCGCCAGCGACGGGGGCGCCCCCGGGATGGGCACCAGCCGTTCACCGCGCGGCGCGTCGAGGCGGGGTACCGACCCGAGCAGCCCTGCGGTGTACGGCATCCGGCGGTTGCGGTACAACTCGGCGACGGGCGCCGCCTCGACCGCACGGCCGGCGTACATCACCAGCGCGCGGTCGGCGAACTCGGCGACCACCCCGAGGTCGTGGGTGATGATGAGCACCCCGGCCCCGGTGACATCGCGTGCGGTGCGCAGCACGTCGAGGATCTGGGCCTGCACGGTCACATCCAGCGCGGTCGTCGGCTCATCGCAGATCAGCAGGTCCGGATCGTTGGCGATGGCGATGGCGATGACCACGCGTTGGCGCTCCCCGCCGGACAACTCGTGCGGGAAGGCGCGGGCGCGTTGCTCGGGCCGGCGGATCCCGACGAGTTCGAGCAGTTCGATCGCGCGGGTCCGGGCCGCTCGGGCACCGACGTCGGGGTGGTGGATCCGGATGGCCTCGGCGATCTGGTCGCCGACGGTGTAGACCGGGGTCAGCGCCGACATCGGGTCCTGGAACACGGTGCCGATCCGGGTCCCGCGGATCCGCGACATCCGGGCGTCCGGCAACCCGATGAGTTCGTCGCCCTGCAGGCGCACCGAACCGGAGACGTCGGCGAACTCGGGAAGCAGCCCGACGACGGCCATCGCGCCGGCGGACTTACCGGCACCGGATTCGCCGACCAGGGCGACCACCTCGCCGGAGTCCACGTGATAGTTCAATCCGCGCACCGCGGCGACGGTCTCGGTATCGGTCGGGAATTCGACCCGCAGGTCGCGGACCTCCAACAGGGTCATGATCGGCCCCGCCGGGGCAGGCGCCGGCCGGGGCGCGCCGCCGGGTCCAGGGCATCGCGAAGCCCGTCGCCGATGAGGTTGGCACACAACACGATCAACACCAACACCCCGGCCGGGAACAGGAACACCCAGGGGAACGTCGTCAACGACCGGGTGCCGTCGGCGATCAAGGTGCCCAGCGACACGTCCGGGGGTTGCACCCCGAAACCGAGGAAGCTCAATCCGGTCTCGGCCAGGATGGCCATGCCGACGTTCAGCGCGGTGTCGATGATCAGGATGGACGCCACGTTGGGCAGGATGTGGCGGACGATGATGCGCCGGTTCGAGACCCCCATGTACCTTGCCGCGGCGACGAATTCGCGTTCCCGCAGGCTCATGGTCATACCCCGGACGATGCGCGAACTGATCATCCAGCTGAACACCGACAGCAGCAGGATCAGCCACAGGATGCTGCCCGACTCGCGGGTGCGCGGGGTGACGATCGCGATGAGCAGGAAGCTGGGCACCACCAGCAGCAGATCCACGATCCACATCAGCGTCCGGTCCCGCCAGCCGCCGAAGTAGCCGGCCACCGCGCCGACGGTGGCGGCGATGAGCGTCGAGATGAACGCGACGCAGACACCGATCAGCAGCGATTTCTGCATGCCGCGCACGATCTGGGCCAGCAGATCCTGGCCGATCGAGTTGGTGCCGAACCAGTGCTGCGCGCTGGGCGGCTGCTGCAGCGCGTAATAGTCCAGATCGGTGTGCGAGTAGGGCAGCAGCGGCGGCAGGACCCAACAGCCGACGAACAGCAATGCCAGCACGACGACCGAGACCACCGCGGGCTTGTTGCGCAGGAACCGGCGCAGCACCAGCGAGCGCCGCGAGACGAACTGGTATTCGGTATCGGTCACGAGACACGCACCCGGGGGTCGAGCGCTGCGTAGATGACGTCGGAGAGCAGACCGGCCAGCAGGATCGTCACGCCGGTGAACACCGTGATGGCGACGACGATGTTGGTGTCCTGGGTGGTGATGCCCTGCACCACCCACTCACCCATGCCGTGCCAGCCGAAGATCTTCTCCACGAACACCGCGCCGGTGAACAGCCCGCCGACGCTGTAGGCGAACAGGGTGGCCATCGGGATCAGCGCGGTGCGCAGGCCGTGCTTGAACAGGGCCTGGCGCCGGGTCAGGCCCTTGGCGCGGGCGGTGCGGATGAAGTCCTGGCCCAACACGTCGAGCATCGCGTTGCGCTGGTAGCGGCTGAACCCGGCGATCGCGGTCAGTGCCAGCGTGAACGTCGGCAGCACCAGGTGTTGTGCGCGGTCCACGAACTGGTTCCACCCGCCGCCGACGGCGTCGGCCGAGGTTTCGCCGGTGTACTCGAACAACTGCACCCCCAGGATCGAGTTCACCTTCAGTGCGCCCAGGATCAGCAGGTTGGCGATCACGAAGGTGGGTGCGCTGATGATCAGCAGCGATGCCAGGGTGATCGTCCGGTCGGACAGCCGGTACTGACGTACCGCGCCCCACGCGCCGACCACCACGCCGATCAGGGTGCCGACCACCGAGCCGATGAGCACCAGTCGCAGGCTCACCCCGATGCGCCGCCACAGTTCGTCGCTGACCGGCTGGCCGGCGACGGTGGTGCCGAAATCGCCGCGGACCGCACCGGACACCCAGTCGGCGTAGCGCACCGGGATCGGCTTGTCGAGGTTCAGTTCGGCCGCCTTGGCCTCGATGACCGCCTGGGGTGGGCGCGGGTTGCGCTCCAGCAGACTGTCCAGCGGGGAGAAGGTCAACGACGTCAGCGTGAACGTCAGAAACGATGCCAGGGCCAGCAGGATCACGTAGTTGAGCAGCCGGCGCGCGAGGAAGCGGGTCATCCGGCGGATCCGCTGCTGGGCTGCATTCGGACAGGGTATGAGATCGGCAGGGAAGTGGGCGGGTCAGACGGGGTCCCGGCGCGCCGGTGTTTCCGCATCCGGGCGGCGGGTAACCCACCGGGCATGACATCGAACAAAGTGAAGCTGCTGTGCGCGAGCGCGGGCGTCGGTGCGGTGTTGGCCATGACCGGCGTGTCCGTCGTCCAGACCACCACCTTCAGTGCCGACCCGGCCCTGCCGGAGCCGACGCTGCCGTCGGAGACGTACTCGCCGACCTCCCCGGCCCCGGTGACCACGACCACCACCACGACCGCGCCCGAGTCTGCTGACTCGGGCGAGTAGCAATATTTCATAGCCAGCTCACAGGAACGGCACATGTTGCGCTCACCGGAGCGCGAATAATGAGAGCATGGCCTCTTCAGCCGGAGCATCGACTCACGACGTTCCAGTGCGCGCAGTGATGCACCGGGCCGACGGTAAACCGATTCACGTTCTCGTCGTGGACGACGAGCCGGTGCTGGCTGAACTGGTGTCCATGGCGTTGCGCTACGAGGGCTGGGACATCACCACCGCCGGTGACGGCGCCACCGCCATCGAACTGGCCCGGGACAACCCGCCGGATGTGGTGGTGCTCGACGTGATGCTGCCGGATATGAGCGGTCTCGATGTGCTGCGCCGGCTCCGCGAGCTGCAGCCCGGACTGCCGCTGCTGTTGCTGACCGCCAAGGACTCGGTGGAGGACCGTATCGCCGGCCTCACCGCCGGCGGTGACGACTACGTGACCAAACCCTTCAGCATCGAAGAGGTGGTGCTGCGGCTGCGCGCACTGTTGCGGCGCACCGGGGTGGCCCATGACGCGAGTGACGCGCAGATCGTGGTGGGTGACCTCGTCCTCGACGAGGACAGTCACGAGGTGACTCGCGGCGGTGACCCGATCTCGTTGACCGCCACCGAGTTCGAGTTGCTGCGGTTCATGATGCGCAATGCCAAACGGGTGCTGAGCAAGGCCCAGATCCTGGACCGGGTCTGGAGTTACGACTTCGGCGGCCGGTCCAACATCGTCGAACTGTATGTGTCGTATCTGCGCAAGAAGATCGACAACGGGCGCGAACCGATGATCCACACCCTGCGTGGCGCCGGCTACGTCCTGCGTCCGCCGCGCTGATCCCGATGCCGCGTTCCTGGTCGCTGCGCACCCGACTGCTGATCACCCAGGTCGCCCTGCTTGCCTTCGTCTGTGTGTCCATCGGTGTCGCCACCGAGTTCGCGTTGCACCGGTTTCTCATGCAACAGCTGGATTCCCAGCTGTTGGCCGCCGCCCGGCGCTCGGTGGTCATCGGGGAACGGCCGCTGCCGCCGATGCTGCCGCCGCCCGGCATGCCGATGCGGTTTCCGTTCGACCCGGAGCAGGGTCCCGGACCCGGGTTCCTCAACGCACCCGGCCAGGAGGTCCAGACCGTCGGCGCGGTGATCAGGCAGGACGGGGCGGTCGACGCCGGCGTGATCACCGCGCAGGGCGACACCGCCGAGATCAGTTCGCAGGCCGCGGCGCAGTTGGCCGAGGTACCGCCGACCCGTACCCCGGTGAGCGTCCAGTTGGACGGGCTGGGTAGCTATCGGGTGGTGGCGCGGCCGGCCACCCGCGGTGCCCAGACCATCGTCGTCGGGCTCCCCACCACCTTTGTCGACGACACCATGCTGTGGGTTCTGCTGATGTTCTGTGTGATCGCCGCGGTGGCGTTGATCGCGGCGGCCATCATCGGGGTCTGGATCATCAGACGTCAATTGGCACCGCTGGCAAGGGTTTCCGCTGCCGCCCGGCATGTCGCCCATCTCGAGCTGGAGAAGGGCGAGGTGCAGTTGCCGACGTCGATCGTGCCCGTCGACCCGGCAGCCGCGCACACCGAGGTCGGCCAGTTGAGCTCGGCGCTCAACCGGATGCTGGACCGGATCGCCGCGGCGCTGTCGGCCCGGTACGCCAGCGAGACCCGGGTGCGCCAGTTCGTCTCCGACGCCAGCCATGAGCTGCGGACCCCGCTGGCCGCCATCCGCGGCTATACCGAACTGGCCCAGCGCAACCGGGCGCAGCTCCCGGATGACGTCGCGCACGCGATCGGGCGCGTGGAATCCGAGACGCAGCGGCTCACCGCGCTCGTGCAGGACATGCTGCTGCTGGCCCGTCTGGACGAGGGCCGCCCGCTGGAACGCACCCCCGTCGACCTCGCCCAGGTGGTGCTCGACGCGGTCGGCGACGCCCACGCCGCCGGACCCGACTACGAGTGGACGCTGGATCTGCCCGACGAACCGGTGCTGGTCACCGGCGACCAGGCGCGGCTGCACCAGGTGCTGACCAATCTGCTGACCAACGCCCGGGTGCACACTCCGCCCGGCACCACCGTCACCACCTCGGTCACGGTCGCCGACGGCGGCGAGGCGGTGTTGACCGTGGCCGACGACGGACCGGGTATCCCGGAGGCGTTGCAGCCCGAGGTGTTCGAGCGGTTCGCCCGCGGCGATTCGTCGCGGTCGCGCCGCGGTGGCAGCACCGGTCTGGGATTGGCCATCGTCGCCGCGGTGGTGAAGGCCCACGGCGGGACCATCGAATTGCACAGTGCGCCCGGCGATACCCGCTTCGTCGTCACGCTGCCCCCGGCGAACCCTGGCTGACCTCGCTCCCGCTCGCGGGGAGGGGATCGGCTCATCGTGATTCTGGTGGGTACGGATCGGTGCCGTCAGGGTCTAGTCTGCCGCCTATGTCTGTCACCGATCAGTACCTGGCCAACAACGAGGTGTACGCGCAGACGTTCACCGGACCCCTGCCGCTGCCGCCGAGCAAGCACGTCGCGGTCGTCGCCTGCATGGACGCCCGCCTCGACGTGTACCGCGTCCTGGGCCTGGGTGACGGCGAGGCGCACGTCATCCGCAACGCCGGGGGTGTCATCACCGATGACGAGATCCGCTCGCTGGCCATCAGTCAGCGACTGCTCGGCACCAGGGAGATCATCCTGATCCACCACACCGACTGCGGCATGCTGACCTTCACCGACGACGAGTTCAAGCGGTCCATCCAGGACGAGACCGGCCTGAAACCGGAGTGGGCCGCCGAGTCGTTCCCGGATCTGGAAGAGGATGTGCGGCAGTCGTTGCGCCGCATCGAGGCCAGCCCGTTCGTCACCAGACACGAGTCGCTGCGCGGATTCATCTTCGACGTCGCGACCGGGAAGCTGGAGGAGGTCACCCTCTAGCGACTTGCGCACATCCACCGGCGCTGACCGCCGGTGGATGTGCGGAAATCGCGGGTGGTCACGGCCGTCGAGGAGAACCTGCCCGCCGGCCGGACCAGCCCGTAATGGTCACGCAGGGTCTCCCCGGTGTATTCGGTGCGGAACAGGCCGCGCCGCTGCAGGATCGGAACCACCTGCGTGACGAAGTCCTCCAGACCGCCGGGCAGATAGGGCGGCATCACGTTGAACCCGTCCGCGGCGCCCGCCTCGAACCACTCCTGCAGATTGTCGGCCACCTGTTCGGCGGTCCCGGCGAACGTCCGATGTCCGCGCCCACCACCGAGTTTGGCGATCAGCCGGCGCACCGTCAGCGATTCCTGGGCGGCCAGGTCCTTGATCAGCTGGTGGCGGCTCTTGTTGCCGTGGATCTGCTCGATCGGCGGCAGCGGGGGCAGCGGTGCATCGAGGGCGTGCTCGGTGAGGTCCACCCCGAGCACCTCGGAGAGTTGGCGCAGCGAGAACTCCGGGGTGATCAGATCGGTGAACTCCTGCTCGAGCTCCTGTGCGGCGGCTTCGGTCGGACCGATGTAGGGCACGATGCCGGGCAGGATCTTGATCTCGTCGGCGCTGCGGCCGTACGCGACAGCGCGGGCCTTCACGTCCCGGTAGAACGCGACGCCCTCCTCGACGGTGCGTTGCGCGGTGAAGATCGCCTCGGCGTACCGCGCGGCGAAATCCTTTCCGGTCTCCGAGGATCCGGCCTGCACCAGGACCGGCCGGCCCTGCGGTGAGCGGGGCACGTTCAGCGGCCCGCGCACCCGGAACAGGTCGCCGTCGTGGTCGATGGTGTGCACCCTGTCCGGATCGGCGAACGTCGCGGTCTCCGGGTCCAGGACGACGGCGTCGTCATCCCAGCTGTCCCACAGCGCGGTCGCGACATCGACGAACTCGTCGGCGCGCCGGTAGCGGCCGGTGTGGTCGGGGATACCGTCCAGGCCGAAGTTGGCCGCCTCGGCCTCGCGCGCCGACGTGACGATGTTCCAGCCCGCCCGCCCGCCGCTGATCTGCTCCAGCGAGGCGAAGCTGCGCGCCAGGGTGTACGGCGAGTGGTATCCGGTGGATGCCGTGGCGATCAGACCGATGCGTTCGGTCACCGTGGCGATGGCGGTGAGCAGGGTGATCGGCTCGAAGATGGCCTGGGCGTTGTGTTCGATGCGGGGGCTGATCGCGAGTTCGTCGGCGAAGAAGACCGAGTCCAGGCGGCCGCGCTCGGCTATCCGGCCCAGATTCTGGAAGTGTTCGACACTGAGCAGGTTGTGCGCCCGGGTGCGGGGATGCCGCCAGGCCGCCTCGTGGTGGCCGACACCCATCAGGAAGGCGTTGAGGTGTAACTGCTTTGACATTCCTACCTTCTCACTGCCGCACGTGACTTCCCCGGAATGCGGGAGCGGCGCGAGCGTCCACCGCATCCAGGTGATCCTGTGAGCCCGGCAGCGCGCTGACAACCCTTCGGCGATCGGCGATTTTTAGTCGGCCGGCGATGTGCGCGAATCGCTGTGCGCGGACTAGATTTCCTGCCGTGTCCGCGCCTCAACACTCGCAGTCGTTTCCCCGGGGCATGGCCCTGCTGGTGGCCGGCGCGATGTTCATGGAAATCCTCGACGCCACGATCATCACGCCGGCCATCCCGCTGATCGCCGCCTCGTTCGGGGTCGGCGCGGTCGACGTGAACGTCGCGATCTCGGCCTACCTGGTGACCGTCGCCGTCTTGATCCCGGCGACCGGGTGGATGGCCGACCGGTTCGGGGTGCGGCGGGTGTTTCTCGCCGCGATCGTGGTGTTCACGCTGGCCTCGGTGGGCTGTGCGCTGAGCACCTCGCTGCCGATGCTGGTGGCGATGCGCGTGGCGCAGGGGATCGGCGGGGCGATGATGGTGCCGGTCGGGCGGTTGGCGGTCCTGCGCAACAGCGCCACCACCGACCGGGTGCGGGTCATCGCGCTGCTCACCTGGCCGGCGATGACGGCGCCGGTGCTGGCGCCGGTGCTGGGCGGGGCGATCGCGACGCTGGGTAGCTGGCGGTGGATCTTCCTCGTCAACATCCCGCTCGGCATCATCGGTTTCGCCTTGGCGCTCAGGTTGGTTCGGGGTGGTCCTGTCGACTCCGCGCGCAAACTGGACTGGCCGGGCATGCTGCTGCTCGGCGGCGGTATCGCCGCGGCGTTGATCTCCCTGGAGAGCATCCGGGTGTCCGGGACGGACTGGCTGCTGGTCGGCGCCTGCGGTGTGGGCGCCGTGGTGCTGCTGAGCCTGGCGCTGTGGCACCTGCTGCGGACATCCGCGCCGCTGATCAGGTTGGCGGTGCTGCGGGTGCGGACGCTGCGCATCACGGTGACCGCCGGATCGCTGTACCGGATGGTCATCACCGCGGTGCCGTTCCTGCTGCCGCTGATGTTCGTCCTGGAGTTCGGCTGGACGCCGTTCCAGGCCGGGCTGATGGTGGCCGTGCTGTTCGCGGGCAACCTGACCATCAAGCCCGCCACCACGCCGCTGATGCGTCGTCTCGGTATCCGCACCGTGCTGGTGGTCAACGGCATCGCCTCGGTGGCCTGCTTCGGTCTGCTGGCGCTGGTGGCGCCCGGGATGCCGGTGGCGCTCATCGGCGGCATCCTCTATCTCAGCGGGGCGCTGCGCTCGATCGGGTTCACCGCCTACAACACCCTGGCCTTCTCCGATGTCGAGGGCGACACACTCACCCACGCCAACACGCTCAACGCCTCGGTGCAGGAACTCGCCGCCGGATTGGGGGTCGCGGTGGCCGCCCTGCTGGTGAGCCAGCTCGCCTCGTACTCGGTGACATTCCTGGTGCTCGGCGCGCTGCTGGCGGTGACGCTCATCGAATCGGTCCGGTTGCCGCGGCGCGCCGCGGCGCATGTGACCGGCAACTGACCTGCGCTTAAGTCTTGACGCGGTGGGGTCGCGGCTGTTAAATACCCAACCATGATTGCAATTCTGGTCATATCTACCAACTTTATGGAGATGCGATGACCGCGCCCGCCGATCTCGACCCGGCCGCCGCCCGCTACGAGCTGAGCCACCTGCGCTCGCTGGAGGCCGAGGCCATCCACATCATCCGTGAGGTCGCCGCGGAGTTCGAGAAGCCGGTGCTGCTGTTCTCCGGCGGCAAGGACTCCATCGTGATGCTGCACCTGGCCGTCAAGGCGTTCGCGCCCGGCCGGCTGCCGTTCCCGGTCATGCACGTCGACACCGGGCACAACTTCGATGAAGTGCTGCAGGTCCGCGACGAGCTGGTCGCCGAGAGCGGCGTGCGGCTGGTCGTCGCCAAGGTGCAGGACGATATCGACGCAGGCCGCGTCGTCGAGACCATCCCGTCGCGCAACCCGATGCAGACCTTCACGCTGCTGCGCGCCATCCGGGAGAACAAGTTCGACGCTGCGTTCGGCGGGGCGCGGCGCGACGAGGAGAAGGCCCGCGCCAAGGAGCGGGTGTTCAGCTTCCGCGATGAATTCGGCCAGTGGGACCCCAAGGCCCAGCGTCCCGAGCTGTGGAACCTCTACAACGGGCGGCACCGCAAGGGGGAGCACATCCGCGCGTTCCCCATCTCCAACTGGACCGAGTTCGACATCTGGTCCTACATCGGGGCCGAGAAGATCAAACTGCCGTCCATCTACTACGCGCATCAACGGCAGGTCTTCGAGCGCGACGGCATGCTGCTCGCGGTGCACAAGTACCTGCAGCCGCGCAAGGACGAACCCATCATCGAGAAGACCGTGCGGTTCCGTACCGTCGGCGACGTCACCTGCACCGGCTGCGTGGAGTCGCTGGCCGGCACCGTGGCCGAGGTGATCGCCGAGACCGCGGTGTCGCGGCTGACCGAGCGCGGCGCCACCCGCGCCGATGACCGGATCTCCGAGGCCGGTATGGAAGACCGTAAGCGCGAGGGGTACTTCTGATGGCTACTTTGCTTCGTATCGCGACCGCCGGCTCGGTCGACGACGGCAAGTCCACCCTGATCGGCCGGCTGCTCTATGACAGCAAGGCCGTCATGGAGGATCAGTTGGCGGCCGTCGAGCGCACCTCCAAGGAACGCGGAAACGATTACACCGACCTGGCTTTGGTGACCGACGGGTTGCGCGCCGAGCGTGAGCAGGGCATCACCATCGATGTCGCCTACCGCTACTTCGCCACGGCCAAGCGCAAATTCATCATCGCCGACACCCCAGGCCATGTGCAGTACACCCGCAACATGGTCACCGGTGCCTCGACGGCACAGTTGGTGATCGTGCTGGTCGACGCCCGTCACGGTCTGCTGGAGCAGTCCCGCCGACACGCCTTCCTGGCATCGCTGCTCGGCATCCAGCACATCGTGCTGGCCGTCAACAAGATGGACCTCGTGGGTTGGGATGAGCAGCGGTTCAACAAGATCCGCGATGACTTCCACGAGTTCGCCGCGCGTCTGGACATCCACGACGTGACCACCATCCCGATGTCGGCGCTCAACGGCGACAATGTGGTCACCAAGTCCGAGGTCGCGCCCTGGTATGAGGGCCCGGCCCTGTTGAACCATCTCGAAGAGGTGTACGTCGCCGGTGACCGCAACCTGGTCGACGTCCGCTTCCCGGTGCAGTATGTGATCCGGCCGCAGACCCACGAGCACGCCGACCATCGCAGCTACGCGGGCACCATTGCCGGCGGCGTCATGCGTACCGGCGATGAGATCGTGGTGCTGCCGGCGGGAAAGACCAGCCGTATCACCGAGATTGCCGGGCCGTCCGGTCCGTTGGACGAGGCTTTTGCCTCGATGGCGGTGTCGATAAGCCTCGCCGACGATATCGACATCTCGCGCGGCGACATGATCGCCAGGCCCAACAACCAGCCGCACGTCACCCAGGACTTCGACGCCACCGTGTGCTGGATGGCCGATGACGCCGCGCTGGAACCGGGCCGCGACTACATCATCAAGCACACCACCCGCACCACCAGGGCCCGGGTGGCGGCGCTGGACTACCGGCTCGATGTCAACACGCTGCACCGCGACAAGAGCGCAACGGCGTTGAAGATCAACGAACTCGGCCGCGTCACGCTGCGCACCCAGGTGCCGCTGCTGCTCGACGAATATTCGCGTAACGCGGCGACCGGATCGTTCATCCTGATCGATCCGGACACCAACGGCACCGTCGCCGCGGGCATGGTGCGTGACACCGAGCCGGCCGCGAACCGGTCCGCCAGCCCCAACGCGGTACGCCACCAGAATCTGGTCACCGCCGCCGACCGGTTGTCCAAGGGCTCCACGGTGTGGTTCACCGGGCTGTCCGGATCCGGGAAGTCCTCGGTGGCAATGCTTGTCGAGCAGAAGTTGCTGGCCGCGGGCCGGCCCGCGTATGTGCTCGACGGGGACAACCTGCGCCACGGCCTGAACGCCGATCTGGGCTTCTCGATGGATGACCGCGCCGAGAACCTGCGCCGGCTCGCCCATATCGCGACGCTGCTCGCCGATTCCGGCCAGATTGTGCTGGTGCCGGCGATCAGTCCGCTGGAATCGCACCGGGAACTGGCCCGCAAGGTGCACGCCGAGCAGGGCTACGACTTCTACGAGGTGTTCTGCGACACCCCGCTGGAGGACTGCGAACGCCGCGACCCCAAGGGGCTCTACGCCAAGGCCCGCCGCGGCGAGATCACCCACTTCACCGGGATCGACAGCCCCTATCAGCGGCCGAAGAACCCGGATCTGCGGCTGACGCCGGACCAGTCGCCGGATGAGTTGGCGCAGCAGGTCATCGATCTGTTGAGCAGTCGGGGATGAGCGACCACGAGTTGGCCGCGCGGCTCGCCACCGAGGCCGGCGACCTGCTGCTCGGGGTGCGCGCCGAACTGGCCGGCGCCGATGCGGCCGACCGGAAAGCGGCCGGGGACAAGCGTTCCCATGAGTTCTTGATGGCCGCGCTGGCGCAGCACCGGCCCGGGGATGCGGTGCTCTCCGAGGAGGGCGCCGACGACAAGGCCCGGCTGACCGCGCAGCGGGTGTGGATCGTGGACCCGCTGGACGGCACCCGGGAGTTCTCCGAACTCGGCCGCGACGACTGGGCGGTGCACGTCGCCCTGTGGGAGCGTGGTGACCTGGTCGCCGGCGCGGTCGCGCTGCCGGCCCAGGGCGTCACCCTGGCCACCCCGACGGTGGCCGCGCCCGCCACGACCTCGGCGGCCCCACGGGTAGTGGTGTCGCGCACCCGCCCGCCCGCGGTGGCCCTCGCGGTCCGTGACGCGCTGGACGGCACCCTGGTCGAAATGGGTTCGGCCGGAGCCAAAGTCGCGTCGGTGGTGCAGGGTATCTCCGATGTCTACGTGCATGCCGGCGGCCAGTACGAATGGGATTCGGCCGCGCCGGTGGCGGTGGCCCGGGCGGCCGGGCTGTTCACCTCGCGCATCGACGGCTCGCCGCTGGTCTACAACCAGTCCGATGTGTCGCTGCCCGATCTCATCGTGTGCCGCCCGGAGTTGGCGGATGCGGTGCTCGCGGTGACCCGAGCGCAGTAGCGGAGTTTCGGCGCCGACAATGCCGTGTCGGATGCAGTACTACCGGCAGTACCGTCCTGCGTGTAGTACTACGGGCAGTACTACCTTTTGCGATGCCACATCGCCCTCACCGCCCGGCCGTGCCGTCGATCAGCTCGCGCAGCGTCTCGGTCTCACCGGCTCCGGTGCGCGGCGGCGGGGTATCGGCCATGAGGCCAGTCCGGCCGTCGGGTCCCGCGGATTGCTGTTCCGGCAACCCCGGCGTCCGTAAGCTGACCACATGAGCCGACCCACGCTGCGCACCCTGGAAAACCTGCCCTCCGCCCCGTCGTCGCTCAAGGACTCGGCCCTGGTGCTCGTCGACTGCCAGAACACCTACACCTACGGCGTGATGGAACTCGACGGTGTGCAGGCCGCGCTCGACGAGACCGCCGCACTGCTGGACCGGGCCCGCACCGCCGGCATCCCGATCATCCACATTCAGCACAACGGCGGGGTCGGGTCGCCGTATGACATCACCGCCGAGGTCGGCGCGATCGTGGACTCCGTCGCACCGCGTGGCGACGAACCGGTGGTGGTCAAGCAGTACCCGAACTCGTTCGTGCAGACCGATCTCGACGAGAAGCTCAAGGCCGTCGGCGCGACCAACCTGGTGCTGGCCGGGTTCATGACGCACATGTGCATCAACTCCACCGCGCGCGGTGCGTTCAACCTCGGTTACGCGCCGACCGTGGTGGCCGCCGCGACGGCCACCCGGCCGCTGCCCGGCCCGGACGGCAGCACCGTGTCCGCCGCCGCGCTGCAATCGGCCAGCCTGGCCGCCCTCAACGATCTGTTCGCGATCGTGGCGCCCGACGCTGCCGCGATCCCGGACTGACGAACAGCCGACACATCGACAGGAGATCGCCATGGGGGAGCCGGACGACTTCAACACCCAGATCATCAACGAGTTCCGGGCCAACGAGGGCAAGGTCGGGGGCAACTTCGAGGGTGCGCCGATGGTGCTCCTGCACCACCGGGGCCGCAAGTCCGGCAAGCAGAACGTGACCCCGACGATGTACCTGCCCGACGAGCAGGATCCCGACACCATCTACGTCTTCGCGTCCAAGGCCGGCGCCCCGACGAACCCGGCCTGGTACCACAACCTGACCGCGGCCGGCCGCACCCAGATCGAGCGCGGCACCGAAACGTACGACGTCGAGGTCACCGAGATCACCGGCGCGGACCGCGACCGCATCTACGCCGAGCAGGCGCGCCGCTATCCCGGCTTCGCCGAATACGAGACGAAGGCCGCCGGCATCCGCGTCATCCCGGTGCTGGCGCTGCGCCGCGCGTGACCACCGGCCTGCCGTCCACCCGGGTGACCCGGCTCCGGGAGAAGCAGACCACCGTCCGCGCCGGCCTCGACGAGCTTCTCGACAGCACCCCGCTGGCCACCGTGGCGCTGGTCCGCGACGGCCACCCGGTGGCGTTCCCCACCGGATTCGCCCGTCTCGCCGATGATCTGGTGATCCACGGATCCACCGGCTCACCGTGGATGCGGGCACTGGCCGCCGGCGCCCAGATCGCCGTGTCGGTGACCGCGCTGGACGGGGTGGTGGTGGCGCGCAGCGGGTTCGAATCCTCGTTCCACTACCGCAGCGCCACCCTGTTCGGCAGCTTCGCCGTCGTCGCGGACGAGCACAAGCGGCGCTACCTGGACGCGCTGACCGACAGCTTCATCCCCGGGCGGGTGGCCGAGTTGCGGGCCGGCACCACCCGTGAGCTGGCGGCCACCCTGGTGCTGCGGCTGCCGATCACCGGTGCGAACTGGTCGCTCAAGGTCAGCGCCGGTTGGCCCGAGGATCCCGAGTCCGATGTGGTGGCGGGTGCGTGGGCCGGGGTCGTCCCACTGAGCGTCCACTACGGCCCCCCGCAACGCGCACCGGACTGCCCGCCGGACACCCCGCTGCCGGCATCGGTGCAGGCCATGACGGGCCCGTTGCGCCACGCGGCGCCGCCACTCGGCTGAACCACGGACGGCCAATGGCACAATTCGCGGTATGCGGATGTCGGCGAAGGCGGAGTACGCCGTCCGCGCCATGGTCCAACTCGCCACCGTCGACGCCGGTGAACTGGTGAAAACCGACGATCTGGCCAAGGCGCAGGGCATTCCCGCGCAGTTCCTGGTCGACATCCTCTCCGATCTGCGCACCGACCGGCTGGTGCGCAGCCACCGCGGCCGTGACGGCGGCTACCAACTGGCCCGCCCGGCCGCCGACATCAGCATCGCCGACGTGTTGCGCTGTATCGACGGCCCGCTGGCCAGCGTCCGCGACATCGGCCTGGGCGACCTGCCCTACTCCGGCCCGACGGCGGCGCTCACCGATGTGTGGCGGGCGCTGCGCGCCAGCATGCGTTCGGTGCTGGAGGAGACCAGCCTGGCCGACGTGGCCGCCGGCGCACTGCCCGATCATGTGGTGGCGCTGGCCCGTGACTATCTGGGCCAGGAGACGGCGCGGGGGCACCGGACCACCTGACCTGCGCGATGCCTGTCGGTTCAGGCTCCGCTTCCGTAGGGTCGGGTGATGATCTCCAGGTAGTGCCCGGAGGGGTCCGGGAAGTACACCCCGCGGCCCCCGTCGTGGTGGTTGATCTCGCCGGGCTGCCGGCCGTGCGGGTCGGCCCAGTGCTGCAGGCCACGTTCCCGGATCCGGCTGTAGATTTCGTCGAACTCGTTCTCGGACACCAGAAATGCGTAATGCTGCGGGTGGATGTCGGCACCGTCGGGGGCCTGTGCGAAGTCCAGTGAGACACCGTGGTTGAGCGTGACCGCCAGAAACGGCCCGAACTCGGCCGCGGCCGGCAACCCGAACAGCTCGGTGAAGAAGGCCGCGGATCCGGCACGGTCCCTGGACGCCACGATGGTGTGGTTGAAGGTGATCGCCACGATCCCACGCTACCGCTCAGCGGTCCCCACGTTCATCGACCGAGACGTTGCCGTCCTCGGTGCGGGCGGTGACCTGCGCGGCAGCGCGGGCCGGGTCGGAGGTCTCGGGTACCCGCACCCGGACTTGGCCGTCGCGGGAGTGCGCATTCACCAGGTAGGGCCCGGGCGGCGGGAGCGTGATGTCGATGTTGCCGTCGCGGGTGGTCGTCTCGATCCGGCGCGGCGGTGTCCCGGCGAACCGGACGTCGATGTTGCCGCCGGCCAGTGACGCGGTGAACGATTCGGCGACCGTGATCGGCTCGCGGGCCCGGATGTGCCCGTCCTCTCCGCGCACCTCCACCCGGCGCGCGGTGCCGCGCAGGATGATAGCCCCGTCGGTGGTGGTCGCGGTGAGCTGGTCGAGGTCGGCGTCGGCGATCAGCACCCCGGCGTTCTGGCGCACCGTGACCGCGAGCTGACGTCCGAGTTCCGGCGGCAGCGTCACGGTGACCTCACCCGGTTCGCCCCAGGGCAGGTACCCGGTCCCCGGGTCGACCCGCAGCAGGGTGCCGTTCGCGTCGTTGGTGATGCTGAGGGTCTGGCGGTCACCGCGTCGGGAGGCGACGGTGCGGACCTCCACGCGGGGCTCGGCGGCCTCCCGGTCCGAGAGGATGCGTACGGCCATCGGGGAATCCGCGGTGTCCACGGTCAACGATCGCATCCCCGCCGGCAGCGTCTGGCGGTCGGCCACCATGCGCAGCGCGCTGAGCCCGACGGCGCCCGTGGTCAGCAGCGCCAGGACGATGACGATGACGACGGTCGCCGCGACGACCAGCAGGACGCGCAACGGTCCGCGCCCACCCGCGGACAGAGGTGCCGGAGCGGGCGGAGCGAGGGTGGTGTTGGTGGTCACGAGGTGCCCTTTCGTGAGCGGCTGATCAGGATTCGAGGTGCCGAAGGACCGCGAGCACCCGTCGGTTCTCGCTGTCGTCGGGTGCCAGCGCCAGCTTGGTGAAGATCGAGGCGATGTGCTTTTCCGCCGAGCCCACCGAGATGTGCAGCGCCGCACCGATCGCCGAGTTCGTCTTGCCCTCGGCCATCAGCTGCAGTACGTCTTGCTCGCGTGGTGTCAGCGCGTCGAGTGCCGCGCGGCGCCGGGAACGCACCAGGATCTGGGAGACCACCTCCGGGTCGAGCACGGTGCCCCCGGACCCGACCACTCGCACGGCGTCCAGGAAGGCCGGGACATCGGCGACCCGGTCCTTGAGCAGATATCCGAAACCCCTTGTGTCCGAGGCGATCAGATCGGCCGCGTAGCGTTCCTCGACGTAATGGGAGAGCACCAGCACCGGCGAGTCGGGGTTCTGGGATCGCAGCAGGGCGGCGGCGCGGATGCCTTCGTCGGTGAAGGTGGGGGGCATCCGGACATCGACGATGGCCAGGTCGGGATTCTGGGCGTTGACGATCCGCAACAGCTCGGTCGCATCGCCGACGCCGGCCACGATCTCGTGCCCGGCGTCGGCGAGGATGCGTTCGATGCCGGCCCGCAGCAGCGCCGAATCCTCGGCGATCACGATGCGCATGGCAGCACCGCCGTGACGATGGTGGGGCCGGTGGCCGGGCTGGACACGTCGAAGGTGCCCCGGGCCGCGCGCACCCGTTCGGCCAGCCCGCGCAGCCCGGTGGAATCCTCGCCGGTGTCGATCTGCGCGCCTCCGCGGCCGTCGTCGAAGACCGAGACGTGCAGGGTGCCGCTCGCCTCGTCGGCGCGTACCGTCACCACCGCCTGGGTGGCCTCGGCGTGCCGGGCCACGTTGGTCAACGCCTCGGCGACCACGAAGTAGGCGCACGCCTCCACCTCGTCGGGCAGACGGTCCGGCAGATGGATGTCCAGAGTGGTTGGCACCCCGGATGTTTCGGTGCGCTGTACCACCGCCGAGAGGGCGGCGTCCAGACCCCGGTCGGCCAGGATGGTCGGCGCGATGCCGCGCACCACATTGCGCAGCTCGGCCAGCGCGGCCTTGACGTCGTCGTGCGCCTCGGCGATCAGTGTGGCCGCCGCGGCCGGGTCGCTGTCCAGCTTGGTCTGCGCCAGGCCGATCGTCATGGCCAGCGACACCAGCCGCGGCTGCACGCTGTCGTGCAGATCGCGTTCGATGCGGTGCCGCTCGGTCTGGGCCGAGGAGACGGCGCCCTGCCGCGCCTGGGACAACGCGCTGACCTCGCGTTGCAGCTCGGCCGTCGGCGAGGCCGTCAGCAGCCACCGGTCGATCTTGGCGTCCAGTGCCGGAGCGAAGATCAGGATCGCCACCGCCGCGGCCAGCGCGACGAATGCCAGGACGAACGCCGGCGGGGGAGACAGGAAACGCAACCCGGCGTCCTCATCGCTGCGCTGTACCGCCAGGGCCGCGGCCGGACCGAGGAACGCGAATGCCAGCAGCGCCAGCGCCAACCCACCGGCCAACAGGTCATAGGTCATCCGCAGGTAGTGGTGCGCCGCGGACTTCCAGAACCGGACGCTGCTGACGTCGAGCAGGAGTTGATGAGCCCAGCGCTGGAACCCTTTGTAGCCGGATATTTTTCGTGACGGGACCGGGATCTGCATACCGAAGACGGCCTCGCTGCGGACCCGCTCGACCCTGTCGACGCCGCGCATCAGGTACACGAAGACCACGGCGGCGAGCAGGAACCCGATGATCGAGGGGATCGAGGACACCGCGATGACGAGGATGGCCAGCGGCACCCAGAACCACACCGTGGCCACTGCGGCACCGATGATCATCGACGCCGTCGGCACCACGCCGATATGACGCGATGCCGGTTCCGCGGCCGTCTCCGGGACCGGGATGGGGGCTGTCGGGGTGGAGGTGACTGCGACCATGGCACCAACCTATGGACTCTCGGGCCCCCGCGACACCGCGTTTCCCCGCGAGCTGTCTGGGGGATAACCCCCGTTCCGTGGCTCCCCGGCGGTTGCCCGTGCCAGAATCGCCGACGTGCGCGTGGGGATGACAATGCCGGTGATGGAACCGGATCTGGATGCCGGGATGCTGCGGACATGGGCGAAGGTGATCGACGACGGCCCGTTCTCGTCGCTGTGCTGGGGTGAGCGCATCGCGTTCGACAACCCGGACTCGCTGACCCTGCTGGGTGCGCTGGCGGCCTGGACCGACCGGGTGCGGCTGGTGACGACGGTGGTGGTGCCCCAGCTGCACGACGAGGTGCGGCTGGCCAAGAGTCTGGCCACCGGCGACCTGCTGAGCGGCGGACGACTGACGGTCGGCCTGGGGGTCGGCGGCCGGCACGAGGACTATCGGGCGGTCGGCGCCGACCCGGCCGGCCAGACCATGCGCAGCATGGCCGAGCGGGTGGCGGTGATGAAGCGGGTGTGGGCCGGGGAGAAGGTCACCGATTCGGTGCTGCCGGTGGGGCCGCCGCCGGTGCAGCACGGCGGCCCGGAGCTGCTGGTGGGCACCATCGGCCCCAAGACGGTGCGCAGTGCGGCCGGCTGGGCGTCCGGGCTGGCCGGTACCACGCTCGACCTCGACCTCGCCAAGCAGAACGAGCTCTTCGACGTCGCCCGCGACGCCTGGGCGGCGGCCGGGAAGGCGAAACCGCTACTGGCGACATCGTTCTGGTTCGCCATCGGGGAGCCCGAGGCGGCCCGTGATCAGGTTCGCCGCCATCTGCTGCGTTATATGAACTGGATCCCGGCCGACATCGTGGACGCCATCGCGCCCACCACGGGGTGGTCGGGCAGCCAGGACGAGCTCCTGCAGGTACTGCGCGGTTTCGCGGGCATCGGCGCCGACGAGGTGCACCTGATCCCGACGTCGGATGACATCGAGCAGGTGCACCGCGTCGCCGAGGTGATCAGCGAACTGAATCAGACCACGACCGCCGGGGCCGGTGCCGCCACGTAGTTGATGGTGTAGGCGCCGTCGGTGCCCGGGGTGGTGATCACGTGGGTACTGCCCTGCCCGTTGGACCAGCTGTCGAAGATGTACTGCTGACCGTTGATGGTCTGCGGTGACATCGCGCCGAGGGTCCGTTCGACGCCGACCACGACCTGCTCGGTGTGGGTTCCGGTGTGCGGGATACCGTCCAGCGTGTACTTGGCGCCCGGGATGTTGGATCCGAAGGTGAGCGTCACCAGGTTCGGGTTGATGTCCTTGGTGACAACGGTTTTCAGGCCGCTGCTGTCGGTCACCGTGAGGATGACCCGGTACCACGTGTTGGCGAGCTGGTCGTAGTCGACCGGGATCTTGAACGACAGGTCCGGTCCGGTGACCTCGTTGATGAACGGGTGCTTGTGATCGGCGTGCCGGAACTCGACCGTCCAGGAGAACGCGCCGGCCGGGAGCCCGGACCCGTCGGGCCGGTCTTCGAGGTCGGTGCCGGTGGCCTGGAAGGACACCGTGTCTCCGGCGTTGTACTTCCAGTCAGCTCCGGCGGGCACGTCGAAATCGGCCGTCGGCGGTGTGCTGCCGACGACGATCTGCTGGGTGGCGGTGCTCTGCTTGCCCAGTTCGTCGGTCACCGTGAGCGTCACCGTGTAGGTGGTGAAATTACCGGTGTTGGTGAACGTTACGGTCGCCGGCTTACCGGCGGTCGAGGTCTGGCCGTTGCCGAACGACCAGGTGTAGGTCAGATCATCGTTGTCCGGATCGGTGGAGAAGGTGCCGTCGAAGTCCACCTCCAGGCTGTTGCCTGCCCCCGAGGTCGCGGAGGCCTTGATCACCGCGACCGGGGTGCGGTTACCGTCCGACGGGGTGATGATCGACAGGGTTCCGGGGTAGATGTTGAGCTGGTAGATCTCCCCGCCCGGTCCCTGGGCCATCTTCACCACCGCGCCGGCGCCGCTGTCGATGGTGCGTTCGCTGATCAGGCTGGTGTACTGGTCGTCGAAGGTCAGTTCCTTGATCCAGCCCAGCGAGTAATCGGCGATGAGCACCTTCTTCTGGCCGGGCACCGCGGTGCCGTCGTCGTACACCATCACCGCGGTGATCGAGCCGGTATTGGTGGCCAGCGTGTGCCGGTAGGCGTACAGCGGGTCGGCGAATCCGCTTCCGGGCTGCGGACCTTCGGCCACCGGCCAGCCGTAGTTGGCGCCCGGCCGGACGAGGTTGAGCTCCTCCCAGGTGTACTCGCCGACGTCCCCGGAGAGGATCGCACCGTTGGCGGGATCGACCGCGAACCGGAACGGGTTGCGCATCCCGTAGGCATAGATCCGGTTGGTGTTCTCGTCCCCGCCCTCGACGTAGAACGGGTTGTCGACGGCCCCCGACCCGTCGCGGTTGAGGCGCAGGATCTTGCCGTGGATGTTGGTGAGATCCTGGGAGTTCTCGGTCGGCCGGGTGTTGTTGCCGACGGCCCACAGGATGTACTGGCCCGTGGCGTCGAACTCGATCTCGCCACCGTGGTGGAAATCGTTGGCGGACAGGGTCGATTGCACCAGTTTCTGCTCGTCGGTGAGTGTGCTGCCATCGAAGGTGAAGCTCGACAGTTGGTCGAAGTTGTCGGCGTTGGTGTAGGCGACGTAGATCTTCTGGTAGCCGGGCTGGTCGGAGTTCCAGTAGTTGGGGTCGACCTCGATGCCGATGAGGCCACGTTCTCCGCCGCTGGTCTGCACGACAAGCGTGGTCAGGGTCGTCAGCGTCTTGGTGTGCGTGTCGTAGAGCTTGATCGCCCCGGACTTCTCGGTGAACAGAATCTGATGGACGTGGTCCGACTCGCCGTCGTGCATGATCAGTTCGAAGTCGGTGGGCTCGTTCAGGCCGGAGACCAGGGTGGTCCGGTCGAACTCGGAAGGCAGAGCGACCCGGCCTTCGCATTCGGCGAGAAACGCGGCCACCCCCGCCGAGATCTGACGGCCGAATGGCGAGTTGTTGAGATCGCCGATCCACTCCCGCACGTTGACGCCGATCTGGTGCACCCACTGCCCGATCGGGGTCCGGTTGAAGGCCGCGGCCACGTAGTCGACCTGCCGCCGGATCCAGCCGAACACCGCCCAGCCGGCAATTTGTTCGAGCGGGTTGGCGGGGCCACCGGGGGCCGGGGCGCTCGACGGCGCGAAGTTGGCGAGCAGATCGATGGCGCCCTTGACCAGCGCGCAGGCGCACTGGGTGACAAAGCGTTTGATGCCCGCGATCACCTCGCCGGGGGTGGGGATCTGGGAGATGAGCTTGGCGATCGGGTTGGACGTGGCGGCGGCGGCGCCGGCCGGGGCGGTCCTCGCGGCGGCCAGGGCGGTGGCCCCGAAGCCCGCGTCCGACGCGGTGTGCGCGGAGCCGGTGCCGGGATCGGTGAGCTCGGCGCCCAGTTCTGCGGTCTCCGGTGCGGCGTCGTCCTCATTGCCGGCCGGGACCACCGCGGCCGGACTCTGCGGCGCATGGTCGGTGTTCGAGGGTGTGGGGTTGCCGCCGGTCGGCGTGGTGTCGGCGGGCTCGGGGTCGGCCGGTGGGGTCGGGAGTTCGCCGTCGGTGGGTGGCAGCTCCTCGGCGGGTTCTTCGACCGGCAGTTCTTCGACCGGCAGTTCGTCGGCGGGCGCGGTGTCGGGCAGCAGCGCGTCGGCCACCTCCGCCTGGAAGGCTTCGTCTTCGTCTTCGCCTTCGTCTTCGTCCTGGTCGTCGTCTTCGTCCTCGTCGCCGAGGCCGTCGTTCTGGCCGGCGAGGTCGGGGCCGTCGTCGTCGAGGCCGGACCCCTTGTCGTCATCCGCGTCGTCGGTGGACGGGCCGGTGCCCCCGCCCGGCGCTGCGGCACCTGAACCGCCGGAGCCCGTGTTCGACGTGGTGCCGGACGGGGTGCCGCCGGAGGATCCCTCACCGGAGGTGGAGGAACTCGAGGATGACTCCGAGGTGTCCGCGTATGCGACGCCGGCGTTGGTCGCCGCCGCACCGAAGACTCCGAGCGCGAGGGCCAACGCCCCGACGCGGCCGATGTGCCTGGCGTAGGTGGGGTTCTGTTGCCGGTGACGGGCACCGATTCCGGATGCGGCACGCACTGTCGAATAGTTGCTGTGCAGCGTGTAGCTATCGCTGGAAATGTGTGAAATCACCCGTCGAAACCCCCTGATCCGGCCGCACACCTGGTCTGGTGTCGCATCACATACTGCATGACGACGGCGGATTATGTGAGTTAGTTCAGGCGGAATTGCCAAAGACGTCAACGTTGGCGCTGGATGGACAGTGACGCCAACGTTAATTTTTGTGGCGGATCTGACCTGTGTGAACGCGGTGTCGCGGGAATCCGGGCTATCTGTCAGAGGTGAAAGTACGGCTTCGTCGCGATGTCGCCGGGGCGTCGAATCGGCCGCCGAGCTGGGCGTGCACCGTACGGCCGTATGGCATGGTCCGCCACTTCGGGGCCCGCTCAGGTACTTGCGTTAGCAAGCAAATTGGGGTGAATTCGCCCAGGGTGTGCCGGGCGGGTGTTCTACCAGTCGCCGATCGGCGGGGCGAACACGAACGACCCGTTGGCCTCCAGATTGAACGGTGCGGCCTTCGTGCCGGCGATCGCCTTGGTGGAGTCGCGGACTTGTCCCTGGGCGGTGACCTCGCCCAGATCGGCGGCCCGTGATTCGCCCTGCCCGCGTGCCTGCCCGTAGTCCGCGACGCGCAGGGCGTTGTCGTCGATCAGCAACGCCTGACGGCTGGTGACCTGGGGGGAGGGAGCTACTTCTTCGATGTCTGCGTTGGCGACCGCCGCGCCGAGGCTCATGAACGCTGCGGCGACCGCGAAGGAACCTAGTCCGAGTGCGGTGATCTTCTTGGTGCTCATGGCGACGTCCTTTTCCGAAGGCGGCCCGTCAGGCCGGATAGCTCAAAACGCTAATGGCTCACCGGGCCTCGGGGCGCGCTGAGACGACGATTCCCAACCACTTCACAGCAGACGGCTCACCAACGTTCAGGAACGCCGGCGCACGGTCCGGTAACGGTGTCGCGTTGGGTGTGAAAGATGCAGTACCGCAGGAAGATTCGCATTATCGCGGGAGTATCTGCGGTGGTTCGCCGTCGAGCGTGCGGCTGACGCTGCGCCCGGGGTGTGGCGTCGGCAACCGTGGCAGGCCGACCCGGGTTGCGCCCACGGGCAACGGCACGCACAGAGTCGGTCGCGAAAGCCGGCGAACCCGGTCCCGGTCCGGGGCGGCGACTCCGGCGGACCGGTGCATCTCCCGCCGTGGGTCGGCGGGGCTGGTGGGGGGCGCGGCAAGGCCTGCCGGGGTGGCCGCACCGCCGCAAATTGACGCGAGTTTGGCAAATTAGGGATTGTCCAGGAAACGCACAGCTAAACTCCTCAGCAACTGCTGTCGGCGCGGACACCCAGGCCCGTCCCGCGCCTGTGGGCTGCGTCGGGCGGGCAACCGGGAGTGAAGATGCAATTGCCATACGGCGGCTATGTCGGTCGCGTCGGTGCGTTGGCCGTCGCGCTCGGGATCGGCACAGCGTTCGCCGGTCCGGCCGGCGTCGCCTGGGCATCGCCCGATCAATCCAGCACCGCCACGGACACCGAGACGCGTGACAGTTCGGGCCCGGACACCGGCACCGGGCCCGATGCGGCGGACGCCGGACCCGATGCGGCGGACGCCGCCGAACCCGACGCCCCGAGCGGCGGCGACCCGGATGCGGCCGGTGCCCCCGACCCCGACAGCCCGCGCACGGGTGCCGCACACTCCGCCGGGGATGACGAGGACGAGAGCCCCGCACCGCGGAAGAGAAAGGGCTTCGCGCGCAGCCAGGCCCGCATCGCCGACCCAGACACGGTGATGACGCGAACCGCCGAGTCGGCGCCGCCCGAGCGGACGACCCTCGATCAACCGGCCGCGGCCGCGCTCGACGTGGCGATCGCCGCAACCCCGCCGCCGATCGCCGCAACGCCCACGGTGCTGACGGCGAAACCGGTTGTCGTGAATCCGGTGCAGGTGATCCGCAATCTGATCAGCAGCGCGGTGCGGCCGGTGCTGTCCACGGTGCTGGGCGTGCTGCCCGGAGGTGCCGGTGACTCGCCGCTGGCCTGGGCCCTACTCGCCGCGGCCCGCCGCCAGGTGGGCGCCGAGCCCGCCGCCGCCATCCAAACCGCTGCCGTCGGCCACACCGTCGCCGCGGCGGTGACGAACGCACCGCCCACCGCCACGGTGGCCTGGGCCCGACCGGACGCCACCACCGGCGCTGTGACCGGCCTGCTCATCGCCTCCGACCCGGAGGGTAAGAAGGTTGCCGTCTCGGTGGTGCCGCCGGCCACCCCGATTCCGGGGACTCTGTCCTACAACGCCAAAACCGCCACCCTCACCTACACGCCGACCGTCGCCCAGCGGTTCGCGGCATGGGCCACGCCGGGGGAGGACACCGTCGCCATCACCCTGCGGGTGTCCGACGGGGTCCACGACACCCACGTGGCGGTCAACATGCCGGTCAGCCCATCGCCGTTCTACGCGAGTGCCGCCGTCGATCTCACCGAACCGAGCGCGGTGGCTGCCACCAACACCCGCGCCTACATCGCCGACCGCGCCACCGGCAAGGTGACCGTCTTCGACACCGTCAACAACACCGTGCTGGGCGAGTTCAACGCGGGCGTGGCGCCCGACGGCATCGCGGTCAAACGCGACGGCACCCGGATCTACGTGTCCAGCTCCACCGCCGGCACCGTCACCGTCATCGACACCGCCACCGGCGCGACGAGGGCGACCATCGCCGTCACCAATCCCACTGCCATCGCCATCAATCCGAGCGGCAGCGTGGTGTACGTCGCGAACGGAACGGCCGCCACCGTCACCAAGATCACCACGTCGAACAACAAGATCGCCGGCACCGTGCGCCTGGACCCGGGAGTGACGGCCACGCACCTCGCGGTGAGCGCGGACGGTAAGCGGATCTTCGTGGCCGGCGCGACCGCCGACGGGGGTCAGCTGTCGTCGTTCTCCTCCACCGGGAAGTCCGCCGCGGTGCTCACGCTCACCGGTCAGCCGCCGACCGGACTGGCCTACAGCTCGGTCCTGCAGACGGTGTACGCCGTCGACGCGACCGGTGGGCTCACCGTCTACGACTTCGCCAAGAAGACGGTCGTCCCAATGGAACTCGGGCATGCGCTGACCGGCATCGTGCTCACCGGCGACAGTTCCGCGGCGATGGTCACCACCGGCAGCGGCCTGGTGGCGGCGCTGGATCTCCGCGGCGCCGCGGTGTTGGGCGTGGCCGAGATCGGCGGCCTGGCCGGGCCGACGGGCATGGTGCTCAGCCCGGACGGCACCCGGATGTTCTTCACCGACCTGGACTCCGGTGCAGCGCATGCCTTCTCGCTGGTGCCGACCAACCGGGCGCCGTTCTCCAATGATCCTTCCTACACCGTCGCCAATCCCGCAACCGGCGCGATGACGGGCACCGTGGGGGTCGTCGACTTCGACGGTGACCCACTGACGTATCAGCTCACCGGTAAGCCCACCAAGGGCAAGCTGGTGCTCAAGGCCGACGGGACCTACACCTACACACCCACCGCCCGCGCCCGGCACGCCGCCGCCAAGACGGGCGCACCCGCCTCGGCGACCACCGACTCCTTCACCGTGCTGGTCTCCGACGGTCGCTACGGCACATTCACCCAAACCATCACCATCGCAATAGATCCCGCGAACAAGGTGCCGACCGTCAGCACGACGATCGGTAAACCGCAGGCCAGCACGGGCGCGGTGAAGGGCACCGTCAAGGCGACCGATGGTGACCGCGACAAGGTGAACTTCACCTGGACCGCCCCGGCCAAGGGCGCCGTCGCGGTGTCCAGCGGCGGCGGCTTCACCTACACCCCGACCGCGGCGGCCCTGGCCGCGGCCAGGGCGCCGGGCGCCACCTACGCCGACAAGACCGACACCTTCACCATCACCGTCGATGACGGGCACGGCGGTGTCGTCCCGGTGACCGTCAACGTCAAGATCGGGGCGGCCAACATCAAACCGGTCTGGGCCGCACCGACATTGGGCAACCCTCAGGAGCGCTCCGGGGTGATCACCGGGGCGATCAACGCCACCGACACCGACGGTGATCCGCTGGCCTACACGGTCGGCAGGACCACCAAGGGCACCTTCACCGTCAACCCGGACGGAACGTTCACCTACACCCCGACCGCGGCGGCCCGCGCCGCGGCCTCCAAGCGCGGGGCGAGTGCCGCGGCCAAGTCCGAGACCGTCAGCATCACCGTGAGCGACGGCTTCGGTGGCACCGTCACCAAGACCATCAAGCTGAGCATCGCCAAGAGCCCGACGGACAACGCGGCGCCGGTCAACGGGGCCGGGACCGTCACCGGTGGGTCCAGCGCCCTCGGCGCGGTGACCGGCGTCGTCACCGCCGACGACCCCGACGGCGACGCGCTGACCTACAGCCTGAGTTCGGGCCCCGCCTTCGGCACGGTGAAGGTGCGCGCCGACGGGCAGTTCACCTACATCCCCGGCGTCGACGCCCGCTACCGTGCGCTGGTGACCGAGGGTGCGGACACCGACAGCTTCGAGGTCGACATCGCCGACGGATTCGGCGGGATCGCCACCGCCACCGTGCATGTCACCATCGCACCGCCCGCACCATCGGCGATCGACCAGCGGGCGACCACGGTGGCCGTCAACGTCCAGCAGATGTACTTCTACTCTCAGGTCGACACCGACATGGCGCTCGGTCTGCTCAAGGCGGCCGGCGTCGGGACCATCCGCATCCTGTTGCCGTGGGCCGGAGCCGAGCCCGAGGACGACACCTTCGACTGGGCGGCGGTGGACCGCATGGTCGACAGCGCCAACGCCCACGGCATCACGGTGCTGGCCACCATCAACACCACCCCGGACTGGGCGGCGACACCCGGCCAGCCGCCGTATCAGGGAGCGCCCACCGATCTGGTCGCCTTCGGCGACTTCGTCTCCGCGGTGGCGACCCGCTACCAGGGCAAGGTGGCCGACTACGAGATCTGGAACGAGCCGAACTACAACGGCTTCTGGGCGCCCACACCCGATGCGGCCGCCTACACGGCGTTGCTCAAGATCGCCTACACCGCGATCAAGGCGGCCGACCCCGCCGCGACCGTCATCGGCGGCTCGGTGGCGGCGGTCGCGGAGGTGCCGGGCGGGCCGGCCATCAATCCGGTGACCTATCTGTCCCAGATGTACGCCGCCGGAGCGGGCGGGTACTTCGACGCGCTGGCCTTCCACCCGTATCACTACGGGGTGCCGTTCTCGGCGGGGGCGGGCCACGCCGGGGTGCCGCTCACCCAGGCCCAGCAGTTGTATGCGGTGATGGTCGCCAATGGCGACGCCAACTTGAAGATCTGGGCCACCGAGTACGGGCAGCCGGTGTCCGAGGGCGGGGAGGCCGCCCAGGCCGCCTTCGTGGGCGACTTCCTGCGCGCCTGGCGTGAACTGGCGTTCGCCGGGCCGGCGTTCATCCACACCCTTGCCGACTATGTGGATCCGCTGCCGCACGAGGCCACCATGGGCATCTTCCGCGCGGACTGGACACCCAAACCGGTGGTCGGCGTGATCATGGACGTGATTGCGGAGAATCAGGCGATCAACGCGGGTACCGACGTGCTCTGACGGATCACCCGGTGGCATGCGGGGACTAGGCTGGACCAATGGCTGAGTCGATGTCCGCGAAGCGCGCTGCTGATGCTGTCGCCAATTTCCTTGATGCGCAGCGGTATACGCGGGATGAGGTGCTCGGGGACCCGGGGCCGGTGCCCGCGGTGCCCGGCGCCTACGGCTGGTGGTTCAAGGAGATCCCCGGCGGTATCGACGTCGAGGGCTGTGAGGTGCACGACGGCTGGACGCTGCTGTATGTCGGGGTCTGCCCGGGCCCGCCGCGGGCCGACGGGAAGCCGCGCGCCCCGCAGGATCTCCGCAAACGCATCCGCTATCACTACGGCGCGGGCAACGGCAGCGCCGACGGGTCCACGCTGCGCAAATCCCTCGGCGTGCTGCTCGGCGAGGAACTCGGCTTCGCGCTGCGCCGGGTGGGGTCGGGCAAGCGGCAGACCTTCGCCGGCGGCGAGGCCGTGCTGAATCGCTGGATGGCCGAGAACGCGGCGGTGTC